>NZ_CP150900.1:2400000-3600000 GCF_038050405.1 Paraburkholderia sp. IMGN_8 | reverse complement strand
ACCCAGGTGACCGGCGCAAGCACCAGCAGCAGCGTGTTCGCATACTGCCATTTGCCGAAGACGTCCGGGCCGAAGTAGCGCGCCAGCATGCCGCTGATCACGATCGCGACGCCGATCTGCGTGAGCCGCTCCAGCCCAAGCCAGACGATATTGGTAAAGGCGCGCGTGACGTCGGGGTTGGCGAAGCGTTTGAGCGTCAGCATCCGGTCGACGCTTGCCAATCAGGTTGCGCGAATTGAACGCGTGGCGCGAGCCTCGCAAGCCGCGCGGTGGCAGCGCGCGCAATTGCCCACCTGGCCGACTGTCGCGGCAACTTTCCAAAAGGAGGGCGTCTAAGCATTAGAATAGGCGTCTATAAGGCGGGTCCGAAAAGCGCAATTATAAGTTGGAACCGGATCGCTTCCGGCAAGGGCGTTTCGCGAGGTTGTACCGATTGGTTAACGACGAATTTACCGATCAATCAGCGAAGCGCCGGTCAAAATTTTCCATTGCACGCAAGTGAGCCAACATGATCTCCAAATCTATTTTCAAGGCGTATGACATTCGCGGTGTGATCGGCAAGACGCTCGATGCCGACACAGCCCGTTCGATTGGCCGCGCGTTCGGCAGCGAGGTGCGGGCGCAAGGCGGCGACGCCGTGGTGGTCGCGCGTGACGGCCGCCTGTCGGGTCCCGAACTGATCCAGGCACTATCGGACGGCTTGCGCGCGGCGGGCGTCGACGTGGTCAACGTCGGCATGGTGCCCACGCCGGTCGGCTACTTCGCGGCCAGCGTGCCGTTGCAGCTCGAAGGCGGCGAACGCCGCGTCGATTCGTGCATCGTCGTGACGGGCAGCCACAATCCGCCGGACTACAACGGCTTCAAGATGGTACTGCGCGGGACCGCCATTTACGGCGAGCAGATTCTCGCGCTGCATCAGCGCATCGTCGACGATAACTTCTCCGCGGGTAGCGGCACGTACATCGAGTACGACATCGCCGATGCGTATCTCGATCGCATCGTCAGCGACGTCAAGCTCGCGCGCCCGATCAAGATCGTGGTCGACACCGGCAATGGCGTGGCGGGTGGCCTCGCTCCCAAGCTCTTCAAGAAGCTCGGCTGCGAACTGGTCGAACTGTTCACCGAGATCGACGGCAACTTCCCGAATCACCACCCGGACCCGGCACACCCGGAGAATCTCCAGGACGTGATCCGCGCGCTGAAGGAAACCGACGCTGAAATCGGTTTCGCGTTCGACGGCGACGGCGACCGCCTCGGCGTCGTCACCAAAGACGGCCAGATCATTTATCCGGACCGCCAACTGATGCTGTTCGCCGAAGAAGTGCTCTCGCGCAACAAGGGCGCGCAGATCATTTACGACGTGAAGTGCACGCGCAATCTGGCCAAGTGGGTGAAGGACAAGGGCGGCGAACCGCTGATGTGGAAGACCGGCCACTCGCTCGTGAAGGCGAAGCTGCGCGAAACCGGCGCACCGCTGGCAGGCGAAATGAGCGGCCACGTGTTCTTCAAGGACCGCTGGTACGGCTTCGACGACGGCCTGTACACGGGTGCGCGTTTGCTGGAAATTCTCACGCGCGTGGCCGATCCGAGCCAGCTGCTGAACTCGCTGCCGAACTCGCATTCCACGCCGGAACTGCAACTGAAGCTCGAAGAAGGCGAAAACTTCGAACTGGTCGCGCGTTTGCAGCAGAACGCGAAGTTCACCGGCGCGGACGACGTCGTGAAGATCGACGGCCTGCGCGTCGAGTATCCGGACGGCTTTGGTCTCGCGCGTTCGTCGAATACGACGCCGGTGGTCGTGATGCGTTTCGAGGCCGATAACGACGCAGCGCTCAAGCGCATCCAGGAAGACTTCCGCCGCGTGATCCTCGCGGAGAAGGCCG
Source organism: Paraburkholderia sp. IMGN_8 (assembly GCF_038050405.1). NCBI lineage: Bacteria > Pseudomonadati > Pseudomonadota > Betaproteobacteria > Burkholderiales > Burkholderiaceae > Paraburkholderia > Paraburkholderia sp. IMGN_8. The sequence continues at coordinate 3,598,117 of NZ_CP150900.1, read as the reverse complement.
ACGCGAAGCTGCCGTTCTAAAGGCTCCAGCGGCGGCGCGGTTCGAATTGAACCGCGGGCCGCCGTCGAACGCGGCGCGGGTTTCACTTACCGCGCCGCGTTTTTTCATGTCATTTACCCGTGTCGCGCTAGAATTGCGGTCCTCTCTCACCCCCCTCGGGGGGCCTGGCGCGAAGCGACAGGTTTGGGGGCTCTTTCAACGCATCTTCGGGCCGGATAGCCGGTTTTCCCACACTTGAGCGTGCAAAAGATACTGATCGTGAGGGTGTCGTCACTGGGCGACGTCGTTCACAACATGCCGGTGATCGCCGACATCCGACGCCGCCATCCGCAAGCGCAGATCGACTGGCTCGTCGAAGAAAGCTTCGTCGGGCTCGTGCAGCTCGTCAACGGCGTGCACCGGGCGATTCCCGTGTCGCTGCGGCGCTGGCGCAAGCGTCTCTTTTCGGTCGACAACTGGCGCGAGATCGGTGCGTTTCGCCGCGCGCTCGCCGCCGAGCATTACGATCTGGTGATCGACTGCCAGGGGCTCATCAAGACCGCGTGGGTCGCGCGGATGGCGCGCGGGCCGCTGGTCGGCCTCGCGAACCGCACCGACGGCGCGGGCTTCGAATGGCCGGTGCGTTTCTTCTACGACAAACGCGTGCCGATCGAGCCGCGCACTCACGTGGTTGAACGCACGCGCCGGCTGGTGGCCGCGGCGCTGAACGACCCGCAGCCGCAACCCACCGATGATATCGATTTCGGTCTCGACACCGGGCGGGCGGCGCTGGCGTTGTCGGAGGCGAATCTGAACCTGCCGGTGCCGTACGTGGTGTTCGTCCACGCCACCTCTCGCGCCGACAAACAATGGCCTGATACCGCCTGGATCGAACTGGGCCAGTCGCTGGTGCGGTGCGGTGCGTCGATCGTGTTGCCGTGGGGCAGCGAAGAAGAGCGCGTCACCAGCGAACGGCTGGCCAAGGAATTCGGCGCCGCGGCGATCGTGCCGCCGCGCCTGTCGCTGCCGGCGGTGGTCGGCCTGATCGAGGGCGCGGCCGCGACGGTTGGTGTTGATACAGGTCTAGTTCATATCGCGGCGGCGCTGAAGCGGCCGACGGTCGAGTTGTACAATTTCTCCACCGCGTGGCGTACCGGCGGCTACTGGTCGCCGAACGTCGTCAATCTCGGCACGGCCGGGCAGCCGCCCACGCTGCAACAGGTGAAGTCCGCGCTGGCCGGTTTCGGCCTGCTGTAACGCGGCGTGCACTTCGCCTTACGCTCCATCCGTTTTCAAGGGCGACCATGAACGAAACCCAGATCATCGAAGTTGCCACCGCTGACTGGCACGGACGCAACCTGTCCGTGCCGCGTGAGACGCTGCTGGCCGGCGTCGAACGCGGCAAAGTGCTGTATTTCCCGAATCTGCGCTTTGCGATCGAAGGCGGCGAGCAGGCGCTGCTCGATCCGGCGCTCGCCGATCCGAACCGCAAGAACATCAGCCTCGAACCGAATGGCGGCGCGCTGCACGGCGTGGCCGGCGACGCCGTCACGCAATCGGCGGTACGCGCGTTGATCGCGCGGTATCAGGCCAATGCGCGCACGCTGGTCGATGGACTCTTCCCCGAATACAACGGCAAGCTGCGCGTCGCACCGACGAGCCTGCGGCTGCATAAGGTGGAAACGCGCCAGACGTCCTGGCGCAAGGACGATAGCCGTTTGCATGTAGACGCATTCCCGTCGCGGCCGAACTACGGCGAGCGCATCCTGCGGGTGTTCACCAACGTCAATCCGCAAGGCGTGCCACGCGTGTGGCGCGTCGGCGAGCCGTTCGAGGATATGGCCAAACGCTTCCTGCCGCGCATCAAACCGCAGATGCCCGGCTCGGCCTGGCTGCTGAACCTGCTGCACGTGACCAAATCGCCGCGCAGCGAATACGACCATCTGATGCTGAATCTGCACGACGGTATGAAGGCCGATCTCGAGTATCAGAAGTCGTGCCCGCAGGAGACCATGCCGTTTCCGCCCGGCAGTGTGTGGGTGTGTTTCTCCGACCAGACCGCGCATGCGGTGATGTCCGGCCAGTTCATGCTGGAGCAGACTTTTTTCCTGCCGGTCAAGGCGATGGCGCAGCCGGAATGCGCGCCGCTCGGCATTCTCGAACGCCTGAAGGGCAGGGCGCTGGTTTGAGCGCCGCTTTCTCCTTGCCAGGCGCGCTGAAACACACGCGGCGAAAAGCGGAGCGCCGATGCTGAGGGCGATTTATAACGCGCTCTGGTGGATCATCGCGCCGCTTGCCGTGTTGCGTTTGCTGATCCGCTCGCGCAAGGAGCGCGGTTATCGCGAACAAATCGGCGAGCGTTTCGGTTATGCGCGTGGCCGGCTGCCGGAAGACAATGCGCCGCTGATCTGGGTGCATGCGGTATCCGTGGGCGAGACGCGCGCCGCGCAACCGCTGATCGACGCGCTGATGAACGCGCGGCCCGACGCGCGGATTCTTCTCACGCATATGACGCCGAGCGGCCGCGCGACCGGCGAGCAGATTTTCGGCGACCGCGTGTTGCGCAGCTATTTGCCGTACGACATGCCACACGCGGTGCGGCGGTTTTTGCGGACGTGGCGGCCATCGCTCGGTCTGGTGATGGAAACTGAAGTGTGGCCGACGTTGATCGATGAATGCCGTCGCGCGGACGTGCCGCTGGTGCTGACCAACGCGCGGATGTCAGCGCGTTCGTTCAAGCGGGCGGCGAAGTTCGGCAATGCAACCAGGGACGTGTTCGGCGGTTTTGCTCGTGTGCTGGCGCAGAGTCCGTCGGATGCGGAGCGGCTCACGGCGTTGGGCGCGCGCAATGTCGCGGTGCTCGGCAATCTCAAGTTCGATATGAACACGCCACCGGAACTGGCGGCGCGCGGTCATGCGTGGCGTGCGGCGATCGGTGCGCGGCCCGTGTGGGTCGCGGCGAGTACGCGTGAAGGCGAAGAGGAACTGGTGCTGCAGGCGTTCGCGGCGCTCGGCGTCGACAATGCGTTGCTGATTCTGGTGCCGCGTCATCCGCAGCGGTTTAACGAAGTGGCGGCGCTGGTTGAAAAGGCTGGGCTGCGCATCGAGCGGCGTTCGACGTGGGCGCCGGCCGCGACGATGGCATCGGCGGCTTCGACCGCAGGCAGCGGTGTGCCTGCTTTGCCGCCGGACGTGAACGTGCTGCTCGGCGATTCGATGGGCGAGTTGGGCACTTACTATGCCGCTTCGGATCTGGCGTTCATCGGCGGAAGTCTGTTGCCACTGGGTGGGCAGAATCTGATCGAGGCATGCGCGGTGGGCGTGCCGGTGCTGATCGGGCCGCACGTGTTCAATTTCACGCAAGCCACCGCCGATGCGGTCGCGGCCGGCGCGGCGGTACAGGTGCAGGACCCGGCCGATCTGGCGCGCGTGTTGCGTGAGCTGTTCGGCGACAAGGCACGGCGGCTGGCGATGGGCGGTGCGGCCTCGGCGTTTGCCGCGCGCCATCGCGGGGCCACGGCGCGGACGGTGGATGTGTTGATGGCGGTGTTGCCGGAGTGAGGCGAGGGGCGGACAGCGCCTCCATCTCAAACCTTCAACAACCCCTTCTTCTCGATAAACTTCACCACCTCATCCAGCCCGTCGAGCGCCTTCAGATTGCACATCACGAAGGGGCGCTCGCCGCGCATCTTCTTCGCATCCGAAGCCATCACGTCGAGGTTCGCGCCGACCATCGGCGCCAGGTCCGTCTTGTTGATCACCAGCAGATCCGACTTCGTAATCCCCGGTCCGCCCTTGCGCGGAATCTTCTCGCCGCCCGCGACGTCGATTACATAGATCGTCAGGTCCGACAACTCCGGGCTGAACGTCGCCGCAAGGTTATCGCCGCCCGATTCGATGAACACGATGTCCGCATCGGGAAAGCGCGTCAGCATACGGTCGACGGCTTCCAGATTGATCGACGCGTCTTCGCGAATCGCCGTGTGCGGGCAGCCGCCCGTCTCCACACCCATGATCCGCTCGGCCGGCAACGCGCCCGCCACCGTCAACAGACGTTGATCTTCTTTCGTATAGATATCGTTGGTGATCGCGACGAGGTCGTATTGCTCGCGCATCGCCTTGCAGAGCATTTCGAGCAGCGTGGTCTTGCCCGAGCCGACCGGGCCGCCGACGCCCACGCGCAGCGGCGGCAGTTTCTTCGTACGAAGAGCGGGGTGATGAGGTGCGTTCATGATGGATCTTCGTTATGAGCGAAAGAGCCGCGAGTATTGCGACTCGTGACGCGCCGACAGAATGCCTAATTGCGGCGCGAAGGTGTTGATGTTTTCGGGTGACGTGGCGAGTGCACACGAGACGGCGGCGTCGATCGGCGCGCGCAACGCGACGATGATCCGTTGGCCGGCGAGCTGTCCGAGCGGCACCGCTTTCAGAGCGGCAGCGGCCTGGTTCTCCACCCAGCTGAACGCGTAGGCGGCAAGGGCGGCGTCGACCGCTGCGTCGTGTGCATACGCTGCGAACGCAAACGCGGTGGGTTGGGCCAAAGGCGTTATCGCGGCCAGTGTCGTGCGCCTCGGTGCATCGCCCCATTCCAGGGACACGAACAACTGCCGCAGCGACCAGCCCATCTGCTCTGTTTCGCGCCTTAGTTCGGCCGATTCCCGACTGGCCAGAAATTCGCTATTCGCTTCAGCGAGACCCGCGGCATCATGCGTGCGCCAGCGTTCGATCTGATGAGCAAGAAACGGCAGCTCGCCACGTGCGAGCACGTCCGTTAAACCGCTGGCGATCCAATCGCGAGCGGAATCGGCATCGGTGATCAGTTGCGCTTCGATCGCGGCTTCGAGACCCTGCGAGTAACTGAACGCGCCGATCGGCAGCGCCGGCGACGCGAGATGCAGCAGCGCCGTGAGTTCAGCGATGCGCATGATGATTGTGATGCCCGTGGCCGCACGATTCGTCGTGGACGTGATCGTCGTGATCGTGGCCATGGCCGTGATCGTGATCATGCGAGTGACCGTGCGCGTGGCTATGGCCATGCTCATGATCGTGCGAATGCTCATGCCCGTGATGCTCGTCGAACACCTGCTGCGCGAGCGCATAGTCTTCTGCGAAAGTCTCGTCGTGACCATGCTTATGGCCGCCGCCATACGCACCGGATTCCGGCTGGAACGGCATCGACACCTGGTCGACCGTCGCGCCGATGCGCTTGAGCATATCGGCCAGCACGGGGTCGTATTCGAGCTTCAGATAATCCGCGCCGACTTCGACCGGCGTGTGGCGATTGCCGAGGTGATAAGCGGCGCGTGTCAGCGTCAGCGCATCTTTGGCGCGGACGTAAAGCACCGTTTCGGGCGCGGCAACGACGCGGACCAAACCGCCATCGTCGGCGACCAGAACATCGCCGTCGCGCAGCACCGTGCCGCGCGGCAGCAGCAGCGCGACTTCTTCGCCGTTGTCGAGCGTTGCCGCGAGACGGCTCTTGCGGCGGTCGTCGAAAGCAAGCGTCAAGGTCGGCGCGCGCTTCACCAGAACCGGTGCGAGCTTCAGATGCGGCGCGATCCGTTTGTCGATGGTGCGCATGGTTTAGAACAGGAAGTAACGTTGCGCCATGGGCAGCACCGTCGCGGGTTCGCAGGTCAGCAACTGACCGTCGGCGATCACCTCATACGTTTCCGGATCGACGCTGATCGCCGGGCGCCACGCGTTGTGAATCATGTCGGCCTTCGTAATGTTGCGGCAGTTCTTCACCGCAACGATACGCTTATTCAAGCCGTAGCGTTCGCCGACGCCCGCATCGGCGGCCATCTGCGAGACGAAGGTCAGCGATGTGCGGCCCAACGCTCCGCCGCGCGTCGCGAACATCTCGCGATAATGCACCGGCTGCGGCGTCGGAATCGACGCGTTCGGGTCGCCCATCTGCGCCATCGCGATCATGCCGCCCTTCAGGACCAGCGACGGCTTGATGCCGAAAAACGCCGGCTCCCAGAACACCAGGTCGGCCCACTTGCCCGGCTCGATCGAGCCGACCTCATGCGAAATGCCGTGCGTGATCGCCGGGTTGATCGTGTACTTCGCGACATAACGCTTTGCGCGGAAATTGTCGTGGCGCGCGTTGTCTTCGGGCAGCGCGCCGCGTTGCACCTTCATCTTGTGCGCGGTCTGCCATGTGCGGATGATCACTTCGCCCACGCGCCCCATCGCCTGCGAATCCGACGACAGCATCGACAGCGCGCCGAGGTCGTGCAGGATATCTTCGGCGGCGATGGTCTCGCGGCGGATGCGCGATTCGGCGAACGCAATGTCTTCCGCAATCGACGGGTCCAGGTGATGGCAGACCATCAGCATGTCGAGATGCTCGTCGAGCGTGTTGACGGTGTACGGGCGCGTCGGATTGGTGGACGAGGGCAGCACGTTCGCTTCGCCGCACACCTTGATGATGTCCGGTGCGTGGCCGCCGCCTGCGCCTTCCGTGTGATACGTGTGGATCGTGCGGCCCTTGAACGCGGCCACCGTCGTTTCGACGAAGCCCGCTTCGTTCAACGTATCCGTGTGAATCGCGACCTGCGTGTCGGTGTCGTCGGCGACGGAGAGACAGTTGTCGATTGCTGCCGGCGTCGTGCCCCAGTCTTCGTGCAGCTTCAGACCGATCGCACCCGCGGCGATCTGCTCTAAAGCGGGCTGCGGCTGGCTCACGTTGCCCTTGCCGAGGAAGCCGAGATTCATCGGATAACCGTCGGCCGCTTGCAGCATTCGTTCGAGATGCCACGGACCCGGCGTGCAGGTCGTCGCGTTCGTGCCCGTAGCTGGACCGGTGCCGCCGCCGAGCATCGTCGTCACGCCGCTCGCGAGTGCTTCTTCGATCTGCTGCGGGCTGATGAAGTGAATGTGCGTATCGATGCCGCCCGCCGTCACGATCAGCCCTTCGCCGGCAATCACTTCGGTGGACGCGCCGATCGCGATCGTCACGTTCGGCTGGATGTCCGGGTTGCCTGCTTTGCCGATCGCGGCGATGCGGCCGTTCTTGATGCCGATGTCGGCTTTGACGATGCCCCAGTGATCGAGAATCACCGCGTTCGTGACGACGGTATCGACCACCTCGGCGTGCACGCGTTGCGACTGGCCCATGCCGTCGCGAATCACTTTGCCGCCGCCGAATTTCACTTCTTCGCCGTAGGTCGTGAAGTCGCGCTCGACTTCGATCAGCAGCTCGGTATCGGCGAGGCGCACGCGGTCGCCGGTGGTGGGGCCGAACATTTCCGCGTATGCGCGGCGGCCAATGCGTAATGTCATGGTGTGGGTCCGGGAATGAGCAGGGCGGTCAAAGCAGGTACGCGTGAGTGACGCGTCAAAGCTTGCCCATCACCTTGCCGTTGAAGCCGTAGACGACGCGCTCGCCTGCCAGTTCGACCAGTTCGACGGTGCGTTCTTGGCCGGGCTCGAAGCGCACGGCGGTGCCCGCCGCGATGTTCAGCCGGAAGCCGCGTGCTGCTTCGCGATCGAACGACAGGGCCTCGTTCACTTCGTAGAAATGGTAGTGCGAGCCGATCTGCACCGGACGGTCGCCGGTATTCGACACGACCACCGTGACGGTGGCGCGGCCCGCGTTGAGTTCGTGTTCGCCGTCGTCGATGAGGAGTTCGCCGGGAATCATGGGGCCTGCCTTACGAGATCGGGTGGTGAACGGTGACGAGCTTGGTGCCATCGGGGAAGGTGGCTTCGACCTGGATGTCGGGGATCATCTCGGGCACGCCTTCCATCACATCGGCGCGCGTCAGCAGCGTGGTGCCGTAGTGCATGACCTCGGCGACGGTTTTGCCGTCACGGGCGGCTTCCATCAGCGCGGCGGTGATGAAGGCGATCGCCTCCGGGTAATTCAGTTTGAGACCGCGCGCGCGGCGCCGTTCGGCGAGCAGCGCGGCGGTGAAAATCAGCAGCTTGTCCTTCTCGCGAGGTGTCAGCTTCATCGATTATGTGCTTAGGGTTGCGTCTGTCCCGAGGAGACAGGCGGCGACAGTGATAGGCGCTGCAAGTCGTGGACTCATCGCGTGATGCGCACGGGATGAGTCCACGACAAGTGCAATGCCGGATGAGCCGACCACGGTATCAAGTTCAGCTAACGACGCGCTTACAGATCCGTCGGCAGTGGGGCGCCGAACCATTTTTTCGACATCGTGTTGAGCGTGCCGTCCTGTTTCGCTTGTGCAATGGCTGCGTTGACCTTCTGCTGCAAGCGCCCTTCGTTCTTGTTCATACCGACGAAGCACGGCGAATTCTTGATGACGAACTTCGGTTCCGGACGACGTGGCGGATTCTTCGCGAGGATCGCGGCGGCCACGATGTTACCGGCGGCGATCAACTGCACCTGACCCGAGAGGAACGCGGCGATGGTTGCGTTGTTGTCTTCGAAGCGTTTGATGGTGGCGTTCGGCGCCATTTGCGTGAGACCGATTTCCTCGAGTGCGCCGCGCGTGGCGCCGACCGTCTTGCCGGTGAGATCGGCGGGGCTTGCGACCTTGATGTCGGAGGGACCGAACACGCCTTGATAGTACGGCGCATAGGCGGTTGAGAAATCGATGACTTTCTCGCGATCCGGCGTTTTGCCGAGCGACGAGATGACAAGATCGACCTTACCCGTTTGCAGATACGGAATGCGGTTCGCGCTGTTGACCGGCACGAGTTCGAGCTTCACGTTCATCGACTTCGCGAGGAGGGCGGCGGTATCGATGTCATAGCCTTGCGGCTTCATGTCCGCGCCGACCGACCCGAACGGCGGATAGTCTTCCGGCACGGCGACCTTGAGCACACCGGCTTTGGCGATGTTATCGAGCGTATCCGCGTGAGCGGCGGGCGCATTGAGTGCGAGAACGGGTGAGAGCAACAGCGCGGCGAGCAGGGCGCGGCGTGCGGGACGAAGGGTCGATCGGGTCATATTGATTGAGCGGTGGTGGCGACGAGCGGTCGGCTGCCGTCAGGACGCGGCAGCATCGTGGGAGGTTGTCGAGCAAGGTGTGTGCCATGCCGGTGCAACGGGGGAGAGCGGTGAGGACAGCGAGGCGATGCACCGAAATTGAGCATTTTTATGCCTCTGCGTGGTGCGCGAGCGGGCTTACGACGGTGAAAGACTGCGAGTGGTTTTAGAGCGGGCATTTGGTTTGGCGTGGTGGACACCGCGTGCATACGTCTGCGTCTCGCCGAGGCGGGAAGAATGACGGGGGAAGCGCGTACGCCCCATTGGTTTTGAGAAGTACCGCTACGGCGCGCGCAGCGCCGCCGGAAGTATGACCGCCTTGTCACCAGCGCGGAGTGTGCGAGAACACTGATTCCAGATGCTCCACTACCGTGGCTGTGCGAGGGACCCGCTTAGCATTAGCGGTTCTAGCCGCTTTCTTTTGCCTACTTTTCTTTGCGGCTGGCAAAGAAAAGTAGGTGCCGCCCCGCACAGGGGCAACGCTAATAAACCAATAACAAATCAAGGAAAGGCCAACGCCGTAGGCACACCGACAAACGCAGATCAAGTAGACCAAATCCGAAGCGGCACAGCATCGACCCCATGCACGACGGGCCGCAACTGCAACCAGCACTGAGTCAACGCGCGCTGTAGCATTTCCATAGACCGAGAAACAGCCCGCACAATCAAAACCCCAGAAGTGACACAAGAAGCCGCCGCCCGCAGCGCATCATCAAACGGCAACTGGGCAGTAAGCCCTTCAGCAAGCGCATCATCGCAAGCAGGCCCGACGGCCCACAACATCCCATACGCGGGAAACCCGGCAAGCCCATGCGCAGCATCCCTTAGCGGATCATCCGCGGTAAGACTCGCGCGTTCGAGCCACAACAACTCGCCATTAGCTCCAACGATCCGCGAAACCGCGCGCAACTGCCCATTCGACCACCGTTCACCGGCAGCTTGCCGCCCCAACTGCGTAGCATCCCACCCAATCACGGTAGCGCCTTCAGCAAGTGTCAGCGTGAATTCAAGCTGAGCGTTCGCACTATCGAACACGATATTGTTCTGCGGCAGCCAATCGAGCCGGGCGTGGGCGCCGACTCGCACATCGATAGTCTGCCGCGCCGCGCGTCCATTGGACTTGTACCACTTGGTCGCCCCAGGCGTAGTAATGACGGCATGCGCGCCGTCGCCAAGCGCGACATCGATATCGAGCTGATCGCCGCCCGCGATCCCGCCTGGCGGATGCACGATCACCGCATGACAGATCGCATCGCCTTCCGGGTAGAGTGGCCGCTGCACGCGCAACGGCCCATCATGCCGCCGGTGAGCGAGCGTGGTCCGCTCGCCGTTTTTGACGAAGCCGAGTTCGAGACGAGCGCGCCATTGCGAGTGCGCGGTCTTTTGCGCCGCGGCGTGCGCGGTGGCGAGCGTGACGTGATTTTCGTGAAGCGACATGCGAATGGACGTATAGAGGCCGAGCGTGCCGGCGCGCGTTAGGCAACGGTCGACGCATTGCCGTAGTGATGCGGCGAGAATATCACGCTGCGGTGGGCGTCTTTGTCAGACGGCGATGAGTGCGCGTACGCCATCCGTGTCCATGTTAGCGCCTTCGCCGCCCGCGACGATTTCACCGCGGCTCATGACCCAATACCGATCGGCGATTTCCTTGGCGAAATCGTAATACTGTTCGACGAGCAGGACGGTCATGCCCATTTCTTCGACCAGTTGACGCAGTGTGCGGCCGATGTCCTGGATGATCGATGGCTGGATACCTTCGGTGGGTTCATCGAGGATGAGCAATTGCGGATCGCTCATGAGGGCTCGGCCGATGGCGAGTTGTTGCTGCTGTCCGCCGGAGAGGTCGCCGCCGCGGCGGGTGCGCATGTCTTTTAGTACTGGGAAGAGGTCGTAGATGCGGTCGGGGATTTTTTTGGGGGCTTTTTTGCTGGCGGCGCCTACCAACAGGTTTTCTTCGACTGTCAGTCGGGGGAAGATGTCACGGCCTTGTGGGACGTAGGCCAGGCCTTGTTCTACTCTCGAGTAAGTTGGGAGTTTTGTGATTGGCGTGCCACGCCAGGCGATTGAACCGCTCCTGGTTTGGACTACGCCCATCAGGCATCTGAGCAGCGTGGTTTTGCCTACGCCGTTGCGGCCCAATAGGACGGTTAGCTTGCCGTCCGGCACGGTTAGTTTCACATCTCGGAGGATGTGGCTGCCGCCGTAGTATTGGTTCAGGTTTGCTACTTCTAACATTTGGATCGTTCCTCTGATTCTGGTGTGGTTTTGCTTTTTTTTTGCCTTTGGCGGCGGCATTGGTTGTGTGCCTACGGCGTTGCCTTTCCTTGTTTTGTTATTGGTCTATTAGCGTCGCCCCTGTGCGGGGCAGGCACTTACTTTCTTTGCCGCCGCAAAGAAAGTAAGCAAAGAAAGCGGCTCAAACCGCTAATTCTTAAGCGGGTCCCCTGGCTTGGAGGAGGTAGTGGAGCATCTGGAATCGGTGTTCTCGCACATTCAGCCTCGGTGACAAGGCAGTCATACTTCCGGCGGCGCTACGCGCGCCGCAGCGGTACTTCATAAAACCGCTAGCCGTTTCATGCGTTCAGCGCACTTCCAAAACCACCGGCCAATTTCAGCGCCTCGCCGAGGCGAAGCCGATGGCTCCCACAGCAAAAGAACAAAACCACTGGTTTCCCAGGCAGACCGTTCCGGCGAGCACATAGTGCGAGGCGGGAAGGATGACTGCCTTGTCACAAGCGCGGAGTGCGCGAGAACACCGATTCCAGATGCTCCACTACCTCCTCCAAGCCAGGGGACCCGCTTAAGAATTAGCGGTTTGAGCCGCTTTCTTTTGCCTACTTTTCTTTGCGGCGGCAAAGAAAAGTAGGTGCCCCCCCGCACAGGGGGAACGCTAATAAACCAATATCAAAGCAAGGAAAGGCAACGCCGTAGGCACACAACCAATGCCGCCGCCAAAGGCAAAAAAAACCAAATCACCTCCCTAGATAAGACTCAATAACCATCTCATCCTTCTTAACATCATCAAGAGTGCCATGAGCAAGAACCCGCCCTTCAGCCATCACGGTGACCCGCCCAGTGTCACCAGACAGAGCAGCAACAAACTCCATATCGTGCTCCACAACCATCATCGAGCAAGTCCCCCGCAATTGATTGAGCAAATCAGCCAACTGCATAGTCTCATCATCGGTCATCCCGGCCGCAGGCTCATCGAGCAAAAGAAGCGCCGGTTGCTGCATAAGCAACATCCCAATCTCGAGCCGCTGCTTCTGCCCATGCGACAACTCGCCAGCAAGCCGTCGAGCCTCACTCTCAAGCCCAATCAAAGCCAAAGTCTCTTCAATGCGAGCCTGCGCCTCGCGATCCAACCGGGCGCGTAAAGAACCCCACCACCCCTTGTCAGCCTTCATAGCCAACTCAAGGTTCTCCCAAACAGGATGTTGCTCAAAAACAGTAGGCTTCTGAAACTTCCGCCCAATCCCGGCACGTGCAATAGAAGGCTCATTCATCCGCGTCAAATCAATCGACTGCCCCAGAAAAACCTTGCCGGAATCCGGCTCCGTCTTCCCGGTGATGACATCCATCATCGTCGTCTTGCCCGCGCCGTTAGGCCCGATAATGCAACGCAATTCACCCGCATCGATCGACAACGTCAGCCCATTCAGCGCGCGAAAACCATCAAAACTGACGGTCACATCTTCAAGGTACAGAATCGTCCCGTGCGAAATGTCGATCTCGCCCGGCACCACCGCGTGCCCCATGCTGGCGACGCCGCTCAACGACCGTTCAGCCGGTGCTTCAGGCAAGGCAAGATCAGGAACCATCGGGTTTTCGTTCATGAGCGGTTCCTCTTGCGCGTCACGAGTTCGATCAGCCCCATGATGCCGTTCGGCAACAGCAACGGCACCAGCACGAAGATCAAGCCAAGAAAGAACAGCCAATACTCAGGGAAGTTCGCCGTAAAAAAGCTCTTCGCGCCATTCACCGCGAACGCGCCGACGATCGGTCCGATCAAAGTGCCACGTCCGCCCACGGCGACCCAGATCGCCATTTCAATCGAGTTGCCCGGCGACATCTCGCCCGGATTGATAATGCCGACCTGCGGCACATACAAAGCACCAGCAATCCCGCACAACACGGCGGACACGGTCCACACGAACAGTTTGTACGCCAACGGGCTGTAGCCGAGGAACATCAGGCGCGTTTCGCCGTCGCGTACCGCAGTGACCACGCGGCCGAGCTTCGACGCGACGATCGCCCGTGCGCCGATAAACGCGAGAATCAACACGGCAAATGTGATCAGCAAGAGGGCAGTGCGCGTGCCCGGATGCGTGATCGGAAAACCGCCGATGCGCTTGAAGTCGGTGAAGCCGTTGTTGCCGCCGAAACCCGTTTCGTTGCGATAGAACAGCAGCATCGCGGCGAAGGTCATCGCCTGCGTGATGATCGACAGGTACACGCCCTTCACGCGCGAGCGGAACGTGAAGAAGCCGAACACCCACGCGACCACCGCCGGCACCAGCACCACCAGCAGCAGCGCATAACCGAGATGCTGGGTGCCTTGCCAGTACCACGGTAGTTGATGCCAGTCGAGAAACACCATGAAGTCCGGCAGATCGCTGCCGTATTTGCCTTCGTGACCGATCGCGCGCATCAGGTACATGCCGATCGCGTACCCGCCCAATGCAAAGAACAATGCGTGCCCGAGGCTCAGAATGCCGCAGTAACCCCACACGAGATCGAGCGCGAGCGCGGCGATCGCGTAGCACATGAACTTGCCGGTCAGCGTCATCGCGTACGCGGACAGATGGAACGCGCTCGTCTCCGGTACTACTAGCGTGGCGAACGGCACGCCGAAGCCGAACACGATAATCAGCGCGATCAGCGCGAGCCATGCGCGCCGAGACAGCAGCGCGGGACGCGGCGGCAAGCCGAGCGCGAAGCCGGATTGCGCCTCGCGGCCGGAGCTCGCGGCCGAGCCCGCTGATGAAACGTGAGCCGGTGTAGTCGCAGACGTCATCATGCCTCCGCGCTACGGCCCTTGAGGGCGAACATGCCCTGCGGACGCTTCTGGATGAACAGCACGATCAGCACGAGCACCGCGATCTTCGCGAGCACCGCGCCCCAGAACGGTTCGATCGCTTTGCTGACGAGGCCGAGCCCGAAGCCGCCGATCACGGTGCCGGCCAGTTGGCCGACGCCGCCGAGCACCACCGCCATGAACGAATCGATGATGTAGCTCTGGCCGAGGTCCGGGCCGACATTGCCGATTTGCGACAGCGCACAGCCGCCCAAACCGGCAATGCCCGCGCCGAACGCGAACGCATACGAATCGACCCGCGCCGTCTTCACGCCGACGCACGCCGCCATCCGCCGATTCTGCGTGACGGCGCGCACGAAGAGACCGAGGCGCGTCCTGGTCAGCACGGCCCACGCAATGCCGACGACGATCATCGAAAACGCCAGAATCGCCAGGCGGTTGTACGGCAAGATCAGATTCGGCAGCACGGTCACGCCGCCGCTCATCCACGCCGGATTGATCACCTGCACGTTTTGCGCGCCGAACAGCATGCGCGTGGCCTGAATCAGAATCAGGCTGATACCGAAGGTGGTCAGCAGCGTTTCGAGCGGACGGCCGTACAGGTGCTTCAGAACCAGCCGTTCGAGCACGATGCCGACTAATCCGGCGGCCACGAACGACGCGGGCACCGCGAGCAGCGGATACCAGTCGAACGCACCGGGCGCGTACCGCTGGAACAGGTTCTGCACGACGTAGGTGGCGTACGCGCCGATCATCAGGAATTCGCCGTGCGCCATGTTGATGACGCCGATCAGCCCATATGTAATCGCGAGGCCGAGCGCGGCGAGCAGCAGCACGCTGCCGAGCGACAAGCCGGCGAACAGCGTGCCGGCGATCTGGCTGCGGCGCTGGATCGCATCGAGTTCGTCGATGCCGCTTTGCGCGGCGGCGCGGACGCGGTCGTCGGTTTCGTTGAAGGTGCCGTCCGGCTTCTTCGCGACGAGCGGGCGCAGCAGCTCGTTCATGTCGAGATCGTGCCTCGCGGCGACCAGTTGCACGGCTTCGAGCCGCTTGGCCGGATCGGCGTCGTGCAAGGCGGTCATCGCCCACAGCGTGTCCAGACGCTTCTTCAGCGCTGGGTCGGTTTCTTTCGCGCGAGCGGCGTCGACCAGCGGTTTGATCGACGGATCGGGGTTTTGCAACAGCGCGGTGATTGCGGCGGCGCGCGTAGCCGTATCGGGCGAGTCGAGTTGCAGGCCCGACAGCGCGCCTGTCACCTTCGAGCGCAGCAGGTTGTTCAGTGTGACCGGTTGAGCATCGCCCGCGGCGACGGTCTTGCCGGTGACGGCATCGCGCGCGGTGTCGCCGTCCTGCAGCAGTACGGCGCCGGCATCGGTGGCGAGCGCACTGTCGTCGGACAGGGCTTTGAGCACCGCGAGCGATGCTTTGTCGTGATTGGCGATCAGTTTGTCGATGGCCGCGGATTTCGCGTCGAAGTCGTCGCCGGCGAGCGGCGCGACGTCGGCCGGACTCAGCGCGAAAGCGGCAAGCGGCGCGCTAGCCAGGAGCGCGAGCCCCAGGCTGCCGATGCTGCGCCGTGCGAACGTCAGGAATGAAAACGCCATGGTGGCCTTTGAAGAAGAGCCGGCAGGGCGGCGCGGCATCGTGGATAAACACGGATGGCCGCGCCGTCGTATCGCTGCGTCGTCCCGTCAGGCAACCCGCGAGCGCTTCAGGAACGCCGGAATCGAACTGACGACGTCCGGCTTGCTCGAATTGCCGGCGATGAACGGGCTCCACGGCTGCGCGCGAATCGCAGTCTTGGTGCGCCACACCACGTTGAACTGGCCGTCGGCACGCACTTCACCGATCATCACCGGCTTGTGCAAATGGTGATTGCCGTCCATTTCGAGCGTGAAGCCCGACGGCGCCGCAAACTGCTGGCCGACCATCGCCACACGCACCTTGTCCACATCCGTGCTCTTCGCCTTCTCGACAGCCTGCTTCCACATATGGATGCCGACGAAGGTCGCTTCCATCGGATCGTTGGTCACGCGCTTGGTGCCGCCCGGCAGGTTGTTCTCCTTGACCCACGCGGCCCATTGCTTCTTGAACTTCTCGTTGGCCGGATTGCGCAGCGACATGAAGTAGTTCCACGCCGCGAGATTGCCGACCAGCGGTTTCGTATCGATGCCGCGCAGTTCTTCTTCGCCGACCGAGAACGCGACGACCGGCACATCGGATGCCTTCAGCCCCTGGTTGCCTAGTTCCTTGTAGAACGGCACGTTCGAGTCGCCGTTGACGGTCGAGATCACCGCGGTCTTGCCGCCCTGCGAGAAAGTCTTGATGTTCGCGACGATGGTCTGATAGTCGCTGTGGCCGAACGGCGTGTAGACCTCCTGAATGTCTGCTTCCTGTACGCCCTTCGACTTCAGGAAGGCGCGCAGGATCTTGTTGGTCGTGCGCGGATACACGTAGTCGGTGCCGAGCAGGAAGAAACGCTTGGCGCCGCCGCCTTCCTTGCTCATCAGGTATTCGGTTGCCGGAATCGCTTGCTGATTCGGCGCGGCGCCCGTGTAGAACACGTTGCGCGACATTTCTTCGCCTTCGTACTGCACCGGGTAGAACAGGAGGCCATTGAGTTCTTCGAATACCGGCAGCACCGATTTGCGCGACACCGAAGTCCAGCAGCCGAACACGACGGCGCACTTTTCCTGGGTGATCAGCTGGCGCGCCTTCTCCGCGAACAGCGGCCAGTTCGACGCCGGGTCGACCACCACCGGTTCCAGCTTGCGGCCCATGACGCCGCCGTTCTTGTTGATGTCCGCGATGGTCATCAGCGCGGTGTCCTTGAGCGAGGTCTCCGAGATCGCCATCGTGCCCGACAAGGAATGCAGAACGCCTACTTTGATCGGACCGCTGCCGGATTGCGCCTTGGCAAACGGAACCTGACCTGCGAGCGCCAGTGCGCCCGACATGGAGCCGAACTTCAACAGACTGCGACGTTTCATGTATATCCCCTTGCCATTGATGGTGAACGTTTATGGGCGTCGATTTCAGCCAGCAGGGCTTGTCCCGCTTGACTTGCCGCTTGTGTACTGCAAGGCACATGCCAAGCGATGCATCCGGCGAGAACTCCGCGTCTTGCGTGCTGCGGCGCGGTGGCCGGGCATCGGTGTTATGCGTAATGCGGCGCGAAAGTGGTGCACACGTGGCCTGTTCGCCTCGTTGCGGTGCGTGTGGCGCTGCAACGAAGCGTGCCGATCCGCCAGCGGGCGAGCGCGGTGCATGTGCGCCGCCCCTTTGTGCATGCGTCGCGCTCTGCCTACACTGGAAGACCACCCACGCGAGGAGACCCGACATGAAAGAGCGCGCCACCGCCAAGCCACCCGATATGTCCGCGTTCTGGATGCCCTTCACCGCGAACCGCCAGTTCAAGAGCGCGCCGCGGCTGCTGGCAAGCGCGAAGGGCATGTACTACACGTCGCACGATGGCCGGCGCATTCTCGACGGCACCGCGGGCCTGTGGTGCGTCAACGCCGGGCACTGCCGCGACGAGATCGTGGCGGCGGTGCAGGCCCAGGCGGCCGAAATGGATTTCGCGCCGACTTTTCAGATGGGGCACCCGAAGGCTTTCGAGGCCGCCACCAAAATCGCGCGGCATACGCCGGGCGATCTGAAGCACATCTTCTTCGCGAACTCGGGTTCGGAGGCTGTCGATACCGCGCTGAAAATCGCCCTGGCCTACCATCTCTCGCGTGGCGAAGGGCAGCGCACACGCTTCATCGGCCGCGAGCGCGGCTATCACGGCGTCGGCTTCGGCGGGATTTCGGTGGGCGGCATTGCGCCGAACCGCAAGGCGTTTTCAGGCGCGCTGCTGCCCTCAGTCGATCATTTGCCGCATACGCTGAACATCAAGGAGGCGGCGTTCTCCAAAGGACAGCCGGCGTGGGGCGCGCATCTCGCCGACGAACTGGAGAGGCTCGTCACGCTGCACGATGCGTCGACGATTGCCGCGGTGATCGTCGAACCTGTGGCCGGCTCGACCGGCGTGCTGATTCCGCCGCAAGGCTATTTGCAGCGGCTGCGCGAGATCTGCGACAAGCACGGCATCCTGCTGATCTTCGACGAAGTGATCACCGGGTGGGGGCGCTTAGGTGCGCCATTCGCGGCGCAGTATTTCGGCGTGACGCCGGACATGTTGACGATGGCCAAGGGCACCAACAATGCCGCCGCGCCGATGGGCGCCGTCGCCGCCAGCGCGAGGATTCACGATTCGATCGTGAATGGCGCGCCGGGCGGTATCGAACTGTTTCATGGGTATACGTATTCGGGACACCCGATTGCCGCGGCCGCGGCTTGCGCGACGATTGATCTGTATGAGCGGGAACAGTTGTTCGAACGGGCCGCGCGGATGGCGCCGATCTTCGAGACAGCGATTCACAAGCTGCGTGGCGAACGGCACGTGATCGATGTGCGCAATCTTGGGTTAGTGGGTGGGGTGGAATTGGCGCCGCGTGCCGGATCGCCCGGCGCGCGTGCTTATGATGTTTTTGTGCGCTGCTACGAGAAGGGCGTATTGACGCGTTATACCGGTGACATTCTGGCGTTTTCGCCGCCGCTGATTATCGAGGAGGCGCAGATCGAGGAGATATTCAGGACCGTTGCCGAAGTGTTGAAGGAGACGGCTTAGGGGGCGACATCTGCGGAAGGGTGTTTGCATCCTGCATTGTTCGCAAGCGAGGCAGGACGATCCGAACTGGCGGGGGCGAGCGAGGCCATCAGGGATATCTATTTAAAGAAACATTGCCCGTACCAGGCGAAACGCGGGCATCAAAACTGGCCGGCGGTTTTGTGAAGTACCGCAGCGGCGCGCGCAGCGCCGCCGGAAGAATGACTGCCTTGTCACAAGCGCGGAGTGTGCGAGAGCACCGATTCCAGATGCTCCACTGCCTCCTCCAAGCCAGGGGACCCGCTTAAGAATTGGCGGTTTGAGCCGCTTTCTTTTGCCTACTTTTCTTTGCGGCCGGCAAAGAAAAGTAGGTGCCCCCCGCACAGGGGGAACGCTAATAAACCAATAAGAAAGCAAGGAAAGGCAACGCCGTAGGCAAACAACCAAATAGCGCCGCGTCAGAAGTCAGTAGATAGGAACAGACGGATCGACTTGCCGCGACCACGCGTCGATCCCGCCTTGCAGATTGAAGACGTTAGTGTGGCCGCGCGACTCGAGGAACATCGCGACCTGGGCGCTGCGCGCGCCGTGGTGGCAGACGCAGACGATTTGCGCGTCGTCGTCGAGTTCTTCGCTGCGCGCGGGAATCTCACGCATGGGGATCGACACGGCGCCGGCGATCGACGCCGTCTGGATTTCCCACGGCTCGCGCACGTCGAGCAGCACGGGCGCGGGACGCGATTGATCGGCGAGCCATTCGGCGAGCGCGGGAGCGGACAGATTTTGCATCAGCAAGACATCCAGTTCAGATTGCGGCGGACCAGCGACACTTCAGGTTGCAGGTTACTTAGAACTTGAAGCGCGGCGGCTGCACCGCATTGATCAGCGGCTCGACGTAAGTTTCGAATACGTCGGCGATGCGGTATTGCGTTTCGTCGATGCGCGTGATGATCTGCGCTTTCATGACAGGCGCGGTGCCGACGAAAGCCGCCAGACGGCCGCCCACCTTCAGTTGTTCGAGGATGTCCTGCGGCAGCACCGGCAGGCCGCCCGACACGCAGATCACGTCGTACGGTGCCGCGTCAGCCCAGCCGCGCGATGCGTCGCCGGTGGCGACTTCGGCGTTCAGCACGCCGTTGGCGGTCAGGTTGTTCTTTGCCAGTTCCGCCAGTTCCGGTTCGATATCGACCGTCAGCACGTGCTGCGCGCGATGCGCGAGCAGGGCCGCCATGTAACCCGAGCCGGCGCCGATTTCGAGCACGCTTTCGTGCTTCTTCACCTCCAGTTCCTGCAGCACGCGCGCCTCGACGCGCGGCGCCAGCATGTGCTGGCTGGCCGGCAGCGGCACTTCGAAGTCGACGAAAGCCAGATCGCGGTACACGGCGGGGACAAAGTTTTCACGCTTGACGATCGAGAGCAGATTCAGCACGTCCTGGTCGAGCACTTCCCAGGGGCGGATCTGCTGTTCGATCATGTTGAAACGCGCTTGCTCGATATTCATGGTGGGTTCGGCGGTTTGGTTTGGCGATTTGTGCCACTGACGAGTGGCGAGCGGTGTCCATCTGGAGCCGGGCCACGGCAGGGTAACTGTGGAATTGTACCAAACCGCGGCACGATCCCGCGCTGTCGCGGGCAGTGCGCCGGCTTGCCGACTCCGTGTTAATCCCTACCGATCTGTCCTTGCGATTCCCGCTCGCATCGTCCAAAAATGTAATCGATTACATTTTTTGAGGCAGACCGACTTGTCCAAAGCGTTGTCCAAAACGGTGTCCAAAGCGCGCCCGCGGCGTGAGGCGCAGCCGCTCCAGCCGTCCGTCGGGATGTCGATTGCCGGCGTCGCCGAGCAGGCGGGGGTGTCGGTGGCGACGGTGTCGCGGGTGCTGAACGGCCACGAGAACGTCCGGCCCGCCACGCGCGACAAGGTATTGGCCGCCGTCGACGCCAGCGGCTATCGCGTCAACGAACTGGCGCGCAACCTGCGCACCGCCGAAAGCCGCCTGCTGCTGACGATGGTGCCCGACGTCGGCAATCCGTTCTACGCTGAAATTGTGCGCGGCATCGACAGCGTCGCGCGCCAGCATGGCTATTTCATGCTGCTGTGCGACACGGGCGCCGACCCGGGCCGCGAGCGCAGTTATTTCGATCTGCTGCGGCGCCGCCGCGCGGACGGCGCGATCTGCCTCGATCCGGCGACCATCCAGCAGGCGCTCGGCGAGGCATCCAGCGCGCTGCCGTGGGTCGCGTGCTGCGAGTTCGACCCGGCGGTCGGCGTGCCGTACGTCGGCATCGACAACTACCGGGCCGCGGGCGACGCGGTGCGGCATCTGCTCGCGCGCGGCCATCGGCGCATCGGGTTGATCAATTCCGATGTCGATTATCTCTATGCGCGGCAGCGTCAGCAGGGTTATCTCGACGCGTTGAGCGAAGCGGGCATTACGCCGAACGAGAACTGGCGCATGAATCTGAACAGTCTCGACTATGAAGCGGGCGCATCGGCCGCAGCGACGCTGGTGCAACAGGCGCCGCCGCCGACTGCGATCTTCGCGGTGTCGGACACGCTGGCGATCGGCGTGATCCACGGCTTGCGCAGCGTCGGCAAGCGCGTGCCGGACGACATCGCCGTAGTCGGTTTCGACGACATTTCGCTCGCCGCGCAAATCGATCCGCCGCTCACCACCATCGCGCAGCCGATGCGCGAACTCGGCGAAACCGCCGCGCGCCTGCTGCTGCAGCGGCTCGCGAATCCGTTGGCGAACGTGCCGGGCGTGCTGCTGCCGCATCGGCTCGTGATTCGCGGGAGCGCGTAAGCGATGAGCCTCGCTGTCCGCTTCGACGATATCCGCAAAGACTTCGGGCCGGTGCGCGTGCTGCACGGTGTGTCGTTCGAGTTGAGCCCGGGCCGTATCTACGGATTGCTCGGCGAAAACGGCGCGGGCAAATCGACACTGATGAAAATCCTCGCCGGCTATGAGACAGCGACGTCGGGCACCTTGCTGGTCGACGGCCACGCGCAGCAGTTCATCGGCTCGCGCGATGCGGAAGCCGCCGGCATCGTACTGATTCACCAGGAATTCAATCTCGCCGAGCATCTGACGATCGCGCAGAACATGTATCTCGGCCACGAGAAGCGGCGCGGCTGGTTCGTCGACGATGCTGCAATGCGTGCGGACGCCACGCGTTATCTTGCGCAAGTCGGCCTCGAGAAAGCACCGGACACGAAGGTGCGGGAGCTGATCGTCGCTGAAAAGCAGATGGTGGAGATCGCCAAGGCTTTGTCGCGCCGCGCGCGCCTGTTGATCATGGACGAACCGACCGCCACGCTCACGCCGTCCGAAACCGAACGCCTCTTCACGCTGATGGCGAAGCTCAAAGCCGACGGCGTGACCATCATCTATATCTCGCACAAGCTCGACGAAGTCGAACGCATGACCGATGAAGTGATCGTGATGCGCGACGGCCGCTTCGTCGCGCGCAGCGAAACGGCGGCACTTGCGCGGCAGCAGATGGCGAATCTGATGGTCGGGCGCGATGTGTCCGATATGTTCCCTGAGAAGATCACGGTGCCCGCCGACGCGCCGATCGCGTTGAAAGTCGAAAGCCTCGCCGTACCGGATTGGGTCGAGGACCTGAGCTTCGACGTCCGCGCCGGCGAAGTGCTCGGCTTTGCGGGACTTGTCGGCGCGGGCCGCACCGAAGCGTTCGAAGCGATCATCGGACTGCGCAAACGCACGGCGGGCCGCATCGAAATCGC
The DNA here is from genome assembly GCF_038050405.1 of Paraburkholderia sp. IMGN_8. Classification (NCBI taxonomy): domain Bacteria; kingdom Pseudomonadati; phylum Pseudomonadota; class Betaproteobacteria; order Burkholderiales; family Burkholderiaceae; genus Paraburkholderia; species Paraburkholderia sp. IMGN_8. The sequence goes on along the minus strand of NZ_CP150900.1, from coordinate 3,575,730 downwards.
GGGCCGCCACGCCGATCTGAAAGATCCACGCGACGCGATGCGCCACGGTCTCACGTATCTGAGCGAGGATCGCAAAGGCAAAGGCCTGCACGTGAACCTGAGCCTGCAAGACAACGTCACGCTAATGACGCTCGAACGCTACGCGCATCCATTGCTCGATCTGAAAGCGGGGCGCGCGGCGTTGACTAAAGCCGTGAGCGACTTCGGCGTTCGCACCGGCGATCTGTCGAGCCGCGCGCGCATGCTCTCCGGCGGCAACCAGCAGAAGCTCGCGCTCGCCAAGTTCCTGCAACCCGACCCGAACGTGATCGTGCTCGACGAGCCGACCCGCGGCGTCGATGTCGGCGCGAAACGCGATATCTATTTTCTGATCCATCGTCTTGCCGCGCAGGGCCGCGCGGTGATCGTCATTTCATCCGAACTGATCGAGCTGATCGGCTTGTGCCACCGCGTCGCCGTGATGCGCGCGGGACGCCTGCAAGCGACGCTCACGCTCGACCATCTGACCGAAGAGGAGTTGATCGCCCATGCGACCGGCACCCACTGAAGCGGCGCCATCCGGCCGCGCGTTACGGTTCGCGCATCGTCTGTATGCGCTCGGGCCGCTCGCCGGCCTGATCGTGCTGTGCGTCACCGGCACGCTGCTCAATCGCGATTTCGCGACGCTCGACAACCTGATGAACGTGCTCACGCGCACGTCGTTCATCGGCATCATCGCGGTCGGCATGACCTTCGTGATCATTTCGGGCGGCATCGATCTGTCGGTCGGCTCGATGGCGGCGCTGATCGCGGGCAGCATGATCTGGCTGATGAACGGGCTGGCGGCCGGTGCCGGCGGGCACACGTTCGCGCCGTTGCTGATTGTGACGCTAGGCATCGTGCTCGCGCTGGTGCTCGGCGGATTGTTCGGCTGCGCGCACGGTTTGCTGATTACCAAAGGACGTATCGAACCGTTCATCGTCACGTTGGGCACTTTAGGCATTTTTCGCGCGGTGCTGACGTGGCTCGCCGATGGCGGCGCGCTGACCTTGGATAACTCGTTGTCCGATCTCTATGGGCCGGTTTACTACGCGAGCCTGTTTGGCGTGCCTGTACCGATCTGGGTGTTTCTGATCGTTGCCGCTGGCGGCACGTTGATCCTGAATCGCACCGCGTTCGGCCGGCATGTGCAGGCGATCGGCTCGAACGAACAGGTCGCGCGTTATGCGGCGATTCGCGTCGATAAGGTCAAGATCGTCACCTACGTGCTGCTCGGCATCTGCGTCGGCGTGGCGACCGTGCTGTATGTGCCGCGGCTCGGCTCGGCCACGCCGACCACCGGCTTGCTGTGGGAACTCGAGGCAATCGCATCCGTAGTGGTGGGCGGCACCGCGCTGAAAGGCGGCGAAGGGCGCGTGATCGGCACGGTGATCGGCGCAATCCTGCTTTCGGTGATCGCGAACATTCTGAATCTGACCAGCATCATCAGCGTGTATCTGAACGCGGCGGTGCAGGGTGTGGTGATTATCTTCGTCGCGTTCGTGCAGCGTGGGCGGCGGTAGGCGTAGTGCTTCAAATGGCGAAACAGTAGCGTCAGCGGCAGGTTCCAGAATCGGGGCGCATGAACGCCTCACATTAGGAGACACAACCATGAAGCAGGTCATTCGAGCGGTGAGCGCCGGCATGCTGGCGTTGGGGATACTGGGTACGGCGGGCGTTGCGCGAGCCGATGAGAAAGTCACGCTGGGCGTCGCGATTCCGACGGCCGACCACGGCTTCACAGGCGGCATCGTCTGGTGGGCGAACAAGGCTAAAAGCGATCTGGAGAAGGCGCACCCCGATCTGAAAGTGATCGTGAAGACCGCGGCGGGCGCGCCCGAACAGGCGAACCAGTTGCAGGATCTGGTGACGGTCAACAAGATCAACGCGCTGGTGATTTTCCCGTTCGAATCGGCTTCGTTGACGCAGCCGGTCGCGCAGGTGAAGAAGAAGGGCATCTACGTGACGGTGGTCGATCGCGGCCTGACCGACACCAGCGCACAGGACGCCTATGTCGCCGGCGACAACACCGCGTTCGGCAAGATTCCCGCCGAATATCTGGCGAAGGCGCTCGACGGCAAAGGTGACATCGTCGCGCTGCGAGGCATCCCGACGACGCTCGACAACGAGCGCTGGACCGCGTTTACGGGTGTGCTGAAGGCGTATCCGAACATCAGGATTCTCGACGCCAAGTACGCGAACTGGAATCGCGACGACGCGTTCAAGGTGATGCAGGACTACCTGACGCGCTTCAAACACATCGACGCCGTGTGGGCCGCCGACGACGACATGGCAGTCGGCGTCATCAAGGCGATCGATCAGGCGAAGCGCGCCGACATCAAGATCGTGTTCGGCGGCGCGGGCTCGAAGGGCATGGTGAAGAACGTGATGGACAGCGCGCCGCTGATCAAGGCCGACGTGTCGTACTCGCCGAAATTCATCTACGACGCCATCAAGCTCACCGCCGAAGCGCGTTTGAAGGGCGACAAGCTGCCGCCGACGACGATCATTCCGTCCGTGCTGATCACGAAGGAAAACGCGCAGCAGTTCTATTTCCCGGACTCGCCATTCTGATTGGTATCCGGGGCACGCTCGCATTGGGTGACTGGCATGGACGATGCGAGCGTGACGTCGTTCGAGGAGCCGTACGATGAAAACCATCAAAGGGCCGGCGATCTTTCTGGCTCAGTTCATGGGTGACGAGGTGCCGTTCGACAACCTCGCGCATCTGGCCGGCTGGGCCGCGAGTCTTGGCTTCAAGGGCATTCAGGTGCCGTGCGACGCGCGCCTGATCGATCTCGAACAGGCGGCGGCGAGCCAGACGTATTGCGACGAGTTGCAGGAGATCGTCGAGGATGCGGGCGTAACGATCACCGAACTGTCGACGCATCTGCAAGGGCAGCTAGTAGCCGTGCATCCGGCCTACGACGTGTTGTTCGACGGCTTTGCCGCGCCCCATGTGCGCGGGAATCCCGCTGCGCGCACGCAATGGGCGATCGGGCAGATGAAGCTGGCGGCGAAGGCGTCGCAGCGTTTGGGGTTGAATGCACACGTGTCGTTTTCCGGCGCGCTGGCCTGGCCGTATCTGTACCCGTGGCCGCAGCGTCCGGCAGGTCTGGTCGAAGCGGCGTTCGACGAACTTGCGCGCCGCTGGACCCCGATTCTCGATGCCTTCGACGAAGCCGGTGTCGACGTTTGCTATGAACTGCATCCGGGTGAGGACCTGCACGACGGCGTGACCTTCGAGCGCTTTCTCGACGCAGTGAAGCAGCACTCGCGCGCGAACATCCTCTACGATCCGAGCCACTTCGTGTTGCAGCAACTCGACTACCTCGCGTTCATCGACATCTATCACAAGCGCATCAAGGCGTTCCATGTGAAGGACGCGGAGTTTCGTCCGAACGGTAAGCAAGGCGTGTACGGCGGCTATAGCGGTTGGGTCGAACGCGCGGGTCGCTTCCGCTCGCTGGGCGACGGCCAGATCGATTTCGGCGCGATCTTCTCGAAGATGGCGCAGTACGACTTTCCCGGCTGGGCGGTGCTGGAATGGGAGTGCGCGTTGAAGCATCCACAGGACGGCGCACGCGAGGGCGCGGAGTTCATTCGCCGGCACATCATTCGTGTGGCCGAGCACGCGTTCGACGATTTCGCGGGCAGTGGCGTGGACGCGGACCAGTTGAAACGCGTGCTGGGCATTTGACTACGATCGATCGCAAAGGAGCAAGGGCGATGCCACGAAGAAGGCTCAGATTAGGCATGGTCGGCGGCGGGCAGGGCGCGTTTATCGGCGCGGTGCATCGGGTCGCCGCGCGGCTCGACGATCGCTTCGAACTGGTGGCGGGTGCGTTGTCATCCGATCCGCGACGAGCGCAAGCGAGCGCCGATGAAGCCGGTATCGCTCGCAGCTATGCGGACTGGCGCGAGATGGCGCGCGCCGAAGCCGCGCGCGACGACGGTATCGATGCGGTTGCGATCGTCACGCCGAACCATCTGCATGCGCCGGTGGCGACGGCCTTTCTCGAAGCCGGGATTCACGTGATCTGCGATAAACCGTTGGCGGTATCGCTGGCCGAAGGCGAGGCGCTGGCGAAGCTCGCTCGCGAGAAGAACAAGCTGTTTGCATTGACGCATACGTATTCCGGCTATCCGCTGGTGCGTCACGCTCGTGAACTTGTCGAAAGAGGCGAGCTTGGCGACATACGTGTGGTGCAAGTCGAATATGCGCAGGACTGGTTGGCTGAGCCAATAGAAACGAGCGGCACGAACAAACAGGCGGGCTGGCGCACGGACCCATCGTTAGCGGGCCCCGCCGGCTGTCTCGGCGACATCGGCACGCACGCGTATCACCTCGCCGCATTCGTCACGGGAATGACGCCGTTATCGTTATCCGCGGAGTTGCATACCTTCGTACCGGGGCGCCGCATCGACGATCACGTGCAGGCGATGCTGCGCTATCCGAACGGTGCACGCGGCATGTTGTGGGCGAGTCAGGTGGCGAGCGGCGCGGAGAACGCGTTGCGCTTAAGGGTGTACGGAACCAGGGCGGGACTGAGTTTCGATCAGGAGAATCCGAATGAGCTTTGGCTTACGCCGTTGGGCGGTTCGTCAGAGCGCGTGACGCGTGGTCGTGTGAATAGCGCGATCGCCGCACACGCAACACGCGTACCGCCCGGACACCCCGAGGGTTACCTGGAAGCGTTCGCGCAGTTGTACAAGGATGCGGCGTCGCAGATCGAGGCGCTGGATGCGGGTGAAGCGCTTCCTGCGGAAAGCCGGCTACTTGCAACGGTAGACGACGGCGTGGCCGGCTTGCTTTTCATCGACGCGGTGCTGGCGAGCAATGCGGCGGACGGGCGGTGGCGTGACATCGGCAAGCGGTGAGCATGCAAAAAGCGTGACGATAAGCGCTACTCAACCGCCCTTGCTCTTCCTGATCTGCTCTTCGAAAGCAATATCGAGCTTGCTCGCCTTGCGCGGTTTCGGCGGGCCGAAACCGTCGACGAACTTGACGAAGTCGTCGAGCGTCAGCGGATCGGACACTTTCCTGTCGGTACCGGTGGATCGGTCGACCAGGTAGAACAGGCCGCCGGACAAGCTGATCGCCGCGAACAGCGGATTGCCGCTGCGGGTTTTCAGGCGCTCGACGGCGTGGATGGCTCGGGTGGTGCGCATGATGTGGGACTGCTGGGTCGGGGGAAAGAGTTCTACTGTAACAACTTCGGAAGCGGCCCGCGCTGCTCGCCGCCCGAACGGTTTCGTCGGGTTGCGGGCGTGCTTTTCGACTCACTCATTGACTCAGATAAGTGAACTTGCCGTTCCTGATCACGCCCATCACGCTGGCGCGCTGATCCAGACCGACGTGATCCTTCGCGCTGGTGTTCACCACACCGTTCGGCACGACCAGTTCATGCGCATGCTCCAGTTCGTCGCGCAACGCCGTGCGAAAAGCCGGCGTGCCCGGCTGGGCCGTCTTCAGCGCGCGTGCAACGGCGTCCTGAAGACGCGGATACACGCCCGCCGCATCGCCGGCGAACTGCGTGACGCTGCCCGGGCCGTATTTCGCTTCATATTGGTCGGCGAACGCGAGCGCCGCCTTCTTCGCCGGATGATCGGCCGGCAGCGTGCGCGCCACCACGACCGGCTGGGTCGGGAACAGCGTGCCTTCCACGTCTTTGCCGCCCAGCTTGATGAACTCGGGCGTCGCGATGCCGTGCGTCTGGTAGATTGGGCCCTTGAAGCCGCGCTCGACCAGCGTGCGCTGCGGCAGCACTGTCGGCGTACCGGCGCCTGCGATCAGGATCGCGTCGGGCTTGGCGGCCATCAGCTTCAGCACCTGGCCGGTGACACTGGCGTCGGTGCGGTTGAAGCGCTCGGTCGCGACGATCTGGATGTGGCGCAACGCGGCGAACTTGCTGAACTCATTGAGCCAGCTTTCGCCGTAGCCGTCCGCGAAACCGATGAAACCCACCGTCTTCACGTTGTGGTTCGACATGTAGCGCGTCATCACGTCGGCCATCGCGCTGTCTGTCTGCGCCATCTTGTACGCCCACACCTTCTTGCCTTCCTGCGGCTCGACCACGCTCGCCGAGCCGATCAGCGTGATCATCGGCGTCTGGCTTTCGGCGACCGGATCGAGCGCGGCCATCGCCGCCGGCGTGATGTTCGGGCCGACGATCACGTCGACGTGGTCTTCGTTGATCAGCTTGCGAATGTTGCGGACCGCGGCGCCCGGGTCGGACGCGTCGTCGAGGAAGATGTAGTCGGCTTTCTGGCCGGCAATCGTGCCCGGCCACATCAGCATGGCGTTCTTGCTGGTGATGCCGATCACGGCCGCGGGGCCGGTGCTCGACAGGTCGATGCCGACCTTGAGGTCGGCGTGCGCTGCGGTGGCGAGCAGGAGCGCGCCGAGAGCGGCCAGGCCGCGAAGTTTGTTCTTATGCGACGTCATTGAATGGTCTCCGTAGCGGGAAGCGTGGTGCTGTCAAATGTCGTAGGTTTCGTGTTCGCCTTTCAGCGCCTGTTCGATCAGCTTGCGGTTCATGCTCGGCGACAGCAGTTCGACGAGCGTATACACATAGCTGCGCAGATACGCGCCCTGTTTCAGCGCGACCCGCGTCACATTGCTGCCGAACAGGTGGCCGACCGGCATCGCGCGTAAATGGCGGTCGCGCTCCGCATTGAACGCGATATCCGCCATGATGCCGACGCCCAGACCCAGTTCGACATAGGTCTTGATCACGTCGGCGTCGATCGCTTCGAGCACGATGTCCGGATGCAGGCCGCGCAGCCGAAACGCCTCGTTGATCTTGGTGCGGCCGGCGAACGCGTTGTCATACGTAATGAGCGGGTACTGAGTAAGATCGTCCAGCGACAAGAGCTTGCGGTCGAGCAGCGGATGGTCCGGCTGCATCACGGCGAGGTGGTGCCACTGGAAGCACGGCAGCGAGACCAGTTCCTTATAGTTGGAGATCGCTTCAGTCGCGATGGCGAGATCGGCCTGGTCGTGGATCACCATCTCGGCCACCTGGGTTGGGCTACCTTGCAAAATTGAAAGGTGAACTTTCGGGAAGCGCTTCTTGAATTCGGCGATGGCGGCCGGCAGTGAGTAGCGCGCCTGGGTGTGGGTGGCCGCGATCACCAGATTGCCCTGATCCTGCGCCGCGTAATCTTTACCGACCCGCTTCAGACTCTCGACTTCCTGCAAGATTTTCTCGACCGACTGCAGGATAATGCGCCCCGGCTCGGTCAGCGAGCGCACGCGCTTGCCGTGCCGTGTGAAGATTTCGACGCCCAACTCGTCTTCCAGCTCGATGATCGCCTTGGAGACGCCCGGCTGGCTTGTAAACAGCGCTTTGGCCGCTTCGGTGAGGTTGAAATTCTGCCGCACGGCCTCGCGGACGAAGCGGAATTGGTGCAGGTTCATATATAACCTCTCCGCATATAAAAAGAATTTTTTAGTCGTTTGAAATATAAGGCGAGTTTATTACGATCTGTCCATCTTTTTCAATATGGATATCTGTATTTGTCATAAGCAAATGAGAGATAGGTCTAAACCCTGACTCGTCTGAGCTGACAAATGGAGATATCCAGGGCGCGGCGTAGCCGGAACGCTGTGTGTCACGCAAAAAAATTGGGGTCCCCGAATGTACCAATACGATCAGTACGACCAGACCATCGTCGACGAACGGGTCGCGCAATATGCCGACCAGGTTCGCCGCCGGCTGTCGGGCGAATTGAGCGAAGAGGAGTTCCGTCCGCTGCGCCTGCAGAACGGCCTGTACATGCAGCGTCACGCGTACATGCACCGCATTGCGATTCCGTACGGCAACCTGCGCAGCGACCAGATGCGCGTGCTTGCGCAGATCGCGCGCGAACACGACCGCGGCTACGGCCACTTTTCGACGCGCTCGAACATCCAGTACAACTGGATCAAGCTCGAAGAAACGCCGGAAATTCTCCGCAAGCTTGCCGCGGTGCAGATGCACGGTATCCAGACCTCGGGTAACTGCATTCGCAACATCACGGCGGACCAGTTCGCCGGTGTGGCGCCCGATGAAGTGGTCGATCCGCGTCCGTGGGCTGAAATCCTGCGTCAATGGTCGACGTTCCACCCGGAATTCGCGTGGCTGCCGCGTAAGTTCAAGATCGCCGTGTCGGGCTCGAAGGAAGACCGTGCTGCCGTCCAGATCCACGACATGGGCGTGTATCTGAGGAAGAACGAGCAGGGCGAGCTGGTGGCCGACATTCTGGCCGGCGGCGGCATGGGCCGTACGCCGATCATCGGCGCGATCATCCGTCAGGATTTGCCGTGGCAACACCTGCTGACGTACTGCGAAGCCGTGCTGCGCGTGTACAACCGCTACGGCCGCCGCGACAACATGTACAAGGCGCGCATCAAGATTCTCGTGAAGGCGTTGAGCCCGGAGAAGTTCTCGGCGCAGGTCGAGGAAGAATGGCAGCACCTGAAGGACGGTCCTTCGACGCTGACGCAAGCGGAAGTCGATCGCGTGTCGCAATACTTCCAGCCGCCGGTGTATGACAAGCTGCCGGATACGGATGCATCGTTCGAAAATCATCTGCTGGAAAACCGTGCGTTCGCCCGTTGGGTCGAACGCAATGTGCGCCCGCATAAGGTATCGGGCTACGCTTCGGTGACCTTGTCGCTGAAGCCGGCCACGATCGCCCCGGGCGACGCCACCGACGCGCAGATGGAAGCGGTCGCCGATTGGGCCGACGAGTACTCGTTCGGCGAAATCCGCGTGTCGCACGAACAGAACCTGATTCTCGCGAACGTGAAGAAGCGCGATCTGTTCGCGCTGTGGGAAAAGGCCAAGGCGCAAGGTTTCGCGACGCCGAACATCGGCTTGCTGACCGACATCATCGCGTGCCCGGGCGGCGATTTCTGCTCGCTCGCGAATGCGAAGTCGATTCCGATTGCGCTGGCGATTCAGGAGCGCTTCAACGACCTCGACTATGTGTACGACCTCGGCGACGTGTCGCTGAACATCTCGGGTTGTATCAACGCGTGCGGCCACCACCACGTCGGCAACATCGGCATTCTGGGCGTCGATAAGGACGGCTCCGAGTGGTATCAGGTGACGCTCGGCGGCGAGCAGGGCACGGGCGCGACCGGCGCGCATCTTGGCCGCGTGATCGGGCCGTCGTTCTCGGCGGAAGAGATGCCGGACGTGATGAGCAAAGTGATCGATACGTTCGTGGAAAACCGCTTTGAGGGCGAGCGCTTCATCGAAACGTACAACCGCATCGGCATCACCCCGTTCAAGGAACGTGTGTACGCCTCGCGCCAACCGGCTCACGCGTAACCGCGAAAAAGGATACTGAACAGATGGCTTCTATCATCAAGAATCGCGCGATCGTCAACGATGACTGGACGGTAGTGCGCGCAGCGGAAGACGGCAGCTTGCCCGCAGTGGATACATTGCCGGCCGGCAAGGTGCTGGTGCCGCTCGCGTTGTGGCAGGCTGCGCGCGATGCGTTGATCGCTTCGCGCAGCGCGGCTGAGATCGGCGTGTGGCTCGCGCCGGACAGCGAACCGGCGGATATCGTCGGCGACTTCGACAAGATCGCGCTGATCGGCGTGGACTTCCCGGTGTTCCGCGACGGCCGTGGTTATAGCATCGGCCGCCTGTTGCGCGAGCGTTATGGCTACAAGGGCGAACTGCGTGCGATCGGCGACGTGCTGCGCGATCAGCTGACGTTCATGTTCCGCTGCGGTTTTGACGCTTACGCGCTGCGTGAAGACAAAGACTTCAACGACGCGCTCAAGGCATTCGACGAATTCAGCGTGCAGTATCAGGGCGCGGTCGACAATCCTTCGCCGCTGTTCCGCCGCCGCGCGGCTGCGGCTTTGGAAAAGGCCTCAGTATGAGCGACGCACACGACGCACAATCGCTCACGCCGGAACTCGCTGCGAAGATCGAGCGCCTCGATGCGCTGCTCGATTCGATCGCCGCGCGTCACGCGAACGTGAAGCTCGCCAGCAGCCTCGCGGCGGAAGACATGCTGCTTACCCACGCGATTCTCTCGCGTGGCGTAAAGATCGGCATCTTCTCGCTGAATACGGGCCGTCTGCATGCGGAAACGCTCGGCATGCTCGATCGCGTGAAAGAGCGCTATGGCTACGAGATCGAACAGTTTCATCCGCAAGCTGCTGCGGTTGAAGAATATGTTGGGTCGCACGGTCTGAACGCGTTTTACGAAAGCGTCGATTTGCGAAAGCGCTGCTGCGAAATCCGCAAGGTCGAGCCGCTGAACCGCGCGCTGTCGGATGTCAGCGCATGGGTGACGGGCCAACGCCGCGAGCAGTCGGTGACGCGTGCTGAATTGCACGAGGAAGAGCACGACGCCGCGCGCAACATCGCCAAGTTCAATCCGCTGACGGACTGGACCGAGACCGAAGTGTGGGACTACCTCAACGCCTTCGACGTGCCGGTCAATCCGCTGCATGCACGCGGTTATCCGAGCATCGGTTGCGAACCCTGTACGCGAGCGATCCGTCCCGGTGAAGACAGCCGGGCAGGGCGCTGGTGGTGGGAGTCGCGCGATACGAAGGAATGCGGGCTGCACATCACGACGATTACGCCGATCCCTTTCAGCAGCAGCGAAAACGCTTCGGCCTGACGCATTTGGGTATTCAGGTCCTGGCTTTTGATCTGAACGCCGCACATACCGATTTGAATACTTCCGCTCGGCGAGCAACCGCCCGCCGGGCGAACCAACGAAGGACCCAAACATGAGCACCACGCTCGATTCCACTCTCAACGCTCCGCTTGCCAACACGGCGAACCGGATGGATCACCTCGACTGGCTCGAAGCCGAGTCGATTCACATCCTGCGCGAATTGGTCGCCGAATGCAGCAAGCCCGCGCTGCTGTTTTCGGGCGGCAAGGATTCGGTTGTGGTGTTGCACCTCGCACTGAAGGCATTCGGCCTCGGCGCGAACCGCAAGACCGTGCTGCCGTTCCCGCTCGTGCATATCGACACCGGCCACAACTACGACGAAGTGATCGACTTCCGCGATCGTCGCGCGAAAGAAATCGGCGCTGAACTGGTGGTGGGTCACGTTGAAGATTCGATCAAGCGCGGCACGGTGCGTCTGCGTCGCGAAATGGATTCGCGCAACGCCGCGCAGGCCGTCACGCTGCTCGAAACGATCGCTGAACATGAATACACCGCGCTGATCGGCGGTGCGCGCCGCGACGAAGAAAAGGCCCGTGCGAAAGAACGGATCTTCTCGTTCCGCGACGAATTCGGCCAATGGGATCCGAAGGCGCAGCGCCCGGAACTGTGGAGCCTGTATAACGCGCGTCTGCACAACGGCGAACACCTGCGCGTGTTCCCCATCTCGAACTGGACCGAACTCGACGTGTGGCAGTACATCGCCCGCGAACAGCTCGAACTGCCGTCGATCTATTACGCGCATCAACGCGAGATCGTGCGCCGCAACGGCCTGTTGGTGCCGGTCACGCCGCTCACCCCGATGCGTGAAGGCGAGACCAGCGAAACCGCGCTGGTGCGTTTCCGCACCGTGGGCGACATCAGCTGCACGTGCCCGGTGGAAAGCGACGCCGACGATCTCGAGAAGATCATCGCCGAAACGGCCGTGACCGAAATCACGGAACGCGGCGCGACGCGGATGGACGATCAGGTCTCCGAAGCCGCGATGGAACAGCGTAAGAAGCAAGGTTACTTCTAAGCATGGGACCTGAGTAAGCGCTGAAGCGCTAACTCAGGTCGACAGCTTTGCATGGGATCGGAGTAAGCGCTATGGGACCAGAGTAGGCGCTAAAGCACCAACTCTGGTCGACACGCTAACTCCGATCGACAGCTTTGCATGGGACCTGAGTAAGCGCTGAAGCGCTAACTCAGGTCGACAGACGGACAAGGAACATCATGAATATTCATCAACCAGAAGACCTCGGCGTGCTGCGATTCATTACTGCGGGCAGCGTCGACGACGGCAAGAGCACGTTGATCGGCCGCCTGCTGTACGACAGCAAGGCAGTGTTGAGCGATCAGCTCTCGGCACTGTCGCGCGCGAAGAATAAGCGTACCGTTGGCGACGAAATCGATCTGTCGCTGTTGACTGACGGCCTTGAGGCCGAGCGCGAACAGGGCATCACGATCGACGTCGCGTACCGTTACTTCGCTACGGCCAAGCGCAAGTTCATCATCGCCGACACGCCGGGCCACGAGCAGTACACGCGCAACATGGTGACGGGTGCATCGACCGCGCATGCGGCGATCATTCTGGTCGACGCGACGCGTGTGACTTTCGTCGACGGCGTCGCGCAACTGCTGCCGCAAACCAAGCGCCATAGCGCGATCGTCAAGCTGCTCGGCTTGCAGCACGCGATTGTGGCGATCAACAAGATGGATCTGGTCGACTACAGCGAAGCGCGCTTCAATGAGATCCGCGACGCGTATGTGGAGCTCGCGCGTCAACTGGGCCTGAACGACGTGCGCTTCGTGCCGGTGTCCGCGCTCAAGGGCGACAACATCGTGACCGCTAGCGAAAGCATGCCGTGGTATGCAGGCGAACCGCTGCTGGACTTGCTCGAAGCGTTGCCGGTCGAGATTCCGACGGGCCAGGCGCTGCGTTTCCCGGTGCAGTGGGTGGCACGTCAGGACGGCAGCCAGGCCGACGATTTCCGCGGCTACATGGGCCGTATCGAAGCGGGCGAAGTGAAGGTGGGCGACACGATCGTCGTGCTGCCGGCGAATCGCGAAGCGACGGTTGCCGAGATCATCGCGCCGGTGACGGGCGGCACGGCGCAAGTGGACCGCGCGTTTGCCGGTCAAACGGTGACGATCCGTCTGGCCGAAGACGTCGACGTGTCGCGCGGCGATACGTTTGTGCTGAGCGAAGCGGCGCCGGAGCCGGCGAAGAAGCTGGAAGCCGACCTGTGCTGGTTCGACGACACGCCGCTGTCGACGCAACGCAAGTATCTGTTGAAGCAGACCACCAACACGGTGTTTGCGCGGATCGGTGCGATCAAGGAAGTACTCGACGTGCATACGCTGTCACAGGCGACCGATCGCAAGGAACTGGCGATGAACGACATCGGCCGCGTGGCGTTGACGTTGCAAAAGCCGCTGGTGTGCGACGTGTACGACTCGCATCAGGGCACGGGTGCATTCGTGCTGATCGACGAAGCGACGCATCACACGGTTGCGGCCGGCATGATTCGGGCGTTTTCGGCGTAAGCGAGCGACGCCTAGCCGCGCACCGTAAGTGCCCTAACGAACAGGTTGACGCAAATGGGTAAGGTTTATTTGATCGGCGCAGGGCCGGGTGCTGCGGACCTCATTACGGTGCGTGGGGCACGGCTGTTGGGCGCCGCTGATGTTGTGCTGCACGACGCGCTGGTCGAGCCCGCGATGCTCGACTATGCGCCGTCTCATGCGCGGCGGATTGCTGTTGGTAAGCGGTGTGGACAGCTTTCGACGGCGCAGCAGTTCATCAACAAGCAGATTGTGGATGCTGCTCTCGAGCATGACGTGGTGGTTCGCCTGAAGGGCGGCGATCCGATGTTGTTCGGGCGTGCGGATGAGGAGATGCGGGCTCTTGAAGCCGCTGGCATCGAGTACGAGGTCGTGCCTGGTATTACGGCTGCGCTGGCTAGTGCTGCATCCTTGAAGCGTTCTCTTACCCTGCGGGGCGTGTCGCGGAGCGTTGCTCTGGCGACTTTTAGCCGCGCTCCCGGGTCCGATGAGATTCGTGAGCAGGTTAATGCGGATTCGCTCGTGTTCTATATGGGACGCGATAGCGGTGTTGAGATTGCTCAGCGATTGATCGATGCTGGGCGCGCTGTTTCTACGCCTGTGGCGATTGTTGAGGCGTGTAGTACGGATCGCGAGCGGATGCTCACCCTCACGCTTGAAGAACTCGCCTGCGGAGAGGCGCAAAAGTGGGTTGATGATTCGCAGCCTAGTTTGCTGATGATCGGGGAGGCTTTTGCTGCTCGGCAGCAGGGTGTTGTCCGCTCCGCGGATGGGATGTTAGTCGCGGCTTGATTTTTTTTTTGCCTTTGGCGGCGGCATTGTCTGTGTGCCTGCGGCGTTGGCCTTTCCTTGTTTTCTTATTGGTTTATTAGTGTCGCCCCTGTGCGGGGCAGGCACTTACTTTCTTTGCCCACCAAGTGGACTTCCTTCGGGGCGCCGCCGCAAAGAAAGTAAGCAAAGAAAGCGGCTTCACACCGCTAATTCTTAAGCGGGTTCCCCGCGCAGTCACGGTAGTGGAGCATCTGGAATCGGTGTTCTCGCACATTCCGCCCTGGTGACAAGGCAGTCATTCTTCCCGCCTCGCACTGCGTGCTCGCCGGAACGGTCTGCCAGGAAAACCAGTGGTAATTCTCTTGCCGTGGGGGCCATCGGCTTCGCCTTGGCGAGGTGCCGAAAAACCGGTGATGTTTTGAAGTACTGTTACGGCGCGCCCGATTACCCAGCCGCGAGTCGCGCAACCGCATGCCCGCGCTTAGCCAACGCGCAAGCGCGAAGAAGACCGATGGTTTTTTGAACTACCGCTACGGCGCGCGCAGCGCCGCCGGAAGTATGACTGCCTTGTCACTCACGCGGAGTGTGCGAGAACACCGATTCCAGATGCTCCACTGCCTCCTCCAAGCCAGGGGACCCGCTTAAGAATTAGCGGTTTGGGCCGCTTTCTTTGCTTACTTTCTTTGCGGCGGCAAAGAAAGTAAGTGCCTGCCCCGCACAGGGGCGACGCTAATAAACCAATAACAAATCAAGGAAAGGCCACCGCCGCAGGCACACAGACAATGCCGCCGCCAAAGGCAAAAACCTCAAACCTGCCGAAGGCAATAACTAGCCACCGCATCGAGAACAGAATCATCCTCGCCAACGGCAGTGGCGCACTTAATCTCAATGGAGGGATACAACCCGCGACAGCGCTCAATCACCGCAGGTAAATCCGCCCTAACATGCCCACCTTGCCCAAAAAACACAGGCACGACGGTAACAGCAGAACACCCGTCGGAGACAAGAGAACCCACAGCTGTAGGCAGATCAGGCTCCATCAACTCGAGAAAAGCCAGCAAAACCGGCCCAGCGGCAGCACTACCGCGAACCTTATCGGCCAACCTCTCAAACGGCTCGCGCCAGCGAACATCTCTCGCGCCATGCGCGAACAACACCATCCCATGCGTAGCCATGACAAAGGCTCCTAATGGCGATCAACCCACCTCAACCCAACCAGCCCCAGCACCAGATACACCAACCCAGGCGTAGCCGCAGTCAACGGCGCCGGCCAGGTATTCAACGTGCCGATATGCGAGAACAGCGTATTGAACAGCTGAAAACTCATCCCCAGCATAATCCCGCCGAAAACCTTCACACCAACCACGCCGGCCCGCGTATGCAAATACGCAAA
The DNA here is from genome assembly GCF_038050405.1 of Paraburkholderia sp. IMGN_8. Taxonomy (NCBI): domain Bacteria; kingdom Pseudomonadati; phylum Pseudomonadota; class Betaproteobacteria; order Burkholderiales; family Burkholderiaceae; genus Paraburkholderia; species Paraburkholderia sp. IMGN_8. The sequence goes on along the minus strand of NZ_CP150900.1, from coordinate 3,560,303 downwards.
CGGCAACGACAACACCAGCATCACGAATACCGCAAACGGATACAGCAGCTTGCGCCACAGCGCAATCTCATACCGCTGGGTGTCCTGACGATTCTCGGTCAAATGCTGGATGTAACGGAACAGGTTGAACATCGACATCCGGTCAGGCGACACCAGCAGCACAGACAAAATCTGCGGCGTCAGTTCCGAGCGCAACGAATACTCGGGCAATTCCACCTGCTTCGCGCGATACACCGGATTCAACACGTCGGTCGGGGTGCCCGGAGGAGGGGGGACGTCGAACAATTGGGTATCGGTCACGCCGGTCAGTTGCCAATGCCCCGGCGGCTGGTACGTGCCGCTTTTCGCCATCCGCACGTTCGAGAGCCGGAACTTCGAATCGAACTCGTAAATCCGCACGTTGCTGATGGTCGCGTCGGGCTTCAGCTCGCCGACGTTCACAAAACGCGTCACCTGCTCGCCGTCCGCGCGCGCGGTGAGCGTGTCCTTCACCCAGACGCCCGACTCGAAATTGCTCGATACCGACGACCCCAACGCCTCCAGCCGTACGCGTTCCGACAACTGATCCGTGTACGGACCGACCACTTCGCCGATCAGGTAGGTCAGGAACACCAGCGGAATGCCGATCTTCAGCAGCGAGCGCAGCGCCTGATTGGTCGCGAGGCCCGACACGCGGAAAATCGTGTACTCGGAGTTCGCCGCCATCTGCGCGAATACGTAGATCGCGCTGATCAGCGCAGCCACCGGAATGATTTCGTAGAAACGCGACGGCGTCTGCAAGGCGACGCGCAGCACCGCGTACTGGAACTTGTAGTTGCCGTGGCCGACGGAGTTTAGTTCGTTGATCAGGTCGAAGAAGAAGAACAGGCCCGAAAACGCGAACAGAATAAAGACGAACGTGAGGTAAACCTGACGCGCGAAGTACTTTTCATAGATGCGCATCGGTCAGGCTCCCTGCGACGAACGGCTGAACATCGCCCGCGTGAACAGCGGCCGATTGCGCACGCGCAGCCAGAAGATGAACGCGACGACCACCGCCACCAGGATGTGCAAGCTCACGAGCCCAACCCCGAAAGACATCTTGCCTTGCTCGATCCACGACTGCACCACGTTCAACAGATTCGAATACGTCAGATAGATCAGGACGGCCATCACCAGATTGATCGTGCGGCTGCGCCGCGGGTTCTGGTGCGCAAGCGGAATCGCCAGCAGCACCAGGTTGATCGCGATCAGCGGCAGCCCCGCGCGCCATGCAAATTCGGCGAGGTTTTCGCGGGTCGGATTGCGGAACAGATCGAGCGTTGGCGTGCCGGTGGTGGTCGGCGTACTGACGACCGGCTGGCTCTGGATCTTCACGCCATAGCGCTCGAACTCCATGATGCGGAAATCCGGGTGCCCCGGTTCGCCGTCGTAGCGGCGGCCGTTTTCCAGCACCACGAAGCGGTCGCCGTTCTTATGCGTCTCGGTATGGCCGTTCTTCGACACCACCACGTTGACCTTGCCGTTCTCGGTGCTGGTCACGAACACGTTCTCGACGTGCCCCTGATCGGGCGACATCTTTTCGATGAAGAACACCCGGTGGCTGGTGGCCGACTCGCGGAACTGGCCCGGCGCCAGCAGCGAGACCTCGTCGCGCTGCTGGAAGCGCGCGCGGATCAGCTTGCTCTGCTGATTCGACCACGGCCAGCCGACGAACACGAAAAACATGATGAGGATGATGATCGGCGTGGCGAAAATACCGATTGGCTTGATGAAGCGGGTCAAACTGACCCCCGAGGACAGCCACACGACCATCTCGGAGTCTTTGTACCACCGCGTCAGGACGAACAGGATCGACACGAACAGGGTCGCGACGAGCATGATCGCCAGATAGCCGATCACGGTCAGGCCGATCAGCACCAGCACGTCGCGCGGATCGATCTCGCCCGAGGCTGCGAAGCCGACGATGCGGATCATCATCGTCGTCAGCACGAGCGTGAGGAGAACCATGAACACGGCACCAGCCGTATACGCGAGTTCGCGCTGGAGGGAGCGTTCGAAGATCATTATTGATGATGAGAGGGGGTGCTCTCAGTGGCGTGCGGATTGCTTCCCGTCACGCCCCCGGTGCAGCCGCCGCGGGAAAAATAGCGGATAATTGCGGCTTTCATCCTAAGCCCAGATTTTATCCGAGGACAAGCGCGATGGACTTTAGCATAAAAGCCTGTGATTGGACCAAAGGCTCGTCAAACGGTTTCCTGACCGGGAAATCCGATTGCATCGTAATCGGCGTGTTCGAGTCGCAAACGCTCTCGGGCGCTGCGCTGGAAATCGACGCGGCTACCAAGGGCCTGTTGACCCGCATCATCAAAGCCGGCGACATGGACGGCAAGGCCGGCACCACGCTGTTCCTGCACGAAGTGTCCGGCATCGGCGCCTCGCGCGTGCTGCTGGTCGGCCTCGGCAAACAGGATGCTTTCAGCCAGAAAGCCTACGGCGAAGCCGTGCGGGCCGCCTGGCGCGCATTGCTCCCCACCAAGATCGTCCAGGTCACCTTCACGCTCGCACAACTGCCGATCCTCGAGCGCTCGGCCGATTGGGGCGTGCGCGCCGCGATCCTAGCGCTGCGCGAGCTGACCTACAAGTTCACGCAGATGAAGAGCAAGCCGGACAATTCGGCGCGCGCGTTGAAGCGCATCGTCTTCAGCGTCAATACCGGCGACGAGAAAGCCGCCAAGCTCGCCGCGAAGCAGGGCGCCGCGCTTGCCAACGGCATGGATCTGACGCGCGACCTCGGCAACCTGCCGAGCAACGTCTGCACGCCGACCTACCTCGCCAACACCGCGAAGAAGCTCGCCAGGGACTGGAAGCTGAAGGTCGAAGTGCTCGGCGAAAAGCAGGCTGAAGCGCTCAAGATGGGCTCGTTCCTGTCGGTCACGGCCGGCTCGGTCGAACCGGCGCAGTTCATCGTGCTGCAGTACCACGGCGGTGCCGCGAAAGCCGCGCCGGTGGTGCTGGTCGGCAAGGGCGTCACGTTCGACACCGGCGGCATTTCGCTCAAGCCGGGCGAAGGCATGGACGAGATGAAGTACGACATGTGCGGCGCCGGTTCGGTGCTGGGCACGTTGCGCGCAGTCGCCGAAATGGGCCTGAAGATCAACGTCGTCGGCATCATTCCGGCTGTCGAGAACGTGCCGTCGGCTACCGCCACCAAGCCGGGCGACATCGTCACCAGCATGAAGGGCCTGACGATCGAAGTGCTGAACACGGACGCCGAAGGCCGGCTGATCCTGTGCGACGCGCTGACTTATGCCGAGCGCTTCAAGCCGGCAGCGGTGATCGACATCGCCACGCTGACGGGTGCCTGCATCATCGCGCTGGGCCATCACAACAGCGGTTTGTTCTCGAAAGACGACGCGCTGGCGGGCGAGCTGCTCGACGCGTCGCGTGAAGCGTCCGATCCGGCCTGGCGTCTGCCGCTCGACGAGGAGTATCAGGAGCAGCTCAAGTCGAACTTCGCGGACCTTGCCAACATCGGCGGCCGTCCGGCGGGCAGCGTGACGGCGGCGTGCTTCCTGTCGCGTTTCGCCGAAGCGTATCCGTGGGCGCATCTGGACATCGCCGGCACGGCGTGGAGGAGCGGCGCGGCGAAGGGCGCCACTGGCCGCCCGGTGCCGTTGCTCGCGCAGTTCCTGATCGACCGCGCCGCACAATGACGCATTGCAGTAAAGTTGCGGTAGACGCAAAGCGGAGCCGCCGATGACGAGAATCGACTTTCACTCGAACGTCGGCGATTCGTTGCTGTATGCGTGCCGCCTGATCCGCAAGGCGTATCTGGCGGGCCAGCCGACCATCGTGCTGGCCGAGCCGCCGCGCTTGCGGGCTGTCGACGAGCAGCTGTGGACATTCTCGCCGCTCGACTTCGTGCCGCATTGCATGGCGGGCTCGCCGCTCGCCGGAGAAACGCCGATCGTGCTGGCGTCGAATCTCGATGATGTGCCGCACCATCAGGTGTTGCTCAATCTCGGCGCTTCGGTACCGGCGCAGTTCGCGCGCTTCGAAAGATTGCTGGAAGTGGTCGGTAACACGCACGACGAACTCGCTGCGGGCCGCGAACGCTATCGTTTCTACCGCGATCGCGGCTATGCTTTGAACAACTACAAGCAAGGCAGCTAGCTTTCATCCCGTGCCGCGCCGCGTCGTATCTTCGTGCCTTATCGTGTCGAATGCGGCGCGTGCGCGGTCTGCCTCAGCTTCGACCCACCAAACGGAGGCTGCGCGTGTCCGATCCCCACGATAAATCGATCCCCGTTCTGCACGAGATTCTCGTGCAGGGCGATCCCGCTCAGGCGCGCCACGCGCAAAGCGATACGGCCGCACCGTCGACGCAGCCGGCGCGCGAACCCGCCACTGCGCAAGAACCGACTTTTGTGCAAGAACCGACCCTTGCACCGGAGCCCGCGCATGCAACCGAGCCCACGCTCGCGCCGCAACCGCATGTACGCGCAAAAAAACCGCATAAGTCGTCAAAGGCCATTGAAGCGGAGCACGGGCGAGAGCCTGCGTTCGCCGCGCCGTCAGCGGGGGTGTTCGATCGGGCTGAGCCGCGTGCGCCGATCGAGGCCGGTGCGGTCGTGCCGCCGGATTTCGTGCACGAGGCACCGGCTCCGGCTCATGCGAACCTCGATGCCGATGCGATCGCCGAACGTCTGCGCGGAAGGTTCGCGAGCTTCCTGACGGGAGAGGGGCGCGGCCTTATCGAAGCGCGCTGCCGAGACGCGTTGCAGGAGCACACCGCATGGCTCGTCAACCAGATCACGCGCGAAGTGGCGCTGACGCTGGAGGCGGAAATGACCGGTTGGGCACGTGAAGCGGTAGAGGAAGAGATCGCGCGGCGCTCGGGCAGCGCTTAAACAGGGAAGAGGGCGCTTCTTTATCCGGGCGCCTTTTTTATTTAAGCGTCTTCATTTAAGTGTCAATACCCAGCTCGCCAGCAAGGCCGCCTGATCGGGCGTGAGTTGCGTATTCGCGGGCATCGGCACCGCTCCCCACACGCCCGTGCTGCCATCCATAATCTTGTGCTTCAGATACGTAGCGGCATCTTCGCGTCCGGAATATTTCGCGGCGACATCGTGCAGCGCCGGCCCCATGATTGGACGCGTCACCGAGTGACAGCTCATGCAGTTCTGCTGCTGGGCAAGCGCGAGGCCTTGAGCGGCCTCCGCGTGCGCCGAACTGCCCGCGCCTGATGCGGCGATCAACACACTGGCCACCGCAAGCGCTGCATACGACATTGATTTCATTATGGTCTCCGTCGGTGCAGGTGCCCGACTCGTGGTTCAGGCATTATAAAAGGAAAGGGGCGCACGGTATTCCGTGCGCCCCTTTGCGCTCTTATGTGGCTCTTATGTGGCTTCTTCGTAGCGCCGGGCGGTGCGTTAATCCGCCTCGAATCGAGGCGAATCTGCGCATGCTCGATGCGCGATCAGCCCGTGACAGCGCCCTTGTTGGCCGGCAGCGCCAACGCGGAGTACTTCGCCAGCACGCCACGCGTGTAACGCGGCTTCGGCGCTTGCCATGCGGCGCGGCGGCGTTCCAGTTCGGCGTCGTCGATGTTCAGTTGCAGCAGCAGCTTGTGCGCATCGATCGTGATCGAATCGCCTTCCTGCACGAATGCGATCGTGCCGCCCACAAACGCTTCCGGTGCGACGTGACCGACCACCATGCCCCACGTGCCGCCCGAGAAGCGGCCGTCGGTGATCAGGCCCACGGTTTCGCCGAGGCCCTTGCCGATGATCGCCGAAGTGGGGGCGAGCATTTCCGGCATGCCGGGGCCGCCCTTCGGACCGAGGTAGCGCAGCACGACGACGTCGCCGGCCTTGATCTTGTCGGCCAGGATCGCTTCCAGCGCACTTTGCTCGTCGTCGAACACGCGGGCCGGGCCGGTGATGACCGGGTTCTTCAGGCCGGTGATCTTGGCGACGGCGCCGTCCGGTGCCAGGTTGCCCTTCAGGATCGCGAGGTGGCCTTCCTTGTACAGCGCCTTCTCGATCGGGAAAATCACCTGCTGATCGGCGCGCGGCTTGCTTGGCACGTCCTTCAGTTCTTCGGCCAGCGTCTTGCCGGTGATCGTGATGCAATCGCCGTGCAAGAGACCTGCGTCGAGCAGAATCTTCATGACTTGCGGAATGCCGCCTGCTTTATGCAGATCGGTCGCGACGAACTGGCCCGACGGCTTCAGGTTGCAGATCACCGGCACTTTCTTGCGCATGCGCTCGAAGTCTTCGATGCTCCATTCCACCTCGGCCGCGTGCGCGATCGCCAGATAATGCAGCACGGCGTTGGTCGAACCGCCGGTCGCCATGATCACGGCCACGGCGTTTTCGATCGACTTCTTCGTGATGATGTCGCGCGGCTTCAGGTCCTTCTTGACCGCTTCGACCAGCACGCGCGCCGATTCGGCCGCCGAGTCGACCTTTTCCTGGTCCGGATTGGCCATCGTCGACGAATACAGCAGCGACATGCCCAGTGCTTCAAACGACGAGCTCATCGTGTTGGCGGTGTACATGCCGCCGCACGAACCCGTCGACGGGCATGCGTTCTTTTCGACCCCTTCGAAATCTTCCTGCGACATCCGGCCTGCCGTGAATTCGCCGACCGCTTCGAACGACGACACGATGGTCAGGTCCGTCCCCTTCCAGTTGCCCGGACGGATCGTGCCGCCATACACGTAGATGCCCGGCACGTTCATGCGCGCGAGGCCGATCATGCCGCCCGGCATGTTCTTGTCGCAGCCGCCGATCACGACCACGCCGTCCATCCATTGGCCTTGCACGCAGGTCTCGATGCAGTCGGCGATCACTTCGCGCGACACCAGCGAGTACTTCATGCCTTCAGTGCCCATCGACATGCCGTCCGAGATCGTCGGCGTGCCGAAGATCTGCGGATTCGCGTCGGCACCCTTGACCGCGACGACTGCCGCGTCGGCCAGACGCTGCAGGCCGGCGTTACACGGCGTGATGGTCGAGTGACCGTTGGCGATGCCGATCATCGGCTTGTCGAAATCTTCCTTCTGATAGCCGAGTGCGTAGTACATCGAGCGGTTCGGCGAACGCGCCACGCCTTGCGTGATGTTCTTCGAACGACGGTTGTATGCCATGGGGAACTCCAATCTGTTTTGTTTTGATCTGTGCGGCGGGTTCGCTGCGCGCTTTGCTGTTTCGCTGCCTCGCGCGCGGCGGGAGGCTCGCCGGCTACGTCAGTCCAGTTTAGTTCCGACGTGTCGCGCAAGGATGCAGTTTTGCGAAGCGCGTGTCCAATATATTATTCAGGCTGGATTAGGTCGTAAAATATATTAATCATGTTGCCTGCTATCCCAGACCTGCGCCAGTTGCGCTATTTCGTCACCGTCGCCGAAGAAAAGCACTTCGGGCGGGCGGCCGCGCGCCTCTCGATGACGCAGCCGCCGTTGTCGCAGGCCATTCGCGCGCTGGAGGAGACGCTCGGCGTCGCGCTGTTCGCGCGCACCAAGCGCTCGGTCGAACTGACGCCGGTGGGCGCGGATCTGCTGCCCGAAGTGCAGCGCCTGCTGGCGAGCGCCGAGGGGCTGCGGCCGTTGGCGCAGAGTCTGGCGCGCGGCGAAGCGGGCGTATTGTCGCTGGCGTTCGTCTCCACGGCGGATTACGGCCTGCTGCCGCTGTTGCTGCGCGATTTCGGCGCGCGTCATCCGCGCGTGCGGCTGGAGTTGACCGAGGCGACCAGCGACGTGCAGGTCGACGAACTGGTAGCCGGGCGCATCGATGCGGGGCTGGTGATCGCGCCGCTGCCGTCGCGGCACGCCACCCAGCTCTCATGGCTGCCGATCGCGCGCGAACCGCTGGTGATCGCGATGTCGTCGGACATGGCGGCGCGCGTGGGCGGCGCTGCCGAAGCGCGCGCCGAGTGGCTGGACACGCCGATCAGCCTGCGCGACGTCGCCGATGCGCCGCTCGTCATCTTCCCAAGACGTCTGGCGCCAGGCTTTTATGACATCATTATGGATTGCTACGGCGTGGCGGGCCTCGCGCCCCGGGTCGGGCAGGAGGCGATTCAGATGCAGACGATCGTGAGCCTCGTGTCGGCCGGAATGGGTGTCGCACTGGTGCCGCAATCGTTGCGTAATCTGCGCCGCACCGGTGTCGTGTACCGGCCGCTCTCCGAGTCGGTGCCGGCGATCGAGACGGGACTCGTCTGGCGCACGGCGGAGGTGAGCCCGGTGTTGGCCGGCTTCATCGAGATCGTGCGCGCGCATGCGGCCACGGTCGAGGCGCAGGTTGTTGCGTCGCCTGGGTCGCTTCGATAGGCGCGTCGCGAACGCATTTCACGCCGAACCGTCCAATGCATGCGCCGCATGATGCGCGCGCCGCCCGCTACTGGAAAATCCGCTTCTGAACCTGAACTGCCCATAACAACACGATGCTCATTCACCCGAATTTCGACCCCGTTGCCATTCATCTGGGGCCGCTCGCTGTGCGCTGGTATGGACTGATGTACCTCGTCGCGTTTATCGCGGCGATCGTCGTCGGCCGGCTGCGGCTGCGTTTGCCGTACGTCGCCGCGCAAGGCTGGACCGTCAAAGACATCGACGACATGCTGTTCTACGGCGTGATCGGCACCATTCTCGGGGGCCGGCTCGGCTATGTGCTGTTCTATAAGGCGAGTTTCTATTTCGCGCATCCGCTCGACATCTTCAAGGTGTGGGAAGGCGGCATGTCGTTTCACGGCGGCTTCCTCGGCGTGACGCTGGCGATGGTGCTGTTCGCGTATCAACGCAAGCGCTCGTGGCTGCAAGTCACCGATTTCGTCGCTCCGATGGTGCCGACGGGGCTCGCGGCAGGGCGCCTCGGCAACTTCATCAACGGCGAATTGTGGGGGCGCGTGACCGATCCGGCGGCGCCGTGGGCGATGCTGTTTCCGGGCGCCGCGCCCGATGACGCCGCGTGGCTTACCGCGCATCCGCAACTGGCCGCGCAGTGGCATCTGAACGAAGTGTTTGCGCAATATCACATGCTGCCGCGCCATCCATCGGAGTTGTATGAGATTGCCCTCGAAGGCGTCGCGTTGTTCTTCGTGCTGTTTTTCTTCTCGCGCAAACCGAAGCCGATGGGCGCGATCTCGGCGGTGTTCCTGATCGGCTACGGGCTCGCGCGCTTCACGGTGGAGTTCGCGCGTGAGCCGGACGATTTCCTTGGGCTTCTGGCAATGGGCCTCTCGATGGGCCAATGGCTCTCGCTGCCGATGATTCTCGCGGGCATCGTCATGCTGGTGTGGGCGTATCGCCGCGCGCGCCGTCAGCAGGCTCAGGCGGTCGGCGCGAACTGATCACTACGGTATATCGTTTGTGTGATTCTATGGTCATGCGCGCCGTGAGCCGGCGCGGGCGGTCAGCACGAACTAACGCTACGGTTTATCGTAGCCAATGAAAAACGCCACGGCATGCCGTGGCGTTTTCTTTTGCAGCAGGTACGTACAGCGTAAAGTGTAAAGCGCGTTACTTCATCTGCACAGAGCCCGACACATTGACCGTCACCGTCGACATGCCGCCTTCGATCGGCACCGGTGCCGAGGCCTTCGCGTCGGCGCTCATTGCGCGTGCGCTCATCATCATCATGGGACGCGGCATGACGCCGTTATGCCCGACGTTGACTTCGCGAATCGAATAGCCGCTGTAGCCGAACGCCTGCGCCGACGAAGAAGCCTGCTCGCGGAACGACTTGATTGCTTCGCCGGTGAGCTTCTGTTCGGCAGCGCGCTGCGCTTCGGGCGACAACGAGAATTGCACGTTGCCGACCTGCATGATCGATGCCATCTCACCAGCGAGCTTCGACGCGGCGGCGAAGTCGTGCGACTTGAGCACGACTTCCGTACGGCCGCGCCACGCGGAAATGCGGCCGTCGCGGTCGGTGGACGGATAGATCGAGAACGAACCTGTCCGCGCGGTCACGCCATTCACACCCTTGGCCTTTTGCAGCGCCGAATCGGCGTGCTGATTCAGCGTTGACGTGAGCGCCGACGGATCGCTCGCTTGCTGCTCATAAAACAGCGTGATATCGACAACGTCTTGCGGCACGTCCGCGCTTGCCTGTGCATTCAGCGACAGCACGCCGGCCGGCTGATATTGCGTCACGCCTTGGGCGCGCGCCATGGCCGGCGTCAATGCGAGGGCGGCAGGGGCCACGCACACAAGAGCGAGTGCGAGTGCACGTGCAGTGTTTTTTGTCATTCCTGGACTCCTTGCTTGAACAGGTTATGCGCGATTGGAGCGAACGGGATGCAATGGCACGGCGTTTGCAAGTCCCGTTTGCGAGTCCGTTAGGCGCTTGTAACCTCGGCTTGGTTCCCCAATTTGACGTAGCTTTAACGTTTGAGTCCTGGTTTGCTTCTGTTTTGCATGTGCGGCAGCGACAACGCGCCGCACGTGCAAATGCAGCTTTAAACAAGCCGCTTTGTGATGAAGCGCCATTCGGCTTCGGTCACCGGTGTGATCGACAAACGGTTGCCCTTTGCCAGCACGCGCATGTCCGCGAGTTCTTCATGCTCGCGCAACGCGGCAAGCGGAATCAACGGGATCTTCTTCTTGAATACCACGTCGACGAGTAGCCAACGCGGCGTTTCCTGCGACGACTTCGGATCGAAGTAGGGACTCTTCTTGTCGAACTGCGTCGGATCTGGATAAGCGGTGGACGACACTTCGGCGAGCCCCGCGATGCCCGGCTCCGGACAACTCGAGTGATAGAACAGCACGCCGTCGCCGACCTGCATCATGTCGCGCATGAAGTTGCGCGCCTGATAGTTGCGCACGCCGGTCCACGGCAACGTGCGTTGCGGTGCGTTGGCGAGATGGTCGATGCTTGCTTCGTCCGGTTCGGACTTCATTAGCCAGTAGCGCATGAATCGAATTGAACGTAGAGAGGTTGAAGATACGAAAGAAAAAACCGGAGCCCAAAGAAAAACGGCACCGAACCAAAGTCCGATGCCGTTCTAAATAAGGTCCCCGCCTTAGCCGCTAGGCCGGCATCCTGAACCGGGGGTTCAGAATTGGTCGCAGTTAGCAGCACTTCGGGTACATCAGACAGAGTGACGCGCACACCCGTGCTACAAATTTCCACAACCGTGCACATGGCATTGGTTCAAGGAATATATGACCTTGGCAAACCAGGCAGGGAAGCTAAACCGATTGAACTCAAACACTTGCTGAGTCTTTGCTCATGCATTTTGTTTGAATCCGCAGCCGGTCCCAAGACCAGCCGCTAGATACTTACTGCATGCTGTACTGCTGAATCACAGCACCCAGTTGTTCGTTCATTTGACGCATTGTACGCCGGATTTCTTCAGCGGGAAATGCTTCTCCGTGTCGCACGCTCGTTTGCAGCTTAAGCAGTTCCGATGCCAGCGACAGCGCGGCCATGACGGCAATGCGATCCGTGCCGCGCACGTTGCTGTTATTGCGGATCTTCGACATTTCGGCGTCCACGCGTGCCACCGCCTCGAGCAGTGCTGCTTCGGTTTCCGGCGAGCAGGCGAGACGATACGGCACGCCGAGAATCGATACTTCGATCTGCTTTGTGGTCATGCATTTTCTCCGTGGCGGGTGGCGGCGCTGTCCGCTTCGACCTCGTGCTGTGCGGGTTCGAGCAGGTCGAGCTGATTATCAGGCTCGCTCTGCGCGCGTGCCCGCGGCAGTTTTTCGAGAATCGCATTCAGGCGTACCTGTGCGTCGTCGATCTTCGCCGACAGCGCGTCGCGTTCCGCTTGCAGCGCATCGCGTTCCTCGCGCAGCAACGCGAGTTCAGTACGCGTGGCCTCCGCATCGGCGCGCATTTGGCCGAGCTGCTCTTCGAGCGCGAGTCGCGCTTCATTGTGGCGCTGGCTGATCGCAATCAGCTTGCCGATATTTTGTGAAAGTGTTTCGAGTTCGGTGAGCATGTGCTGCGTCCTCTAAAGACCTCGCATTTTAGCGCGGAATGTCGCAGGTTCCGATAATTGTCTCGTTTCGAGACGTAACAACCTCGCTTTGTGCAGCCTTTTATCGACCATATGACGAAAATCGACGCCTGCATCGGACAATAATCCGCACTTAACCGAACAGATCGAGCACGGATTAACCATTCTTGACGGACCCCGGGGCCGCTCCTAAACTGGCCGCACTTTGGTGCCCGCGCGTGCTTATCGACAGTGCGCGCAGTTAAACGGGAAGCAGGGCGCGACGTTCGCCTGAACGCGCCAGCCTGCGCTGCCCCCGCAACGGTAAGCGACCGCATGTCGTCATGCAGGTCGATCCCGATCGTGTGTTCGAAGCTGAACACGCGAGTGTGCCACTGCGCGTCACGCGTGGGAAGGCGGGATCGATGTGTCGCCAGCCCGGATACCGGCCAGAGGGAGAGGTGCGTGCCGCGCAAATTCGTAAAAAGCGCGGGCGCCTCGTTACGCATCGGCCTGCGGGGAAGCGGGCCGCGCACGCTATTCACAGGAATATCATCCCATGCTGTCCCCCATCGCTCGCACGGCGTTGCTCGCCTTTGCGGGCCTGCCGCTTGATGCGCACGCTCAGGCTGCGTCTTCGTCAGCTACTTCTTCCGTTTCTTCTTCAGTGAGTTCGTCGGATACCGGCACGGCGAGTTCTTCTCCCACGGTGTTGTCGCCCGTTGTGGTCACCGCCGGGCGCGGGCCGCAGCCGCTCGCCGATACGATCCCGCAGACCACACTATTCGATCAGCAGGATATCGCCGACACGACCGCGACCGATTTGCCCGGCCTGCTGCAACTCGTGCCCGGCGCACAAATCTCGCGCACGGGCGGCCCTGGTTCGACCGCGAGCCTGTTCCTGCGCGGCGCATCGTCGACTCAATCGCTGGTGCTGATCGACGGCGTGCGGGTCGACTCGGTGAGTCTCGGTGCGCCGCAACTCGCGCAGATCCCGCTCGATCAGGTCAATCACGTCGAAGTGGTGAACGGCAATGTGTCCGCGTTATACGGCTCGGGCGCGATCGGCGGCGTCGTGCAGGTGTTCACGAAAGACGGTGGCGATCATCCGCCGCGCTTCAATTTTTCGGTGGGCTACGGCAGCTATCACACGCAGACGCAGCAGGCCGGCGTGAACGGTGCGTTGGATAAAGACGGCAAGACCACCTTCAGCATCTCTCTCGCGCGCTCGAAAGACGACGGCTTCTCGTCGCTCAATCCCAGTGAGGCGCCCAACGCGAATCCGAATGCGAACGGCTATCTGAACGAGAGCATCTCTGCCTCGTTGCGTCACAAGTTCAATGACAAGTGGGACGCAGGCGTCACGTATTTCCAGTCGAACGGCAACAATAGCTACGATAACGCGTACGGCGTGCCGACCGATTTGAACAACCTGTATAGCAAAGTGCGGCAAATGTCGGTGTTCGCGAACGGCAAGGTGACCGGCTGGTGGACCACCCACTTTATCGTCGCCGAAGGCGACGACCGCAGCGTGTCGAACACCAACGGCGTGTACAACGGCCGCTTCGATACCGACAATCGCCAGTACACGTGGCAGAACGATTTCGCGCTCGCCGCGCAGCAGAAGCTGCAGGTCGGCTATGAGCATCTCGACCAGAGCCTCGACTCGGATACGTTCGCGGCCCCCGACCGGCATGTGAATTCGGGTTTCGCCGGCTTTACGGGGCGTTTTGGGCGCAGCCAGATTCAGGCCAACGTGCGGCGCGACCAGTATTCCGATTTCGGCGGGGCGAACAGTTACTATCTCGGTTACGCCTTCGACATCACCGAGCATTGGAAGGTGAGCGCAAGCTATTCGGATGCGTTTCGCGCGCCGAGCTTCGACGATCTGTACTATCCGATCAGCGGCAATCCGTCGATTCAACCTGAGCGCAGTCATTCGATCGAAGCCGCGTTGCAGTATGCGTCGGCCGCGCTTGGCGTGATGCGCCTGAGCGCGTTCCAGACACGCTATTCGAATCTGATCAACTACCAGCAGGTCACGCCGGGCATCTATCTGGCAGAGAACGTCGGACACGCGAAGGTGCAGGGGCTCGAGGGGTCGTGGAGCGGTCATGTCGGCAAGACGGATGTGCGCGCCTCGGTGACGCTGCAAAATCCCGTCGATCTCGACAACGATGTCGACCTCGTACGGCGTGCGCGGCGTTTCGCGTCGCTGGCGGTGAATCGCAGTATGGCGGGGTGGCGTGTCGGCGGCGAGTGGATCGTCAGCGGCGCGCGCGACGATAGCAGCGGCAAGTTGGGCGGCTACGGTGTGGTGAATCTGTCGGCGCGCTACAACATCACGAAGGCGTGGTACGTGGCCGCGCAAATCCAGAACCTGTTGGATAAGGACTATGAAACGGCCTACTCGTATAACTCGCCGCGGCGCGGTGCGTATCTCACGGTCGGTTGGCAGCAGCAGTGACGAGCGCGCCTGCCTGAGATTGCACGAATGAACCGCAGCTCGGGTCCGATGATCACGACGGCGATGCCCGTCATGAGCGCGAAGCGCGCGGCTGCGATCTGGCTCGCGCTTGCCGTGCTCGCGCTGGCTGTGCTGATGGCGTCGCTCGCGCTCGGCAGCGTGCCGCTCGCGCCCGCGCGCGTGCTGGCGGCGCTCATGCCGTCGCATGTCGAGTCAGCCGATCTTGCAGGCGAGATCGTGCGCACGCTGCGCTTGCCGCGCGCGGTCGCCGGCTTCGCGTGCGGCGCGTTGCTCGCGTTAGCCGGGGCGTTGTTGCAGGTGCTGCTGCGCAATCCGTTGGCCGAGCCCTACGTGTTAGGCGTGTCGGGCGGCGCGGCGACTTTTGCCCTCGTCGCGATGATCGTCGGTTGCGCGTGGTGGATCGTCGATGCAAGCGCGTTCGCGGGGGCATTCGTGTCGATCCTGCTGGTGCTCGGTCTGGCGCGCCGCGAGTTGTGGCGCGGCGAGCCGCAGGATACGTCGCCGCGTTTGCTGTTGACCGGCGCGGTGATCGCGGCCGGTTGGGGCGCCGTCATCACGTTGCTGCTCAACATTGCGCCCGACAATCGCCTGCGCGGCATGCTGTTCTGGCTGACCGGCGACCTCAACGGCGGCGCGATGCCATGGACCGCGCTCGCCGCGCTGCTCGTCGTGCTGATCGCAATCGTGCCCGCGGCGCCGCGGCTCAATGTGCTGCTGCGTGGCGATGCCGCCGCTCAGGCGCTCGGCGTCGCGGTGATGCCGCTGCGCTTGCGCGTGTATCTGGTGGCGTCGCTGGCGGCGGCCGCGGCAGTGACGACAGCCGGCACCATCGGCTTTGTCGGCCTGGTGGTGCCGCATATGCTGCGGCTCGCGTTCGGCAACGATCAGCGCATGCTGCTGCCGGCCGCCGCGCTCGGTGGCGGTGTCGCGGTGATGGGCGCCGATCTGATCGCGCGCATCGTGGTCGCGCCGGCGCAATTGCCGGTCGGCGTGATTACCTCGATCGTCGGCGTGCCGGTGTTTTTGTGGATGCTGTTGCGCAGGCGCCGATGATGCAAGCACCCAACTCCACCCATGCCACGCTCAGCGCGCAACGTGTCACGTTGCGCGCTGGCTCGCGAACACTGCTCGATGCGTTCACGCATACGTTCTACGAAGGCGAGATCTGGTGTATCGCCGGCCCGAACGGTGCGGGCAAGACGACGCTGATCTCGACGCTCGCCGGCCTCTTGCATCCGTCGGCTGGGCACGTCGAACTCGATGGCGTGCGTCTCGCCGACTGGCAGCCGCTGCCGCTCGCGCAGCGTCGCGCATTGATGCCGCAAAGCGCGCACGATGCGTTCAGTGCGAGCGTGCTCGATATCGTGATGCTCAACCGCTTTCCGCATCTGACCGGCTGGGGCTGGGAGCGTGAGGCCGATCGCGCTGCCGCGCATGCCGCGCTGGATGCGCTAGGCCTTGCCGAATTCGCCGCGCGCGACGTGCTGTCGCTCTCGGGCGGCGAACGGCAACGCGTCGCGCTGGCCGCGGTGTTGTGCCAGCAAGCGCCGTTGTTGCTGCTCGACGAACCGCTATCGCATCTCGATCTGCATCATCAGATCGACTGCCTCGACGCGTTGACCGCCTGGACGCGCGAGCCTCGGCGTACAGTGATGTTTTCGTGTCACGACCTGAATCTCGGGCGCCGCTTCGCGACGCATGCGCTGCTGCTCGACGGCGACGGCGGTGCCTATGCCGGGCCGGTGCAAGACGTACTGACGCCCGAGCTGACAAGCCGTGCATTCGGCTATCCGTTGATTCTGATTCGCGACGGCGAGCATGAGGCGTTGATTCCCGCGCCGCGCTCGCGGCACGAATCGCCGGGCGGTTATGACACTCGGGCAAGTTAAACGCTTTATAAGCGCTGCATAAGCGCTTCACAAAAAACATTCTCTCTTCCGAAAAACGTCTATGACTTCTTTGCCAGGTTTGCTGCGATTGCCCGAGGTCGAACCGCTCGATCAAACGTTGCGCGACGAACTGCAACACATTATCGATACCAAGACCAAGCCGCCCGGCAGCCTCGGCCGGCTCGAGGGGTTGGCGCGTCAAATGGGTTTGATCCAGCGCACCACGCGTCCCACGGTCGAACGTCCGGCGATGATCGTATTTGCCGGCGATCACGGCATTGCTAATGAAGGTGTGAGTCCCTATCCGCAAGCCGTGACCGCGCAGATGGTCGCCAACTTCCTCGCGGGCGGCGCGGCGATCAATGCGTTGAGCCGCGTTGCCGGTGCCGAACTCGAAGTGGTCAATGCGGGGATCGCGACACCGTTGCCGTCCACTGAAGGTCTGATCGACATTCCGGTCGCGGCCGGCACCCGCAACTTCGCGCACGAACCCGCCATGACGCGCGGCGAGGCGCTTGCGGCGATGCAAGCGGGCGCCGCTCGCGTGCGGCATCACGCGGCGCTCGGCAGCAACGTAATCGGCTTCGGCGAGATGGGGATTGCGAATACGTCGTCGGCCGCGTGTTTGATGAGCCGCCTGTGCGGTGTGCCGATCGACGAATGCGTCGGCCGCGGCACGGGTCTCGACAACGCGGGGCTCGCGAAAAAGCGCAACGTGCTCGCGTCGGCGCTCGCGCGTCACGCCGTCTCCACGGATCCGCTCGACGTGCTCGCCACGTTCGGCGGCTTCGAAATCGCGATGATGGCAGGCGCGTATCTCGCCGCCGGCGAAGCGCGTATGACGATCCTGGTCGACGGCTTCATCGCGACTGCGGCGTTGCTGGTCGCCGACGCGCTCGAGCCCAACGTGCGCGAGTATTGCGTGTTCGCGCATGCGTCGAATGAAGCGGGGCATCGGCGCATGCTCGACCATTTCGGCGCGCTGCCGTTGTTGTCGCTCGATATGCGTCTCGGCGAAGGCACCGGTGCAGCGCTCGCGGTGCCATTGCTGCGAGCGGCGGTCGCGTTCGTCGGCGAGATGGCGAGTTTCGAATCGGCCGGTGTCGCCAATCGCGATGCATAAGCAGCCTCGCGATCAGCGGCCTCGCAAACTCGCAGGCCCGGTCCGCTCATGAATCCGCTCGCGGAACTGCGCTACTTCTTCACGGCGCTCGGCTATTTCACGCGCGTGCCGGTGCCGCGTTGGGTCGGCTATGAGCCGCACTATCTGAACGCGGCGGCGCGCTATTTTCCGCTTGTCGGCGTGTTGATCGGCGGCTTGAGCGCGCTGGTCTATCTCGCGGCGTTACGGGTCTTTCCGGCGGGTGTGGCGGTGCTGCTGTCGATGGCCGCCTCGCTCGTCGTCACCGGCGCGTTTCACGAAGACGGTCTGGCCGATTGCGTCGATGCGTTCGGTGGCGCCTATACGCGCGACGACGTGCTGCGCATCATGCATGATTCGCGTGTTGGCACATTCGGGGCTATCGCGCTCGTGATCGCGCTGGCGTTGAAGTGGCAAACGCTCGCCGCCATGCCGCCGATGCGCGCGGCAAGTCTGATGATTGCGGCTCATGCGGCTAGCCGCGTCTGCGCGATCAGCTATCTCGCCACGCTCGACTATGTGCGTGCCGAAGGCAAGGCCAAGCCGGTCGCGCAACGCTTGAGCGCCCCCGCGTTGATCTGCGCTGTGGTGTTCGGTTTGCCGTGGCTGTTCTGGCCTGATTGGCCCGACTGGCGGTTTGCCTGCGCGACACTCGCCGTCCTGGCGGTGCTGCGTTTTGCGATGGGCCGTTATTTCGTCAGACGCATCGGTGGGTACACCGGTGACTGCCTGGGCTTCGCTCAACAGATTTTTGAATTGAGCATCTACCTCGTGGGGCTCGCATGGATATCGTCCTGATCCGTCATCCCGCTGTCGCGCTCGATTCAGGCGTGTGTTATGGCGATAGCGACGTAGCGCTTGCCGAGGACGTAGAGGTTTCCGCAAGCGCGCTTGCGTTGAAACTCGCGACTTTGCAGGTGCCGCCACCGCGCGTCCTGATGTCGAGTCCGTTGACGCGTTGCGCGACCCTGGCCGCGGTGATGTCGAACGATTTCGGCTGCGCGCTCAGTCACGATGACCGTCTGAAGGAAATGAACTTCGGCGCCTGGGAGCAGCAGCGCTGGGACGCGATCGATCGTGCGTTGCTGGACGAGTGGGCGGCGAACTTCGAACATGCGCGCGCGCATGGCGGCGAAAGCGTCGCGCAATTCGTCACGCGGGTGCGTGCGTGGTTCGAGGCATTCGCGCAGACGCGCGAATTGACGCCGGCGTATGTCGTCACGCATGCCGGTGTGATTCGCGTGATCGCGTCGCTGGTGCTGGACGTGCCGCTGGAGAACTGTCTGCGGTGGTCGCTGGAGATGGCCGGAATCGTCTGGCTGCGCAGGGACGACGACGCGCAGCAATGGTCGTTGGTGAGGTGGAATGCTTGAGTGCTGTGCGTGTGCGGCTTGCCGCCTCCCCCGGCGGCTGGATGCTAGCCGGTTGGGTTCCTATTCGCGCCACTTTTTCTGAAGGTTTGTCGCGAAAAATCGTATTCGCGCCACTTTTTCCTCCAAGGTGGCGCGAATAGCCCGATTTGTGCCACAATTCAATGAGAAAAGTGGCGCGAATAGGGTTAATCGCGCCACATCGACTCTCCGGTGGCGCGTATGAACAGCAACGGCATCAAACAGGAATTGGATCTGATCGAGCAACTCATCGCGGCAAGCGATGAGGGGCGGGGCGTCCGCGCGCTTGCCGCGGCACTTGCCGCACGCCGGCATCCGATGCCGCGCCGCACGCTGCAACGCCGTCTTGATGCGTTGCTGGAAGCCGGCCGGATTACCTCGGAAGGCGGCGGCCGAGCGGTCGCTTATAAGCGGATTTCCGCTTCAAGCGCGGCCGTTTCCCCTCACCAGGCTCTCACAAGCGCCAGCACCGCAGGCGAAGCCTACGTGCCTGTGTCGACCGCGGGCCTGGAAGTTCGCGCAGAGGTGAACAAGCCGTTGCACGAGCGCCGGCCAGTCGGCTACAACCGCGCATTTCTCGAACGCTATCGTCCCAATCAGGACGCTTACCTATCCCAGGCGCAGCGCGAACGGCTGCATGAGTGGGGCCGCACGTCGGCGGACGCGCGGCCGGCCGGCACCTACGCGCGCGACATCATGAGCAGGCTTCTGATCGATTTGTCGTGGGCATCGTCGCGGCTCGAGGGCAACACTTATACGCGGCTGGATACCGTGCGCCTGATCGAGCAAGGACAAATCGCGGAAGGCAAGGACGCCCAGGAAACGCAGATGATCCTCAACCACAAGGCCGCGATCGAGATGATTGTCGAGAGCGCCGACGAGGTTGGCTTCAACCGTTTCACCGTGCTGAACCTCCACGCGATTCTCTCCGACAACCTGATGTCGGACCCGTTCGCCAGCGGCCGTTTGCGCGCGCGCGAAGTGGAGATCAGCGGCACCGTGTTTTTTCCGCTCGCCGTGCCACAGCAGATCACGGAATGTTTCGAGGCGCTGCTGAACAAGGCCGCGCAAATCGACGATCCATTCGAGCAGGCTTTCTTCGGCATGGTGCACCTGCCGTACCTGCAGCCATTCGAAGACGTCAACAAACGGGTCTCGCGTCTGACCGCGAACATCCCGCTGATCCGGCAGAATCTGTGTCCGCTGTCGTTCGTCGACGTACCCGAGAAGGCCTATATCGAGGGTACGCTCGGCGTGTACGAAACCAATCGCGTCGAGCTGCTGCGCGACGTTTTCATCTGGGCCTACGAGCGTTCGTGTCAACGCTATCTGGCGATTCGACAATCGATCGGCGAGCCGGACGCGTTCCGGCTCAAGTATCGCAATGCGTTGATACAGGTGGTGCAGGAGGTGATTCGCGGCGGCTTTGCCGGCACGCGCGGCGAGATCGAAACGCTTGCGCAGAACCTCGTAGCCGCGGGTGATTTGTCTTCTTTCGTCGACGCGATCCAGTCGGATCTGGACCATCTCTATCTGGGTAACGTCGCCCGTTACCGGTTGCGGCTTTCCGAGTTCGAGCGCTGGCCGTTCAAGCGCTCGGATACCGCCACGCGCTGACGGCTCGCCGCTGGCTCATCGACGTCACTGCGCGCCGCTCTTCCTTCGCGAACGCGCCACGTCCAGGTCTTCACATAGCTGCTTCGCCCCTTGCGCGATGCGCGGCGCCGGGCGGTTGATCAGATCGCCGTCGATGGCGAACAGATTGTTGCTCGCCACGGCTTTCAAACCCGGCCATGCTCGCCAGGTGTCGAGTTGCGGCAAAGTCGTGTCGGGTTTGGTCGCGCCGGGCGCGGCGGTGACGATCGCTTCCGGATTGGCGGCGAGTACCGCTTCGGTCGACACCGTCGGCACCAGCGGTTCCAGTTTCGCAAACACGTTGCGGCCGCCGCACAGCGCAATGACGTCACTGATCATGTGCTCGCCGTTGAGCGTCATCAACGGTTGATCCCATACCTGGTAGAACACGCTGACAGGCGGCCGGCTCGCATACCGCGTTCGCAACTGCGCGATGTCCTGACGGAACGCAGCCGCCGCGGCATCGGCGGTGGGCGAGGTGCCGAGCAACTGTCCAAGTCTGGTCAGCGCCACGGCGACGTCGTCGAGATGATGCGGCTCGCTGAAGAACAGCGGCACATGCATCTCGCGCAGACGATCGAGTTGACGCTGCGCATTGCCATGCCGCCACACGACGATCAGATCGGGCTTCAACGCGACGATGCGTTCGAGGTCGAGCGCCTTGTTGTCGCCGACGCGCGGCAGTTGTTTCGCTTCAGGCGGATAGTCGCTATAGGACACTGCGCCGACCAGTTTCGTACCGCCGCCCGCGGCATAGAGCAGTTCGGTGACGTGCGGCGCGAGGCTGATCACGCGTTGTGCGGGAGCGGGCAGGGTGACGGTCGCGCCGGTGTCGTCGGTGACGGTGATCGCGGCGTGCGCGTGCAACACGCTAGCGAAGAGCGCGGCGGCGATGGTGAAGCGGGGGAGTCGAATCATTGGGCGCTGACGCCGTCGATAACGCGCATGCTATCGCGCAAACTTTCGTCGAAGCGCGTCCATTCAGCCTCGTTCGCCGGCAGGCCGAAGCGCACGCTGCCGTTCGCCGTGAACAGCCGCGTCCACACGCCGCGTTGTGCCAACTCATCATGCAACGCGGCGGCGCGCGCATCGGCGCACCACGCGAACAGTGGCGTGCTGCGCGTGGCAAGACCTTGCGCATGCAACAGGTTCACGAGACGCGCGCTGTCGGCAGCGAGCCGGGCACGCATTTGCCGTTGCCACGTTTCGTCTTCGAATGCGGCTTTGACTGCATGACGAGCCGGACCGCTGACAGTCCACGCGCCGAGCGCACGGTGCAATGCATCGAGCAACGCCGGCGCGCCGAGTACGAAGCCCGCGCGAACGCCGGCCAGGCCGAAGAATTTCCCCGGCGAGCGCAAGACGATCAAGCCGTTGCGATCGGTGCATGCCGCGAGCGACGCCGAAGGCATCGTATCGGCAAAGGCCTCGTCGACCAGCAGCGTGCCGCCGCGCGCGTTCAATTGCGCGTGCCATTGCAGCAGCTTGCCGGCGCTCAGATGCTCGGCAGTCGGATTGTTCGGATTGACGATAACCACGTGAGTGAGCGTATCGGGCAAGGTCTCGCACGACACATCCAGCGGCAAAACCTGATGTCCGGCACGCTGGAATGCGGGCGCATATTCGCTGTACGTGAGCGGTGCAATGCCGATCGTCGCGCGTGGCAGCAACGGCGGCAGCGCTCGAATCGCCGCCTGGCTTCCGGCGACGGGCAGCACATGCGCGGCATCGGGCGCGCCGTAGTAACGCGCGGCGCAGGCGGCGAAGCCGTCGCCTTCGTCGGGCAGGCGGCGCCATGCATCGGCGGGAACGGGCGGCACCGGGTAGCCGTGCGGATTGATGCCGGTCGACAGATCGAGCCACTGCGCGTACGGAATGCCGTAGCGCGCGGCAGCTTCGTGCAGATTGCCGCCGTGGACCACCGCGCTGGAATCGACCTGGAGATCAGCTATGCGCTCATTCATGTGCTCATTTAGGTGATCAACCATGGAAAGGCACGCTCAGCAAAGCCAGCACGATCAGCACCGCCAACCACAGAATGACCGTGCGCTCGACCAGCATCAGCGCCGCCGTTACATGACCGGCGTTCGCGGGCTGTCCGGCACCGAGCGTCGGCCTGTGTTCGAGTGCGCCGTGATAAACCGCCGGGCCGCCGATCAACACGTTCAGACTGCCCGCGCCCGAGGCCATCACCGGCCCGGCGTTCGGGCTGTCCCAGCGCGGCGCCTGCTCGCGCCAGCAACGCCACGCAGTGCGCGTGTCGCCGAGCAGCGCGTAGCTCGCCGCGGTGAGGCGCGCGGGAATCCAGTTGAGCACATCGTCGAGGCGTGCGGCGGCCCAGCCGAAGCGCAAATAACGCGGCGTGCGGTAGCCCCACATCGCATCGAGCGTGTTGGCCAGACGAAAACCGAGCGCGCCCGGGCCGCCCGCGATCGCGAACCAGAACAGCGCGCCGAAGATCGCATCGTTGCCGTTTTCCAGCGCCGATTCGACGGCGGCGCGAGACAGCGCGGCTTCATCCGCATGCGCGGTTTCGCGCGACACGATGCGCGCGGTCAGCAAGCGCGCGTGCGCGAGATCGCGTTGCGCCAACGCCTGCGCGATCGGCGCGACGTGATCGTGCAGACTGCGCGCGCCGAGTGCGAACCACAGCAACGCGACATGCACGGCACAGGCCGCGAAAAACGGCAGCACGCTGACCAGCCACCATGCGATCAACACCGGCGGCATGACCGCCAGCGACCACGCGAACAGACCCTTGGGCCGCAAGCGCCGGCCGGTGTTGTAGCGCGCTTCGAGGCGCATCGCGAGTTTGCCGAAGCCGACCAGCGGATGCGCGATGCGCGGCTCGCCGAACCAACGGTCGACGGCGACACCGGCGGTCGCCAGCGTGACGATCATGGGGAGCGACAGCATCACGTGCGGCCTGCCGTTTTCAGCGCGAGCGGCAGACCCGCGACCATCATCGTGACCTGCGTGCTCAATGCGGCGATGCGTTGATTGAGCCGCCCGAGTTCGTCGACATAGAGACGCGTGGCCGCGCCGAGCGGCACCACACCCAGGCCGATTTCATTGCTCACCACGATGATCTTGCCTTTGGCATTCAGTAGCGCGGCCTCGAACGCCGCGAAATGCGCTTGATAGCGATCGATGGGCAAACCGTCGTCTTCAGGCGGACACAATAAGTTGGCGAGCCACAGCGTCAGGCAGTCGATCAGGATGCAGTGGTCAGGCGCATCGATTTGCGTCACGGCACCGGCGAGATCGACCGGCGCTTCCAGTAACTGCCAGTGCACCGGACGCCGCTCGCGATGATGCGCGATGCGCGCGCTGAACTCGGCGTCGTCGGTCACGCGCGCGGTGGCGATGTACGTGACGGGGAGTGCGCTGTCGTTCGCAAGCTGTTCGGCGTGCACGCTCTTGCCCGAACGGGCGCCGCCGAGAACGAAGGTGAGGTCGCGGGAAATCATCGCGTGATTGTACCGGCGCGCACCCGCTCCCGGCGCGATGGGATAATGCCGCGTTCGAATCGCTTCATTGCTGCTTCATAGCCTTCCCATCGCTGAGCCCAATTTCCCCGTGACCACCACTTCGATCGTGCATGACGATGTACCCGTGCCGCGCGGCACGCTGATGATTCAGGGCACCACGTCCGATGCGGGCAAGAGCACGCTGGTCGCCGGCTTATGCCGGCTCGCGCGGCGCGCCGGCGTGCGGGTCGCGCCGTTCAAGCCGCAGAACATGGCGCTCAACAGCGCGGTGACGATCGACGGCGGCGAGATCGGCCGCGCGCAGGCCTTGCAGGCGGTCGCCGCGGGCATTGCCGCGCACACCGACCTCAATCCGGTGCTGCTCAAGCCGACCAGCGACCGCGGCGCGCAGGTGATCATCCACGGCAAGGCGCGCATGAATCTCGATGCGCGCGCATATCACGACTACAAGCCGGTCGCGTTCGAGGCGGTGCTGGACTCGTATGCGCGCTTGCAAGCGGCGTATGACACGATTTTCGTCGAAGGCGCGGGCAGTCCCGCTGAAATCAATTTGCGCGAGCGCGATATCGCCAACATGGGTTTCGCCGAAGCGGTCGATTGCCCGGTCGTGCTGGTGGCCGATATCGATCGAGGCGGCGTGTTCGCGCATCTGACCGGCACGCTCGCGTGTTTGTCGGCGAGCGAGCAGGCGCGTGTGCGCGGCTTCATCATCAACCGTTTTCGCGGTGACGTCAGCTTGCTGAAGCCCGGCCTCGACTGGCTCGAGGTGAAGACCGGCAAGCCGGTGCTCGGCGTCGTGCCGTATCTGCACGGTCTGACGCTCGACGCGGAAGACATGCTGCCGCCCGAACTGCGTGCAGCGCACAGCGGTGACGCCGGGCGCATGTTGCGCGTGGTCGTGCCGGTGCTGCCGCACATCAGCAATCACACCGACTTCGACGCGCTGCGCGCCCATCCGCAAGTCGATTTTCATTACGTGAGAAGCGGCACACCGCCGCCGCCGGCGGATCTGATCATCCTGCCGGGCTCGAAGAACGTGCCGGGCGATCTGGCGTTTCTGCGCGCGCACGGCTGGGACTCGGTGCTGCAGCGGCATCTGCGGTACGGCGGCCGTGTGATCGGCATTTGCGGCGGTATGCAGATGCTCGGGCGCGAAGTCGCCGATCCGCACGGTGTAGAAGGCGCGCCGGGCACACTCGCGGGCCTCGGCTGGCTCGATTACTCGACCGTGCTGACGCGCGAGAAAACGCTGAAGAACGTGACCGGGCGCCTCGCCTTGCCGGGCGCGCCCGAGGTGGCCGGCTACGAAATCCATATGGGCGCGACGCAAGGCCCGGCGCTGGCTTCGCCCGCGCTGCAATTGGGCGAAGCGCAAGACGCGCATCCCGATGGCGCAATCTCTGCCGATGGCCAAATTCTCGCCACCTACGTGCACGGCCTGTTCGACACGCCGGCCGCTTGCGCCGCGCTGCTGGCGTGGGCGGGTCTGAGCGACGCCGAGAAAATCGATTACCCGGCGCTGCGCGAAGCTTCGCTGGATCGGCTGGCCGATACGCTGGCGGCGCATCTCGATCTGCCGAAACTCTTCTCTGCAATTGGTTGATCTGTGTCGGCTCGCCGACGCAGATTAAATCTTGGTAGGAAATAATCAAAGCGTCATAGACGGTTTTTCACCCGCTGGGGTTCGAATAAAGTCTTTTGCATCGACGGCGGAAATGCGCCGCCTCTCTCCAAAGGACTGACATGACCTCGAACCGCTCCGCCGATCTGGCCGCTTTACTGCTTCGCCTTGCCCTGGGGGTCCTATATCTCGCGCACAGCCTGCAGAAGATTTTCGTTTTCACGCTGCCCGGCACGGCGCAGTTCTTTGTATCGCTCGGCCTGCCGGGTTGGCTCGGCTACCTGACGGCGTTTGTCGAACTGATCGGCGGCATCGCGCTGCTGCTTGGCTTGCAGGTCCGCTGGGTCGCGCTGGTGCTGCTGCCGTTCATGCTCGGGGCGATGTCGGCGCATCTGCATAACGGCTGGGGTTTCGCGTCGCCGAACGGCGGCTGGGAATATCCGGCCTTCTGGGCGGTGACGCTGGCCGTGCAGTCGCTGCTCGGTGGTGGCGCGTTCGCGTTGAGCGGGGCGAAGGCGCCGCGCGCCCTGGCCGCTTGATGCGTTTGGGCGGCCGCCAGGCCGCCAAGCAGCTCCGGCGGTCCGCCGGATAATGAAAAAGCACGCGCCGTGAGGCCGCGTGCTTTTTTTATCGCGCTACGGTGCGCCGCGTCATTCAGTCAATACAACACCATCTGCGTGCAGCGAAACAGCGCCATCGTCTTGCCGTTCGGATCGGTGACGGTGGCGTCCCACACTTGTGTGCTGCGCCCCAGATGCACGCCCTTGGCGACCGCGCGGATCGTGCCTTCGGTAGCGGTGCCGAGAAAATTGCTTTTCAACTCGATGGTCGTGAAATTGCGCGCCGTTTCCGGCAAGTGCGCGAGGCACGCGTAGCCGCAAGCGGTGTCGGCGAGGCCGATCACGGTGGCCGCGTGCAAAAAGCCGTTCGGCGCGAGCAATTCGCTGCGCACGGTCAATTCAGCGGTCAAACTCCCTTGTTCCAGTTCGAGAACATGCACGCCCAGCAAGCCGGGCAGCTTGCCCCGCTGGCGCTCGTGCAGGCGGTCGATGGTGTATTCCGGGCGTAGTTTGCTCATGAGATTCGGGTCCTCGATGGAAAAATCGGCTGTCGCGGGCCGTCGATTAGCCGTTCGGGGGCTTCGGCCCTGATGCATTTGTCGATATTATCAACGGCTAGACCGGCAGGTGGACCTGAAACCTGTGCGGATCAGGACACACCGGCGCAACTCAGAGCAAAAAGCGCGGCAAACCGGCTGGCAGCGCCAGCCTTCTTCCCGGGAGAATTCATGACGGTGATCGTGGTGGCGAATCCGAAGGGCGGCGTGGGCAAAAGCACGCTGTCGACCAATCTGGCGGGCTATTTCGCGGCGGCCGGCGAATGGGTCGCACTGGCGGACCTGGACAGGCAGCAGTCCTCGAACGCGTGGCTGTCGCTGCGGCCCTCCACGCTGCCGCCTATCGAAACCTGGGAGGTCAACCAGGATGCGCCCGCGAGGCCGCCCAAGGGACTCGAGCACGCGGTGATCGACACGCCGGCCGGGTTGCATGGCAATCGTCTGACTATCGCGCTGGATCTGGCCGACAAGGTGATCGTGCCGTTGCAGCCGTCGCTGTTCGATATTCTCGCCACCCAGGACTTTCTCGAGCGCCTGGCGAAGGAAAAAGCGGTCCGGAAGGGCGCGATCGAGATCGGCGTGGTCGGTATGCGGGTCGACGCGCGTACGCGCTCAGCGGAGCAGCTGCATCGTTTTGTCGAAGGGTTGAAGCTGCCGGTGCTGGGCTTTCTGCGCGATACCCAGAATTACGTGCAACTGGCCGCGCACGGCCTGACCTTGTGGGATGTAGCGAAAAGCCGCGTGGAGAAGGATCTGGAGCAATGGCAGCCGATCGTCGAGTGGACAAACGGGGCCAGCAAGAAGGACTGACGCGAGCTAGCAGGCGGCACGGCCGCCCGCTGCATAGAACCGTGTGATGGACGCGAGACTTACGTCCAGTTCTGGGTCGGCACGTGGTCGCGGCTGCCCTTGATCTTGTTGTTGTCGTCGACGAACACCAGATCCGGCTTCCAGCCTGCCTTCAATTCCGCTTCATCGACCACCGCGAATGCCGCGATGATCACCAGATCGCCCAGCTGCGCGCGCCGCGCCGCCGAACCGTTCAGCGAAATCATGCCGCTGCCGCGTTCGCCCTTGATCGCGTAGGTCGAGAAACGTTCGCCGTTGTTGATGTTCCAGATGTCGATCCGTTCGTTTTCGACGATATTCGCGGCTTCGAGCAAATCTTCGTCGATCGCGCACGAGCCTTCGTAGTGCAGCTCGCAGTGCGTGACCGCGACGCGGTGGATCTTCGACTTCAGCATGTTGCGTTGCATGACCAATCCCTTGTGGCTTTTTATGCGCCTTTGCGCAGACCAAGACGGCGTCAGATTCAGATTTCGAGGTTGTCGATGAGGCGAGTGGCACCGAGCCTGGCGGCGGCCAGCACGACCAGTTGCGCGTCCGTGTCCTGCGCGCCCGGCGGCAGCAGGTTCGAGCGCTTGCGTACCGCGATGTAATCAGGTTGCCAGCCGCGCGCGGCGAGAGTCGCCATCGCCGCCTGTTCGAGTTTCGCGAAGTCGCGTTCGCCCGAGAGCACAGCATCGCGCACGCGATTGAGCTCGGCGGCCAGCATCGGCGCTTCGGCGCGCTCGGCGGCTTGCAGATAGCGGTTGCGCGAGCTGAGCGCGAGGCCGTCGGTGTCACGCACCGTTTCCGCGGCGATGATGTCCGTCGGCAGCGCGAACTGATGGCACATGCTGCGCACGATCATCAGCTGCTGGTAATCTTTCTTGCCGAACACCGCGACGCGCGGCTGCACGCACGACATCAGCTTCATCACCACCGTGCAAACGCCCTGGAAGAAGCCAGGCCGGAATTCGCCTTCGAGAATGTCGCCCAGATCGTGCGGCGGATGCACTCGGTACTCCTGCGGCTCCGGATACAGATCTTTTTCCGTCGGTGCGAACAGCACGTAGACGTTTTCCTTCTGCAGCTTTTCGATGTCGGCTTCGAGCGTGCGCGGGTATTTGTCGAAATCCTCGTTCGGGCCGAACTGCAACCGGTTGACGAAGATACTCGCCACCACCGGATCGCCGTGCTGACGTGCAAGACGCATCAGCGACAGATGGCCCTCGTGCAGATTGCCCATCGTCGGCACAAAGGCGGTGCGATTCTGGCCGCGCAACTGGTCGCGCAATTCATGGATCGAGCTGATGACTTTCATGATCGGACGGGGGTTTCCTCGCACGGCGCGAGGCTCGGTTGGCGCAAAACACAGGTTTTCACGCGTCCCGCGGCCTCACTGGTAATGACAGGTTCGAAGCGCGGGATTGTAGTGGATTTGTGGCGGGGGCGCACCGAAACGAGGCGTTTCCGGCCGTTGTGGCGCATGGCGGCCCCGGTTTGCGGCGTCAGGCCGGCAGATAAGCAAGCCGCACGTAGATCGGTGCGAACGGTTCGGCCTGGGTGATTTCGATCAGCGATTCGCGGCACAGCTCCAGCATCGCGATGAAATTTACCACCACGACCGGCACGCCTTTGCTCGTGTCGAACAGGTCGGAGAACTCCATGAAACGCGAGTTTTGCAGGCGCCGCAAGATCGTGCTCATGTGCTCGCGCACCGACAGCTCTTCGCGCGAGATCTTGTGATGCTGGACCAGCTTGGCGCGCTTGATCACGTCGGCCCACGCGGCGCGCAGGTCTTCGCTGTTCACATCGGGAAAGCGCGGCGTGATGCTCTGTTCGATATAGACATCGGCGCGCAGGAAATCGCGGCCAAGCTGCGGCAGATGGTCGATGCGCTGCGCGGCGAGTTTCATCTGCTCGTATTCGAGCAGGCGGCGCACCAGCTCCGCGCGCGGATCTTCGGCTTCTTCGCCGCTATCGGCTTTCTTCACCGGCAGCAGCATGCGCGACTTGATCTCGATCAGCATCGCCGCCATCAGCAGATACTCGGACGCGAGTTCGAGATTGGTCTGGCGCAACTGGTCGACGTAGCCGAGATACTGCACGGTGACGTCCGCCATCGGGATGTCGAGCACGTTGAAGTTCTGCTTGCGGATCAGGTAGAGCAACAGATCCAGCGGACCTTCGAACGTTTCGAGAAACACCTCGAGCGCGTCCGGCGGAATGTACAGATCCGTGGGCAGCTTGAAGAGCGGCTCGCCGTACAGGCGTGCGAACGCAATGCCGTCGACCGTGTCGGGCGTGGAATCGGTGGCGGGGGCGGCAAGCGCGGCGTTGGCGGGAGCCGGCGTTGCGCCGCGGGCCTCGTCGGCGTGACTCACGCGCTTAGAAGTTTTGATAGTACGAGTAAGGCGTCTGCTCTACGCGCGAGGCTTTCTGCTCGGCGCGTTCTTCGAGGTCGATCGGCTGTTTGTCCCACAGCAGCGACCGGCCACGGCGCTGTTCAGCTTCCAGATTCGGTTTTTGTTGCTTGAGCTGGTTCAGGAACTGGGTGATGTCCGATTGATACATGGCTCGACGTCCGTGATGGGTGAAATGGCGGCTGTTCTGCAGGCCCCTGACAGGAACCCGCAAGGCTACCGCTTTGACTTCGCGATTTTACCGCAAGCGCCGCGCGTGGACGAAAAACGGCGGCAGGCGCGCAAAAAACGCCCGGAACCCGCGCGGCGGCGACGCGTCAAAGGCGGGCGCGCCACCGGCTTGGGGGCGTGTGCACCATGACGGGGGCCACGCGCAGCGCGGCTTGCGCGCCGTCTGGCCATTGGCGCGAGCGCGCTTCCAATAGATCGCGCGGCCTCGCCGATGTGGTCAAATAGCGAGTTTCGGCCGCCATGGCGAGCCCGAGCGAAATAATTCACTAACCACGGCCGGAGGTCCTGTTTGGCGGGATGTGCGATCGAAACGCCGCGTGTGCGGCGCGCTAAAGCCAACGCGGCCAACGCGGCCGATGCAGCCGGTGCGCAGTGCAGGCGCATGGCGCCCATTCGGCGTTGGCTGCGCGCGTGGCTGGCGTTCGGCATCGTCCTGCTGACGTTGGCTGCCGCCGACGTGCATGCCGCGCGTGCCAGCGCCAGCTACAAGGTCGATATCGAGGCTTCGCCGCGCTCGCTGCGCAAGCTGCTCGAAGCGCATCTGGACATTGCGCGCTTCGCCAGGCGCGCCGACATCAGTGAGGACCAGTTCGAGTTCCTCATCACTGCGACCCCGCAGCAGGTGCGCGATCTGACCGCCACGCAAGGCTATTTCACGCCGGTCGTACGCACCGACGTGCGCACCGTCGACGGCAAGAAGCACGTCACGGTGAGCGTCGATCCCGGGCCGCAAACCGTCATCTCGTCGATTTCGCTGTCGTTTCGCGGCCCGGTGCTGACCGAAGATCCGGCGCAGGAAAATGCCGCGCGCTTCGCGTTTTCGCTGCATGAAGGCGATCCGTTCTCGCAAGGCGATTGGGACGACGCGAAAAACGCGTCGCTCAGGGCGCTGCAGGCGCGCCGCTATCTGGGCGCGAAGACTTACCACTCCGAAGCGCGTATCGACCCACGCACGCACGACGCAAAGCTGTCCGTCACCTATGACAGCGGGCCGACCTTCACGATGGGCAAACTCGACGTGTCCGGCACGCGGCGCTATCCGGAGCAGATCGTCGATAACGTGAATCCGATTTCGGTCGGCGATGTCTACGATGTGCAGCGCGTCGCCGAGTTGCAGCGGCAGTTGCAGAACACGCCGTATTACGCGAGCGTCGCCATCGATGTGGATAGCGATCCGGCCAAACCGGTCGAGACGCCGCTGCATGTGAAGGTGTCGGAATATCCGTACAACAGCATACGCGGCGGGGTAGGCTACTCGACCGACAACGGTCCGCTGATCCAGGGCTCGTATTCGTATCTCGACACCTTCGGCAAGGCCTGGCCGTTCACGATCGCCGGCCGCATCGACCAGGTTCAGCAGTATGGGCAAATCCAGCTCGCGATGCCGCCGGGGCCGCGTGCGTGGACCAATAGCGTGTTGGCGTCTTACACCACCACCAATGTTTCCGACACGCGCATCTACAGTCTTCGTGGCGGCGTGCAACGGGCCCGCACGTCGCAATTCATCGACTACAACTATTCGATCCTCTTCTACCAGGACCGGCTCGACCAGAACGCGATTGCGCCGACTACCAGCCGCGCGCTGGTGCCGTCGTGGTCTTGGACCCGCCGCGATACCGACGACCCGCTGTTCCCGCGTTCGGGCAATCTGATTCACGTGGAAGCGGGTTTTGCGGTCAAAGGCGCGCTGACCGATCAGACGTTCATACGCGGCTACGCCCGCGGCCAGCAGTACCTGCCGATCGGCAAGGAAGACCTCGTGCTGTTCCGCGCCGAGCTCGGCGGCGTGTTCACGAGCGGCAGTTCGAGCGGCATTCCGGCTTCGCTGCTGTTCCGTGCGGGCGGCTCGAATTCGATTCGCGGCTACAGCTATCAGAGCATTGGTAATAACGTCGCCGGTTCGGTGCTGCCGACCAAATATCTGGTCACCGCGGCGGCCGAGTATCAGCACTGGTTCAGTCACGATTGGGGCGCGGCCGCGTTCTTCGACGTCGGCACCGCCACCGATACCTGGGGCGAGAAAGTCTTTTATCCTGGCGTCGGCGTGGGCGCGCGTTGGCGCAGCCCGGTCGGGCCGGTCAACATCGATGTCGCTTACGGGATTCGCAACAGGAGCGTGCGGCCATATCTGACGCTCGGCATCGCTTTTTGATGGAAACCTGCATTCACATGAACCACGCATGACCACGGACGTTTCCGCTCAACCACCTGCGCAGCCGCCCGGCGATCACCCGCCGGGGCAGCAACCTTCTGCGCCGCCGCCTAAGCGCCGGCCCGTGCGGTTGCTGTTGAAAACGCTTGCGTGGACGGTCGCGGTGCTGGTGCTGCTGGTCGCGGTGGCGATTGGCCTGCTGTACGGCGCGCTGACAACCGAGCGCGGCACCGGCTATGCGTGGCACGCGGCCGTCAAGCTGCTCGGCGGCAGGCTGACGGGCACGCTGGAAAGCGGCACGCTCGCGCGCGGCGTGCAACTGCGCCAGGTGCGCTGGCGCAGCCTCGACGGCAGCGGCACCGATATCCAGATCGACCGCGCGGCCGGCCGTTGGGCGCTCACTGGCGAGCCCTGGCGCTTCGCGATCGACTATCTGCATGTCGGTACGATCGACGCGCGGGTGGGCTCGTCGTCGACCAGCAGCGGACCGCTGACGCTGCCGCAAGACTTGCGTTTGCCGCTGCAACTCGACATCCGGGACGTGCAGGTGGAGAAGCTGCTGTTGCGCCAGGGCGCGTCGACTACCGAGTTGTCCCGCTTCGTCTTTCATGGCCGCAGCGACGGGCGCCATCACGAGGCCGCGGTCGACCGGCTCGACACGCCGTTCGGCGCAGTGACCGCGGCGGCGAAGCTCGACGGTGTGCGGCCGTTTGCGCTGACCGGCGACATCGGCTATTCGGGCAAGGTCAACAACGAGCCGGTGCAGGTCGGCGGGCATCTGACCGGCTCGCTCGAAACATTGGTCGCCGAGCTGGATGCGAGCGGCATGAAGCTCGCCGGCCATGCGCAGATCGAGGCGACGCCGTTTGCGGACGTGCCGCTGCAACGCGCGACGCTCACTTTCGATCACGTCAACCCACAGGCGTTTGCGCCCGGCGCGCCGCTGGCCGATCTGGCGGTGCGGGCAGAGTTGCAGCCGGTTGGGCGGGATGCGGCGGGTGCGGTGGTGTTGGGCGCGGCAGCGGCTAGCGGTGTGAATGCAGCGGCGAGTTCCACCGGCGCTTCCGGCGCAGCAAGCGCAGCGGTCAAAAACGGCAAAGGCGGCGTCAACACCGAGGCGTCGCCGAAAGCCGCCTCGGGATTCGCGGTGGCCGGCCAGATTTCGATCGTCAACGCCAAACCCGGCGCGATCGACCAGGACCTGCTGCCCGTGATCGACGCCCGCGCCGATGTGCGCCTTGACGCCCAGGCGCAGCGCATCTCCAACCTGAACGTGCGGCTCGTGAAGAGCGCCACACTTTCCGGCGGCGGCGCGCTGACTGGCAAGCGCGGTCAGTTCGATCTGCAAGTCGCCGGGCTCGATCTGAACGCGCTCGAAGCGGCCGTGCGGCCGACGCAGCTTTCCGGTCCCATCGGCATCCGTCTGAACGACGACGTCCAGAGCATTACCCTCGATCTCGCCGACCCGAAAGCGGCGTTGCGCGCCCAGGGCAAGGTGACGTTCGATCCCGCGCGGATGAGCTTCAACGACGTGCGCGTCACGTCGGGCAAGGGCCGTATCGACCTATCCGGCGCGCTCAAGCACGACGCGAATTCCACCTACAACCTGAAAGCGCAACTGACCGATTTCGATCCGCTGACGCTGACGTCGCAAATGCCGTCGCGCACGCCGGAGACTGGCCCGGCAAACAATGTCAAAGGCGCGCAAGGGACGGCAGGCGCGGCAAGCACGGCCGGTGCGAAAAGCGCAGCGCCCGGCGACAAAGTTGCCGCCGCGGCAAAGAACACCGCCAGGGCCGCGGTGAGCGCGAAGCCCATCCAACACAAAGCGCCGCCGAAGCGCGGCGCGCCACCTGCCCGCAAGATCGAAGCGCGTGTGACCGGTACGCTGACGGCGGCCGGCGTACTCGGTCCGACCTTTACCACCAAGGCCGAATTCAAACTGGGCCCGAGCGTCTACGATGACCTGCCGTTGACCGGTGGCGGCACGGTCCAGCTAGCCGGCTCGCGGATTCTGCCGAGCCGCGCGAATCTGTCGGTGGCCGGCAACCAGGTCGATCTGCAAGGCAGCTTCGGCGCCCGCGGCGACCGGCTGCGGTTTCGCGTCGATGCGCCGCAACTGGAGCGCCTCGGCTTCGGCCTCGCGGGTCTCGTCGCGGCGGATGGCGACGTTACGGGCTCGTTCGCGCATCCGAACGTCGTGCTGAACTACAAGGCCGACAGCGTGACGTTCGGCACCAACCGGATCGGCCATGCGGAAGGCCACGCCGAACTGCGCGACGGCGCGAACGGCGCGCTCGTCTTCACCACGGACGCGCGCAATCTGAGCGCGGGCGGCGTCGATCTGACCACGCTCACGGCGCGCCTGTCCGGCACGCGTGCGAACCATACGCTCGAGGCGGCGGCCACCGGCAAGCTGCAGGACCGTCCGCTCGATCTGACGCTCGCCGCCAACGGCAAGCTGACCGAAGCACGCGACGGCACGCGCTGGGACGGCACCGTCGGCCGCCTGCAAAACCGCGGCACGCCGGCGCTCAATCTCGAGTCGCCGCTGGCCGTCAGCGCCGGGCCGAACCGCGTCACCTTGGGCGCGACGCGTCTCACGCTCGAAGGCGCAGTGCTGAACCTCAAATCGTTCGTCCTCGACCACGGCAGAATCCAGTCGGCGGGCAGCTTGACCGGCATTTCGCTGGCGCGCTTGCAGGACCTGCGGCGCGAGATCACCGGCGCGCCGCCGGCCGTCAAAACCGATCTGGTGTTCGACGGCGACTGGGACTTCGCGCTCGGCAGTACCGCGAGCGGCCACATCCAGCTGAAGCGCCGCGGCGGCGACGTCACGGTCGAAATCGGCCGCGGCCTCGCGTCGCTGGGCATTACCGATATGACCGCGCGCGCCGAATTCAGCGGCGGCAACCGGCTCAACGCCACCGTGCATGCGCAGGCCAGCCGGATCGGCGTGATCGAGGCCGACGCGCATACCACGCTGGTGATGCGCGACGGCTTCCTGGCCGTCAACGAAGAGGGCGCGCTGAACGGCAACGTGAACGCGAACGTGCCGTCGTTGAAAACGACCGGCGGCCTGTTTGGCCCGAGCTATCTGCTCGACGGCCACCTCGCGCTCAAGCTCGCGCTCGGCGGCACGGTCGCCAGGCCGAATCTGTCCGGCTCGCTGCTCGGCGACGGGCTGTCGGCGACGATGGTCGATCAGGGCGTGCAACTGAAAGACGGGGTGATGCGCATTGCGCTGTCAGAAAATCTGGTGGACTTCCAGCAGGTCGAATTTCACGGCGCTAGCGGCACGTTGCGCGCGACCGGCCGCGTGCGCCTGGATAGCGCGCAGCCCGATCTGAGCGCCAGCATTGTCGCCGACAAGCTGGAACTGTTTGCCGCACCCGACCGCAACTTGTCGCTGTCAGGCAGCGCGAGCGTCGCGAACGCGGGGCCGCAGGGCGGCATGGCGATCAACGGCAAGTTCGCGGTCGATCACGCGCTGTTCGACATGCCGGAGCAGTCCGCGCCGAAGCTCGGCGACGACGTGGTGGTGGTGCGCCCGGACGGCACGGTGGCGGGCGAGCGGCCGGCCCCGGTGGCCGGCACCGACAAGCCGATCGGCCCGTTCGCGCCGCGCGCCAACATCGACATCAGTCTCGGCAACAACTTCCGCTTTCGCGGCCAAGGCGCGGACCTGGGCCTGACCGGCACGATTACCGCATTGAGCGCACCGAATCTGCCGCTGCGCGCCGTCGGCAATGTTCGCGTGACGCCTGGTTCGACCTACACCGCGTTCGGCCGCAAGCTCGGTATCGAAAACGGCTTCTTCACGTTCAACGGACCGGTGGCCAATCCAGGCATCAACATCCTTGCGATGCGCCGCAATCAGCAGGTCGAGGCGGGCGTGCAGGTAACGGGCACGATCCAGACTCCGGTCGCGAAGCTGGTGTCGGAGCCGAACGTGCCGGACAACGAAAAGCTCTCCTGGCTGCTGTTCGGCCATGGCACGGATCAGGGTAATAACCTCGGTCAGCAAAGCACCATGACGACCGCGCTTGCGTTGCTCGGCAGCGCGAGCGGCAAACGGATCGCGCAGACTGTCGGGCTCGACGAGTTTTCGATTGGCCGAAGCGAAGTCGGGCTGACCGACCCCCAGGTGGTGATGGTGTCGAAGGCGATCAACGAGTGGCTCGTGATCGGCTACGAGCAGGGGCTGCAGTCGGCGAGCAATGCGATCAAGGCGACGGTCAACCTGACGCGGTATTGGTCGGTTGCGGCCTACGGCGGCACGTTCGACGGTATCGCTCTGCTTTACACACGGCGCTACGACCGGATCCGGTGGTGATGGTGGATTAAGCAAAACAACGGCATAAAAAACGGCACGCCTGTTACAGCGTGCCGTTTTTGTTTGAGGCTGAAGCGTTCGACGCCGCGCTTTTTACTTCACGCGCATGCCCGGCTTCGCGCCGCTGTCCGGTTCGAGCACGTACAGGCCAGGTTCCGCTTTCTCATCAGTGGCCGATGCCGCCAGCACCATCCCTTCGGACAGGCCAAACTTCATTTTGCGCGGCGCGAGATTCGCGACCATCACCGTCAGCTTGCCGACCAGTTGCTCCGGCTGATACGCCGACTTGATGCCCGAGAACACGTTGCGCGTTTTCTCTTCGCCAATGTCGAGCGTCAGTTGCAACAGCTTGTCCGACCCCTCGACCGCCTTGCAGTCGACGATCTTCGCGACGCGCAAATCGATCTTGGCGAAGTCGTCGATCGAGATGACGTCGGACGTTTCGTCCTTGTCGGCGGGGGCTGCTTTCGCTTTCGACTTGGTCTTCGCGTCAGCCGGCACGCCGGCTTCCGGCGTGGCTTGCAGCGAATCGCGATTGGCCGCCAGCAGCGCTTCGATCTGCTTCGGATCGACGCGCGTCATCAGGTGCTTGTACGCGTTGATTGGACGCGCCGAACTCAACGGCACATGTGCGTCGGCCCACACCAGCGGCTCGATGCCGAGGAAGCCTTCGACCGCTTCGGCCAGCTTCGGCAACACCGGCTTCAACGCCAGCGACAGCAGACGGAACGCCTCGACGCTCACGCTGCACGTCTCATGCAGCGCAACCGCGTTGGCAGGGTCTTTCGCCTGATCCCACGGCTTGGCGGTGTCGACGTAGGCATTGACCGTGTCGGCCAGTTCCATGGTCTGGCGCAGCGCGCGGTTGTATTCGCGCGCTTCGTAGTTCGCGGCGATCTGCGGCACGGCGGCGCGTAGCGTGGCGAGCAGCGGGTGCTGCATTGCGCTGTCCTGCACGCGGCCGTCGAAACGCTTGATCAGGAAACCTGCCGCGCGGCTCGCGATGTTCACGTACTTGCCGACCAGATCGCTGTTCACGCGCGCCTGGAAGTCGTCGAGGTTCAGGTCGAGGTCTTCCATCGTGCTGTTCAGCTTGGCCGCGAAGTAATAGCGCAGCCATTCCGGGTTCAGGCCGGTGTCGATCACGCTTTGCGCCGTGATGAAGGTGCCGCGCGACTTCGACATTTTCGCGCCGTCCACCGTCAGGAAGCCGTGCGCGAACACGTTGGTCGGCGTGCGGTGGCCCGAAAACTCGAGCATGGCCGGCCAGAACAGCGTGTGGAAATACAGAATGTCTTTGCCGATGAAGTGGTACTGCTCGGCTGTCGAACCCTTGCGAACCCAGGCGTCGAAATCGAGGCCGCGCTTGTCGGCAAGATTCTTGAAGCTCGCGTAATAGCCGACCGGCGCGTCCAGCCACACATAGAAATACTTGCCCGGCGCGCCCGGAATTTCGAAGCCGAAATACGGCGCGTCGCGCGAGATGTCCCAATCGGCGAGCCTGGCTTCGCCGGCGTCGCCGAGCCATTCGCGCATCTTGTTGGTCGCTTCCGGTTGCGCCAGACCGCCCACCCACGCGCGCAGGAAATTCTCGCAGCGCGGATCGGACAGGCGGAAGAAGTAGTGCGTCGAGGTCTTGCGAATCGGCGTGGCGCCCGAGACGACCGAATACGGATTGATCAGCTCGGTCGGCTGGTAAGTCGATCCGCATACTTCACAGCTGTCGCCGTACTGGTCTTTCGCGCCGCACTTCGGGCATTCGCCCTTGATGAAGCGATCCGGCAGGAACATTTCCTTGACGGGGTCATACGCCTGTTCGATGTCGCGCGCCTCGATCAGACCGGCTTCTTTGAGCGCCATGTAGATCGATTCGCTCTGGACGCGGTTTTCCTCGGAATCGGTCGAGTAGTAATTGTCGAACGAAATCCCGAAGCTGTCGAAATCGCGCGTGTGCTCTTGCCAGACGCGGTCGATCAGCTGCTTCGGCGTCAGACCTTCTTTTTCCGCGCGCAGCATGATCGGCGTGCCGTGCGTGTCGTCGGCGCCCACGTAATAGACCTCGTGCCCGTGCATTCGCAACGTCCGGACCCAGATATCCGTCTGGATATATTCGACCAGATGGCCGATATGGATTTGCCCGTTCGCATACGGAAGGGCAGACGTGACGAGAATCTGGCGACGGCCCGACGGCGCGCCTGCGGAGAGATCGGTTGCGGGTGCTGACATAAGGATGGTGGGAGCCTGCGGTGGGACGAAAGGTTGATTCTAGCAGGGCAGGCGCGCGGCGCGGGCAGGCTGGGTCGCGGCTGCCGGCAGAGTTGGGGGCGAAGTTATATAAACCGGGCGCCCAAAAAAAACCGGGGCTATTAACCCCGGAGCAACAACGACAAGAGGAGAATGGTGACGCGGCGGCATAGCCAGCCACGTACCGTAGAGACAGACAGCGGATTTTCGGCAGAGTTCGAAATTTTTTTCGAACTCGCTTGAGAACTGCCTTCGTCAGATTTCTACGGCGCTCCGGACGCCGGCCGATTAAGCGTAAAAGGGCCCGGCGCCCGGCTGATTCAGCCCCCTCGAGCCTTGTTCTTATTGCGTTGTGTGCTGAGCCGTAGCGCGCAGATAGATTTCCACGCGACGGTTTGCCGCGCGGCCGGCTTCGGTGTTGTTGTCGGCGATCGGCTGGTTCTGGCCCATGCCTTGTGCCGACAGGCGCTGCGGCGCCACGCCGCGTTGGGCCAGGTAGCCCGTCACGCTTTCCGCGCGGTTGACCGACAGCGTCTGGTTGTAAGCCGGCTGGCCCGTGCTATCCGTGTGGCCGACCACCTGGGCGATCAGTTCCGGATTCTGGGTCATGGTCTGCGTCAGCTGATCCAGCACCGGCGCGAACGATGGCTTGACCGCGTAGCTGTTGGTGTCGAAGGTGACCGAACTCGGGATGTTCAGCTTGAGCGAGCCGTCCGGCTGCTCGGTGATCTGCGTGCCGGTGCCCTTGGTGGCGCCCGACAGCTTGTTGTGAATGGCTTGCCAGTTATAGCCGGTGATACCGCCGACCGCAGCGCCGACCCCCGCGCCGATTGCCGCGCCCTTGCCACCGCCGAAGATCGCGCCGATTGCCGCGCCGGTACCGGCGCCTACGCCCGTGCCGACTGCCGTGTTAGTGCCCTGCTGGGTCGCGCAGCCTGCCAGCAACGAACCGGCGACGGCGAAGACAGCCAGGCGAGTCATGATTTTTGCATTCATTTTGATTCCTCTCTTGAGTGAAGCGAGTAAAGCAGCGATTAGCGCCAACTATAAGCGGCGAGAGTTGCGCTAGTAAAAACGGCCAGCACGACAACCGCGGAATCCTGGGCCCTTCTCAGTCCGGTCCGACAGCTCAGAAGGGTCTTCCGGCAAGGCTTGGCGCCAACCACTACAATGATGACAGAAGTGCGCAGCGATGCGACCCCATGGCGTTCCGCCTGCCCGAAGGGTGCCCGGCATACCTGGTTTTCGCAATCCTGTCTAACAATTTCTTTCAAATTCCGGCGTGTGGCCGAGGCTTCGATTCTGCCGCGCCGCAAGTGTTCCCCACGGAGTGTCAATGAGTATCGATCGGGCTTTGGTCGACGCTGCCCTCGCGGCCGTCGCTGACCCCAATACCGGCCGACCGTACGCGGCCGCCAAGAACATCAAGAACGTGGCTGTGGAGGGTGACACGGTTAGCGTCGACGTGGTACTCGGCTATCCGGCCGCGCGCCAGTTCGAAGCCATCCGCACGCAGTTCGCGGATGCGCTGCGAGCCGTGCCTGGCGTCGTCGACGCGCGCGTCCAGGTGTCTCAGCAAATCGCTGCGCATACAGTGCAACGTGGCGTAAAACTATTGCCGAACGTTAAAAATATCGTCGCGGTGGCATCGGGCAAAGGCGGGGTCGGCAAGAGCACGACCGCCGTGAACCTGGCGCTGGCGCTGGCGAGCGAAGGCGCATCGGTCGGCGTGCTGGATGCCGACATCTACGGCCCGTCGTTGCCGATGATGCTGGGTATCGTTGGCCGCCCGGAGTCGCCCGACGGCAAGTCGATGAGCCCGATGACCGGTCACGGCATGCAAGCCAACTCGATCGGTTTTCTGATCGAGCAGGACAATCCGATGGTATGGCGCGGCCCGATGGCGACCTCCGCGCTCGAACAGCTGCTGCGGCAGACCAATTGGGAAGATCTCGACTATCTGATCGTCGACATGCCGCCGGGCACCGGCGACATTCAGCTGACCTTGTCGCAGCGCGTGCCGGTGACGGGCGCCGTGATCGTCACGACGCCGCAGGACATCGCGCTGCTCGACGCCAAGAAGGGCCTCAAGATGTTCGAGAAGGTCGGCATTCCGATCCTCGGTATCGTCGAGAACATGGGCATGCATATCTGCTCGAATTGCGGCCACGAAGAGCATATCTTCGGCGCGGGCGGCGGCGAGCGGATGGCGAAGGATTACGGCGTCGAGGTGCTCGGCAGCCTGCCGCTCGATATTGCGATTCGCGAGCAGGCCGACTCGGGCCGGCCGACCGTCGTGGCCGACCCCGAAGGGCGCATCGCGGAGATCTATCGGTCGATTGCGCGCAAGGTCGCGGTCCATATCGCCGAGCGGGCTCGCGATATGACGTCGAAGTTTCCCAACATCGTCGTGCAGAACACCTGAGCAGTCGTTCGGACGGGGGCGCAAGGCGTCAATTTGCGCCTGCTCTCGCGGTATCATGTCGGCTTCACAAGTTCGGCTCGGCGGCCGCAGGGGCGGCCGCCAGGCCGACAAGAGGATCGCATGGGAAAACGAATCGACGGGCAGGCGGTGCATGCGTTCATTGTCCTGGCTGCCAGCAGTGTGCTGTTATGCGGCTGCAGCGCCTTCCTGAGACCACAGGAAAAGCGCGCCGACGCGCAGTTGCTGCCCACTGTGGGCAACCAGGCGCGCGGGCTCGTGACGTTTATCGAGCGCTCGGACGGCGTGCAGGTCACCTATAACCTGACGGGCTTGCCGCCCAATAGCGACCATGCCTTGCAAGTGCATGAACGCGGCGACTGCAACGCCGCCGACGGCTCCAGCGCCGGCCAGGTGTTCTCGCCGGCCGCTGAGCGCCTGAAGGCGGGTGCGCGGGCCGAGGGCGACCTCGGCAATATTCACGCGGACGCGAACGGCGTGGCCACCGGCTTCATCGTCGCGCCGGATGTGTCGCTCGACGGCATCCGGTCGGTGTTGCAACGCGCCGTACTGCTGCATCACGACGCCACGGATCCCTATGCCTATCCGCAACATGGCGCAGGCCCCGCGCTCGCATGCGGGTTGATCCGTCAATGACGCGCCTATGAGCGTCAGTCATGCATGCCGCTTGCATCGCTGGCGCGCGGATGGCCGTTCCGCCGCCCGGCGGCAGGCTCCGGACACGAATCGGGCCGCTATCAGGCCACACCCGCGGCAGCATTCTCTCAATCGCGTAAAATAAGCGGCTTTCGTTGGGGGCGCCTGGCCCGGGGCGCGTAGCCGGGGCGCCTGCCTCAACAGCGCTCCGCGGTCCGTCACCCGCAGTTGCCCGGTAATTACCGGTTTGTTACCCGTCACACATCTGTCACCCACGTCGAGCAGCGTTTACCTATGACCATCAAATCCGACAAGTGGATCCGGCGCATGGCCGCGTCGCACAACATGATTGAGCCGTTCGCGCCCGATCAGATCCGCGTCTCCGAAGACGGCCGGAAGATCGTCAGCTACGGCACATCGAGCTACGGCTACGACATTCGCTGCGCCGACGAATTCAAGATCTTCACCAACATCAACTCGACCATCGTCGATCCGAAGAATTTCGACGAGAAGTCGTTTGTCGACTTCAAGGGCGACGTCTGCATCATCCCGCCGAATTCGTTCGCGCTGGCCCGCACGGTCGAGTATTTCCGCATTCCGCGCAGCGTGTTGACCGTGTGTCTGGGCAAATCCACGTATGCGCGTTGCGGGATCATCGTCAACGTGACGCCGTTCGAACCGGAATGGGAAGGCCACGTCACGCTCGAATTCTCAAATACGACACCTTTGCCTGCGAAAATCTACGCGAACGAAGGCGTCGCCCAGGTGCTGTTTTTCGAAAGCGACGAGATTTGTGAAACGTCGTACGCGGATCGCGGCGGCAAATATCAAGGTCAGCACGGCGTCACGTTGCCCAAGACGTGACGTCGGCAGCGCACTGACCCACCAGCTATTCGGGTGACCGCTGCCTGGTCGAAAGCAGCGGTCGTTCTTTTTGGAGAATCGCCCATGAAGTTTCGTTTTCCCGTCGTCATCATCGACGAAGATTTCCGCTCCGAGAACATCTCGGGTTCCGGCATCCGGGCTTTGGCCGAAGCAATCGAGAAAGAAGGCGCGGAAGTGCTCGGGTTGACGAGCTATGGCGATCTGACTTCGTTCGCGCAGCAGTCGAGCCGCGCGTCGTGCTTCATCCTGTCCATCGACGACGACGAACTGCTGCCGTACGTCGATAACGTGGTGGTGGAAGGCGAAACGCCGGAGCTGGCTGCCGCGATCATTGCGTTGCGCGCGTTCGTGACCGAAGTGCGCCGCCGCAACGCCGATATTCCGATCTTCCTGTACGGCGAAACGCGCACTTCGCGCCATCTGCCGAACGACATCCTGCGCGAGTTGCACGGCTTCATCCACATGTTCGAGGACACGCCGGAGTTTGTCGCGCGCCACATCATCCGCGAGACCAAGGTGTATCTGGATTCGCTCGCGCCGCCGTTCTTCAAGGAACTGGTGCAGTACGCGGATGAAGGCTCCTATTCGTGGCATTGCCCGGGGCACTCGGGCGGCGTCGCGTTCCTGAAGAGCCCGCTCGGCCAGATGTTCCACCAGTTCTTCGGCGAAAACATGCTGCGTGCCGACGTGTGCAACGCCGTCGACGAACTCGGCCAGCTGCTCGACCATACCGGCCCGGTTGCCGCGTCCGAGCGCAACGCCGCGCGCATTTTCAGCGCCGACCACGTGTTCTTCGTGACCAACGGCACGTCGACCTCGAACAAGATCGTCTGGCACGGCACGGTCGCACCCGGCGACATCGTGCTGGTGGACCGCAACTGCCACAAGTCGATCCTGCACGCGATCACGATGACCGGCGCGATTCCGGTGTTCCTCACGCCGACGCGCAACAATTTCGGCATCATCGGCCCGATTCCGCGCAGCGAATTCGAGCCGGAAAACATCCGCAAGAAGATCGAGGCGAATCCGTTTGCCCGCGAAGCGCTCGCGAAAAACCCGAATCTCAAGCCGCGCATCCTGACCATCACGCAGAGCACGTATGACGGCGTGATCTACAACGTCGAGATGATCAAGGAAATGCTCGGTGATTGGCTCGACACGCTGCACTTCGACGAAGCCTGGCTGCCGCACGCGGAGTTCCACGAGTTCTATCAGGACATGCATGCGATCGGCGCGGGCCGTCCGCGCATCGGCGCGCTGGTGTTCGCCACGCACTCCACGCACAAGCTGCTGGCCGGCATTTCGCAGGCGTCGCAGATCGTCGTGCAGGATTCGAAGAACAGCCGCTTCGACAAGCATCGCTTTAACGA
The DNA here is from genome assembly GCF_038050405.1 of Paraburkholderia sp. IMGN_8. Classification (NCBI taxonomy): domain Bacteria; kingdom Pseudomonadati; phylum Pseudomonadota; class Betaproteobacteria; order Burkholderiales; family Burkholderiaceae; genus Paraburkholderia; species Paraburkholderia sp. IMGN_8. The sequence continues at coordinate 3,516,045 of NZ_CP150900.1, read as the reverse complement.
GGCGTATCTGATGCACACGTCGACCAGCCCGCAGTACGCGATCATCGCGTCGTGCGACGTGGCTGCCGCGATGATGGAAGCGCCGGGCGGCACCGCGCTGGTCGAAGAGTCGATCGCCGAAGCGCTCGATTTCCGCCGCGCGATGAGCAAGGTCGACGCCGAATACGGCGACGACTGGTTCTTCAAGGTGTGGGGCCCGGACCAGTTCGCCGAAGAAGGCATCGGCTCACGCGAAGACTGGATGCTGCGCCCGAACGACCCGTGGCACGGTTTCGGCCCGCTCGCCGAAGGCTTCAACATGCTCGACCCCATCAAGGCGACCATCGTCACGCCGGGTCTGGATATGGACGGCGGCTTCGGCGAGTCCGGCATTCCGGCCGCGATCGTCACGAAGTATCTGGCCGAGCACGGCATCATCGTCGAGAAGACGGGGCTGTATTCGTTCTTCATCATGTTCACGATCGGCATCACCAAGGGCCGCTGGAACTCGATGGTCACTGAACTCCAGCAGTTCAAGGACGACTACGACAACAACCAGCCGCTGTGGCGCGTGCTGCCCGAGTTCGTCTCGCATCATCCGATGTACGAGCGCGTCGGCTTGCGCGATCTGTGCGAGCAGATCCACAGCGTCTACCGTGCGAACGACATCGCGCGTCTGACGACCGAGATGTACCTGTCGAGCATGGAACCGGCGATGAAGCCGTCCGATGCGTTCGCCAAGCTCGCGCACCGCGAGATCGACCGGGTACCGATCGACGAACTCGAAGGCCGCGTCACGTCGATTCTGTTGACGCCGTATCCGCCGGGCATTCCGTTGCTGATTCCGGGCGAGCGCTTCAACAGGACCATCGTCAACTATTTGCGTTTCGCGCGCGAATTCAACGAGCGCTTCCCGGGTTTCCATACGGACATCCACGGGCTTGTCGGCGAAACCATCAACGGGCGCATCGAATACTTCGTCGATTGCGTGCGCGCCTGACGATGCGGATGGCGAAGTTCCTGCTTGCGATTGACGGCTGGCGTCGCGCGGTTTCCGCGCTGGCGCTGGCGTCGATGGCGGTGCTCGGCACGGTGCCGCTCGCGGCGCACGCCGAAGTAGCCGCCGCCGATCCGATTGACGCGGCGATGCGTACGTGTCTTGCGCGTAGCGACATGTCGTCGACGGCGGGGCAGGTGCAGTGCATGGACAACGCGCGGATCGGTTGGAAGGCCGCGTTGGACAACGCGTGGCAGCAGCTTCAGCCGAAGTTGTCACCCGCGCAGCGCAAGCAGTGGGAAAAGAGCCAGGCGCGCTGGCAGGCCTCACGCGATGCTGAGAAGCAACTGCTGGCGGCAGTGTTCGCGACGACGCATGGCTCGATGTATGTGCTGGCCGAGGCCGATATGCAGTTGCAGCCGGTGCGGGATCGGGCGCTCGCGTTGCGGAGCGCGGTGGCTAAGGCGGGTTCTGGCGCCGACGCGCCGCGTCGTCTGCGTGCCTGTACTGCGGACGCGCATTGCGAACATGCGATGTTCGATTTGAATCGTTATTATCGTCGCTTGCAGGTGAAGATGCCTGCGCATTTGCGTCCTACGCTCGTGCGCGCGCAGAAGGCGTGGATGGCGTATCTCGATGCTACAACGCCGTTGATTGATGAGCGTGGCCGCATCGATGTTATTGGTGCGAGGGTCGCGACGGTTAAGCGGTTGTCGGAGACAGTTGGGAATGATTGAATTCGCCATGCGGCGGTGGTCTTTGCTTTAGTCTCCTTGCCTGTGCGGCGCTTGTGTCTGTGTGCCTGCGGCGGTGGCCTTTCCTTGATTTGTTATTGGTTTATTAGCGTCGCCCCTGTGCGGGGCAGGCACTTACTTTCTTTGCCGCCGCAAAGAAAGTAAGCAAAGAAAGCGGCTTCACACCGCTAATTCTTAAGCGGGTCCCCTGGCTTGGAGGAGGCAGTGGAGCATCTGGAATCGGTGTCCTCGCACATTCAGCCCTGGTGACAAGGCAGTCATACTTCCGGCGGCGCTACGCGCGCCGTGGCGGTACTTCTCAAAACCGATGGGGCGTATGCGCCTCCGGCATCATCCTTCCCGCCTCGCACTGCGTGCTCGCCGAAACGGTCTGCCAGGGAAACCAGTTGTTTCACTTTGGTTCGGCGGGGGTCATCGGCTCCGCCTCGGCGAAGCGCTCGAATGTGCGAGTGTGGGCCATCACGCAAAGCGAAGAGCCGGTACGACAATGAAGATTGGCAATGCAACGGCGGGTCAATGTGCCGGGCAAAACGCGAGCGCCTCGGCGAGACATAGGGAATGCGAGGGTAAGCCACCGCGCCGGGGCAAAACGTTGACGCGAAATTGGCGAGCGGTTTGATGAAGTACCGCGTCGGCGCGCGCAGCGCCGCCGGAAGTATGACTGCCTTGTCACTAGCGCGGAGTGTGCGAGAACACCGATTCCAGATGCTCCACTGCCTCCTCCAGGCCAGGGGACCCGCTTAAGAATTAGCGGTGTGAAGCCGCTTTCTTTGCTTACTTTCTTTGCGGCGGCAAAGAAAGTAAGTGCCTGCCCCGCACAGGGGCGACGCTAATAGACCACTAAGAAATCAAGGAAAGGCCACCGCCGCAAGCACACAGAAACAAGCGCCACGCAGGCAAAAAAACCAGGCAAAGGCCAACGCCGTAGGCAAACAACCAATGCCGCCGCGAAGGCCCAAAAAAAACCTAGTCCCGAGCCGAAGAAGCCGCCCCATGGCTCAGCCAATCGAGCACAGCGGTAGCATCATCATCCGCCCCCTGCCGCGCCTTAGCCACAGTCTCAGCCACATCCGCGCTAGGCACAGCGCGCCGAATAGCGACGCCGACGGCAAGAATATCAATCATCACAAGATGCAAAATCCGCGAAATCATCGACAACTGCGACTCGCGAATTTCAATGTGATCGGTCTCCAAAGCGACAGTGGCCCGCTTGGCCAACGGCGTATTGCTGGAAGTAATAGCAATCACCTTGGCTCCCGCCTGCATGGCCACATCCAGAACACGCAGTAGCTCAGGCGCACGCCCTGACTTCGACACCGCAACAATCACATCACCTTTGCCCAGCAAAGCAGCCGACGCAGCCTGCATATACAAATCGCCGTAGGCAATAGTCGGAATACCAAACCGGAAAAACTTGTAATGCGCATCCTGCGCGACGATGTTCGAATTGCCGAGTCCATAGAACTCGATCCGCCGCGCGCCGTTCAACAGATCGATCGCCCGTTCGACGTGCTCGAAGTTCAAATGCTCACGCAACTGCAAAATCGCCGACACGGTGTTGTCGAGCACCTTCGCACCGAAGTCCGTCGCGGTATCGCCAAGGTGCACCTGGCTATGACTCACCGGAATCGTGCCGGTCAAGCCCGTCGCCAGCTTCAGCTTGAAATCCGATAACCCCTGACAGCCGAGTGAGCGGCAAAAGCGGATCACCGTCGGCTGACTCACATCCGCCTTGCGGGCAATATCGACAATCGGATCATTGATGATCGAGCGCGGATGATTCAACGCGAGATCGGCCACGCGGCGCTCGGCCGGCGTCAACGCATCGCGCATCTGGCGAATCCGCTCGAACACGGCCGACGAGCTGCCGCCCGCACGGTTCGACAACTGCTCCGCAAGAATCGCCGAGACGCCGAGAAACGCCGGATATTCAGCGGTAATCACGTAGGTCGGCACGTTCTGCAAATACGCCTCGAAGCGGCCCTTCGCTTCGAAGCGCTTGCGAAACGACGAGCGCGCGAAGAATTCGCCTAGCCGCGGCACGACGCCGCCGCCAATGTAGATCCCGCCCAGCGCACCGAGCGTCACCGCGATGTTGCCCGCGAACGTGCCGAGAATCCCGCAGAACACATCGACGGACTCCGCCGCCAGCGGCTCACCTTCCAGCGCGCGCTTAACGACCTCGCCCGTATCGACGCTCGCAGCCACGCGCTTCTTGTCGCGGCCCGCCAGCGCACGGTAGATCACTTCGATCCCGGGGCCTGCGGCCACGCGTTCGAACGATACGTGCGACCACTTCTTGCGCGCATAGTGCAGCACGATGTCTTCGCGTTCGTCGGCCGGCGCGAACGTGGCGTGGCCGCCTTCGCTGCCGAGCGCGATCCAGCGGTCGTCGGCGGGAATCAGGCCCGAGACGCCCATGCCGGTGCCCGGGCCGAGCAGGCCGATCACGCTGTTCGGCCGGCGGCTGCCGCCACCCACCTGCACGCGCTGCGTATCGGTCAGGCCGGGCAGCGCCATCGCCAGCGCGGTAAAGTCGTTCACCACCAGCAGCGTGTCGAAGCCGAGCGCGCGGCGCGTCGCTTCGATCGAAAAGCTCCAGTCGTGGTTCGTCATGCTCACCTGATCGCCGTCGACCGGGTTCGCAATCGCAATCGCCGCGTGATTCACGCGGCCGATCTTTGTATCTTTCAGGTACTTCTTGATAACGTCGGTGACGCCCGGATAGTCCGCGCACGGATAGACCTGCACGGACGTGATCTCACCCGGGCCGGTCTCGAGCGCGAAGCGCGCATTCGTGCCGCCGATGTCGGCCAGCAGCCTCGGTCCATCGGCGTGCTGGCCCGCGCCCGGAACAGCCTTAGTTTGCACACCAGTAGACATCGAGTCTCACTCCCTTGTCGTTTGCCAACTTCGAGATGGCATTTTTTTGTGGCGCAGCGGCGGCGGCATTGAGCACGTCCAGCTTGCGCGGTCCGGCGATCAGCAGAAACAGGTGCTTCACTTCTTTCAACGCGGACAACGACCAGCTCACACGCGCATGCGGTGCGTTGCCGGGATGCACGGCAACGAAGCGTTCGGTCGTGGTGATCGCGTGATCCCATTCGGGCGCATCCGCGAAAATCGACGCGGTGTGGCCGTCTTCGCCCATGCCGAGAATCGCGACGTCCGGCACGGCGCTAAAGCGCGGGTCGGCGTTCAGCGCGGCAATGTGCGCGTTCAGGTCTTGCGTGGTGTCGGCCAGCGGCCAGAACGCGGCGTTTTTTGCGGCGTTCTGCAGCAGCGTGTCGCGCACGAGTTGTGCATTGCTTGCGCTGTCCGTTTCCGGCACCCAGCGGTCGTCGACCAGCGTCACGGCGATGCGTGCCCAGTCGAAGGATTGCGCGGACAGCGTCTGCAGGAACGGACGCGGACTGGTGCCGCCGGACACTGCAAGCGTTGCCGGGCGCGCGCCGGTAATGGACGTGCCGGTAGCGGACGTGCCGGTACCGGACGCGGCCGCCTGTGCGGCGAGCGACGCATGTAACGCGTCGCCAACCGCTTTCGCCAACGCGTCGGATTGGGCGCGTTGATCGTCGAAAGCGTGAAGCTCGATCACTTCTCCTCCGTGCTGCTTTCTTGTTAGGTCTGCGGAATGTGCCACGTTGCTCTCACACGGCGCCTGCGAAGGGGATGACTCGCGGGCGCCCTCGTGATACCGGCGCCATTCCGTTCAGTTCGTCGGTGGGTCTTACGGGCGATGTGTTGCGTTCGATCGAGCACAGCACATCGCCGTGTTTCAATTCTCTTCTTCGAGCCAGCAGGTGTCGTGCTGCGCCAGCATCGCGCTCGCGGCCGCCGGTCCCCAGGTGCCGGATGCGTACGGCTTGGGCGGCTTGTTCGAGGCCGCCCATTCGTTGAGGATCGGTTCGACCCAGCGCCATGCGGCTTCCTGCTCGTCGCGCCGCACAAACAGCGCGAGGCGCCCATGGATCACGTCCAGCAGCAAACGCTGATATGCCTCCATCTGTCCTTCGCGGAAGAACTGGTCGAACGCGAGGTCGAGGTGGACGCTGGCGAGATTCATGCCTTCGCCCGGCTGCTTCGCGAGGCAGTAGAGGCGAATGGTTTCGTTCGGCTGCAAGCGGATCACAAGACGGTTCGCACCGCCGCGCAGTGCGGATGCACCCAATGCCGAATGCGGCACCGGACGAAAATTCACCACGATCTCGGCGACGCGATCCGCCAGGCGCTTGCCGGTGCGCAGGAAGAACGGCACGCCGGCCCAGCGCCAGTTTTCGATTTCCACTTTCACTGCAACGAAGGTTTCGGTCGTGCTGTCCGGCTTCACGCCCGGCTCGGTCGCGTAGGCCGGCACCGAGTTGCCGCGAATCACGCCGGCATGATACTGGCCCCGTACCGCGACCTTGCTGATTTCGCTCGGATCGATCGGCTTCAACGCGCGCAGCACACGCAGCTTTTCGTCGCGTACCGAATCCGAGTCCATCGAGTGGGGCGGTTCCATCGCAACGATCGAAAGCAGTTGCAGCAAATGGTTCTGCACCATGTCGCGCAATGCGCCGGTGTTGTCATAGAAGTCGCCGCGCGCTTCGACACCGAGTTCCTCGGCGATCGTGATCTGGATGCTCTCGACCCACTCGCGGCGCCACAGCGGCTCGAACAGCGCGTTGCCGAAGCGCAGCGCAAGCAGGTTCTGCACCGGCTCTTTACCGAGGTAGTGGTCGATCCGGTAGATCTGTTCTTCAGCGAAGATTTCGCCGACCGCATCATTAATTGCGTTGGACGACTTCAGGTCGTAGCCGAGCGGCTTTTCCAGCACGATGCGTGCATTCTCGTTCAGCCCCACCGACGCCAATGCGCGGCAGATCGGCACGAACAGCGACGGACCCGTTGCCAGATAGAACACGCGGATGCCGGGATGCTGACTGACGGCGTCGCGCAGCAGCACGAAGTCTTCCGGCTTGCCCAGGTCGAGCTTCACATACTCGATGCGCTGCAGGAAGCTGGCCCACGCGGTCTCATCCACACCTTTTTTGGAGACGTGCGGCTTGACGTGCTCATTGACCCATTCGATGTAGCCGTCACGATCAGCCGCATGCCGCGCCACCGCCACGATCTTGCCGCTGTCGGCCAGCATGCCGCCCGCGCGGTGTGCTTCAAACAACGCCGGCAGGATCTTGCGCATCGACAGATCGCCGGTTCCGCCGAAGAGAACGAAGGTGAAACTTGAGTCGGTTTGCATGAGTCTCCGTCGATATCCTGGGGCCGCGCGGGGCGACCGTAGTCCGATAAAATTTTTTTTGACACTGAATTGTAGTTTAACTACAATCCAAATCAAGAGGTAGCGCTAATTCGATGAAAAAAGCGTGCGCAGTTAGGCAAGATGCGCGTTTTCCCGAATCGGCAGGCGTCCCCTGCATGTTAACGGACATTCCGTGTCAGCACGTGCCAGCATGCCCCGGCGGCCCTTACGGAAAGCCGGACGGCTGAGCGGCTGGCAAGGCGGTTGCCAGGCAATTTAGGTGATCTCTCAGGCGGGTTGTCAGGGTTAACGTGCGAGGCACCTCGAGTCTGCCGCGCGCGACGCGGGCAGGCAAAAATCAAAAGAGGAGACAGTCAGTTGCATCCCGAACCACTCATCTCTTGAGCTTCCAGCGGCCGAACTCCGGTCCGCCGGCACATGCTTCACGCATGCGCCCGACCGTGCTCGATCGCCCAGTGTTTTGCCTGTTTGAACCAACCACAGCACCCTGGCGACATCAGGGGCCATTTGTTTTTTGTTCAGGTGTCTGGAGGAGATAAGCAATGAAATTTCGCGCGATCATGGGCGCTTTGTGCGCCGCGGGTCTGATGTGTGGCGTGTCGGCCGTGCAGGCCGCCGAGTCGGTCGAAGTGTTGCACTGGTGGACTTCGGGCGGCGAATCGAAAGCCGTCGGCGTCCTTAAGGACGACATGACGAAGCAGGGTTACACGTGGAAGGACTTCGCGGTGGCTGGCGGCGCAGGTGCGGCTGCCATGACGGCACTCAAGACGCAGGTGATCTCGGGCAACGCGCCGAGCGCCGCGCAGATCAAGGGTCCGCTGATCCAGGACTGGGCACAGCAAGGCGTGCTGGTGCCGATCGACACGGCTGCCGGCGACTGGAAGAAGAACCTTCCGCCGGAAATCGACAAGATCATGCACGCGGACGGTCACTACGTCGGCGCACCGTTCTCGGTGCACCGCGTGAACTGGCTGTACATCAACAAGGCGGCGCTGGACAAGGCAGGCGGCAAGGCGCCGACCACGTGGCCTGAATTCTTCGCCGTGGCCGACAAGATGAAGGCGGCCGGCATCCAGCCGATCGCGATGGGCGGCCAGCCGTGGCAAGACCTGACGCTGTGGGAAGACGTGGTGCTGTCGCAAGGCTCTGACTTTTACAGGAAGGCGCTGGTCGACCTCGACGAAAAGACGCTGACGTCGGACAAGATGGTCGGCGTGTTCGACACGGTCCGCAAGATCCAGGGTTACTTCGACGCGGGCCGCACCGGCCGTGACTGGAACCTGGCAACGGCGATGGTCATCAACGGCAAGGCAGGCATGCAGTTCATGGGCGACTGGGCTAAGGGCGAGTTCGCCAACGCCACCAAGAAGGCGGGCTCGGACTACATCTGCGCTGCTGTTCCGGGCACGGAAAAGGCTTATACGTTCAACGTCGACTCGTTCGTGTTCTTCCAGCAGAAGGGCGAGAAGTCAGCAACGCCGGGTCAAGTCGCGCTGGCCAAGACGATCATGTCGCCGGACTTCCAGGAGCAGTTCAGCCTGAACAAGGGTTCGATCCCGGTTCGTCTGGGCGTGTCGATGGCCAAGTTCGACGACTGCGCGAAGAAGTCGTACGCGGATGAACAGGTGGCGATCAAGTCGGGCGGATACGTGCCTTCGTTGGCACACGGCATGGCGCAACCGGATGCAGCAGCCGGCGCGATCTCGGACGTGGTCACGAAGTTCATGAACTCGCAGCAAGATTCGAAGAGCGCAGTTGCAGCGCTCGCGAAGGCAGCGAAGACCAAGTAAGTGAGGTAAGTGAAGCGGCGCGCCCGGTTGTTCAGTTGGAGGACTCCGGGCGCGCTCTTCAAGCCGCGTGTTGCAGCGGCTCCGCCCTTGGTTTCATAGAGTCACACCTATGCCGTTCCGGCCTCGCGTTTTCCAGGCGTGAGTGCCCCGGCGGTACAGTTTCAGCAGGAGTCGAGTAGTGACTGCTTCTATCAGCGGAAACGGGAAAAACACGGCCTCCGTGACCCGCCGCGCGTCGCCGATGGCGGCCCTTGCCGATCGCTGGATTCCGAAGCTGGTGCTCGCACCCAGCGTCGTGATCAGTCTGATCTTTGTGTACGGCTTCATCGCCATTACCGGCTTTCTGTCGTTGTCCAATTCGCGACTGATGCCGCGTTATGAATTTGTCGGTCTCGATCGTTATCGCGAACTGTTCGATAACGACGTGTTCTGGACCTCGGCTGCGAACCTCGGCTGGTTCGGTATTCCGTTCATCGGTATCTGTATCGGCCTGGGATTGTTCCTCGCCATTCTGCTCGATCAGCAGATCCGCAATGAAGGCGCGCTGCGCGCCGTGTTCCTGTACCCGATGGCGCTGTCGTTCATCGTGACGGGTACCGCATGGCAATGGATCATGACGCCGAGCGTCGGCCTCGAAAAAGTGTTCCACGACTGGGGCTGGACGAGCTTTTCGTTCAGCTGGCTCGGCGACCCCGACAAGGCGATTTTCTGCGTCGTGGTCGCGGCCGTGTGGCAATCCACCGGCTTCGTGATGGCGCTGTTCCTGGCTGGCCTGCGCGGCGTCGATGCTGAAATCTTCAAGGCAGCGCAGATGGACGGAGCGAGTCTGCCCACCATCTATCGCAAGATCGTGATTCCGAGCATGCGCCCGGTGTTCTTCTCCGTGCTGCTGATTCTCTGCCACATCACGATCAAGACCTTCGACCTGGTCGTCGCGTTGACGGCGGGCGGCCCGGGTACGTCGTCGTCGCTGCCGGCCATTTTCATGTACACGTTTTCGTTCAACCGCGGGCAGCTGGGCGTCGGCGCGGCATCGTCGATGATGATGCTCGCTACCGTTGTGGCCGTGCTCGTGCCGCTGATGTATCTGGAATCGAGGAGCACACGCAATGCAGCCTAAGATGACGATCAGTCGTGCCGTCATTTATGCGGCCTTGATTCTGTTTGCCCTGTATTTCCTGTTTCCGCTGTACGTGATGCTGTCCACGTCGTTCAAGGATATCGACCAGTTGCGCACCGGCAACCTGCTGACGCCGCCGACTCACTGGACCATCGACCCATGGATCAAGGCATGGAGCGGTGCCTGTACGGGCGTGCGTTGCGACGGCATGCAGCCGTTCTTCATGAACTCGGTGCGCATGGTGATTCCAGCCGTGCTGATCTCGTCGATCATCGGCGCGTTCAACGGGTATGTCCTCACGCACTGGCGTTTCCGCGGCGCAGATCCGATCTTCACGATGATTCTGGTCGGCTGCTTCATTCCGTTCCAGGCCATCCTGCTGCCGATGGCGCGCTTCGAAGGCTTCCTCGGCCTGTCGAATTCGATAACCGGTCTGGTGGTGGTGCATGTGATCTACGGTATCGCTTTCACCACGATGTTCTTCCGCAACTTCTACGTGAGCGTTCCGGCTGAACTCGTGAAGGCCGCGCGGATCGACGGCGCCGGTTTCTTCACGATCTTCACGAAGATTCTGCTGCCGGTGTCGCTGCCGATTTTCATGGTGTGCCTGATCTGGCAATTCACGCAGATCTGGAATGACTTCCTGTTCGGGATTGTGTTCTCCGGCGTCGATTCGATGCCGATTACGGTGGCGCTGAACAACCTCGTGAACACCTCGACCGGCGTGAAGGAATACAACGTGGACATGGCCGGCGCGATCATCGCCGCCTTCCCGACCTTGCTCGTCTACATCGTCGCCGGACGCTATTTCGTGCGCGGCCTGACGGCGGGCGCGGTCAAGGGCTAAACCATCCGAGCGCGGCGGGGGCTTCATGGGGAAGCGCCGCCGCCATCCGACAAGACGTTCCTGAGAAAACGCCGGGCCGCCCCAAGTTTTCTCAGCCCCCTCGGGGGGGCCTGGCGCGAAGTGCCAGGTTTGGGGGCGCTTTCAAGCAGTAACAGAGACAAGAGGATTCACAGCATGGCAAGCCTTTCCATCCGTGACGTGTACAAGACTTACCCGAATGGGGTGCCGGTTCTGAAGGGTGTCAACATCGACATCGAAGACGGCCAGTTCCTGATTCTCGTCGGCGGCTCGGGCTGCGGGAAGTCGACGCTGCTCAACATGATCGCCGGCCTCGAAACCGTAACCAAGGGCGAGATCCAGATCGACGGCAAGACGGTCAACAACCTGTCGCCGAAAGATCGCGACATCGCGATGGTGTTCCAGTCGTACGCGCTGTATCCGTCCATGACGGTGCGCGAGAACATCTCGTTCGGGCTGAACATCCGCAAGGTGCCGAAGGGCGAACAGACGCAGATCGTCGATCGCGTGTCGAACACGCTGCAGATCACGCATCTGCTGGACCGCAAACCGGGTCAGCTGTCCGGCGGCCAGCGTCAGCGTGTGGCGATGGGCCGTGCATTGGCGCGCGATCCGGTGATGTTCCTGTTCGACGAACCGCTGTCGAACCTCGACGCGAAACTGCGCATCGAAATGCGTTCGGAAATCAAGCTGCTGCATCAACGCCTCGGCACGACGATCGTCTACGTGACGCACGATCAGATCGAAGCGATGACGCTCGGCGACCGGATCGCGGTGATGAAAGACGGCATCGTCCAGCAGTTCGGCGCACCGCAGGAAATCTATGACTCGCCGTCGAATCTGTTCGTGGCCGGCTTCATCGGCGCGCCGCCGATGAACTTCATTCAGGGCAAGCTGGTGGAGCAGGGCGCGGGCGTCGGCCTCGAGCTGGATACGGGCGTGGCGCGCAATGTATTGACTCTGCCTTTCGATTCCGCGAAGGTGAAGTCGCACCTTGGGCGCGAAGTGGTCCTTGGCTTGCGGCCGGAGCGGATCACCGACGCGCGCGGCGCGCACGGTGACCATGCGAAGTTGCAGCCGATTGAAGTGAAGGTCGATGTGATCGAACCGACCGGCCCGGACACCCTGGTGTTCGCGCAGGTTAACGGCAAGCGTATTGTGAGCCGCGTGCACCCGGCTTCGAATCCGCAGCCGTTGACGAATACGACGTTGTTGTTCGATGCGTCGAAGGCGGTGCTGTTCGATCCTGCCAACGAAGAGCGGCTTGCCTGACGGCGGCTGGTTAGCCAGGCGGTCCGGTTTGAAAAAGCCCCATGCGTTGTGAGACGTGTGGGGCTTTTTCTTTGGTTGGCTATTGCTCGTCGGCGGTATGCAGGTCCGGATTGTTGCGCGTCAGTTCGGTCACCCAATCGATGAACACGCGCAGGCGTGAACTCAGATTGCGGCGATGCGCGTAGAGAACCGAAAGCGGCGTGGGAGGACTCGTGTACGCCGTGAGTATTTCCCGCAATGCGCCTTGTTCGATCAGGTCGGCGACCATGAAGCGCGACGGCTGGATGATGCCGTGTCCGAGCGCGCCCGCGCACATGTAGACCGTGCCGTCATTCACGGCCAGCACACTTTTCATCGTGACCTTGACAAGCTCGCCGGCGACTTGGTACTCGAACGGGAAGGTCTTGCCGCTGCGCGCGGAAATGTAGTTGACCGCGCGATGTTCACTGAGCTCCTCCAGCGTGGTCGGCGTACCGTATTTGTCCAGATAGGCGGGCGACGCACAGGTGACAATCCGCGCGTTGCCGATGCGCCGCGCGACGAGACTCGATTCTTCCGGCGTACCCATCCGGATCACACAGTCCACGCCGTCCTGAATCAGATCGATATTGCGATCGGCTAGCCCGAGCCGCACGTCGATCTCCGGATATTGTCGGTAGAAATCGTCGAGCGCGGGAAGCAGCAGCACACGGGCGAGCGTGCCGGACGTATCGACGCGGATCGTGCCGGCCGGATGTTCGCGTTTGTTCGAAAGCGAGGATTCGGCGTCAGTGACCTCGGCGAGGATGCGCACGCATCGCTCGTAGAAAAGCGCGCCGTCTTCGGTAACGCTGACCTGTCGCGTCGAACGGTTCAGCAGTCGCACGCCGACGTGTTCTTCCAGTGCCTGAATGGTGCGGCTGACTTTAGCGCGGGGCAGGTCGAGCGATTCGGATACTTTGGTGAAGCTGTTCGCTTCGACCACACGCGTAAATATCTCCATCGCTTCGAAACGGTCCATATAGGTGCCTTGTTGGTGATGGGCGGAAGGTGGGTTTCGTAGTGAAGTGTATAGGTTGGAAATATTTTTGGCGCAATGAGTGTGACCGGTGCGCAAGCGGGGCTGCCTGCGCGTTTTCCTGGTCGTGGCGCCGGTGCGGTCAATCCCGGTCGGGCGCGCCGAGCGGGAACAGCGGGCGATACGGGCGCGCTTCGTCGACGGCGCGTGCAAATGACGGCCGCGCCAGCAGTCGTTTCCGGTAGGCGAGCACGTGCGGGAACGCTGGGCCGATGCGATGCGTCAGTCGGCATAAAACAGGAAGGGGGCGGCGCCGCAGTCGGCGAGACTGAACGTGTCGCCGGCCGCCCATTCGCGCTCTGCCATGACTTTGTCGAGCCAGCCGTAGGCGGTGTCGAGCATCGTGCGTGCTTCGGCAACGCCGCGCAGGTCGCGCTCCGCCTCGGGCCGCAGACTGTCGCCGACGATCTTTTGCTGCGGCGTCGAGATGTAGTTGTCGAAGAAGCGATCCATGCTGCGGACTTCCAGCGCGGCACGGGCGTCGGCCGGCAAGAGCGGCACAGGCCCGGGATGATGCAAGCCGAGGTATTCGATGATGATGCTCGCCTCCATCACCGTACGGCCGCCGTCCACCAGAACGGGAAAGCGCTTGATCGGCCAGAGCGCGGCGAATTCCGCCATGACCTTGGGCTCGGTGTGCGACAACAGGCGCGATTCGAACGGCGTGCCGTTTTCGTAGAGCGCGGTCAGGACCTTCTGGCAGTACGAGGAGAAAGGGTGGGCATAAAGCTTCAGGGGCATCGTGGTCACCTATGGCTTGCTTAAGGGCGCTGTGGCGCGGCGACGGCTCGGGGCCGTTTACCTGACGACGAATGACGGCGACGAAAATCGACAGCCGCGCAGATCAATTCGGGGAGGGCCGGCTATGAGTCTGTTTCGATAATGACCCGAAGACACAGAACGCAATACACCGCTATTTGTTACGACAAAACGTCGCAAACTTTCAAGAAAGATACAGTAATATTTGAAAAATTTGTAAGAGACGCCGGCGTGACCGGATAACTGGCGCAAATACCGCCGGGGCGTCATTGAGTCAGCAACGAATAATTCGACGCACGGGGCCTTTGCATGTCGACGATCTCATCCACGTCTTCTGTGTCTTCTGTGAGTAGCGCGACCGCCGACGCGCAGAGCCAGGTGCGGCAAGCGGCGCAATCGATTATCAGCGGTTCGACGGGCAACTCGTCGATGGACGTGTCAACGCTGGTGGCGGCCCTCGGCGCGCGGCTAATGCGGCAAGCGAACGTTGAACCTGAATGTCACGAGTCTTGCAAGCAGGATGAAGGCGGTGGCGATCAACACGCTATAAACCGTATCGACGTTCGCGTAATCCAGCAGCACGTACAGCCAGCAGCCCACAAAGGCGCACGTCGCGTACGGCCGTGAGTCGCGCAGAATCAGCGGCACTTCGTTGCAGAGCACATCGCGGATCACGCCGCCGAACACGCCGGTCAGCACACCCATCATCACGGAGGTGAACCACGGCATCTGCGCATCATGCGCGATCGACGTCCCAGAGATGCTGAACAACCCGAGCCCGATAGCATCGGCAACGAGCAACACACGTTCAGACAGTAACCGCGAGGTCATCCTCAACAACATCGGCGCAAACAGCGACATCACAAAGATCGCGATCAGATAGGCCTGATGCTCGACCCAATAAAAAGGCCGCCGCTCCAGCAGCACATCGCGCAACGTCCCACCACCGAAGGCCGTGGCGACCGCCACCAGAAAAGTCCCCACCGCATCGAGCCGTCGCGTCCTCGCTTCGATAAAACCGGAAATCGCGTATGCGAAAAGGGCCAGCGCCTCCATGATGGTCAGCGCTAGCGTCAGCCTCGGATGGATCACCGGGGCTCCGTCAGGACTTGGCGTGAGCCGGCGTCGCGCCCGGCTGCAACAGCACGACCACCGCGCCCGCGCCGCCGTCGTGAGGGCGCGCCTGGCAGAACGCGATCACCTCCGCTTTCTGCACGAGCCACGCCCGCACTTTGCCCTTCAGCACAGGCTCTTTACCGATCGACCCCAAGCCCTTGCCGTGAATCACGCGCAAACAGCGCAAGCCGCGCTTCACCGATTCGCGAATGAACTCGGCCAGCGCCTCGCGCGCTTCTTCGCGCCGCATGCCATGGAGATCGATTTGCGCCTGCACGATCCAATCGCCGCGCCGCAGTTTTCGTACGATTTCCTGACTCACGCCGGGCCGGCAATAGGACAGCGTCTCGTCGGTTTCGAGCAGTACCTCGGGATCGAACTCATCGGAGATCGCTTCGTGCAGCACGGCTTCTTCATCGAGTTTGGTTTGAACCGGCACCGGCGATGGCGGATTGCGCGGCAGGGTAGCGCGCGGCGGCGCGGCTAACGGCGCCACTGCGCCGATCTCGCGGCGAAACAGATCGGCATCCGCCGACGCTTCGCGTTGCGCCGCCGCGGCTGCCGCGCGTTCGCGTTCACGCCGTTGCGTATCGCTCTTCAATGCGTCGCGCAGCGCGCCGAGCCCGGCGAGGCCTGCGGCCGGGTCGAGCTTCGGTTTGACCGCGGGCGCAACCGCCTCGGGCGCGGGCTTGGCAACGGCACGCGGGCGTTTCGGTTCGCTCGGATGAGGCTGATTCTTCGGCATATCGGTAATACACGCAGAAAAGTAGATCGATCGCGCGACGCCGCACCGGCGTCGAACCGCGTCGCGGTGCATCGCTTAGTGCATCGTTCAGGCAGCAAGACACACAGGACGCAAAAAAGGCCGCCGGCTTGTCAGCCGCGGCCTTCGATACAACAAGCGGCCGGGCCACGCCCAGCCGCCATTTTACCGTCGCGCTTGTTGTTGCGGATGAGGTTGCGGATCAGCGCTCGGCTTCCGCGCTCATCACGTGCTCGCCAATCTCTTCGATGGTTTCCAGGTAGCGTTGCGCGTCGAGCGCGGCCATACAACCGGTGCCCGCGCTGGTGATCGCCTGACGATAGACGTGATCCTGCACGTCGCCCGCGGCAAACACGCCTGGCACGCTGGTGGCCGTTGCAAAGCCGTTCAGACCGCCCTTGGTGATGATGTAGCCGTTCTTCATCTCCAGCTGGCCTGCGAAAATGTCCGTGTTCGGCTTGTGGCCGATCGCGACGAACAGGCCCTGCAACGCGATATCCGTGGTTTCGCCGGTTTGCGTGTGCTTGATGCGCAGACCGGTCACGCCGGATTGATCGCCGGTCACTTCGTCGAGCGTGTGGTTCCACTTGATTTCGACGACGCCTTCTTTTTCCTTCGCGAGCAGACGGTCGATCAGGATCGGTTCGGCGCGGAACTTGTCGCGGCGATGGATCACGGTCACCTTCCTGGCGATGCCGGAAAGATAGAGGGCCTCCTCGACCGCGGTATTGCCGCCGCCGATCACGGCCACATGTTGTTGCTTGTAGAAGAAGCCGTCGCAGGTGGCGCAGGCCGACACGCCTTTGCCCATGAACGCTTCTTCGGACGGCAGGCCGAGATACTGCGCCGACGCGCCGGTCGAGATGATCAGCGAGTCGCAGGTGTATTCGCCCGAATCGCCGATCAGGCGGATCGGCTTCTCATCCAGCTTGGCCGTATGGATGTGGTCGAAGATGACTTCGGTGTTGAAGCGCTCGGCGTGCTCCAGAAAGCGCGTCATCAGTTCCGGGCCTTGCACGCCGTTGGCGTCGGCCGGCCAGTTTTCGACGTCGGTCGTGGTCATCAGCTGGCCGCCTTGGGCCAGACCCGTGATGAGCACCGGCGAAAGGTTGGCGCGCGCCGCGTAGACCGCAGCCGTATAGCCGGCGGGACCGGAACCGAGAATCAGAACCTTGGCGTGTTTCGTGGAAGATGCGGGCATGATCGAAATCCTTATACGGCGCCCGGCTCGCCCATGCGAGGCCGCGCGACTTGAGCTGAAACTGTAGATGGGTATCAGAGCGGCATTATAAAGGCCGGCACGCCGGCCTGCTCCATGAAGCTTTCTGATCGCCGCGATAGCTTTGGGGCACCCTTCAGGCACACCTTATGCGCACCGGGACGGTCTTCGCTCGGCTAATCGGCCAAGTTACCGTCATTTACAGCCTCGCATCGGGCACTGCGTTTACAATAGGCCGGATCGAAGGACCCGGCAGCCGGGACCGGGCCGAAGCCGCGCTGGGCGCCGCTCCGGCCGCGAATTGGCCCCACACGCAACAGGATCAATGGCAAAAGCTCCCTATTCCGCGAGCGCGCAGGCATTGCCGCACCGCATGTCGCGCCTTTTCACCGAAATCCGCTGGATCTTGCAGGTGGCGCTCGGCGTGTTCCTGCTGATGGCGCTCGTCAGCTACAGCCGGCGCGACCCGAGCTGGACGCACGCCGCGCAGGTCGATCACATCGCCAACTGGGCGGGCCGCGTCGGCGCGTGGACCTCGGACATCCTGCTGCTGCTGTTCGGGCTGTCCGCTTACTGGTGGATCGTGCTGCTCGGCCGTCATATCTCCGCCAACTACCGCCGTATCACCCGCAATGAGGATGTTCAGGAAGACGCGCCGCGCGATGCCGGCTGGCTCGCGGACGCGTTCGCGTTCGTGCTGGTGTTGCTCGCCTGCGACGGCATCGAGGCGCTGCGCATGTGGTCGCTGAAAGTGCAGTTGCCGCGCGCGCCGGGCGGCGTGATCGGCGAGGCGGTGGCGCGCGGGGTGTCGCATGCGCTGGGTTTCACGGGCGGCACCTTGGCGCTGCTGATCGTGCTGGGTATCGGTTTGTCGCTGTATTTCCGTTTTTCGTGGCTGTCGGTGTCGGAAAAGGTCGGCGAATCGATCATTTCGGCGGTCACGTTCGCCAAG
The DNA here is from genome assembly GCF_038050405.1 of Paraburkholderia sp. IMGN_8. NCBI lineage: Bacteria > Pseudomonadati > Pseudomonadota > Betaproteobacteria > Burkholderiales > Burkholderiaceae > Paraburkholderia > Paraburkholderia sp. IMGN_8. The sequence goes on along the minus strand of NZ_CP150900.1, from coordinate 3,498,138 downwards.
CTGCGCCGCGAAGCGGGCCGCGACCGTAAATTGGGCGAAGCCGCCGCGGTCAAGCGTGAAGGTAAGGTCGAAAAGGGCCGCGTGCGAATCGAGGAACACGAGCCGGTCATGATCGTGCCGCCGGTCGTCACACCGGCCAAGTCGGAGCGCGTCGAGAAAGAACGGCAGGTGCCGCTGTTCACGGACCTGCCGGGCGATTCCACCTTGCCGCCGATCTCGCTGCTCGACGCGGCGCCGGCCGCCCAGGAAACCATTTCCGCCGACACGCTCGAATTCACGTCGCGGCTGATCGAGAAGAAGCTCAAGGACTTCGGCGTGGAAGTGAGCGTGGTCGCCGCGTATCCTGGTCCGGTCGTCACGCGCTATGAAATCGAACCGGCTACGGGCGTGAAGGGCAGTCAGATCGTCGGTCTGGCGAAGGACCTGGCGCGCTCGCTGTCGCTGGTATCGATTCGCGTGGTCGAAACGATTCCGGGCAAGAATTTCATGGCGCTGGAGTTGCCGAACCAGCGCCGTCAGACCGTGAGTCTCTCGGAGATTCTCGGCTCGGCTGTGTACGCGGATGCCGCTTCGCCGCTGACCATGGGCCTCGGCAAGGACATCGGCGGCAAACCGGTGTGCGCCGACCTCGCGAAGATGCCGCACTTGCTGGTGGCCGGTACGACCGGCTCGGGCAAGTCGGTGGGTATCAACGCAATGATCCTGTCGCTGCTCTACAAGGCGAGCGCCGACCAGGTCCGCATGATCCTGATCGATCCGAAGATGCTCGAAATGAGCGTCTACGAGGGCATTCCCCATCTGCTCTGTCCGGTGGTCACGGATATGCGCCAGGCCGGTCACGCGCTGAACTGGGCGGTGGCCGAAATGGAGCGCCGCTACAAGCTGATGAGCAAGTTGGGCGTGCGTAACCTCGCCGGTTACAACAACAAGATCGACGAAGCCGCCAAGCGTGATGAGAAGTTGCCGAATCCATTCAGCCTGACGCCGGACGATCCGGAGCCGTTGACGCGCCTGCCGAACATCGTCGTCGTGATCGACGAACTCGCCGACCTGATGATGGTGGTCGGCAAGAAGGTCGAGGAGCTGATCGCGCGGATCGCGCAGAAGGCGCGCGCGGCCGGCATCCATTTGATTCTGGCGACGCAGCGTCCGTCGGTCGACGTGATCACCGGCCTGATCAAGGCCAACGTGCCGACGCGGATGGCCTTCCAGGTGTCGTCGAAGATCGACTCGCGCACGATTCTCGACCAGCAAGGCGCGGAATCGCTGCTCGGCATGGGCGACATGCTGTATCTGCCGCCGGGCAGCGGCTTGCCGGTGCGCGTGCACGGCGCATTCGTGTCGGACGAGGAAGTACACCGCGTCGTCGATAAGCTCAAGGAACAGGGCGAACCGAACTATATCGAGGGCATCCTCGAAGGCGGCGTGACGGGCGAGGGCGATGAAGGCTCCGCCGGCGCCGGGGGAGCCGGCTCAGGCGACGGCGAGTCGGACCCCTTATACGACCAGGCGGTCGATGTGGTGCTGAAGAACCGCCGCGCGTCGATCTCGCTGGTGCAGCGGCATCTGCGCATCGGCTATAACCGCGCCGCGCGTTTGCTCGAGCAGATGGAGAACTCGGGCGTGGTGTCGGCGATGTCGTCGAACGGCAATCGCGAGATTCTTGCGCCGGCGCGCGAAGCGGAATAAAGCCGGCGGAATGAACCCCGGCGGAATAAGCCTCGTTTAAGGCGCGTTGCTTAAGCTTGTTGCTCAAGGGTTCATGCTTCACAGGCTCGCCATCGTGGCCGCCGCCGATCACCACCGGTTCGCTGGCCGCCGGCTCGCCAAAGAATTCAATTCAGGGAGAAAACCATATGCAGCAACTCGTGCAGAAAACCGCTCGACAAAGCGCTCATTCCAACTGCTTCGGCCAACTCGCCCGTACGATCGTACGTAGCGTCGGCAGTGTGGCGATCGGCGCGTCGATGCTGGTTGCGTCGCAGGCATTTGCGAGCGGCACCGAGCAACTGAAGGCGTTCGTCGCGCAAGTCCACTCGGCCCGCGGCACCTTCGTGCAGCAGGAAGTGCGCGCGCCGAGCAAGGCGCAGCAGGGCGCAAGCGGTGCGAGCGGTGTGCTGTCGACGGGTGGCGGCAAAACCGGCACGTCGAGTGGCACGTTCACGTTCGCGCGTCCGGGCAAGTTCATCTGGGCGTATGAGAAGCCGTATGCACAACTGCTGCAAGCTGACGGCGACAAGCTCTATGTGTACGACAAGGACTTGAATCAGGTGACAGTGCGCAGCCTTGGCGGCGCGCTCGGCGCGAGTCCGGCGGCGATCCTGTTCGGCAGCAACGATCTGGAGAAGAACTTCACGCTGCACGACGCGGGCGTGAAGGCCGGCATCGACTGGCTCGAACTGACGCCGAAGGCGAAAGACACGCAGTTTCAGCGCGTCGGCATCGGCTTTAAGGACGGCAATCTCGAAGCAATGGAACTGCACGACGTGTTCGGCAACGTGACGCTGCTGACCTTCTCGAACATTCAGAAGAACCCGCCGCTGCCGGCTGACGCATTCAAGTTCGTGGTGCCGAAGGGCGCGGATGTGATCAACGGCTAAGCCGCACATCTCACTACGCAATGAAAAAAAGCCGCGCATTCAATGCGCGGTTTTTTTATTAGCGGCGTGTGTGCTGTGCAGAACCTGCAGACCTGTTACTCATCCACTTCGAGAGCCTGCATCAGATGCGCGGCCTTCATATCGTCGATAAACGCTTCGACGATATCCGTGCGATGCTGCCGCGCCCGCGTGACCATATGAAACGCGACCCGGTAACGCATCAGCGCTGGATTCAAAGCGGCGAGCAAACCTTGCTTGACGAACGGGTCGGCGAAATGCCCCGGCAAATAGCCGAGATGATGCCCCGACAGCACCAGCATCGCGACCGCTTCCATGTTGTCGGCAACGGCGGTCACATTCCGCGGCGTAGTCGAGCTTTCGGCTTCGGGCAATGGGTAACTGCGCCACGCCCATTCATGTTGCGCGGCTTCGGCGGGCGGCACCTCGCCCGCCTGCGCGAACAAAGGATGCCCTTTCGCGCAATACGCGAACTGATCTTCGGCGAACACTTCCGTGTATTCGAGCGACGGTACGCGATGCCAGAAATAGCCGATGCCGATCTGAATCCGGCCATTGAGCAGCAGTTCTTCCAGTTCGCCCGGCGAGCGCACCAGAATCGAAAACCGCACCGATTGATCGCGCGCGCGAAACCGGCCGATCGCGTCGCTGATGCGCGCGCTTGCCGATACGGGCGTATGGCCGATCATGCCGATATCGAGCGTGCCGACCAGCTTGCGGCCGACATTGCGCGCTTGCATGCCGAAGGTATCGACAGCGGACAACAGTGCGCGGGCCGCGTCGATGAACTGCTCGCCGCGCGCGGTCAGACTGAAGCCGCCGCGGCCGCGCTCGCACAGCCGGTAGCCGAGGCGCGTTTCCAGCGTAGCGAGTTGCGTGCTGATGGTCGACTGGCCGACGTTGAGCGTCGCCTGGGCCGGCGAGACGCCGCCGGCGTCGACGATGGCAAGGAATACGCGGATCAGGCGCAGGTCGAGATCGGTGAGTTGGGAGAACATACTGCAGGATACATCGTCGGGAATCGATGTTAACTTTATTCTGTTTGTATTTTAACTTGGACGAAACTGCTCAAGAATCGAGATTCGTCCGGCAAGGTGCGCTTATTTATTGATCCCATCGGCCGGTTGCTGACTGCCCCTTTTCATTGCCGAGCCACGATGAATACTTCTTCCTTCATTTCCCCCGAAGCCGGTGAACGGCCGCAGCCGCTGTCCGGCAACGCGATGCCCCGCTGCGGCGGCATCGCGACGATGATGCGGCTGCCGAACGTCGGCTCGGCCGAAGGGTTCGACGCCTGTTTCGTAGGCGTGCCGTTCGATCTCGGCACCTCGAACCGCACCGGCGCGCGCTTCGGGCCGCGCCAGATCCGCAGCGAATCGGTGCTGCTGCGCCCGTACAACATGGCGACCCGCGCCGCGCCGTTCGATTCGCTGCGCGTGGCCGATCTCGGCGACGTCGCGATCAATCCGTATAACCTGCACGATTCGATCAAGCGCATCGAAACCGCGTACGACGAAATCCTCCAGCACGATTGCAAGCCGATCACGCTGGGTGGCGACCATACGATTGCGCTGCCGATCCTGCGCGCGATTCATCGCAAGCATGGCAAGGTCGGCCTGATTCACGTCGACGCGCACGCCGACGTCAACGACACGATGATGGGCGAGAAGATCGCGCACGGCACGCCGTTTCGCCGCGCGGTCGAAGAAGGTTTGCTGGATTGCGACCGCGTCGTGCAGATCGGTCTGCGCGGCACCGGCTACGCTGCGGAAGATTTCGACTGGTGCCGCGATCAGGGCTTCGAGGTGGTGCAGGCCGAGGCCTGCTGGAACCAGTCGCTCGTGCCGTTGATGGCGCGCGTGCGCGAACGGATGGGCGACGGTCCTGTGTACATCACGTTCGATATCGACGGTATCGATCCGGCTTTCGCGCCGGGTACCGGCACGCCGGAAATCGCGGGCTTGACGGTGCCGCAGGCGCTGGAAATCATTCGCGGCTCGCGTGGGCTGAACATCGTCGGCTGCGACCTGGTCGAGGTGGCGCCGCCGTACGATCCGTTCGGTACGACCGCGTTGCTCGGTGCGAACCTCGCGTTCGAATTGTTGTGCGTGTTGCCGGGTGTCGAGTATCGGGCGTCGACGCGTTGAACTGACGCGCCTGGTCACGCGTGAACAGAAAAGGCCTGCATTTGCAGGCCTTTTCTGTTTGGTACAGCGATTTCAGCGCTTATGCGTACGCCGGTTTCCGGGCCGACACGAACACCAGATAACACACGGCGCCGATCGCCAGCGCCGGCAACGTCGCGCCGAGATTCGGCAGCCATTGATTGATCGCCTGATACGCGGCGATCCCGATCGCCCACGCGATGAACGCGCCCAGATGCCAGCCGCCCGAGTAGCCGTAACGGCCACGCAGATCGGCGAGCACTGCGGCCTCGATACGACGCTTGCGCACGATGAAGTGATCCACCAGCACCACGCCGAACAACGGCGCGAACACCGAGCCGATCAGCAGCAGGAAGTTCTGATACTTCGCCATCGGCACCAGCAGCGCGATCGCTGTGCACAACGCGCCGAACGCCGCGGACAATAACGGCACGCTGCCGCGCGTCCAGAACGTGCCCGTAGAGACCGCGGCCGAGTGGATGTCGGCGAACGCGTTGTCTACTTCGTCGATCAGGATCAGCAGCAGTGCAAGACCGCCGCCGGCTTGCGCAAGCGCACCTGTCAGCAGCGCATCGCCGCCGCCCGCCGCGAGGCCGTAGATTGCGCCGAGCGCGTAAAACCAGATGTTGGCGATGCCATAGCCGAGCAGCGTGCCACGGAAAGTTTCTCCGGGGCGTCGGCCGAAGCGCGTGTAGTCGGCGATCAGCGGCAGCCACGACAGCGGCATCGCGACCACCAGATCGATCGCGCCGCCGAACGACATCTCGCCGGTGCCCGGGCGGCGCATCAGCGCGGGCAGGTCGTGCTTGGCCAGCAGATTCCACGAGAGCCACGCCGCGCCCGCCAGCAGGAGCCAGATGCCCCACGTCCGTAGAAAGCGCCGCACGAATGACAGCGGGCCGCTGATCGCCAGCAGCGTCGCGAGGAAACCGAAGATCACCGTCCAGATCAGCGGCATCGAGAAACCGAACGCCTGCTTGGCGAGCGCGTCTGCAGAATCGCGCATCACGATAACTTCGAACGAGCCCCAGCCGACCAGTTGCACGGCGTTCAGCACGGCCGGCACCGATGCGCCGCGCACGCCGAGCGTCGGCCGTAGCGACGACATCGCCGCGAGCCCCGTGTCCGTGCCGATCACGCCGACCAGCGCCAGCAACACGACGCCGATCGCACTGCCGATCACGATCGCCAGCAACGCATGCGGCAGCGACAGGCCCGGCACCAGCAGCGCGCCCGCTTGCGCGACCAGCAGGCCGATGCCGAGCGAAAACCAGAGCGCGAACGCGTCGCCGGTGCGGAACGCGCGGCGCGCGTCGGGCACCGGCGTGAGCGGTGCGTAGGTGGAGCCGGCGTCGCCGGCGAGTGGATCTTGTGCCATCTAATGTTGTCCCTGTTGGTGTTGCTTAATTTGTCGCTGATTTTTTGTTCAAGTGTTGCTGCCTGAATCTGTACGACACGCTGCGTGGCCGTCGCTCGGGCGCCGTCACTGTCATAATGCGGGACGTTGCCCGCACACTCGCGTGCCGGCACGGCTCACCCGGCAGCCCGCCGCCTTCATACGGACCGCGTCCGGAAAAGCCGAGATTATCCCCAAAACGTCATGTTTGAAGAAACCCGTGCCAATGTTCCGCTCGCCGAACGCCTGCGGCCCCGCAATATCGAAGAAGTGATCGGCCAGACGCACCTGCTCGGCCCGAACAAGCCGTTGCGGGTCGCATTCGAATCCGGCGAGGCCCATTCGATGATCCTCTGGGGCCCGCCCGGCGTCGGCAAGACCACGCTCGCGCGGCTGATGGCCGACGCGTTTCATGCCGAGTTCATCGCGTTGTCGGCGGTGCTCTCGGGCGTGAAGGATATCCGCGAGGCCGTCGAGACCGCGCAGATCCATCGCGCGAACGGGCATCAGACGCTGGTGTTCGTCGACGAAGTGCATCGCTTCAACAAGAGCCAGCAAGATGCATTCTTGCCGCACGTCGAGTCGGGGCTGTTTGTATTCGTCGGCGCGACGACCGAGAATCCGTCGTTCGAAGTGAATAGCGCGTTGCTCTCGCGAGCCGCCGTCTACGTGCTGAAAAGCCTTACCGACGAAGAGCAACGCGAATTGCTCGACCGCGCGCAGAATGAACTCGGCGGCCTCACGTTCACCGATGAAGCGCGCGACGCCCTGATCGGTTCCGCCGACGGCGACGGCCGCAAGCTGCTGAACAACCTCGAAATCGTCGCGCGCGCGGCTGCGCAGCAAAAGAGCACCGAGATCGATGGCGCCTTGCTCGGCAGCGCGCTCGCCGAGAATCTGCGCCGCTTCGACAAAGGCGGCGACGCATTCTACGACCAGATCAGCGCGCTGCATAAATCGGTGCGCGGCAGCAGTCCGGACGGCGCGCTGTACTGGTTCTGCCGGATGCTCGACGGTGGCGCGGACCCGCGTTATCTCGCGCGACGCATCGTGCGGATGGCGTGGGAAGACATCGGCCTCGCCGACCCGCGCGCGGCTCGCATCGCGCTCGACGCGGCTGAAACCTACGAACGCCTGGGCACGCCGGAAGGCGAACTGGCGCTGGCGCAGGCGATCATCTACCTCGCGGTCGCGCCGAAGTCGAATGCCGGATACAACGCGTACAACGAGGCGCGGCGTTTCGTGAGCAAAGACCAGTCGCGCGGCGTGCCGGTGCATCTGCGTAACGCGCCGACCAAACTGATGAAGGAACTCGGTTACGGTCACGAATATCGCTACGCGCACGACGAACCCGACGCGTACGCGGCCGGCGAAACTTATTTGCCGGACAACATGCGTGATCCGCATTGGTACGAGCCGACGCCGCGCGGACTCGAAGGCAAGATCGGCGACAAGATGGCGCGCCTTGCCGACCTGGATGCGCAGTGGCGCAGCGAGAACAAGCCTAAAAAGGGCTGAGCGAGGGCTGAGCGTTTGCGCGGCACGTTCCATAGCAGTGTCCGCATTCCGCATGCCCTGACCATCTAGCGCACCGGCCGCCCGCGCCGGTGCGCTAAAATCCCACCTTCATACAACGAACACCTGCCCCATCCCATGCTCGACATCCAGCTGCTGCGCAAAGACCTCGACGGCGTCGCGAAGCGCCTCGCCGACCGCGGCTATACCCTCGACGTGGCGGCGTTCACCGCGCTCGAAGCGGAACGCCGCGACACCCAGACCCGTACCGAAGAGATGCAGGCGCGCCGCAACAGCCTGTCGAAGCAGATCGGCGCGATGAAAGGGCGGGGCGAGGACACCTCGGCGCTGATGGCCGAAGTGGGTGGTATCGGCGACGAGATGAAGGCGTCGGCGGCCAGGCTGGACGATATCCAGAAGCGTCTGTCCGACCTGCTGCTCGGCGTGCCGAATCTGCCGCACGAAAGCGTGCCGGCGGGCAATGACGAGGCCGACAACGTGGAAGTGCGCCGCTGGGGCACGCCGCGTCAGTTCGACTTCGAGGTGAAGGATCACGTCGACGTCGGCACGCCGCTGGGCCTCGACTTCGAGACCGGCGCGAAGCTCTCGGGCGCGCGTTTCACGATGCTGCGCGGACAGATTGCGCGGCTGCACCGTGCGCTCGCGCAGTTCATGATCGACACGCATACACTGCAGCACGGCTACACCGAGATTTACACGCCGTACATCGTGAATCCGGAGATTCTGTACGGCACCGGCCAACTGCCGAAATTCGCCGATGACATGTTCCGCGTCGAGAAGGGCGGCGGCGAGCATACCGTTACGCAGTATCTGATTTCGACGTCGGAAATTTCGCTGACGAACACGGTGCGCGACAGCATCGTCGAAGCGAACGCGCTGCCGATCAAGCTGACCGCGCATTCGCCGTGCTTCCGCTCGGAAGCGGGCTCGTACGGTCGCGACACGCGCGGCATGATCCGCCAGCATCAGTTCGACAAGGTCGAGATGGTGCAGATCGTGGCGCCGGAAACGTCGTATGACGCGCTGGAGCAGATGGTCGGCCACGCTGAGACGATCCTGCAGAAGCTGGAGTTGCCGTACCGCGTGATCACGCTGTGCACGGGCGACATGGGTTTCTCGGCGACGAAGACCTATGACCTCGAGGTGTGGCTGCCGGCGCAGAACACGTATCGCGAGATTTCGAGCTGCTCGAATACGGAGTCGTTCCAGGCGCGCCGGATGCAAGCGCGTTATCGCAATGCGCAAGGCAAACCGGAACTGGTGCATACGCTGAACGGCTCAGGTCTGGCTGTTGGCCGGACGCTGGTGGCCGTGCTGGAGAACTTCCAGAACGCCGATGGCTCGGTGACGGTGCCAGCGGTGCTGCGGCCTTATCTGGGTGGCGTGGAACGGCTGGAAGTGGCGGCGGCTTGATGCCGTCGCCGCAGTGGTTCGATTGACGGGCCTCTTTGAAGATTTTTTGTCAGAGGGGCTTGGAAAGCGAATTCAACTGTTCTATAATCTTTCTCTCCCAAGCAACGACCCGCTTGGATCTGACGAAACAGTCTCGTTGCTGTGAGTTGGAAGACCCGGAAAGGTGGCAGAGTGGTCGAATGCGCTGGACTCGAAATCCAGTGTACCTTTAGGGGTACCGTGAGTTCGAATCTCACCCTTTCCGCCAAATTTAAAAACCCCCGCAGAACGGAAGTTCTGCGGGGGTTTTGCTTTTATTGTTCTATGTTCCGATCGAGGATCGCGTTGCAGATAGGGACAGGCAATGGTTCACAGGTGCGACTTGCTTAGGTTATTGGCCAACCCTCATGAACCGGAGTCTTGCGAAAGGCTAGATGCCTACGGCCGTGCCTGCCGTTAACATTTCGAGCGCCGCCCATACTGAAAACGCAGGCTTTGAAAGCATTTAGAAACCTCTGCGATGTCAATTTGACAGGCAGATCGCAAGACTAAGTTCTATACATCCGGACGCCGGTTCATAAAGCGATTCGCGCCGGTAATCGTAAAAAAACAAGCGCCGCTTCCCCAGTCGTCTTTGTGCCTGTAAAGTCATACAGCGTTTACGCACCGAACCCAAAAATGCAGGCGCTAAAACGCACAGCCACAACGATGTTCCCAGGCAGTTTGCAAACCCGGTTTTGTAAAACAAGGTGCGAAAGGGGATTCAAATGTCAGTCGGCAATTCGGTCGTTGACTCGACCACGAACACCACGAAATTCAAAGTCATCAAGTGGGCGATTATCGGGCTGTGCATCGCCATCGGTGCGCCACTTGCGATCATGCTGGTCAAAGGGCTCGTCGGCCTGATCCTGGCCGCGGTGATCGGGCTCGCGGCGATCAACTTCGGTCCCGTTCTCGCCATGAAGTTCGCGAACCAGAAGGTCAAGATGTTCGTGAACGAAGCGAAGTCGAACCCGATCGAGACGCTGTACAACGAGCTGGCCGAAAAGCAGGAAGGCGCCGAGCGGTTCAAGAAGAGCATCACGGACTTCCGCACCGAGGTGAAAAACTTCGAGGACAAAACCGCGCAGTTCAAAAAGCAATATCCCGAAGACGTCGCGCGTTTCGAAACCCAGCTCGCGACAATGAAAAAGCTGCTCGCGTTTCGGGAAGGGCGCTATAAGCAGGTGCAGGACGAGCTCAAGCGATTCTCCGACGCTATCGATCGCGCCAAAGCACTTTGGGACATGTCGCAGTCAGCGCAACGCATGAACAAGATCGCCGGCATGCAATCGAGCGACACTTTCGCTCAAATCAAAACGGACGCCGCCCTCGACTCGGTGATGAACTCCGTCAACAAGGCGTTTTCCGAAATGGAAACGTCGTTGATGGAAAGCGCCGAAGTGCAACAGGCTAAGGCCGCGACAGAGATGGGCACAGTTAATCCACCTCCCCAGCAACTCGGCTCGCCCACCGCATCCAAATAATCAAGCGCGACCCTTCGATAACTCAACTCGATCAAAAATGAAGAAAATTCTGGGTTCGGTTCTTTTTCTGGTCTTGCTGGCTGCCGGTTGGTACATCCACGAAGGCGGCCTCAAAAATACCTTTAACGCTGGGCGGAGCACTGACAAAGACACCGTGGCGGTGAACGGAACGGACACCGGTTCGAACAAATCCGATGAGGCAAAAACGCCTGCCCCAAGTAATCCGGATGGCTTCGTGCCGAATAAGGACGCGCTGAAGTCCATCTTGAACAACGGCGTCGTGCGGGTCAGCGTCGAAAATCCGTCGCGGCCGTTTTACTCTGAAGACAACGGCAAGCCGCAAGGCTTCAATGTCGACTTCGCCAATCTGCTGTTCGCGCAGAAAGAGTTCACCTCCGGCGACCATCCGACCGTCGCGGTCGACACGCATCACGGCGTGGACACGTATCCGGCGGTTCCTGATCAACTGACCAAAACCGACAAGCAGGGAAACGCGGTCGTCGACGTTGCAATGGACGGGCTGACCTTTCCCGACAACACCCCAAGCGGTGTCGTCTATTCGATTCCGTATGTCGAAGACTTCGGCTATTCGTTGGTCGTCGCAAAGGGTTCGCCGGTTCGCTCAGCGGCCGATCTGTCGGGCAAGACGGTCGGTATCCTGCAAGGCGATCCGGATGTGAAAGCGTTTGCGCAGAAAGCGTTTCCGAACAGCAAAATCGTCGAACTGTCGGATGCGAGCATTGAAGGGCAGCGGTCCTGGATGGCGCACTTTCTGGACGGGCATCAGGTCGACGCGATCGTCTACGACTATCCGTTCGGCGTGTCGGAGATCAAGGACACTGACCTGACGTTCGCTGTCACGAAGCTGGACGGCTCCAACCTGTCGTACAAAATCGGCGTGCGCAAGGATGACAGCGCGCTCCTGATCTACCTGAACTCGGCGATCGCGAAGGTCAAGCAATCCCCCGCGTATCTCGATCTGCTGCGTAAATACTTCATCAGCAATCAGGTGCTCACCACCGCTGCGACGAGCGGCGAGAAGACGTACGTGGTCCGCTCGGGCGACACGCTGAACGCGATCGCCGCGAGTCAGTTGGGAAGCGGCACGCGATATGTGGAAGTGCAAAAGCGCAATAACCTGCCGAACCCTAACCTCATCCTGATCGGGCAGCATCTGATCATTCCGGTGCGCTGAAGCGATAGCCGCCCCGCGTGAGGTATGCGTGACAGGCACGACCGCGTGGTACGGCGGTCGTGCCAGCGTGTCCATTATGCATTAGCGTCGTCGAGTTCAGTGTTTGGCGTCGCTAGCGGGATCCATGATCCGCACCGGCACATCCTCCTCCTCGCGACTTGATCGCCGCGCCATCACCCGCCCCACCGGCGCCTCTGAAAAACCGCCTGCGCAGCAAACGACGCTCGACATGGCGATCGAATGCATGGATCAGGAATGCTGATTATTTTTTGGATCCCGTCTCGGAGCGCGTCCACCTGCTGCTCACGCGATGCAACGCATGCAAAAGAACTTGATGCGCGTTCGCAGCATGACCCTCGTTGAGGGCCGCATCGCGTGTCGCTACCCGATTCGCCGAGGCCTCCCGCCGATCCTCTGTACAATTGCCCGATCGAAAACCGGCGTGAGCCCGTTCGCGGCGCCTCTTCAGCGGCATTGCGGCAAGCCCGGTTCTGCACACCTGGGACGCGTATCCGCACCGCCACACCGCGTGCGGCGCGTACTTTAAACATCGACCCCATCGACCGAATTCATGGCCATTACCTACAAGACTCCCGACGACATCGCCAAGCTGCGCATCTCTGGCCGGCTCGCGGCCGACGTGCTCGCGATGATCGGCGAGCACGTCAAGGCCGGTGTTTCCACCGACGAACTCGACGCGCTGTGCAACGACTACATCGTCAACACGCAAAAGTCGATTCCGGCGAACGTCGGCTACCTGGGCTTTCCGAAGACGGTCTGTACCTCGGTCAACCAGGTGGTGTGCCACGGCATACCCAATCGCAGCGAGATCCTGAGGGACGGCGACATCATCAATATCGACGTCGCGATCATCAAGGACGGCTACTTCGGCGACACCAGCCGCATGTACTGCGTCGGCCAGCCGAGCACGGTGGCGCGGCAACTGATCGACACGACCTACGAAGCAATGCTGGCAGGTATCCGCGAGGTGAAGCCGGGCGCGACGCTCGGCGATGTCGGCTACGCGATCCAGAAGACCGCCCAACGCGACGGCTTCTCGATCGTGCGCGATTACTGCGGGCACGGCATCGGCAAGGTCTACCACGAAGACCCGCAAGTGCTGCACTACGGCCAGCCGGGGCAGGGCGTACGTCTGAAACCCGGCATGGTCTTCACGATCGAGCCGATGATCAACGCGGGCCGCGCCGGCACCACGGTGCAGCGCGACGGCTGGACGGTGGTCACCAAAGACCGTTCGTTGTCCGCCCAATGGGAGCATATGGTCGCGGTGACGGAAGACGGCTACGAGTTGCTCACGCCGTGGCCGGACGGCACCGGCGACTACGAGGCGCCCTGAGCGCGTCGCCCAGGCGCTGTGCCCGAACCGGCAGGGCAGGCGGCGGGCGGCGCGACATGCTGCGCAGATTGCGCGCGGCTCCCGCGCCGTGGTCCCGCGCCGCCGTCCCGTCCTGCAAATAAGGATTTGACTCGCGCGCCGGTTCGGTTAAAGCTACGCGTTAGGATTTCAAGGGGTTTTCGTCTGCATGAGTCCGTCATTGACCGTTCGCCGTATCGCCGCTGATCAGGGCGCCGTTTTTCGCGAACTCCGTACTGCGTCGCTGCGGGAGGCGCCCTATGCCTTCGGCGAAACGCTAGAGGACGCTTTGTCGGTGGATGCCGCGAGTTTCGACGCCACCGCCGCCGCACACGCCGTTTCCTTTACCGCCACCAGCTTCATCCTCTACACCGAGGGCCATCCGGCCGGATTGATCGAAGCACATTTCGACGATACCGCGGCGCCCCGTGCGTTCGTCGGCGAGTTGTGGGTAGCGCCGGCCGTGCGTCATCTGCGGGGCGGCGAGCTACTGGTCGACACGGCCAGCGCCTGGCTCGCCAACGAAGGCGCCATGGAAATCTACGCATGGGTCGCCGACGCCAACCGCAATGCCATGCGCTTTTACGAGGCGCTTGGCTTCGGCCCGACCGGCGAGCATCGCCGCGTCGCGCGTGCACCTGAGCAGGCGGAAAGCCTGCTGGTGCGCCACGTGCCGACCACGTCTCAGGTGTTTCAGCAGTGATCCCGCGAGCGGCGCGCAGCAGCCTGCCGCTCAAGTCCCATCCGCGTCTGTACAGCGTTCGTGGCCCATCGAGCGGTTCAAGCGCGGCCGCGGCGGCGCGTTCTATCGGCAAAAAAGCTCGCCGCCCGCGTGGACGCCTGTAAAATACGCAAAATTTTTTGCCGAACGCTATGTCGCCCAAGAAATCGCCCTTTTTCGAACTCCGCAGCGGCTCTGTCGACACGCTCCTGTTCGTGGTCAAGACAACCGACCTCGAAGCCATGCGTGCTGAACTGACCCGGCGCTTCGAGGCGACCCCGGAATTTTTCGCTAACGACGTCGTCGCGATCGACGTGCGCCGCCTCGCCGAGAGCGAACGCGTGCCGCTCGCCGAGATCGGACAGTTGCTCGAGAGCGTGCGCATGCGCCCGGTGGGCGTGGTCGCCAACGCGCAGCAGGCGTGGGCGGCCGAGTCGGCGTTGCCGTTGCTCGAAGCGCGCGATCGCCGCGGCGCTGCCGCAAAATCCGCCGACGAAGAGACCGGGAGCGCGGCCACTGCGGCGCCGGTAGCGACCGCCGCGACGGCCACGCCGCCGGCCGATCTCTTTGCAGGCGCCGACACGCCTGAATCAGGCACCCCGGCCACGGCTGCCGCAGTCGAACCCGCACCCGCCGCCGAGCCCGTACGCCTCGCCACCTCGTCGCAAACGATGGTGGTCGACAAGCCGTTGCGCTCCGGCCAGCGCATCTACGCAAAGGGCGATCTGGTTGTGCTCGGTCTGGTGAGCTACGGCGCGGAAGTCATCGCGGAAGGCAACATCCATATTTACGCGCCGCTGCGCGGCCGGGCTTTGGCCGGCGTGCAGGGCAATCACGACGCGCGCATTTTCTGTACGTGTCTCGAGCCGGAACTGATCTCGATCGCGGGCATCTATCGAACGACCGAGAACCCGCTGCCTGCCGACGTGCTCGGCAAGCCGGTGCAGATCTGGCTCGATGATGAAAAACTGATGATCGAACCGTTGCGGCTCACCTGATTTGCGTGAAGCGCGCGCTGCCCTGAACGTACCTGGCATGCGCCGTTTCACAGCAAATATGGCCGCACATAATTGATGAATTTGACGAACACAAGGTAAGGGTAATGGCAAAAATCATTGTGGTGACTTCGGGCAAGGGTGGCGTGGGCAAGACGACCACGAGCGCGAGTTTTGCATCGGCCCTCGCGTTGCGCGGCAGCAAAACCGCCGTGATCGACTTCGACGTCGGCCTGCGTAACCTCGACCTCATCATGGGCTGCGAGCGCCGTGTGGTGTACGACCTGATCAACGTGATCCAGGGCGAAGCCAACCTGAATCAGGCGCTGATCAAGGACAAGAAATGCGAGAACCTGTTCATCCTGCCGGCCTCGCAAACGCGTGACAAAGACGCGCTGACCATGGAAGGCGTCGAGAAGGTCATCAACGATCTGATCGCGATGGACTTCGAATACATCGTCTGCGATTCGCCGGCGGGTATCGAATCGGGCGCGCTGCTGGCCATGCATTTCGCCGACGAAGCACTGATCGTCACGAACCCGGAAGTGTCGTCGGTGCGTGACTCGGACCGTATCCTCGGCATTCTGTCGTCGAAAACCAAGCGCGCGATCGAAAGCAAGGAGCCGATCAAGGAACACCTGCTGATCACGCGCTACAACCCGAAGCGCGTCAGCGAAGGCGAAATGCTGTCGCTCACCGACATCCAGGAAATCCTGCGCATCGACCTGATCGGCGTGATTCCGGAATCGGAAGCAGTGCTGCACGCGTCGAACCAGGGTCTGCCTGCTGTGCACATGGACGGCACGGATGTGGCCGAAGCCTATAAGGATGTCGTATCGCGTTTCCTCGGCGAACAGAAGTCGCTTCGCTTTACCGATTACCAGAAGCCGGGCCTGTTGCAGCGCCTCTTCGGCACCAAGTAAGGGGAGCGCACGTAATGTCGATTCTTTCGTTTTTGCTGGGCGAGAAGAAGAAGTCCGCGTCGGTAGCGAAGGAACGCCTGCAGCTGATCATCGCGCATGAGCGCGCCGGCGGCCACGCGCCTGCCGATTACCTGCCGGCGTTGCAACGCGAACTGGTGGCCGTGATTTCGAAGTACGTGAAGATCTCCCATGACGATATTCGCGTGAGTCTCGAGCGCCAGGACGATCTCGAAGTGCTCGAGGTCAAGATCGAAATACCGCAGGCCTGATTGTCCAGGGCTTGTTGCTCATGATGTGCCGCGCGCTTCGCCTCTTTTCGTCGATGTGACGTGATGAGGCGGGGCGCGTCAGCGCTTTCTTCGCGTGCCGCCGCCGGCGGCTGTCGTCTACCGACGTGGGGCGCCGGCGCTGTCTTCGGCGGGAGCGTCGCCGTTGACCGTTTCTACCACCGCAGGCTCGGGCGTTTCGATTTCGGGTACTTCCGGGACCGGCGCGGGCGCCGGTTGCGGCAGCGGCGCCATGTAGCGCTGGGCCAGCGCGTCATACAGCGGCGGCGCGAAGAAGCGCGCCACGCGGCTCGCAATCAGCGACGTGGCCATCAGCGAAATCACCAGAGCATGACCATCGATCATCTCCATCACAATCACGAACGACGTAATCGGCGACTGCGTGACGGCGGCCAGATAGCCGACCATCGCGAGCGCGATCAGCATCGGCAACTGCACCGAACCGAACACCATGTGCAACAGATTGCCGAAGCCCGCGCCGATCGACAGCGACGGCGCGAAGATGCCACCGGGAATGCCCGGCAGATACGAGCCGACCATCGAGATCATCTTGAGGAGCGGGTAGAACACCGACAAGTGCTCGTGCCCGTCGAGCAGGCCGCGCGCTTCCGCATAGCCGCTGCCGAAGGTCGTGCCGCCCGAGATCAGGCCGACCACCGCGATCGCGAAACCGCACAGCGCGGCGAACGCAATCGGCCGTTCGCCGTGCAACTGGCGCAGTTGTGCCGGAATCCAGCGCGCGGTGTTCAGCAGCAGCCAGCCGAACACGCCGCCCGCGATGCCGGTGACGATCGCCGTAAGCAGGACGGCCACCGCCAGCAGATCGGGGAAGTGCGCGCCGATCTGGATCGTGCCGAAATAGGTGTAGTTGCCGTTCAACCCGAGCGCGATCACGCCGGCGATAATAATCGCGGTAATCAGCACGCCGCTCGCGCGCGCCTCGAAGCTGCGCGTCAATTCCTCGATGGCGAATACGATCCCCGCCAACGGCGTATTGAAGGCCGCGGACAGGCCCGCTGCCGCGCCCGCCAGCACCAGCTGCCGCTCGATCAGCGCGTTCGAACGCGGATAAAGCCGGCGCAGATTGAACATCAACGCCGCGCCGACCTGCACGGTCGGTCCTTCGCGGCCGATCGTAAAGCCGCCAAGAATCGCCAGAAACGACACGGCGATCTTGCCGAACAGTATGCGCAACGACAGCAGCCGCGCGCCGTATTCGCCGGGTTTCGAATGCAAGGTGGCGATGACTTGTGGAATGCCGCTGCCTTCGGCGCCGCGGAAGAATGTGCGCGTGAGCCATACGGCCAGCGCGGCGACCGCGGGCGTGACGATCAACGGCGCCCACACGTGCTGTTGCTGCATCGCGCGGAATTCGCCGTAGCCCCAATCTATGAGCCTTGCATACAGGACCGCGATCAGGCCGACCGCCACCGCGCCGAGCCAGAACACACCGTACTGCCGCCACAGGCGTCTTGCGCGACGCACGATGCTGTTGGGGAGGAGGGGAAGTGCCCGGGACATTGGAGTGCGCTTGAGCAAAGGGTAAATTATAGCGGCCGCTGTGTTTGCGTG
Source organism: Paraburkholderia sp. IMGN_8 (assembly GCF_038050405.1). Lineage (NCBI taxonomy): Bacteria > Pseudomonadati > Pseudomonadota > Betaproteobacteria > Burkholderiales > Burkholderiaceae > Paraburkholderia > Paraburkholderia sp. IMGN_8. The sequence continues at coordinate 3,480,437 of NZ_CP150900.1, read as the reverse complement.
AGATAGTGAAAGTATTTTGAAATGCGATAAAAATTTATTTGTAAGGTGTGCCATGTAACGCGTTGTATTAAGAACCGCATTGCGCGCTGCGCCCTTCAATCGTGATTCCCCCAATCGTCGGCTAAAATAGCTTGACGTTTGAACAACTAACAGGTCCTCAATGAAGCGAGTCCTTATCGTCAAGGTCACATCACTCGGCGATATCGTGCAGGCGCTGCCGGTTGTCGCCGACATTAAACGCGCGTATCCCGGCGTTCAAGTGGACTGGGCGGCTGACGAAGCATTCGCCGAAGTGGTGCAATGGAGCACGGGCGTGGATCGCGTGCTGTGCGCGCCGCTGCGCCGTTTCAAGAAAGCGCGCCGCTGGGCCGATTTCAAGTCGATCGCCGCGTCGATCGCCGAATTGCGCGCATATCGCTACGACTTCATCGTCGACATTCACGGCGTCTACAAGAGCGCGATCATCGCCTTTCTGGCGCGTTCGCCGCAGCGTATCGGCTATCAGTCCCAGGATCTTGGCGAGCGTGGCGCCGCGTTTGCCTACACCGGGCGCTTCGGCCCGCGTCCGCAGTGCAATGCGTGGCATGGTATGCGTATCAGCACGGGTCAAGCGCTCGGCTATGCAGTCGAGGGGCCGGCCATCTACAATCTGCGCCTGCCGGAGTCGGCCGTAGCGCCGTTCGCGCCAGGCAGCGCGCCGGTTGCCGCGCTGTTTCATGCCACCTCCAAAGACGACAAGAAGTGGCCGATTCCGCACTGGGTGGCAATTGGCCGCGAGTTGGCTGAGCGTGGTTTCCAGGTGGTGTTGCCGTGGGGCTCGGAGGGCGAGCGAGCCGAGGCGGAGAAAATTGCCTCGCAGGTGCCGCGCGCAACCGTCCTGCCGAAGATGAGCGTGACCGGAATCGCGCAGATGATCGATGCGTGCGCGCTGGTGATCGGCACCGATACCGGCTTCGTCCACCTCGCGCATGCGTTGCAGAAGCGTACCGTGATGATCTTCGTCGCGACGTCGCCGTCGCATTGCGGCGTTGAAGCGCCGTTCCGTTCGATCTCCATCGGTGACGGCCGTTCGGTGCCGTCGATCGACGCAGCGCTGGACGCGATCGACTACGTGTGCACCGACCCGAACGCCGTCGAAACAGTGCGCGGCTCGGCCGCAGCCTGAGCGTTTCTCGCGTTTTCACGCAAACGTTTGAGCAAAAAGAAAAGAGGCGCGACGCGCACTCGCTCAATCAAACAAGCGCTGCCACGGAACGCCTCCGAAAAACGCCCGCGTCGGGGAACTGCGGGCGGAGAGGAATCGATGCAATGAACAAACCCGGTAAAGCACTGAGCGGTCACGTCGATTAGCCGAGCCCAGTTCTTGAAAGACCGCCACGCGGCTGTCGAGTTCAATGGTTCATTCTGCTCGGCAAATGGCGCGAGCGTTCGCCCGTTCCTGTGCCGCTTACCCGCCGCCGGTTGCCCGCAGCCGGTCCCGCTGCGTTCGACTCGGCGTTGCGCATTACACGCCTGTTAAATCTGTCGCTTTTCGTTCAGCACCTAATTGGCCACGTGTGCTGTTTTCCAGGTCGCCGTGGTTCCAGGCCTGGTACGCCAGCGCGGCTAATTCATGCGCTTCATATGCGCTTTATCCGTACACCCGCCGCCGACAGGGCCTGCGCCGGATGCGGGTGCTCAACGCAGTATAGGCGGTGTGTTCTTCCGGTGTGAACTCGTCGCGGCCACGCTCGGCAACTGGCCGGTTACAGCGCGCAATCGTGTAACACGTTGGTGATCTTCCCTTACATATCGCAACGCTCGTGCGAGGCGGCGTCGTGTTCAATCGAGTCATTCGGGGTTTGGCTCGAATGAATCTGACACGAAAGGGAGAACAACGTGAAACGCTTAATCCTGACTTTGATTGCAGGCTCGCTGCTGGCAACGGCGCTTGGCGGCTGCATCGTCGCACCGGCGCCGGGTTATTACTATGGCGGTGGCGGCTATTACCATCACGGTGGCTACTATTATCGGTAACGGCCCGCAGCGCATGCGCAGCGCTGAGCCACGCGACCGCCATTGGCCTGCATGGGATGGGCATCGGCCCTGGCAGTCGCAACCGTGGCGCGGGCCGCCTCGCGAAGCGGCACCGCAACGCTCAGGCTAGCAGCATTTCGAAAGCAATCACGGCAGTGATCGCCGCCGCGTTCGCGGCCAGCGCTTCCACGACGAGGCCTTTCCACGTCGCAGGACGAAAGCGCAGCGCCAGCAGCAGCGAACACAGTAACGCGAGCGCAATGATCATCACGACGTCCGCGTTGTGGAGATGAATGTTCATCCAAGCCTCCCTGCTTGCCAAAGGGTTATTCGACTCGAGTATAGGCAAGTCAAAAAGACGCGCAAGACAGGGATTTACTCAGGACGCAGCTAGCTTCCTTACATCAGGCGTGTATCGCGCGTCTCGCGCATGCACAGCACGCCGATCATGCTGACGGCCGCGGCGATCGACACATACGCGCCTACCCAGCTCAGTCCGCCATGCGCGGCCAGCACTTGCGCGATATACGGCGCCACTGACGCGCCGAGAATCCCGCCGAGGTTATACGACACGCCTGCACCGGTGTAGCGCACGTTGGTCGGGAACAGTTCCGGCAGCAACGCGCCCATCGGCGCGAAGGTCACGCCCATCAGGAACAGCTCGATCACGAGGAACAACAGCACCAGCGGTGTTTGACCGCTGCCGAGCAGCGGCGCCATCGTGAAGCCCGACAGGATCGCTGCGATGATGCCGACGATCAGTACCGGCTTGCGGCCATAGCGGTCGCTGGCCCATGCCGACAGCGGTGTGGCGAGCGCCATGAACACCACCGCGATGCACAGCATGCCGAGGAAGGTCGGCCGCGGAATGTACAGCACCGACACGCCGTACGACAGCGAGAAGGTCGTCGCGTTGTAGAACAGCGTGTAGCAAACCACCATCGCCAATGCGCCGAGCAGCGTCGGCAGCCAGTGCTGCGAGAGCAGCGTCGCGATCGGCACCTTCACGCGTTCCTCGCGTTCGATGGCCGCCTGGAAGGCCGGCGTCTCGGCGATCTTCAGACGCACATACAGGCCGAGCGCGACCAGCACCGCGCTGACGAGGAACGGCACGCGCCAGCCCCAGCTGCGGAATTGCTCGTCGGAGAGCGACAGCGCGAGGCCGAAGAACAAACCGTTGGACGCCAGAAAACCGATCGACGGCCCAAGTTGCGGGAACATCCCGAACCAGCCGCGCTTGCCGGCCGGCGCGTTCTCGGTGGCGAGCAGCGCAGCGCCGCCCCATTCGCCGCCGAGGCCGATACCTTGACCGAAACGCAAAATGCACAGCAGGATCGGTGCGAGGCTGCCGATCGAGTCGTAGCCCGGCACCAGGCCGATCAGCGTGGTGGATACGCCCATCACGAGCAGCGAAGCGACCAGCGTCGATTTACGGCCGATCCGGTCGCCGAAATGGCCGAACAGGAACGAGCCGATCGGCCGCGCGATGAACGCGATGCCGAACGTGACGAAGGCCGACAAGGCCTGAGCGGTCGCCGAACCGTGCGGGAAAAACACCGGTCCGATCACGAGCGCCGCGGCGGTCGCATAGACGTAGAAATCGTAGAACTCGATCGCGGTGCCGATAAAGCTCGCGAAGATGATCCGCGCACTGCTGTTCTGCCCGGCCGCATTGGACTGGGCCGCGGAAATCGGCGAAATGGACATGCAGGGTCTCCATGTGTCGTGACGCCGCCGGTCGACGGACCTCGTTTGAGGCGGTGCGCGAGTTCAGGCGGCATCTTTGTTAAGTTCGTGTGTCCCGGCGCGTCTCGCTGGCTTGCAAAGGTGCGGCCAGGCGCGGCGCGAGCAACGATGCGCGACAGCTTACAACGGCAGCCGGCAGCGAACGTGCGCGAAAGCGGCAATACCAGGGAATAACCAGGTGTGTTGCAGGCATCGAACCGGCATCGAGCAGGCGGCGCGCGAAGAGCCGGGCGGCCGGTTCAGCGCCAGGCGCTAACCATCGAGCATTACGCAAGAGCATCGAGCAGACGGCGCGCGCGGATGACGCGGCGGCGCTGCTATCGGGCTCTCGCCGCGCCGGCGGGTGAGCGGGCGGCGACAGCCGTGCCGGAAGGCTCCGGCGGCAGGAGTCGGAAAATTATAGCGAGCGTAGCCGCGGCGCAGCAAGGCGGGCTAGGGCTTGCTGCGCGGCTTGCTGTTTTGAAGCCGCGTTCAGTTGATGGTCTGCGCTTGCGGAGAAGCGAATGTACGCAGCTGGAATTTGCCGTCGTCGTTGAAGAGCCAGTCTTCGAACAGTTCGATCTGGCCGCGGCTGTTCAGCAATTTGCCGGGTGGCTGCGGCAGCGGCGCGGCACGGCGCAATGTGGCAAGCGCGGTGCTCTCGGCTTCGTCGTCGCCGTTGGTGCGATACACCGCCGATTGGACCACCTGACCATTGCTGTCGACCGTGAACGAGACCACCACCAGCGAGCGCAGCATCGCTTGCGGCGTGCCGCGCAGCACATAGGACGGATTGCGCTCGATGATGCGTTGGGCGACGGCGCTGCGGTACTGATCGAGCGTCGCACTGTTGACGGCGGCCACCGGCGTCTCGACGACCGACCGTTGCGGCAGCGTGATGGTGCAGCCCGTCACGGCGAGCGCCAGCACCGCAGCCGTCGCCAAGGCTGTGCCGCGCACGTGCAATGGCCATGCGCAGACGCGCGAAGCGAAGCGTCCAGTCAAGCGGCGAAGGTGACGCGTGCGTCTGAGCATCGTCGTAGAAGCATTGAAACCTGATCTAACTTGATGGTAGTCAAAAAGCGCAAGGATGCAATTGGCGTTCGCCCTGCGATGCGATGCAACGCGGCTAGTGCGTTGCATTGCATCGGCAGTTAGCGTGGAGTCGGCGCTGCTTATGCACGAATTGACGTACCATCGCATCACGCCCATTCCGATACAAAAACCAACGCCATGATCACCTGCTATCTGCGCTACGTCATCGACCCGTACAAACTGAAAGAATTCGAGCATTACGGCAAGCTGTGGATTCCGCTGGTCGAGAAATTCGGCGGCCGGCATCACGGCTATTTTTTGCCGTCCGAAGGCGTGAGCAATGTAGCGCTCGCGATGTTCTCGTTCGAATCGCTGGCGACTTACGAGGCATATCGCGTCAAGTCGATGGACGATCCCGACTGTCAGGCCGCGTTCGCGTATGCGGAACAGACGCGCTGTATCGTCAGCTACGAACGGAGTTTTTTTCGGCCGGTTTTTAGTTGACCGCGCGCTTTGTAATGGCCTGAAATGAGGCAAGATTCCTCTGCGGCCAAAACGCGCCTACACTTTGACTGCCTCTTTCGAGAGGCATCGGTGGAAGTCTTTCATTTAGCCCGCTTCGTGCGGGCTTTCTTTTTGGTGCGCCGCCTCGCGCTTCCATAGCCTGAAAACAAAAAAGGCGAACCCGCCGGTGGGTTCGCCTTTTTTGTATCGCTCGACGAGTCGCGTTACTTCAATGCATCACGCGCAGCTTTGACGGCGGCAAGCACTTGTTCGGGCGCCGTACCGCCCGCGTGATTGCGGCTCGCCACCGACCCTTCGAGCGTCAGATACGAGAACACGTCTTCGCCGATCAGATGCGCGACGTTCGGCAACTCGCTGCGCATTTCTTCGAGCGTCAGGTCGGCCAGATCGCAGCCTCGATCGACGCACACGCGCACCGCCAGCGCGACCGCTTCGTGCGCGTCACGGAACGGCAGGCCGCGCTTGACCAGGTAGTCGGCGAGATCGGTTGCCGTCGAGAAACCTTGCAGCGCGGCGTCGCGCATGGCTTGCGGCTTGACCGAGATGCCGGCGACCATTTCAGCGAAGATGCGCAGTGTATCGGCCACCGTATCGACGGTGTCGAACAGGGGTTCCTTGTCTTCCTGATTGTCTTTGTTGTACGCGAGCGGCTGGCCTTTCATCAACGTCAGCAACGCCATCAGATGACCGTTCACGCGGCCCGTCTTGCCACGCGCTAGTTCGGGCACGTCCGGGTTCTTCTTCTGCGGCATGATCGACGAACCGGTGCAGAAACGGTCGGCCAGATCGATGAAGCCTACGCGCGGGCTCATCCACAGCACCAGTTCTTCCGAGAAGCGCGACACATGCGTCATCACCAAGGCCGATGCGGCCGTGAATTCGATCGCGAAGTCGCGATCGGACACCGCATCCAGCGAGTTCGCGCAGATGCCGTCGAAGCCCAGCGTCCTGGCCACCGCGTGACGGTCGATCGGATAGCTGGTGCCGGCGAGCGCTGCCGCGCCCAGCGGCAGACGATTCACGCGCTTGCGGCAATCGATCATGCGCTCGGCATCGCGCGAGAACATTTCGACGTAGGCCAGCAGGTGATGGCCGAATGTGACCGGTTGCGCGACCTGCAGGTGCGTGAAGCCGGGCATGATGGTCGACGCGTTCTTCTCGGCCATGTCGAGCAGGGCGATGCGCAGATCCTTCAGCAGACCGCCGATCCGGTCGATCTCGCCGCGCAGCCACAGACGAATATCCGTCGCCACCTGGTCGTTGCGCGAGCGGCCGGTATGCAGGCGCTTGCCGGCGTCGCCGATCAGCGCGGTCAGGCGCGCTTCGATGTTCAGGTGGACGTCTTCCAGATCGAGTTGCCATTCGAACTCGCCACGCTCGATCTCACCCTTGATCTGCGCCATGCCGCGTTGGATCGCCGCGAGGTCGTCGGCGGCGATGATCTTCTGCGCGGCCAGCATCGAGGCGTGCGCGAGCGACCCTTCGATATCGACGAGTGCCAGACGCTTGTCGAAGAAAACCGACGACGTGTAGCGTTTGACGAGCTCCGACATCGGCTCCGAGAAGCGAGCCGACCAGGCTTCGCCTTTTTTGTGCAGTTGGGACGTCATGGTGTTTGGCAGTTGAGCGGTGAGGAGGCTGACGGCGTTTGCGTACGGTACATACGTGCAGTGCGCGGGTGCCGCGGAAGCGAAGAAAGACAGGGATTTTAACACCGGGGCGGTGGCGCCAAATGGCGTCGCTGCGCGGCGCTTATTCGCGCACCAGCACGACCAGCTTCAGATCCTCGCGATGGGCGGGTTTGAAGGTGATCTGGTCGTACACGATGCGGCCGTCGCGCGGATGGTTGAATTCGCGCCGTCCGCCCTCGCGGCCGCCGACGTCCTGCGACGCCCAGAAGCGCGCGAACGCATCGCTGGCGGCGGCCAGCGAATCGATCAGCGCGCGCGTGGGCGCATCGTTCAGGTGGCGGATCGAATCGGCGCGGAATTCGGCGGCGAGGCGCCGCGCGCGCGTTTCCCAGTCGAAGATCAACGCGCGCGCGGCCGGCTCGGTGAAGGTGTAGCGCAGCAGATTGCGGTCGTGTGCGCCGTCCAGCCAGCCGACGAACAGGTCGGCGGCGCGTTCGTTCCAGGCCAGCGCATTCCATTGGCGGTCGAGCACATAGGCCGGTGCGTCGACCAGTTGCACGGTTTGCAGCAGCGTGGCGGGCGCGTCGGCGGCGGCCGGGTCCGGCTCGGCCGGGTCGCGCTGGGCGGCCAGTTCGAACAGATACGCCCGCTCGGCACGCGACAATTGCAACGCCACGGCGATCCGCGCCAGCGCATCGGCCGATGCGGACACCGGCCGCCCCTGTTCGATCCATGTGTACCAGGTCGGGCTGACGCCGCATAGCTGCGCGACTTCCTCGCGCCGCAAGCCCGGCGTGCGGCGGCGCGGGCCCGGCGGCAAGCCGACCGCTTGCGGCGAGAGCCGCTCGCGGTGCGCGCGGATGAAGTCGCCGAGCGCGCGGGCGGGCGTCGCGTCGAGCGGCGGTGGGTTGTCAACTGAGGACGGCGTGGTCATTCTGCGTGGTCGTTCTGCGCGGTCATTCTGATAAAGCGGCGCGTGGAAGGGGTGTTATTGATACCAGAATAATTGCTTAACTTGTACTGGTACACGACGGACTCTATTGTAACGTCTGGAACGGCAGACAGCGTTCCAGCCCAACCCCACACAAGTAGCCGGAGCCTCCCATGAAGCATCACGATCAGGTCGCCGACGCCTTCGGCTCGACCGCCGCCGCGTATTTGACGAGTCAGACGCATGCCACCGGTGCCGATCTGCAGACGCTGGCCGAAGCGATCGCGGCGACGCCGGGTGCGACGGTGCTCGATATGGGCTGTGGCGCGGGTCACGCGAGCTTCGCTGTGGCGCCGCATGCCAAAGCAGTGGTCGCATACGACATCGCGCCGCAGATGCTGGCTACCGTGGAAGGCGCCGCTAAGGATCGCGGACTGGCCAACATCCGCGTGCAACAGGGCGCCGCCGAAACGCTGCCGTTCGACGACGATTCATTCGATTGGGTGATCAGCCGGATGAGCGCGCATCACTGGCACGATGTGCCGCTCGCGCTGGCGGAAGTGCGCCGCGTACTGAAACCGGGCGGCAAGGTATTGTTCATCGACATTGCCGGCGCCGATCATCCGCTGCTCGACACGCATATTCAGGCGGTGGAATTGCTGCGCGACGGCTCGCACATTCGCGACTACCGCGCCGACGAGTGGATCGCGCTCTTCGAAGCAGCCGGTTTCAAGGCGTCGATTCGCGAGCGTTGGCGGATCGCGATCGAGTTCAAATCGTGGGTGGAGCGCATGCGCACGCCGCAGCCGCGTGTGGTGGCAATCCGCTCGCTGTGGCGCAACTCGCCTGATGAAGTGCGGCAGTATTTCGACGTGCAGGAAGACGGCTCGTTCAAGCTCGACACGCTGATGGTCGAGGCGCAATAAGCCGCAGTAGGTCGCGAAAAAAAGAAAACGGCGGAATACCGAAACCGACATTCCGCCGTAGCGAATCGGACAAACGTAGCGAGGCGCACAACAAAGCGCCCCGCTTGCGTCACGCGCGTGAGCCCGTGCTCGTCAACCCGTATTACGCAGGCCCGCCGCGATTCCGTTGATGCTCAAATGAATCCCGCGCCGCACGCGCGCATTCGTATCGCCCGCGCGGTGACGCTTGAGCAATTCCACCTGCAAGTGATTGAGCGGGTCGAGATACGGGAAGCGGTTCTTGATCGAACGCGCGAGCAGCGGATTCTCCGCGAGCCGCTCGCTCTTGCCGGTGATCTCCGACAACACCTTCGACGTGCGTTCCCATTCCGCGACGATTCGCTCGAAGACGTGCTTGCGCAGCTTCTTGTCGGACACCAGCTGCGCGTAGCGCGACGCCACCGCGAGGTCGGTCTTCGCCAGAACCATGTCCATGTTCGACAGCAGGGTCGAGAAGAATGGCCAGGTCTTGTGCATTTTCTTCAGCAGCGCGAGACGGCGCGTGCGTTCTGCGTCGCTCGGCGCGCTGTCCAGATGCGCGGCCACCGCGCTGCCAAAACCGTACCAGCCGGTCAGCAGCAAACGGCATTGGCCCCATGAGAAGCCCCACGGAATCGCGCGCAGATCTTCGATCTTGCGCTGTTTCGGGTCCTGCAATTTGCGCGAAGCCGGACGGCTGCCGATGTTCAGCTCGGCAATCTCCGCGATCGGCGTCGATTCGAAGAAATACTCCTTGAAGCCCGGCGTCTCGTAGACCAGCGCGCGATACGACGCCATTGCCGCATCGGACAACTGCTGCATCGTTTCTTCGAACGCGGGCAGTTGTGCCGGCGCGTTGCCGTGCGGCAGCAGCGATGCTTCGAGCGTCGCCGCGACCACGGTTTCGAGGTTGCGTCGGCCGATTTCCGGATTGCCGAACTTGCTGGCGATCACTTCGCCCTGCTCGGTCAAGCGGATCTGACCGTCGACGGTGCCCGGCGGCTGCGACAGAATCGCCTGATAGGTCGGACCACCGCCCCGGCCGACCGTGCCTCCTCGGCCATGGAACAGGCGCAGCGTCACGCCGCGTTCGTTGAAGAGCGACACCAGCGCGAGCTCGGCGCGGTACAGCTCCCAGTTCGACGTGAGGAAACCGCCGTCCTTGTTGCTGTCCGAATAGCCGAGCATCACTTCCTGCTCGTTGCCCTGATGTTCGATCAGCGCGCCGATGCCCGGCAGCGCGATCAGATCGCGCATGATGTGCGCGGCGTCGCGCAAGTCGGGGATCGTCTCGAACAGCGGGATCACCATCAGCGCGGCCTTGGCCGAATCGTTGGCGTCGCCGAGGCGCCCATGCAGCAGGCCCGTTTCTTTCTGCAGCAACATCACTTCGACGAGATCGCTGACCGTCTCCGTGTGCGAAATGATGTAGTTGCGCACCGCGCGCGCGCCGAATTTCTCGCGCGTGACGCGAGCCTCTTCGAGCACGCCGAGTTCGCTCTTCACGAGATCGGAATACTCGACGTACGGCGAGCGCAGCAAACGCGGCTGCGCGAGTTCAGCGAGCAGCACGTGCAGCTTGTCCGCTTCGGGGAGCGCTGCATAGTCCGCTTCGACGCCCGCGCGTTTGAGCAACTCGGCGATCACCGCTTCATGGATGTCGGAGCTTTGGCGCAGGTCGATGCTGGCGAGATGGAAGCCGAACACTTCGGCGGCGCGCGCGAGCGGCGACAGGCGCGGCGCGGCCAGCGGTGCGCCATGGTGCTCGGCGAGCGAATCGATCAGCACATGCAGGTCGCGCACGAATTCGGCGGCGTCGCCATACGGTTTTGCGCGCACCGGCGCCGCGCCGCGGCCCGCGCTGCGCACCGGCACGCTGCCTTCGCCGAGACGCACGCGCGCGCTTGCCGCGAGCCGCGTGTACATGCCGATCAGCGCGCGGCGATACGGCTCGTCGACGCGATGCGGCGACTGGTCGGGCGAGGCGGCCGCGAGTTCTTTCAGTGCGTCGCTCGCGCCGGCCAGCAGATTCGATACCGACAGTTCCGCGCCCAGCTTGTGCACCTGCTCCATATAGTGTTCGAAGATCACAGCGGCCTGGCGGGTGATCGCGTGCTCGAGCGTCTCCGCGGTGACGTTCGGATTGCCGTCGCGGTCGCCGCCGATCCAGCTGCCCATCTGGAAGAACGGCGGCAGACGCGCGGCGATCCCGTGTTCGGTGAGCGCGTCTTCGATGTCGGCGTAGAGCGCCGGGATTTCTTCGAGGAACGTGGCGCGGTAATACGACAGCGCGTTTTCGATTTCATCGGCGACGGTCAGCCGCGAGTCGCGCAGCATCCGCGTTTGCCACAGCGACGTGACGCGTGCGCGCAGCATCGCTTCGTTGTGCGCGCGTTCGCGCTCGGTGAGCTGCTGATCGCGTTCGGCGAGCAGGCGTGCGACATCGTGCTCCGCATCGAGAATGCTCTTGCGCTGCACTTCGGTCGGGTGCGCGGTCAGCACCGGCACGATCAGCGCCTCGTTGAAGAACTGCTGCAATACCGGCGTCGCGGCGGCGCCTGCCTCGACCAGCCGTTCGAGCGCATGCGCAACCGTGCCTGGCTGCGAGGTCGAACCGGCGAGCGCATGGATGCGATGACGACGGTTGCGGTGGCGGTCTTCGGCGATATTCGCGAGGTGCGAGAAATAGCTGAAGGCGCGCACCACGCTGACGGTTTGCTCCGGGCTCAGCGAACGCAGCTTCTTGTCGAGCGTCTGCGCCGCGGCGCTGTCGTCTTCGCGGCGAAAGCGCACGGCGGTCTGACGAATCGTCTCCACGACGTCGAACACCGCGTCGCCTTCCTGCTCGCGCAGGACGTCGCCGAGCAGGCGTCCCAGATAGCGGATGTCCTGGAACAGCGGGTGATCCTTGTCTTCACGCGTGCGACCGCCGTTTTTCGGCGCCGGCACGAGCGTATCCTTCGAAACAGCTTGCAGCGTGGGCGCTTTCTCGGCTTCAGGCGCGACCGCTTCGCTTGCTGTGGCTTTGATCTTGATCTTCGTGGATCCAGCCTTGGCCGGTTTCATGGCCTTTGCGGCAGTCGCGGCTTGGGTTGCCTTGCCGGCTTTGACGGGCGTGGAAGCCTTGGAAGCCTTGATGGTTTTGGCGGCATTCGCTGCTTTAGACGCTTTGACCGTGCGTTTGGCCGGTGTGGCCTCTACAGCGGAAGCGGCGGATGCAACTGCGGCGTCGGCCGCTTGAGCGTTGGGCGATGCAGTGTTGCGGCGAGCAGGGCGCGCCGATCCGGAAGACGTCACGATGGGTTTCCTCAGGGAAGCCAGGGTCTATTGAATGATGGACTGCTACTACGTGGCTGCTACTTGGACTGCAGGAAAACGATACGCGTCGATGGACATGCGCCGGAGATTGGGCCGCGCGCCTTTGCACAATACGCGCACGATGCGCCGCACTGCATCATCGCGCATGCCGCCGCCCGGTGCGCGAACGACCGTGCGTGAACAGGCGAGGGATGGGGCAGGTGCGCGCCGCGAGGGGCCTGTCTCTTCCATCGATACCGCGCCAGCACGGCGCTCCGGCGTGTCGGAGGACACAGGGGGCGCGTGCTAACATTGATTGTTATTACATCCCGTCATTCGATCAGCAAGCAATGAACACCGAGACGTTATCTGCGCCACCCCACACGCTTGTGATTGCGTCGCGAGAAAGCCGCCTTGCCATGTGGCAGGCGGAGCATGTGCGATGTGCGCTGCACAAATTATATCCATCTTGTGACGTAAAAATCCTCGGGATGACAACACGCGGCGATCAAATTCTCGATCGCACCTTGTCGAAGGTTGGTGGTAAGGGCCTCTTCGTCAAGGAACTGGAGAGCGCGCTGGCCGATGGCCGCGCCGATCTGGCCGTGCATTCGCTCAAAGATGTGCCGATGGAATTGCCCGCCGGCTTCGCGCTGTCCACCATCATGGAGCGCGAAGATCCGCGCGATGCGCTGGTGTCCAATGAGTACGAGTCGCTTGCCGCGCTGCCGGCCGGCGCCGTGGTCGGCACCTCCAGCCTGCGCCGCGAAGCGATGCTGCGCATGCGTTACCCGCACCTCGTGGTGCTGCCGTTGCGCGGCAATCTGGATACCCGTCTGTCGAAACTCGACCGGGGCGACTACGCGGCGATCATCCTGGCGGCTGCCGGTCTGAAGCGTCTGGGTCTTGCCGGGCGCATCCGCGCGCTGCTCGATCCGGGAGACAGCTTGCCGGCGGCCGGTCAGGGCGCGCTCGGCATCGAGATTCGCGCCGATCGCGCCGACCTCGCGGCATGGCTCGCGCCGCTGCATCACGAACCCACGGCCGCAGCCGTCGAAGCGGAGCGGATGGTGTCGCGCGCGCTCGGCGGCAGTTGCGAAGTGCCGCTCGCGGCCTATGCAAGCTGGCATGACGGCGCGCTGCATCTGCGCGGCATCGTCGCCACGCCCGACGGCCAGCGCGTGTTGAGCGCGCAGGCGTCGGCGCCCGCGCCGAGCGTCGAGCGTGCTGTCGCGCTCGGCCAGGAAGTGGCGAGCGCGCTCGAACAGCAAGGCGCGATGGAGATCGTCCGTGCGCTCAGCACGGCCAGCGGCCCCGCGGCAGGTTCGGGGGATAGCGCGGTGACCGGCGAGTGATGGCGGCCGATATCCCAGGCAACACAGCATCTTCCTCCGCCGGCCAGGCGGCGTTCACAGTCGTGATTACGCGACCGGCCGGTCAGTCGAGTGAGCTGAATGCGTTGCTCGCGGCGGCCGGCATCGCCACGCTCGAATTTCCGCTGATCGACATCGCGCCCGTCGCAGACGACGCTCCGCTGCGTGCGGCGCTGGCGTCATTGGAACGCTATGCGCTGGTGGTGTTCGTGTCGCCGAACGCCATCGATCACGCGTTTGCCCACAGCAATGCGATCTGGCCGCATGCGCTGCCGATCGGCGTGGTCGGCCCTGGCAGCGTGCAGGCGCTGGTGCGCCACGGCGTCACGGCACCCGCGTACAACGTCATCAGCCCGCCGTCCGTGGCCGACGACGATACGGCGCGCTTCGATTCCGAGAGTCTCTTTGCCGCCATCGACACGGCGCTCGGCGCGGCGACGCTCGAAGGCAAACGCGTGCTGATCGTGCGCGGCGACGGCGGCCGCGAATGGCTGGCCGAGCGCCTGCGCGAAGCGGGTGCCGAAGTCGAAACAGTAGCGGCGTATCGCCGCCTCGTGCCGGAACCGTCGATCGGCGCCTGGGCGCGCGTGCACGCGCTCCTGGCGGGCGAATCGCATGCTTGGCTCCTCACCAGTTCCGAAGGCGTGCGCAATCTGCACGAACTCGCGCAAGAACATCTCACCGCCGACGAGATCGCGCAGCTGAAACACGCCACGCTCGTCACGCCGCATCCCCGCATCGCGCAGACCGCGCGGGCATTGGGTTTTGATAGCATTACGGTGTCCGGCGCGGGCGATGATCGCATTGCCCGCGCATTGCTTGCCGCCGTGCCTCCCGTTGTTCAACCGGTACCGTCCAACCCGGCTCATTCACCGGCTAAATCACGCATGACTGAAACGAACGCATCCACGAACGCTTCACCCCAGCCGGCCGCGACCACTGCGTTGCCGCCGAATCAACCCTTCACGCCCTACGAAGCGCAAAAAAAGCGCCGCAGCGCGAGCGGACCGCTGCTGTGGTTTGTCGTCGTGATCATCGCCTGTGCGGCGGGCGTGGGCGGTTATGCGCTCAATCGCAAGCTGGAGCGCGCCGAGCAGCAGCTCGCGCAACGCCAGCAAGCCAACGACACGCAGACCAACGAACTGCGCATCAAGACCGAGCAGGCGCTGGCCACGGTTCACCAGTCCGATTCGCAGGTCGCGCAGCTCGAAGGCAAGCTCGCCGACGCGCAAAGCGCGCAGCAGGCCTTGCAGCAGCAATACGCCGATCTCGCGCGCAATCGGGACGATTGGACGCTCGCCGAAGTCGGTCAGATGCTCTCTGCTGCGAGCCAGCAGTTGCAGCTCACCGGCAATACGCAACTCGCGCTGTTCGCGCTGCAAAGCGCGGACACGCGCCTCGCCGCGTCGGACGGCGCGCAAGTGGTGGCCGTGCGCAAGGCCATCGCGCAAGACATCGACAAGCTGAAGGCAGCGCCGTCCACCGATCTGACCGGCCTCGCCATCAAGCTCGACAACGCGATCGACCAGGTCGACAGCTTGCCGCTCTCGGGCGAAGCGCCGATCGCCCATGCAACGCCACAAGCCGCGACGTGGGCCGACACGGCAAAGGTAGCCGCGGCCACCGGCGAGCCGCGCTGGAAAGTGTGGTGGCGCGAAGTCACGACCGGCATCGGCCAGCAGTTGACCAGCCTCGTGCAAGTGCGCCGCATCGACAACGCCGACGCGATGCTCGTCACGCCGGATCAAGGCTACTTCGTGCGCGAGAATCTGAAGATGCGTCTGCTGTCGGCGCGGCTTGCGCTGCTGTCGCGCAACCAGACCACGCTGAAGTCCGACCTGCACGCGGCGGACGCCGCGCTGGAGCGCTACTTCGACACCACGTCGAAGAAAACGCAGACCGTGATCGATCTGGTCAAGCAGGTGGATGCGGGCTCGGCGGCAGTCGAGGTGCCGAATCTGAACACAAGCCTGCAAGCCGTCAACCAATACCGGAGCCGAGGTTAATCATGGCAATCCGGGGACTTCTATGGCTTGCGTTGCTGTTCGCCATCGCCGTGGCGCTGGCAGTGGTCGGGCGCTTCGACATGGGGCAGGTGCTGCTGATCTATCCGCCGTACCGCGTCGACATCTCGTTGAATCTGTTCGTGGTCGGGCTGGTGGTGCTGTTCACCCTGCTCTATGCGCTGCTGCGTATCGTGCGCAATATCTGGCGCATGCCGCAGCGCGTGGCCGCGTACCGTGCGCGCTCGCGTGTCGCGAAGGCGCATGCCGCGTTGCGTGATGCGATCGGCAACCTGTACGCCGGCCGTTTTTCGCGCGCTGAAAAAGCCGCGAAAGATGCGCTCACGATTGGCGACAACAAGGGCGCGGCCGGCTTGATCGCGGCCACCGCGGCGCACCGCATGCATGAATATGCGCGGCGCGACGAATGGCTCGCGCAAATCGACGGAGCCGACTGGCAGGACGCGCGCCTGATGGCAACCGCCGACATGCGCGCCGACGGCCGCGACGCGGACGGCGCGCTCACCGCGCTGACCGAAATGCAGTCGCAGGGCGCACGGCGCATTCACGCGCAGCAGATCATGTTGCGCGCGCAACAGCAATTGAAGAACTGGGGCGAAGTGCTCAAGCTCGTCAAGACGCTGGAAAAGCGCGAGGCGATCCACCCGGCGGTGGCGGTGCGTTTGCGCCAGCTCGCGGCGGAAAACCTGCTGCGCGACCGGCGTCATAACGCCGATGCGTTGCTGGAGTTGTGGCATTCGCTGTCGCCCACCGAGCGTCATTCGCCGCGTCTCGCCGATACGGCCGCGGAACTGCTGGTGTCGCTGAACTGGCCGCAGGAAGCGCGCAAGATTGTCGAAGAGGCGTTGGCGCAGAACTGGGACGCGCGTTTGCTGCGCCGTTATCCGGACACTGCCGCAGGCGACGCATTGCCGCTGATCCAGAAAGCCGAGGGGTGGCAGAAGGAGCGTCCGGAAGATGCGGATTTGCTGTTCGCGTTGGGCCGCTTGTGTCTGCATCAACAGTTGTGGGGCAAGGCGCAATCTTTCCTCGAGCACGCGCTGAAACTGGCCGACAACGAGACCTTGAAGATTCGCTCGCATCGCGCGCTGGCGCGTTTGCACGAGCAGCTTGGCGATGCGGATAAGGCGAGCCAGCATTATCGCGAGAGTGCATTGGCGATGAATATCGTTTGAGGTTCGTTCGCTGCGCCGTGTGGTCGAAACGGCGCGGAAGTAGACGGAAATGAAAAAGCCCCCGGCGTCGGTAGATGCCGGGGGCTTTTTCGTTGCTGTGTGCAGCATGACGTAGGACGTTGGACGGCGCTGCCTGCTCTACGTCATAAAACGCGTTACTTATTGACCAGCTTCGCGGGCACGCTGATCGCCAGCAAACCGCCGAGGATCAGGAACGCCGCCAGCATATACATGCCGGAATCGTTCGCGGCGGTCACCTGCTTGAGCCAGCCGACCGCATACGGACTCAGGAAGCCGGCGAGGTTGCCGATCGAGTTGATCATCGCGATGCCGGCCGCCGCGCCCGTGCCGGCGAGGATCGCCGTCGGCAGACTCCAGAACAGCGGCAGGGTGGTCATGATGCCCATTGTCGCTAGCGTGAGCGAGGCCATGGCGAGCACCGTGTTGTGGGTCCACACGACCGACAGGATCAGCCCGATCGCACCTGCAAACGCCGGCAACGCGATATGCCAGCGACGCTCGCGCGTACGATCCGCGCTGCGCGATACGAACACCATCGCAACCACGGCCGCCGCGAATGGAATCGCGGACAACAGGCCGATCATGAACGCATCGGTGACGCCGGTCGCCTTGATGATGGTCGGCAGCCAGAAGCTCACGCCATAGAGGCCCATCACGAACGAGAAGTAGGTGAGGCTGAGCATCAGCACGCGAGCGCTTGTCAGCACCTGGCGGATCGGCATGTCGTGCTTGGTGGCTTCTTCGGCTGAGACGTGGCGCTCGAGCAGTTGCTGTTCTTCGGCGGTGAGCCATTTCGCCTTCGAGATGCGGTCGTCCAGCAGCAGGAAGACCATGATGCCGACGATCACCGAAGGAATCCCCTCTAGCAGGAACAGCCACTGCCAGCCGTGCCAGCCGTTCACACCGTTGAAGCTCTTCAGGATGTAGCCGGACACCGGCCCGCCGATCACGCCGGACAGCGCGATCGCCGTCATGAACAAGGTGGTCATGCGACCGCGCCGGTGTGACGGATACCAGTAGGTGAGATAGAGAATGATGCCGGGGAAGAAACCCGCTTCAGCCAGACCGAGCAGAAAGCGCATCACGTAGAACATGGTCGGCGTGGTGATGAACATGGTGAGCATCGAGATCACGCCCCACGACACCATGATCCGCGCGATCCATACACGTGCGCCGACCTTATGCAGGATGACGTTGCTAGGAATCTCGAAGATGAAATAGCCGAGGAAGAAAATCCCCGCGCCGAAGCCGTACACCGCGTCGCTGAGATTCAGATCGGCGCTCATTTGCAGCTTCGCGAAGCCGACGTTGACGCGGTCGAGATACGCGACCACATAGCAGAGCATCAGGAACGGCACGAGCCGCCAGTTGACCTTGCGGTAGGTCGCCTCTTCGAACGTGGAAGGCGGCGCACCCGCGCCGGGGTGGTGGAGCGGATTGGTGGGACTCGCCATGGTGTCTCCTCTTTTCTTATGGAACTGAAGTACGGCCGTCGATCGATTCTATCCGCGCCGGGTTGTCTGCACGGTGATTCGATACCGGGGGAAAACACTGACTTCGAAGCAGGCCGCACACGGCGGCCCTCATGCGCGGCCGCCGTACCGGTTAAACGCAGCGCCCGCCGTCGACTTCGAGGCACACGCCCGTGATGAACTCCGCCTCGTCCGAGGCCAGATAGAGCGCCGCGTTGGCGATGTCCTGCGGCGTGGAGAAGCGCCCGAGCGGAATGCCGGCGAGGAAGCGCTTGCGATTCTCGGGCGTATCTTCGACACCCATGAATTCCGACAGCAGCGCCGTCTCGCCAATCACCGGATTTACGCAGTTCACCCGAATGCGGTCCGGACCCAGTTCGACGGCCAGCGATTTGCTCGCGATGATCACCGCGCCCTTGCTGCCGTTGTACCAGACGAGACCTGGCCGAGGCCGCACGCCTGCTGTCGATGCGATATTGATGAAGGTGCCGCCGCCTTGCTGGCGAAAATACGGCACGAATTCCTGGACGCTCCAGTAGATGCTCTTGACGTTCACCGCGTAGACGCGGTCGAACTCGGCTTCGGTGATGTCCATCACCGGCTTGTTGCGATGCGTGGTGCCGGCATTGTTGACGACGATCTGCACGCTGCCGAAGTCTTCGAGCGCGGCCTCGCGCAGTTGCTGCCAGTCTTCGCGCCGCGCGACGTTGCCCGCCACGGCGATCGCCTTGCCGCCGGCCAGCGCGATTTCGCTCGCCACGCGCTCGGCCGCCGCGCCGTTCAGATCGTTGACCACCACGTTCGCGCCTTCGCGCGCGTAGGTCTTCGCGATGCCTTCGCCGAAACCCGAGCCGCCACCCGTGACGATGGCTGTTTTACCTGTCAACCGCATGATGTCTCCGTTGTTTGTTGTGGATGGTGATGCGTTGCGCGTCATACGAAATGCCTAACCATGCCTGACCGTGCCTAACCGTGCCTAACCGTGCCTAACCGTGACGAATGGCGATGGTTTTCAACACCGTGAAGCCGTACAGCGCTTCGAAACCCTTTTCGCGGCCGTGGCCAGAATGCTTGACGCCGCCGAACGGTAATTCGACGCCGCCGCCCGCGCCGTAGTTGTTGATGAACACCTGGCCCGAGCGCAAACGCCGCGCGAGGCGCATTTGCCGCGCGCCGTCACGCGTCCAGATGCCGGCGACCAGTCCGTACTGCGTGCTGTTGGCGAGCGCAAGTGCTTCGTCTTCGTCGGCGAAGGACATGGCGGCGAGCACTGGGCCGAACACTTCGTCGCGCGCGAGGCGATGGGTGGCAGGCACATCGCGCAGCAGCGTGGGCGCCTGATAGAAGCCGCTTTCAGGCGCTTCCGGGATCACTTCGCCGTGCGCCGCCATCGGGATGCCGTCGTGTTGTGCATCGGAGAGGAAATCCCACACGCGTTGCTGCTGTTTCGCGTTGATCAGCGGCCCGCAGTCGAGATCGGCGTGCGACGGCCCGACCCGCAACGCGTGGAAGGCGCTGCTCAGCCGGTCAAGTAACGGCTCATAGATTGCCCGGTCGATCAGCACGCGGCTGCCCGCGGAGCAGGTTTGCCCGGCGTTTTGCACGATCGCCGACACCAGTACGGGGAGCGCCGCGTCGAGATCCGCATCGGCGAAAACGATTTGCGGCGACTTGCCGCCCAGCTCCAGCGTGACCGGCACGTGATTCTCGGCGGCCATCTGCGTGACGAGCTTGCCGGTTTCCGGCGAACCGGTGAACGAGATGTGATCGATGCCTGGGTGGCGCGCGAGCGCTGCGCCCGCTTCATGGCCGTAGCCCGTGACGATGTTCAGCGCGCCCGGCGGCAAACCCGCCTCGGCGGCCAGTTCGGCGACGCGCAATACCGACAGGCACGCGTCCTCGGCCGGTTTGACGACGCACGCGTTGCCGGTGGCGAGCGCCGCACCGACGCTGCGGCCGAAAATTTGCATCGGGTAATTCCACGGCACGATATGGCCGGTCACGCCGTGCGGCTCGCGGATCGTCAGCACCGTGTAGCCGGCTTGATAAGGCAGCGTTTCACCGTGCAGCTTGTCGGCTGCGCCCGCGTAGAACTCGAAGTAGCGGGCGAGGGCGGCCGAATCGGCGCGCGCCTGTTTGAGCGGCTTGCCGGTGTCGCGGGCTTCGAGCTGCGCCAGTTCTTCCTGGCGGGCGGCGACCAGCATCGACAGCCGGTACAGCACGCGGCCGCGTTCGGCGGCGCTCGCCTGGCCCCACGCGCCTTCGAAGGCGCGGCGGGCAGCGCGGACGGCGGAATCGATATCCGCCGCGGTGCCGCGCGCAAGCTGGGTGAACGGCTGGCCGTCCGAGGGATCGAGCACGGCAATCGTCTCGCCGCCTGACGCGGCGATCCATTCGCCGCCGATGAAGTGTTTGGCTTCTTCCATGCATGCTCCTTGAGGTGTCACGCATCTGAGGTTCAGATACCTGATGTTCACAAACGAGAGGCACAATCGAGAGACGCCCAACGATTATCGCGCCGATCGAGCACAGGGTGCCATCGGCCGATTGGCTATAATGCCGTATTCCGCACTGTCCGGCCGCTGCGCCCTGTTCGGCAGGTTTCATGTCTGTCGAACGCACGCGCCGCACGCCGTGTTCCGAATTCCATCCTGATCAGAGAGCGCTCATGAGCTTCAATCACGTCCCCGCAGGCAACGACCTTCCGCAAGATTTCAACGTCATCATCGAAATCCCGGCGCAAAGCGATCCGGTGAAGTACGAAGCCGACAAGGATTTGGGCCTGCTCGTCGTCGACCGTTTCATCAGCACCGGCATGCGCTATCCGGCCAACTACGGCTTCATTCCGCAAACGCTGTCGGGCGACGGCGACCCGGTCGACGTGCTGGTGATCACGCCGTTCCCGCTGCTGGCCGGTTCGGTGGTGCGCGCGCGTGCGCTCGGCATGCTGCAAATGACCGACGAATCGGGCGTGGACGCAAAACTGATCGCCGTCGCGCACGACAAGATCTGCCCGATGACGGCCGACCTGAAGTCGATCGACGACGTTCCGGCGTACCTGAAAGACCAGATCAAGCACTTCTTCGAGCAATACAAGGCGCTCGAGAAGGGCAAGTGGGTGAAGGTCGAGGGCTGGGCGGGCATTGAAGCCGCGCACAAGGAAATCACCGAAGGCGTGGCGAACTACAAGAAGTAAGCTGCGTTACTCCGGTTGGTCAAAAAACCGCGCGAGCCTGCAAGGGCCGCGCGGTTTTTTCATGGATCTCGCGTAGCGTTCGATGTGCATTTGCCGATGCCTGCCTGGCTCGCGTGCCCGGCCCAATTCGGCACATAGACAAAGTGCATTGCCTGGATGAACCGAAGGCATTTTTATATCTAGGTGTAAACCCTTATCATTCGCCGCCTGCAGCAGGTTTCCTGCCGTCGGCGTATGAATGCGCTGATGCAGCGCCAATGCGCGTTTTTGGGAGCACACCGTCCGGATGCTGAATCGCAAGTCCAACCCGTCGTCGCAACGCTGGTCGAGCCGGCTATATGCAATCGGCACCGCTATCTACCGCAAACGACCAGTGTGGATGGTTTCATTTTCAACGAGCGACGCCAATCTATCGGAAGGGTTGCGAGCCGCCTGCGCGTCCACGGCCATGCTGGCGGTTGGCAATGTGCTGCACGATCCGACCTTCGCGTGGGCGGCGATCGGCGCTTTCTGGACCTGTCTGGCCGACGCGGCAGGCTCCAACCGCGCCCGATTTGCTTCGATGATGGGCTTTGCGCTTCTGTCGACCGCGTGCGGCGGCGTGACCGCGTTCGCCTCCGGTGCGGGCACTGTGTTTGCGGCGATCGCAATGCTCGCATTCACGACGCTCGGCGCCTTTGGCCGGATATGGGGCGCCGCCACGTCGCAGGTGACGATTCTCGCCGCGACCGCATGCGTTGTCATGGTCGACCGGCCGATGCACGACCTTCGGGAAGGCATGACGTTTCTTGGTATCTACCTGGCTGGATGCCTGTTTGCAGTCGTCCTCAGCCTGACCGTCTGGCGCATTCATCCGTTTGGCACGAGCCGGTCCTCACTGCGCGCCGTGTATCTGCGTCTGGCGGACATCGCATTCGACAGCGCTCGCCTGCTCAAGCAGCGCGCGGCCCCCGGGGAATGGGCAACGCATGCCGCGAAATTTCGCGCAGATGCCCGAGCCGCGTTGGAGCGCTCGCGCAGGGCCCTCGCGAAAGTGCCGGTATCGAGAACCGGTGGCGGGGAGACATACGACAATCTCTTCGCGTTGCTGACTGAAGGCGAATCGCTGTTTGCTTATCTGATCGCCGTCTCCGGCGCCTGTGAGAAGACCCCAAACGATGCACGGCGCTTGAGCCGCGCGGCTCGGCTGCTGGCTGGGATGGGAGACGTCCTTCGAAGAATCGGCCTGGCCGCCAACGACGGGCAATGGATACGTCTGGCCGACCTGCAACAGCGATTGCAGCGCCTCGCCCGGCGACTCGAATCCGCGCTGATGGAGCCCGTGCAGCTGAAGTCCGACTTCGAGCTCGTCGATTTCGCGCCGGCGTATGCGCGGACCGAGGGCTGGTCGGACAGCGCCGCCAGACTGTCGACTCAGACGTGGTCGACGCTCAAGGCGAACCTGTCGAGTCAGTCTGTCGGCTTGCGCCACGCTGCTCGCGTGGGCGTCACGACGACGGCGGGATTTCTGGTCATCCGGGCGCTGGGGCTTCCATTTGGCTACTGGGCAACCATGGCGACGCTGCTGATACTGCAACCGTCCATCGCCGCGACGTGGCCGAGGAGTATCGAGCGCGCCGCAGGAAGCATTGTCGGCGGCGTACTGGCGGCTGGCATTGGCTATGCAATCCATTCGCCCCTCGGTATTTCACTCGCGGTCTTTCCGCTGGTGGTGGCGACGATGGCGCTGCGCCCCGTTAGCTACAGCCTCTTTGTTCTTTTCCTGACGCCGACCTTCGTGCTTGTTGCCGACTTTGCGACGCCTGGCGCCAACGAATTCGCCTATGCGCTCACGCGACTCGGCAACAACGTGCTCGGCTGCGTGTTGGCGCTTCTCGCGACGTTCTATCTCTGGCCCACCCGGGAGAAGGTGAATCATCGGGTGTTTCTGGCCGCGGCGGTACGGGCCAATCTTGAGTACCTCAGGGCCGCGCTGGAGTACCCTGGCCGCAGTGGAAAGGAAATGGAACAGTTGCGAAGAACTGCGGGCTTGAGCAGCAACAACGCCGAGGAGGCAATCGGTCGCATTCGCCTTGAAAAACTGGAAGACTCGATGGCCGACACGGTGACCTTGACGGTGCTAAGTCTGTTACGAAAGATGGCGGGCACCGCGACACAACTACGCTTGAGTACGAACCGGCGCAGCATGCACGATGAACTCGGCGCCTGGCTCGCTGCCGCGAGCGCCGACATAGAGGCTGCACTGAATCGAACGTTACGACCGATACGGCGCGACCTTCCCGCGCGAGACAAGCTGTCGTCGCTGGAGGCTGATGCTGTGGGGGAAATCGCCCTTATGCACCGGCTGTTGACTGAGCGGATGCGTGAGGCGAGAGCTTAATTGGGCAGGTGAGCATCGAGCCACGCAGGCAGCGTTCGCCACGTGAGCGTTCCGCTATCCGCTATGCACTATGAAGCGCCGGCTTCGTCTTCCGCCGCCGCTTCTTCAAGCGCGGGCAAGGGCAGCACCGACTCAAGCGTGCGCAACCCCGCAGCCAGCGCCCGCTTCTCGGCCGGCGACAAGCGCTTGACCCAATACTCGGCGCGCGACGCGCCCGAGCGGTCCGCCAGCTCAAACGACGCCAACACCTGCACCGGCTTGCGCGAACGCGTATAACGCGCGCCCGCGCCGCTCACGTGTTTGTCGAAGCGCGCCTGCACGTCGGTGGCGATGCCGGTGTAGACACTGCCGTCCGAGCATTCGAGCAGATACAGATACCACGCCATCGTGTGCTTCAGCCTTTGAACGGATTATGTTCACGCAGCTCGTCCACATACGCGTGGATGCTGTTCTTCTCGTTGTCGAGGAAGTGTCCGACCGCATCGGCGAAGGCCGGATGCGCGAGCCAATGTGCCGAGCGCGTGACGGTCGGCAGAAAACCGCGCGCCATCTTGTGCTCGCCCTGCGCGCCGCCTTCGAACGCGCCGAGCTTTTCCTCGATGCAGAATTCGAGCGGCTGATAGTACGCGGTTTCGAAATGCAGGCAGGGTACGTGTTCGAGCGCGCCCCAGTAGCGTCCATACAGCGTGCCGCCGGTTTTTGCGTCGCGCTGGTAGATCACGAGCGAGCTGGCGATCGGCTTGCCTTCGTATTCGGCGATCACCAGCAGCAGGTTTTCCGGCATCGACGCGCCGATCATGCGGAAGAAATCGAGGTTCAGATACGGACTCGAAAAGTGCTCGCGGTAGGTTTGCCGATAGCACTTGCTGAAGAAACGCCAGTCGGCGTCCTGGATGTCTTCGCCGCGGATTCTGCGCATCGTCACACCGGCCTCGCGCACCTTGCGGCGCTCGGCGCGAATGTTCTTGCGCTTCTTTTGCTCGAGCGTCGACAGAAAATCGTCGAAGTCGCGATAGCCGTCGTTCAGCCAATGGAATTGCACGCCTTCGCGCTGCATCATGCCCATGTCGGTCAGCGCGTTCGCCTCCGTTTTGGTCGGAAACAGCACATGCAGCGACGACACGTCGGCTTGCTCGGCAAACGCCATCAGCGTTGCCGCCAGATGTCTGAGGGCATGCGTATCCGCCGACAACAGCCGGTTGCCTTGCACCGGCGTGAACGGCACCGCGCACAGCAGCTTCGGGTAATACGGCAAGCCATTGCGCTTGTACGCGTCGGCCCAGGCCCAATCGAAGACATACTCGCCGTACGAATGCCCCTTCAGATAGACGGGCGCGGCCGCCGCGAGCTTGCCTGAGCGCGGATCGGTCAGCGTGACGAATTGCGGCGCCCAGCCGGTATCGGCGACGGCGCATCGGGTCGCGGAGAGCGCGCTCAAAAACTCGTGCCGCAGAAAAGGCGTGGGCTGCGGTTGCTGCGCAAGCAGGGCGTTCCATTCGGCGGCGTCCACCTCGGAGGGCGAGGCCAGAATGCCCGTGCGATAATCAAAGCGTTCCTGGTTCAATCTGTGTGACTGTTTCCAATGAGCGACGCGTAGCGTTTAGCGGTGCGTCGTTCGTTTATCCGATTTGTCCGTTCCGTCGAGCTATCCAGCCGCGGTACTCGCAAGCCGCGTGGCTTGCCTGTCGATCCTGCCATGAAGACCCGAATCGCTCTTGCTCAAATCAATGTCACCGTCGGCGATTTCGCCGGCAATGTCGCGAAGATTGTCGCTGCTGCGCGCGCCGCGCACAACGATGGTGCGAAGCTGCTGATCGCACCGGAACTCGCGCTCTCCGGCTATCCGCCCGAAGACCTGCTGCTGCGCCCCGCGTTCTACACCGCGAGTGCGGCGGCACTGGCCGATCTCGCCGCGCAGCTCAAGCCGTTCGCCGGCCTGCATGTGATCGTCGGCCATCCGCTGCGTGACGCGGCGCACGGCCATGGTAATGCAAACGCGGCGATCGAGCGCGGCGTGCCGCCGGTCGATACGTTCAACGCGGCGTCGTTGATCGTCGACGGAGAGGTGGTCGGCACCTATCGCAAGCAGGATTTGCCGAATACCGAAGTGTTCGACGAGAAGCGCTACTTCGCATCCGACCCGAAGCCGTTCGTGTTCGAACTGGAAGGCGTGAAGTACGGCGTAGTGATCTGCGAAGACGTATGGCATGCATCGGCTGCGCAAATGGCGAAGTCGGCGGGCGCGCAAGTGCTGCTGATTCCGAACGGCTCGCCGTACCATCTGAACAAGGAAGCGGTGCGCGTCGATATTCTGCGCGCGCGGATCCGCGAGACAGGTTTGCCGATGGTCTACGTGAACATGGTCGGCGCGCAGGACGAACTGGTGTTCGACGGCGGCTCGTTCGTGCTCGACGGCGAAGGTGCGCTGGTCGCGAAGATGGCGCAGTTCGAGGAAGGCCACGCGATCGTCGAGTTCGACGGCGGCAAACCGCTGCCGGCAACGATCGCGCCGGAGTTGCCGCTCGAAGCGCAGGTGTACGCCGCGCTCGTCATGGGCGTGCGCGACTACATCAACAAGAACGGTTTCCCGGGCGCGCTGATCGGCCTGTCGGGTGGCGTCGATTCGGCGCTGGTGCTGGCCGTCGCCTGCGACGCGCTCGGCGCCGACCGTGTGCGCGCGGTGATGATGCCGTCGCGCTACACCGCCGGCATCTCCACGACAGACGCCGCCGAGATGGCCCGCCGCGTCGGCGTACGTTACGACGAGATCGCGATAGCACCGATGTTCGACGCGTTCCGCTGCTCGCTTGCCGGCGAATTCGCGGGCCGCGCCGAAGACGCCACCGAAGAAAACATCCAGGCCCGCATCCGCGGCACCTTGCTGATGGCGCTGTCGAACAAGTTCGGTTCGATCGTGCTGACCACTGGCAACAAGAGCGAAATGGCGGTTGGCTACTGCACGCTGTACGGCGACATGGCCGGCGGTTTCGCGGTCATCAAGGACATCGCCAAGACGCTGGTCTACAAGCTGTGTCACTACCGCAACCAGGCGACCACGTTCGGCAAGCAGAACGTGATTCCCGAGCGGATTCTGACGCGCGCGCCATCGGCCGAGCTGCGCGAGAATCAGACCGATCAGGACAGCTTGCCGCCGTACGAAGTACTCGACGCGATCATGCGCATGTACATGGAAGAGGATCGCTCGCTCGCCGAAATCATCGCAGCGGGCTACGCGGTCGAAGACGTGAAACGCGTCACGCGTCTCATCAAGATCAACGAGTACAAGCGTCGGCAGGCGCCCATCGGCATTCGCGTCACGCACCGCGCGTTCGGCCGCGACTGGCGTTATCCGATTACATCGGGCTATACCGAACCGGTCGAGTGAACAGGGCCGCGAGTTGGAACGAACGCTGATGAATGTCTATAAGCGCGCGCCGGATTGCCGCAACGCATCCGGCGCGGCGTAGAATAAAAACCATCCATTTCCCTTTCAAACTTCCAATCACGAGACGAGGTTCGCCATGAAGCGCATCACTGCAGTCATCAAACCGTTCAAACTCGACGAAGTGCGCGAGGCGCTCGCTGAAGTCGGCCTGACGGGGCTGACCGTTACCGAAGTCAAAGGCTTCGGCCGGCAAAAAGGTCACACCGAGCTCTATCGTGGTGCAGAGTATGTGGTCGACTTTCTGCCGAAGGTGAAGATCGAAGTGGTGGTCGCGGACAATCAATGCGACCAGGTGATCGACGCGATCATCGGCGCGGCGCGCACCGGCAAGATCGGCGACGGCAAGATTTTCGTCGCGGACGTCGAGCGCGTAATCCGTATTCGCACGGGTGAGGAAAACGAAGCGGCGGTTTGAGCGGCTCGGCCTTAAGCATTAGAACGCCGGTATAAAGCGCCGCCGGCATTGCAACGTACGCACCGCGCTGGTGCGCCGGGGCCGTAGAAAAACCGCGCGTGGAAATAAAAAACGGTGCGATACCCTTTCGGACATCGCACCGATACGCGCCTCTCGCAGCAGCGTGAAAAAGATTCCCTTGAAGATCGTGTGACTACGCCCCGAAGGAAGTCCCCTTGGGGCACACCGTTCGCTTAGAACGAGTGTTGAATACCTGCGTACACGCCGGTCTGGCTCTTGCCATGCAGCGGGTTCTCGTTGTAGCCAGCCGAGGTTTGGCCGCCAGGACCTTCGGCGTTGGCGTCCAGACCGAAGTTAGCCGTCTTGCTGTTGCGCACGGTTGCGACCTGGAGGTCCAGCAGCGTGCGCTTGGACAGGTTGTACGAGCCGCCGATCGTGTAGATCGTTGCGTTACCCGCGCCCTTGTTCGCGTTCACGTGATAGACCGCTGCGATCAGTGCGGCAGCCGGCGTGGCTTGCCACGTCACACCACCCCATTCGTGATCGAGCGAAGTCGGAGCCTGGCCCGCTGCGCTGGCTGCGCCCGACGTACGGATCGCCTGGTACGCGGCCTGGATCTTGAACTGGCCGAGGAACACGTTGGCCGCGGCCGTGTATTCACGCGAGAACGTGAACGGGTCAGTGAATTGACCGTTTGCGTTATTGCGGATTTCGTCGTACAAGCCGCGCACCTGGAACAGCGACGAGGTGTACGTGAGTTGCAGACCGGCTTCGCGGCCTTGCGGCGTCGTGCCGTTACCGTTCCAGCTCGTGGCATTCGACAGGGCGTACTGACCATACATGTCAAAGCCGTAGAGCTTCGGCGACTGATACGCAATGTTGTTGCTCGATTGCGGCCAGTTGCGGCCACGCACCAGCGATGCCGACGACCAGTTCGACTGACCGAACGGGTCGAAGTCCCACACGCCGTTCGAGATGAAGAGCATGCGGCCCAACGTCAGCGTACCGTACGCGTCGTTCGACATACCGACCGTTGCCCAGCGATTGAAGAGGCCGCCGCCGCCAGGGCCTTGACCGTTCATGGTGTTGAACGAGCCTTCCAACTGGAACAGAACCTTATTGCCGCCGCCGATGTCTTCGACGCCCTTCATGCCCCACAGGCTCGTGCCCCAGTCACCGCTTTCCGCACGGAAGCGCGACGTGGAACCGGTATAGCTGTTGTTCGGAAGGCCACTGATGTATTCGAGGCCAGCGTCAAGGCGGCCGTACAGCGTTACGCTGCTTTGGGCGTGCGCAACTACACCGGCTGTCATCAGCGCCGCGGCGAGCAAAGCTTTCTTCATCTTCTCCTCCATACCCTGTCAAAAAGTAAAACCCAGTACTGCGAATGGTGTTCGGACGCAAGCAGCGCCGAACAGAAATCGGTACCAGGGAGATTAGCGGGTGGATTGGGCCTCCTGCCGTGACGGGTAGCCTGGGTGGCTATTCTGAGCGTCATGCCGATCCCTCGCCGACCGGTTCTCCTCTGTGTTTTGAAGTGAAACTACTTTTAATGAACTTTGTTTTGCTACTTTGGTTACTAATTTATCAAAAATACCCTTGTCTGGGAGAAGAAATTAGTACCTGTCCTGGCAGGTGTCTCCAAATTGCAATACGAATGTGCTCGAGGAACTGTTGCGACACTCGAAAAACGGCCGGAAACCCTTGTGCGACAAGGGAATCACGGTTCGGGGCGAACAACGTTAAGGATTGCCACTATTGACGCATTAAATGCAGCAGAGTAGGGCGGAAGAGGTGGGAATTCGAGCATACGGGCAGGCATTTCGCGGCGCAAAAGACCGGAATGCACAGGTGAGCGAAACAAAAAAGGCGCTTGTAAGCGCCTTGTAATGCTACTTCGACTACAGCCCAAATAGCGGGCCGTACAAACGTCTCTATTTGAGGCTTCCGGAGAGGAACTGTTTGAGCCGTTCGCTCTTCGTGTTCCTGAACACTTCGTCGGGATGGCCTTCTTCCTCGACGCGGCCTTGATGCAGGAACATCACGTGATTCGACACGTTGCGTGCGAACGCCATCTCGTGTGTGACGACGATCATCGTGCGGCCTTCTTCGGCTAGCGTCTGCATGACCTTCAGCACTTCGCCGACCAGTTCGGGATCGAGCGCGGAAGTGGGTTCGTCGAACAGCATCACATCCGGATGCATGGCCAAGGCTCGCGCAATCGCCACGCGTTGTTGCTGGCCGCCCGACAGATGCGACGGGTACTGCTTCTCAAGACGCGGAGCGAGGCCCACTTTCTCCAGGTACTGACGCGCGCGTTCTTCGGCTTCCTTGCGTTTCAGACCGAGTACATTGATCGGCGCCTCGATGATGTTCTCGAGCACGTTCATGTGCGCCCACAAGTTGAAGTGCTGGAACACCATCGACAGCTTGGTGCGTACGCGCTGCAACTGCTTCGGATCGGATACGCGCAGCGCGCCGGCCTTGCCGATCTGCGTACGCACTTCTTCGCCGTCGACGAAGATGCGTCCCGAGTTCGGCTGCTCGAGGAAGTTGATGCAGCGAAGCATCGTGCTCTTGCCCGAACCGGACGAGCCGATCACGCTGATCACGTCGCCGGCGTTGGCCTTCAGCGACACGCCCTTGAGGACTTCGTTGTCGCCGTACTGTTTGTGAAGCTCGTCGACGAAGAGCTTTTGCTTCTTGGTGTTCATCGGGATCCTTGGCGGACTTACTTGCTTGGGGCTAGATGCCCTGGGTTACTTGCCTTGCGGCCGCAGGTAAGCGAGCCAGCGGCGCTCGGCGCGGCGGAACAGCCACACGAGCGCGAAAGAAATCAACAGATAGAGCAGGGCGGCGAGGCCGAACGCATTGAACGACTGATACGTGGCCGAGTTCACGTCGCGGGCGATCTTGAGGATGTCCGGCACGGTCGCGGTGAAGGCGACGGTGGTGGCGTGCAGCATCAGGATCACTTCGTTGCTGTAGTACGGTAGCGCGCGGCGCAGCGCCGACGGCAGAATCACCCGCCGGTACAGCGTGAACGACGACATGCCGTAAGCGCGCGCCGCTTCGATCTCGCCGTACGGCGTCGCCTTGATCGCACCGGCGAAAATCTCGGTGGTGTACGCGCAGGTGTTCAGCGTGAACGCGAGCAGCGTGCAATGCATGCCGTCGCGGAAGAACGCATTGGTCAGTTCGTGATTGCGGATGATTTCGAGGCTGTACAAGCCGGTATAGCAGAGCAGCAACTGTACGTAGAGCGGTGTGCCGCGAAATATATACGTATACAGCCACACGAGACCGGCGAGCCATTTCTTCTTCGAGACGCGCGCTACCGCGAGCGGGATCGACAGGCAGAAGCCGAGCCCGATCGACACCACCAGCAGCCATAGCGTGATCGCGAGGCCGGTGAAACGGTAGCCGTCGGTATAAAGATAGTTGCGCCAATATTCCTGGATGATCCCGATCATAGATCCGCCTTTCGCACGCCGGTCGAGTAACGCTTTTCGAGGTACATCAGCACGAAGTTCGACACTGTGGTGATGACGAGATAGATCGCCCCTGCGAACAGGGTGAAGAAGAAGAACCGCAGCGTGCCTTTGCCGGCATCCTGCGAGGCCTTGACGACGTCGGCGAGACCGATGATCGACACCAGCGCTGTGGCTTTCACCATCACCTGCCAGTTATTGCCGATGCCTGGCAGCGCGAAGCGCATCATCTGCGGGAACATCACGCGTGAGAACACCTGCCAGCCGGTCATGCCGTACGCCGCGCCTGCTTCGAGCTGGCCGCGCGGTACCGCGAGAAACGCGCCGCGAAAGGTCTCGGTGAAGTACGCGCCGTAGATGAAGCCGAGCACCGCGACGCCGGCCACGAACGGGTCGATGTCGATCTGGTCCCAGCCGAACAGGTCGGTCATGTTGTTCAGCCAGATCTGGATGCTATAGAACAGCAGCAGCATCAACACCAGATCGGGTACGCCGCGCACCAGCGTCGTGTAGACGGTGCCGACACTATATGAAACGCGATTCTTCGACAGTTTCGCCGCCGCGCCGAGCAGGCCCAGTACGAAAGCGAACGCCAGCGACAACACCGCCAGTTTGACGGTTTGCCAGGTGCCGTTGAGAAGCAACGGGCCGTAGCCTTGGAGGAACATATGGGGTCCTTGACGATGCGTGGGACGCACCGCGAAAGACGCGGCCAGCTATGCGCCGCGTTTGCCGCGAGCCTGAGCCCGCTGTGACCTGCGGCGCACAGCGCACCGCTGTGCAAATCATGACTGCATGGCCGTTGCCGGCCTTGCAGCGCGCGTTTCGATTCTCGTTTTGAATCTGGTTTGAAGCTCGTTTGAATCTATTCCCGACTGTATTCCGAAGCCAGGGGAAAGCCCATGCGGGCGAGCCCCGAGTTTCGTGGGTGCTGCGTGTTGCTTTGTATTGCGGGTGGACTGCTCGGTGACTGGCTCAGTGCCCCGGATAGATGTCGAAGTCGAAGTACTGCTTGGCGAGCTTCCTGAACGTTCCATCCTGGTGAACTTGCGCCAGCGCCTGATTGAACATCGCCTTCAGTTCGGCGTCGTCCTTGCGCAGACCGATGGCCGTGCCTTCACCGATCGTCTTCGGGTCCTTCACTTCCGGGCCGGCCCATGCGAAGCCTTTGCCGCGCGGCGTCTTCAGGAAACCGGCGTCGGCTTGCACTTCGTCTTGCAGGGCGGCGTCGAGGCGTCCTGATGCGAGGTCGGCATACACCTGATCCTGATTCTGGTAGGGCACCACGGTCACGCCTTTGGGCTCCCAATATGCTTTTGCGTAGGCTTCCTGAGTCGAGCCTTGCTCGACGCCTACGCGTTTGCCCTTCAGTGATTCAACCGTCGGCAAGAGCGGCGAACCGGCCTTGGCGATCATGCGGGCCGGAGCGTCGAACAGCTTGTCGGAGAAGTCGATCTGTTCGCGGCGCTTGTCCGTGATGGTCAGCGACGACACGATCGCGTCATACTTCCTGGCCTTCAATGCGGGGATGATGCCGTCGAGGTCCTGCTCGACCCACACGCACTTGACGTTCATCTTCGCGCACAGCGCGCGGGTCAGATCGACGTCGAAGCCGACTACTTGCCCGCTGGCCGCCTTCGATTCGAACGGCGGGTAGCTGGCGTCCACCCCAATGCGCACGGTTTTCCATTCTTTCGCCATGGCGCCGGTGGCCATGACGGCAAGCGCCACGCACAGTGCGAACTTCTTCATGTTTCTCCTGGATCAAACTGATCGTCGTGTGGTTCGATCTCGACGATCGCCGGCTTGTGGCCGGCCGTCGCTATTCTAGGCGGTCAAAATTGTCGCGCCGCGTGTGGATGCTGCCACGGCGCAGCTAGCGCCGGTTCGGCGCATCGAGGGGCATGTGCGCGTGCTTGACGCCCGCGGCTGCCCCGTCGCAGCCCAGCATGCCGAGCCCGCCGGCAAGCCCGCGCGCCGACGTCGTCTCGAAAAGGGCGGTATTTTACCCGAACAGGGGCGGTGCGCCAGTGAGGAACCCATAGGGCGGTGGCTAGGTGGGCGGATGCGTTGTGCATGCGCGACGCCGTTGCCCGCTGCTTTGTCCGTTTTTGCCTGCTGTGATCAGCCGTTGCCGGAAATGGGCTGGCGTTCGTATCCGGGGGCCGGCCATCCGGGGCAGGCCGCCTGGAAGCCGGCTGCCCGGACGCCGGCTGCCAGCTGGCCGGGCCGCGCGCCGCACTGCCGCTCGATTGCACGGATTTATGAAACGATCCGGTGCGTCCGCGAGGATTGTTTAGCGCACGTCGCGCCCATACATTCTGGCCATCGTTATTTACCGACCGGGAGTACCCCATGATCGAGATTCGCCGTTCCGACGAGCGTGGCCATGCCAACCACGGCTGGCTCGACTCGTATCACAGCTTCTCGTTTGCCGACTACCGCGACCCGCAACACGTGCATTTCGGACCGCTGCGGGTCATCAATGAAGATCGCATCGCCGGCGGCCAGGGCTTCGGCACGCACGGCCATCGCGACATGGAGATCGTCACGTACGTGCTCGACGGCGCGCTCGCGCACCGCGACAGCATGGGCAACGGCTCGACGATCCGTCACGGCGACGTGCAGCGGATGAGCGCCGGCACGGGCGTGATGCACAGCGAGTTCAATGCGTCGGCGAACGAGCCGCTGCACCTGTTGCAGATCTGGGTAATCCCGCAACGCGCGGGCGACCAGCCCGGCTACGAAGAAAAACGCTTCAACGACGCCGACAAGCGCGGCCGTCTGCGCGTGGTCGCTTCGCCCGACGGCCGCGACGGTTCCGTGACGATTCACGCGGATGCGTCGATCTACGCGGCGCTGATCGATGGTGCAGAGCAGGCTGAGTTTGCGTTGCCGAAGGGACGGCTTGCATACGTGCACGTGGCGCGGGGCGCGCTGAGCGTGAACGGCGAAGCGCTCAATGCCGGTGACGCGGCAAAGCTCGTCGAGACCGACAAGGTGACGCTCGACAAGGGCGACAACGCCGAAGTGCTGCTGTTCGATCTGGGGCCGCTTAACGGCTAAGCATCTAAGTAGATAAACCGCCGAGCGGCTGAGCGTTCATGATCGATAGTTGAGGACGCAACTAGTGCACCGGCATCCACGCTGCGGGTTCAAACGAAAACGCCACGGAAAATTTTCCGTGGCGTTTTTGCATTCCGGTGGCGGTCAGCCAAGGCCGCCACCCGTAGTATCTGCCGCTTACTGACTGGCAGCCGGCGCCGACGCTGCGCCCTTCCGATTTTCCCAGCGCTCGTGCATCTTTTCGTGACGCGCTTCCATCTTCGCAAAGCGCTGTTTCAGCGCGGTGCTGACGGTGGTCTTCTGCTGGTCGTTCAGGCCGTTATAAAACTTGAGCCACGCATCCGAAGTTTGCTGACGCAGTTGTGCGTCCTTCTGCTCGATTTGCTGATGTGCCGCGGCCATCGCGTTCAGGTCCAGAATGGGCTGCTGCTGCGCCGCCTTGAACTGGTTCTTCATCTGTTCATGATTGGCGCGCATGGCCTCGTGGTTCTGCTTCATGGTGTCGAGCGCGGCTTGCCACTGCTTCTCCTGATCCGCATTCAGCTTCAACTGGTCATGCAGTTGCGACAGTTCTTTCATGAAGTGGCCATGCCAGCCGTCGGGACCGCTGCGACCGTCATGAGCGGGTTGTACGGCATAGGCAGCGCCCGCGCCGATGGCGAGAGCAGTGGCGGCAACGGCGAGAATGCGCGACATTTTTCTGGTGGACATGTAAAGCTCCTTGTAATGGAATAGCCGACGATGCAACCGGCAACAGAGGACGGCCTGCATTCGGTAAGACACAGCGTAGAGAACTGCGCCCGGCGCTGTGTTACGCCGCCCGATGCCGCTATTACGAGGGATTACGTGCGCCTTTCACCGTAACACCCGGTAACCCTTCAGGGCAGTCCGGAAACGAAAACCCATCCTCCCGCGCGTTAAACTTCATCTCATGGCTACTCAAATACTTGTCGTCGACGACGACGTCGAATTGCGCGATCTGCTGCGCGACTATCTGGCCCGTCAGGGCATCGAGGTCTCGGTGCTGCACGACGCCGGCTCGCTCGAGCGGCGGCTCGAGCGCGAGCGCCCGGATCTGATCGTGCTCGATCTGATGATGCCCGGCGTCGACGGGCTGACCGCGTTGCGCAAGCTGCGCGCGTCGGGGGACGACATTCCCGTCATCATGCTGACCGCGCGTGCGGACGACGTCGACCGGATCGTCGGTCTGGAGCTCGGCGCGGACGACTACCTCGGCAAGCCGTTCAACCCGCGCGAGCTGCTGGCGCGTGTGCAGGCGGTGTTGCGGCGGCGCCGCACGCTACCGTCGGCGGCGGCGCCGGAGCAGCGCGAGCCGTTCAACTTCGGCCGCTTCACGCTGGATTTCCAGTCGCGCACGCTGCATCTCGAAGACAAGCCGCTCACGCTGTCGGGCAGCGAATTCGCGCTGTTGAAGATTTTCGTTAATCACCCCATGCGCACGCTTACGCGCGAGCGCCTGCTCGAACTGCTGCACGGTCCGGAATACGACGGCACCGACCGCGGCATCGACGTGCAGGTGTGGCGTTTGCGCCGCATCCTCGAAACCGATCCGTCCACGCCGCGCTTCATTCAAACGGTGCGCGGGCGCGGCTACGTGTTCGTGCCCGACGGCGAACAGCATGCGCCGTCCCATTGATTCGCTGTTCGGACGGCTGGCGCTGCTAGTCGTCGCGGTGCTGCTGCTGTCGCATTTCGCGTGGTACGCGCTGATGCGCCTTGAGCGCAGCCAGCTGCAAGCGCGCTACGCGGTCGAGGAAGCCACATTCCTCGTCGACGCGGTGCGGCAGCACGTCGCTCATACGCCGGACCAGCCGTTGCCGTCGCGTGTGAGGCTGGTCGATCCGGCCAGTCCGGACGTGCCGGCGGACACCACAAACCTGCCGGCGTCGCTCGCGCGGTTTGTCGAAGACGTGCGCGACCGCATGCCGTCCGGTACCCTGGTGCGGATCGGTCAGCCGGGCCATCCGCCCACGCTGTGGGTGCGCACCACCGCGGACCGCAGCTGGATCGTCGTGCCGGTGCAGCCGTTGCGCACGCCCCGTTCGCTCGACCGCACGGTGCTCTGGCTCGCGATCATCTTTTCGTTCGCGGTGATGGCGGCGCTGTTTGCCGCATGGGCGTTGCAGCAGCCGTTGCGCTCGCTCGCTCAGGCGGTGGCGCGGTTCGGCCGCGGCCTGCCGGTGCCGCCGGTGCCCGAGCGAGGCCCGCGCGAATTGCGTCAGTTGACGCATGGCTTCAACCAGATGGTTCAGGAAGTGGCGCGTACCGAACACGACCGCGCCGTGATGCTGGCCGGCGTCGCGCACGACCTGAAAACGCCGCTCGCGCGTTTGCGGCTGCGCGCCGAGATGATGGACGAAGTGAAGATGCGCGACGGCGTGGTGCGCGACGTCGATTCGATGACGCATATCGTCGAGCAGTTTCTGGTGTTCGCTCATGACGGCGCCGATCGCAGTGAAGCAGTCGAAGTGGATGCGCAGTGCGAGCGCGTGGTGCGCAGCTATCGCGCGGTGGCGGCCGGTGCGCCCAGCGTGCAGACCGAACTCAACGCAGGGCCGGGTTTCGTGCTGCCCGCGGCCACGCTCGACCGGATTCTGTCGAATCTGCTCGACAACGCACACGCTTATGGCGCGCCGCCGATCGTTGTCGCCACGGAGCGCACGCCTCAGGGCTTTACGCTGTCGGTGCGTGATAACGGCAGCGGTATCGCCGCGCAGGATCTGATCAACGCGAGCCGTCCGTTCGTGCGGCTCGATCCGGCGCGCGGCGGCAACGGCCATAGCGGTCTGGGGCTGGCGATCGTCGAGCGGCTGGTGCGGCGTGCGGGCGGCGAGTGGGAAATCGGCAACCACGAGGGCCGTGGCTTGCAGGTTTTGATGAGCTTTCCGTTCGATTCCGTGCCGCGCGTCGCGGCGGCGTCGGAAAGCGCCTGGTAGGTCAGGGGTGGGGGCGGCAGGCGCTTGCCCCTGCATATTCCAGGACGCGCGTTTGAGCGCGCGCCGCTAGTCTTCTGAAAACAGCGTGTTCAGCGCATTCGCCGCCTCGCTATCCACCGTATTCCACGTCACCGTTTCGGCTTCGAAGATGTAGTGCGTCGTGTATTTGCCGAGACGAGCGAGTATCTCTTCCTGAATCAGTTCCGGCGCGACATCCAGTTTCAGATACCACGCGGTCGACGACAGGCGCGTCTGAAATGCGCCATATTCGGCCAGCAGATGGTCGAACGCGTCAGCATCGTGATCGCGGCAGACGATGACCAGATTTCCCTTCATGCGAATCTCCCGTTAGAGCGGTAGCGGCAACCTCAATATCAGGGTCGATGATACCTGCTTCGTCAGGGCGTGCTGAAGGGCGGGTCTTGCGGGGTCTTGCGTTGCGTCATCTACTGGATTCATCGATGCGTGCGTGGGTGCGTCCCGATGTGCATCTATTTTTACCAGGCGCTAGCCACCGTGCGGGCCGGCGGGGCGGTGTCGTCAGGCGGCAGGGCTTCAGTACGGTCGCGGCCGCCGGTCTTCGCCGCGTACAGCGCGAGGTCGGCGCGGCTCATGATCCGCTCGGGCAGATCGTCGGGCGAGAGTTCAGTGATGCCGATACTGACGCTCAGGCCTACCGCGGCAGGCAGCTTCGCCGAAGGAACCGCCTTCAGGCGCATGCGCAGCCGCTCGACCACCTCGCGGCCGCCGGCGAGGCCGGTGGCCGGCAGCAGCAAGCCGAATTCTTCACCGCCGAGCCGGCCGACCGCATCGGCGCCGCGCAGTTCGGCGCGGCAGGTGTCGACGAAATGCTCGAGCGCGCGGTCGCCGGCGGCGTGGCCGAAGCGGTCGTTGATCTGCTTGAAGTGATCGAGGTCGGCGATTGCCATGCACAGCGGCTCGTTGTTCGCATGCGCGCGTTCGATCTCGTGCCTCAGCAAGTCGAGGAAATAGCGCCGCGACAGCGCGCCGGTCAGCGCATCGTGGCGCGCCTCGGCCGACAGCAGCGTATTGGCCGACTGCAATTGTTCAGCGAGGTCGCGCGTGGCGCGATGATGGCGCCGCTCGCGCACATACGACACAGTGATCACCCACGCCAGCGCGACCGTGCCGGCCAGCGTCAGAAACACCAGCAGATGATCGCGCTTGTGATTGCGCAGCAGTTCAGGCCAGGCCGCGAGCGGGTCGACCAGATGGGCCGACAGTCCCGAGTTCAGTCCACCGCGCGCCTGGTACAGCGACGGCACGGGCCGCTCGGTCATGCCGAACAGTTGCGCGGCAATCGAGGTGGGCACCCACGGCGCCTGGTCGCGCACCTGTGGGGCGACCTGAATCCGTACATCGGGGAACGACTCGCGGTGATAGATGATCTGGCGTTCGGCCTCGCTCAGATGCTGAACCCGCGAGTCCGGCAGCGCGTGGCCTTCGAGCGCGCTGTCGTGCGCCATGATGATGACGCCGTTCTCATCGGCGACAAAGGTGCCGGCATGCGCGACCCAGTGGCGCAACCGCGCGATCCCCACTTTGGCGACCACCGCCCCGACCAGCAAGCCGTCTGCGTACACCGGCGCCGCGATGAAGATGCCCGGTTCGCCGCTCACGCGGCCTACGCCGTAGGCCTCCGAGAACGCGCCAAGCAGCGCGTTCGTCAGGTAGCCGCGCGTGCGCATATCGGCGCCGACGAGGGAGCGCTCCGCAGCCAGCGGGTTGTGGACGGAGCTGCTCGATGCGACACATATGCCGTTGGCGTTGACGAGCCAGATCTGATCGAGCCCGGAGAAGCCTTGCGCGTCATGTAGAAAGTCGCTGACAGCGGCCATCTGCGGGTCTTTTAGCAACGCGGCGCGCTGGGCGGGTTCCGCCGCTTCGCCGTTCGCGGCATAATTCTGCGATTGTGACAGCGCGTGCTGGACCACATCCATCTCGGCCATGGTTGCCGGAATGGCCCGCGACATGGCGAGGTCGCTGGCGATGACCTCGGCCATGTTGTCGACGATCGACGTGGACATCTGCCGCTGCACGCGCAAGGCTGCGTCCAGCTCTTGCTGTACCATCCGGTCCGCGACCATGCCGGCCACGAACCAGCAAACGAGCGCGATCAGCACGAAGCTGATCGGTCCGGTTGCCTGGCGCAAGGTTGCCCTGTTCATCGACCCTCTGATCCGTCTGGCTGTGACATGCAACAAGCTCGTTCGTGGCGGCGCGCTGGCGCCGAATCGTCTTTGTGGAAACGGGCGGCGAGGTGCCGCTGCGGCCCGGGATAAATCGCGAACATGCGCGTCGTTCCCGATTTTAACCGTCGTGGGGCCAGACGCCACCGTTATTGCGGGAATGCGAAGTACACCCGCATAGCCCATCAGGTTCTTAACGGCACCGTGCCGGGTTTCTGAATGGTTCAACGGGTTTTCCGGGTAGCCTGGAGCGCGCCGGATGGATCCGAGACCGGGTCCGGGTGTGGCTGGCGCGCGACGGTAAATAATTGCGGTACGGCTTGCCAGTGATGAACCGAGGGCCTTTGCTGGGTGCTTGCCGCTATTTACTGGGAAAGGTTGTGCCTGAAACATAGGATGGTGTAGTGTCGTGCCGTCCAAAACAAGGAGAGCTCGCCAGCCTACGGGCGGCGCCTGCGGCGACAGAGGAGTCCGGCTTCGCGGTACCGGTCCAGGGCATGCCCGAGGACACGTCCGCCACCGGTCTACGTGTCTCCAACGCTAACGATTTACCGCGCACACGCGTTTTGCCATGCCTGATTTCCGCTTTCCGGACCAATCTTCAGACCGCCGCGCCGAAGCCTCGGCCTCCTTTATGCACTTGAATGCTTGTCACAACGGGGAGGGCGCCTGATGGACTTCAGTTTCGACCTGAAACGCACCGCCAATGCTTCGGCGTGGCGATTGCTGCCTAACGGCTGGGATTTCGTCGCCTTCCCGTTGATCATCTGCGTGATCGCGATGGCCGCCATCGGCTTTCATCAGACGCTGGCGCCGATGTCGACGCTGAAGACCCAGGTCATCTCGCTCGACCCGACGAACCTGCCTGAATACGCGATGCGTACCACACTGCGCATGCTTGCGGCGATGGTGGCGTCGCTGACCTTCACGCTGATTTACGGCACGCTCGCCGCGAAGAGCCGCCGTGCGGGCCTCGTGCTGGTGCCGATTCTCGACATCCTGCAGTCGGTGCCGGTGCTGGGCTACATTTCGTTTACGGTCACGTTCTTCGTCGCGTTGTTCCCGGGGCGCGTGCTGGGCGCGGAGCTCGCGGCGATCTTCGCGATTTTCACGAGCCAGGCGTGGAACATGACCTTCAGCTTCTATCAGTCGCTGCGCACGGTGCCGCGCGACCTGGACGAAGTCTCGCGCGGCTTCCATCTGACCGGATGGCAGCGCTTCTGGAAGCTCGAAGTGCCGTTCTCGATGCCCGGCCTCATCTGGAACATGATGATGTCGATGTCGGGCGGCTGGTTCTTCGTCGTGGCCTCCGAAGCCATCACGGTGGGCAACAACACGATTACGCTGCCGGGGATCGGCGCGTACCTGGCGCAGGCGATCTCCGATAGGAACATGCACGCGATCGGCTGGGTAATTCTGGCGATGACGGTCGTGATTCTGGCCTATGACCAGTTCCTGTTCCGCCCGCTCGTCGCGTGGGCCGACAAGTTCCGCATGGAAACGACGAGCTCCGGCAACGCACCGGAGTCGTGGCTGCTCGATCTGATCCGCCGTACCCGCCTGATTCACCGCCTGCTCGTGCCGATCGGCTGGGTCTTCGCGAACGCCGCGCGCGTGCCGATGCGTCTGCCGGCATTCGACCGCGTTCGCTTCGCGATTCCGCAGCGCCAGAAATCGTCGCGCGTGGGCGACATCGTCTGGGGGATCCTGGTGATCCTGCTGACCGTGTATGTGGTCTATCGTGTGGTGGCTTATGTGCGCACCGGTGTGACGCTCGACGAAGTGGAGCACGTGGTCCTGCTGGGCCTCATCACGCTGATGCGCGTGGCGCTGCTGATCGCTCTCTCGTCGCTGATCTGGGTGCCGCTCGGTGTGCTGATCGGGCTGCGTCCGGCGCTCGCCGAAAAGATCCAGCCGCTCGCGCAGTTTCTGGCCGCGTTCCCGGCCAACCTGCTGTTTCCCGTGTTCGTGATCGTGATCGTGCGCTTTCACCTGAACCCGGACATCTGGCTGTCGCCGCTGATCGTGCTCGGCACCCAGTGGTATATCCTGTTCAACGTGATTGCGGGCGCCAGTTCCTACCCGAATGACTACCGGGAGGCGGCCACCAACTTCGGCATCCGCGGCTGGCAGTGGTGGCGCAAGGTGATGCTGCCGGGCATTTTCCCGTACTACGTGACGGGCGCGATTACCGCATCCGGTGGCGCGTGGAACGCGAGTATCGTCTCCGAGTTCGTTCAGTGGGGCGATACCAAAGTCGTCGCACACGGTCTGGGTGCGTACATCGCGCAGACTACCGCCGCGGGCGACTTTCCGAAAATCATTCTCGGCATTGCCGTGATGTCCCTGTTTGTGACCTTGTTCAACCGCCTGCTGTGGCGTCCGATGTACGCCTATGCCGAGGCCAAGCTTCGGCTCGATTGACAGTAAATTTAAGGCAAAACGCGATGCAAAATCCTAAAGCTGCCGTAACCGCCGCGCCGGTCCAGACGCCGCCGATGCCTCCGCGCCTGGGTGATGAGATTCTGTGCGTCAAGGACGTGTGCAGAGGGTTCAACAAGACTCAAGGTGAGTTGCTCGTCCTCGACGATGTGAACCTGTCGCTGCGCGAAGGTGAGATCGTCGGCATGCTGGGCCGTTCGGGCTCCGGCAAGTCGACACTGTTGCGTATCATCGCCGGCCTGATCGAGCCGACCGATGGCGAAGTGACGTATATGAGCAAGCCGCTCGACGGCCCGGCGAAGGGCGTCGCGATGGTGTTCCAGACCTTCGCGCTGTTCCCGTGGCTGACCGTTCTGCAGAACGTGGAAGCGGGCCTCGAAGCACAAGGCGTGGGTGCGCGCGAGCGCCGCGAACGTGCGCTGGCCGCGATCGACCTGATCGGTCTCGACGGTTTTGAAAACGCTTATCCGCGCGAGTTGTCGGGCGGCATGCGTCAGCGCGTCGGCTTTGCACGCGCGCTGGTGGTCGATCCGACGCTGCTGCTGATGGACGAGCCGTTTTCCGCCCTCGACGTGCTGACCGCCGAAACGCTGCGTACCGACTTGCTCGACCTGTGGACGCAAGGCCGCATGCCGATCAAATCGGTGCTGATCGTCACGCACAACATCGAGGAAGCGGTGTTCATGTGCGACCGCATTCTGGTGCTGTCGTCGAACCCGGGCCGCGTGATCGCCGAGATCAAGGTGCCGTTCAAGCATCCGCGCAACCGGCTGGATCCGGCATTCCGCCGTCTGGTCGACGAGATCTACGCAAAGATGACCGCGCGCCAGACCGACGAAGCGACCAAGAAGGGCCTCGAACTCGGCAGCTGGTTGCCGCACGTGTCGACCAACTTGATGGCCGGTCTGATCGAGACGCTGGCCGCCGCGCCGTACCACGGCCGCGCGGACATGCCGGAAATCGCCCGCTCGCTGCATCTGGAGGTGGACGATCTGTTCCCGGTCGCCGAAGTGCTGCAGCACCTGGGTTTCGCCGACGTGCGTGAAGGCGACATTTTCCTGACGCCGCCGGCGCGGGTGTTTGCCGAGTTCGGCACGCAAGAACGCAAGATGATGTTCGCCGAGCATCTGCTGCGGCACGTGCCGCTGGCGGCGCGGATCAAGAAGGTCTTGAACGAACGGCCGGGGCATCGCGCGCCGCGGGTGCGCTTCGAGCAGGAACTGGAGGATTTTCTGTCGGACAGCGCCGCGGAAGAGACGCTCGACGCGGTGATCAACTGGGGCCGTTATGGCGAGATCTTCTCGTACAACGACCAGACCGAAATTTTCAGTCTGGAAGACGTGGAGTCTTAAGCGCGGTCGAGACGACTAAGACGCTTCAAGCAAAAAGCGGCAGGGGAGACCCTGCCGCTTTTTTATTGCAGATTGCCCCAGCGTTCGACCGCCGGTTCCGCGGACGCCCACTTCCAGCCTTTGTTCTGCTGGCACGCGCTGCCGGTGTACCAGTCTTCGTGCGCGTTCGGGCCGTCGCCGTCCTGGACTGAAAACACGAATTCCTTGCACAGCGTCAGCGCCGAACCGAACGCGCGCGTCACGCGCACCTTGCCGTGACCGTTCTCGATCGGCAACGTGTGCTTGACCGCCCAGGGCCGCGTCTCGCCGACCGGCATTGCGCCTGCTAACGCGGCGATCAGGTTCTGCTGATCGGCGTGCATGTTGCGCATATAGCGGCCGATGGCTTCGTCGGTAGCCGCCTGCACCGCGATGCCGACGCCGATGCCCACGGCCGGATTGGTGGTCACGAGACCCGACGCGACGCCGGCCGCCGCGCCGCTCGCCGCACCGACCGACGAGCAGCCGCTCGTCAGCAGACTGGCGCCGGCACAGAGTGCGCCGGCCAGTACGAGCCGCAGCCGGTTGCTGGAAAGCGCAGGTGGGACCAAACGCGGAACCAAACGCGAAACCAGTCGCCCCTTCATTGCAGCGCGCCCCAGCGTTCGGTGGCGGGTTCGGCCGACGCCCATTTCCAGTTGTCGCCGTCGCGGCAGATCGAAGCGACATAGAACGCGCTGCTCGCGGGCACATTTTTAGTGACGGTCTGATCGACCGAGAAGACGATTTCCTTGCAGTCGAGCGCGCCGCTGCTGATCGTGCGGCTGACGGTGACGCGGCCATGTTCGTCGTCTTCGATCGGCATCGAGTGGGTCACGCTCCACGGCGCGATTGCGCCGACTTCGAGCGGTCCGGCGATTTTGGCGATGCCGTCCTGCGTATTCTTGTGGACCACGCGCTCCGAGTATTGCACTCCGGCGCGGGCCGCGGCCACCGCGCCGAGACCGATGCCGGTGGCGACCGCTGCATTGTTGGTGACCTTCGCCGCGAGCGCGGCGCCTGCGATACCGGCGCCGGTGGTGGCGCCTTCCGAGTAGAGCGAACCACAACCGCTCAACGCCGACGAGATCACAACCGCCAACGCGACAAACGCCGTTGCATTGGAGCATCCGCGTTTGGCCGTTGGTTTTTTTCGTACGGCCCACACCATACTTTTTTGCATTTTTCTATCTCTGCTTCTGCCTGTGCCTTTCATTCACGCTCAAAGCGAGTTTGTGAACGAACGGCACGTCGATCCTTTCGTTGCAATACGCGCTGCCGCATTTTGCAGGATGCCATTTGTAATTGGCAGAGGGAAAGTGCAAACAATTGCAAAAGATGATGCAAGTCCAATCGGTTTCTGTTGAGCAGATGCCGATTTACCTGGTGGTGCGAATGGATTGAAGCCGGGATGACGCAGCCTATTGCTCGATTTCTTCTTCCGCGTCGTCGTTGCCGTAGGTGCTCAAGCGGTTGTACAGCGTTTTCAGACTTACGCCGAGCGCTTTGGCCGCGCGCCGTTTGTCGCCGCCGCAATATTTCAGCGTACCGAGAATGATCTGCTTTTGCGCATCGGCGAGCGGCGTGCCGATCCACACGCTCATGGTATCGCCCTGCGTGACGGGCTTTTTCACGCGCGACGCGAGATGCGGATGCGGCAACTCCACCGTCTTCTCCGCGAGAATGAATGCGCGATACACGGCATTTTTCAGTTCGCGCACGTTGCCCGGCCAGGACCACGTGCGCAGCGTTTCGAGCGACCGTTTGCTGAAGCTCTTGTTCGCGCCTTCCTGCCGGTTCAGCAAA
This sequence comes from Paraburkholderia sp. IMGN_8, assembly GCF_038050405.1. Classification (NCBI taxonomy): domain Bacteria; kingdom Pseudomonadati; phylum Pseudomonadota; class Betaproteobacteria; order Burkholderiales; family Burkholderiaceae; genus Paraburkholderia; species Paraburkholderia sp. IMGN_8. The sequence continues at coordinate 3,435,490 of NZ_CP150900.1, read as the reverse complement.
GCGAGGAAGTGTTGCGCGAGCAGCTCGCGATCGCCGTCGCGCTCGCGCAGCGGCGGCGCGCGCAACGGGAAAACGGCGAGACGGTACATGAGGTCTTCACGCAGGCCGTTTTCTTTGACGGCCACCGCGGGGTCGCGATTGGTTGCGGCGATCACGCGCACGTCGCCGTGAATCAGTTCGTTGCCGCCGACCCGATAGAACGTACCGGTCTCGAGCGCGCGCAACAGTTTGACCTGGCGTACCGGCGCCATCTCAGTAATTTCGTCGAGGAACAGCGTGCCGCCGTTCGCATGTTCGAAGTAGCCGACTCGGCCCTGAACCGCGCCCGTGAAACTGCCTTTCTCGTGGCCGAATAATTCGGCTTCGATCAGTTCATCGGGAATCGCGCCGCAGTTGACCGCGATGAACGGCGCCTCCTTGCGGCTGCTTTGATCGTGAATCGTGCGGGCGATCAACTCCTTGCCGGTACCCGATTCGCCGATGATCAGCGCGGTCGCGTCAGTGCTGGCGACGCGCTCGATCTGTTCGTACAGATCCAGCATCACCGGTGACGAGCCGTACAGCAGCCCGTACGATTTCAGGCCCGCGATGCCGTCCGCGACGCGCTGCTTCGCCTGTGCCGAAGCATGGCCGCCGGCGGAGACGGTGGGCGAGTCCAGATCGGTTGACGCCATAAACGGGGAGTCCTGTGCAAATGTGGTTCGTTGTTGCGGCGCGCAGGTCTATAACGAGATGGTGACCTGCGACCCCGGCGGCCAATATCTCACAAAAGTCGATTTAACCACTTTGACGGCGCTTGCGGCAATCCGTGTGACGGCCGGCGAAATACACGATGAGAGGCCAGTCGAAAGTGCCAGACGGGAAGAGGTTGAGGTCCACGAGCGGCAGATTGACCCGGCACGGTGTTTGCGGCTCACAGCCGGTGCGTGTCTGCTTCCGCGTCGGTTTCCTGCCTGGCGTTCTGGCCGCTCGCCAAGGCGCAGGCCACTCGACGCTGATCCGCTTCCTGACCAAAAGGAGTTCACGATGGCACGATCTAAATTTGGCATTTTCGGCGCGCTAATGGTTGTCGGCGGCTTGTTGGCCCTGCGCTATGTGCAGAAAAACCGCGCATCACAGGTTCCGGCGGAGCGCGATTTGAGCCGCTGGGAAGACGAGGGCGGTTCGGTGGCAACGCCCGCTACAGCGTCCGGCAGTGTCGAGCCGGAGAGCGTCAGTCCGGCCACCCATGCCGTCAAGGACTCGGAGCATCTGAACGGCAACGGTGGCGCATGGCCGTTTCCGCGCAGCTGAACGCCGCTGCGTCCACCGCATCGCCGGTGCGCCGCGCTTTGCCGCGCGACGGCCGGGATGTGGACCTGTCTTGTCCCGATAACGCCGTATAATAGGCAAATACACAACAATGGCGCATCAAACCCGCGGGTTTTTTCGTATATTGTTGCGATATTGAATTAAGTCAAGGGTTCAGTGCTTTTGCCAGGAAGTCAGTGTGTGCTCACATCCGGGCGCATCGCGGGCAGGCGAAACGCCGCCGGCCGGCTTTTTTAGCATGCGGTTCAGCATGGTCCTCCATTCAAGCTTTCGGGTTTTCGAGACGCGATGCCACACGTATTGATTGTCGATGACGATGCCGGTACCCGCGAGGCGCTCTCCGCCATCATCGGGGAAGACGGCCTCACCACCGCCACGGCAGGTGATTTGCGCGAAGCGCGCATTCAACTGGTCCGGCAGATGCCGGACGTCGTCTTTACCGACCTGAAGCTGCCCGACGGCAGCGGGGTCGATCTGTTCGAAGATCTCGATCCGCGCTCGGGCGTCGAGGTAATTGTGATTACCGGCCATGCCACGGTGGAATCGGCGGTCAACGCGCTGAAAATGGGCGCGACCGACTACCTGGTGAAGCCCATCAATATGCAGCGCGTGAAGGCGATTCTCTCGCGCCTGCCGCGCCCCGGCGATCTGAAGGCGGAAATCGGCACGCTGCGGGGCGAGTTGCGCCGCATGGGCCGCTTCGGTCTGATGCTCGGCAATTCGCCGGCTATGCAGGAGGTTTACGACCAGATCGCCCGCGTCGCGCCGACGGCGGCCTCAGTGATGCTGGTCGGCGAGTCGGGCACGGGTAAGGAAGTCGCGGCGCAGACCTTGCATCAGCTTAGCCTGCGCCGTAAGCACGCGTTCCTCGCGGTGAACTGCGGCGCGATCTCGCCGAACCTGATCGAGTCGGAAATGTTCGGCCACGAGCGCGGCGCTTTCACCGGCGCGGACCGGCAGCACAAGGGTTATTTCGAGCGCGCGAACGGCGGCACGCTGTTTCTCGACGAAATCACCGAAATGCCGATCGAGTTGCAGGTCAAGCTGCTACGCGTGCTGGAAACCGGCATGTTCATGCGGGTCGGCACGACGAGGGAAATCGAAACGGACGTGCGCCTGATCGCCGCGACCAACCGTGATCCGGAGCAGGCGGTGCTGGAAGGCAAACTGCGTCTCGACTTGTACCATCGCCTGAACGTGTTCCCGATCAGCCTGCCGCCTTTGCGCGACCGGGGCAAGGATGTGGAACTGCTTGCTCAGGCCTTCCTCGACGAACTCAACGAACGTCACAGCACGAAGAAGCATTTCCCCGCCGCGGTGAAGGATATGCTGCTGTCGTATCCTTGGCCGGGTAACGTGCGTGAGTTGAAGAATTACGTGCAGCGCGCGCACATCATGTCGGGTGCGGATTCGGACAGCACGGCAACGGTCCCGTTGCAGATCACGCTGTCCAAGCCCGCGGCCGGCACGGCGATCACGATTGCATTCGGCACGTCGCTCGCCGAAGCGGACCGTCAGCTGATTCTCGCGACCCTCGAACAGTGCGGCGGCGTGAAAACGCGCGCGGCTGAGATTCTCGGCATCAGTCTGAAGACGCTGTACAACCGTCTGGTCGAGTACGGCAACGACGCGCGTGACGAAAGCGACGCCGCCGACGAATCGCGCGCCTTGCGCGGCGCCGACGCTTAAAGCGCCACGCCTGCTACGCACATCTCACAGCGCGATCGCGCCGGGAGCGCGTCGATTACGGCACGGGCCTTGCTTCGATTCAATGGAACGCTAAAACGAGGATAACCGCCATGCCGGAATACGCTGCCGCTCCCGCGCTTCCCGAGCTTCCTCTAGCCTGGCACGCTCACCGTCCCGAGCCGGTCGAGCCGCCGTTCACGCCTGATGAGCCCGACACAACCCCGACGCCGGAGCCGGACGAACCGGTTGCGCCGCCGATCGGCGATCCGCCGCCGCAACCGACTCAAACGCCGCAAGCCGGCCGGCCTCGGCAGCAGCGCATGCCACGCTGACAGGCTTTGTGCGTTGCAGCACATACCGGCGCGGCGATTTTATGTACTTGTTACAAAGCCGGCGCATCTTTTACCGGCAATTTACCTTCGTGACCCCTAGACTATATTGATGCCGCCTTGTTTCGGCGGTGGCCTTCCCCCCTGGAGGCAGCGATCATGAGACATCCAGCACTGCGACGTTCCGCGCGCCACTCGAAGCGCGATTCCCGGCCGTCCAGCAGCAATAGCGACCCGTCGGCGTCGCCGGATCCGGCCGCGCAGAACCGCGTCGCGCCCAACGCTCCGCCGGACGGCGAGCACAACCAGGGCGGCGTGCGTCCGGAAGGGCTGGAATATCAGCGCGATCTGGGCTCTGAGCAGGACGCCTGAACGCCGTCTGCCGGGTGGTTGAAGGCGCTTGGGTTCGTCATACAAAGCAGAAAAAAATTCTTCACGGTGCGACGACTTCGCGCGTTTTCGCTCGTCCGTCACATTTGCATACATTTTTATTTCTGCTGTCTCATAAAACGGCACACGACTTGCATGCACCTTTTCGGCGCATATGCGTATGCAACGAAATAACTGACAGAGGTGGAGCACCAATGAGCAGACTGATCGTGGTATCGAATCGTGTCGCGCCGACCCAGGAAGGGCGTCCAGCGGCGGGCGGGCTTGCGATTGGCGTGCTGGACGCGTTGAAGGAAACCGGCGGAGTCTGGTTCGGCTGGAGCGGCGAGACGGTGGCTGAATCGTCCGCTCCGGTGATCGAAAAGCAGGGCAATGTCACGTACGCGACGGTGGGCCTCACCAAGCGCGATTATGACCAGTACTACCGCGGCTTTTCGAATGCGACCCTATGGCCGACGTTCCACTATCGCAATGACCTGTCGCGCTACGACCGGCAGGAATACGCGGGCTACCAGCGCGTCAACGCGACGCTCGCGAAGCAGCTCAAGGAGCTGCTGAAGCCCGACGACATCATCTGGGTTCACGACTATCACCTGCTGCCGTTCGCGCGCTGCCTGCGCGATCTCGGCGTGAAAAATCCGATCGGCTTCTTCCTCCATATTCCGTTTCCGGTGCCGGAAGTGCTCCGGACGATTCCGCCGCACGAAGAATTGCTCAAGGCCATGTGCAGCTACGACGTGGTCGGCTTCCAGACCGAGGCGGATCGCCAGTCGTTCGTCGACTATATCGAGCGCGGCCAGCATGGGAGTACGAGCGAAGACGGTATGGTGCACGCCTATAACCGCTTCCTCAAAGTCGGCGCTTACCCGATCGGCATCTATCCCGACGTCATCGCCAAGGCCGCAGAGCAGTTCACCGACCGCAAGCCGGTGCGCAGCCTGCGCGACGGCATGCGTGGGCGCAAGCTGATCATGAGCGTCGACCGGCTCGATTATTCGAAGGGGCTGGTGGAGCGCTTCCAGGCGTTCGAACGCTTGCTGTTGAATGCGCCCGGTTGGCACGGGCGCGTGTCACTGGTGCAGATCGCGCCGCCGACTCGCGCTGACGTGCAAACCTACCAGCGGATTCGTCAGACGCTCGAGGGCGAAGCGGGGCGCATCAACGGCCGTTTCGCGCAACTCGACTGGACGCCGATCCAGTACCTGAACCGCAAATACGAGCGCAATCTGTTGATGGCGCTGTTCCGTCAATCGCAGGTCGGCTATGTGACGCCGCTGCGCGACGGGATGAATCTGGTCGCGAAGGAGTACGTTGCATCGCAGGATCCGGCGGATCCGGGCGTGCTGGTGCTGTCGCAATTCGCGGGCGCGGCCGAGCAATTGCCGGGCGCGCTGGTCGTCAATCCGTTCGACCTGTCGCAGATGGCCGAGGCGCTGGAGCGCGCGCTGTCGATGCCGCTCGCCGAACGGCAGGCACGTCACGCCGACATGATGGCGCCGATGCGCGAGAACAATCTGTCGGTCTGGCGCGATACGTTCCTCGCCGACTTGCGCAATGTCGCGACGGCTTCTTCAGTGACGGCCAAAGCGGTAAAGCTCGCTGACGTGACGGCAACGTAACCGGATCGAGGGCGGCGGCGCGGTTTTTCTATATCGCGCGTGCCGGTCACGTCGACAATGTTCGAGCAGGATTGAAGCGATGGAGAAGGGCGCGGCGCGCATCGTGCGATTCGCGCCCTTGTTGCATCCGGGCTCAGGCCGGCTGCACGGTCACGCGCTGCATGACCCGCAGCGTGCTGACCACGGCCGCGACTGCCGCGAAGCACGCGGCGACATACAACGCGACGGTCGGCCCATGCTGTGGCGCGACACCGAAGATCAGCGCGACCAGCGCCGCGCCGAGCGTCTGCCCGGTCAGCCGCGCGGTGCCGAGCATGCCGCTCGCGCCGCCGCTGCGTTCGCGCGGCGCGGCCGACAGCATGGTCCGGTTGTTCGGCGACTGGAAAATGCCGAAGCCCGCACCGCACAGCGCCATGCGCCAGGCGATCTGCACCGGCTCGGGATGCGCGCCGAGCGTGGCGAGCAGCAGCAGGCCCGCGGTCAGCGCGACGAGTCCGATGCCGCCCAGCCAGCCCGCCGACACCTTGTCCGACAGCACACCCGACAATGGCGCCGCAACGACGATCGCCAGCGGCCACGGCGTGATCAGCAAACCGGTTTGCACTTGTGACAATCCCAGCGTGTCCTGCAACAGAAACGGCAGCGACACGAATGCCAGCATCTGCGCGCAGAACGAACAGACGGACGTGCCGATCGACAGCGCGAACACCGGAATCCTCAGCAAATCGATCGGCAAGAGCGGTGCGGGCTGCGTCAACTGACGGCGCACGAAGAAGTAGCCGATCACGAGCGCGCCGAGCGCTTCGACCACGACGTAGCCGAGCCGCTCGCCGTGTCCGAGACCATCGACGGCGAAGATCAGCAGGCCGAATACGAACGCGTTCATCACCGCGCTCAGATAGTCGTACGGCGAATCGTGGCCGCGGTTCAGCGGCAGCGCCTTGAATCCGCCGACGATCGCCGCGATGCCGATCGGCACATTGATCGCGAACAGCCACGGCCACGAGGCGACGGCGAGCACGCCGGCGGCGACCGTCGGTCCGACCGCGGACGACACCGCGACCACCATCGCGTTGATCGCGACGCCGCGGCCGAGCTGCGTCGGCGGATAGATCATGCGCACAAGAGCCGTGTTGACGCTCATGATGCCTGCCGCGCCGAAGCCCTGGACCACGCGCGCGAGCGCGAGCGTCGGCAGCGACGTGGACAACGCGCAACCGAACGACGCAACGGTGAACAGGATTAGCCCGAACAGATAGACGCGCCGATAGCCGATGCGGTCGCCGAGCGACGCAAGCGGCAGCAAGGAGATCGTGATGGCGAGCTGATACGCGTTGATGACCCAGATCGAGCCGGCGGCGCTCGCATGCAGATTGCGCGCGATGGTGGGGAGGGCCACGTTGGCGATCGCGCTGTCGAGCACCGCCAGCGTGAGGGCGAGCGCGATAACCAGCATCGCCCAGTAGCGTTGCGGAACCGGCAAGCCTTGCGCGGTGCTATCCGCGAACGATGTACCGGGGGCGAGTGTGTCAGCGGCGTCGGCTGGCGTGGAGCCGTCCTTGCGCGATGGTTGTGCGTGCATCGTCTTTTGATTTGTTGGGGGCGGCTCATGAGTCACATGGTGAGCCGCGCGCGCCGCCTGCCGCGCTGGAATGAACGACGGCAGCAGCGGCGATGCCGGTACAACATGGCATACCGAGGCATACCGGCATCGCGTCTCACGCGTTATTTCAGTTCGTACAGACCGGTGTGCGTGGTTGAATCGATTTCGTTCAGATGCGTCATGAAGCGTGCGACCGCGTTGGTGGTCTCCGGGTTGATCGGCAGGTGCGGCACCTTCAGCGCATGCAGACGGAAGATGTAGCGATGCGTCCTGTCGCCGCGCGGCGGCGCGGCGCCGCCGAAGCCGACCGTGCCGTAGTCGTTGCGCACTTGCAGCGCGCCCTGCGGCAGCAATGAGCCGTCTGCCTTGCCGGCGTTGCGCGGCAGCGAGCGCGCATCGGCTGGAATATTGACGACGACCCAGTGCCAGAAGCCGCTGCCTGTAGGCGCATCGGGATCGTGGACCGTGAGTGCGAAGCTTTGCGTGTCGGCCGGGGGCGCCTCCCATTGCAACGAGGGCGAAATATTTTCGCCCTCGCCGTCGACGCCGAATGACTTGTCGTCGAATTCGTGGGCTTTCGGCATAAAGCCGTTGGTGGGGAACTCGTCGGACCAGAGACGGAAATCAGCCATCGCATGCCTCCCTTCAAGGTTGGTTCTGGAGATGGCCAGGGCGCGGTTTCATGCTGCCGACATATTGCCGTATCGGCCTGCAAAAACGCCCCGGGTCAACCAATCGAGTGTATCACCAGCGGCCTTCGGATTCGCTTGCACCGGGCAGGCTACAAGTGGCTTTCAGCCGCGTTCTTCGAAGCTCGGCGCGTCGCTGCGCAGCCACTCGACGAGCCGCTGCAACACGCCCTCGATATCGCGATTGGCGCCGCGCAAAGCGCATTCCCACACCACCGCGACGCGCCAGCCGCTTGCGAGCAATGCTTGCCGGACCTTGTCGTCGTTGCTGCGGTTGCGGCCGATCTTGTCGCGCCAGAACTCCGGCCGGGTTTGCGGCCACTTGAACAGGTGGCAGTCATGGCCGTGCCAGAAACAGCCGTGCACCAGCACGACGGCGCGGTAGCGCGGCAGCACGATATCCGGCCGGCCCGGCAGATCGCGGGCGTCGAGCCGAAAGCGGAAGCCCCGGCCGTGCAGCAGGCTGCGGATCAGGATCTCCGGCTTCGTGTTGCGGCCGCGAATGCCGGACATCATCCGGCTGCGCGTCGCGCTATCGACGATATCGACCATCGTTAAGGCTCAGATAGCTTGGGTTGCTCGGGTCTGTCTGGGGCAGCTTAGGCGTATAGCGAGAGGGCTTGAGCCGAACCATGCTGCGTCTCCTTTGCGAGCAGGGCTTGCACATGCGGCAGCATGATGCGCGCCACTTCCCGCATCACCGGCATCACAACGCTGTTGCCGAACTGGCGATAGGCCTGCGTGTCGCTGACGGGAATCCGGAACGTGTCGGGAAAGCCCATCAGCCGCGCGCATTCGCGTGGCGTCAGGCGCCGCGGGCGCAACTGCTCGCCCTGATAGACCAGAATCTCCGAGCCGTCCTTGTGATAGCGCGCGGATAGCGTGCGCGCGACGCTGTCCGGATAAGCCATGCCGAAGCCGAAGCCATTACCCGCCGCGCGATGTTTCGCCGCGTAGTTTTGCAGATAGGTCCAGAGGTTCGGGGTGAGCGTGTACTTCGGTTGAACGCGCCGGTTGGTGTGGTCGAAGAAGCGGTCGTGATCCCACGACAAGTCCGGTTCGCTGCCGTCGGTCCGGTGCAGGATCGAGCCGAGACGCGGACCGTTTTCCGGCAAATGCAGATCGTCCCATGAGAACGAGGTCTTGCCACGAAAGCCGACGATGATGATCCGCTCGCGATGCTGCGGCGTGAAGTGCTGGCCGTCGACCACCCGGTAATGCACCTCGTAGCCGAGCTCGTCGCGCAGCGTCTGAAGGATCACGTCGAAGGTGCGGCCTTTGTCGTGCGAGAGCAGATTCTTCACGTTCTCCAGCAGGAACGCGGCTGGGCGCTTCGCCGCGATGATGCGCGCGACGTCGAAAAACAGCGTGCCCTGTGTCGTGCACTCGAAACCGTGCGGCCGGCCGAGCGCGTTTTTCTTGCTGACGCCGGCGATCGAAAACGGCTGACAGGGGAAGCCGCCAAGCAGCACGTCGTGGCTCGGCACCTCTTCGGCGGGAAAGGAGACGATGTCGCCGATCAGCGCGTGGTCGGCGCCGCCCGGGTAGTTCTCGCGATATGTCTTGGTGGAAAAATCGTTCCACTCGCTCGTGAAAACGCAGGCGCCGCCGTGCGCTTCGAAACCCAAGCGAATGCCGCCGATGCCGGCGAACAGATCGATGAAGCGGAAACTGGCGTCGCCGTTAGCCGCGCCGGTGCCGGTGTGCAGCAAATCGCGCAAGGCCGGCTCGAGCATCGCCGGACATGGTGTTTCGCCTTTTTCCCAGCGGCGCACCGTCTTGATGTCTTTACCGACGTGCGCGGCGATTTCGCGTTGAGTAAAGCGGGCGCGCGCCTGCTTTAGCAGTTCGAGCGGTGCGGCGAGGGTCACGGGCGTCCTTGCTGGGAATTTTTGCGGACATTATGACCTAATGTCGTCCCATTTTTCCTGTTTTTGCTGACGATGGGCAGAAAATATCCGCCTTGAGCGGGTGGACTTTCGACGGTAGGCGAATGTCACAATTGGCCGTGTAGGCTTACGGTGTGACGCGAATTCCCAGCGTTGCGACGTGTTGTGGCCGCGGCGTAGTTCGCGGCCTTTTTTTATGCGTGGAGGCTGGAAGGAGGCGCCGCGGAGCGGGCTTCAGGAGCGGCGTCAGATTTGGCCGATGGCTGACGGCGATGCATTCGCTGCGCGGGCGGCAGGCTGCAAATCTTGTTGCGCCACTGCGCCCCACGCCGGCTGGATAGCCGAAGCGTCGAACTCGTCGATTTGCAGCAACAGACTGTCGACTGCGCGCAACTGCGCGTGAGAAAGGTTGCCGGTATCGAGTAGCTGAAACAGACGCTTGCGCCAGTAGGTGGCCGGGAAAATCGGGCCACCCAGATCGCCGTGTAAAGACGGCCGCATCACGCGCCCAATATGCGCAATGTCCTGATCGATCAGCGCCGTTTGGGATGACCCCGTCGGCGTATTGTGTGTGCGGTCCATAGCTCCTCCATGGCCTTTTAACGGCAGGCTGCGACGGGACTTTAGGCTTTTTTTCTTTTGTTTTTGCTGCCCGCATGCCGTGAACTGTGCTGGCCTGGGAGTAACCCGGGTTCGACGCCGCGCACGCTCCGTGCACCGTGCGCTCCCTTTAGACTTGGCGCATCCAACAGGAGGTGTGCCATGACACCCGAAAAAGTGCTTTCGATGTTCGAACGGCAGTACCTGGAGGGTAAGGCGCCCGTCGACCTCGAATCCACCTGCGCGAGCTTCGCCAACTGGCTGGCGGCGGCTTGGGAACAACTCGACGGCGAGCAAAGGACGCTCTTGACGACAGTCGGCGCGGCCTTGTGGCGCGAAGGATATGACCTGAGCGCTGGGAGCGCGACCAAAGATTTGTGGTGAGTCTTTGGGCGGAAAGTCGCATGGCCACAATCGCGGTGGGGTGTTCTGAGGCGGCGTCGCACGCGCTGCGCTGAGTCGGTTTATATTTGGCGGTCTTGCTTTCAGGGGCCACTTTCGGGGCCTGCTGTTGAGTCCCCGCGCCAATTTCCGATTTCCAGCCGCAACGCTCGTACAAGGGTTACACCATCACCATGACCGATCTATCCGCGTTTCCCATCACGACGAAATGGGCTGCTGAGCATCCGGACCGGATTCAGCTCTACTCGCTGCCGACGCCCAATGGCGTGAAGGTGTCGATCATGCTCGAAGAAACCGGCCTGCCGTATGAACCGCATCTCGTGCGCTTCGATACGAACGATCAGATGACGCCCGAGTTTCTGTCTCTGAATCCGAACAACAAGATTCCGGCGATCATCGATCCGAACGGCCCGGACGGCAATCCACTGCCCTTGTTCGAGTCCGGCGCGATCCTGATTTATCTCGCGGACAAGAGCGGCCAATTGATCCCGAAGGATGCCGCGGGCCGCTATGAAGCAATCCAGTGGGTGATGTTCCAGATGGGCGGGATCGGTCCGATGTTCGGCCAGCTCGGTTTCTTCCACAAGTTTGCCGGCAAGGAGTACGAAGACAAGCGGCCGCGCGACCGTTATGTCGCGGAGTCGAAGCGTTTGCTCGGCGTGCTGGAGCAGCGGCTCGACGGGCGCGATTGGATCATGGGCGACAGGTACTCGATCGCCGATATCGCGACCTTCCCATGGGTGCGCAACCTGATCGGCTTCTATGAAGCAGGGGATCTGGTCGGGATTCAGGATTTCCCGAATGTGAAGCGGGCGCTGGCTGCATTCGTCGCGCGTCCGGCGGTAGCGAAGGGGCTGGAGATTCCCAGGCGCGCCTGATTTTCCAATGCGGCCTAGTCAATGCTGCCCGGCATTCAGCAGCATCCAGACTTGTCGCGGGAGGGGGCCGGCGACGATGCGTGCAAACGCGGCACCGCAACGGATGCAGGTGAAGTGCTGCTCGGCTTGGGCGTCCTTCACCGCTCCAGCGGCGTTCAATGTCAGATTCTCGTGTGGCTCGACCGTCGACGGCTGTCCGTAGAGTTCCGCGCACGGTGCGCATGGTTGTATCCAGAGTCGCATTTGCTGAGCAGGTTAGGTCGTACTCAAGCGCGCGCCGAACTGCTTCACCATCGAATGGCCGAGCAGTTCGGTGCGGGCCTTATTGTCAGAGTTCTGATGATCCGGCATTGTCATTGTCACGTTTCCAGCAACAGTGATTTCATGGCTTAGGTATTTACCCTGGTTATGGCCCCTCCTAGACTACGTTCATGGGTTACAGACAAGCGTGTCTGTCGCGCCGCATAAAACAATCTCTGGAGGTAGTGATCATGAAATCGCTCATCAAAGCTGTCGCTGTTGCACTCGTTCTCGCCGCTCCGGTCGCATCGTTCGCGCAATCGAACGGACCTGTCACGCGCGCCCAGGTTCGTGCTGAGCTTGTCCAGCTTGAAAAGGCCGGTTATACACCCGCCGTCGGTAAGGATCCGCACTACCCGGTGGATATTCAGGCAGCTGAAGCACGCGTAGCTGCCCAAAATGGTACCGCGCAAACCAGCGGCTATGGTTCGGCGACAAGCGGTTCGTCACAGTCGGGTAGCCACGCGGAAACGACGGTGAGCTCGTACTCGGCGCCGGTGGTCTACATCGGTCGCTAATCGATGCCGACGTGAACGTCGACGCATCATGCGTTGACTGGGTTCACGTCGACACGAAACAGGCTCGCTCTTGCCGGGGATGCGGGCCTGTTTTGTCGTTATCAGCACTCCTCCGCCGTCGGCGTCCCGGCGGCTTCGCCCGGCTTCTCCTGTCCGGGCGTTTTTTCACGTTGACTAGCGGCCGGTGCAGCAAGCGCAAGGATGCATTTCCTCATGATGTAGCTCTCTGTTCAGGGTGAACGGACGTTAGGAGGGGCGGGCGCTCCTCATCGCATCGGAGTGAAATGATCTTTTGCGGCTCTGGTGCATGACTTGATTGTCACCAAAGCAAACGGTCGAATGCCGGTGCTTCGCCTGTCCTAAGTGTTCCGCGGGGCCGAAATGATTCGTGCGTATGACGAACACAGCGATCACACTGAATCCTGCGACTACTGAAAGATCACGAGAGATTTTCATTTTCCATCGCGCAAAAGATACGTGATGGAACGTTAATCTCACTTGCTTGGTGGAATATTTAACAATTGCAAAATCGGCCCGAGATTCCTGCGGCTGTGGGATTGCGCGATCGGTTAGCGACGCTGTTGAGTGCGGATGCGCGCGATAAAAAAAGCCCCGCAGCGAAAGGCGTGCAGGGCTTTTTTAGGCAAACTTGGGAGACGCTGGGAAGCTAGTTGGTCCCCCCGACAGGAATCGAACCTGTATCTAGCGCTTAGGAGGCACTTGTTCTATCCATTGAACTACGGGGAGAGGACCGAACTGAAATCATCGCTTCAATCCTGCCGGCGGACAAGGTCCGCAAGGATCGGGCGAGTCCAAATTCGCCAGCGCGCGCAGAGTATATCAAACACGTTCGAGCGGGAGGAGGGCAGCGAAACGCTTCTTCGCAAAGCAAACGGCCCGACGACCATCTTCCGCCGGGCCGTCAGACCGCCTGACGTGCCGCACTAAAACGGTGCATCACCGGCTCAATCCAGCGAAATCAGAACTCCACCACCGCAAACTCTGCCTTGCTCACATCGCACAGCGGGCAGCGCCAGTCGTCGGGAATCGCGTCGAAGCGCGTGCCCGGCGCGATGCCTTCTTCGGGCAGGCCTTCTTCCTCGTTGTAGATCCAGCCGCAAATCAGGCAGACCCAGCTCTTGTATTCAGTCACTTCAATTACTTCACTCACGACGCACTCTTTCTCGGTTCAATACAACAATTCACCCGTTCTGCCCCTTTTTGGGGCAGTGGCGGCAACCCGCAATAGTACCGGAATTTGCCGAACGGACCTCCGGATACGATGTCGCAGCGCCGCAAAGTGCCCGGCGAAACGTCCGGCATCGCGCGGCGAATCGCGTCACGCACTCGGTGTATGCTCTGAGCCGCGGTCTATCTCGAAACCGTTCATGCCCGGCGCATCATGCCGCCACGGCCATCCGCCACGCAGCGCATCAAGCCGCTTTCCTCAACGGAGAAACGATGTTTAAAAACAAATGGTTGACTGGTGTCGTGCTGGCCGGGTTGCTGGCCGCATCGGGCGTGGCGCAGGCCGAAGGCGTGTCGTTCGTGCAGCCAAAGGACGGTGCAACCGTCAGCAATCCGGTGCATGTGGTGTTCGGCGTCGACGGCATGAAGATCGCGCCGGCCGGCACGATGACCGAGGGCACGGGCCATCATCATCTGTTGATCGACGGCAAGCCGCTTCCCAAGGGACAAGTCATTCCCGCCGACGACCATTCGCTCCACTTCGGCAAAGGCCAGACCGAAACCGATCTGACGTTGCCGCCGGGCGACCACACGCTGACGCTGCAATTCGGCGACGGTGTGCACCGTTCGTATGGCCCGGAATGGAGCCAAACCATCAAGGTTCACGTGAAGTAGTTTTTCCGTACGACGCTGCCAGGCGTGCAAGCACCGCCCGGCAGCGTTCTTGCGCTCAGTATTCGTTCTGCAAGCCGGCCATTTGGCCTATCTCGTCCGGCATACAGGCAGCCGCCCGTGCGCCCGGTACAATGAGCAGTTCCGACTCATCGCTGTTTTCTCCAATTCTCCATGTCGCTTTACACCATTACCGGCGCCCAACTGGCGTTCGGTCACGTCGCGTTGCTCGATCACGCGGATTTCTCTCTCGAAGCGGGCGAACGCGTCGGGTTGATCGGCCGCAATGGCGCGGGCAAGTCGTCGCTGCTGAAGATCGTCGCCGAGCTGACCAAGCCGGACGACGGTCTCGTCACGCGCCAGCAGAATCTCACCACGGTCTATGTGCCGCAGGAGCCGGAGTTCGATACGGACGACACGGTGTTCGAGGCGGTCGCCGCCGGCCTGACCCACGCTCGCGCGCTGCTGGATGAATACGACGCGGTCGCCAATCAGCTCGCCGACCAGCCGGAAGGCCCGGAGCACGACGAGTTGATGTCGCGGATGAACACGCTGCAGTCGTCGCTTGACCATTCGGACGCCTGGAACTGGAGCACGCGCGTCGCCACCACGCTGCAGCAGATCGGTCTGAACGGCGAGGCGCGGGTCGGCTCGCTGTCGGGCGGCATGCAAAAGCGCGTCGCGCTGGCGCGCGCGCTGGTCGTGCAGCCGGACGTGCTGCTGCTCGACGAACCGACCAACCACCTTGACTTCGACGGCATTCGCTGGCTCGAAGAGCTGCTGGTCTCGCTGCGCGCGGGCCTGCTCTTCATTACCCACGATCGCGCGTTTCTCGACCGTGTCGCTACGCGCATCGTCGAACTGGATCGCGGGCGTCTGCTGTCGTATCCCGGTAATTTCTCGGCTTATCAGACGCGCAAAGCACAGCAACTGGAAATCGAGCGCGTCGAAAACGACAAGGCCGACAAGCTGCTCGCACAGGAAGAAGTGTGGATTCGCAAGGGTGTCGAAGCGCGCCGTACGCGCAGCGTCGGCCGGATCGCGCGGCTCGTGCAGATGCGCAACGAGCGCGCCGAGCGCCGCAACGTGCAGGGCAACGTCAAGCTCGACGTCGGGCAGGGCGAGAAGTCCGGCAAGATCGTCGCGGAATTGACCGATGTGACCAAGCGCTACGGTGCGCGCACGGTGGTCGACAACTTCACGGCCACGGTGATGCGCGGCGACAAGATCGGCTTTGTCGGGCCGAACGGCGCGGGCAAGACCACGCTGCTGAAGATGATCCTCGGCGAATTGCCGCCCGACGAAGGCACGGTGCGTGTCGGCACCAATTTGCAGGTCGCGTACTTCGACCAGATGCGCGCGCAGCTGGATCTGGAAAAGAGCCTTGCCGACACGATCAGCCCGGGCAGCGAGTGGGTCGAAGTCAACGGCCAGAAGAAGCACGTGATGAGCTACCTCGGCGACTTCCTGTTCGCGCCGGAGCGTGCACGTTCGCCGGTCAAGTCGCTGTCGGGCGGCGAGCGCAACCGCTTGTTGCTCGCGCGTCTGTTCGCGCGGCCGGCCAATGTGCTGGTGCTCGACGAACCGACCAACGACCTCGACATCCCCACGCTCGAACTGCTCGAAGAACTGCTCACCGAATACGACGGCACCGTGTTGCTGGTCAGCCACGATCGCGCGTTTCTGGATAACGTCGCGACTTCCGTGATCGCGTCGGAAGGCGGGGGCAAGTGGCGCGAGTATGTCGGCGGCTTTACCGACTGGCAGATTCAGCGCGACCGCTCGCAGCAGATGGCGCAGGAAGCGCAAAAAGAAGCCGCGAAGGAAGTGGCGGCCAAAGACGGCGGAGCGGGCCGCAACACGCAGCGCACCGCCAAGCTGTCGTTCAAGGACCAGCGCGAACTCGAGGCGCTGCCGGCGAAAATCGCCGCGCTCGAAGCCGAGCAGAAAACCATTGGCGCGCAACTCGAAGAGGGTTCGGTCTTCGCGAAAGACCCACAGGAAGGCACGCGTCTGACCGAGCGCTACGCAGCGATCGACGAAGAATTGCTGATTGCGCTGGAACGGTGGGACGAGCTGGAAAACAAGCGCAAATGACGCGCAAGGGCGGCGTCGGCGTGGGTCACGGCCGTGTCACATTCGGAGCACATGCGGGTCTCAACAAGAGACCAAACCTGAGCGCCGCCCCTTATCCGAACGGCCAATCCCGCACGTCGTGAATTGCCGCCGGTATCGAAATCAGTAAAATACCCCGCGAACAGGCTTCCCCCGGCGTTCGCACCGGCGCTGACGTAGCCGGGCTGTACAGCCGGCATCGAGCGGCCGTCGAGCGCGCCGAAGGGAAGCGAGGCGACAAAACAGCTTGCCCGCCCCGCGGGCACCGCACCTAACCCCGTTGTTTCGTTTCGCTTTTTTTGAAAACTCAACGCATTGTCCACGGACCTGTCCACAGGACCTGTGGACAACGATGAACCGACGGACCCGAGTCAACCATGTCTACGAAAAAGCCAAACGCCGCGTATAGCGAAGCGTCGATCAAGGTGTTGAAGGGCCTGGAGCCGGTCAAGCAACGGCCTGGGATGTACACCCGCACCGAAAATCCGCTGCACATCATTCAGGAAGTCATCGACAACGCGTCGGACGAGGCCCTCGGTGGCCACGGCCGGCAAATCACGGTCACGCTGCACGCGGACCATTCGGTCTCGGTCGAAGACGACGGCCGCGGCATTCCATTCGGCCTGCATCCGGAAGAAGGCGTGCCGGTCGTCGAGATCGTGTTCACGCGTCTGCATGCGGGCGGCAAGTTCGATAAGGCCGCCGGCGGCGCGTACACGTTTTCGGGCGGGCTGCACGGCGTCGGCGTGTCGGTCACCAACGCGCTGTCCACGCGCCTCGACGTCACTGTGTGGCGCGACGGCAAAGTCGCCGAGTTGAGTTTCGCCAATGGCGACGTCGCCAAGGAACTCGAAGTGCGGCCCGCCGCGCGTAGCGACAAGAAGTCCGGCACGCGCGTCACCGCGTGGGCCAATCCGAAATACTTCGATTCGCCGAACCTGCCGCTCGGCGAACTGCAACGTCTGCTGCGCTCGAAAGCGGTGCTGCTGCCGGGCGTCGAAGTCACGTTGATCAACGAGAAAACCGGCGAGCAGCAAAGCTGGAAATACGAAGACGGTTTGCGCGGCTATCTGCTCGAAGGCATGAACGGCAGCGATCTGCTGATTCCTCTTTTTGAAGGCGAGCGTTATGTAGAAAACTCGCGCACCAGCGAAGAGACGTTCGCGGAAGGCGAGGGCGCTACATGGGTCGTCGCGTGGAGCGAAGAAGGTACGCTTATGCGCGAGTCGTACGTCAATCTGATTCCGACGCCTGCGGGCGGCACGCACGAATCCGGCTTGCGCGACGGTTTGTTCCAGGCGGTGAAGAGCTTCGTCGAGTTGCACAATCTGCAGCCGAAGGGCGTCAAGCTGCTTGCCGAAGACGTGTTCGCGCGCGTGTCGTTCGTGCTGTCGGCGAAGGTACTCGATCCGCAGTTCCAAGGGCAGATCAAGGAACGCCTCAATAGCCGCGATGCGGTGAAGCTGGTGTCGTCGTTCGCGCGTCCGGCGCTTGAACTCTGGTTGAATCAGCACGTCGAGCACGGCAAGAAACTCGCCGATCTTGTCATCAAGCAGGCGCAAGCACGTACGCGTGCCGGACAAAAAGTCGAGAAGCGCAAGAGCTCGGGCGTGGCCGTCCTGCCGGGCAAGCTGACCGATTGCGAATCGACGGAAATCGGCCGCAACGAGTTGTTCCTGGTCGAAGGCGATTCGGCGGGCGGCTCGGCGAAGATGGGCCGCGACAAGGAATATCAGGCGATCCTGCCGCTGCGCGGCAAGGTGCTGAATACGTGGGAAACCGAGCGCGACCGTCTGTTCGCGAACAACGAAGTGCACGACATTTCGGTGGCGATCGGTGTCGATCCGCATAGCCCGGACGACAAGGTCGACCTGTCGAATCTGCGTTACGGCAAGATTTGCATCTTGTCGGACGCTGACGTGGACGGCTCGCACATCCAGGTGCTGTTGCTCACGCTGTTCTTCAAGCACTTTCCGCAGTTGATCGAACGCGGTCATGTGTGCGTGGCGCGTCCGCCGCTGTTCCGCGTCGATGCGCCCGCGCGCGGCAAGAAACCGGCGCAGAAACTTTACGCACTCGACGAAGGCGAACTCGAAGCGATCCTCGACAAGCTGCGCAAAGACGGTGTGCGCGAAACGCAGTGGTCCATCAGCCGCTTCAAAGGCCTCGGCGAAATGAGCGCGGAGCAACTGTGGGACACCACGATGAACCCCGACACGCGGCGCCTGACGCCGGTGGCGCTCGGCGAACTCGACTACGACGCCACGGTGGCGCGTATGACGATGCTGATGGGCAAGGGCGAAGCGGCGTCGCGGCGCAGCTGGCTGGAAGAAAAGGGCAACGAAGTGGAAGCGGACATCTGAGCGCGCGGGTAGCGCCTCAGTTCGCCAAGCAACTTCACGCCAAACACGGATACGGAATTTAGATGGACGACGATAACACTCTCGACCTTTTCACCGAGCCACCGCCGCCGGAAGGCGACTTCCTGACGCTCGGCAACTACGCGGAACGCCAGTACCTCGATTACGCGGTGAGCGTGGTCAAGGGCCGCGCGCTGCCGGACGTGTGCGACGGCCAGAAGCCGGTGCAGCGCCGCATCCTGTTCGCGATGAACGAGATGGGCCTCTCCGACAACGCGAAGCCGGTCAAGTCGGCACGCGTGGTCGGCGACGTGCTGGGTAAGTATCACCCGCACGGTGACCAGTCGGCGTACGACGCACTCGTGCGTCTCGCGCAAGACTTCTCGATGCGCTATCCGTTGATCGACGGCCAGGGCAACTTCGGTTCGCGCGACGGCGACGGCGCAGCGGCAATGCGGTACACCGAAGCGCGCCTCACACCGATCTCGAAGCTGCTGCTCGATGAAATCGACCAGGGTACGGTCGATTTCATGCCGAACTACGACGGCTCGTTTCAGGAGCCGAAAGTGATGCCCGCGCGCCTGCCGTTCGTGTTGCTGAACGGCGCCTCGGGTATCGCGGTGGGTCTGGCGACGGAAATCCCGTCGCACAATCTGCGCGAAGTCGCGGCTGCAGCGGTTGCGATGATCCGCAATCCGAAGATGCAGCACGCCGATTTGATGCAGCACATTCCGGGTCCTGACTTCCCGGGTGGCGGCCAGATCATTTCGAGCGAAGCGGAGATTTCCGCCGCGTATGAAAGCGGTCGCGGCAGCCTGAAGGTGCGCGCTCGCTGGAAGATAGAAGACCTCGCGCGCGGCCAGTGGCAACTGGTGATCACCGAACTGCCGCCGAACACGGCCGCGCAGAAGGTGCTCGAAGAAATCGAAGAGCAAACCAATCCGAAGATCAAGCTCGGCAAGAAGGCGCTCACACCCGAACAGCTGCAGACCAAGCAGACGATGCTCGCGCTGCTCGATGCGGTGCGCGACGAATCGGGCAAGGACGCGCCGGTGCGTCTCGTGTTCGAGCCGAAGTCGAGCCGCATCGATCAAACCGAGTTCGTCAATTCGCTGCTCGCGCATACGAGCCTCGAATCGAATGCCTCGCTCAATCTGGTGATGGTGGGCGGCGACGGCAGGCCGCGTCAGAAGGGTTTGAGCGAAATCCTGCACGAGTGGATCGCGTTCCGCTTCGCGACGGTCACGCGCCGCACGCGCCATCGTTTGATGAAGGTCGACGACCGGATTCACATCCTCGAAGGCCGGGTGATCGTCTTTTTGAATATCGACGAAGTCATCCGCATCATTCGCGAGTCGGACGAACCGAAGGTCGCGTTGATGGCCGCGTTTGGCTTGTCCGATCGTCAGGCCGAGGACATTCTTGAAATCCGGCTGCGTCAGTTGGCGCGGCTCGAGAAGATCAAGATCGAGAAGGAACTGTCCGAATTGCGCGACGAGAAGGCCAAGCTCGAAGAACTGCTCGGCAGTGAATCGGCGATGAAGCGTCTGCTCATCAAGGAAATCGAAGGCGATGCGAAGCAATACGGCGACGAGCGCCGCACGCTGATCCAGCAGGAAAAGCGCGCGACGTTCGAGGCGCGCGTGGTCGACGAGCCGGTCACGGTGGTGGTGTCGCAAAAGGGTTGGGTGCGTGCGCTGAAGGGGCACGGGCTGGATACGGCCGGCTTCACGTTCAAGGCCGGCGACGGGCTCTATGCGGCATTCCAGTGCCGCACGCCGGATACGCTGGTCGCGTGGGGCAGCAATGGCCGCGTCTATTCGGTTGCCGTTGCAATGCTGCCGGGCGGGCGCGGTGATGGCGTGCCGGTCACGTCGCTGATCGAACTCGAGTCAGGCAGTCATTTGATGCATTACTACGCGGCGTCGGCAGATCAGGCGCTGCTGCTCGCGTCGAGCAACGGCTTTGGCTTTATCGCCAAGGTCGGCGATATGGTGAGCCGCGTGAAGGCCGGCAAGTCGTTCATGACGATCGACGCGGGCGCTGCGCCGCTCGCGCCGATGCCGATGCTGCCGGATGCGACGCATATCGCGTGTCTGTCCTCGGGCGGGCGTCTCCTGGCGTTCGGCCTCGACGAGATGAAGACGCTGTCGGGCGGTGGACGCGGTGTCACGCTGATGGCGCTCGACGATAATGAAACGTTGGTGCAGGCGCTGGCGATCAACAATGCGGGTGTTGTGCTGATCGGCACGCGTCGTGGCGGCCGCGTCGACGAAGAGAAGCTGAGCGGCGCCGCACTCGCACCGCATATCGGCAAGCGGGCGCGCAAGGGGCGTGCGCCTGAGAGCAAGATGAAGCTCGACGGCATGCGTCCGGTATTGGCTGCTTAACCAGGACGCAAACGTAGGAACGCGGCGCGCGCTTTAGCTTGAGTCGCACTTCAAGCGCGCGCCGTGCGCAGTAAAAATTCGGGGTGCAGCGCCGTCGCGGAAGCGGGCGCGCTGCAATAACAACTACAAAGATTGTCAGGAAAGCCGCCGGTGCATGGAACTGCGTGTACAGTGCGCGGTCGAACGCGCTCAATAGCCGCTGCTAATATCATTCGTAATAAGCGGCGTGGCGTCGTCGGGAGAGGAAAACAACATGAACAAAGCTATCGAACTCGCGCTCTTTCTGCATTTGCTTGCCGTCGCCGTATGGGTCGGCGGAATGGTGTTCGCGCATTTCTGTTTGCGTCCGGCGATTGCCGATCTTTCGCCGCAACTGCGCTTGCCGCTGTGGGAATCGGTGTTCAGCCGCTTCTTCAATTGGGTCGCCGCGGCAGTGCTGGTGATTCTGCTCACCGGCGGTTTTCTGCTGATGCAATTCGGCGGCGGTCACGCCACGTGGCCGTTGCATGCGATGGCCGGCCTCGGCATCGTGATGATGCTGATCTTCGGACATATCCGCTTCGCTGTGTTCCCGCGTATTCGCCGTGCGGTGCAGGCGCAGAAATGGCCGGATGGCGCGCAGGCGGTCGGCACGATCCGCCGTCTGGTGCTCGTCAATATCGTGCTGGGTGTCGTGACGATCGGTGTTGCGGTGCTGTCGCGCGGGTTCTGACGCCCGGCTTATAAAGCCCCGGCTTTGTGAAGCCACGGTTGTGAGGCGCGGGCCGGCTTGCCTACGGTATGGCGCCGTACGCAAGCCACAGCCCGCACGCCGCGGCCACTGTCCCGTACACCACGTACACCGGCAGCTTGAGCTTCGCAAAGCACATGCCGGAGAACAGCGCGGTCAACAGATACTCCAGTTTGAGGGGTACATGAGCCGCAATGCGCAGCACGGCTACCGCGAGAAATGCGGTCGTCACCGCGCGCAAGATCCGCATGCCATGCTCGAAACGCGGATTGGCCTTCAACCGATGCAGATGGCGCTGCGCCAGCACTACCAGACAACCCGACGGCACAAATAGCGCGAGCGTGGCAATCAGCGCGCCCGGCCAACCATCCACCAGGTAGCCGAAGAACGGCACCACATTCAGCAGCGGCCCGGGCGATAACGGCGATAGCGAAAACGCCAGCGTAAAGTCGTTATCCGACACGCCGATCGCCGGCGTGACGAACAGCGTCTTGAGCACCGGCAATGCCGAGAAGCCGCCGCCGAACAGCGTCATGCCCGCGCCCGCGAGACGCGGCCACAGCAGCGCCAGATCATAGCGATGCGGCAGCGGCAACGCAAACAACAGCAGCAACGCGCACAGAGCCGCCATCAATTGCCAGTCGCCGCGCGCGATCGACACCACAATGCGTGTATTGCGAGCCGGGCTGACCAGCCAGCCGGCGCCGAACGCCGCGCCCAGCATCACCACATAGGCGGCAGGACTGCGCGCATAGAAGAGCGCCACGCAGCCGAGCACCACCGTAGTCCATTCGAGCTTACCGCGCACCAGCGCGCGCGTCTGTTTATACCAGGTGATCGCGATCAGCGTGGCCAGCACTACGCTGAAGTGATTGAGCAAGGTCTGCGAAGCGGCGGCGTGTACGACCGGCGTGCGGTAGAAGATCGCGAACAGCGTCATCAGCATGAAGAAGGGCAGCACGCTCGCGACGCCCGCCACCCAGGCGCCGGTGCGTCCACGCAAGGCATGTCCAACTTGCACGGCGACATTGCAGCCGACCGGCCCGGGCACCATCCAGGCGAGCGCGATCAGATCGGAAAACGCCACGCGCGAGAGCCGGCCTTCACGTTCGACGTAGTGGTTCTCGAGCTGGGCCATGAGCGCGAGACCACCCCACGACAGCGCCGACAGGCCGAACACGACCCGGAACAGCGTCCATAGCGGTTCCCGTTCCCCTCGTCTGGCGGCATCCTGGCTCGTGATCGTCTGCATGGCGCTGCGGGCGCCCGGCACGCGCCCACCCTCTGGGATCATTGTTATGTCGGCGTCGGTGCGGCCGGCGTGCCGGCATCGCGCTGTGTCGCAGTACAGAGTGAATGTAGCCGGTTTTGTGGTGGTGCGCCTAACATGAACGGTTTGTAACCGTTCGTGCCAGGTGTTTATCTGGCCGCAACCGAGTCTGGATCAGCTGTTCGTGCTTGTGCTGGGCACGCTGCTGGTGCTTTCGATTTCTTGCGAGGCGTGGCGATCCGCGACGCCGCACACACCGAAGCGTTCGAGCAACGCCGGAATGGCGTCCACTGGAACCGGACGCGAGAACAGGAAACCCTGCGCCTCGATATGACCGAGCGCGGCCAGCCAGGCAATCTGCTCTTCGGTCTCGGTGCCTTCGACCACCACCGTGAGTCCGAGCGAGCGCGCCAGATTGACGATCGCGGTGACCATCACGCAGACGCTGCGATCGCCCGGAATCGCCTGGACGAACGAACGATCCACCTTCAGCGTATCGACCGAGAAGCGGTTCAGATACGACAGCGACGAATAGCCGGTGCCGAAATCGTCGAGCGCGATACGCACGCCCAGACGCTTCAACGCGAAGATCTTCTCCGAGACGAGTTCGGGAAACTCCATCATCGCGGTCTCGGTGATTTCGAGCTCGAGGCGGCGCGCGGAAATGCCGGTTTCCTCGATCGCGTGCGAGACGGTTTCATACAGGTCGCCGCGCCAGAACTGTACCGCCGAGATGTTCACCGCCAGCGATAACGTGTCGTAACCCTGCTGCTGCCACAGCGCCAGCTGACGGCAGGCGGTCTCGATCACGAAATCGCCGATCGGCACGATCAGGCCGGTCGATTCGGCGACCGGAATGAATTCGTTGGCCGGAATCAAGCCATGCTGCGGATGATTCCAGCGCACCAGCGCTTCGAAACCGGTAATGCAGCGGCGCGTCAGATCGATCTTGGGCTGATAGGCGAGGAACAACTGCCCTTCGGCGAGCGCGACGCGCAATTGCTGTTCCCACTTCATCAAATGATCCGCGCGATGCGACAGTTGCGGCGAATAGAACTGGTAGCAGTTCTTGCCCGCGTCTTTCGCGCTGTACATTGCCAGGTCGGCTTTTTTCAGCAAGTCGATCTCGCTCTCGTTGGCCACCGAGTAGAGCGCGATGCCGATGCTCGCGTGCAGCACGAACGAACTGCCGCGTACTTCGAAAGGCTTGTCGAACGCTTCTGCCGCGGCTTCGGCGAGCGCCACGGCGCGCTTCTCGACGTCGTCGCCCTTGATCACGACGACGAACTCGTCGCCGCCGATCCGGCTCAACGCGCCGCCGTCGTTGACTGCGGCGGCGAGGCGCGACGCCGTCATTTGCAGCACGATGTCGCCGGCGTTGTGGCCGAGCGTGTCGTTGACGGTCTTGAAGTTGTCGAGGTCGATGAAGAGAATCGCGAGGCGCGCGAGATTGGCCGGCTGGGCCACGTCTTGCCGCAGGCTCTGCAATGTCGCGTAGCGATTGCGCAAACCGGTCAGCAGATCGTATTCGACCAGATGCGTCATCTCGCGCTCGCGGCCGAGCAGCTTGCCGATCAAGCCGGTCGCGACGGCGAAGAAACTCAGCATCGCCAGCGAGATGAAGCCCGCCATCAGCAGATAGACGTTGCGTGTGTGGTTGTAGTCGGCGAACTCCTCGGCTTGCGACAGGCCGACCAGCACGCCGAGCGGATAGCCGTCGATATGCCGGTACGACACAATGCGCGTGACGTTGTCGATCGAATCGACATAGGTGCCAGACACATGCTCGGAGGTCGGATACGAGCCGCTTGCCGAGAACGCGCCGTTGGCGTTTTCGGTGCTGCCGGTGCGCCGTGCGAGCACGGTGCCGCTGTCCGAGATCACCGCGATCACGCCTTCGCGGCCGATTGCCGCGTTGTTGTAGAAGTCGCTGGTGAAGTAGCTGGGGTCTTCGGAAACCACCACGACGCCCGCGAACGAGCCGTCCGGATGATTCAGACGCCGCGTCATCTGCAGCGTCCAGTGGCCGGACACGCGGCCGAGCACGGGCTTGCTGATAAACAGCTGATCGTCGTTTTCGTGTTCGTGGACCTTGAAGTGCTCTCGGTCGGATAGGTCGATACGCTTGGGGTTCGGCTCGGCCGTGTTGGCGATCAGCGTGCCGTGCTCGTCGATCAGCGACACCTGCACCAGCGTCTCGCTTTGCACCACGCCTTTTTCCACCGTGCTGGCGAGATCGAAATGATTCGGGGTTTTCTCGAACTCGTATTTGACGAAGCGGGTAATCTGATCGACTTGGTGAATCGCCTTGACCGTATGCTGCTCTAACGCCGCGGAGAGAATCGCAGCAGAGGCCATCGCCTCACGGTAAGTGGCTTCTTTCTCGACCGATAGCCGCGCGAAGATCACAGTCCAAAGCAGGATCAGCACCAGCACGCCAAGCGCGGGAATCACGAGCAAAGAGCGGCGGCGCGACACGGCGGGGTCGCGGCGAGGCTTGGCTTCGCGCTGCTCTGAGAAGCGGTATTGGCTCATTTGGCGGCCCGTGCCCTGGTGCTGGCCGGCTGCAACTGCGCGAGCATTGACTGCGCTGATTTCATGAGTGGCTGCATGGTGACCAAGGTGCCGGTACTGCTGCGCAGGGGAAGGGAGCGTGGCGTCGTGCCTGACCATCCGCAGATCGTTGGGTACGTTTCGATATTACTTAATGCCACTGGATTAAGGAAGGGTCCGCGCATCGGGTATACGCGGGCGCGGGCAGGCATTCTGGCCAGCTTAATTCGCAGACCGCGCGGTCGGCCGTGGGGCAGAGGTGGGGCGGGCGTTTTCGAGGCTTTCATCGGGAATCGGTGTTCAGGTGTGCCAGGCCTCTGACAGGCCTCTCGTCATGCATAACGCATTAATTGGAGGTAATGCGGAGCAATGCGGCAATTTGTGGCTGGGCGTGGCTGGAAAGGGCGATGTACCGCTGGCCGTATCGGTGAGTCGCCGCCTGCAAATGATGCGCCAGCATGTCACGCGCCCGCCAGTCACGGCAGCCTGAATGTGCCGTCGACGATCGTCACCGAGGGGCCGCCGATCCACGTTTTGCCGGCTGCATCGTCGTAGCGCACCGAGACGTTGCCTGCGCGACCCAGCGCGGTGCCCTGGCGGGCAGTGTAGTGCGGGCCCGGGCGCAACTGCTGGGCGCTCAGCAGTCCCGCCAATGCGGCGTTCGCGCTGCCCGTCACCGGGTCTTCCCCAGCGCCGAAGCGGCCGCCCGCCATCAGGCAGCGTACTTCGAAGGTAGCCGGGCCGTCGGCGTCGTGCGGACCGTAGACCGCGAGGCCATGCGTATCCACCGAATGCACGAGTTCTGCCAGTGCGGCGGCATCGGGTTCGAGCGCGAGGCAATCGCGCGCCGAATTGACGCGCACCACGAGCCACGGTGCACCGTTATCGACCGCGCAAGGCGTCGCGCTGAAATCGATCGCGTCACTACTTAATGCTGTAGCGAGCATTGCATATTGATCTTGTGCGAGCGGCGTGACGCGTGCGGGTGGCGCAGCGAATGCCCATGCTTGCGCATCCTGATCGGCCTCGCCGCTCAGTCTGGCCAGTTCGACGAGACCCACGCCGCATTGCTGCATCAGCCTGCCGGCCTGCTTCGGCTGGTAGCCGCTTTCGAGTAGCGCATGCGCGGTGCCGAGCGTCGGATGGCCGGCGAACGGTAATTCGCCATGCGACGTGAAGATACGCACGCGGTAGTCGGCGGCCGGATCGGTCGGCTTCAGCAGGAAGGTTGTTTCGGAGAGATTGGTCCAGTGCGCGATGGCCTGCATCTGATTCGCATCGAGCGCGTCGGCATCGAACACGACTGCGAGCGGATTGCCTTTGAACGGCACCGACGTGAACACGTCGACTTGTTTAAAACGAACAGTGTTGGCGAGCATCGGCGGGTCCGGCGAATCCTGCAGGTTGGTGTGGTTGGCGGATTCTATCTGGTGGTGAGAGATCGATCTACCTCGCCACAAATGCAAAACGCGCCGCGAGTGATCGACACCTCGCGACGCGTTTAGTACAACTTGTGCCGGCCTGGCCGGCAGCCCGTCTTATTCGGCTTCGTTATGTGACTTCGTTATTCGACTTCGGCAATCATCTCGATCTCGACGCATGCGCCGAGCGGAATCTGCGCCACGCCGAACGCCGAGCGCGCATGCTTGCCGCGCTCGCCGAACACGTCGGCGATCAGTTCGGACGCGCCGTTGGTCACCAGATGCTGCTCGGTGAACTCGAGCGTCGAGTTGACGAGGCTCATCAACTTGACGATGCGCGTGACGCGATTCAGATCGCCCACATGCGCATGCAGGGTGGCGAGCAGGTCGATCGCGATCGAGCGCGCGGCAGTCTTGCCTTCTTCGGTGGTGAGCGTGGCGCCGAGCTTGCCGGCCCACACCTTGCCGTCCTTCTTGGCGATGTGACCGGACAGGTATACCGTGTTGCCGCTTTGCGCGCTCATCACATAAGCGGCTGCCGGAGCGCCTGCGCTCGGCAGTTCGATGCCGAGTTCCTTGAGCTTGTCGTAAACATTCGTTTGAGCCATGTCGTGTCCTTGGTCGGTGGTGAAAATTCGGTGACGGGGGCGGGGCGGGCGAAGACCGCTTAAATCTTCGCTCGAATCAGCGCCGCGAGACGCGCTACGCCTTCGTCGATCTTAGCCGGCGGCACCGTGACGAACGACAGACGCAGCGTATTGTGCTGCGCTTCGTCCGCGAAGAACGGACCGCCCGGCACGAACGCGACATTCTGCGCGACGGCTTCTTCGAGCAGTTTCATGCTGTCGATCTGCGCGGGCAGATTCACCCACACGAACATGCCGCCTTCCGGACGATTCCAGCTCACGCCTTCGGGCATATAGCGTTCGAGCGAGGCAAGCATCGCCGCGCATTGATCGCGATACAGCGCGCGGATGGTCGGCACGTGCGTGTCGAGGAAACCGTCCTTGACCACTTCATACACGATGCGCTGCGTGAAGCTCGGCGTGTGCAGATCGGTGGCCTGCTTGGCTTGCACAAGTTTGAAAATCAGTTCTTCGGGCGCGATGATGTAGCCGACCCGCAGGCCCGGCGCCAGCACCTTCGAGAACGAGCCCAGGTGGACGATGTGATCCGGCGACATCGACAGCATGGTGGGCAGCGGTTCGCCCGCGTAGTCGAGTGCGCCGTACGGATCGTCTTCGATCACCGGGAACGGTGCGGTCTTCGCAAACGCGGCGAGAGCACGGCGGCGTTCGACCGGCAGGCGGCGGCCAGTCGGATTCTGAAAATTCGGCTGTGCATACAACAGGCGCGCGCCGGCCGTCAGCTCGGGCGTGAGCGCTTCCGGAATCAGGCCTTGCGCGTCGGTCGGCACTTGCACATAGCGCGGCTCGTACATCGAGAACGATTGCAGTGCGCCGAGGTAGGTCGGCGTTTCGACCAGCACCGGGCTGTCCGGGCACACCAGCACTTTGCCGAGGAGGTCGAGCGCCTGTTGCGAGCCGGTCGTGATCAGCACCTGGGTGGGGCGAATCTGCGCGCCGTTCACCGAATACCGCAGTGCAATCCATTCGCGCAGCGGCAGATAGCCTTCAGTCGCGCTGTATTGCAACGCCGCGGCGGGCGCGTCGCGCAGAATGCGGTCGGACGCTTCGCGCATGCGCTCGGCGGGGAAGGTGGCCGGCGACGGCAGACCGCCCGCGAACGAAATGACCTCCGGCCGCTCCGTGACCTTCAGGATCTCGCGGATCGCAGAGCTTGTGAGCTTGCGCGCGCGTTCGGACAGTTGCCACATGGGGGCTTTCAAGTCGCTTTGGTCCATGGTCTCCTCGTCTGGTGTGTCTGGAACCGGTCAAAATTTCAATTATCGCGCGAGTCGGCGACCCGCGCGCGCTGCTTATTTAAGGGTCCGTAGACCGTCGGGCGTTTCAAACTCGGCGGTGAGCGCCGCTGCGCCTTCCGTCGGCGCCAGCGCAATCAGGTGCGCCGCGCCCAGCCACTGCAATTGCGCCGCTATCGCGTCAACTTGCGGATGGATGGCTTTCAGCGTTCTCAGCGCGAGTCCCGTCTCCGGCAATACCGCCGACGGATGCCGCGGCGTGTCCCACTGAATCAGCGACGGCAATACGCCGTCGCCCGCGCCTTGCCAGGCGGGAAATGCACCGTCGTCGGGCACGGACAGACCCCACCTGAAATCGCCGCGCGTCATCGGCACGATCGGTGCGATGCGCCGCGGATACTGCGTTTGCCACGTCGCGAGGCGTTTCGGCCTCTCGACGCGTGCGACCCAATGCGACAGATACGGCCCTTTTTCGAGCCGCGCGCGGGTCGCGGGGTCGTCGAGGGCGAACAGCCGTGCGCGCGTCGCGCCGCCGTCCGCCGGCGCGACGGCCTGCGGATCGATCGCGATCACCTCCAGATACACGCCGCCCCACAGGTTCAGCAGGCGGTTATGCGTGCGCATCAGCGGATGTGCGCCGCCGCCGGCCGGTGCGACGCCGAGCGTGTCGGCGACGTACTGCGTGCCCTCGTCGAGGGTACGGGCGGAAATCACGAGGTGATCGAGACGAAGCAAATGAGCGGTCATGGCGGATCGAAGAAACGGTTTCTGCGGTGAGCCGGAGCGTGCGCCGCGTGTGGCGGCGGCGTGGCCGGGGTCGTAAGCATAACCGTTCGCCGGATCGGCGGGCGAGGCCGGCCGCGGCGAGGATTGCGCCGCTATCTTCAATTCGTGGCTCGGCGCCGTGTCGGGCGCCTCCATGATCCGCTGCGTGTCTCAAATGTAGCGGCGGCGACCGGCACAGTAACGGTACAATCAATTCGATACTGTTCGGTACAGTTGGAGCCCGTCATGTCCGTCCCGCTTGCCCAGATTCCCGCCCCGCACGATACGGCGTCGCTGACGCTGGTCGAGCAGCTTGTTCAGTGGGCGCGCCGCCGCATCGAGGAGCGGGTGTTCCGCCCGGGTATGCGCATGCCGTCGATCCGCAAGCTGGCGCTCGACAAGGGCGTGTCGCGCTTCACGGTGGTCGAGGCGTATGAACGGCTGGTGGCGCAAGGCTACCTGGAGTCGCGGCGCGGCTCGGGTTTCTACGTACGCGAGCGGCTCGGCGGCGCAGCCTCGGGCGAGCTCCACGCGATCGCCGAAGCGGCGCCCGCGCCGGCCACGATCGACGTCGTCTGGTTGCTGCGCAATATGCTGCATACGGGCGCGCGCCCCGAGCGCAGTCCGGGGCTGGGCTACTTGCCGGTTCGCTGGCTCGACGGCGATCTGATCACCAACGCGCTGCGCACGCTCGGCCGGCAAAGCGGCGCGCAGATGCTCGGGATCGGCACGCCGCTTGGCTTTTTGCCGCTGCGCCAGCAGTTGCAGACGCGGCTGGAGGAGCTGGAAATCGGCGCGTCGCCCGAGCAGATCGTGATGGTCTCCGGCATTACCCAGGCGATCGACCTGATTTCGCGCATTTACGTGAAGCCGGGCGATGCGGTGATCGTCGGCGATCCGGCCTGGTTTCAGATGTTCGGACGCTTTGCGTCGCAGGGCGCGCGGCTGGTCGGCATGCCGTATACGCCGGACGGTCCCGATCTCGACGCGCTCGAATCGCTGGTGCAGACGTGGCGGCCGAAAATGCTGGTGATCAATTCGGTACTGCAGAACCCCACCGGCACCTCGCTCACGGCCGCGCAGGCGTTTCGTATCCTGCGACTTGCCGAAGCCTACGACTTCATCGTCGTCGAAGACGACATTTACGGCGATCTGTGTCCGCCGAGCTATCCGGGCACGCGCCTCGCGAGCCTCGACCAGTTGAAGCGCGTGATCTACCTCGGCAGCTTTTCGAAGACGCTCGCGCCCAATCTGCGCGTGGGTTTCGTCGCCTGCGCGCCGGAAGTGGCCAAGGCCGTCAGCGATCAGAAAATGCTGGTCGGCATGACGAGCCCCGAGTTGAACGAGCGCGTGCTCTACAAGATTCTCACCGAAGGCCATTACCGTCGACATGTCGAGCGGCTGCGCGCGCGGCTGGACGGCGTGCGGGAAAAGTCCGTGCGGATGATCGAGAAGACCGGCATGAAGCTGTTCTTGACACCTACGGCAGGCATGTTCCTGTGGGCCGACACCGGCGTCGACGCGGACGCGCTGGCGGCCGCCGGCCATGAAGACGGCTTTCTGCTGACGCCTGGGAGCCTCTTTTCGCCGCAGCAATCGCCGACCACGTGGATGCGCTTCAATATCGCCAACTGCGGCGATCCGGAGCTGTCGGCGTTCCTGTGCCGCTATCTGGACGGCGTCGCGCGGCGCGCCTCTTGAAACTGCGCCGGATCGTCCCCAGCTAGGCGGACGATCCGGCGGGCCGGCGATCCGGCGCCCCGGCGGGCGTGGCCAGTCAGCCGTTTAGCGCCACGCCTGACTTGAACCCCATTCGCAACAGAGAGGAAGTCCGACCATGGCACAAGAAACCATGAGCTTTCAGGCAGAAGTGAAGCAGCTTCTGCACCTGATGATCCATTCGCTGTACAGCAACAAGGAAATTTTTCTGCGCGAGCTGATTTCGAACGCGTCCGACGCGGCCGACAAGCTGCGCTTCGAAGCGATCGAAAATAGCGCGCTGTACGAGAACGATCCGAATCTGCGCATCCGCGTGTCGTATGACAAGGCAGCGCGTACCGTCACCATCGACGACAACGGCATCGGCATGAGCCGCGACGAGACGATCTCGCATCTCGGCACGATCGCGCGTTCGGGCACCAAGGAATTTTTCGGCAAACTCTCCGGCGACCAGCAGAAAGATGCGGCGCTGATCGGCCAGTTCGGCGTGGGCTTCTACTCGGGCTTCATCGTCGCCGATCGCATTACGGTCGAAACGCGCCGCGCCGGCCTGCCGGCGTCCGAAGGCGTGCGCTGGGAAAGCGCGGGCGAGGGCGATTTTGCCGTGGAGACGATCGAGCGCGCTCAACGCGGCACGACGATCACGCTGCATCTGCGTGCCGATGAAGACGACCTGCTGTCGTTGCATCGTCTGAAGTCGATCATCCAGAAGTATTCGGATCACGTCGCGCTGCCGATCCTGATGCAGAAGGAAGAGTGGGACGCGGAAAAGAGCGAGATGGTCACGAAGGACGAGAACGAGACTGTCAACCAGGCCAGCGCCCTGTGGACCCGTTCGAAGAACGACATCACCGAAGATCAGTACAAGCAGTTCTATCAGCATCTCGCGCACGATCATCAGGATCCGCTGACGTGGACGCATAACCGCGTCGAAGGCCGCAGCGAGTACACGCAACTGCTGTATGTGCCCACCCACGCGCCGTTCGACATGTGGAATCGCGATCATCGCGGCGGCTTGAAGCTGTACGTGAAGCGCGTGTTCATCATGGACGACGCCGAGCAACTGCTGCCCGCGTATCTGCGTTTCGTGAAGGGCGTGGTCGATTCGAGCGATCTGCCGCTGAACGTATCGCGTGAAATCCTGCAGGAAAGCCGCGACGTGAAGGCGATCCGCGAAGGCGTGACCAAGCGTTCGCTGTCGATGCTGGAAGAATTGGCCAACTCCGAGAGCGACGCCGACAAGGAAAAGTACGCAGGTTTCTGGAAGGAATTCGGCCAGGTGCTGAAGGAAGGCATCGGCGAGGATTTCGCCAATCGCGAGCGTGTCGCCAAGCTGGTGCGCTTTGCGTCGACGCATACGGATTCGCCCGAGCAAACCGTTTCGCTCGCCGATTACGTCGCACGGATGAAGCCCGAGCAGAGCAAGATCTACTACGTGACCGCCGACACCTGGCAGGCCGCGACCCACAGTCCGCATCTTGAAGTGTTCCGCAAGAAGGGCGTGGAAGTGCTGCTGCTGACCGATCGCGTCGATGAATGGATGCTGTCGTTCCTGAATGAATTCGACGGCAAGCCGCTGCAAAGCGTCGCGCGCGGCGATCTCGATCTGGGTGCGTTGAACGACGAAGAAAAGCAGGCGCAGGAAAAGGTTGGCGAAGAGTTCAAGCCGCTCGTCGACAAGATGAAGGAAGCGCTGAAGGACAAGGCGAAGGACGTGCGCCTGACGTTCCGCCTGACCGATTCGCCGTCCTGCCTCGTCGCCGACGATGGCGAAATGAGCGGTTACCTGCAACGTATGCTGAAGGCCGCGGGGCAGCAAGCGCCGTCGTTCCATCCGATTCTCGAAGTGAATCCGGAGCACGCGCTGGTGAAGGGCTTGCATGCGGACAGCGCGAACTTCGACGATTGGTGCCATCTGCTGTTCGATCAGGCCTTGCTTGCCGAAGGTGGTGCGCTGGAAGATCCGGCGAGCTTCGTGAAGCGTACCAATGCGCTGTTGCTGGCGCGCGCGGGTTGAGCTTGCGTGGTGAGCTTGATTTAGCGTCGTGTTGACGCTTGTGATTGAAAAATGCGCTGCCTCGGCAGCGCATTTTTTTGCCCGTCCCCGGCGCGATGTCTTGCGCCGGGTGAATGAGGCGGGTCGGCGTCCGAGCGGCTGCTAATTGAACTTCGTGAAGGGAGGAAGGGGGAGGGGCTGGCGATCCCCTGACAGCGTCGCCGTTATAATCCGACACCATGCCTATCCGTTTCGATGCCGCCGACGCCCACTGGCGCGTCGCTCCCTTACCCGGCTTTAGCGCCGCCCAGAAAGACTGGCTGACGCGCGGTGGTTCATTGACCGCGCATCTGCGCACGCTTGGCGCGGTCGCGGTGCGCGTCACGCGCGAAGCCGTCGCGCTGCCGTGGATTGACGAGTACGCCGCGCTCGGCATCGCGCCGCGCGCACCTGCGTGGGTTCGGGAGGTGGTGCTGTCGGTCGACGGCGTGCCGTTTGTCGCCGCGCATAGCGTGGCGCCCCTGGCCGCGAGCGTCGGCGTGTGGCAGGCGACACGGCGGCTACGCACCCGGCCGCTTGCAGAGTTGCTATACAGCGATAGCAGCGTCGCGCGTTCGTCGCTAGTGAGCCGCAGGCTGACGGCGCGTCATCCGCTGTACCGGTTGGCCCTGCATGAGATCGGCGCGGCGCCGCCGCATGCGCTGGTCGCGCGCCGCTCGGTGTTCGAGCGCCACCGCGCGCCGTTGATGGTGACCGAATGCATGTTGCCCGCGCTGTGGGCGCATCTGGCTTCGTCATCGGGTGAATCATCCGCGTCTGCGCTGCACGCTGCGCATCCACGTTCGCGCGAACATGGCCGCCCGCTCGAGCACATCGCATCGCGCGCGCATCCCGTGTTTCGCGCACCCGGCGAGGCAAGCCGCTAATGTTGCGCGGCTTTCCACCGGTGGTCGCCGCGGATACACATACGCTGATTCTCGGCAGCTTTCCCGGCGAGGCATCGCTCGCCGCGACGCAGTACTACGCGCATCCGCGTAACCAGTTCTGGCGCCTGCTCGGCACGGTGCTCGACGAACCGCTTGCCGGGCTCGCTTACGAAGAACGTCTCAAGCGCGTACTCGTCCATGGCATCGGCGTATGGGACGTGCTCGCAGCGTGCCATCGCGAGGGGAGCCTGGATGCGGCGATCCGCAACGCGCAACCGAATGACTTCGCATCGCTGCGCGAGCATGCGCCGCTGTTGCGCAAAGTCTGCTTCAACGGCAAGACGGCAGGCCGCTTCGCGCCGGTGATCGGCGAAGCCGGCTACGCCACCCTCGTATTGCCTTCGTCGAGTCCGGCGAATGCTATGCTCTCGTTCGACCAAAAATTGCGTCTCTGGCGCGACATCCTTACATGACGAAATTGATCAAGCGCGCTTCGGCTGAAGCGCGTGCTTTCCGCAATCAAGACGCCGACACCGCGGGCAGCAAACAGAAAGTAGTGCGCAACAACAAGCGTGCACTGCACGACGACGATCTGCGCGACGCGCCGCAAATCGAAGCGCCGCGCAAGCCGCGTTTCGCTCCTGTCACGTTCTCGGAAGAGGGCGGCGTGCGCTTCCTGCATTTCGGCACGGAATGGGTTCAAGGCGCAATGCGTCTGCGCAAGCCGGATCACATCGAACTCGAATACGCGCAGCAGATGATGGCCTGGCTGCTATTCATCGAAACACCCAGGCGCATCGTCCAGCTCGGTCTTGGCGCAGCGGCGCTGACCAAGTTCGCCCACCGCTTCCTGAAGCGCGCGAAGGTCGAGGCGGTCGAGTTGAATCCGGCCGTCGTCGTTGCTGCGCGGACGATGTTCGAATTGCCGCACGACGATGCACGCCTGACCGTGCACGAAACCGACGCGTGGGACTTTGTCAACGACCGCGACAACCACGGCACGATCGGCGCGCTGCAAGTCGACGTCTACGATGCGACCGCGCGCGGCCCGGTGCTCGACAGCGTCGGCTTCTATCGCGCAGTGCGCGCGTGTCTGACCGACGCGGGCGTGGTGACGGTGAACCTGTTCGGCGATCATCCGAGCTTCGTGCGCAACATGAAGCGTTTGAACGAAGCGTTCGACGGCCGCGTCGTCGCGTTACCGGAAGTGCACGACGGCAATCGCATCGCGATCGCGTTCTCGGGCCCGGCGCTCGACGTGCCGTTCACGGCGCTGCAAGCGCGCGCCAGGCTGATCGAAGCGGAACTTGGCCTGCCGGCCCGCAAGTGGATCAAGGGTCTGCAGGAATCGACCGGGCAGAAGGGCAGCTCGTTCTCGATCTGACGATCGAAGCAGCCGGGCCGGGCAAGGTGGCTCGCCCGGCGCGAAGCAGTGTCCGGCCCTGCGCACTGCGCCGTCGCGCCACGCGGCGCTTCGCGAGGCCGGAACCCACCGCGCATCAAACGGCCAAGCCGCTTTTCACTCAGGCGCGCGCACGGCCACCCGCTGTAGGCCGCCCTGCGTCGAGCCGTCTGTCCCATCTGCATCAAAGCACCGTCTCGCCTCGGGTCGTCCCTGCTTGACCGCACGTTCGCGGCTCCTATACTCTTTCGAAGCTTTCGGGGCGCCTGTTGCTTATCCGGCGGCGGCCGCCCGCTGCGGGAACCGCCACCCGTCAAAACA
Organism: Paraburkholderia sp. IMGN_8; assembly: GCF_038050405.1. Taxonomy (NCBI): domain Bacteria; kingdom Pseudomonadati; phylum Pseudomonadota; class Betaproteobacteria; order Burkholderiales; family Burkholderiaceae; genus Paraburkholderia; species Paraburkholderia sp. IMGN_8. The sequence goes on along the minus strand of NZ_CP150900.1, from coordinate 3,399,563 downwards.
CGGGCCAACATTTCAATAATAGGTAGGAGGAGACGTCATGGCTCACGACGCCGACGCGAACAAAGCCAGCAAGCGCTGGCTATGGTTGCTGCTGCTGCCCTGGATCGCGATGATCTGGGTGCCGTCATATAACAAGGTCGAACCGCAACTGTTCGACTTTCCCTTCTTCTACTGGTATCAGCTCCTGTGGGTGCTGATCAGCGCGGTCATCACGGCGCTCGTGTACTTCAAGACCAAGACCCGCTCGACGGGCCGTCCGCAAGGGGGCGCGCAATAATGAACGCCACCGCAACTTTCGTCTTCGTTCTGTTTTTTGTCGGCGTCACCATTCTGGGCTTTATCGCGGCCCACTGGCGGCGCGGCGATCTGGCCCATCTGGAAGAGTGGGGCCTCGGCGGCCGGCGCTTCGGCACAATCGTCACCTGGTTCCTGCTGGGCGGCGACCTGTACACCGCGTACACCTTCATCGCCGTGCCGGCGCTCGTGTTCGGCGCGGGCGCCACGGGCTTCTTCGCGCTGCCGTACACGATCCTGATCTATCCGTTCGCGTTCGTCGTGTTCCCGAAACTGTGGAGCATCGCCAAACGTCAGGGCTACGTGACATCGGCCGACTTCGTATCCGCCCGTTATGGCAGCCGGATGCTGGCGCTCGCCGTTGCGGTGACCGGTATCCTCGCGACAATGCCGTACATCGCGCTGCAACTGGTCGGTATCGAAGTGGTGATCGGCGCGCTGGGTTTCGACACCACGGGCTTCGTCGGCGATCTGCCGCTGATCATCGCGTTCGCGATTCTGGCGGCGTACACGTACACGTCGGGCCTGCGCGCGCCGGCGATGATCGCCGTCGTCAAGGACGTGCTGATCTACATCACGATTGCCGCCGCGATCATCGTGATTCCGCCGCAGCTCGGCGGCTTCGGCCATATCTTCGGCGTGGTGCCGCCGGCCAAGCTGCTGCTGAAGGCGCCGGACGTGTCGAGCCTGAACGGCTACAGCGCGTATGCGACGCTCGCCATCGGCTCGGCCCTTGCGCTGTTCCTGTATCCGCACTCGATCACGGCCATCCTGTCGTCGAATTCGGGTAACACGATCCGCCGCAATATGGCGATGTTGCCGGCTTACTCGCTGGTGCTCGGTCTGCTCGCGCTGCTCGGCTTCATGGCGCTCGCAGCGGGCGTGAAGGACATGCCGGAATTCGCACCGTACTTCAAGGCGTTCGGCCCGAACTTCGCGGTGCCGGCGCTGTTCCTGCACTTCTTTCCGTCGTGGTTCGTCGGCGTCGCGTTCGCGGCGATCGGCATCGGCGCGCTGGTGCCGGCGGCGATCATGTCGATTGCGGCAGCGAACCTTTACACGCGCAACATCCACAAGGAGTTCGTCAACCGCAACATGTCGCATGAGCAGGAGACCAATGTCGCGAAGCTGGTGTCGCTGATCGTCAAGGTCGGCGCGGTGGCGTTCATTCTGGGACTGCCGCTCACCTACGCGATCCAGTTGCAGTTGCTGGGCGGCATCTGGATCATCCAGACGCTGCCGGCGATCGTGCTGGGTCTGTATACGCGTATGCTCGACTACCGCGGTTTGCTGCTCGGCTGGGCGGCCGGCATCGCAACCGGCACGTGGATGGCGATTTCGCTGAAGCTGGCGAGCTCGATCTTCACGATTCACCTGTTCGGTTTCGCGATTCCGGGCTACGCGGCAGTGTGGTCGCTGGTCGTGAACCTGGTGGTGGCGGTGGTGGTGAGTATTCTGGTGCGTGTGCTCGGCATGCAGCGCGCCGAAGACCGCACCCGTCCGGAAGACTATCTGGACGCGGTCGAAGGCTGAACAAGCCGCTCCACCTCGCTTCAAGGCGCAGCGCCCGCAAACGAAAGTTTGCGGGCGTTTGTCGTTCAGGGGCACTCTGGTGCACGATAGCGGAACCGTTCTTCAAAGCGTCCGTCGCGCCGCCATGGTCCCTGCCGATTCTCACACCGTGATTACCCGCCGTTCGGCCATCAGCCGCATGGTGCGCGCGGTCGCGTCGCCGTATTACCGCTATCGCCATGCAAGGGTGTTGCATAGTCTGCGCGTCGGCCTCGCGATGCTGGTGTCGATTCTCGCCACGACCGGTATCGACATCCCGCACGGCATCTGGTCGTCGGTGACCTTGCTGGTGGTAATCGGCGGTTTGCAGCATCACGGCAATATCCGCAAGAAGGCGGCGGAACGGGCAGCGGGAACTTTGCTCGGCGCGTCGATTGGTTTGGTGCTGATCCTGCAACAGGATCTGATCGGCTCGCTGCCGCTCACCTATGTACTGATGTCGATCGTCGCCGCGATCTGCGCGTGGTTCGCGATCGGCTCGTCCGGCTATATCGGTCTGCTGACGGCGATCACGATGTGCATCGTCGCGGGCCATGGCAACAATCCGATCGACGTCGGCCTGTGGCGCACGCTGAACGTGCTGATCGGCATCGTGATCGCGCTGGCCTTTTCGTTCGCACTGCCGCTGCACGCAACCTATTCGTGGCGCTACGGCCTCGCCGACAATCTGCGCGAATGTGCGCGGATCTACGCGCGGCTGCTACAAGGCGAAACGATCAGCGAAGACGAGCAGGTCAAAAGCTTTCTGAGGATCAACCAGCGGCTGGTGCAGTTGCGCTCGCTGATGCCCTCGGTGGCCAAGGAGATCGATGTGCCGCAGGCAAGGCTCGAAGAGATCCAGCGTCTGCATCGCTCGGTGCTTAGTTCGCTGGAACTGCTGGCGAGCGGCCCGCTGATGCGTGCCGACGCCGTGACGCGCGCCGCGTTTGCACAGGAGTGCGGGATCGAGGTGCGCGCGGTGCGAGGCATCCTGCTGGCAACGGCGCGCGGCCTGCGATTTGGCCGCGCGACGCATTTCAGGATTCCGCCCGCGTTGCCGCTCGCGCAAGCGCACCCTGACGCGGCGTTGACACTGCCGCCCGATTTGCAGGGGCCCTATTGGCTCGGGCAGCGGTTGGTGGAACAGGTCGACCGGCTGCGCGCCTTGCTGCTGGAAACCGAGCCGAACTGGAACATCGACCGGCACACGCGGACCTTGCTGAAGGCTTAAGGCGGCGCAGTCCGCCGCGGCCGGGGCCGACTGCGGTAGCCGCAGCCGCGCCCGCCACGCGTGACGGTCTTACTCCTCCGGCACCGTCACCATCCAGCCGAGGCCGAAGCGGTCCACCACCATCCCGAAGCCTTTGCTCCAGAAGGTGGCTTGCCACGGCATAGTGATCTTTCCGCCGTCGGCCAGTGCATTGAAGTATTTTTCGGCCGATGCCGCGTCGTCGGCCGTCAGGGACAGGCTGAAACCGTTCATCGGACCAGCATCGGGGTCGCAGTGGCCGTCGGACGCCATCCAGGTCGTCGAACCGCTTTTGATGCTCGCGTGCATGATCTTGTCCTCCGTGTCAGGGCGCATCTGGCTCTGCGCGTCAGGCGGCGCCTCCTTGTAGCGCATCTGGAATAACACTTCGGCGCCGATTGCTTCGCCGTAAAACTTCAACGCTTCTTCGCAACGGCCGTTGAAGAAAACGTAAGGCTGAACGTACATGATCGTCTCCCGGAATGTGGGTCAGCGGCGCCGCGCGCCTTCGGCCAACGGCCAGGAGGAGTGGGCGTGCAGACGATTGTAGTCGTCTGTTGTGGCAGCAATTGTGACTTTGTATTGGAAGGGCGGCGGGCGTGACGTGGACCCAATAAAACGCCGCCAGAAACGGCGCGCGGCCCTGAACCGCAAGGCTCAGGGCCGCGCGCTGAAGCGAAGAAGGCGGGTTTAACGCAGCGCTTCGATCAGCTTTTCCAGCTTGACGGCGTCCGCAGCGAATGCGCGAATGCCTTCGGCGAGCTTTTCTGACGCCATTGCTTCGTCGTTGACGAGGAAACGGAACGACGATTCGTCGACCGGCACGCGTGCGATGTCGGCACCTGTGGCAATCTCCGGCGACAGCTTGCGCTCGACCTTCTCGGTGCTCTCCTGCAGCTTTTGCAGCAGATCCGGGCTGATGGTCAGCAGATCGCAGCCGGCCAGTTCGAGGATCTGACCCGGCGTGCGGAAGCTCGCGCCCATCACTTCCGTTTTGTAGCCGAACTTCTTGTAGTACGCGTAGATGCGGCGCACCGATTTGACGCCAGGATCGTTGGCGCCGCCGTCTTTCGCTTCGTCCCACGCGCTGCCGGCGTTCTTCTTGTACCAGTCGTAGATGCGGCCGACGAACGGCGAAATCAGCTGCGCACCCGCTTCGGCACAGGCGGCCGCCTGCGCGAGCGAGAACAGCAGCGTCATGTTGCAGCGGATGCCTTCTTTCTGCAGTACTTCGGCGGCGCGGATGCCTTCCCAGGTGGAAGCCAGCTTGATCAGCACGCGTTCGCGGCCGATGCCCTTTTCCTGGTACAGGCCGATCAGTTCGCGGCCCTTCGCAATCGACGCTTGAGTGTCGAACGACAGGCGCGCGTCCACTTCGGTCGACACGCGGCCCGGAATGATCTTGAGGATTTCGGTGCCGAATGCGATCAGCAGATGATCGATGATCGTGCCGACCGGCTTCGACGCGTGCTCTTTCACGGTCTTTTCGAGCAGCGGACGGTAATCGTCCTTCTGCACGGCCTTCAGAATCAGCGACGGATTGGTGGTCGCGTCCTGCGGCTTGTATTGGGCGAGCTGCTGGAAGTCGCCGGTATCGGCCACGACGGTGGTGTATTGCTTGAGTTGGTCGAGTGCGGTTGTCATGTTCGAGCCTTCAGGGCGTAGGTGCGCCATGGTTCAGGAAAAATGAGGTCGCCGCCGGACAAAAAGTACAAAAAATACAAAAAGCCCTGGCGGCCGCGGGTCACGCTGCAGCATTTGCCCGTCATCTTGCCGGGAAACGCTGCCGGATACTTCTATTCTATGGCGGATCGCCTGATGCAGTGTGGACACCTGCCCCCGGCGAACAGTTCATGCGGATTTCAGCCGCCGTTTTTTCGTCGACGCTTCAGGCGCGGCGCGCGTTCAGCACCAGTTGCGTCAGCACGCCCGCAACCAGTCCCCAGAATGCCGAGCCGATTGACAGCAGGGTGAGGCCCGAGGCCGTCACCATGAACGTCACCAGCGCCGCCTCGCGCTGTTTGGGGTCGTGCATCGCGTTGGCGAGGCCGCTCATGATCGAACCAAAGAGCGCCAGCGCGGCGACGGAGACGACCAGCGCCTTCGGCAAGGCCGCGAACAGCGCGGCGATGGTGGCACCGAAAATCCCGGCGATCAGATAGAAAATGCCGCACCAGACCGCCGCGGTGTAACGCTTGTCGCGGTTTTCGTGCGCCTCGGGGCCGGTGCAGATCGCCGCCGTGATCGCCGCAAGATTGATGCCGTGCGAGCCGAACGGCGCGAGCAACAGCGAGACGATGCCGGTCGTCGAAATCAGCGGCGCGGACGGCGTCGTGTAACCGTCGGCGCGCAGCACGGCAATGCCCGGCACGTTCTGCGACGCCATCGCGACGACGAACAGCGGAATCCCGATGCTGATGCTCGCGGCCACCGAGAACGCCGGCATCGTGAACACTGGATGGGCGAGCGCGACATGAAAGCGGCTGAAATCGAGCAAGCCGAGGCCGCCGGCGGCGGCCGTGCCGACGATCAGCGTCGTCACGATCGCGTAGCGCGGTACGAGACGTTTGACGATCAGGTACGTGAAGAACATCGTCAGCACGAGGGCGGTCTGGAATTGCGCGGCGCGGAAAATCTCGATGCCGATTTCGAACAGAATGCCCGCCAGCAATGCCGATGCGATGCCCGCGGGGATTTTCTTCATCAGCGTATCGAACCAGCCGGTCAGGCCGACCACGGTCAGCAGCAACGCGCAGACGATAAACGCGCCGATCGCCTCCGCGTAAGTCACATGCGGCAGCGACGACACCAGCAGCGCCGCGCCGGGCGTCGACCATGCGATCACGATCGGCGCGCGAAAACGCAGCGAGAGGCCGATCGTGCAGACCGCCATACCGATCGACAACGCCCAGATCCACGACGAAATCTGCGCATCGGTCAGATGCGCGGCCTGGCCCGCCTGGAACATCAGCACCAGCGAACTGGTGTAGCCGGTCATCATCGCGACGAAGCCGGCGACGACGGCTGACAGCGCGGTGTCGGCGAACGGTTTGAGACGCCCGGGCAATACGGTGGCAGGGGACAAATCAGGCGATGAAAACGGACTCATGCAGATGTTTTCTTATAGTTGAGGATAAAGCGCGACCCGATTATTTGCTCAGCATGCGCATTGCCGTTTCGAGGCCGGCGAGCGTGAGCGGATACATGCGGTGGCCGAGCACTTCGCGGATTGCGCTGACCGACTGCCGGTACGCCCACAAGCCCTCCGGCTCCGGATTCAGCCACGCATAATGCGGGAAATGATCCGCGAGGCGCCGCAGCCACACGGCGCCGGCTTCGGGGTTGTTGTATTCGACCGAGCCGCCCGGTTGCAGCACTTCGTACGGACTCATCGTTGCATCGCCGACGAAGATCAGCTTGTAATCCGGCGTGAACTTGTGCAGCACGTCCCACGTCGGCATCCGCTCGGCGTGGCGGCGGCGATTGTTCTTCCACAGGAAGTCGTACACGCAGTTGTGGAAGTAGTAGAACTCGAGGTGCTTGAACTCAGCCTTGGCGGCCGAAAACAGTTCTTCGGTGCGTTTGATGTGATCGTCCATCGAGCCGCCCACGTCGAGCAGCATCAGTACTTTCACCTTGTTGTGCCGCTCCGGCACCATCTTCAGGTCGAGCCAGCCGGCGTTCGCGGCGGTGCTGCGGATCGTGTCGGGCAGATCGAGCTCTTCGGCGGCGCCTTCGCGCGCGAAACGGCGCAAGCGGCGCAGCGCGATCTTGATATTGCGCGTGCCGATTTCGACCTGGTCGTCGTAATCGCGGTAGGCGCGCGCTTCCCACACCTTGACCGCAGTGCGATTGCCCGCCGCATCGCTGCCGATGCGCACGCCCTCCGGGTTGTAGCCGCCGTTGCCGAACGGCGACGTGCCGCCCGTGCCGATCCATTTGCTGCCGCCTTCGTGGCGCTCTTTCTGTTCGTCGAACAGTTCCTTGAGGCGCTCCATCAGCTTGTCGAGGCCGCCCATCGCTTCGATCTGCGCTTTCTCCTCGGGCGACAGATCGCGTTGCAGCTTCTTCTTTAGCCAGTCGAGCGGGACGTCGAAGGCGAGCTCCGAGGTTTGCGCGACACCGTTGAAATACGCGCCGAACGCCTGGTCGAACTTGTCGAAGTACTGTTCGTCCTTGACCAGCGTGATGCGCGCGAGATAGTAGAAGTCGTCGAGCGACGGTGCGATCACGTTGGCTTTCAGCGCTTCGAGCAGCGTCAGATATTCCTTCACCGACACCGGCAGTTTGGCCGCGCGTAGCGAATAAAAGAAGTCGATCAGCATGCTGTTTCCTCTACGGCGGCTGGCGTGCGGCTGGCGTGCGGCTGGGGTGCGGTACTGCGCGCTCACCAACGGGATATCGACCCGGGTCAAGACCCAGGTTTCAGCGGTTTCAGCGATTATTGCGGTTCATGAAGATCAGCCGCTCGAACAGGCTCACGTCCTGCTCGTTCTTCAGCAGGGCGCCGTGCAGCGGCGGGATGATCTGCTTCTGGTCGGACGAGCGCAGCGCTTCGGGCGGAATGTCTTCGGCGAGCAGCAGCTTCAGCCAGTCGAGCAGTTCCGACGTGGACGGCTTCTTCTTCAGCCCCGACACATTGCGCAATTCGAAAAAGCTCTGCATGGCCGAGCTCAGCAGTTCCTTCTTGATGCCGGGGTAATGCACCTCGACGATCTGCTGCATCGTCACTGGATCGGGGAACTTGATGTAGTGGAAGAAGCAACGGCGCAGGAACGCGTCGGGCAGTTCCTTCTCGTTGTTCGACGTGATGATCACGAGCGGGCGCCGTTTGGCGCGAATCAGCTCGTGCGTTTCGTACACGTAGAACTCCATGCGGTCGAGTTCGCGCAGCAGGTCGTTCGGGAATTCGATGTCGGCCTTGTCGATCTCGTCGATCAGCAGCACCGTTTGCTCTTCCGACTCGAACGCCTGCCACAGCACGCCCTTGACGATGTAGTTGCTAATGTCCTTGACGCGTTCGTCGCCGAGCTGCGAATCGCGCAGGCGCGACACCGCGTCGTACTCGTACAGACCCTGCTGCGCCTTGGTGGTGGACTTGATATGCCACTGCAGGAGCGGCATGCCGAGGGCGGCGGCGACCTCTTCGGCCAGCATGGTTTTGCCGGTGCCGGGTTCGCCCTTGATCAGCAGCGGGCGTTTCAGCGTCATCGCGGCGTTGACCGCGAGCTTGAGATCGTCGGTGGCGACGTATTGCGATGAGCCTTCGAAACGCATGGCGAGGTGCTCTTTTCGGGAAAAATTCCAGTATAAGTCAGAAGGCCTGTTGGGCTGAATCGGGCTCGCGTATGGTTTCACCCGCGGTGTCGGCGCCTATCCGGGCGCTCATGCGGCGACCGCGAGCGGCCCATATGCTCGCCCGGCGAGCCCGGTGGGCGGGCGTGCCGGGCACACCGGGCGCGCCCGGCAAAACCGGTCGGATCGCGGCGGTCGGCGCGAAGTCGTGCGGAGCAGGCACGGGCGGCGCAAAGCGGCGCTAGCCGCGGCTTTGCGGCGGGTAAATGCGCCGCTGCCCCGCGCGGTGGACGTTCGGCGCGGCGTCGCGGTACAATTAGCCCGATTTTTTTGGCCTGCGTGGCTACCCTATAAGAATAACGGCGCGGGCCGTTGCCTTTTTGGGCGCCCGTTTCCCCTCAAGCCAGGTTACATGCTATGAATAAATTCGTCGGCAAACACGTCGTGATCGCAGCGCTGTCGGTGCTCGCGGGCTATGCGGCCAGTGCGCAGGCAGCGGATGTCGTCGGCAACGCGAAGGCGGGCCAAGGCAAGGTCGCGATGTGTATTGGCTGCCACGGCATTCCTGAATACCGCACCGCTTACCCTGAGGTCTACCGCGTGCCGATGCTCGGCGGCCAGAATCAGGCGTATCTCGAGAACGCGCTGCGCGGCTACAAGAAGGGCGACCGCCATTTCGAAACGATGCACGCGATCACCGTGTCGCTGTCGGATCAGGACATCGCCGATATCTCTGCCTACTACGCAGCGCAAAATTCCTCTTCGAAGAACAATCCCGACAAGTGATCGGCGTCGGTCACTCGGTTATTTATATTCGCGGGATAGGAGAATTCATGAATAAGCCCCAACAGGCACTCCACACGGTGTTCAAGGCTGCATGCGCGTCGGCGGCATTGATCGGTCTGGTTGCAGCGAACGTCGCGCACGCCGCTGACGCCGGCAATGGCAAGGTGCTGGCCGACAGTCACAACTGCGCGGCTTGCCACGGTGTCAACCTGAACAAGCCGGTGAGCCCGGAATATCCGAAGCTCGCCGGTCAGCACTCCGACTATGTCTACTGGGCGCTGCGCCAGTATCAGATGGGCAACGGCAACCCGCACCTCGGTCGCAACAACGCGATCATGCAGGCGCAGGTGCAAAGCTTGTCGATTGGCGACATGAAAGACATCGCGGCCTATGTCGAATCGCTGAACGGCGATCTCGTGCAGAAGAAGTAAGCGCGCGGCGCTCTTTTTGCACAGTTTCTGATTGAACGACACCCTGCTTCGGCGGGGTGTTCTGCTTTTGGAGCCGCGCGCGGTTTGTTGCACGACGGCTCTGGCCGGGCGTGCTTGCCGCTTAGTCCCGCCTAGTCCCGCGTGGCGCGCCGCTCGATGCGCTGCAAATACGCGTCTGTATCCGGCGGCGTGCCGGTGCGCTGCGCTTCCCAGATGGTTTCGCCTAGGCAATCCATGATCGCGTGCTGTGCTTCATGGGTCGAGCCGAGGCGGGCGGCGAGGCGCTCGTGCGCCGCGCGAATGCCCGGCGGCTGGTCGATCGACAATTGCTCAGTGATCGCCAGATGCATCGACAGATGCAGGAACGGGTTGGTCTGCCCGCGTTCGGGCGAGTAGTCCTGGGTCGCCGCGCCTTCGCTATCGGCCAGATCGGCGTGGTACTCGGGATGCTCGACGATCCAGTCCGCGGCGATTGCCTCGAGCGGCGTCAGGATTTCGCCTTGACGCTGTTTGCGCCAGGTGTCGGTGAAAAAGAGGCGGACTTCGTCGCGGCTGGGATTGAACATCGTGGGACCGGTGCGTTGAGTGTGAGGCGGGCGTGCAGGGCGCCATTTTACGCCGGGGCAGGGCGGCTTGCTGGCGGGGGCCGCAAGCTGCTGGAGCGCCCCGAGCGCCCCGAGCGCCCCGAGCGCCCCGCGCGGTCGCGGCGACGCGGCGCTTTCTCATACGTTTGCCCAACCGCGCCGTGTTCAGAGATCCGGCGGCGGCGTCTTCGGCCGGAACTCGCACAGCGGCTCGATCACGCAATGCCAGCATTCCGGCCGGCGCGCCTTGCACACATAACGGCCGTGCAGGATCAGCCAGTGATGCGCATCCTGCTTGAATTCGGCCGGCGTGAATTTCTCCAGCGCCTGTTCGACCGCGCGCACATCTTTTCCCGGCGCGAGACCGGTTCGATTGGCAACGCGAAAGATGTGCGTATCGACGGCGATGGTCGGATGACCGAACGCCGTGTTCAGAATCACGTTCGCCGTTTTTCGGCCGACGCCGGGCAGGCTCTCGAGCGCTTCGCGATCTTCCGGTACTTTGCCGCCGTACTGGTCGAGCAGAATGCGGCAAGTCGCAATCACATTCTTCGCCTTGGTTCGATAGAGGCCAATGGTCCTGATGTAGCCGGCGACTCCTTCTTCGCCGAGATCGAACACCTGCTGCGGCGTGTTCGCGACCGGGAACATCTTGCGCATCGCCTTGTTGACCGAGACGTCGGTGGCTTGCGCCGACAGCAGCACGGCAATCAGCAATTCGAACGGTGTGGTGTACTCGAGTTCGGTCGTGGGATGCGGATTGAGACTCTGAAGCGTCTCGTAGATGGCGCGGCGTTTGTTCGCGTTCATGCGGGGCGTGCAGGCGCGATTAGCGCTTCGTGGAAGGGGGGGCGGTGTTGTCGTCCGTTGTGAGTCCAAGACGGCGGCGGCGTGCTTCGGCGGCATCGATCTGCGCCTGGACGTCGGCACTGACACGCTCGGTGTTCAGCGGACCTTGGCCTTTGGCGGCCAGCTCTTCTTTCTTCTTGCGCGCTCGATCGAGCGCGGCCTGAATGATCGCGCGTTTTTTCGCTTCGGCGTCGTCCGTTACAGACGCTGCGGGCACCGCGGGCGATGCATCGGCCGAAGTCGCAGCGCCGGTTCCAGCGCCGAGTGCAGGCGCGCTGCTCGCGGCTCGCCGCGCTGCAGCACGCGCTTCGGCGGCTTCGCGTTCGCGCGCAAGACGCGCCTCGCGCCGGTCATGGCGTTCACGCGCGGCGTCGGCCTGGGCCTGGCTCCATGCGTCCCAGCCGGTCGCTTCACCAGTGACGGGCGGCATCGCGATGCAGTCGACCGGACAAGGCGGCACACACAGGTCGCAGCCGGTGCAGAGTTCCGCGATCACCGTGTGCATCTGTTTCGGTGCGCCAACTATTGCGTCGACCGGACAGGCCTGCATGCACAACGTGCAACCGATGCAAAGTTGTTCGTCGATAACCGCCAAAGGGCGCGGCCGTTCGACACCGTTGGCGGAATTGAGCGGAATCACCGGCTTGCCGAGCAACGCGGCGAGGCGCGCGACGCCTTCGGCGCCGCCCGGCGGGCACTGGTTGTAATTGGCCTCGCCGCTGGCGACTGCTTCGGCGTACGGGCGGCATGCGGGATAGCCGCACTTCGTGCATTGCGTTTGGGGCAGCAGATCCTCGATGCGGTCTGCGAGTGTTATGGAGTTGGTCACGGTTACGACGTTGGGGCTTGCCTTGCGGCCGCACAGCTTGCCGAGCGCGACCTGGGGAAAACACGCGGCGGGCTGGGGCAACACAAAAGCGCGGCGAAAGCGTGCTAACACACGCCAATATAGGCGAATACAGGCGCAAATAGAGGCGCAAATAGAGGCGCGAGTGGAGGCGCGAGTTGAAGCGGATCCACGCAAGCGCTCGCTGGCACCGGGCTTGAACTAAATAGCACATTATCGCCGATTTCCCCAATTGCGATCCGCAATCCATGTGCCATAATCGAAGCGCTTTTTCGAAAGACCGCAGAAGGGTGTCCCCCAACCATGGCGCGCCCGTTCGACGCTGGCGGTGCAAGGCCCGAGGAGAGGCCGGCGGCGCGATCCGGATAACGCGGCTCACGAAGACGATGCCACCATGAATCAGCCGAAAATCAAAAGAGATCCTGAAGGCACGCGGCGCCGCATTCTGCTTGCGGCGGCCGAAGAGTTTGCAAATGGTGGGTTGTTCGGCGCACGCGTCGATCAGATCGCCCGCCGCGCGGAAACTAATGAACGCATGCTCTACTACTACTTCGGTAGTAAGGAGCAGCTTTTCACTGCTGTACTCGAGCACGCATTCAGCGCGCTCAATGAAGCGGAACGCGCGCTCGAACTGAACGGTGTCGCGCCGGTCGAGGCCGTTACACGCCTTGCGCATTTTGTTTGGGATTACTACCGCGATCATCCCGAGTTGCTGCGTCTCGTCAATAACGAGAATCTGCATGAGGCACGCTACATGCAGAAGTCGACGCGCATCCGCGAAATGATCTCGCCGATCGTCGCTACGCTCGGCGGCATTCTTGAGCGCGGCCAGCGCGCCGGGCTGTTTCGCACCAACGTCGATCCGTTGCGCTTTTACGTGACGCTGTCCGGCATGGGCTACTACATCGTGTCGAACCGTTTCACACTCGAAGCGACGCTCGGCCGCGATTTCAGCAGCGCAGGCGAACGCAGCGAACTCGTGCAGATGAACACGGAATTGCTGCTCGCGTATCTGTTGCGAAAATAGGCCTCGCCGCAGGTTAAAAAACGGCAACGGCCTCCAAAGAGGCCGTTGTTCTATCTGTCTGCGCGGTGTTCAGGCTTCGACTTTTTCCTTCGTCACCTTCGGCGCCTTGTTGTGCTCGAGGATGAAGTCGCGCAACTGCGGATAAATGATAGTGCGCCAGCGGCGGCCCGAGAAAATGCCGTAGTGGCCGCATTTCTCGGCGGTGAAGTGACGCTTCTCCGTCTCCGGAATGCTGCTGCACAACTCATGCGCGGCGAAAGTCTGGCCGTCGCCGGAGATATCGTCCAACTCGCCTTCGATCGTGAAGAGCGCAGTCTTCCTGATGTCCTGCGGCCGTACCCGCTCGCCGGCGACGTCCCATGTGCCTTCCGCAAGACGGAATTCCTGGAACACCACGCGGATCGTGTCCAGGTAATAGTCGGCGGCCATGTCCAGCACGGCGTTGTACTCGTCGTAGAAGCGGCGATGCGCTTCGGCGTCGTCTTCGTCGCCGCGCAGCAGGCTTTGGTAGAAGTCCCAATGCGACGCCGCGTGCCGCTCCGGATTCATTGCGACAAAGCCGGTGTGTTGCAGGAAGCCCGGATAAACCTTGCGACCCACGCCCGGATAGTTCGGCGGCACGGTGAAGATCACGTTGTTCTCGAACCATTCGTACGAGTGCTGCGTGGCGAGCGAGTTGACCGAAGTCGGGCTCTTACGCGCGTCGATCGGGCCGCCCATCATCGTCATGGTGCGCGGCGTGTCTTCGCCGCGGCTCGCCATCAGGGAGATGGCGGCGAGCACCGGCACGGTCGGCTGGCATACCGAGATCACATGCAGATTCTTCGCGCCGATGTGACGGATGAATTCCTGGATGTAGGCGATGTAGTCGTCGAGGTGAAATTCGCCCTCTTCGAGCGGCACCATGCGCGCGTCGATCCAGTCGGTCAGGTAGACCTTGTGGTCTTGCAGCAACGTACGCACGGTATCGCGCAGCAGCGTGGCGTGGTGGCCGGACAACGGTGCGCACACCAGGACGATGGGCTCGTCTTTCAATTGGGTAACAGCGTCGCTGTCGTCCGCGAAACGCTTGAAGCGCATCAGGCGGCAAAACGGCTTCTCGATGATCGTTTGTTCAATGATCGGGATGTTATGGCCGTCTTTGACGATTTGATGAAGGTTGAACTCGGGCTTTTCGTAGTCTTTGCCGAGCCGGTACAGCAGTTCGTAGCCGGCCGACAGGCGGGTCGCGCCGGGCACATAGGCAAGGGGACTGGCCGGATTCGCAAAGGATTTCGACGCGGCCTGAGCCCAGGCGGTGAGGGGGCTCAACATCGCCCGCTGGAATTCGTGCAATTGGTAGAGCATGGGTGCTCCGTTCTTAAGCGGTTCGCATGGGGCTTCGCAAACACGCGTATGGCGTTGCGGCAGGCCGTATTGGTTGTTGGCACATTGATTTTCGGCCGACAGTCTAGTCGATCATATCGAACAAAATGCATTTGTGCAATGCAGCAATTTGCGCGCGGGCAACGCGCAAATTGTCATTAAATCATGCTACCGGCGATGTTGCTGCGCCGCTATCAGGGGTTGCCGCAGCTTTGAATTCTGCTGCTTCCGTGGCGCCGATATCGGGCGGCTGGCCGGTGGCCTCGGCCATCTTCTGCTCGTGCTTCATCAGGTTCAAACCGGTGTGCACCAGCGCCACATGCGAAAACGCCTGCGGGAAATTGCCGACCAGGCGCTTCGCCGTTGGATCGTACTCTTCTGACAGCAGACCGACGTCGTTGCAGAGCGCGAGCAGCCGTTCGTACATCGCATGGGCTTCATCGATGCGGCCTTGCAGCGCGAGGTTGTCCACCATCCAGAACGAGCACGCGAGGAAGGTGCCCTCGCCGGGCGGCAGGCCGTCGTCATATTCAGCGGAGCGGTAGCGCATCACGAAGCCGTTATGCATCAGATCTTTTTCGATCGCCGCCACCGTGCCTTTGATGCGTGGATCGTCCGGCGGCAGGAAGCCGACCAGCGGCAGCAGCAACACGCTCGCATCGAGCTGATCGCTGCCGTAATACTGGGTGAACGCGTTGAGCGTTGGACTCCAGCCCTTCGCGCAGACCTCCGCCTGGATTGTCGCGCGGGTTGCGCGCCATTCGTCGAGTGGGCCGTCCAGCTTGAACTTCTCGGCCGACTTGATGGCGCGGTCGAAGGCGACCCACGCCATCACCTTCGAGAACGTGAAATGCTGACGGCCGCCGCGCGTTTCCCAGATGCCTTCGTCGGGCTCTTGCCAGATCCTGTCGAGGTGGCGAAGCAGCGCGCGTTGCACGTTCCACGCGGTGTCGTCCGCCTGCAGGCCGCCGACGCGCGCCAGATGCAGCGCGTTCATCACTTCGCCGTAGACGTCCAGCTGCCGCTGGCCGACCGCGTTGTTGCCGATTCGCACCGGCTTGGCGTCCTGGTAGCCCGGCAGCCAGTCGATTTCGAACTCGGGCAGGCGCCGTTCGCCGGCGATGCCGTACATGATTTGCAACTGATCCGGCGCGCCGGCCATCACGCGGCCCAGCCAGGTGCGCCACGCGCGCGCCTCGTCGTAGTAGCCGCCGCGCATCATCGCCAGCAGCGTGATGGTGGCGTCGCGCAGCCAGCAGTAGCGGTAGTCCCAGTTGCGCGTGCCGCCGAGCTGCTCCGGCAGCGAGGTCGTGGGGGCCGCGACGATGCCGCCGGTCGGCTCGTACGCGAGCGCCTTCAGCGTAATCAGCGAGCGGCGGATCGGCTCGGCCCACTTGCCTTCGACCGTGCTGCGCGCCGACCATTCGAGCCAGTGATTCTCGGTGCGCGCAAGCGCCGTGTGTGGATCGCGGGCGGGCGGAATGCGCAGATGCGAGGCCGCATACGCCAGCGCAAACGGCACCCGTTCGCGCTCGGTCACGGTGAACTCGGCGACGGTCTTCATGTTCTCGCCGCGCAGTTCGACCGGCGTGCGCAGTACCGCGGTGTCCGGGCCGGCGATCGCCTTGATGCCGTTGTCGTGCTTCAGGCGATCGACCCACGGAACCGAGAAGCCGTAATCGAAGCGCAGCACCAGTTCCATCCGCATGCGCACGGTGCCGCGTTTGCCGACCACGATCCGCACCATCTCCGACCAGCCGTTGCCCGGCGGCATGAAATCGATCAGCGTGACCGCGCCCTCGGGCGTTTCGAAATCCGTCTCGAGGATCAGGGTTTCGCCGCGATAACGGCGCGTGATTTTTGGCGGCGTGTCGGAGACGGGCGAAATCAGCCAGCGGCCGTTTTCGGGCGTGCCGAGCAAGGCGGCGAAACAGGCGCCGGAGTCGAAGCGCGGCCAGCAGAGCCAGTCGACGGAACCTTCGCGGGAGACGAGCGCGGCCGTGTGGCCGTCGCCGATGAGCGCATAGTCTTCGATGAGTGCGGGCATGGTGAGCGTGTCTCTAGTGCGCGTGGCCATGGCCGCTGCGCTTGGTGCCGTTGTTACTACCGGACTCTCGCGATGCGCTTTGGTTCAACGCGCAATGGGGCAAAACGCGAGTTGGTAAATTGTCAAATCGCTGCCTACACTCTGATTTCAACCCGGTGCAACCAGCCTTCACGATAGCGCATCGGTCTTGCCCCTGGCGCGTGTAGACGCCGTCTTGGAGGACAAAAGCTATGCTGAACCCGTCGAAATCCGATTGCATCACGATTCTCTCGGCCGCCAGCGAACTTGCCGACGATTCGATGCTGCCGCTCGATCCTGGCCGGCTCGGCCTGTCCCGCAACGGGATGCTGGCCGCTGCGGCCTTTCTGGTCGAACGGGCCTGCTTCCGGCATTACCGCGAAGGTGACGGCCATTATGCCGTCGGCGCGCTGTCGTTGCAGGGGCGCCTGCGGCTCGATCAACTGTCGAACGGCTGACCGGCGGTGCCGCGGTTTTTACCGCGCGAGTCTGCCGCTTAGCGTTACAGCCTGGTTCGCCATTACGGCAACCGCCACCGCGCGTGCTGTTCATGTCGTTCGCGTCGTTCCTTTCGTTTGTGCCATTCCTTCGCCGGCCGCGCTCATGCGGACCGGTCGCCGGGCTCGCACTGCGCTCCCGGCCGTCCATCCCATCCTGCTGTCCGCTGCCGCTCAGAAGTGCGACGACCCCACGCCGAAGAGCCCAATGATGCCGATGATGATCAGATAGAGCGCGACGATGTAGTTCAACAGGCGCGGCATGACGAGAATCAGAATGCCGGCGATCAACGAAACGAGCGGGCCCAGGCTGAGTGTGACGTTCATGAAGACTCCGTGATATGAGACTCGTTTGAGAAAAAACGACCCGCCAGGCGGGACAAATGATGCACATGCACGCCGGTAGCCGGCTTGGCTGCATGATCCGGCGCAACGCTTTTATACTTGCGTCGATAACGACAATGCTCGACCGATGGCGCGGCAGACCAGAGACACCGATACAACCGAATCAACCAAATAACCGATGTCCAGGAGGTCTTATGCGCCGTAGTAACCGGGCCGCAGTGCGTGCCGTACCAATCTCTGCTTTACCGTCTGCTTCATGGTCCGCTGGACGGCCGGTTCCTTTGCGCGCCGCCCGCCCGATAATAAAAGGTTTCGTGCTCATGGTCTCGATTGTTGCGTCGCATGCGTTTGCGCAAGATACAGGCCCGGCTCCCGCCGACGGCGTCTACGACCTGCTGGTCGGCACTTATACGGGCGGCAAGAGCGAAGGGCTCTACGTCTATCGCTTCGACACGAAGACCGGCGAGGCGACGCGTGTGTCGGTCGCACAGACGGTCAACCCGTCGTATCTGGTGGTCAGCCGCGACCGCCGCTTCGTGTATGCGGTCAACGAAATGCCCGGCGACAACGGGCCGGCCACGCAGCGCGGCGGCATCAGCGCATTCCGCTTCGACGCCACGAGTGGTCAGCTGACCTTCCTCAACAAGGTGTCATCGGACGGCAATGATCCGTGCTATTTGAGCCTCTCGCCGGACGGCAAGTATCTGCTGAGCGCGAACTACTCGGTGGCCGCCGACCCGGGCGGCAGCTTCGCGGTGTTCCCGTTGCAGGCGGACGGTCAGATCGGCAGCTCGGTGCTCACCGTGCATCACGAAGGCGGCGGTCCGGTGAAGGGCCGCCAGGACAACTCACACGTTCACTCGACGGTGTTCTCGCCGGACGGCCGCTACCTGTTCGCGCAAGACCTCGGCGCCGACAAGCTGTACTCGTATCGCTACACGTCTGACGGCAGCCGCGGTCTGTTCAGCCCGACCGACTGGCGCTACACGCAGGAGAAGGCAGGCACCGGCCCGCGCCACCTGGTGTTCGGCGTCGACGGCAAGCATGCGTATCTGACGAGCGAACTGGCCGCCACGGTCAGCACCTTCGAGTACAACGACGGCAAGCTGGCGCAAGTGCAGACGCTGTCGCTGACGGAGCCGGGTTTCAAGGGCGCGGTGGGCGCCGCGGCGATCCATCTGTCACCGGACGGGCGCTTTTTGTATGCATCCAATCGCGGCGATGCGAACGACATCGTGATCTTCTCGGTCGACCCGGGCAACGGCTGTCTGAAGAAGATCGGGCACCAGTCGAGCCTCGGCAAGGCGCCGCGTGAATTCGCGATCGACCCGACCGGCAACTGGCTGATCGTCGGCAATCAGAACAGCGATACCGTGTACGTGTTCAAGCGCGATCAGCAGACCGGATTGCTCGAAACGAATCCGAAACGGATCGACATCGGCTCGCCGGTGGATTTCAAGCTGGTTTCGCCGTCGTGAGGATGGGTGATGTGCATGATGTGATGTGAATACACGCGTTGGATAAAAAAGCGGGCCGCTTCGAGCGGCCCGCTTTTTTATGGTCGGCTTCGCCCTGCCTATTCAGCCGGTCCAGGCGCGAGCACTTCGCGGCTGCCGTTGATACCCATCGCCGACACCAGACCCGCTGTCTCCATCTGCTCGACAAGGCGCGCCGCCCGGTTATAGCCGATGCGCAATTGCCGCTGCACCGACGAGATCGACGCCCGCCGCGTGCGCACCACGAAGGCGACGGCTTCGTCGTAGAGCGGATCGGCTTCGGCATCCGGCGTGTCGCCGAACAGATCCGGCGATGCACCTTCGGTGGCCGGGCCGTCGAGAATGCCCTCCTCGTATTGCGGCTCGCCGAACTGCTTCAGATATTCGACGATCCGGTGCACTTCCTCGTCGGCGACGAATGCGCCGTGTACGCGCTGCGGATAGCCCGTGCCCGGCGGCAGGAACAGCATGTCGCCCTGGCCGAGCAGCGATTCGGCGCCCATCTGATCGAGAATCGTGCGCGAGTCGATCTTCGACGACACCTGGAACGCGACCCGCGTCGGAATGTTCGCCTTGATCAGGCCGGTGATCACATCCACCGACGGTCGCTGCGTCGCGAGAATCAGGTGGATGCCGGCGGCGCGCGCTTTCTGCGCGAGCCGCGCGATCAGTTCTTCGATCTTTTTGCCCGCGACCATCATCAGGTCGGCCAGCTCGTCGATCACCACCACGATCAGCGGCAGCGGTGCGAGCGGCTCCGGCGCTTCGGGCGTCAGCGAGAAGGGATTGCCGAGTTTTTTGCCCTTGGCTTCGGTGTCGCGGATTTTCTGGTTGAAGCCGGCCAGATTGCGCACGCCGACCGCCGACATCAGCCGATAGCGCTTTTCCATTTCGCCGACACACCAGTTCAGCGCGTTGGCTGCCAGCTTCATATCCGTGACGACCGGCGCGAGCAGATGCGGGATGCCTTCATACACCGACAGTTCCAGCATCTTCGGATCGATCATGATCAGGCGCACTTCTTCGGGCGTCGCCTTGTAGAGCAGCGAGCAGATCATCGCGTTGATCGCCACCGACTTGCCCGAACCGGTCGTGCCCGCGACCAGCATGTGCGGCGCCTTCGCCAGATCGGCGACGACCGGATGACCGGTGATGTCCTTGCCCATCGCCAGCGTCAACTGCGAATGCGAGTGCTGATAGACGTTCGCTTCGAGGATTTCGGAGAGCCGGATCGTCTGACGCCTGGCGTTCGGCAATTCGAGGCCCATGCAGGTCTTGCCGGGAATCGTCTCGACCACGCGGATCGACGTGAGGCCGAGGCCGCGCGACAAGTCCTTCATCAAGCCGACGATCTGACTGCCGCGCACGCCGAGCGCCGGCTCGACTTCGAAGCGCGTGATGACCGGACCCGCCGATGCGCCGACCACGGTGACCGGCACTTTGAATTCCTGCAGGCGCTGTTCGATCAACTGACCGGTTTCGGTGAGCTTTTCTTCGGAAACCGGTTCGACGTCGGTGTCGGCGCGCGCGAGCAGATCGAGCGTCGGCAATTCGACCATCGACGCGGCGGGCGCGCGGAATTCGAAACCGTTGGCCGGGCTGTGGCCGCGCAGCGGTGGGCGCGGGACGACGGCAGGTTCGGCAGGCTCCACCCATGATTCAGCGGTGAATTGCGCGGACGATGGCGTGGCTGGTTCGGTGGCCCGTTCGTCGGCGAAATCGGCTGTTGCTGCCGGTTCGGCTTGCGCCGCGAGGCCGGGGAAGCGAACCACGTTCGACGCGTGCGATGCGCTTGGCGGTGGGACGGCGGCCACGATGTCCGACGTTTCCAGCACGTCCGATAGGGCGGGGGAGTCCGCGGCGTCCGCTTCGATTTGCGTGGCCGCTTCGCTCGCGCTCACGACGTGCAGCGACGGTGTGGCGTGATGCGTGGACGCGGCGTCGCTCGGCGCGGTGGTGCTGCTCACGCGCGACGCGCCCGCCGACGATGCCGCGCGCAGCGACGCGACGGCATCGATCCTGGTTTCCCAAGGCACCAAGGTTTTATCGATGACGACTTCGGCGACCGGCACTGCCGCGGCGATAGGTGCTTGCCCTTGCGTCTGAGTTTGGGCGGGCGCGATCTGCGGAATGTGGGTTGCCGGTGAATCGATAGGCCATTGCACGACCGGCGCGCTGCTTTCCGCCACCGGCACTTCGGGCGCTACTTCTATCCGCGGCGTTTCGATGACAGCGTTGGTAGATTGATGAGCGGGCGCTGTTTGGACTTCATCCGGCGAAGAAGCCGCGCTCGCGTGCAGCACCGAAGCTTCCGTGCTTTCGGATTCCGCAAGCGGGCTCGATGCCGGCGCGGTGGCGAATGCTTCGACATGAGCAAACGCGGGTGCCGACGAAACCGTGCCGGTGTTGTCGGGCGCGTGTGCGGTTGAGTTTTCGAACACTTGCGCAGCCGGATTGGGCGTAACAGCAACTTGTGCGGCCAGTGCCTCAGCGGTTTGCATTGGCGAATCAGCAGGCGCCTGTCCGATCTCGCTCGCGATCGACGAATTGACGGCCAGTTGCCCGGTATCGAACGGCGCCTCGGAGGCCGGCGGAACCGTCGCCACCTTCGCGGTTTCTACCCCGGTGCTGCGCGCGAGACTTACGCCGGCGAGATCAGTCCAGCGCGCGGTGTTTTCCTCGATGCTGCGAAGCGTTTCTTGCACGCTGGCGGGCGGCGTGACTCGCTGCGTCGTCGGCATCGGCCGCGTGTAACTGGGCGCCGGCGAATTGAGCGGAGCAGCCGGACGACGCGCAATTGGCGTTGACGCGATGTTCGCGCGCGGGGCGGCCGAGAACGGTTGTCCGGCGGACGTGGGCCGGCTGCCTGAAGATGAAGACGCCGCGGGCGCCGCGCCTGAGGAGCCCGGCATGGCGGACGGACGGCTCGCGCCGGTAGCTGAACTTGCCGCCGCGCTTGAAGCCGCACCAGCCGCCGCACCTGACACCGTCCGCGCGGCAGTCATCGCTTGCGAAGCTTGCGCCGCAACAGCCGGTGCGACTGCTGCGCCGGCCAGGCCCGCTGCTGCAGCGCCGACACCCGGAGACCCCGCTGGCCGTTGCTCTCCAGCGGCGCGCCGGCCCACCTGCGAGCCGCCGTCGCGAGCCGAGGCCGCGAGAGGCCCCGATACAGTGGCGGATGCCGGGCCGCGCGGCGCTGTCGCCGGATCACGCAACCATCCGGCCGGCGCAACCGGCTCGGCGGGCATCCACGCCGCGGTCTTGTCCTGGTTCAGCGGCTGCCTCGGCGCCGGCGTCTGACGCAGCGGCGTTCCGGCCGGCGTTCGCGGTACCGGCTCGGTTTGCGGCGCCTGGCTGCGCTGCTTCACGCCGCCGGCGCGCCAGTTCGACCCGGCGCCGCGCGCCGTCGTGTCTTTGCCTGCCGCAGGAGACGCCGCGCCTACACCCGACGCACCCGCCGCAGCCGCACCCGTGCCACGTCCGCTTGCCGGCGGCCGCCAGACGGTCGGGCGGGCATAACGTCCGTTGGTTTTGGGCGCCATCGTATTGGTGGGCGGCGAAACGTGCGACGGCAAACCGTCATCGGCGCTGCGATGGCGGCGCGCTTCCTCGTCGCGTTTGGCGAGGCCGCGCGACAGGCCGAGTCCGAACGCGCCGTCGGCCCATACCGCGACATCGGTCCAGCGGAAGTCGATCAGCCAGGGCAAGCTGATCGCCAGCAGCGCGAGCGCCGCGAGCGGCGTGCCGATATGGCCGAGCAGATGACCGAAGCCCGCCGCCAGTGCATGTCCGAAGCCGTTGACGCCGGCCGCGCCGATCAGCGACGCCTCCAGCGTGCAACTCGCCACCATCACGCAGACGAAGCCGAGCCATAGGCGGATCGTGCCGGGGCCGCGCAAACCTGCGCCGCCCGGCAGCGCCGACTTCACGAGACGCCACAAAAGAGGAATGAACCAGACGGCTGACCCGCCGAACCAGCCGAAAACTACCGTGTGCATGCTAGACATCAACGAATGACGGACGCGCAAAAGCGCAACCCGTCGAGTTTAAACCGGCGAAGCCCGATGCTTCGATGGCAGACGCAAGTTTGCTTGCGTCCAGTGGGAAAGCAGGCTGGCGCGCGGCCTGCCGTCGGTGAAAAACAACGGCTGCTGCAGCAACCCGTGCGCGTCATGCGGACAGCATCGGCGGCAATAAGGCCGCCGGATTGTCTGATCCGCACTGTCCGATCATTTTGCGCCGCGGTCGAAGGTCAGCGTGTCGCCGTTATCGAGCACCAGCTGCATCTGCTGCGGCTCGCGCATTTGCACGCCGGTACGGTCGATGTGCGTCAGCGCGTTGAGATACGCGCCTTCGATCTGTCCGCCCGGCGTCATGCACGCCATGCGCGTGCCGCCCAGCGTGCCGAAGCTCAGCTTGCCGTCTTTCAGCGCATACGAGCCCATGTAGCGGTTGCAGCCGGAAAAGCCGCTGGCGTGGCGCTGGCCTTTATCGGTCGAGAGCATGAGCGTGATCGGCGCGCCCTGATCGGCGGACGGAATCGCGCGCGCCGTGCCGTCAGCCTGTTTCCAGCCCGAGAGCACCCAGCTGGTGTCGTCGAGCAACTGCGTCGCGGCCGGGTTGAACGGGTCGGGTGGCGCGGCTTCCGAGTCGGGATGTTTCGGGATCGCGCAGGCGCTGCACAGCGCGGCTACGCTCAAGGCGGTGATAGCCGTGCGCGCGTAGTCAAGCAGCGGCGAGCCGGCCAAGGTGAAGGCGCGGCGGCGGGCCGCCATGTGTGGCTGATGCGGCCTTGCCTGTGGCAAGGCTTGCGACTCGGCCCGCGACGCTGCGGGCAACGAGTCGGCGGACGTCGAAGACAACGTTGCAGGCAACGTTGCCGTCGACGGCGCACAACGTGTTGCGATGAAGCGCGCAACACGTCGCGCGGAGGAGCTTTGGAGCATGGCGTCGTTCCTCTTCAAACTGGCGAAGGCGTAAGGGTAACGCACTAAGCTCGCCGCACGCGAGTGCAACGGCGTGCCAAGGGCAGATTCAGGGAGCCGCAGCGCCGATGCGCGCACTGCGCGCAAACCGTAGCGCGGGGCCGGCGAGCGACGCGCGGCGAGGGGGCGCATTGGGGTGTGCATCGGGGTGCGCATGTTAACATCGTGCTCTACCCAATCCCACCCTTATCCGACTTTTTTATCTGGAGACCTCATGCAGATCGGCCAACGGATCGGCACGCCCCTTTCTGAATCCGCCACGCGCGTCATGCTGCTCGGCGCCGGCGAGCTCGGCAAGGAAGTGATCATCGCGCTGCAACGGCTG
Source organism: Paraburkholderia sp. IMGN_8 (assembly GCF_038050405.1). Lineage (NCBI taxonomy): Bacteria > Pseudomonadati > Pseudomonadota > Betaproteobacteria > Burkholderiales > Burkholderiaceae > Paraburkholderia > Paraburkholderia sp. IMGN_8. The sequence goes on along the minus strand of NZ_CP150900.1, from coordinate 3,375,572 downwards.
GGCGTCGAAGTGATCGCGGTCGACCGCTATCCGAACGCGCCGGGTCACCAGGTCGCGCACCGCTCACACGTGATCGACATGACCGACCGCGCCGCGTTGCGTGCGCTGGTCGAAGCGGAGCGCCCGCATCTGATCGTCCCAGAAATCGAAGCCATCGCCACCGACGCGCTCGCCGCGATCGAAACCGACGGCCTCGCCGAAGTGATCCCGACCGCGCGCGCCACGCAACTCACGATGAACCGCGAAGGCATCCGGCGTCTGGCTGCCGAAGAACTCGGCCTGCCGACTTCGCCGTACGCATTCGCCGATTCGCTCGACGAACTGCGCGCGGGCATCGCCAAGGTCGGCTATCCGTGCGTGGTGAAGCCGGTGATGTCGTCGTCGGGCAAGGGGCAGTCGGTGTTGAAGAGCGACGCCGACGTCGAGCCCGCATGGCAATACGCGCTGGCCGGCGGCCGCGTGAATCACGGCCGCGTGATCGTCGAAGGCTTTATCGACTTCGAGTACGAAATCACCCAGCTGACCGTGCGCGCGATCGATCCGGCGAGCGGCGAGGTCAGCACGTATTTCTGCGACCCGATCGGCCACGTGCAAGTGGCGGGCGATTACGTGGAGTCGTGGCAGCCGCAGCCGATGAGCCCGCTTGCGCTCGAACGCTCGCGCGAAGTGGCGCACAAAGTGACGGCGGCACTTGGCGGCAGGGGCCTGTTCGGCGTGGAACTTTTCGTGCGCGGCGATGACGTATGGTTCTCGGAAGTCAGCCCGCGTCCGCACGATACAGGTCTGGTCACGCTGTGCTCGCAACGCTTTTCGGAGTTTGAGTTGCACGCGCGCGCGATCCTCGGTTTGCCGGTGGATACGTCGCTGCGCGCGCCGGGGGCGTCGGCGGTGATTTACGGCGGTCTGGAAGAAGCGGGCATTGCATTCGAAGGCGTCGCGGCGGCGTTGGCGGTGCCGAATGCGGATCTGCGCCTCTTCGGCAAGCCGGAGAGTTTCGTCAAGCGGCGCATGGGCGTGGCGCTCGCTACCGGCGAGAACATCGGCGAAGCACGCTCGCGGGCGAAGCAGGCCGCGGCGGCGGTGCATCCAGTCTCCACGAAGTGAAGTGCACCGAAGCGGATTAAAGGGTACCGAGCCGCGCCGGAACGTATCGGCATGCAATGAAGTAACCCGCGCGCCTTGCAAGCTCGCAGCGCGCGAATCCTGAAGCATTGAAGTAGAGGTAGGTATGGCCGTGGAATCCCGCAAAAGTACGCGGCGTGTGACGTTGGGCCGTCTTGGCGCACTCGGCGTGGTGCTCGCGCTGTGTGCCGGGATGACAGGGTGCGGCCTCGCCGCCGCGCCGTGCCGGATCGCTTCTGCGGGTTTGAAGATCGTGCCGCTGGTCGGCCACGTCGCCGCCGCGCCGACTGATGCGTGCGCCGACGTGATCGATCCATAAGCCGATCTGTCCGCCTTCTATACGCGACCCGTGGGCGGTTCGGGCGCGCTCCTTGATGTGCAACAACAATCGAGGCATTCGATGAAGAAATGGTTTGTTGCGGTAACCGCGGTAGTGAGTCTGGCGACGCTGTACGGCAACGCATCGGCCGCGCCATTGCGGCTCGCCGAGATGCAGACCAGAGAGCGGCAAACGCACAAATACACCTGCGCGACCGGCAAGATCCTGCAAGTGACGTACTGGAACACGGCGAACGGCCAGAGCTTCGCGCTCGTGCCTGTGAAGGGCCAGCAACTGCTGTTCGTCAACACCCTCTCGGCTTCCGGCGCGAAGTATCAGGCCGGCAGTTACACGTGGTGGACCAAAGGTCCGCGCGCTGACCTGTACGACGCAACGGCCGGCGAAAACGCGCCGCCGGTGCTGTCCGACTGCATCACCATCAATCGCTGAGCACGATGTGGCGGCTTCCTTCATAATGCCGCCCCCCGCCTTGTCAGGCGTTTGCCTTGCAGCATTGCCCGCCTGCGCGCATCCTTTCCGTTCGAGTAGTAAGCTGTCCGGCATGGCATTCGCTGCGTCACGCCGTGCCCCCGCTGTGTCCGTCAGGTTACGCCGTGCGCTGCCGGCGCGGTGGTGGCCGTCTTCGATCGTCCGTTTCCGGACCTCAACGCGCGGGCCGATGGCCTGCGTCGTTTCATCAAGCGAGACCCTCCATGAAAGCATCGGATCTGTTCGTCAAATCGCTGGAAGCCGAAGGTGTCGAGTATGTGTTCGGTATCCCCGGTGAAGAAAATCTCGATCTGCTCGAATCGCTGCGCCGCTCGAAAATCCGTCTGATCCTGACGCGTCACGAACAGGCGGCCGGTTTCATGGCCGCCACTTACGGGCGTCTCACCGGACGCACCGGCGTGTGTCTGGCCACCCTCGGGCCGGGCGCGACCAATTTCGTGACCGCCGCCGCGTATGCACAACTGGGCGGCATGCCGATGCTGATGGTCACCGGGCAAAAGCCGATCAAGTCGAGCAAGCAGGGACATTTCCAGATCGTCGACGTGGTGCGGATGATGGAGCCGCTCACCAAATACACGCGGCAGATCGTATCGATCGCCAATATTCCGGCGGCAGTGCGCGAGGCGGTCCGCCAGGCCGAGGAAGAGCGGCCCGGCGCCACGCATCTGGAATTGCCCGAGGACGTCGCGCATGAAGAGGGCGACGGCCACCCGATCCCGAAGAGCTACAGCCGCCGTCCGGTCGCCGAAGAAAAAGCGGTGGCGCGCGCGGTCGAAGCGATCACCAAAGCGAAGCATCCTTTGCTGATGATCGGCGCAGGCGGCAACCGCAAGACCACGACCAAGATGCTGCGCGAATTCGTCGATCAGATCGGCATTCCGTTCTTCACGACGCAAATGGGCAAGGGCGTGATCGACGAATCGCATCCGATGTGGCTCGGCAACGCAACGCTTTCCGACGGCGACTTCGTGCATCGCGCGATCGACCACGCGGATTGCATCATCAATGTGGGCCACGACGTGATCGAGAAGCCGCCGTTCTTCATGCGCAGCGGCGAGGCGGGTGAGAAGACCGTGATTCACGTGAACTTCCTCGGTGCGGAAGTCGATACGGTGTATTTCCCGCAGATCGAAGTGGTCGGCGATATCGCCAATGCGGTGTGGCAGCTGAAGGAAAGTCTCAAGGAACGCCAGGAGCATTGGGATTTCACGCGCTTCAGGGAAATCAAGCAGCACTTTGAAGAGCACCTGGTGAAAGGCCAGCACGACGACCGCTTCCCGATGTATCCCGTGCGGATCGTCAACGACGTCTACGAGACGACGCCGGCGGACGGCATCGTGTGTCTGGACAACGGTATGTACAAGATCTGGTTCGCGCGCTACTACCGCGCGCACGAACCGAATTCACTGCTGCTCGACAATGCGCTTGCTTCGATGGGTGCCGGTTTGCCGTCGGCGATCGCCACCAAGATCGTACATCCTGACCGCAAGGTGATGGCCGTGTGCGGCGACGGCGGCTTCATGATGAATTCGCAGGAACTGGAAACGGCGGTGCGTCTCAAGCTCGATCTGGTGATCCTGATTCTGCGCGACGACGCATTCGGCATGATCCGCTGGAAGCAGGAGAATATGAATTTCCCCGACTACGGCATGACGCTGCGCAACCCCGATTTCGTTGCATATGCGCAGAGCTATGGCGCGCAGGGGCATCGCATCGAGTCGGCCGCCGAGTTCGCACCGTTGCTGCGCGAATGTTTCGCGACGCCCGGTGTGCATGTGATCGACCTGCCGATCGACTATTCGGACAACGAGCGCGTGCTGAATCGCGAGATCAAGCGGCTGAGCGCGCAACTATGAGCGGCAGCGGGGCATAGGCATTCGGCTGCGTTGCCGTTCTCAGGCATCGGATCAAGGAGAACCCGTCATGTTGCAAAAGACTTACCCGTACTACCTCGCGAACGAAGCGGTGGCCGCCAACACCGATCTCGAAGTCACCGACAAATTCAGTGGCGAAGTGGCGACCCGCGTCGCGATGGCGGACGCGGCCGCGATCGACAAAGCGATCGGCTACGCCGTCGATGCGATGCCCGCGTTGCGCGCGTTTCCGCCGTTCAAGCGCCAGGCCGTGCTGGAGCATTGCGTGAAGCGCTTTCGCGAGCGTTACGACGAACTGGCTCTCGCGCTCTGTATCGAAGCCGGCAAGCCGATCAACGACTCGAAGGGTGAAGTCACACGGCTGATCGACACGTTCAAGGTCGCGGCCGAAGAGTCGGTGCGCATTGACGGCGAGATCATCAATCTGGAAATTTCGCCGCGTGCGAAGGGCTATCACGGCTATGTGAAGCGCGTGCCGATCGGACCATGCTCGTTCATTTCGCCGTTCAATTTTCCGTTGAATCTGACCGCGCATAAGGTCGCGCCGGCGATCGCGGCAGGCGTGCCGTTCGTGCTGAAACCGGCGAGCCGCACGCCGGTCGGCGCGCTGATCATGGGCGAGATTCTGGCGGAAACCGACTTGCCGAAGGGCGCGTTCTCGATCCTGCCCGCGCATAGGGATGGTGCCGATCTATTCACCACCGACGAGCGCTTCAAGCTGCTGTCGTTCACCGGTTCGCCGGCGGTCGGCTGGGAGCTGAAGAAGAAGGCCGGCAAGAAGAAGGTGATTCTGGAGTTGGGCGGCAACGCAGCAGCGATCGTCGACGGCGATCAGGGCGGCAAGCTCGATTACGTGGTCGACCGGCTCGCGTTCGGCGCGTTCTATCAGTCGGGGCAGAGTTGCATCGGCGTGCAGCGGATTCTGGTGCATGCAAAGGTCTACGATGTGCTGCGCGACAAGCTGATCGCGAAGACGAAGTCGCTGGTGATGGGCGACCCCAGGGACGAGAAGACTTTCGTCGGGCCGATGATCTCGGAGTCGGAATCCAGACGCCTCGCCGGCTGGATGGAGAGCGCGGTCGAGGCGGGCGCGAAAATCGTCGCGGGCGGCAAGGTCGAGGGTGCGATGTTCGAGGCGACGCTGCTCGAAGGCGTGAAGCGCGATACCGATCTGTATCGTAAGGAAGCCTTCGGGCCGGTGGCGATACTGGAGCGTTTCGACGATTTCGATTCGGCGCTGGCTACCGTCAACGACAGCGACTTCGGCCTGCAAGCCGGCGTGTTTACCGATTCGCTCGCGCATGCGCATCGCGCCTGGGACGTGCTCGAAGTGGGCGGCGTGGTGATCAACGACGTGCCGTCGTTCCGGGTCGACAATATGCCGTACGGCGGCGTGAAGGATTCCGGGCTGGGACGCGAGGGCGTGCGCTACGCGATCGAGGATATGACCGAAATGCGGTTGATGGTGATGCGTGAGATGTGGTGACGGATGGTTTGGCGGCGCGGCGGTGAGGTTGTCTTTGCCGTCGTCCGGACCTTCGGCGTGGGGGGCGCATTGTTGAGTGCGCGGTGGGTCTTATCCGCGCGCCGGAGTCCGAACCCGAGCCAGTTCTCGACGTCCGGCTGTAGGGCAGGGAAGAACCTGCTGTCATGCAACTGTCGCGCGCGCCAACTACGCTGCCAGCGAGGCGCCGCCGCGCCTGGTGCCGGATCTGCCAAAGCCCGCACGGGCGGCCCGTTGACTAGGGTGCCCGGCTGGCTTTCGCAGGCGTAAGCAGAAAGCCGGCAGATGCGCCATGAGTGTTTTTGCTGAAGTGCTACAATACCGGCCTTTCCGGCGGGTGTTTCCGCCGGCCGGAGCCGGCCGCATTTGTTTCCCGCAATACTGACGGGTCCCGTGCGGAACGCCGTGGCTCCGCCTTCATCCTGATGCCCTCTGCGGTTCCGACCGCTGCCGCGCGCACGCGCCAAGCGCATTTTTAGCGAAAGCCACCATGTCCGACACAGCCGTCACGCCCAGTACTGCGACTTTTGATCAATTCGGCCTCGCGCCCGACATCCTGAAAGCCGTCAAAGAATCGGGCTACACCACGCCCACGCCGATTCAGGCGCAGGCGATTCCCGTCGTGCTGGCCGGACGTGACGTCATGGGGGCCGCGCAAACCGGTACCGGCAAGACCGCGAGCTTTTCGCTGCCGATAATCCAGCGCTTGCTGCCGCAGGCCAGCACGAGCGCATCGCCCGCGCGCCATCCGGTGCGCGCGCTGATCCTCACGCCGACCCGCGAACTGGCCGACCAGGTCGCCGCGAATGTGCAGGCGTATGCCAAGCACACGGCGCTGCGTAGCGCCGTGGTGTTCGGCGGCGTCGATATGAATCCGCAATCCGAGCAACTGCGCCGTGGCGTCGAGATTCTGATCGCTACGCCGGGCCGTCTGCTCGATCACGTGCAACAGAAAACCGCCAACCTCGGCCAGGTGCAGATCCTCGTGCTCGACGAAGCCGACCGGATGCTCGACATGGGCTTTTTGCCCGACTTGCAGCGCATCCTGAACCTGCTGCCGAAGGAGCGTCAGACGCTGCTGTTTTCGGCGACGTTCTCCGGTGAAATCAAGAAGCTGGCTGCCACGTATCTGCGCAACCCCCAGACGATCGAAGTCGCGCGCAGCAATTCGACTGCGACTAATGTGACGCAGATCGTTTTTGAAGTCGCCGAGGGCGACAAGACCGGCGCGGTCGTTCAGTTGATTCGTGAGCGCGGCCTCAAGCAGGTGATTGTGTTCTGCAACAGCAAGATTGGCGCGAGCCGTCTGGCGCGCAGTCTGGAACGCGATGGGGTTGTCGCGACTGCGATTCACGGTGACCGGACGCAGAATGAGCGGATGCAGGCTTTGGACGCGTTCAAGCGTGGTGAGATCGAGGCTTTGGTCGCGACTGATGTGGCGGCGCGTGGGCTGGATATTGCCGAGCTGCCTGCTGTTATCAATTTCGATCTGCCGTTCAATGCGGAAGATTATGTGCATCGGATTGGGCGCACTGGGCGTGCTGGGGCTTCCGGTGACGCTTTGTCGCTTTGTAGCCCGAATGAGCGCAAGCAGCTTGCCGATATTGAGAAGCTCATTAAGCGGCCGTTGGATGTGCAGCGGTTGACAGTTGATACGCCGGTGCGGCATCACCATGAAGAGCGCGCGCCGCGGCGGGAAGCTCGCGAAGGGCGCGAGGGGCGGGATGAACGGCCGGGGCGTCGGCGTTCGGGGGCTTCTTCTTCGGCTTCGTTCGATCGGCCGCATCATCATCATCGCGCTCAGCCTGTGGATGATTTTTTCCTCAAGCCGTATGAGCCGTCGCCTTCTTCCATCCGGAAAGTTGAGGATGCTGCTGATTCGGCTGCGGCACCGCAGAAGTCTTCTTCCAAGCAGCCGTTGGCTGCACTGTTGGGCGGGTTTGGGATGCCGAGGAAGTCTTCTTCCTGATCTTGTTTTTTGTCCTTTGGCTTTTGCCCTTTGGTCTTTGGCCTTTCCTTGATTTCTTTGTGGTTTATTAGCGTTGCCCCTGTGCGGGGCGGCAGCTACTTTTCTTTGTCTGCGCCAAAGAAAAGGCAAAAGAAAGGCGCTTTACACCGCTAATGCTAAGCGGGTCCCCCGCGCAGTCACGGTAGTGGAACATCTGGAATCTGTGTTCTCGCACATTCAGCGCTGGTGACAAGGCAGTCATTCTTCCGGCGGCGCTGCGCGCGCCGTAGCGGTACTTCTTGGCGGTACTTCTATACCGTTGGCCGTTCCGATCTATCTGTTTCTGCGTACGCTTCGCCTGCCGCCTCAGCGCATACCCATTCGCTGCGCCCATGCCGACGTCGCGGCAGAATAAAAGCCTTCTAGTGCCGCGTGCTCGGCGCTCCCCAACTCAAGTCCCAGATGTCGTGCGGCTGTGCTTAACGATTCGAGCGGTTTGTCCGTATCCAGCGGGGTTGCGCCGTTTTGCTTGCTGAGCTTTTCGCCCTGGTCGTTCGTGACGACCGGCACGTGCAAATACTCCGGCGTTGGCACGCCCAGACAACGCTGCAGGTAGATCTGCCGGGCCGTCGAATCCATCAGGTCCGCGCCTCGCACAATGTGCGTGATGCCCGCGTCCGCGTCGTCGATTACCACCGCCAGTTGATATGCCCACTGGCCGTCCGCTCGCTTCAATACAAAATCACCGACCTCAGTGGCCAGGTTCTGTGTCTGCGTGCCCTGCCAACGGTCTTCGAATGTGATCACCGCGGCTTTGCCGTCCGGCACGCGCAGGCGCCATGCGCGCGCTGGCTTGCCGTGCAGGCCGTCACGGCAGGTGCCGGGGTAGGCGAGCGTGGTGTTGCGCGCGTGCGCATGCAACAACGAATCGGCAATTTCCTTGCGCGTGCAGCCGCATGGATAGATCAAGCCGGTAGCCTTCAATTGCTCCAGCGCTTGCTGATAGCGCGCGATGCGCTGGCTTTGCCAGACCGGAGGCTCGTCGGCGTGCATGCCGAAGCGCTCAAGCGTCGCGAGAATATCCTCAGCGGCGCCTGGGACCGTGCGCGGGCCGTCGATGTCGTCGATACGCACGAGCCATGCGCCGCCGTGCGCACGCGCGTCCAGCCAGCTTGCCAACGCGCTCACCAGCGAGCCGAAATGCAGCGGTCCCGTAGGCGATGGCGCGAAGCGTCCACGATAGTTCATGGTTGGATTATTGCGAGCGAAGCGTGGCGGCTTTCCAGTGTGCGCCATGTGGAAGCAGGACGTCGTATTGCGCCTCTGCGTCCGCGTGTGTGTCTGCAACCGCATCCGGATACGCAGTCGCGCGCACAAGCGCGCTCATCGCTTCCGGAATCGCCTTCGCGTGCCACGTCCCGACCACCGCCGGCAGGTTTCGCCGCGATTGCGCTCATTACGCCGCTCGCGCCGCCTTGCTGTCCGGATGGCATTCCGGACACGTCTTGCCCGCCACATACAGCGGCGATTGTTGCGCGTCCAGTGTCACCACCGCGCGGCAGCCGAAGCATTGCACGGTCGCGGTCGGTTCCAGTTGCGGATTGAGCGCGGTGCGATAGTCGAACACGAAGCAGTCGCCGTGGTAATGCGCGCCGCCCACTTCTTCGAAATACTTCAGGATGCCGCCTTCGAGCTGATAGACGTTCTCGATGCCGACTTCCTTCATATGGATCGCGGCCTTCTCGCAGCGAATCCCGCCGGTGCAGAACGACACCACCGTCTTGCCTTCGAGGTCGGCACGGTTTTGCTCGATCACTTCAGGAAACTCGCTGAATTTCGTAATGCGGTAGTCGAGCGCGTCGTCGAACGTGCCGACGTCCACTTCGAACGCGTTGCGGGTGTCGAGCATCACGACCGGCCGGCCTTCGTCGTCGTGGCCGCGGTCGAGCCAGGTTTTCAGCGTGGGCGCGTCGACGAACGGCGCGCGGCCGAGTTCCGGCCGGATCGCCGGCTTCTTCATTGTGATGATCTCGCGCTTGAGTTTCACCAGCATGCGGCGAAACGGCTGCTTTTCCGAGAGGCTTTCCTTGAATTGCAGATTCGCGAACTTGCCTTCGAACAGCGGGTCGTGGCGGATGTAGTCGATAAACGCATCCGCAGCGTCGCGCGTGCCGGCGACGAACAGATTGATGCCTTCAGGCGCCAGCAGAATAGTGCCGCGCAAGCCAAGCGCGTCGCAGCGCTCGGTGACGAACGGGCGCCATTCGGCTGTGTTTTCGATAGTCGCGAAATGATACGCGGCGAGATTGACGATGCTCATGTTTGTCCGGCGGTAAAAGGCGGCCAGCAGGCGGCCAACGGCGGGCCAGCGGCGCGAAAACGGGGCACATTGAGCCGCCGTGTGGCGCGGCCACGTCGAAAAGGGCGAAACCCGTATTATCCCTCAAGCCGGCGCTTCGACCGACTCAGTCGAATGGCCAGCATATTGCGGCAGCGCAAATCGTGCACGAACTTGAGCCGGGTTTGCCTCGATTTGCCCTTTCGGGCGCTCGAAGCACACAGAGTGCGCCTGCTGCTCGAACCGTCCGCCGTCCGCCGGGCACCGGTGCGCGGTGCTCACGCGTTTCGCTCTTAGGTCGAACGGCCAACGCGCGGGTTTGGCCTGAAAACTCCAGTAGGGTGGAGTTACAATGTCGCCCATGTCAGATCCTCGCTTCGTTCATCTCCGCGTCCACTCCGAATTCTCGATTGCCGATGGCATCGTGCGCCTTGACGACATCGTCGCGGCGGCGGCCAAAGACGGTCAGGGTGCGCTCGCCCTCACCGATCTCGGCAACGCGTTCGGCCTCGTCCGTTTCTACAAGGAAGCCCGTGGCAAAGGGGTCAAACCCATTGCCGGCTGCGACGTGTGGATCACCAATCCGGACGACCGCGACAAGCCTTCGCGCCTGCTGCTGCTGGTCAAAGACCGGCGCGGCTATCTGAATCTGTGCGAGCTGCTCAGCAAGGCATCGCTCACAAACCAGTATCGCGGCCGCGCGGAAGTCGAAGCCGGCTGGCTCGAATCCGGTCTGGGCGAAGGCCTGCTCGCGCTGTCCGGCGCACAGCAGGGCGATGTCGGTCTCGCGCTGGCCGCCGGTAACGAAGAAGCGGCGAAGCGCAATGCCCAACACTGGGCGAAGGTGTTCCCGAACGGCTTTTATATCGAGTTGCAACGGTGTGGCCAGCCGGGCGGCGAGCAGTACGTGCAGCAGGCGGTCGCGCTCGCGGCATCGCTGAAATTGCCGGTGGTGGCCACGCAGCCTATGCAGTTCATGACGCCGGACGATTTCACCGCGCACGAAGCGCGCGTGTGTATTTCCGAAGGCGACATTCTGGCGAATCCGCGCCGCTCGAAACGCTTCACGGCTGAGCAGTATTTCCGCACGCAGGAAGACATGACCGCGCTGTTCGCGGACATTCCGTCGGCGCTCGTCAATACCGTCGAAATCGCCAGGCGCTGCAACCTGACGCTCGAACTCGGCAAGCCGAAGCTGCCGCTGTTCCCGACGCCCGACGGCATGTCGCTCGACGACTACCTCGTGCATCTGTCGAAAGAAGGCCTGGAAAAGCGTCTCGAACAGTTGTATCCGGTCGAGGCGGAGCGCGATGCGCAGCGTGAAACGTACTACAAGCGCCTCGAATTCGAGTGCGGCACGATCATCAAGATGGGCTTTCCGGGCTACTTCCTGATCGTTGCGGACTTCATCAACTGGGCGAAGAACAACGGCGTGCCGGTCGGTCCGGGCCGGGGTTCGGGTGCGGGTTCGCTGGTTGCATACGCGCTCGGCGTGACCGACCTCGATCCGCTGCGCTACAACCTGCTGTTCGAACGGTTCCTGAATCCGGAGCGGGTCTCGATGCCCGACTTCGACATCGACTTCTGCCAGCATGGCCGCGACCGCGTCATTCAGTACGTGAAGGACAAGTACGGCGCGGATGCGGTTTCGCAGATCGCGACCTTCGGCACGATGGCGGCGAAGGCGGCGGTGCGCGACATCGGCCGCGTGCTCGATCTCGGCTACATGTTTACAGACGGCATCGCGAAGCTGATTCCGTTCAAGCCGGGCAAGCACGTCACCATCGCCGATGCGATGAAGGAGGAGCCGCTGCTGCAGGAGCGCTTCGACAACGAAGACGAAGTGCACCAGTTGCTCGAACTCGCACAGCGTGTGGAAGGCTTGACGCGTAACGTCGGGATGCACGCCGGCGGCGTGTTGATCGCGCCCGGCAAGCTGACGGATTTCTGCCCGCTTTATACGCAGGGTGACGAAAGCGGCGTCGTGAGCCAGTACGACAAGGACGACGTCGAAGCTGTCGGCCTCGTGAAGTTCGACTTCCTGGGTCTGACCACGCTGACGATTCTCGACTGGGCCGAGCGCTATATCCGCCGCCTCGATCCGTCGAAAAAAGACTGGTCGCTCGCGCAAGTGCCGCTGGACGATCCGGCGTCGTTCTCGATCCTGAAGAAAGCGAATACGGTCGCCGTGTTCCAGCTGGAAAGCCGCGGCATGCAAGGCATGCTGAAAGACGCCCAGCCTGACCGTTTCGAGGACATCATCGCGCTGGTGGCGTTGTACCGTCCGGGTCCGATGGACCTGATCCCGAGCTTCTGTGCGCGTAAGCACGGCCGCGAGGTGGTCGAGTATCCCGATCCGCGCGTCGAGCCCATCCTGAAAGAGACCTACGGCATCATGGTCTATCAGGAGCAGGTGATGCAGATGGCGCAGATCATCGGCGGCTACTCGCTCGGCGGCGCTGACTTGCTGCGCCGGGCGATGGGTAAGAAGAAGGCCGAGGAAATGGCCGAGCACCGCGCGTTGTTCCGCGAAGGTGCGGCAAAGAACGGCCTGACCGCCGAGAAAGCCGACGAAATCTTCGACTTGATGGAGAAGTTCGCGGGCTACGGCTTCAACAAGTCGCACGCCGCCGCCTATGCATTGCTCGCATACTTCACGGCATGGCTGAAGGCGCACCATCCGGCCGAATTCATGGCAGCGAATATGTCGCTCGCCATGGACGACACGGACAAGGTCAAGATCCTGTTCGAAGACTGCATCACGAACGGGATGAAGGTGCTGCCGCCAGACGTCAACCAGTCGGCGTACCGTTTCGAGCCGGTTGCGGAAGCGGACGGCAAGCGCTCGAAAACGATCCGTTACGGTCTCGGCGCGATCAAGGGCAGCGGCCAGAACGCGATCGAAGAAATCCTGCGCGCACGCGAAGATGGTTCGTTCATCGACATCTTCGATTTCTGCAATCGCATCGATCGCCGGGTCGTCAATCGCCGGACGGTGGAAGCATTGATTCGCGCCGGCGCGTTCGATACGTTGCATGCGAATCGCGCGCAGCTGATCGCGTCGGTGTCGCTGGCAATGGAGGCCGCCGAGCAGGCGAGCGCCAATGCCATGCAGGCGGGTCTGTTCGACATGGGCGACGCGCCGTCGCAAGGTCATGAACTGATCGACGAGCCGGAATGGCCGGAAAAGAAGAAGTTGCAGGAAGAGAAGGCCGCGCTCGGCTTCTACCTGTCGGGTCATCTGTTCGATGCATACAAGGACGAAGTGCGCCGTTTCGTGCGCCAGAAGATCGGCGACCTGAAGGAAGGGCGCGACAAGCTGGTGGCGGGCGTGATCGCGTCGCTGCGCACGCAGATGACCCAGCGTGGCAAGATGCTGATCGCGCTGCTCGACGACGGCACCGGCCAATGCGAAGTGACCGTTTTCAACGAGACCTTCGAAGCGCACAAGCAGCTGTTCAAGGAAGACGAACTGCTCGTCGTACAGGGGCAGGCGCGTAATGACGCATTTACCGGCGGCATCCGCTTCACAGTCGATACGGTGATGGACCTCGGCCGCGCGCGTTGCCGTTACGCGGAAGCCGTCAAGGTGCAGATGAATGGCAACGCGGACGCATTGGCGTTGCGGCGTGTGCTCGAAGCGCATAGCGCGGGCAAGGACGAGCCGCAAGCCGCTGCGGCGCCGGCTGCGTCAGCGCGCGGCGGTGGTGGAGGCGGCGGCCGAAGCGGCGGCTATGGCGGCGGTGACAATGGCCGTCAACGTCAGGCTGTACAGATCCCGAACGGGCTTGCCGTGCAAGTGGTCTACCGCAGCGAAAATGCGCAAGGGGAAATGCGTCTGGGCGACGCGTGGCGCGTGAAGCCTACCGACGAACTGCTGGCCGCATTGCGCGGCGAGTTCGCAGGAAGTTCGATCGAAATCGTTTATTGATGTCGTGCGGGCGGAGTTGCCCGCGGCCTTTCCCCCAATCGCGCCAGCTTCAAAAACCGGTAGTACACCGTTTCCGCATTGAATACCGCGATCATGAACCCGGCACGGCCGTCGAGAAACCCGAGCCGCAGCACGTAAGTCCGTACGAACGCCCACAGGCCGCGACCCACGGCCTTGCCGAAGCTGCCGCGCTTGCCCGCCGCATGACGCTGCTGCGCACCTGCCGTCGAATACGTGTCGAGCTTGCGTAATACGCCCTCGAAGTCTTCGTACGAGTAGTGCATCAGCTTGCCGGTCAGGCGCTGCGCCGGCGTGTCGAACACCAGGCGCTCGTGCACGAGATCGTCGGAAAAGCGCGCGGCGCCACGCTTGAACAGACGCGGGATCCAGTCCGGATACCAGCCGCTGTGGTGAATCCACTGGCCGCAAAAGCTCGACAGGCGATCCACCGCGTAGATCTCGGCGGTGGGCGCGGCAAGTGCCGCGCGAATGGCCGCGGCGAGTTCCGGCGAGACGATTTCGTCGGCGTCGATCGAGAGCACCCAGGTGGTGGTCAGCTGATCGAGCGCGCGGTTCTTTTGCGGACCGAATCCGGGCCAGTCGGTCTGTTCGAGGACCCGGGCGCCGTGTGCGCGGGCGATTTCGGCAGTGCCATCGGTGCTGCCGCCGTCGATCACGACGATCTGATCGGCGAAGGCCACGGCTTGCAGGCATTCGGCCAGCCGACCCGCCGCGTTTTTGGTGATGATGGCGACGCCGAGGGTGGTTTCTTGCATACCTGAAGTGCGTGGAGGGGGCGGAGTGACGGAATGGATCGCGCAAGTATACACAGCGCACGCGGCGGGGCGCCGGACACGCCCGCCCTCTGCGGGCGGCCCTCCGTCGACGGTGCCCCGACCGCGGCCCGCACCATCGGGCCAATTCATCAGCAGCGGTCGCGCGATTCTCAACCGTTTACAATGCCGTATTTGACTTTCCGCGCGGCGGGCATTCCGTCTGATGCGCGGATGCCGTCCCGCATTCCCAGAGGATTCCTTGAGCGCGAAGCCAACGTTAAGCAAACCAATCGGTTCTTCAGGTGAGGCGTCGTCGCCCGTCGTCGTGATGCGGCGCTTGTGGCCGTATCTCAAGCCCTTGCTATGGGTGTTGATCGGCGCGATCGTCGCGATGGCCGTGAGTGCCAGCACCGACGCGGCGATTCCCGCGCTGCTCAAGCCGCTTCTGGACAAGGGCTTCGGCGCGCATGCCAGCGACAACGCCAAGTGGTTCGTGCCGGTCGCCGTGATCGGCCTCGCGCTGATTCGCGGGGTGTCGCAATACGCGTCCGGCTATCTGCTTGCCTACGTGTCGAACAAGATCCTGCTCGAACTGCGCCTGAAGATGTTCGACCGCATGATCCACTCGAGCGTGGCGTTTTTCCAGCGCGAAACCGCGAGCACGGTGATCAACGCGATCGTCTTCGAAGTGAACCAGATTCTCAACGTGCTGTTGAGCGTGCTGGTCACGCTGGTGCGCGATTCGCTGACCGTGGTATTCCTGCTCGGCTATCTGTTCTTTCTGAACTGGCGTCTGACGCTGATCGTCGCCGTGCTGCTGCCGGGAATCGGCTGGCTGGTCGGCAAGATCAACCGCCGTTTGCGGCGCCTGAACCGCGAGCATCAAATGCTGACCAACGAGCTGTCGTACATCGTCGAAGAGACGGTGGGCGGTTACAAGGTGGTCAAGGTGCACAACGGCGAGCAGTACGAGATGGACCGCTTCAAGTCAATGAGCCGGCGTCTGCGCGGCTACTCGATGCGCATGACCGTCTCCGGCGGCCTCGCGCAGCCGTTGACGCAATTTCTCGCGTCGATCGCGCTCGCAGTGGTGATTACGATCGCGGTGGTGCAGTCGTCGTCGGATCAGACCACCGTCGGCGGCTTTGTGGCATTCGTCACGTCGATGCTGCTGATCATCTCGCCGCTGAAGCATCTGATGGACGTGAACCAGCCGCTGCAACGCGGCATGACGGCGGCCGAGCTGATTTTCGGGCTGATCGACGAGCCGTCCGAACCGGCCGGCGGCGGCAAGCCGCTCGATCGCGCATCGGGCGAAGTCGAGTTTCGCGACGTGTCCTTCACGTACGGCAGCAACGCCACGCATAACCGCTACACGCTCGACCACGTGTCGTTCAAGGTGGCGCCGGGCGAAATGGTCGCGCTGGCCGGTCCCTCCGGCAGCGGCAAGACCACGCTGGTGAATCTGCTGCCGCGTTTTTTCGATCCGACCGGCGGCGAGATTCTGGTCGACGGCGTCGCGCTGCCGGAATACGGCCTGCACGCGCTGCGCAGCCAGATCGCGATGGTGAGCCAGGACGTGGTGCTGTTCAACGACACGGTGGCGAACAACGTCGCGTACGGCGAGGCGGCCGATCCGGAAAAGGTCAAAGCGGCGCTGCGCGCAGCCAACCTGTGGGATACCGTCGAGGCAATGCCGAACGGCATTGATACGCTGATCGGCGACAACGGCATGATGCTATCGGGCGGCCAACGGCAGCGTCTGGCGATCGCCCGCGCGATCTACAAGGACGCGCCGATCCTGATCCTCGACGAAGCGACGTCCGCGCTCGACTCCGAATCCGAGCGCCACGTGCAGGCCGCGCTGGAAACGCTGATGAAGGGCCGCACGACGCTCGTCATCGCGCACCGGCTATCGACTATCGAGCGCGCCGACCGGATTCTGGTGATGGACGCAGGGCGTATCGTCGAGCGCGGCAGTCATCGTGAACTGCTGACGCAAAACGGTCTGTACGCGCATTTGCATCGCATCCAGTTCCAGCAGGACGCGGCATAAACGCGCGCGCGGCGCACGCATGTTCCGCCGCTGCTCATGCAACGGCGTCGAACGCCTTTGCCACTGGATGGGACAACTGGGTGCTGATCGCGCTCATGATCGACGCCGGCGCAATGTCGTCGACGTCGCCGGCACTCTGAATGCCGATCGAGCGGCATTGTTCAGTCAGGCGAAGATAGGGCGGCTCGCGATCGGAAAAGAGCGACACGCTCGGCGTTGGGGTCGAGTGTGCAATGTGCATCAAGCCGCCGTCCGCACCCACGAAAAGACTCGCCTTCGCGACGATCGCGCGCGACTGCAGCAAGCTCAGCTTACCGACGCACGAGCTGATCTTCAGCTGGCTGGACGTCAGCTTCAGCAAGCTATCCGCCATGCTCAGCCCGTTGTCCGACCCAAGTAGAACGACCTGCTTCGGTATGTTCCGGTCGTCTGACCGATCGATCAGGTCGAGCAACTCGGCCCAGTGGCGATAGGTGCGGTTCGCGTCGAGTCCGCCGATTGCCAGGGCCAGAAACCGGCCGTCCGGCACAAGCGGCTGGACCGAGTCGCCGGTTTGTGCTTTCGCCGCCAGATAGGGCTTGCTCATCGACACGATCTCATCAGCCGAATATCCGAGCGAGAAGACGTCGTTGATCGCGGCATGGCTGAAGCAGGTCTGGTTGCGGTCCGGTCCGTAGAAATACTGGAACAGGCAGGCGAACGGCAGATGCTTGAAATGCTTTGTTTTCAGCTTGATCGACGGCAGGTTGTACTCCGACATCAGGATCGCGTCGTAGTGATGGCCCTGAAGATCGCGTAAATCGGAAAACACGTGCTGGAACACGTTGTCCTCGGCGAACAGCGTGTGAAGGTTCGGCAGCGTGAAAAGATCGATCTCGAAGCCCCGGCCTTTCAGCAGCGCTCGCCCGGACATATCCATCGTGGCGTCGCCGAAATTTCGCTTGCCGGTGTAGATCCACAGCAGCCGCTTGCACGCGGCGGCGTTCCTGAGTTCCAGGCGCGTCTGGCCATGCCATTTCAGCAGCAGATATTTGTGCAGATATTTTTTTGCGATCTTCGCCCGCGAGGTCTTGCGCAGAAACACTTCGGGTTCGTGCGCGACGCCCGTGTACGGGATGCGGGTGGAGCGGCTGACGGCCTGGTCCAGTGTTCTTTTCACGGTGGCGGGCGCGCTGTTGTAGAGTGCGCGCATCAATCGGTTCATCTCGGATTGTGGGAAATGGCGTGCTTTTTCAGGCAACCGGCACTTGCAGTGTCCGAAGTGCGGGAGCTTGACGCGGCGAAGTTTGCGGTCCGTATGTTACCGCACACCCCTACACGCTTACAGAAACATACCTGCGCGAATCCAGGCAGGTTCTGGCGCTATTATTGGAATATGCCTGAGCACGCCGTCGCCAGCGGGCAGGGCGGGGCGAGCGCCGCTGTATTAATCGGGATAAGGACGGGAACCCGGTACAATAGCGGGGCCAACGTATCTGGTCGGGCGCGCCAACTGGCGCGACGGCCGGCCAAATTCAAGAGACATGTCGACGCCCACCAAACAATCTTTCCTGAGCGTCAACTCACGAAGCCTGCTGCCCGCGTTATTCCTGCTTGCGTACCCGTCGGCCACCTTGCTCTTTCACGGTGCCGGGAGCGCATTGTCGATTGCCGCCGCGCTTATCTCGCTGGCATTGCTGGCCTCGCCTAAAGCCTGGACCGGCCTGCCGTCGATTCAGTGGGATAGCGTCGATGTCGCGCTGTGGATTGCCACGGCATGCCCGGTTGTCGCGGTACTGATCAGCGGTGCGTGGCACGGTACCGTAGTTGCCAGCACATTCGATTCGCCTTCGCGCTTCTTCGCGGCCGCACCGCTCGTTCTCGTGTTGCGCCGCAGTCTGCCGCGCACGCTCGAGTGGACCGATCTGTCGTTTGCGCTCGCCGCGCTCGTATCGCTCGGAATTTTGCTGATCGTGCCGCGCGACTGGGGCTTCGGCCGGCTCAGCAGTCAGTTCCTGAACCCGATTCACTTCGGCGACGTCGCGCTGGTGTTGGGCGTGCTCTCCATCCTGTCGCTGAACTGGTGGCGAAAAGACCGGCTTTTCGTGCGCATGATCAAGGTGGGTGGGCTGTTCGCCGGACTCGCCGCGTCGCTGATCACTGGCTCCCGCGGCGGATGGGTGGCCATTCCGGTGGTCGCTGCAATGATTCTGTACGTCCGCAGCCGCGGCAAGTCGCGCAAGTGGAAGGTGTTGCTGCCGCTCGCGATCGTCGCGATTCTGGCTGGCGCGTACGCGTTTTCGCCGACAGCGCGCAACCGGGTCGGCGACGTGTCGTCCGACTTCGTGAAGTACACCCACGGCGACAAGGACACGCCGCTCGGTATCCGTCTGCAACTCTATGAGGCGGCGGCCCGGATCGTCGAGAGCCATCCGCTTCTCGGCCTGGGCAGCGACGGCTTTCGCAACAGCATGCAGGCGTTTGCGAACTCGGGCATGCTCACGCCGGCTGCCGCTCAACTGGGTAGAGGCGAGGCGCATAACCAGATGTTCGCCTACATGACCGATTACGGCATCGTCGGCGGTCTTGCGTTGCTGGCCATCTATGTCGTACCGGGTGTGATCTTCTGGCGGCGTCTGAGCGCACCGGTCGACGCTGGCCGCCGGGCGGCGCTGATGGGGTTGACGTTTATCGTGGCGTTCTGGATCTTCGGGCTGACGGTGGAAACGTTCGATCTGAAAATGACCGTGTCGTTCTATACCACCGTCATCGCGATCCTGGCCGCGGTCGCGACTTATGCCGACACGAAGGCAGGCAGCGAGGCCGCCCGCGCGGCGCGTGATTCCCGTCAATGAATACCGTCACCACGCCATGTTCAGTATCCTGATTCCGAGCTGGAATAATCTGCCGTATCTGAAGCTGTGCATCGACAGCATCCGGCGACATTCGGCGTTCGATCACGAGATCATCGTGCACGTCAACGAAGGTAGTGACGGCACGCTCGAATGGGTCCGCGCCGAAGGCATCCGCCATACGTGGAGCGCGGGCAATGTCGGCGTCTGCCTCGCGTTGAACGATGTCGCGCGGCTCGCCACACAGGACTGGATCCTGTTCCTGAACGACGACATGTTTTGCACGCCGGGCTGGGACCGCGCGTTCGAGGCGGCGTTGCGCACGCTCGGCCATTCGTCGGCGTATCTGTCGTCGGTGCTGATCGAACCGGCCGACACCGGCAACGCGAATGTCACAGCCGCCAACTTCGGCACCGGCCCCGACAATTTCGACGAAGCCGGTCTGCTCTCCTACACCGCAAAGATGACCGCGCCTGATCGCGACGGCGTTGCCTTACAGCCGATGCTGATTAGCCGCCAGCTGTGGCATGCGGTGGGCGGTTACAGCATCGAGTTCGGGCCGGGCATGAGCAGCGACGACGATTTCCTGATGAAGCTGTGGCTGGTCGGTTGCCGCGTGTTCCGCTCGGTCGGCACGAGCCGCGTCTATCACTTCGGCTGCAAATCCACCGGACGCATTCGCCGCAATCGCGGCGGCCGTCAGTTCCTGATGAAGTGGGGCATTTCGCAACGCGACTTTACGCGCGACTATGTCCGGCAGACGGCGTCCGCTGCGCCCGGTACGCTGCCCAATGTTCCGCGTGCGCCCTTCAAAAGCCGTCTGAAGCGCGTGATCTATGCGCTCGGCCGCTATCCGTTCGAGGATCTGGAAGGCTGGGAACCCAATCTTCCCGCGAAGCTCACGTTCATGAAGCCTTTTCGCGAAAAGGCCGATGAGAAGGCCAATGAGAAGGCCAATGAGAAGGCCAATGAGAAGGCCAACGACAAAGCCAGTGAAAAGGCCGGCGACAACTGATCGGCTGCCGCCTGTCAGGCTCGATCCGCTCGTACGGGCAAACCACAACGGAATCCATCTTCGATGTTCTCAATCATCATCCCGACCTGGAACAATCTGCCTTACCTGCGCCTCGTGATCGACAGCCTGCGGTGCCATTCGACGCACGCGCATCAGATCGTCGTGCACGTCAACGACGGCTCGGACGGCACCTTGGCCTGGGTGCGCGACGAGGGTATCGAACACACCGTGTCGCCGGGCAACATCGGCATCTGTCACGCGGTCAATATCGCGGCGGCGCGCGCCACGCACGATTACATCGTCTACATGAACGACGACATGTACTGTTGCCCCGGCTGGGACGACGCGCTCGTCAAGCGCCTCGCGCAGATGCCGGCCGACAATCTGTTCATGCTGTCCGGCACGATGATCGAACCGGTCGATAGCGGCAATCCGTGTGTGGTGGTGCAGAACTTCGGCCGCGACGTCGAGAATTTCCGGGCGGACGAACTGGTGGCCGCCACGCCCAGGCTGGTGCGCGCCGACTGGCGCGGCGCCACGTGGCCACCGACGCTCGTGCATCGCGACTGGTGGCATAAGGTCGGCGGCTATAGCAGCGAATTGAGTCCCGGCATGAGCAGCGACAACGATTTTTCGATGAAGCTGTGGGACGCCGGCTGCCGGCTGTTTCTCGGCGTGGGCGACAGTCTCGTTTACCACTTCCAGCAGAAGAGCACCGGCAAGGTCGTCAAGAACGACGGGCGCCGTCAGTTCCTGAACAAGTGGGGCATGACGCAGGCCACTTTCGATCGTTACTATTTGCGGCGCGGCACGCCGGTCGCAGGCGGGTTGGCGGTCAGCGAACCCGAGCAGACCGGCCGCTTGCGGCGCGCGCTGCTCAAGTCGCGCATCAAGCGCGCGTTCGGTTAAAGGCCGGCGCGAGTCGATATTCTCGCGCCACTCGGGCCACTCAAGTTACGCGTGTCAAACGTGTAGCACGTGTCAAACGCGTTATCCGCCGCCGGTCACCAGCGGCAACACCGTCAAATCCGGATGCGTGCCGTCGACGATGCTGCGTCCCACATGCACGCCTTCGTACAGCGCTGCGTCCTTGCCGATGAAGCTCTCTTCGCCGTCCGCGTGAAATGGCACCGAGTGACCGGGGATAGTCGGATCGGCGCCCGGATGGCAGACGTACCCAACATACGTGTAGCGGTTATCGCCAACGGCTGACGGGTTTGCTGCGTCCGGCGGGTTTTTGAGGAACGGCGCCACGTGAATCTCGAAGCCCTCGTACTCCACCATCTGCCAAGGTGCGGTTTCATCGGACATGGCCGCCTCCGTCTATGTCGCAGGCCTCTCAAAAAGTCTAGGTGATTTGAACGCCAAGCGCGCTCAAAGGTTGACGGAGCGCATTCTCTGGCTAACGACTGAATTTGATAATCGGTCGACATTTAGAATAATTTTATGGTTTTATTTGAAAATACCTTGTGCGGTGTGACGGCTTCGGCAAAGTGCGAAAGCGGACACGCACGACCGCGCCATGCCCGCAGTCATATAGAATGACGCGCTTTGCCCGTACATCGCCCATGTGGTTCAAAAACCTTCAGCTGCACCGTCTTCCCGCTCCGTGGTCTGTTACCCCTGAACAAATGGAGAAGTGGCTCGCGCCGCACGCGTTCGCGCCCGGCAATAGCGTCGAGATGCAAAGCCACGGCTGGGCGTCGCCGCGCGACAACGACTCGCTCGTCTATTCGCTGAACCGCCAGATGTTGCTGGTGTTTCGCGCGGAAAAGAAACTGCTGCCCGCTTCGGTCGTCACTCAGGTGACCAAGGCGCGCGCGGCCGAACTCGAAGAGCAGCAGGGCTTCAAGCCCGGCCGCAAGCAGATGCGCGAACTCAAGGAGCAGGTCACCGACGAACTGCTGCCGCGCGCGTTCAGCATTCGCCGCGACACGCGCGTGTGGATCGATACTGTGAACGGCTGGCTCGTGATCGACGCGGCGTCGCAGGCAGTCGCCGACGAGGTGCGCGGTCTGCTGGTCAAATCGATCGATCAGCTGCCGCTCGGCACGGTACGCGTCACGCAATCGCCGGTCGCGGCGATGACCGAATGGCTGCTCTCCGGCGAGGGCCCCGCAGGCTTCACGCTCGACCAGGACACCGAACTGCGCTCGGCCGCGGAAGGCAATGCGACGGTGCGTTATGTCGGTCATGCGCTGGATGCTGAAGACATGCGCCGTCATATCGAAGCCGGCAAGCAATGCATGCGGCTTGCGATGACGTGGAACGATCGCGTGTCGTTCGTGCTGACGCCTTCGTTGACGATCAAACGCATCGCGCCGCTCGATGTTCTCAAGGAAGCGAGCGACCCCACCGCGCAAAACGACGACGAGCGCTTCGACTCCGACGTTACGTTGATGACCGCCGAACTCGACCGCATGCTGACCGATCTGCTCGATGCATTGGGCGGCGAGCAGGGCGAGGCGATGCCGCAAGCCGCAGCTGCTTGAGTCGCAGTTGATCCGCGCGGTTGCTCTGCCCGTAGATCTACTCAATGCCACTGCGTTGGGTATTCCAGCGCGCTGGCGCTTATTAAGCGAGATTATGCATATCTGAATCCGGCTTAATAAAATTTACCCTTCATGTCCCGGCCGTCACACTGCTTGTGCTGACGGTGCAAGCCGTCAGGAACCTTCCGATCCACCGACGCGCGCCACTCCCCAAACCATGCGGGCCGCGTCATCCTGACCAGGACTCGACATGAAAGAGCTCGCCACTTTGATGATCGCCTCCGGCTTTGTTTGCGCCGCCTCCGTTGCAATGGCTGCCGACGCCAAATATCCGTACGCGCCGCCGCCCGCCTACGCGCAGGAAGAATTGCAGAAGGTTATCGACGCCGCAACCGGCCCGATGCCTGTTGCGTCAACTGTGCCGCAAATCGCGGCAACCGTGCAGAGCCCGGCGACGTTGTGCGACGAAGCAAACGCTGACCGGCACGCCAATCCGCAAGACCAACCCCACGCCGCTGCAAGCGTGCCGAAGCATGGTGGGCGCGCTTCGAAGGCGCATCGTCACGAGCGTCACAAGTTCGTTTGAAGTCCGTCCGGACCGCACGCCGACGCGGCCAGACGCCCGCCGCCGACGAAGCTGCGCCGATGGTTCATGTGTGGACGCCGGTTGGTTCGTCGAAGGCTGAAGCGCGGCGGCAGTTGATCGTCGATCGCTATATCGCGGCGGGGCGTGCACAACTTCGACCTCACGGTGGAAAAGGCAAGCGCATCAATGGCTTGCAGGGTTTGCTAGATAGTTATGCACAGATTTGCGAACATTTTCTGTGGACAAGTTCATGTCCGGTGATTTCTCACGGCGGAGCCGTGCGGGGTTCTTGTTTTGTTTGCTTGCGCGGCGCTTGTTGTCTGTTTGCCTACTCGGCGCTTTTTAGCTGTGCGCCTGCGGCGTTGGCCTTTCCTTGATTTCTTGGTGGTCTATTGGCGTCGCCCCTGTGCGGGGCAGGCACTTACTTTCTTTGCCCACCAAGTGGACTTCCTTCGGGGCGCCGCCGCAAAGAAAGTAAGCAAAGAAAGCGGGTCAAACCGCTAATTCTTAAACGGGTCCCCTGGCTTGGAGGAGGCAGTGGAGCATCTGGAATCTGTGTTCTTGCACACTCCGCGCTTGTGACAAGGCAGTCGTACTTCCGGCGGCGCTACGCGCGCCGACGCGGTACTTCTCAACGCCGATTGGGTGTACGCACTTCCGGCATCATTTTTTCCATTCCGCACTCGTGTGTCGCGGACGGGTCTGCATGGGAAACCAGTGGTTTCGATTGTGCGCGGTGGAGCCATCGGCTTCGCCTCAGCGAGGCGCCGAATCGTGCAAGTGCGGAACCACTTTGCCGGAGGAAACGCAGCCGCGAGTTACGTTAGCGCAGCAAACGCAAGCCTTTAAGCTTGAACAACCGCAGGCGCCGAAAGTGCCCGACGGTTTTATGAAGTACCGCTGCGGCGCGCGTAGCGCCGCCGGAAGTATGACTGCCTTGTCACTCACGCAAAATGTGCGAGAACACCGATTCCAGATGCTCCACTACCTCCTCCAAGCCAGGGGACCCGCTTAAGAATTAGCGGGGTGAAGCCGCTTTCTTTGCTTACTTTCTTTGCGGCGGCAAAGAAAGTAAGTGCCTGCCCCGCACAGGGGCGACGCCAATAGACCACTAAGAAATCAAGGAAAGGCCAACGCCGCAGGCGCACAGCCAAAAAGCGCCGAGCAGGCAAACAGCACAGGGGCAACGCTAATAAACCAAAAAGAAAGCAAGGAAAGGCCACCGCCGTAGGCAAACAGACAACAAGCGCCGCGTAGGCCAAAAAAACAAAAGCAAAGCCCAACGCCGTAAGCACAAAGCATGCCGCAATCAAATGAGTGCTTTCAACCAATATGGCAGGTGTATGCTGAACCCGGGAGTCTCTCCGAGAGAAAACTCGACCACGCCGAACTTTGGCCGTGACTCATTCAGGATCAAACCGTGCCAAGCGCTGAGCGCCTGCTACGGCAGCGGTTTCGAGAGCGTGAACGTGATGGCCAGGACGAACCCAGTCGCATCCATCGGCCTGTCCAATGACTGAACCAAAGCGGATTGAACCGCAGCGTTTCACGGTGCGCCACATCAGCGTCTACCGCTACTCGGAACCCGTGCGTTTCGGCGCACACCGGATGATGTTCCGACCGCGCGCCAGCCACGACTTGCGCCTCGTCACGAACCAGTTGGTGATCACGCCGACGCCGTCGCGGCTGCACTGGCTGCACGACGTGTTCGACAACTCGGTGGCGGTGGCGAGTTTCGAGGGCAGGGCGAGCGAGTTGCGTTTCGACAGCGAGGCAACACTCGAACACTTCGAAACGCCGTTGCCCGATTACGCGCTCGAACCTTACGCGGTGAACTGGCCGTTTGCGTATACCAACGAGGAAGCTTTGGACCTCGTGAATGCGCGCAGCCGCCAGTATCCGGACAGCGATGTCGACGAATGGGCGCGTCGCTTCGTGCCTGTACCTGGCAGCGGCGCCGCGAGCCGAAAAAGCGCCAGCGGCGGCACGATGGCGCTGCTGCGCGCGATGACGCTCGAAATCAGGAGCACGTTCTCTTATGTGCGCCGCACGGAGAAGGGCGTGAAACGTCCCGGCGACACCTTGCGCAGCCGCTGCGGCAGTTGCCGCGATTTCGCGGTGCTGATGATGGACGCGGTGCGCTCGCTTGGCCTTGCCGCGCGTTTTGTGAGCGGCTACCTGTTCGTGCCTGAGCACGACGCCACGCAAGGCGGCGGCGCGACCCATGCATGGCTGCAGATTTATTTGCCGGGCGCCGGCTGGGTCGATTTTGATCCGACCAATAGCATTGTCGGCAATCGTCATCTGATTCGCGTGGCGGTAGCGTGGAACTACTACCAGGCGTTGCCGTTGTGGGGCACATGGCACGGCGCGCCACATTCGTTTCGCGGCTTGCAGGTCGATGTGAGCGTGACCGAGGCCGGATGAGCGAGCGGGGCGGGTATGATCGTGGATGGTGTTGGCTGAGAGTATCGATCAGTATCAATCGAACGTGTTAGCTGGGAGCGTTAACTGAGGTGGTTAACCGGGCGCGTCAACTGAACGTTTCAACTGGAAGGGGCGCCGCGATGAAATTGCGTGTTGGCTACGAACTGGTCTATGAGTGCGTGCAACCTACGCCGATGATGTTGATGTTGAACACGCACTATTCGCATGCGAAGGATGTGCTGAGTCCGGATTTGCTGACGGTCGATCCGCCGGTGCCGATCAGCCAGTACCGCGACGGTTTCGGCAATCTGTGCAGCCGGATCGTCGCGCCGCAGGGGAAGATTGCGCTATCGACGAGCGCTGTTCTCGAGGTGTCGTCCGAGCCGGAAGTGCGGCCGCCGTTCACGGAGCAGCATCCGGTGGAGGCATTGCCTGACGATACGCTGGTGTTTTTGCTGGGCAGCCGCTACTGCGAGACTGATCTGCTATCCGAGTTCGCTTGGCAGACCTTCGGCAAGATGCCGCTGGGGCGTGTGCGGGTGGATGCGATTTGCAATTATGTAAATCGGCATATCGTGTTTGGCTACGATTTTGCGCGGCCGACCAAGACCGCGTGGCAGGCATGGCACGAGAGGAAGGGCGTGTGCCGGGATTTCGCGCATCTGGCGGTGACCTTGTGCCGGGCGATGAATATACCGGCGCGGTATTGCACGGGGTATATCAGCGATGTGGGGACGCCGCCGCCGTATGCGCCGATGGATTTTGCTGCGTGGTTCGAGGCTTATGTTGGCGGGTGTTGGCAGACTTTCGACCCACGGAATAATGTGCCCCGGACGGGGCGGGTGTTGATGGCGCGTGGGCGTGATGCGGCTGATGTCGCTATTAGTAATGCTTTTGGGGCTACGCAGTTGGTGAAGTTTGGTGTTGTATGTGAACCTGTTTAGTTTTTGCGCGTAGCGCCTGGTTGAGTTGGTTGCCTTTGGCGGTGGCATTTTTCTGTTTGCCTACGGCGTTGCCTTTCCTTGATTTCTTAGTGGTCTATTAGCGTCGCCCCGCACAGGGGGAACGCTAATAAACCAAAAACAAAAGAAAAACCCAACGCCGCAGGCACACAACCAATAGCGCCGCAGGCGGCTAACGTCGTTACGATTCCCCAACCACCATCGCGCGCCTGCGCCGCCACAGCGCCGCACCAATCGATACCGCCGCGCCGATGCCGCCCATCGCCAGCGACAGCACGACGATCAGCCAGCCGGTCTGCGCCCGTCCGGAGAACACGCCCACCAGCACGCCGGCGAGCGGCTGCGTCATGTTGTTCAACAGGATCACTACGCCGGTTGTTTTGCCGTAGTCCTGCGGCGGGATGATTTTCTGCCGGGCACTGCGGATGTAGACATTGAACATCTTGTCGAAGCCAACGATCAGCAGAAAGCCGAGCGCGTAGCCGCGATGGTCCGCACTCGCGCCGGCAATCACGCCGCCCGCACAGATCGCGACAAACGCGACCAGCCCCAGCACCTTCGCGGGCCACGAGGTGCGTGCGATCGTCAACAGAATCAGCACGGTGGCCACGGCACCGGCGGTTTGCAGCCCTGCGTAGTAGCGGCTCGATTGCGCGTGAAAACCGGTGACCATTGCGGCGGACGTCGCGAGTGTCACGCCGATCACCAGATTCTCAGCGGCGGCGAGCAGCACGACTTTCTTCAGGCCCGGCAGAAGCAGCACATGCCGCAGCGCGATGCGCAACGGCAGCGTCCAGTGGCCGGGTTCGACGCGCGGCGGGTCGCTGGCGCGAAAGCCGCTCGTGCGTTGCCACAGTAAAAGCGCCGTGTCGGCAAACAAAAACAGCGCGCCCGTTGCGCCGACCACCCATTCCCAGCGCCAAACTCCGAGCAGCAGCGCTGCCAGCATCGGGCCGAGGACGAAACCGAGTTGATCGGCCAATTGAGAGTAAGCCAGCACGCGCTGAAACTGCTGCGTGCTGAAGATCTGCGGCAGCATCACCTCGCGGGCGACCAGACCCTGGCTCGTCAGCACGCCGCACAATGCGGACAGCGCGATCAACCAGCCGATTCCGCCAAACAGCGCGTAAGCCAGTACGCCGCCGAAACACACCAGTGCACGCACGGTCTGACTCACACGCATCAGCCTGAGCGGCGAGATACGGTCGCACAGCGCACCGAAGAACGGAAACACCAGATAGCGCGGCAGCGTTTCGATAAAGAACGCGACACCGGACCACGAGACCTTGTGCGTCGTCTGGAACACGACGAGCGGCACGAGGAACAGCAGAATCTGATCGGCGAGACGCGCGACAAACAGCGAGCAGAAGAAAGCCTGATGGTTGACGCGCACTGTTCATGTCCCGCCGATCATTGGTCGAGACCGATCCTATCAAAGATCCTGGTCTTGCGGCCCGGCGCGAGCCTTTTATCCCCCGCGATAAGCCTGCTCGAGCAAGGCGATGTCGAGCTTGACCATTTTCATCATGGCTTCCATCACGCGCTTCGCTTTGGCGGCATCCGGGTCCCGCAGCATCTGGCCCAACACATCGGGCACGATTTGCCAGGAGACGCCGAACTTGTCCTGAATCCAGCCGCATTGCTGCGGCGTGCCGCCGTCGGAGAGCTTCGACCAATAGCCGTCGATCTCCCTCTGTGAGCCGCAGTGCACGAATAGCGAAATGGCCGGCGTGAAGGTGAAGCCCGGGCCGCCGTTCAAAGCTATGAACTCCTGGCCTTCGAGCTCGAATGTGACGGCAAGCACGCTGCCTTTCGGTCCGGGTCCGGCGTCCGAGTGATGCATCGTGGTGGTGATGCGCGAACTGGAAAACACCGAGGTATAGAAGCGGGCGGCTTCTTCCGCTTTACCGTCGAACCACAGGCATGGCGCAATCTTTTGCATACGATCTCCTCCTCCTGAAGGATGGAAGGCACGCCGCTTACTTCATGGCTAGCATGCCTTGTTCATGTCGAGCATGCCTTGCTGAATCTGTTCCGGCGTCAGATCGCGTTTATGCGTCGCGAGCGACCAGTTGTGGCCGAACGGATCCTGGATCTGGCCGTAGCGGTCGCCCCAGAACATGTCGCTGACGGGCATCGTCACGGTCGCGCCGGCTTCGACGGCCTGTTTGAAACTGGCGTCGACATCTTCGACGTATAGATGAATCGTCACCGGCGAGCCTTTCAGCGTTTTCGGACCGAAGCTGCGATGCTCGGGCCATTCGTCGGTCAGCATCAGCACGGAGTCGCCGATTTTCAGCGAGGCGTGCATGACCTTGCCGTCCGGGCCGGGCAGGCGGACTTGCTCGACAGCATTGAAAGCCTTGACGTAGAACGCGATGGCGTCCGCGGCGTTGGCACAAATCAGATACGGGGTAAGCGAGTGCATCCCGTCAGGGATCGGTTTGACAGTGGGGCTGGACATGACGGCGACTCCTTGAAGTAATAGGTTCGTGAGTTGAAAGCCCCGCTGCGCGAGCCGGGTCTTCAACGTTACGACGACTGGAGCGCGGTTGAATCGACACTCCGGAAAAAATATTTTTGAGCACGGGCATAAGCGTTCGCTTCAATGTGCTTAACCCGCGCTCGACCCGGTTAGCCGGCCGGGTTGTCGTCGTCCGGCGGGGTCGCTGCGCCACTGCCGGGCGCGCCGAGGATGCTGATCTGGAACGTCGGGGTCGCTGCCAGCGATTGCAGCGCAGCGTCTTCCGGGATGTGTTCGAACAGCGGCAGAATCACCGAGCCGCCGATCACCGCGCGCCGGCCGTTGTCGGCCGGGCGTAAGCCCCACACGTCCTGATAGACGACCGGGACCGCGACGCCGTTGCGGGTGGTGTTGCCGATGTACAGCATCACATGGCCGCCGATGTAGATCAGCGTGCGCAACGGTTCGCCGTGCTGTGCGAGATAGTCGAGCCGTTGCGCCGGCGTCGACGCGGACAGATCGATCATGCGTCCGGCGCTCATCTGCGTGGACGAATGGCGCGGCAGCCACACGCCGAACACCGCGAAAATGCTTTGGAGTTCCGACGAACAGTCGTTGTAGAGCCCGCTATTGCCCCAGCCATACGGCCGCCCGATCAGCGTCTTCATCAGCATCGCCAGATGACGCGGCGTGGCGGCGAGCGGTATCGGGGCGATCTGTGCTTCGCTCAACTGGGCAGTGCGGATAATTGCGTGGCCTTCCACGTCGCGAGCAGGGACGAAGAGCTTGCGGGAGGCGGGCTGGCCGGCATTTTCGGTGGCGATTGAGTTCGCGTTTGCGGTTTTACCGGCGGGTCGCGCGGCGTTTTCAGGCGCGAGCGGCAGTAGCGTGCCGGCCGGCGCGCCGAAGCGGAATACGCCGTGGCTGTCGCGCACCGGTGCCGAGGCGACCGTCACCGCGCCCAGCGATTTACGGGTGGCCGCGCGCCACGTGTCGACAAAGGTGTCGTCGGTCATGCCGACGCCGTCGCTGCGGACCCAGCCCTGCACGTCGGGCGTCTGCACGTATGCCCACGCACCGTCGACGCTGCTGCCCAGCACATACAGCGGCGTGCCCGGGCGCGCCGCCGAGATTTGCAGGTTGTCGAACGGATAGCCTTCGCCGGCCAGACGGTGGTCGTAGAACGACGGGTCTATGGTCGGCAGTTCGCGCACCATCAGATTGCCGGTGGCGATCGCGCGGCGCTCAGGCTTATAGACGGGCGCCTGCTCGAACTGGCCGATGTCCATGTTTTGCGCAATCGCGTCGATCCACGCCTTGTCGTGAGGCCGGTAATTCTCGCCGTAGCCGATGTCCGTGCCGGTCTTGCCGGTGTTGTCG
This sequence comes from Paraburkholderia sp. IMGN_8, assembly GCF_038050405.1. Classification (NCBI taxonomy): domain Bacteria; kingdom Pseudomonadati; phylum Pseudomonadota; class Betaproteobacteria; order Burkholderiales; family Burkholderiaceae; genus Paraburkholderia; species Paraburkholderia sp. IMGN_8. The sequence goes on along the minus strand of NZ_CP150900.1, from coordinate 3,345,037 downwards.
AACTTGACGATCCGACGCTGCTGCAGCGCGGCAATGTCGGCGCCTTGCTGGCGATAGACACGCATGCTCACATAAGCGGAATTCCATGGCGACGGCGCAGTCGTGCCGGTGCCGAAGTAGCGTGCGTAGAGCGCCTTGAAATGCGCCTGCTGATCGGCGGGACTCAGGAACGGCTGGTCGTAACCGGGACTGTCCGGTTCGAGCCAGTGATCGACGTTCTGGTCGTAATGGGCGATCGGGAACAGCGCGATGGGTTCGGCTGGCGCGTGTGCCTCGTGGGTCGGCGCGGGATTGCTGCAGGCCGCGAGGGCTGTGCACAGCGCGGCGGCGTAGAGGGCGCGCCGCACGTTGGCATGGGCGGTACGCCGTGCGGCGCGGCGGGCGGCCGGCAACACGGTGGCAAGGCGGGACAGGACGGCGGCAGGCATGGGTTCGACGGGCATGGTCAAAAAGGGGGCCAAGAGTTCGATGATACGGTGTCGAGCGACAGGCTAGGCTGTTGATGCCTGTGCGATTGCATAGAATCAACAGTGGACGCTTTCTCACGCTTACTGTAACCGTCAATAGCGGCTGCACGATACTGCACTTCACGTACTTGAAGCGTCGCGCGCGGCGTGCGTTCCGATACACTCGCTTTCACATTCAACCGCTCGCCTTGAACTGTTCATTCAGGGCCGCACAATCAGGAGATCACTCATGCGAACCAGCGCACGCAATCATTTCGCCGGCGAAGTGGCCGACGTCAAACACGGTGCAGTGAACGACGAAGTCACGCTGCGCACCCCGGACGGTCTCGAGATCGTCGCGATCATCACGCACGGCAGCGCGACTTCTCTCGGACTCGCGGCGGGCAAGCCGGCGTTCGCGCTGATCAAGGCATCGTCGGTGATCGTGATGGTCGACGTGACGAAGAGCCAGGTGTCGGCACGCAATTGCATCGCCGGGACGGTGTCGGCGGTGACGAAGGGCGCGGTGAATTCGGAAGTGACCATTGTGGCGGGCGGCGCGCAGATCGCCGCGATCATCACCAACGAAAGTGTCGACCGCCTCGGTCTCGCGAGCGGCAAGGCCGCGACGGCGATCTTCAAGGCATCGAGCGTGATTGTCGGCGTCGATCAGTGATTGACGTATCGCGTGTTGTTCGTCCGCGTAAGGCCCGAAGCAGATAGCGCGGAAAGAGGGCGGCATGCGCAACCGCGCGTGCCGTGAACGAAATAGCGGCTTGCTTTACACTGCATGCCTTGCTTGTTCCTCTTTCCGCTTTCACCACGGACACCGTCATGTTCGAAGTTTCCTCCGCTTCGCATCTGCCCAAAGCCGCGCAATACGAAGAACTGGTTGCCCAGGCGCGCGCGCTTCTCGCCGACGAAACCGACTGGATCGCCAATGCAGCGAATTTTTCGGCGCTCGTGTTTCATTCGTTGAGCGATCTGAACTGGGCCGGTTTTTACTTCCACGATGGCCGCGAACTCGTGGTCGGACCGTTTCAGGGCAAGCCCGCATGCGTGCGCATCGCGCTCGGCAAGGGCGTGTGCGGTACTGCCGCGCAGACTCGCCGAACGCAAGTCGTGAGCGACGTGCATGAGTTTCCCGGTCATATCGCCTGCGATTCCGCTTCGCAATCGGAAATCGTCGTGCCGCTCGTCGCCCCGGACGGCACGCTGATCGGCGTGTGGGATGTCGATAGCCCGATCGTCGCACGCTTCGACGAAGAAGATGCGAAGGGAATGGAAGCGCTCTGCGCGGTGTTTGTCGAAGCTGCGTTGCCGCGTGCGCCGTCGGCGTCTTAAGAAGGGCTGACGACGCGCCCGCGTTGTCGCCGCCGACCTGGTGTCTTTCCGCGCGTGGGCTAGAGGCACTAGATGTACCTCTTGCGATGAGGCCGCGGACCTCGTCCCGCTATCGCTCTCTCCACTCAGCGTTTGCGCGGATGAGCGAGGAAGAAACGCAGCATTTCGGCTGCCGCATCAGGGCCCGATGGGTCCGTGTATGAACCGCGCTGACTGCCGCCCGCCCATGCATGGCCGGCGCCGTGAATCGACCAGTACTCCGCTTCGACGCCGTTCGCGGCGCTGAGCCGTTGCACCGTGCAGCCGCGCTGGCCGTTTGCCGCGCGCGCAGGCACGCGGACGGTCGTGGTGCCGGCGTCGAAGCCTGCTACGAGCTCAATGGCATTCGAAGGATGCACGGTCGAGTCCGCATCGCCATGGAACACGATGAGCGGGCGCTGCGGCTCCCTGCGCGGACGGTTGCGGCGCGCCTTGCCGCCCTTCATGGCGGCGAGCGCCGAGGGCAGGCCCTTCGCGCATCCGTATGCGAGGCCCGAATGCACGCAGGCTGCTGCGTACAGGTCGGGCGACGTCTTCAGCATGATGTCCGCCATCGCGCCGCCCGCCGATAAACCCGCCACGTACACCCGCGCAGGATCGACGCGATAGCGCGCCATCACTTCACGCGTGATGCCGGCGATCAACGAAGGCTCGCCCTGATCGCGCTGCTGGTCGACGGGCTTGAACCAGTTCCAGCATTTCGAATGATTGGCAGCCTGCGATTGATTCGGATACACGACGATGAAACCATGACGTTCGGCCATTTCGTTCATGCGAGTGCCGGCCGCGAAGTCGTTGGCGTTTTGCGTGCAGCCGTGCAGCATCACGATCAGCGGCAACGGTTCGCTTTTGTAGACGGCCGGCACGTAGAGCTTGTATTGGCGTTGGCCTGCGCCGTTGCTGAAGTTGTGCGTGCTGAAGATGCCGGGTGTGCCGGCATCGACCGTGTACTCGGCTGGAGTGTGAGGCGCGGGCTCGGCTTGCGTTTGAGCTCGCGCCCAGGCGTGCGCTCGATCCTTCGCACTTTGGGGCGTGTGCGGTGCCGGCGTTTCCGCAGCTCTGGCCGCGCCGCCGGCGAGCGCGCGCTGAACCGCGGCGGCCGCTTCCTTCGGGCCCGCCGTACGCAACAGCTCGAAGGCTTCTTTCATGGAGTTCAGAAAATCTTCGTTCAGCTTCATGCGCGTAGTCCGTTGCGTTGTCTTGCGTTGTGCGTGGTTGATTCTGGCAATGAGTCTGGCAATGAGTCTGGCAATGAGTCTGGCAATGAGTCTGGCAATGAGTCTGGCAATGAGTCAGGCGATGAGTCAGGCGATGAGCCGGACGATCAGCCACGTCAGGCGCGCCTAGCTAATGCGGCCGGCGAGTGCAGCCTTGACCGCGGGCGACGCGTGAAAAGCGCCGAGCACCACCACTGATGCGATCGTGGCCGCCGCGAGTTCCGCCGGCACATCGGCCGCGATGCTGGCGAGGCCGAGCACATGAATGTCCAGTCGTTCGTTCGCGGCCTGTGCCGCTTCGAGGTCCTGCCGCGAGAAGTGCTGCAAGCCGAGCACCATCGCGCGCCGGGTCACCGTTTCCGTGACGACCTGCGCGTGCGCGGCGAGCTGGTTGCGGATCGCCGTACGAATCAGGTCAGTGCGGTTCGAGTAAAAACCCTCTTCGACCAGTAAATCGATCTGGCCCAAGTCGACCGGGCCGAGGTTGATGGTGATTTTTTCGGTCTCGCCGCCTTTCGGACGCGAGGTGTCGATCAGTTTGAGTTTGGTCATTTATACTCCACACAACATCCCAATACCATCTAATGGGATGGTTATAGGCGCATCTTGCTGCCACGTCAACGAAGAAATTAGGGGGAGGAGCGGATTGTCTTCGCGTGAAGATGCCGGCGAACCGGGATGCCGGCGAGGTCGTGCAGTCATGAACATGGCGATTGCCAGATCAACGCGCTGCCGACGCGACAAGGGAGGGCGGGTCAGCCTCGTCTGAGACCGACCCGTTGCAGCGTGAAATTACGCCTGAGGATCCGTGCTGTCTGTTGCCTGAGTATTGTCGGCGTTGTCTTCCTTCTCGCCTTCCTTCTTTTCGACCAATGACTCCAGTGCGCCGGCGCCTTCAAAGCCGGCAACAGCTGCGATGCCTTTCGTCAGCAGACCCGCTTCCGGATCGACTTTTTCCGCTGCTTCAACGGCTGCTACCGCGCCCGCGATCTTACCTACTTCATCCAGAATTCCCATGCCGCCCTCCGTTGAGTAAAAAGTGAGGCTTCATCTTCGCACGAACTTCTACGCTCTGCCGCGAAAACTCAAACCGATCTTAACCATTTGCCACGACGCCAATTGTCCGCGACGCATACCGCGAAGGGCTGGCGATAGGCCAATCCGTATGAGCAAACCGGCTCGCGTGGATGTCGAGCGCACAGATGGGCGCATATGCGGCTACGGATTTATACGGGCGGTGCGTGGAAAGGTGTCGTCGTGTCGTAGCGGAGTCAGGCTAACCTAAGGCCGCCTTCGGGCGGCTTTTTTGTCGCATAAAGCAAGGCATGACGGGATGCGAAAGACGGCCAGCCGGGACGCAACGCGGTATAGTGTTTGGAAAAACGTGCCCGGGGGTTCCTCTAGGGGATCAAGATGGGCGAACTCTTTTACTACTTGAGCGCCGCGATGGTCGGCGGCGGTTTCGGAACAAGTGGAATCTTCGGTCAGATGTTTCTATGGAGTGGGCTCATTCTGATCGCCGCGTCATTCGCGTTCAAGGAAGGAGACTGACAGGCGCGAACCGGACTCGCCGAATGGCTCGATGCCGATATTGCGGCATGCGCACCGCTTTTGCATTGATTCACGCGCGCTTCCGTACAATTCGGCGCATCCAAAAAGATATAGCCGGCCGCAAATCTCGGCCGACTGTGCCAGCGCCGTTTCTCCACAATGACGATCTTACTCAAGTGACAGTGGGAGAGAGAGCCGATCCATCGCGTGTATCACTAGTTACATCAAAACTATGTCGTACTGCTCCTGGCTCAAATTCGACTCCACCTGCAACGACACCGGTTTGCCGATGAAATCGATCAGCATCGCCAGATGCTGTGACTCCTCTTCAAGAAACAGATCGATCACCGGCTGCGACGCCACGACGCGAAACTCCCTTGGATTGAACTGCCGCGATTCGCGCAGAATCTCGCGCAGCACGTCGTAGCACACCGTACGCGGCGTCTTGACCTGTCCCTTGCCTTGGCAAACCGGGCAGGGCTCGCACAACACGTGCGCGAGCGATTCGCGTGTGCGTTTGCGCGTCATCTCCACCAGCCCAAGCTGCGAGAAACCATTCACCGTCACGCGTGTGCGATCGCGCGACAACGCCTTCTTCAATTCGCCGAGCACCTGCTCCCGATGCTCGACGTTTTCCATATCGATGAAGTCGATGATGATCACGCCGCCCAGGTTGCGCAGCCGCAATTGCCGCGCGATCGTGTGCGCGGCTTCGAGGTTGGTCTTGAAGATCGTATCGTCGAAGTTGCGCGCGCCGACGTAACCGCCGGTGTTCACGTCGATGGTGGTCATCGCTTCGGTCTGGTCGATCACCAGATAGCCGCCGGATTTCAGATCGACGCGGCGTGACAACGCGCGCTGGATCTCCGCCTCGATGTTGTACAGATCGAAGAGCGGCCGCTCGCCGGTGTAGTGATGCAGCTTCGACGATACCGCCGGCGTGAACTCCGCTGCGAAGTCGGCGAGCATCTGGTAGGTCTCGCGCGAGTCGACCTGAATGCGCGAGGTTTCGTCATTGACGAAATCGCGCAGCACGCGTTGCGCGAGATTCAGGTCCTGGTACAGGAGGCTGGTAGGCGGCATGCGCTGGCCTTGCGACAGAATCGTCGCCCACGTCTTGCGCAGATACGCGACGTCGCCGGCCAGTTCTTCGCTGGTGGCATCTTCGGCGATGGTGCGCACGATGTAGCCGCCTTTCTCATCGGCGGGCAGCACGGCCGTCAAACGCGCGCGTACCGCTTCGCGTTCGGCTTCGCTCTCGATCTTCTGCGAAATGCCGATATGCGGTTCCTGCGGCAGATACACCAGCGTGCGCCCGGCGATGCTCACTTGCGTGGACAGCCGCGCGCCCTTGGTGCCGATCGGATCTTTCACGACCTGCACCATCAGCGTCTGGCCTTCGAACACGATCTTTTCGATCGGCTGATGCGGCGTCTGATGCTGCGGTTCACCGGCAATGCGCGGATGCCAGATATCGGCTACGTGCAGAAACGCGGCGCGTTCCAGACCGATGTCGATGAAGGCGGATTGCATGCCCGGCAACACGCGGACGACCTTGCCGAGATAGACATTGCCGACGCGGCCGCGCGACAGCGTTCGTTCGACGTGAAGTTCCTGGACGGCGCCTTGCTGGACGAGCGCGACGCGCGTTTCCTGCGGCGTGACATTGATCAGGATTTCTTCATTCATGATGTTATTTTAGAAGTCGATGCGCGCTGCACGCAGGAGGGCAGCGGTTTCAAAAAGCGGCAAACCCATGATACCTGAATAGGACCCGTCGATATGCTCGATAAACTCGGCGGCGCGTCCTTGCACACCATATGCGCCCGCCTTGCCGAGCGGCTCGCCGCTCGCGGCATAGCGGCGCACCGCGTCGGCGTGCAGTGCAGCAAAGCGTACCTTCGACACCGATAGCGCGGCGGGTAGCAACATGCCCTCTGCGTCGACCACGGCAACGGCGGTCAGTACTTCGTGATCGCGGCCGGCGAGGCGCGTGAGCATCGCGAATGCGTCGTCGGCGTCGATTGGCTTGCCGAGGATCGCGTCGTCGATCGAGACGGTTGTATCTGCAACCAGGATCGGCTGCGCGGTATGCTCGCCGGCCACGAGGCGCGCGCGCGCGGCATGTGCTTTGGCAATGCAGACGCGCTGCACGTAGTCGCGCGCGCGCTCGCCGGGCAGCTCGATTTCGAGCGCTTCAGCATCTTCATCGGGGCGCGGCAGCAGCAGTTCGAAGCGCACGCCGAGTTGTTGCAACAACTCCTGGCGGCGCGGACTTTGAGAGGCGAGGTAGACGAGCGGGTGCAGCGTGGCGGCAGGCGTTGGCATGGACAGGTCTCGATGAAGCGAATTGCATGAACGCGCGATGCGCTCGCCATTCACGCGTCAATGAACGCGCCGACAAGCGCAGCAGCGGGCAACGAGACTGGAAACGCGCGATCTGTCAGCAGCCTCGTTCGCTCACGCGCGGTGATAGGGGTGATTTTGCGTGATGGTCCACGCGCGGTAAAGCTGTTCGGCGAGCAGCACACGGACCATCGCGTGCGGCAGCGTCAGGCTCGATACACGCAGCAGCATATCGGCCCGTGCCTTCAGATCGGGATCGAGCCCGTCGGCGCCGCCGATCAGAAACGCTACGTCGCGGCCGTCCTGCTGCCAGCCGGGCAGGGCGCCGGCAAGCTGCATCGTGGTCCAATCTTTGCCGCGTTCATCGAGCGCGACGATGCGCGCGTTCTTCGGCAACGCGGCTTCGATCCTCTGCCGCTCGGCGGCCATGACGCTTTCCGCAGGCCGCCCCGACGACCGCTGCTCGGGCTTGATCTCGCGCAGCTCGATGCGCAGCTCGGGCGGCATGCGCTTCGCGTATTCGTCGAAGCCGGTAGCGATCCAGTCCGGCATCTTGTGGCCGACGGCGAGGATGTGCAGTTTCATCACAGATGTAATCGCGGACTACGCAGTGTGCCAGTCACCGCGCGCTTAACGGCGGCGTGCCGGCGCCTTGCGTGCGGGCTTCGCCGCCGGTGCTTCGTCTTCGTCCTCTTCGTCGAGCGGTTCGCTTGCGTGCGCGCCGCCGAACGGGCTCGGCGCCGACAGCTTGAGGCGCACCGGCTTGTCGCCCCAGATTTCTTCGAGGTTGTAGTACTGGCGCAGCGCCGGTTGCAGGATGTGCACGATCGCGTCGCCGCAATCGACCAGCACCCATTCGCCGATGTCCTCGCCCTCAGTACTGACGATGTCGCCGCCGGCTTCCTTGACGTTCTCGCGCACGCTGGAGGCGAGCGCTTTGGTCTGGCGGTTCGAGGTGCCGCTCGCGACGATCACGCGATCGAACAGGGCGGTCAGGTGGCTGGTGTTGAACACCTTGATGTCTTGCGCTTTCACGTCTTCGAGAGCGTCGACGATCACGCGTTGCAGTTTGCGAATATCCATAGGGTTACCGGTGGTACAGATGATGTTGAAGAATATAGTCCCACACCGCAGTGGGGACATGGCTCGCGGCCTGTTCCTGCTGTTCGTCGCCCATGTGGGCGAGCCGTTGGGTCACCTGTTCGCGCAGATGCGCGCGAATGTCGGTGGCCGAGACGTTGAACGCAAGCGTCGTATCGATCAGCAAGTGGCCGCAGGGCGTAGCTTGCAGAACGTCGGCGCGGGCACGGCGCGCGTCGATTTCTCGGGCGACCACGGGCGGAATCGATGCGAGGTCGAAACCGGGACGCGTGGCTGCGCAGATGTGCGCGAAGTCGAACAGGCGCCGCCAGTCGTGCCATGTGTCGAGATGCACCAGTTGATCCGCGCCGATCAGGAGCGCAATCGACGCTTCCTGACCTTCGCGTTCACGCCAGCGCTGCAGCGTGTCGATCGTATATGTCGGGCCGTCGCGATCGATTTCGTCGGTCGCGACGCGCACCGTGACGCCCGGCAGCACCAACGCGCTTGCCGCGGCGCGCGTCATCGCGAGCCGGTGAACGGCCGCCGACACGTCCGATTTCTGCCACGGCTGGCCGGCCGGCAGCAGCACCAGTTCAGTCAGTTGCAGCACGTCGGCGAAACGCCGCGCGAGCGCGAGATGGCCGTCGTGGATCGGATCGAAAGTGCCGCCGAGCAGGCCGATCCGGCGAGGCAGGGTGGCAGGATGAGCGTTCGGCTTCAGGTGAAGATCCTTTGTCGTGACGATTCAAGTGCGGTGCGGGCGCGAGCCCGTCACACCCACTCGCGCGGCACGAGAAAATCGCTGTAAAGACGTGCTTCCGGCGTGCCCGGCTCGGGCTGCCAGTTGTAGCGCCAGTTCACCACAGGCGGCATCGACATCAGAATCGATTCGGTGCGTCCACCGCTCTGCAGCCCAAACAGTGTGCCACGGTCGAAGACCAGATTGAACTCGACGTAGCGGCCGCGCCGGTACGCCTGGAAATCGCGCTCGGCCTGGCCGTACGGAATGTTGCGGCGCTTTTCGATGATCGGCATATACGCTTTGAGGAACGCGTCGCCGACGCTTTTCAGCATCGCGAACGATTGATCGAAGCCCGGCGCCGAAAAATCGTCGAAGAAAATCCCGCCGATGCCGCGCGGTTCGTTGCGGTGCTTGAGGAAGAAATACTCGTCGCACCAGCGCTTGAAACTCGGGTAGAGGTCCGCGCCATAAGGCTGCAACGCGTCGCGGCAGACACGATGAAAATGCTGCGCGTCTTCCTCATAACCGTAGTACGGCGTCAGATCCATGCCGCCGCCGAACCAGAACACCGGCTCTTCGCCCGCTTTGGTCGCGATCAGCAGACGCACGTTCATATGCACGGTCGGGCAGTGCGGATTGTGCGGGTGCAGCACGAGCGACACGCCCATCGCTTCGAAGCCACGGCCCGCCAGTTGCGGACGCGCCGCGCTCGCCGAGCCGGGCAAGGCGTCGCCGGCGACATCCGAGAAACCGATGCCGGCGCGCTCGAAGAACTTGCCGCCTTCGAGGATTCTCGTGCAGCCGCCGCCGCGCAGCTTTTCGCCGGGGGCGCGTTGCCACGCGTCGGTGGCGAACGGCGTACCGTCGAACGCGCCGAGCGTGTCCGCGATATGCGTTTGCAAGCCTTGCAGCCAGCTACGCACGGCCTGTGCGTCATAGCTCGAATCGGTCATGAATGCAGGTGCTGAGGGCGGCACGCTTGTCGCGCCGCGAGTTCTTTGTGAAGGGCGGCCGGCGTTCTTCGGGTAGTCCGGAGAATGCGCGGCGGTACGGTTGTTCGGGAATTGGCGCCCGCATGGTGCGGCGGGCTCCGGAACAGCCGCTGAAAACCCGCAGTGTAGCGCCGATGGCGCCACCCGCGGGCGAGCGGGGGTGTGGCTTAGTGCTTGCCTTCGGTCTTGGCGTCGTGCTTGCGGTTCAACGCGCGGTAGCCGATGTCGCGGCGATACTGCATGCCGTCGAACGAGATCTGGTTGATCGTCTCGTACGTGACCGACTGCGCGCTACGCACCGAATCCGCCAGACCGACCACGCAAAGGACGCGGCCACCCGAGGTGGTCAGCTTGCCGTCGGCGAGCGTGGTGCCGGCGTGGAACGTGACCGAATCGACGGTTTCGGCCGGGATATCGCTGATCCGGTCGCCCTTGCGCGGCGTGTCCGGATAGTTGTACGCGGCCAGCACCACGCCGAGCGCGGTACGGCGGTCCCATTCCAGTTCGATCGTATCGAGCGTGCCGGCGATCGCCTGCTCGACCACCTTCGAGAAGTCGCCCTTCAGGCGCGCCATGATCGGCTGCGTTTCCGGGTCGCCCATGCGGCAGTTGAATTCGAGCGTTTTCGGGTTGCCTTGTGCGTCGATCATCAGGCCCGCATACAGGAAACCGGTAAAGCGGATGCCTTCCTTCTCCATGCCACGCACAGTCGGCAGGATGATTTCACGCATCACGCGCGCATGCAGTTGGGGCGTGACGATCGGCGCGGGCGAATAAGCGCCCATGCCGCCGGTGTTCGGACCCTGGTCGCTATCGAGCAGGCGCTTGTGGTCCTGGCTCGAGGCGAGCGGCAGCACATGCTTGCCGTCCACCATCACGATGAAGCTCGCTTCTTCGCCGGCGAGGAATTCCTCGATCACGACGCGCGCGCCCGCGTCGCCGAGCTTGTTGTCCGACAGCATCATGTCGACCGCGGCGTGCGCTTCATCCAGCGTTTGCGCGACTACCACGCCCTTGCCGGCGGCAAGGCCGTCGGCCTTGATGACGATCGGCGCGCCCTTGGCGTCGAGATACGCGTGCGCGGCGGCGACGTCGGCGAAGGTTTCGTATTCGGCGGTTGGGATCGCGTGGCGCTTCATGAACGCCTTGGCAAAATCCTTCGAGCTTTCGAGTTGCGCGGCTTCCTTGCTCGGTCCGAAAATCTTCAGGCCGCGCGAGCGGAACAGGTTGACGATACCCGCGGCGAGCGGCCCTTCCGGCCCGACCAGCGTGAAGGCGATCTGTTCTTTCTCGACAAAATCGGCGAGCGCGGCCGGCTCGGTGATGTCGATATTGCGCAGACGCTCGTCCTGGGCGGTGCCGCCGTTGCCGGGAGCAACGTAGACGATTTGGACCCGCGGCGATTGCGCGAGCTTCCATGCGAGCGCATGTTCGCGACCGCCGGAACCGACGACGAGTAACTTCATGTGAATCCCCGAGACTTAAAAACCATAAACGGCTGACGCAATGCGCTCAGCCGTGGAATAACAGCGAGGTTCGCAATAGGCCTGCAGCCAGGTGGCGGCGCAGGGCCGATAGCGAACCCGGGTGGAAGCGGTGCGGAAGGGCACAAACAAGCGCCCGCTCAGCAGCAACGCGAGGGCCGGCCGGCGGCGTGGCGCGGTTCGATGCGAACCCGCGCGCTGCCGGGGCACGCTCATTCGTCGGCGATCGCGGCGTTTGTATAGACTTCCTGCACGTCGTCCAGATTCTCCAGCGCGTCGAGCAGCTTCTGCATTTTCACGGCGTCCTCGCCGGTGAATTCGACTTCCGTCTGAGGTTTCATCGTCACCTCGGCGAGTTCTGCCTTAAAGCCCGCGGTTTCGAGCGCGGTCTTCACCTTCGGGAAATCGTTCGGCGGGCACAGCACTTCGATACTGCCGTCTTCATTCGTGACGACGTCTTCAGCGCCGGCTTCGAGCGCGGCTTCCATCAGCCTGTCTTCCGGCGTGCCGGGCGCGAACAGGAACTGGCCGACGTGATCGAACATGAACGACACCGAGCCGTCCGTGCCCATGTTGCCGCCGTTCTTCGAGAACGCGTGACGCACTTCCGCCACCGTGCGCGTGCGGTTGTCGGTCATCGTATCCACGATCACCGCCGCGCCGCCGACGCCGTAGCCTTCGTAGCGGATTTCTTCATAGCTTGCGCCGTCGACGCCGCCCACGCCACGCTGGATCGCGCGGTTGACGTTATCTTTCGGCATGTTGGCGTCGTACGCCTTTTCGACGGCGAGCCGCAGACGCGGATTCGAGTCGATGTCGCCCCCGCCCATGCGGGCCGCAACCTGGATTTCCTTGATGAGCCGCGTCCAGACCTTGCCGCGCTTGGCGTCGGCCGCTGCTTTCTTATGCTTGATGTTGGCCCATTTCGAATGACCCGCCATACCTTTCTCCATCGCGCGCGCCAGCGGGGCGCACGCATAGTGCAATTGTCGTTGCGATGTCGGGCGCTTGCGAACGCGCGCCTCGATGTCAGACGGTTTCAGCTTGCTAAAACGCCCGGTGATACCCGGTTATGCCCGCTACTGCCGCCCGGTTATGTCCTGGTTATGTCCATTACGCCCGGCTAGCGAGACCGAAGTTGCAGCACGGTTGGGACGGGGCGGTGCGGCCAGCGGGCTGAAAACACCGCGCCGGTCCCGGCAAGCCCCGCGTAAAGGCGCGATGCGCCAGGCAGTTGTGCAAGTTGAGCCTGAGTCGCTCTTTGAGCGGATTCGAATTTTATCATGCCGCGGGGGTGCGGCAGGGGGGAGAGGCGCGGGAAAGTGCGCGGTGGCGGCGTTTTCCGCACGCCGCCTGCGCTCTTTTCAAGCCGCTTTCAGTTTTTTGTACCGAACAGGCGGTCGCCGGCGTCGCCGAGACCCGGCACGATGTACGCGTGCTCGTTCAGATGCGAATCGAGCGACGCGATGTACAGTTTGACGTCCGGGTGGGCGTTCTGGAACACCTGCACGCCTTCTGGCGCGGCTACCAGCGCGAGGAAGAGAATGTTCTCGCCGGCCACGTTGCGGCGCTTGAGCACGTCCACCGCGTGCACGGCCGAATAGCCGGTTGCGACCATCGGATCGCACAGAATGAACACGCGGTCTTCCAGGTCCGGCAAGCGCACCAGATATTCGACCGGGCGATGATCTTCGGCGCGATACACGCCGATGTGGCCGACGCGCGCGGACGGCACCAGTTCCAGCAGCCCATCCGACATGCCGATACCGGCGCGCAGCACCGGCACGATCGCCAGTTTCTTGCCGGCGATCACCGGCGCGTCGATCTCGACCAGCGGCGTGGTGATGCGGCGCGTGGTCATCGGCAGGTTGCGGGTGATTTCGTAGCCCATCAGCAGCGTGATTTCGCGCAGCAGTTCGCGGAACGTGCGGGTGGAGGTGTCCCGGTCGCGCATGTGCGACAGCTTATGCTGGATCAGCGGGTGATCGAGGATGAAGAGATTGGGAAAACGGCTGTCCTGGGTCATGGCGAGGGCGCGCAAGCGGCGGCAAGAGGGATCGGAGATCGGGTTGGCGGCTCTCGCCGGCCGGAAATCCGGCCGGTGGGCACGCTACGGCTGCAAGTTTACCGAAAGAGTGCCGCCGGAAGATACCGGAGATTGCGGCCACCTGGCGCAGTCCGGCACCGATTCTTCTAGAATCGGGGGAAACTTTGCAACCAGCGGCTAAGACTTCGCCACAAGGAGACGCACATGGACATGGGAATCGCAGGACGCACCGCGCTGGTTTGCGCGGCCAGCAAGGGATTGGGGCGCGGCTGTGCGGAAGCGCTCGCCGCCGAAGGCGTCAACCTGACGATCGTCGCGCGCACCGCCGAGACGCTCGAGGCGACCGCTGCCGAGATCCGCAAGCTAAGCGGCGTCGAGGTCAAGGCCGTGGCGTGCGACATCACCACGCCCGAGGGCCGGGCGGCGGCGCTCGCCGCCTGTCCGCAACCGGACATTCTGGTCAACAACGCAGGCGGTCCGCCGCCGGGCGACTTCCGCAACTTCACGCACGAAGACTGGATCCGCGCGCTCGAGAGCAACATGCTGACGCCGATCGAACTGATCCGCGCGACCATCGACGGGATGAGCGCGCGCGGCTATGGGCGCATCGTCAACATTACGAGTTCGGCGGTAAAGGCGCCGATCGACGTGCTGGGTTTGTCGAACGGCGCGCGCTCGGGGCTGACCGGCTTCGTCGCGGGACTCGCGCGCAAGGTTGCGCCGACGGGTGTGACGATCAACAACCTGCTGCCGGGCCTGTTCGATACCGACCGCATCGCGACCACTGTCGCGGCGCAGGCCGAGGCGCAAAACATCTCCGTCGACGAAGCGCGCAAGCAGCGCATGAAGTCGATTCCCGCCGGCCGTTTCGGCAATCGCGACGAATTCGGCCGCGCCTGCGCGTTCCTGTGCAGCGTGCATGCCGGCTACATCACCGGCCAGAACTGGCTGATCGATGGCGGCGCTTATCCGGGCACGTTCTGACCGGCCTGCTTTCATCATCACAACAACGACAATCACAACGGTTCAGGAGTCTTACGTCATGACCACCCGCATTGCGCTGATCGCGCACGATCACAAGAAGGACGACATCGTCAAACTGGCCGGCGAATACGTCGATACGCTCAGGCGCTGCGACATCATCGCCACCGGCACGACCGGCACGCGCATCGGCGACGCGCACGGCTTGACGGTCGAGCGCATGTTGTCCGGCCCGCATGGCGGCGACTTGCAGATCGGCGCGCAACTCGCCGAAGGACGCGTGGACATGGTGATTTTTCTGCGCGACCCGATGACGCCGCAACCGCACGAACCGGACATCAACGCGCTCGTTCGTGCGTGCGACGTGCACAACATTCCCTGCGCCACCAATATTTCGACCGCGCGGATGATTCTCGACGTGCTGACCTTGCGTCTCACGCAGCAGGTCTGAACGCGCGGTTGCTTCACGATCAGGATCAAACTCAACCATGAGCCAGGGAGACGTGATGGTCAAAGCGATTCGATTCGATAAAACCGGCGGCCCGGAAGTGATGAAATGGGTCGACGTCGAAGTGGGGGAGCCGGGTGCGGGCGAGATCCGCATCAAGCAGAATGCGGTCGGCCTGAACTACATCGACGTATATTTCCGCACGGGCTTGTATCCGCTGCCTTTGCCGGGAGGCCTCGGCATGGAAGCGGCCGGTGTGGTGACGGCGGTCGGCTCGGGCGTGACCAGTCTTAAAGCAGGCGATCGTGTTGCGTACGTCGCGCGTCCGCCCGGCGCGTATACGCAGGAGCGCGTCCTGCCGGCGGCGCAAGTCGTCAAGGTGCCGGACGCGTTGAGCGACGAGCAGGCGGCGTCCGTCATGCTGCAAGGGCTGACCGCGCAATACCTGCTGCGCCGCACGTATCCGGTGAAGGCCGGCGACACGATCCTGATCCAGGCCGCGGCGGGCGGCGTCGGCTTGCTGGTTTGCCAGTGGGCGAAGGCGCTCGGCGCAACGGTGATCGGCACGGTCGGTTCCGATGAAAAGGCCGAGGTCGCCAAGGCGCACGGCTGCGACCACGCGATCGTCTACACGCGTGAGAACTTCACCAGGCGCGTGCGCGAGATCACCAACGGCGCGGGCGTGCCGGTGGTGTACGACTCGATCGGTAAAGACACGTTTACGGCATCGCTCGATTGCCTTGCGCCGCTTGGCATGTTCGTGAGCTTCGGCAATGCGTCGGGGCCGTTGCCGCCGATCGATTCTTCGGAATTCGCCGGGCGTGGTTCGCTGTTCTTCACGCGCCCGACGCTCTTCACCTATATCGGCAAGCGCCACGATTACGAGGCGATGGCCGCCGAGCTGTTCGACGTATTGGTGTCGGGCAAGGTGAAAACGAGTATCAACCAGCGCTATGCGCTTGCGGATGTCGGCCAGGCGCACGCCGATCTCGAAGGCCGCCGCACGACAGGGTCGACGATTCTGCTGCCGTGAGCGTCATGACTTAGGGTCTGTTCACATGTGAACAGACCCTAAGCGCGCTGTAGCGCTGCCGATATAAAAAACCACGCTGCTTTTACTCGTGCGGCAACGGGCGGCGAGACTCGCGTCAAAACCCGCTATCCCAAGGCGCACCGGCATAAGGCCGTTCCACTTCACGGTGGAGCGGCCTTTTCCGTTTACGCGATTTTTACACGCGCTCCGACATCTTTGACCAGGCCTTTACGCGGTTCGGCATAACGTTCGATCTATCCAAAGTCCGTGTATGGAGAAAAAAATGGATGTGCTGTATGTCGGGGGGCTGGTGCTGTTTTTCGCGCTGACCTTTGCATTGATCGCCGGCTGCGAGAAGTTGATGCAGTTCCGCCGTGGCCAGGGAGCGCGCTCATGAACTGGATCCTCTGGTTATCAGGCGCGGCCACCGCGCTGCTGTTCGCTTACCTCGTTTATGCGCTGCTGCGCGCGGAGGACATTGAATGAACTCGAACAATGTCCTGCAAGCGGGGCTTTTCATCGTCGTGCTGCTGGCTGCCGCAGTGCCGATGTCCCGCTACCTGAGCGGTGTGATGGACGGCAGCTCGCGCGTGGTCCGTTTCGGCGGTCCAATCGAGCGGCTGCTATATCGCATCGCGGGCGTCGATCCGTCGACGGAAATGGGCTGGAAGCACTACGCCATCGCCACGATCGCGTTCAACGCGCTCGGCGCGCTGTTCCTTTACGTGCTGTTGCGCGTGCAAGGCTGGCTGCCGGGCAATCCGCAGCAGTTCGGCCCGATGACGGTCGACGGTGCGTTCAATACGGCGGTCAGTTTCGTGACCAATACGAACTGGCAGGATTACACGCCTGAACAGACCGTCGGCTATCTGACGCAGATGCTCGGCTTCACCGTCCAGAACTTCTTCTCCGCAGCCACCGGCATCGTGGTGGTGATCGCGCTGATTCGCGGCTTCGCGCGTCACACCGCGCAAACCATCGGCAATTTCTGGGTCGATCTCACGCGTGTGACGCTCTATGTGTTGCTGCCGATGTCGGCGATCATCGCTGCGTTGTTGATGAGCCAGGGTGTGATCCAGAACTTCAAGTCGTATGAGGACGTACCGACGCTGCAAACCACGACGTACGCCGCACCGAAGCTCGATGCGCAAGGCAATCCGGTGAAGGATGCCAAGGGCAATCCGGTGACGGTCGATACGCCGGTGAAGACGCAGACCATCGCGATGGGCCCGGTTGCTTCGCAGGAAGCGATCAAGATGCTCGGCACCAACGGCGGCGGTTTCTTTAACGGCAACTCGGCGCATCCGTACGAAAACCCGACGCCGTTCTCGAACTTCCTGCAGATCTTCTCGATGCTGATCATCCCCGCGTCATTGGCCCTCGTGTTCGGCCGGATGATCGCGGACCGCAAGCAGGGCGTGGCCGTGCTCGCGGCGATGACGATCGCGTTCGGCGTGTGCGTGTTTGGCGAGATCGGCGCGGAGCAGGCGGGTAACCCGGCGTTCACCGCGTTGCATGTCGATCAATCGGCGAACGCGTTGCAGTCGGGCGGTAATGCGGAAGGCAAGGAAACGCGCTTCGGTATCGCGCAGTCGGGCATCTTCACCGTGGCGACCACGGCGGCTTCGTGCGGCGCGGTGGCCAACACGCACGACTCGCTGACGCCGATCGGCGGCCTCTATCCGATGCTGCTGATGCAACTCGGCGAAGTGATCTTCGGCGGCGTGGGTTCCGGTATGTACGGGATGCTCGTGTTCGCGCTGCTGGCAGTGTTCGTGGCGGGCCTGATGATCGGCCGCACACCTGAATACGTCGGCAAGAAGATCGAAGCGTACGAGATGAAGATGGTGTCGATCGTCGTGCTGCTCACGCCGCTGCTGGTGCTGGTCGGTACCTCGATCGCGGTGCTGACCGAGGCGGGCAAGGCGGGTATTGCCAACCCTGGCGCGCACGGCTTCTCCGAAATACTCTACGCGTTTAGTTCGGCCGCCAACAACAACGGCAGCGCGTTTGCCGGCCTGACTGTGAGCACGCCGTTCTACAACTGGCTCACGGCCATCGCGATGTGGTTCGGCCGCTTCGGCACGATCATCCCGGTGCTGGCGATCGCCGGTTCCCTCGCCGCGAAGAAACGCATCGGCGTGACCGGCGGCACGCTGCCGACTCATGGCCCGCTGTTCGTCGTGCTGTTGCTCGGCACGGTGCTGCTGGTCGGTGCGCTGACTTATGTGCCCGCGCTCGCGCTCGGTCCTGGTGTCGAACATCTGATGATGATGGGCGCCCATTGAGGCGGCCCTCACGAACCAGCGAGCGAACAGGCTTAAGTCACGCGATAACGGGAAATTCGAGGATTCAATGACTGAACATAATGCAACCAGGTCCATGTTCGACCCGGCGCTGCTGCGCCCGGCGATCGTGGACTCCTTCAAAAAGCTCACGCCGCGCACGCAGTTCCGTAATCCGGTGATGTTCTGCGTGTATGTCGGCAGCATTCTGACGACCATTCTCTGGATCGCCGCGCTCGGCGGCCAGGCCGAGGCGCCCGCGGGCTTCATTCTCGCGGTCACGTTATGGCTGTGGTTCACGGTGCTGTTCGCGAACTTCGCGGAAGCGCTTGCCGAAGGCCGTTCGAAGGCTCAGGCGGCGTCGCTGCGCAGCGCGAAGAAAGACGTGATGGCCAAGAAGCTCAACGAGCCGCATCCAAAGTCGCCGATCCGCATTCTGACGGCGTCCGATCTGCGTAAAGGCGACGTCGTGCTGGTCGAAACCGGTGACGTGATTCCGGCCGACGGCGAAGTGATCGACGGTGTCGCGTCGGTTGACGAATCGGCGATCACGGGTGAATCCGCGCCGGTGATCCGCGAATCGGGCGGCGACTTTTCGTCGGTGACGGGCGGCACGCGCGTGCTGTCGGACTGGATCGTCGTGCGTGTGACGGCGAATCCGGGCGAGGCGTTCCTCGACCGCATGATCGCGATGGTCGAAGGCGCGAAGCGTCAGAAAACACCGAACGAAATCGCACTGACGATTCTGCTGGTCGCGTTGACGATCGTGATGCTGCTGGCTACCGCCACGCTGCTGCCGTTCTCGATGTTCTCCGTCGAAGCCGCGAAAGCCGGACACGTGGTCACGATTACCGCGCTGGTCGCGCTGCTGGTGTGCCTGATTCCGACCACCATCGGCGGGCTGTTGTCGGCGATCGGCGTGGCGGGCATGAGCCGGATGATGCAAGCCAACGTGATCGCCACATCAGGCCGCGCCGTGGAAGCGGCCGGCGACGTCGACGTGCTGTTGCTCGACAAGACCGGCACGATCACGCTCGGCAACCGCCAGGCTTCGACCTTCGTGCCGGCGCCCGGTTTGACCGAAGAAGCGCTGGCCGATGCCGCGCAGCTTTCGTCGCTCGCCGACGAAACGCCGGAAGGCCGCAGCATTGTCGTGCTGGCTAAACAACGCTTCAATATCCGCCAGCGCGACATGGCGTCGCTGCATGCCGAATTCCTCGGCTTCACCGCGCAAACGCGGATGAGCGGTGTCGATCTGCCGAACCGCGAGATCCGCAAGGGCGCGGCCGATGCGGTGAAGAACTACGTCGAAGCCAACGGCGGGCGTTTCCCGACGGAAGTCAGCAACTCGGTCGCTGAAGTCGCACGCCGCGGCAGCACGCCGCTGGTGGTCGCCGAGAAAAGCGAGCAGGGCGCGCGCGTGCTCGGCGTGATCGAGCTGAAGGACGTGGTCAAGGGCGGCATCAAGGAACGCTTCGCCGAACTGCGCAAGATGGGCATCAAAACCATCATGGTGACCGGCGACAACCGTTTGACCGCCGCAGCGATTGCCGCTGAAGCAGGCGTCGACGATTTCCTCGCCGAAGCCACGCCGGAAGCGAAGCTCGCAACGATCCGCGCGCACCAGGCCGAAGGGCGGCTGGTCGCGATGACCGGCGACGGCACCAACGACGCCCCGGCGCTCGCGCAGGCCGACGTCGCGGTAGCGATGAACACCGGCACGCAGGCGGCGAAGGAAGCCGGCAACATGGTCGACCTCGATTCGAATCCGACCAAGCTGATCGAGATCGTCGAGATCGGCAAGCAGATGCTGATGACGCGCGGCTCGCTCACGACCTTCTCGATCACCAACGACGTCGCCAAGTACTTCGCGATCATTCCGGCTGCGTTCGCGACGACCTATCCGGCACTGAACGCGCTGAACGTGATGCATCTTGCGACGCCGGCTTCCGCGATCATGTCGGCGGTGATTTTCAATGCGCTGATCATCGTGCTGCTGATTCCGCTGGCGCTCAAAGGCGTGCGTTATCGCGCGCTCGGCGCCGCGATCCTGCTGCGCCGCAATCTGCTGATCTACGGTTTGGGCGGGATCATCGTGCCGTTCATCGGCATCAAGCTGATCGATATGGTGCTGGCCGCGTTCGGCTGGGTTTGAGAACCGCGAGTCGGAAAGCCATTAAAAGGAATTGCCAATCATGAAAAATCTGTTCCGTCCGTTGATCGTGATCTTTGCGGTGCTGACCGCCGTTACCGGACTTGCCTACCCCGCCGTGATGACCGTTGTCGGTCAGGCGGCCTTCCACGATCAGGCCAACGGCAGCATGCTCGAGCAGGACGGCAAAGTGGTCGGCTCGAAGCTGATCGGCCAGCAGTTCGACGCGCCGCAGTACTTCTGGGGACGTTTGTCGGCGACCAGCCCGATGCCGTATAACCCGCAGAATTCGGGCGGCTCGAACCTTGGGCCGACCAACCCGGCGCTGACCGATGAAATCAAAGGCCGCATCGACGCGCTGAAGGCCGCCGGCACGGATATGTCGAAGCCGGTGCCGGTCGATCTGGTGACGTCCTCAGGCAGCGGTCTCGATCCGGAGATCAGCCCGGCGGCCGCTGCGTATCAGATCGAGCGCGTGGCGAAAGCGCGTAAGCTTGCGCCGAACGACGTGCAGGCACTGGTCGAGCGTTATACGAGCGGCCGCCAGTTCGGCGTTCTGGGCGAGGCGCGCGTGAATGTGCTGCAACTGAACCTGGCGCTGGATCAGATGAAACAAGGTTAAACGCTGTTGTTCGCAAAGGCGGCGTCCGCGTGACGCCGCCTTTGCCATTTGCGGCCCGGCCGCTACCGTGCCACCATGTACGCACCAGCGCTCGCCTTACTATGAAAACCATTGAGCATGAACCGCCCCGATCCTGACGAATTGCTCGACAAACTGCAACGCGACGAAGAGAAACGTCAGCGGGGCAAGCTGAAGATTTTTTTCGGTGCGTCGGCCGGGGTCGGCAAGACCTATGCGATGTTGCAGGCCGCGCGGCGCCGTCTCGATGAGGGCGCGGACGTGGTCGTCGGCATTGCGGAGACGCATGGCCGCGAGGAAACCGCCGTGCTGCTCGACGGCCTCGACGTGCTGCCGCTCATGCAAATCGAGTATCGTGGCCGCAAGCTCGGCGAGTTCGATCTCGACGCCGCGCTCGCCCGCAAGCCGCAACTGATTCTGGTCGACGAACTCGCGCATTCGAACGTGCAGGGCGCACGGCATCTGAAGCGCTGGCAGGACGTCTACGAGCTGCTCGACGCGGGCATCGACGTCTACACGACGGTCAACGTCCAGCACCTCGAAAGCCTGAACGACGTGGTCGGGCAGATCACCGGCATTCGCGTCTGGGAGACGGTGCCGGACCGCGTGTTCGATCGCGCCGACGAAGTGACGCTGGTCGACCTGCCCGCCGAGGAACTGCTCGACCGGATGCGCGACGGCAAGGTGTATTTGCCGCAGCAGGCCGAGCGCGCGGTGCGTAACTTCTTTCGCAAGGGCAATCTGATTGCGCTGCGTGAACTCGCATTGCGCCGTACCGCAGATCGCGTCGACGCGCAGATGCGTGAGTATCGCGCGGACCGGTCGATCCAGCGGATCTGGCAGGCGCGTGAACGCTTGCTGGTGTGTGTCGGTCCCGGCCCGGAAGCGCCGACGCTGGTGCGGGCCGCGGCGCGTCTCGCTGCAAGCTTGAGAGCCGACTGGATCGCTGTGTATGTCGAAACGCCCGCGCTGCAGCGTTTGCCCGACGCGCGTCGCGAACGCACGCTGAACGCGTTGAAGCTCGCCGCCGAACTCGGCGCGGAAACGGCGACGCTTGCCGGCACCGATGCGGTCGCTGCCTTGATCGGCTATGCGCAGGCGCGCAACGTGTCGAAGCTGGTCGCGGGTGCATCGTCGCGCACGGGCGCGATGCGCTGGCTGCACCGCCCGCTTGGCGAGTGCATCGCCGAGCGCGCGGGCGACCTCGATCTCACGTTGATCCGCGCGTCGTCGGAGCGCGATGGTGGCGAGCATCGCACGTTGCTGAACACTACCGCGAACGCGTGGCGCGAGGCATTGAGCGCGGCGCGCGAGCGCCGCTCGCCGCCGCGCGCCTACAGCTTTGCGTTGGCGATTTGCGCGGGTATCACGCTGCTGTCAAGCCAGCTGATCGATCATATCGATCTGACGAACCTCGTCATGCTGTATCTGCTCGGCGTGATCTTCACGGCCGTGAAACTGGGCCGCGGACCGGGTGTCGTGCTGTCGTTCCTGAGCGTCGCCGCATTCGATTTCTTCTTCGTGCCGCCGCGCATGTCGCTGTCGGTGTCCGACACGCAGTATCTGTTGACCTTCTTCGGCATGTTGTTGACCTCGCTCGTCATCAGCCATCTGACCTCGAGCTTGCGTCGCGAGGCGAGCGTCGCGCGGCGCCGCGAACAACGCACCGGCGCGATGTACGCGATGGCGCGCGAACTGGCTGCGGCGCTCGCGACCGAACAGATCGTCGGCATCGGCAGCCGGCACGTCAGCGAGGTGTTCGGCGCACGAGTCGCGATCCTGTTGCCGGACAGCGTCGATCAGGTGAAGCAGAAGATCGAAGACCCCGACGCGGCGATTACGCTCGACGGCGAGATGCTCGATATCGACGTCGGCCAGTGGGTCTACGATCAGCAGAAACCGGCTGGGCATGGCACCGATACGCTACCCGCCGCCGCCGCGCTCTATTTGCCGCTCAAGGCGCCGATGCGCACGCGCGGCGTGCTCGCGGTCGTGATGCGCGACGAGCGCGAACTCGACGTACCCGAACAGCAACGGATGCTCGATGCGTTCGCCGCGCAGATCGCGCTGGCGTTGGAGCGCGTGCATTACGTCGAAATCGCGCGCGACGCGCTGGTCAACATGGAGTCGGAGCGCCTGCGCAATTCGCTGCTGTCGGCGATCTCGCACGACTTGCGCACACCGTTGACGACGATCGTCGGCTTTTCGTCGATGCTCGCGCAGTCGCGTGAAGCTCACTCCGGCGCGCAACCCGGTGACGATCTGGTGGAAGCGATCCATGAGGAGGCGCTGCGCATGACCGGCATCGTCACGAATCTGCTCGACATGGCGCGCTTGCAGGCGGGCAGCTTGCAATTGAACCGGCAATGGACGCTGCTCGAAGAAACGGTCGGCGCTGCGTTGCGTGCCTGCAGGCGCGTGCTGGCGAATCATCCGGTGCAGGTGAAGCTGCCCGCGGACTTGCCGCTGCTGCACCTCGATGCCGTGCTGATGGAGCGGCTCTTCTCGAACCTGTTCGAGAACGCCGCCAAATACACGCCAGCGGATACGCTTTTGACGATCGGCGCGCAAGTGATCGAGGAGGGCGGCAAGCAGTTCGTGCGCGTCACCGTCGACGATACCGGACCGGGTCTGCCCGCCGGCATGGAGGCGCGCGTGTTCGAGAAATTCACGCGCGGCGAGAAAGAGTCGGCCAAGCCGGGCATCGGGCTCGGCCTCGCGATCTGCCGCGCGATCGTCGATGCGCACGGCGGTACAATCGGCGCGCTCAACCGGATGAAGGCGGACGGTCACGTCGAAGGCGCGCGCTTCTGGTTCACGCTGCCGGTGGAAACGCCGCCCGCTGCGCCTGACTCGCTGGAAGACGAGGATATCGACGCGTCGGCCGCTGATTCGGCATCGGCATCGGCGGCGGCGGGCGGCGCGTCTGCGCCAGGCGAGCCGAACGCTCCGGCAGCGGAAACGCCGCTGCAACGGGAGCGGGCTGCCGCGGCGCCGCTCGAGTTCAATTCACCCCACCACCCGCTCTCCAAGCCTACCCATGAGTGACCCCAGCATCACCGTCGTTTTGATCGAAGACGAAAAGCAGATCCGCCGCTTCGTGCGCACGGCGCTGGAAGGCGAGGGCATCGTGGTGCACGACGCCGAGACCGGCAAGCAAGGTCTTGTGGAAGCCGCGACGCGCAAGCCCGATCTGGTGATCGTCGATCTCGGCTTGCCCGACACCGACGGTCTGGACGTGATCCGCGAACTGCGGGGCTGGAGCGAATTGCCGGTGATCGTGCTGTCGGCGCGCACCCAGGAAATCGAGAAAGTCGCCGCGCTCGACGCCGGCGCGGACGATTACCTCACCAAACCGTTCGGCGTCTCCGAACTGCTGGCGCGGATTCGCGCGCATATGCGGCGGCGCAACCACGGCGGCGCCAACGAATCGCCGCAGGTGCGTTTCGGCGCGGTCACCGTCGATCTGGCCTTGCGTCAGGTGAGCCGCGACGGTGCCGCGGTCCATCTGACCCCGATCGAATACCGCCTGCTCGCGACGCTGGTGCGTCACGCCGGCCGCGTGCTGACGCACCGGCAACTGCTGCGCGACGTATGGGGGCCGTCGCATGTCGAAAGCCATCACTATCTGCGCATCTATATGGCGCATCTGCGCGGCAAGCTGGAGCGCGATCCGGCGCAGCCCGAATATATCGTCACTGAAACGGGCGTCGGATACCGGCTGGTCGGGGCGGTGTGACGCTGTTCTGAGCCCCGTAGGCGCCCTTGTGACGGACCGCCGCAGCGAGCGTGCGGACCAATTTGGTATAGTTACGGATTGTAAGGACGACCTTACGCATCCGCTACGAACGGGGACGGCCCCATCTGACCATGGAGTTGTCTCCTGTCCTGGTTTCTTCTATTGATTGCCGGTTTGCTCGAAGTCGCGTGGGCGGCCGGTCTCAAGACCTCCGAAGGTTTCACCCGGCTCTGGCCGTCCGTGTTCACGCTCGTGACCGCTCTCGGCAGCTTCGTCCTGCTCGCGATGGCCATGCGTCAACTGCCGCTCGGCACCGCCTATGCGGTGTGGACAGGGATCGGCGCGGTCGGCGCGTTCATTTTCGGCATTGTGATGATGGGCGAAGCATTGACGGCCGCGCGAGTGGCGAGCGCGTCGCTGATCGTGATCGGATTGATCGGCCTGAAGCTCTCCTCGGGGCATTGAGCTGCTGTCGGCAGGGTGGTTGCTGCGAGTCTGCGCGCGCTTAATTTTCACTCCGGGTCGCGCGCCTATTCGAGGCCGCCATTTGTTCACCGCTCTGCGTTCTGCGAATTAACGTGGCTATAATGAAGTTGAATCCAACCTGAAATTGCCCGCGGCCTATTTGGCGCGGCCGGCTTGGCGCGGGTCTGACGACTTCGGTGCGGCGGCTTCCTTTCCTTTGCCCGTCGAAGCGCCCGGCACGCACAGCGCGCCTGGAGGCGGCCATGCTTGAATCACTTTCGCTTGCTGCTGGCCTCTCATGGGGCAGCGGTCTGCGCCTCTATCTGACGGTCTTGCTGGCCGGCGTGCTCGAGCGCCTCGGCTTCATCCATCTCCCCGACACACTGTCCGCACTGTCCTCGCCGTGGGTGATCGGCGTCGCAGCTGTACTGACGGTCGCCGAATTCCTCGCCGACAAGATTCCCGCCTTCGATTCCTTGTGGGACGCGATCCACACCTTTATCCGCATTCCGGCCGGCGCCGTGCTGGCCGTCGGCGCGCTTGGTCATGCCGATCCGGCGCTCCTGACCGTCGCCGCGCTCGCGGGCGGCACGCTGGCCGGCACCGCGCATCTGGCGAAAGCGGGCACACGCGCGCTGATCAATCTGTCGCCGGAACCGGTCTCCAATGTCGTGACCTCGACCGCTGAAGACGGCCTCGTGTTCGGCGGCATGCTGCTCGCGCTGTTCGTGCCGCTTGTGTTTCTGGTGCTGATGGTGGGTTTCCTGATGCTGGCGGGCTGGGTGTTGCCGAGGCTTTGGCGCGGAGTGCAGGGCGGTTTCCGCGGGATGGCGACGCACATGGTGTCGCGTTTGGTCAGGAGCAGGCACGATTGAGCGATACGGTACGAGGTTCGACGGCGCGTGTTGCATCAAGCTCGCGACGCCGGTTTAGCAGCACCGACTTGCTGCACCAGGCCATCCGCATGACGGTGCGCGACTGGCGCGCGGGCGAACTGACAATGCTGCTGCTGGCGCTGGTGCTGGCCGTCGCGGCTTTGTCGAGTGTCGGCTTCCTGGCGGACCGGTTGCATCAAGGGCTCGAGCGTGATGCACGCCGCATGATTGCCGCCGATTTCATCGTGCGCGCCGATCATCCAGTCGATCCGGCATTCGCCCAGCAAGCCACGGCGCTCGGTCTGAATACGGCCAGCACCGCGATCTTTCCCAGCATGATCAATTCGACCGGCGCGCAACCGGTCTCGCGCCTCGCCGCCATCAAGGCGGTGTCGCCGGGTTATCCGTTGCGCGGCGCGTTGCGGATCGCATCCGCGCCTGGCGCGGCGGATCATCCGGCGCAATCGATTCCGCCGCCGGGCATCGCCTGGGTCGATCAGGCGTTGCTCGACGCGTTGAAGCTGCATGTCGGCGACACGGTAAAGGTCGGCAATCGCAACTTCACGATCGGCGCGATGATCACTCGCGAACTGGATCGCGGCTTCTCGTTCGTCAATTTCTCGCCGCGTTTGATGTTGCGCGCCGACGAGGTCCAATCGACTGGCCTCCTCACGTTCGGCAGCCGCGTGACCTATCGGCTGCTGGTGGCGGGTACGGATGCGTCGGTCGCGCGCTTCGCTCAGTTCGCGCATGACAAGGTCGACGGCGGCAAGATGCGCGGCGTCGCGCTCGAGTCGTTGCAGGACGGCCAGCCGCAAGTGCGTCAGACGCTCGACCGTGCGAGCCACTTTCTCACGCTCGTCTCGCTGCTCACCGCATTGCTCGCGGCGGTAGCGATCGCGATGGCCGCGCATCGTTATATGCGCCGGCATCTGGACAGCTGCGCGGCGATGCGCTGCCTCGGCGTCAGTCAAGCGACGCTGCGCGCGCTCTTCACGCTCGAATTCTTCGGCCTCGGTTTGATCGGCGGGGCAGTGGGCGTTGCGCTCGGCTATGCGGGACATCTTGCGTTGCTGACGTGGCTCGGCAGTCTGATCGATGTCGCGCTGCCGTACCCGAGCGCATGGCCGGCGCTCGAGGGCATCGCAGCGGGTCTCGTGTTGTTGCTCGGCTTTGCGTTGCCGCCGCTCCTGCCGTTGACGCGCGTGCCGCCGGTGCGGGTGCTGCGTCGCGAATGGGGCGACGCGGGGCGCACCGCGTGGGCCGCCTACGCCCTTGGCATCGTGCTGTTCGCCGCGCTGCTGATCGTCGCGGCGGGCGAGCTGAAGCTCGGCGGTATCGTCGCGGGCGGTTTTGCGGGCGGCTTGCTGGTGTTCGCGTGCATCGCGCGGCTGGCGTTGTGGGGCGCCTCGCGTTTCGTGCGCAGCGAGCGGGTCAATGCGGGGATCGGCTGGCGGTATGCGCTGGCGTCGCTTGAGCGGCGCGGCGGTGCGAGTGCACTGCAGATTACCGCGCTCGGCATCGGCTTAATGTGCCTGTTGCTGATCGCGATGACGCACAACGACCTGGTAGCCGGCTGGCGCAAATCGACGCCGCCCGATGCGCCGAATGAATTCATCATCGACATCCAGCCCGACCAACGCGAAGCCGTCACGCAATATCTGAGCGCGCATGGTGTGCCCGGCACGGTGCTCTCGCCGATGGTGCGCGGCCGGCTGATCGCGATCAACGGCAAGCCGGTCAATCCGGACGCGTTCAAAGGCGACGATGCAAGGCGCCTCGTGGACCGCGAATTCAATCTGTCGTACACGACGACGCTGCCCGAGGACAATCGACTTTCCGATGGTGCGTGGTACGGCGACACGAAAACGCCGCAGATTTCGATTGAGCAGGGGCTGGCGAAACTGATCAATGTGAAGCCTGGCGACACGCTGCGCTTCGACGTGACGGGCTTGCAGATCGACGCGCCCGTGACGAGTGTGCGCAAGCTCGACTGGGGCTCGTTCAAGGTCAACTTTTTTGTGCTGATGCCACCGGCGGCCTTGCAGGATTTCCCGGCGATGTTCATCACCAGTTTTCATCTGCCGCCTTCGAGGCAGGCGACTATCGATGGTTTGATCTCTGCTTATCCGAACCTCACTGCGATCGACACTGGTCCGATTCTGGCGCAGGTACAGCGCGTGTTGCAGCAGGTGATTGGCGCGGTGCAGTTTTTATTTGCGTTCACGCTCGCGGCTGGGGTGCTGGTGCTGTACGCGGCGCTGGCCGGCACGCGCGATGAGCGTATGCGAGAATCTGCGCTGCTGCGCGCACTGGGGGCGTCGCATCGCCAGGTGCGGGCGGTGCAGATTGCCGAGTTTGTCGCGGTGGGCGCGCTGGCGGGGCTGATGGCGGCCGTGGGCGCGCAGGTGATTGGATGGGTGCTGGCTACCCGCGTGTTCGAGTTTTATCTGAGTTTTGATCCGTGGTTGTTGCCGGCGGGTATTGCTGCCGGGATTGCTTGTGCTGGGGTTGGCGGCTGGCTCAGCTTGCGGCATGTGCTAACGCGACCGGCGTTGCAATCGCTGCGGGATGCGTGATTTCTTTTTTGTTTTGTGACTGGGTATGAGCGATCTTAACGACGAAGGGTCCACGGCGGGACCGACGGCCTTCGAACTGGTGGGCGGTGAGGCTCGCGTGCGCGAGTTGGTCGACCGGTTTTATGACTTGATGGATCTCGAAGCGGAATTCGCCGGGATTCGGGCTTTGCATCCGGAGTCGCTCGATGGCTCGCGGGACAAGTTTTTCTGGTTTCTGTGCGGATGGATGGGTGGGCCCGATCATTACATCAGCCGGTTTGGGCATCCTCGGTTGAGGGCTCGGCATTTGCCGTTTGCTATCGCTTCCGGCGAGAGGGATCAGTGGATTAGGTGTATGGCCTGGGCCATGGAGGATGTGGGGCTTTCTGAATCGCTGCGCGAGAGGCTGTTGGGGTCGTTCTTTGAGACCGCTGACTGGATGCGGAATCGGAATGGTTAATGGTTTTTTGTCGCCGTAGGCGGTGATTGGTTTTTTTTTTGCCTTTCGCGTCGGCATTTTTCTGTTTGCCTACGGCGGTGGCCTTTCCTTGATTTCTTGGTGGTCTATTGGCGTCGCCCCTGTGCGGGGCAGGCACTTACTTTCTTTGCCGCCGCAAAGAAAGTAAGCAAAGAAAGCGGCTTCACGCCGCTAATTCTTAAGCGGGTCCCCTGGCTTGGAGCTCAGGATTACCCACATCTGTGCCGGGATAGCGCTTGTAAACAGCTTGAGGTGGTGTTAACTTGAGGCACCGCCACAGGAACCAGACGCAATTGCCTTCGACCGAGAATCAGGATGACCAGGACGACTGGGCCGACATCGAATTCGGTGCGGCAAATCTGGGCGATGCCCGTTTGACGAATCGGCTCGTTGCACTGGCACGCCGGCTTGCCAGCACACCGGACTGCTCGTTTCCACGCTCCATGGATGCCGCCGAACTCAAGGCGGCCTATCGCTTCTTCGATAACGACCAGGTCGATACGGACGGTGTGCTTGCACCTCACGTAGACCAGACGCTCAAGCGCATGACCCAGGTGCCAGTCGTGCTCGCGGTGCAGGACACAACCGAATTCAACCTGACGCATCTGGGCGCGACCGAAGGCCTGGGCTACGGCACGGGCAACCAGTCGCGCGGCTTCATGCTGCACAGCCTGCTGGCCGTGACACCGGAAGGCCTGCCGCTCGGCGTGCTGGGCATGAAGACGTGGGTGCGCGATGACGCAGATCTGGGCCGCAGGCGTCAACGCTCAAAGCGCGACTTCAATGACAAGGAAAGCGTTAAATGGGTTGAGGGTCTGAACCATCTGGCAGCCCTTAAGACCCGATGTCCCGATACGCGCATGGTGGGCGTGGGCGACCGCGAAAGCGACGTCTATGAAGTGTTCGTGGCCGAGCGGCCTGCTGGCGTAGACTGGCTCATTCGTGCGGCATGGGACCGTCGGACGGCGCACCCCGAGCGTTATCTCTGGGACACGGTGACGGCGAGCGCCCCCTTGGGCGAAATCGAGCTGGAGTTGCCGGCACACCGCAACATGGCCCGGCGCATTGCGCGTCTGACGCTGCGTTGCACGCAGGTCAGCCTGATTGCACCACCCAGAGCGTCGACCAAAGGCACCGGGCGCGCCCGGCTCACCCCGGTGGAGGTGTTTGCAATCCACGCACTTGAAACCGATCCGCCAGCGGGCGTCGAGCCGCTCGAGTGGATGCTGCTCAGCTCTGTGCCCACGCTCACGCTGAGCGATGCACTTGAACGACTCGAATGGTATGCACGTCGCTGGACGATCGAATCGTGGCATCGTGTGCTCAAAAGCGGCTGTCGGATCGAGGCGCGCCAGTTCGGCAATCTTGAACGGTTCGTCCGCGCGACCGCGCTATTTGCAGTGATCAGCTGGCGAATCATGTACGCCACGCTGCTGGGTCGGGCCGACCCGGATCTGTCGTGTGAAGTGCTACTTCAGCCCGACGAATGGCGCGCGCTTTACTGCCGCGCCAACCGCACCTCAAAACCACCGGTGGCAACGCCTTCGCTAGGCGAAGTCGTACTGTGGATCGCCAAACTCGGCGGTTATCTGAACCGTAAGCATGATCACCCGCCCGGGCCCACCGTCATGTGGCGAGGGTTCCTGGTCCTTCACGAAATCACCGAGATGTACCGGATCTTTAGCCAGGACGGGTGATTCACATCACGAGATGTGGGTAATCCTGAGGGCTTGGAGGAGGCAGTGGAGCATCTGGAATCTGTGCCCTCGCGCATTCGGCGTGAGTGACAAGGCAGTCATACTTCCGGCGGCGCTGCGCGCGCCGTGGCGGTACTTCACAAAATCGATGGGACGTAGGTACCTTCGGATCATTCTTCCCGCCTCTCGCTGCGTGCTCGCCGGAACGGTCCACCAGAAAAGCCGGTGGCTTCGTTTGCGCGCGATGGGGACCATCGGCTTTGCCTCGGCGAGTCGCTGAATTGTGGAAAAGCGGGCCACTTCGCCGAACGAAACGCAGCCGTGAGCTACGCTAGCGCAGCAAAGGCAAGCTGTTACGCTTGAATAACCGCAGGCACGGAAGTACCTGACGGTATTGCGAAGTACCGCTGCGGCGCGTGTAGCGCCGCTGAAAGCGTCAAGCGAAACGTTGACGCGAAAACGGCCGACGGTTTTATGAAGTACCGCCACGGCGCGCGGAGCGCCGCCGGAAGTATGACTGCCTTGTCACCGGCGCGGAATGCGCGAGAACACTGATTCCAGATGCTCCACTGCCTCCTCCAAGCCAGGGGACCCGCTTAGCATTAGCGGTTTGAGCCGCTTTCTTTTGCCTACTTGTATATTCCCTCCTGTGGCGCCGATCCGATCAGTTGTCGCCACATGGACAGTCAGCTCGTCTGCCTAAAGTGCTTCGAGCCCGCAGAAAAGCCTGAGCGACTGTCCTTTTCATCCTCTTAACCCGAACAGTTGACTGAGCCCCGAGCTCGTATTTTCCTGCAAGTATGGGTACCGTGATGAACCAGCCTTCTTCTTCCGTTTATATCGGCATCGACGTCAGCGGCAGCACCCTCGATGTCGCCATCCACGACACCACCGAACATTTCAGTGTCGACAATGAAACCGTCGCCATCGACCAGCTGGTCCAGCGCCTTGGCGCGCTCAATCCCACACTGATCGTCATGGAGGCCACCGGCAAGCTCGAGCTCGCCGTACTCAGGGCGCTCTGTCAGGCCGGACTGCCCGCTGTCGCGGTCAATCCCCGACAGGTGCGCGACTTCGCCAGGGCCACCGGCACGCGCGCCAAGACCGATCGCATCGACGCGTTTGTCATTGCTCAATTCGCCGCTGCCATCAAGCCCGTCGTGCGCCCCCTGAACGATGTACAGACCGAGCAGTTGCAGGCCCTGCTGCTGCGCCGGGCCCAGCTCATGGACATGCTGGTCGCCGAGAAAGCACGCCTGGAGCGCGCCCATGCCGCAGCCCGCGGGAGCCTGAACGATCACATCAAGTGGCTCAAACAGCAGCTCAGGCTCGCGGATCATGACATCGATTCGTTCCTGCGTTCTTCACCTGCCTGGCGCCAGAAGGAAGACCTGCTGCGCTCCGTGCCCGGCATCGGCCCCGGCGCTGCCGCGACGCTGATCGCCTTCATGCCCCAGCTCGGCTCGCTGAACCGCCGCGAGATCGCCGCACTCACCGGCGTCGCACCTTTCAATTGCGACAGCGGCAAGCATGTCGGCAAGCGTCGCATCCAGGGCGGCCGCGCCATCGTGCGGCGCGCGCTGTACATGGCCTGCGTGCCTGCGCTGCGCTTTAACCCCACCATCAGGGCGTTCTATGACCGTCTGCGCAACGCCGGCAAGCCGTTCAAGGTTGCCATGACGGCCTGCATCCGCAAACTCATCGTCACGCTCAACGCCATGGTCCACAACTCGACACCCTGGAGACCATCGGCTGACTGACTTCCGGCAGGGTTGCGTCCGGCTGTTGCGCTTTTAACGCAAGCATTCACGCCGCCCATGCCCACCTTCTGCAGGTTGCTCAATCGTGCGGGTCGCGAGGATTACGCGCGCCCACAAAATGCTCTCCACGACCGACAATTCGCACCTTGAGGGACAGCTCGCCGCTTGACTTCCAATACGGTTGCTTTTCTTTGCGGCCGGCGCCCCGAAGGAAGTCCACCTGGTGGACAAAGAAAAGTAGGTGCCGCCCCGCACAGGGGCAACGCTAATAAACCAATAAGAAAAGAAAAAGCCAATACCGTAGGCACACAGAAAAATGCCGCCGCCAAAGGCAAAAAAACAAAAGCAAAGCCCAACGCCCCAAGCAAACAGCCAAACACCGCCGCAGGCGATAATAAACTCGCTATAGCGAAGAAGACCCCCCGAGACCCGATCAATGAACCCCTACACAACAGCGGCAGACTACGCCGCCTTAAACCCCCAGGCCCGCGCAGCACTAGATTGTTGGTTCGGCGCCCCGAACGCCCCCACCTTCGGCCAACCGCGCAAGCGGTGGTTTTCCCGCGATAAAGCTTTCGACGCGATGCTACTGGAACGCTTCGGCAACCTAATAGACGCGGCACGCGAAGAAGACACCCTCGACAACTGGAAAGAAACCCCGCTCGGCGCGTTGGCGCTAATCATCATCCTCGATCAGTTCTCCCGCAACTGCCACCGCAACACGCCACGCGCTTTCGCCGCCGATCAAAAAGCGCTGCACATCGCGCAACAGATGATTGCAACCGGTGCCGACAGCTTATTGCCTACAGCACATCACCGCGCATTCGCATATCTGCCTTTCGAGCACGACGAAACCCCCGCCAGCCAGCACGAATCACTGCGCCTATTCAAGCAGCTCGAGGCTGAACCAGGCGGCGAGTCCTACTACTCGTTCGCGCTCAGACACGCGAAAGTCATCGAGCGCTTCGGACGCTTTCCACATCGCAATGCGATACTCGCACGACCCTCGACGGCTGAAGAAACCGCCTTCCTGCAAGAGCCCGGCTCGTCGTTCTAAGCCGATTGAACCCACAACTGATCGCCGCGCCGGCAAAGCGCTTTAGTCGCCGCGTGCGACCGGCATAGGTGTCCGCACGAACACGCGCAATAGTTCGTCGTTGTCGCCCGGACGCGCGCCTGACCAGAACAGGCGCCAATCGCCCGGCGGCGTGTGGGCATCGTCGCGGCGGCTCTGCTCGATCAGCCAGGTGCATGTGGTCGCGTCGGTATTCGTGATCGGCCGATGCTCGATACCGGTGTAGTAGTACAGCATCGGCGCTTCCGATTCGCCAAGGCCCTTGCTGGCCATGCAATCGCCGTTCTTCCATGCGATATTCATTTGGGCGCGGAGGTTTTCGAACACCGAGCGGTAACTCTTCCCATAGTCGAGCCACGGCAGCAGCAGCGTGCTCACAAGTCCCCATGCGACGATCGCGCCCGCGCACCAGCTCAACGCGCCGCGCCATTTGCCGGTGTGCTTGAATACCGGCAGCAGCCACAGCCAACCGAACGTCAGTAGCAGGCCGGCCGCGATCAGTCCGGGTTTGACCGGCATCACCCAGTCGAGCGGCAACCAGCGGCCAAGCCGATGCAACAATCCGTGAGTCTCGACAGGGCGGCTCATGATCGACCAGACGATCCACGCAAGCGCGGCCACACTGCCGAACAGCACGCGGCTTACCATGTCCCAGCTTGCGTGCAGACGCTGCGGAAGCTTCTCTATACCCTGCATCGCCAGCAGTGCAAGCGGCGCGATAAACGGCAGGATGTACAGTTCGCGAATCGTGGCCGAGCTTTGCAGCACCGCAAAGCCGGTGCCCGCGAAGATCGCCGGCAGCGCGACGCGCGGATCGCGCCAGCGGCGCCACCCGCCGCCCGCGAGCGCGGCCAATGCAAGCGGCACGACCGGAAAGCCGACGCTCAACACCGTACGTAGCACGAACAGATGGCTCTCGCTTTCAGAGCCGAGTGCAGCCACCGAAAAGCCGAAGAAGCGGCCGATGTTGTTGTCCCACAGCCAAAGCTTGAAGAGCGCTTCGGAGCGCAGATAGAAGAAGATCGGCCAGATCAGCGCAAACGGCGCGCAGACGAGTGCGGCTATGCCGAGCGCGCCTGCAAAGCTGCGGTTGCGGCAAGCAGGATAGAGCGCCAGCGCCGCAACGGTGGTCGCGCCGAACACCAGCGGCACGAACAGACCCTTGGCGAGCAGCGACACGCCGACGCCAGCACCGAACATCGTGGCCGCGCTCAGGATGGCGTGGCGTCGGTGGCGTGCGTCGACTGGCAACAGGCGGGCTTCGTCGCGCAGATGCACCAGCACCAGTTCGAACAGGCCGCAGAAGCCGAGCGCGGCGCCGGCCATCAGTGCGACGTCGGTCATCATGTCGTGCACGTGTTTGATGACCACGAGTGTGCTCGCGAACAACGCGAGCGTGCCGATCACGCGCACGTCGAACCAGCTCGGCTCGGCTACCGCGCGGCGGGCGACGCGTGCGGTGTAGTAGACGGTCAGTGCGGCGAACAGCGCGCTCGCGAGGCGCGCCGCATCATGCAATGGGAGATAGCGGCCGAACATCCAGGCGAGTCCCGCGGCGACCCAGTCGTAAATCGGCGGCTTTTCGACGAAAGGCTGCCCGGCGTTGGTCGGTACGACGAGGTCGCCGGTGTCGAGCATGTGCTGGATGATGCCGAACGTGTAGGTCTCGTCCTGTTTCCACGGCTCGTGTCCCAAGGTGCCGGGCAAGAGCCACGCGCACAGGATCGCCAGCGCGACGAGCCACATCAGCGGGCGGGCAGCAGTGAGCGCGCGCAAGCGCTGGGCGCCACGCGAGGTGCGGTCGGTGGGGCTCGCCGTGCCCGCTGGGGCTGCGGGTCCTGCGGGCGCTTCGGCTGTGGTTGCAGTTGCGGCAGCCCGCCGGCCCGACGAGCCGGCGTTGCCTTCAGCGATGTCCGCCGAGTCGGGGCGCGCCTGCTCCGGCGCACTGTCGGCAGGGCCGGCCGGCGCGGCTGTGGCGTGCCCCGTGCGCCAACGCGCGGATGGGTTTTCGTGCATGAAGATCTCTGGTCGCCGTGCGCGGCGGCATGGGCCGCGAACTTATGCAATGGCTGTGCGTCGCGTGCGGTTGCACACGCTCCGCGCGATTGTAGCCCCAGTTTATTACGGTCGATTACGGAAAAAGCGAAGGTAATGGGCGTAATCGAACAAATGGCGTCGATTCCGCATCAGATCGATGGGAATTCATACTTGGAAGGGGGAAAAGCGGCCGTGGGAAACGGCCTGTCGCTCAGAAAGGAAGAGGGCGGCTCAGCGACCGCCGGTCACGTCGAGCAGCGCGCCGGTCACGTACGAGGCGGCATCGCTCAGCAACCAGACGATCGTCTCGGCAACTTCGTCGGCGCTGCCGGGACGGCCAAGGGGCGTTTGCGCACCGAGCTGGGCGGCGCGGTCCGGCTTGCCGCCGCTCGCGTGGATTTCGGTGTCGATCAGGCCGGGGCGCACGGCATTCACGCGCACGCCCTGCGGGCCGAGTTCCTTGGCGAGGCCGATTGTCATGGTGTCGACGGCGCCTTTCGAGCCGGCGTAATCGACGTATTCGTTCGGCGAGCCTAACCGCGCTGCCGCCGACGAGATATTCACGATCACGCCACCCGCGCCGCCGCGATCTTTCGACATCCGGCGTGCGGCTTCGCGCGCACACAGATACGCACCGAGCACGTTGACGTCGAACAGGCGCTTCAGGCGCGCCAGCTCCATATCGGCGAGCTGCATCGACGGCGCGACGATGCCGGCATTGTTGACGAGCGCATCGAGCCGGCCGAAGGTCCGTTCGACGGCATCGAACATCGCGATCACATCGGTTTCGTTGGCGACGTCGCCGGCGATCGGCAGCGCGCGGCCGCCCGCGCGTTCCACTTCGGCGGCGGTTTCCTGCGCGGCCGCGAGGTTATGCGCGTAGTTCACGCCAACCGACCAGCCGCGCGCACCCAGCAAACGGGCGGTTGCGCGGCCAATGCCGCGGCTGCCACCGGTGATCAGAACGGCTTTCGTCATCGCAACCTCATCGTGTGAAAGCGGCCCACGCAGAACGCGCGGGCTATTCGGTGACCGGAACGCAGGCCGTGGAAATCAAACCTCTTCGCGTTTGACGGCCCATTTGTCGGCGGCGGGCGGCTGATAGCGCTGCAGCTTGCCGATCAGTGCGACAGGATCGGCATCGATCTGCAGGATGTCGAAGTAGGTTTGCCGCATGAAGCCTTCGTCCACCGTGTGCTGGAGCAGATTGATCAACGGATCGTAGAAGCCGTCGATATTCAGCAGTGCCACCGCCTTCTGGTGATAGCCGAGTTGGGCCCACGTGTAGACCTCGAACAGCTCTTCGAGCGTGCCCGCGCCGCCTGGCATCGCGACGAACGCGTCGGACAGGTCGGCCATCATCTTCTTGCGCTGATGCATGTCGGGCACGACATGCAATTCGGTCAGGCCGTTGTGGCCGACTTCCTTGTTAACCAGCAGTTCTGGAATCACGCCGATCGCACGGCCGCCTTCGGCCATCACCGTATCGGCGATCACGCCCATCAGACCTACCTTGCCGCCGCCGTACACCAGCGCGAGGTCCGCTTCGACCAGCGCATGGCCGAACGCGCGCGCGGCTTCGGCATACAAAGGTTTGGCTCCGTCGGAGGAGCCGCAAAATACACACACCGAATTCATGCTCAAACGTCCTTCGGTTCGTTACGGGGCGCGGCGCCTTCCTTGGGCGGCAGGTAGTCGTAGAACTCGCGCTTGGGCAGCTTGCCCGAGATGAGATCGTCGAACAACTGCCGGGAGCGGCCGCGCAGATAAGGCGCCATCAGCGAAACGATCTGCACGCTCACCTGATGCAGTTCCGCACGAATCGTTTCCTGCTCGTTGTACTTGCGCGGGTTCATCACGAATTGATACGACAGCCAGTACGTGCCGATCACGCCGACGTTGGTCGCGATCACGTGCAGTTCTTCGGGCGTTGCAACCATTTCGCCGTCGGCGACGAGTTGCTCGCAGAACTGATTCGCAAAGCGCACCTTGTGGCTGATGATCTGTTTGAAGTGCGTCTCCAGCGTGCGATTGCGCGCCAGCAGATCGTTCAGGTCACGATACAGAAAACGATAGCGCCAGGTGAAATCGACCATGTACTGCAGGTACGACCACATCTCGTCGATCGTCGCTCGGTGATCGTCGGGAAAACGCAGACGCTTTTCGATCTCCTGCTCGAACTGGCTGAAGATGCTGTTGATGATGTCGTCTTTGTTGCGGAAGTGGTAGTACAGGTTGCCTGGACTGATTTCCATTTCCTCGGCGATCGTCGTCGTCGTGACGTTCGGCTCGCCGATCTCGTTGAACAATTTCAACGACAGTTCGAGGATCCGTTCGCGGGTGCGGCGGGGAGGTTTGGCTTCCATGTCGTCCGGCCCTGGTTACGCCGGGCTGAACGCGTGGCGGCGTGCCGCTTTCGCGTGATCCACCCGGACGCGGTTGGTATAGTTGAGCGCCCCAAACCTGTCGCTGCGCGACAGGCCCTCCGAGGGGGCAATCCCCCAATCCCTCAATCCCTCAAGGGGACTTCCTTCGGGGCGGGAGACTTCTTTCGGAGCGGAAAACTTGGGGTAGCCCAGCGTTTTCTCGTGAGACTATCGGACGATTATAAACCGACCGTTCTTATACCAAGCGGATACTCAGGGTTTTCATACTTTGGGACGTTGGAGCGCCAGGTAGCGTGGACTTCATAGCCATGCCTTGACCCAATGCACCACTAGCGGCCCGACGATCAACACCCACGTCATCACACACATGCCGAGCGCGACCATCACCGCCGCGCTGCCGAGATCCTTGGCACGCCGCGACAGTTCGTGGCGTTCGAGCGAAATCCGGTCGATGGCCGCTTCGAGGCTCGAATTCAGCAGCTCGACGATCAGCACCAGCAGCACCGAGCCGAGCAACAACACGCGCGACACGGGATCGACCGGCACCAGCACACCGCACGGAAGCAGGATCGCGGCGAGCGTCAATTCCTGGCGGAACGCGCTTTCCTCGCGGATCGCGACGCGGAAGCCGGCCAGTGAATTTTTCATCGCGTGCCACGCGCGGGTCAGGCCGCGATTGCCCTTGTACGGATTGAAAGGTAGGGGCGTGAGTGGATCGTCGGGGCTGAGCGGCTCGTGGTGGGTTTCGCTAGCGGGGCTCGTGTGGTTCACGCCGTTCGCGTGATGCACCTGATTCACATCGTTCGGTTCGCTGTGTTCGCGCACATCGTCGAACGGTTCGATGCTGGCCGCGTCGGCATCCGTGTCGATCCCGGCGCTGGTCTTCACGGCGCGCAACGCGCCGTTCGCGGTGCGCGCCATGGTAAAGGTTCTGGTTCGCATAAGCGGCTCGGCGCGTCGCGTCATGCGGCGGCGCTTTCCTCGCTGTACGAGGCACGCGGCAGCGGCTTCAGATGCGCTGCGAACTGCTCGGACGCCGCCGCCCACGAGAAGCGCTCGGCCCACGCCCGCGCATGGCTGCGCTCGATCTTCAACGCTCCGAGGCAGGCTTCGCGCAAGTCTTCATGCATGGCGCCTGCGCCGCCGTCGCCCAGCACGTCGATCGGACCGGTCACCGGATATGCCGCGACTGGCGTGCCGCAGGCCAGCGCTTCGAGAAGCACTAGACCGAAGGTATCGGTGCGGCTCGGGAACACGAACACGTCGGCGGCCGCGTAGACCTTGGCCAGCTCGGCTTGCGTCAACACGCCGAGGTAGTTCGCCTGCGGATAGCGCGACTTCAGTTCGGCGAGTGCCGGGCCTTCGCCCGCGACCCATTTCGAGCCGGGCAGATCGAGCTTGAGAAACGCCTCGACGTTTTTCTCGACCGCCACACGTCCCACGTACAGGAAGATCGGCCGCGCGGTGTTGAGCACCTTCGAGTCCATCTGGTGAAAGATGTCGAGATCGACGCCGCGCGTCCACAGCACGACATTGGTGAAGCCGAATTTTTCGAGGTCAGCCTTGACCACCGGTGTGGGCGCCATCACCGCCAGCGACGGCTTGTGGAACCAGTGCAGAAACTTGTAAGTCGCGGCGAGCGGAATGCCGAAGCGCGCCTGCACGTATTCGGGAAAGCGCGTGTGATAGGCGGTCGTGAACGGCAGCTTGTGCTGGATCGCATAGGAGCGCGCGGCCATGCCGAGCGGGCCTTCGGTGGCGATGTGCAGCGCGTCGGGCGCGAACGCGTCGATACGCTCGCGCAGCTTGCGGCGCGGCAGCAGCGACAGGCGAATCTCAGGATAGGTCGGGCACGGAATCGTCTTGAATTCGAGCGGCGTCAGCAGATCGACATGGTGGCCGAGCGCGGTCAGCTCGCGCGTGGTGTTTTTCAGCGTGCGCACGACGCCGTTGACCTGCGGTTCCCATGCATCGGTGACGATCATGATCTTCATCGGTTTGGCCCAATGGAAGTTAAGAGGGACTACGCGGTCGCCCGGGCCTTTTGCACACCGACTTCCGGGGCGCGCATCACGGTCCAGTAGATCACCTTGAGTTCGCCTTCATACGTCTCGACGAGTGCCGACAGGCTTTCGACCCAGTCGCCGTCGTTGCAATACAGCACGCCGTCGATTTCGCGGATCTCGGCTTTGTGGATGTGGCCGCAGACCACGCCGTCGCAGCCGCGGCGGCGCGCTTCGTCGGTCATCACGCGCTCGAACGACGAAATGAAATTCACCGCGTTCTTCACCTGATGCTTCAGGTATTGCGACAGCGACCAATACGGAAAGCCGAGCCGGCTGCGGATCCGGTTGAACCAGCGGTTCAGGATCAGGATCATTGTGTAGAGCGTGTCGCCGAGATAGGCGAGCCACTTGGCGTGCTGGATCACGCCATCGAACAGATCGCCGTGGACGATCCACAAGCGCTTGCCGGCGAGCGTCGTGTGGAACGCTTCGCCGCGCACGTGGATATCGCCGAACGCGAGGTCGCAGAACTGACGCGCGGCTTCGTCGTGATTACCGGGCACGTAGACGACCTGGGTGCCTTTGCGCGCTTTGCGCAGAATCTTCTGCACCACGTCGTTGTGCGCCTGCGGCCAGTACCAGCCTTTCTTCAGCTGCCAGCCGTCGATGATGTCGCCCACGAGATACAGATATTCCGACTCGTTGTGCCGCAGGAAGTCGAGCAGATAGGGCGCTTGGCAGCCGCTCGATCCCAGGTGGATG
The DNA here is from genome assembly GCF_038050405.1 of Paraburkholderia sp. IMGN_8. Lineage (NCBI taxonomy): Bacteria > Pseudomonadati > Pseudomonadota > Betaproteobacteria > Burkholderiales > Burkholderiaceae > Paraburkholderia > Paraburkholderia sp. IMGN_8. The sequence continues at coordinate 3,304,368 of NZ_CP150900.1, read as the reverse complement.
TCGGACAGCCAGATGGTGCGGTAGCGGTGCGATTCGGTGTGTTCTTCGTCGTGATGGCCGGCGTGCGCGTCGTGTGGCAACGACGGCGCAGGCAACGGCCGTCCGTGGCTATGGTTGGGTTCCGGGTGGAACGCGACGGGGTCGACGCTCGGGCCGGTCTGGCGGAACATGGAAGTCGCGGACGTTTTGGGGTCCATGGCTCACGCGTCGAGTTGCGGTGCCCGTATTGCGCCAGTTGCGCGTGACCGTGCCGTGACAGTCACAAGAAGTTCTTATTACTGCGTGGGAGTTGGAAAAGGCGGCAGCGTGAATTGCCGGGAAATCCGTTGGGTCAGCGCGTGACGCCGATCACGCGTGTACCGGCGAGCCGGTCGTGCAGGAATTGGCGCTGCGGGTCGACGCGGCCGGTAGCGGCCCACAGCACGAACCAGATAGCGGCGATGACGAGCGTCTGCGGCACGGCGAGACCCAGTAGCGGATGCAACGCGAGCGGCGGCAAAAGCCACAGCCAGGCCAGCACATAGCGGACGATCGCGCGGCCGGTGGAGAGCGGCGCACCGTCAGCGGCGACGACGCGCAGGCGCCAGGTTTTCATCGGCAGGGTCTGCCCGCCGTGGGTCCAGAACCAGACGAAGTACAGCCCGACCACCAGGCCGATCCATGCCGCGAGAATGTTGTGATGGGTCAGGCCGTTGCGCTGCTGCGTCAACGTGCTGAACAGATAACCGGCGATAAACACGACGCCGAACAGGATCACGGCTTCGTAAAGCAGCGCGGCGAGGCGCCGGCGCACGGTGGGGACGGTGCCGGAGGCGTCGGCGGGTAGCGCGAAGGTCGTGAGCGGCTGGGGCACGGGGGCTGGGGGCTGTGAACGGGGCCGGGCTCCAATCAGGAGCCGTTGAAGATCGACGGCGCCTCGGAGGGCGAGACCGGTACCGGCGTGGCGGGCACGAAGCTTCCCGCGGCGGGAATGGCGGGCATGTCCGGGCTCGGCAACGACGCGCCAGCCGCGGCGCTCACCGCTGCGGCGCTGCTCGCGCCATGCTCACGCGCATTGACCAAACGATCGAGCCCCTTGATTTCGGTCCTGCCCGACGGCGGCGCGCTGACTACGCTGGGCCGCCGTTTGCGCTCGCTGGCGGCGAGCCGCTCCTTCTGTTCTTCGGGCAGTTGCTGGTAGGCCTTCCACGCGTTCTGGCGTGTCTCGCGCGGCAATTCCTTCGACACCTGGTAGTTTTCGCGTGCGACGCGCCGCTGATCGGGCGTCATGCGCACCCATTCAGCCATCCGGTCATGCAGGCGTTTTTGCGCATCGGGTGATAACTTCGAGTAACGCGACGCTATCTTGATCCATTTGCGCTTGCGTTCGTCGCTGAAGGAGTCCCATTGGCTGGCGAACGGCGCCAGCGCCACGCGCTCGGCGGTAGTCAGACGCGCCCATGCCAACGGACTGTTGCTGCCAGGCAGGCTGGGCAAATCGACAGCGAGGGTCGGGGCAGGCGCTTTGGCGGTCGCTCCGCCAGCGGCAGGCGCGGCGGCGGTCGACGGGCTCGGATAAAAGCGCGGATACGTTGCGGCGAACGACACCAGGGCCGCAATCGCACATCCGAAAACAACGGCCAAGCCGCGCTTGTAACTCACCCGAGGAATCTCCCGCTCAGCGCGCGCGCGATAGGTACGCGTTGAAGCCGTGGTCGAGATACGCATTGAGCGGCAAATCGTCGCTCAGCATTGCGGCATCGATATCGGCGAGTTCGGCGGTGTGCTGCTGGTCTTCCCAGTAGGCGATGCCCACAAGGCTGACGACCAGCGCCACGAGCGGCCAGGCGAGCGCAAAGCGGCGCAGCGGCGAACGGCGGCGCTGCGGGGCTTCGAGTTGTGGCATACCGGCCGGCATGCCGGCACCGGCGAATGCGGGCACGAACACCGGCGCGCTCACTGTTTCGGGCTTCTTGCGGGCAAGCGCCGCGCGGCGCGCCGCAGCGAGTCGATCGACTGTTGCGGACGGAATGCTGGCGGCGTTTTCGTCGAGCGCGCGGCGTACCTGCCGGGCGAACTCGAGTTCTTTAGTTTCGAGGGAGCTCATAGCGTGATTCCTTTAGCCTTGAGCGCTTGCGCCAGCGTGTGGGTGGCCCGCGAGCAGTGCGTTTTCACACTGCCTTCGGAGCAGCCCATCGCGGCGGCAGTCTCGGCGACATCCATATCTTCCCAATAACGCATGAGAAACGCCTCCCGTTGACGTGCCGGTAATTTTTGGATCTCGTCGTCGATTAACTGTAAGACCTGTTCGCGTTCGAGCTTCTGCTCGTTGCTCTCGGAGCCCGCCGAGCCTTGCTGGGCCTCGAATGTTTCGAGCGGGTCGAATTCGTCGTCATCGGGGTTGCCGAGCGACGAAAACAGACTAACCCAAGTATTGCGCACTTTCTGCCGACGAAAATAGTCGTGCATCGCATTCTGGAGAATACGCTGAAACAATAGCGGCAGTTCGGCGGCCGGACGGTCGCCATATTTTTCGGCGAGCTTGATCATCGCGTCCTGCACGATATCCAGCGAGGCGTCGTCGTCCCGCACGGCGTAGACCGTCTGCTTGAATGCGCGCCTTTCGACGCCCGCCAGAAAATCGGCGAGTTCCTTGTCTGATGCCATCCGTTTGGGGGTCGGCGCAGCGAGCGTGCGCGTAATCGGTCGAAAAATGTCGTAAAACTCGCGGATGCTAACAAACTTTTGCGCCGCTGGGGCGAAACGTGACCTACCTTGCATCTCTATAACAAACTTTCGCTCAATAAAGAGATACGGGGGCAGGGCGCCAGGGCAATATTTGCTTGACCGCGCGGCCTTCTGCAGATATCGTCGCTGGTTCGCAACATAAGTGACTTGTCTCAATTGAGGTGTGGCCCAAGAAGCTCACCTGTCAACTGGACGCGCCGCTTGAACCCGAGCCACAAGCCCGGCAGAGAGCACCCGATCAATTTTTTGCCGAAAATTCGAAAGGTGAATTATGAATATGCCCAGCGCGGAATTCTCCACGTCGGATACGACTTCCCCTCCTGAAGCTGACTCTATCGGCGCCACCGTGCTCATGAAGGCACTGGCCGACGAAGACGTCGAGTTTGTGTGGGGCTATCCCGGCGGCTCGGTACTTTACATTTACGACGAGCTGTACAAGCAGGACAAATTCCAGCACGTCCTCGTGCGCCACGAGCAGGCCGCAGTCCACGCCGCCGACGCCTATGCGCGTTCCACCGGCAAAGTCGGTGTATGCCTCGTGACCTCCGGCCCCGGCGTCACCAATGCGGTGACCGGCATTGCCACCGCCTACATGGATTCGATCCCGATGGTGGTGATCAGCGGCCAGGTGCCTACCGCCGCGATCGGCCAGGATGCGTTCCAGGAGTGCGATACGGTCGGCATCACGCGCCCTTGCGTGAAGCACAACTTCCTCGTGAAGGACGTGCGCGACCTCGCCGCTACCGTCAAGAAAGCTTTCTATATCGCCCGTACCGGCCGTCCCGGCCCGGTGCTGATCGACATTCCGAAAGACGTGTCGAAGGCGCCTTGCCAGTACGAACCGCTCAAGACGGTAACGCTCCGCTCGTACAACCCGGTCACGAAAGGTCACTCCGGCCAGATCCGCAAGGCGGTTGCCTTGCTGCTGTCGGCCAGGCGCCCGTACATCTACACCGGCGGCGGCATCATCCTCGCGGATGCATCGCGTGAGCTGAACCAGTTCGCCGATCTGCTCGGCTACCCGGTCACCAACACGTTGATGGGTCTGGGCGGCTACCGCGCGAGCGACAAGAAATTCCTCGGCATGCTCGGCATGCACGGCACGTACGAAGCCAACATGGCGATGCAGCACTGCGACGTGCTGATCGCCATCGGCGCGCGTTTCGACGACCGTGTGATCGGCGACCCGGCGCACTTCGCGTCGCAGCCGCGCAAGATCATCCATATCGACATCGATCCTTCTTCCATCTCCAAGCGCGTCAAGGTCGACATTCCGATCGTCGGCGACGTGAAGGAAGTGCTCAAGGAGCTGATCGAGCAGTTGCAAACGGCCGAACATGGCCCCGACACCGCGGCGCTTGCCGACTGGTGGAAGGACATCGAAGCCTGGCGCGCGAAAGACTGCCTGAAGTTCGATCGCAAGAGCGACATCATCAAGCCGCAATACGTGGTGGAAAAGGCGTGGGAACTGACCGATGGCAATGCCTTCGTCTGTTCCGACGTCGGCCAGCACCAGATGTGGGCCGCGCAGTTCTATCGCTTCAACAAGCCGCGCCGCTGGATCAATTCCGGTGGTCTCGGCACGATGGGCTTCGGCCTGCCGGCGGCGATGGGCGTGAAGATGGCGCACCCGGACGACGACGTGCTCTGTATTACGGGCGAAGGCTCGATCCAGATGTGCATTCAGGAACTGTCGACCTGCAAGCAGTACGAGACGCCGATCAAGATCATTTCGCTGAATAACCGCTATCTGGGCATGGTGCGCCAGTGGCAGCAGATCGAATACAGCAAGCGCTATTCGCATTCGTACATGGATGCGCTGCCGGATTTCGTGAAGCTTGCTGAAGCGTACGGCCATGTCGGCATGCGTATCGAACGCACGGCGGACGTCGAGCCGGCGCTCAAAGAAGCGCTGCGCCTGAAAGATCGCACGGTGTTTCTCGACTTCCAGACCGATCCGACCGAAAACGTCTGGCCGATGGTTCAGGCCGGCAAGGGCATCACCGAGATGCTCATGGGTTCGGAAGATCTATAACGACGGTTTCTAGCGTTGGCTTCGTCATGCGCGCCTCCACAAAGGGCGAAAGCGGACGAAGCGGCGCGAAGCCGCTCGCATACATCGACAAAACATCTGGAAGAAGCGAAACATGAGACACATTATTTCCGTCCTGCTGGAAAACGAACCGGGCGCGTTGTCACGCGTGGTTGGTCTCTTCTCGGCACGCGGCTACAACATTGAAACCTTGACGGTGGCTCCGACCGAAGACCGTTCGCTGTCGCGCATGACCATCGTCTCCATTGGCTCGGACGACGTGATCGAACAGATCACGAAGCATCTGAACCGCCTGATCGAGGTGGTGAAAGTGGTCGACCTTACCGAGGGCGCCCACATCGAGCGCGAGCTGATGTTGATCAAGGTGAGGGCGGTCGGCAAGGAACGTGAGGAGATGAAGCGGATGTCGGATATTTTCCGCGGCCGCATCATCGACGTCACCGAAAAGACCTATACGATCGAACTGACGGGCGCGAGCGACAAGCTCGATGCCTTCATCGAAGGGCTCGACGCCACCGCGATTCTCGAAACGGTCCGCACGGGCAGCTCGGGGATCGGCCGCGGCGAGCGCATTCTGAAGGTTTGACGCGCGAGCTGAGTTGCGGTAACGAACCGTCGCGATCGAAGCCGGGCAGTGCCTTCAAGAAGCCCGGCCAAGCAACACAACATTCGCAGTATTTGAATTTCACTGACTTTACCGAATTTAGCCAAGGAACCGACATGAAAGTTTTCTACGACAAGGACGCCGACCTCTCCCTCATCAAGGGCAAGCAAGTCACCATCATCGGCTATGGCTCGCAAGGCCATGCGCACGCACTGAACCTGAGCGAAAGCGGCGTGAAGGTGACGGTCGGTCTGCGCAAGGGCGGCGCATCGTGGAGCAAGGCTGAGAACGCCGGCCTGCAAGTCAAGGAAGTGGCCGACGCCGTCAAGGGCGCGGACGTCGTCATGATGCTGCTGCCGGACGAGCAGATCGCCGAAGTCTATGCAAAGGAAGTGCACGCCAACATCAAGCAAGGCGCTGCGCTCGCATTCGCGCACGGCTTCAACGTGCACTACGGTCAAGTGATCCCGCGTGCGGATCTGGACGTCATCATGATCGCGCCGAAGGCGCCGGGCCACACGGTTCGCGGTACGTACTCGCAAGGTGGCGGCGTGCCCCACCTGATCGCTGTTGCGCAAGACAAGTCGGGCGCAGCACGTGACATCGCTCTGTCGTACGCGGCAGCGAACGGCGGCGGCCGTGCCGGCATCATCGAAACCAACTTCCGCGAAGAAACCGAAACCGACCTGTTCGGCGAACAAGCCGTGCTGTGCGGCGGTACGGTCGACCTGATCAAGGCCGGCTTCGAAACGCTGGTGGAAGCTGGCTACGCGCCGGAAATGGCGTATTTCGAGTGCCTGCACGAACTGAAGCTGATCGTCGACCTGATCTACGAAGGCGGCATCGCGAACATGAACTACTCGATCTCGAACAACGCCGAATACGGCGAGTACGTGACGGGTCCGCGCATCGTGACGGCTGAAACGAAGAAGGCGATGAAGGCTGTGCTGACCGACATTCAGACCGGCGAGTACGCAAAGAGCTTCATCATCGAAAACAAGGCCGGTGCACCGACGCTGCAATCGCGCCGCCGTCTGACGGCCGAGCACCAGATCGAAACGGTTGGTGCAAAGCTGCGTTCGATGATGCCGTGGATCGCTGCGAACAAGCTGGTCGATCAGTCGAAGAACTAAGCTAGTCTTTGCTCTTGACCGGCGCGGCGCACTGTCGCATGCGCCGGACATGTCGAAAAGCCGTCCAAGGGTGCTGAACCCTGGGCGGCTTTTGCTATCCTACGGTTTTACAAAAATACAGAAGCCATCCATGAATTACCCTCATCCGATCATCGCGCGAGAAGGCTGGCCGTTCATCGCCATCGCGGCCGTCGTAGCATTGCTGGTCCATGCCTTCGCGGGGTTCGGCTTTGCATGGCTGTTCTGGCTGATCCTGATCTTCGTCGTGCAGTTCTTCCGCGATCCGGCACGCCCGATTCCTACCCAGGCGAATGCCGTGCTGTGCCCGGCCGACGGCCGCATCGTCGCAGTCGAAACAGCGCATGATCCGTATGCCAACCGTGAAGCGCTGAAAATCAGCGTGTTCATGAACGTCTTCAACGTCCACTCGCAACGCTCGCCGGTGGATGGTGCGATCTCGAAGGTCGAATATTTTCCGGGCGCCTATCTGAATGCCGCGGTGGACAAGGCTTCGCTCGAAAACGAGCGCAACGCGCTGGTGATCGAAATGGCTAGCGGTCAGACGGTGACGTCGGTGCAGATCGCCGGTCTGATCGCGCGGCGAATTCTTTGCTACGTTCGAGCGGGTGAGCCGCTCACGCGTGGTCAACGTTATGGATTCATCCGTTTTGGCTCGCGCGTCGACGTGTATCTGCCGGTTGGCAGCCGTCCGCGTGTGTCGATCGGCGAGAAGGTTTCCGCGTCGTCCACGATCCTTGCTGAACTATAAAGCGGCACAAAGGAGGATTTCCGATGGCCGCATTCAAACCGCGTCGACCCCGCAACAATGGACCGCTGCCGCGTCCGTTCCGCCGCAACAAGCCGATCGTGGCGGAGTCGCCGGCAGTCGATAGCCGGCGTGCGCAGCGTCAGCAGTTCCTGAGAAGGCGCGGCATTTATCTGCTGCCGAACGCGTTCACCACCGCTGCACTCTTCTGCGGCTTCTTCGCCGTGGTGCAGGCGATGAACGTGCGCTTCGAGGTCGCGGCGATCGCGATCTTCGTGGCGATGGTGCTCGACGGGATGGACGGCCGCGTCGCCCGCATGACGCATACGCAGAGCGCATTCGGCGAACAGTTCGACAGCCTGTCGGACATGGTGTCGTTCGGCGTGGCCCCGGCGCTGGTGATGTACGAGTGGATCCTGAAGGATCTCGGCCGCTGGGGCTGGCTTGCAGCGTTTGTCTACTGTTCGGGGGCGGCGTTGCGTCTTGCGCGCTTCAATACGAACATCGGCGTGGTCGATAAGCGCTTCTTCCAAGGCATGCCGAGTCCGGCCGCGGCGGCACTGATCGCCGGTTTTGTGTGGCTCGCGACCGACAACCGCGTGCCGCTCAAGCTGGTGTGGCTGCCTTGGGTGGCTTTCGTGCTGACCATCTACGCCGGTGTGACGATGGTGTCGAACGCGCCGTTCTACAGCGGCAAGGCGCTCGATGTGCGGCATCGCGTGCCGTTCGGCGTGATTCTGCTGGTGGTGGTCGCCTTCGTGCTGGTGTCGTCCGATCCGCCGCTGATGCTGTTCGGTCTGTTCGTGCTGTACGGTCTGTCGGGCTATGCGTTCTGGGCTTATCAGGCGGTGCGGGGCAGGGCGAATCCGGCTCGTTCGGTGCAACGCGACAGGTAAGCCTGGCAAGTAAGCGCGGCAGCACATTCGCATGTCGGCAAGATGAAAAAGCGGCGGCCTTCGGGCTGCCGTTTCTCGTTGTTCAGGCCGTGTTTCAAGCCGCTCAGGGGCAGGTGTGACGCCAATTGCACGATCGCGGGAATGCCGCTATAGTCATCGGATGACTGCGTTCCCGCTTCTCGACACGTTTCAACACGAGCCTCACCAGGCCGGCGCGTCGCTAAGCGTGCCAGCGCTAGCGCGCCTACCGCGCTGATCGCTTATCGTTTTCTGCCCTCCGTCTGCCTCGTCTGTGGTTGAGCGTCGCCAGCGGTGGCGCAAACACCCGAATTCCAATATCCGATCCCCACAATTGACCGACTCCTCAGGAGACCCGACATGGCCGACAAACTGATCATATTCGACACGACCTTGCGTGACGGCGAACAATCGCCCGGTGCGTCGATGACGAAAGAAGAAAAAATCCGCATTGCGAAGCAATTGGAACGGATGAAGGTGGATGTGATCGAAGCGGGCTTCGCAGCCAGCTCGAACGGCGATTTCGATTCGATCCACACGATCGCGGGGCTGATCAAGGACAGCACGATCTGTTCGCTCGCCCGCGCCAACGACAAAGACATCCAGCGCGCCGCTGATGCGCTCAAGCCCGCCGATCGTTTCCGCATCCACACATTTATCGCAACGTCGCCGCTACACATGGAAAAGAAGCTGCGCATGACGCCGGACCAGGTGTTCGAGCAGGCGAAGCTGGCGGTGCGTTTCGCGCGCAAGTTCACTGACGACATCGAGTTTTCGCCGGAAGACGGCAGCCGCTCGGATATGGATTTCCTGTGCCGCGTGCTCGAAGCGGTGATCGCCGAAGGCGCGACCACCATCAATATCGCGGACACGGTCGGCTACGGCGTGCCGGAACTGTACGGCCAGCTCGTGAAGACGCTGCGCGAGCGCATTCCGAACTCGCATAAGGCGGTGTTCTCCGTGCATTGCCATAACGACCTCGGCATGGCGGTTGCAAACTCGCTGGCCGGCGTGAAGATTGGCGGCGCGCGTCAGGTCGAGTGCACGATCAACGGTTTGGGCGAACGCGCGGGCAATACGTCGCTTGAAGAAATCGTGATGGCGGTGAAGACTCGCAAGGATTACTTCGGCCTCGATATCGGTCTCGATACGACGCAGATCGTGCCGGCTTCGAAGCTGGTGTCGCAAATCACCGGTTTCGTCGTGCAGCCGAACAAGGCGGTGGTCGGTGCGAACGCGTTTGCGCATGCGTCGGGCATCCATCAGGACGGCGTGCTGAAAGCGCGCGACACCTACGAAATCATGCGCGCCGAAGACGTGGGCTGGAGCGCGAACAAGATCGTGCTCGGCAAGTTGTCGGGCCGCAATGCGTTCAAGCAGCGTCTGCAGGAACTCGGTATCGCGCTCGATAGCGAAGGCGAGCTGAACACCGCGTTCGCGCGCTTCAAGGAACTCGCCGACCGCAAGTCGGAAATCTTCGACGAAGACATCATCGCGATCGTGACTGAGGAATCGGCCGAGGCGCAGGAAAAGGAGCACTACAAGTTCCTGTCGCTGTCGCAGCATTCGGAAACCGGCGAGCAGCCGCACGCGAAAATCGTGTTCTCGGTCGAAGGCAAGGAAGTGACCGGCGAAGCGCGCGGCAACGGTCCGGTCGACGCCACGCTCAATGCGATCGAAACGGAAGTCGGCAGCGGTTCGGAATTGCTGCTGTATTCGGTGAACGCGATTACCACCGGCACGCAGGCACAGGGCGAAGTGACCGTGCGGCTGTCGAAGAGCGGGCGCATCGTCAACGGCGTAGGCACCGATCCGGATATCGTCGCGGCTTCCGCGAAGGCCTATATCTCGGCGCTCAACAAGCTGTATTCGAACGTGGATAAGTTGAATCCGCAGCGTTCGGAATGACGAGGAAGCAGGGCGCTGATTGCGTTCCTGATTCGATGAGGTAATGCGAAGCCCTGTGCCGTGAAAAGCGCAGGGCTTCGTTGTTTGCGGCGCATGTTTTATGCGTCGCGTGCGTTACGGCTACTCCGCAGCAGTCCGCCGCATCGACCAGCCGCGCGCCGCGCGCGCCCGCGCCTGGACCTGATGCCGCACTTCAACGGCGATCTCGCGCCGTGGCGCTTCGGCGACAAACGCGTCGAGCAGCTCACGCACATCGTGATCGACGAAATCGGCACGCGTCGCGTCGACGATCAACGTCGCGCCATCGGGAATCTGTTGCAGATAGTGCTTCAGCGGCACCTTGCCGAGAAACGACACATCTTTGCGAAACGACAGCAGATAGTGATCGCCGTGTTGCGCGAGCACGATCGGGCTGCGCAGGTTCGCATACAACGCGATCAACACGCTGCACAGAACGCCGAGCACGATGCCGATCAGCAGATCGGTGGCCAGGACACCGACCAGCGTGACAATGAACGGCGCAAACGGCGCGAAGCCCTGCCTGGCTACAGCGACGAACAACGACGGTTTGGCCAGCTTGAAGCCGGTGAAGATCAGGATCGCGGCGAGGCAGGCAAGCGGAATCAGGTTGATGACGCTGGTGAGCGCGAACACGCTGACGAGCAGCAAAACGCCGTGGATGATCGCCGACAGCCGGCTCTGCGCGCCCGCATGCACGTTGGCGGAACTGCGCACGATGACCGAGGTGATCGGCAGGCCGCCGATCGCGCCGGCGATCAGATTGCCGATGCCTTGCGCCTTCAACTCGCGATCCGGCGGCGCGGCGCGCCGTTGTGGATCGATCTGCTCGACCGCTTCGAGACTGAGCAGCGTTTCGAGACTCGCGACGATCGCCAGTGTGATGGCTACCCGCCAGACGTCAGGGTTCACGAGTTGCGTGAAGTGCGGCCCGAAGTCGGCCCATTCCAACGCGACGCTCAACGCGGCGAACGATTCGACGAGCGGCAGCGCGACGCGATGTTCGGCGGGCGGCGCGAGCGACGGCGCCAGCAGGCCGAGCAGCAGGGTCGCGCCGATGCCAAACAAAACCACCGCGAGCGGCGCAGGTATGAGACGCACCAGCGCGAAGCGGCGCAGCGCGCGGGTTTCCCAGCCAGCCAGAAGGGCAAGCGACAGCAGCGTGATCGCGCAGGCGGCGAGCGATATCGAGCCGAACGGCGTCGCGACCGTGCCGGCCGCATGGGCGGCGACTTGTGACACTGGCGACGCATGCGGCCCGAACAGCCCGAGAGCAAGCGGGAATTGCTTGACGATCAGCAGCACGCCAATTGCCGCCAGCATGCCCTTGATCACCGGCGACGGCACATAGGCGGCGAACCGGCCGGCCTTCAGCATGCCGAAGCCGAACTGGATGACGCCCGACAGCAATACGGCCAGCAGAAACGCGGCAAAGCTGCCGAGCTGCGCGATCCCGTCGACGACGATCACGACCAGACCCGCGGCGGGGCCGCTCACGCTCAGCCGCGAACCGCTCAGCACGGCAACCACCAATCCGCCGACGATGCCGGACACCAGCCCGGCAAACGGCTCGACGCCCGATGCGTTGGCGATGCCCAGACACAGCGGTAGCGCCACGAGAAAAACGACCGTGCCCGCAAACAGATCGCGCTGGAACGTGGAGAAGAGAGCTCGAAGATTCATGGTGTCGGTGCAGTGAATTGAGGAGCCTTGCCTTGCCTGCGGCGAAGGCGAAACCGGGGCGGGTTCGGTCCGGGTGCTCTGTGCTACGCGGCGCTAAGGGCGCTCGCCGTGCGGGCCATCGCGTCATCGGCTTCGTAGCCGGATGTGAGCACCTTGATGCGCCCGTCGTCGAGCGCGAAGATCCAGCCGTGCACGAGCGGCGCCGGCGCGCCTTCCTGCACGATCGGACTCGCCCGCAACTGCCGCACCTGTTCGAGCACATTCAGTTCGGCAAGGCGATCGACGCGGGCACGCTCGCAAACGTGCCCTTCAAGTTCGTCGCGATGGGTTTGCGCCAACCTGCATAAAGGTGCGATCCGGCGATTCACATGCGGCAGCCGCGGTTCCGGCGGCAGCAGTGCCGCGCGCACGCCGCCGCAGCCATAGTGGCCGCAGACGATCACATGACCGACCTTCAAAACCCGCACGGCGTATTCGAGAACGCTTGCCGAGTTGTCGTCGTCCGGATGAAAGAGGTTGGCGATATTGCGGTGAACGAACAGATCGCCCGGCTCGCAATGCGTGATGGTTTCGGCGGGCACGCGGCTGTCCGAGCAGCCGATCCATAGCACATGCGGATTTTGGCCCCGCACCAGATCGCGAAAAAAATCGGGGTTTCGCGCGGCGGTTTCTTGCGCCCATGCGACGTTGGCGACCAGCAGGCGTTTGGGACGGTTCATCGATAGCGGCTCCGGAAGTGGGGCAGATTCGGCGGGAAACTCGCTCCTGAGTCCTGGTGACGTGGAAAGCGAACGTCAGCGCCGAATTTTATTATTACGAAAGCCTTTCTATCAAAAAATAAATCAATGGGTGTGAAATAAAATTCAAATGTATGCGCAATAAATGAATAAAAAAGCCGCCCAGGAAGGCGGCTTGGTTGATTAATGCGTATTGAATCCGGGCGTGCGCTCAGAACAGGTTGCGGCGATCCGGATCGTGCAACGGGTCGGGCGTTTTCTGTGTGAGCCGCAGAACGCCCTGGTCGTCGAAATAGAAGCTGTACATCATGTACCAGACGTTGTCTTCCAGATAGCGGTACGTCCAGACCTCGCGCTTCATCAGCGGGAAGTACGAGGTTTCGACCGGGCGGCCGAAATTCACCAGCACGTCGCTGCGGGTCCATTTGCCGATTTCGGCCCGATAGAACTCGTTGGGTTGGAGCACCTGACGCACGTTGACGATCTTGCCTGACGCGTCGATGTCGGCGGCAGTGGTGGTTTCGCCCATCGGCTGGGTCGGCCACATCAGCCGCTTGCCGCCGTTAGCCAGATCGTAGCTTTCGCGTGGCGCGCCGAGCCGCGCGACGATGGTCGATTCGTCCGCGCCTTGCTGATATTGCTGCCATGGCTGCACGCAGCCGGCTAGCGTCAACGCGCTCAGGCAGACGAGCGCCACACGGAGCAGGCGCCCAGTGGCCGGTGCCTCGATCGTGGCCGCCGTGGATAGATGGCGGTTGAACATGAATTCCTCCGATGGCATTTGAATAGCGGTTTTTATCATCGAGCCGCATTATTTTGACACGCGCTGCGGCAAAAGATTTGCGCTTCGTGCAAGGTTGAGCCGGAATCTGGGTAACGGGTTCGCCGGCTTGCTTATTCCGTCCTGAACGTCCTATGATCCGCGCTTCGAACGATTCAGGCGGGGCAGGCGATGGTGGCGAAGTGGCAGCGGGCGGCGGCAGCAGCTCTGGCGGCAGTCTCGATGATGGCGGCTCACGCCGCGGGCGAGCCGGCGGCTGATATGGCAAACAAGCCGGCAGATAAGCTGGCAGGCAAGCCCGCGGGAAAGCCGATCCAGTTGGCGCTGATCGAAGGCATGTCCGGCCCGTTCGCGAATGCCGGCGCGGCTGTGGAGCGCAATGTGCGCTTCGGCGTCGAACAGGTGAACGCGCGTGGCGGTGTCAAGCTCGCCGACGGCGCGCATCCGTTCGAGCTGGTTGTGCTGGACAGCAAAGGCAGCGCCGAAGAAGCGCTGGTGCAACTGCGCGCGGCGGCCGACCGGCATATCGGCTACGTCATGCAAGGAAATAGCTCGGCGATCGCCGCCGCGCTGATCGGCGCGATCGACAAGCAGAATAGCCGCGAGCCGGACAACCGTGAGTTGTTCCTCAACTATTCCGCCGACGATCCCGCGCTGACCAACGCCAATTGCAGCTTCTGGCACTTCCGCTTCGACGCGCACGCGGGCATGCGCACGGACGCGCTGGCTAACGTGATCCAGCGCGACAAATCGGTGAAGAAGGTCTATCTGCTGAATCAGGACTACAGCTTCGGCCACGACGTCAGCAGCCTCGCGCGCTCGGCGCTGGCTACGAAGCGCCCGGATATCGCCGTCGTCGGGGACGAATTTCATCCGATCGGCCGCGTGAAGGATTTTGCGCCCTACATCGCGAAGATTCGCGCGAGCGGCGCGGATGCTGTCATCACGGGCAACTGGGGCAACGATCTGACGCTGCTCGTCAAGGCAGCGCGCGAGCAGGGCCTGGATACCAGGTTCTACACGTTCTATGGCAATAGTCTCGGCGCGCCTGCTGCGTTGGGCGATGCCGGCGTCAAGCACGTGATTGCGGTAGCCGACTGGCACCCGAACGCGGGCGGCGCGGCTTCCGACGCCTGGTACGCGTCGTTTCGCGCCCGTTTCCCGGCCGCGCAGGACGATTACCCGGTGCTGCGCATGCCGCTGATGATCGAAACCCTGGCCGCGGCGATGGGCCGCGCCGGCAGCGCTGACCCGACGGCCGTCGCGAAGGCGTTAGAAGGGATCAAGTTCGACAACGGCTTCCACGCGTCATGGATGCGCGCCGACGACCATCAACTGATCCAGCCCCTTTACGTGATGGAGATGGACAAGGCGGGTACGCCGGGCGTGCACTTCGATAACGAAGGCTCTGGCTACGGCTTTCGCACGGTGCTGGCGCTGTCGCCCGAACGTACTGCGCCGCCGACCGTCTGCCGGATGAAACGGCCGTAAAGCGCCAGCCAGACACCCATGATCCGGCCCGGCACAGCAGGGTTCGCGGCCGGTTTGGGCTGTGCTACAATACGCGTCCCGTTGTGAAACATGGCTGTAGATGGTTGTACTGCACACGGGTAACCCACGGCACGGCCTTTCTTCCGTGACCGCCTGTCTAGTTCTCAAGGAAATCGACATGTCCGCAGTTGAAACAAGCAAGAAGTCCGAAGTCGTTGCGCAATTCGCACGCGCAGCTAACGACACCGGCTCCCCCGAAGTTCAGGTCGCGCTGCTCACGACCCGCATCAACGAACTGACCGTTCACTTCAAGGCCCACACGAAGGACCACCACAGCCGCCGCGGTCTGCTGCGCATGGTGAGCCGCCGTCGTAAGCTGCTCGACTACCTGAAGGGTAAGGACGCGGATCGTTACCGCGCACTGATCGAGAAGCTGGGTCTGCGCAAGTAATCGGCCAGTCGTTCAGCAAGATGCCTGTGTCAGTTCCACTGATACAGGCATTTTGTTTTTGCACGGTGCGCTTCATGTGGTGCGCGCCGTCTGTCGTCCGCACTAGCGTGCTGATTCATGCGGCGGGCAACAGGAAAGAGCAGGAAAAAGCAGTAAAAAAGCAGTAAAAGAGAGAAACACGGCCGGGCTTCAGGGGCGGAGCTTTGTGTCATTCCAGCGGTTCGCGCGCGTAGAGCGTGGTTCTCTGGAATGGCATAACACTACTCTTCCCATGCGGCGCCGGTCCTGGCGTTGCCGCGCCGCTTCTGGTCCGCGCGGCGTAACGATGAGGAAAAGCAATGACTATGTTCAATAAGATCGTCAAAGAATTTCAGTGGGGACAACATAAGGTTCGCCTCGAAACGGGCGAAATCGCTCGTCAGGCGAGCGGCGCGGTGATCGTCGACGTCGAAGACACCGTTGTGCTGGCCACTGTGGTCGGCGCCAAGACGGCCAAGCCGGGTCAGGACTTCTTCCCGCTGACCGTCGATTACCTCGAAAAGACCTATGCCGCCGGCAAGATCCCGGGTGGCTTCTTCCGCCGCGAAGGTCGTCCGTCGGAAGGCGAAACGCTGATCTCGCGCCTGATCGACCGTCCGCTGCGTCCGCTGTTTCCGGAAGGCTTCTACAACGAAGTCCAGGTCGTGATCCACGTCCTGTCGCTGAACCCCGAAATCCCCGCTGACATTCCCGCGCTGATCGGCGCGTCGGCGGCGCTCGCCGTGTCCGGTCTGCCGTTCAACGGCCCGGTCGGCGCAGCACGCGTGGCCTACATCAATAACGAATACGTGTTGAACCCGACGCGTCCGCAAATGAAGGAATCGGCACTCGACCTGATCGTCGCCGGTACGGAACGCGCGGTGCTGATGGTGGAATCGGAAGCGCAGCAACTGACCGAAGAAGTGATGCTCGGCGCCGTGGTGTTCGGTCACGAACAAATGCAGATCGCGATCGACGCGATCCATGATCTGGTCCGTGAAGGTGGCAAGCCGGAATGGGATTGGCAGCCGGCGGCGAAGAACGAGCCGCTGATCGCGCGTGTGACGGAACTGGCGCAAGCCGATCTGCTCGCCGCTTACCAGATCCGCGACAAGCAGGCGCGTTCGGCCAAGCTGAAGGAAGTCTACGCAGCAACGTCGGCGAAGCTGGAAGAAGAAGCGTCGGCAGCGGGCACGGTTGCGGCGGACAAGGCAAGCGTCGGCAACGTGCTGTTCGACATCGAAGCGAAGATCGTCCGTACGCAGATCCTGAACGGCGAACCGCGTATCGACGGCCGCGACACGCGCACCGTCCGTCCGATCGAAATCCGTACCGGCGTGCTGCCGCGTACGCACGGTTCGGCCTTGTTCACGCGTGGCGAAACGCAGGCACTGGTTGTCGCGACGCTGGGCACCAAGGGCGACGAGCAGAACATCGACGCGCTCGAAGGCGAGTACCGCGAACGCTTCATGCTCCACTACAACATGCCTCCGTTCGCAACCGGCGAAACGGGCCGCGTCGGTTCGCCGAAGCGCCGTGAAATCGGTCACGGCCGTCTGGCCAAGCGCGCGCTGGCTGCGTGCCTGCCGAGCGCCGACGAATTCGGCTACTCGATTCGCGTCGTGTCGGAAATCACCGAATCGAACGGTTCGTCGTCGATGGCTTCGGTGTGTGGCGGCTGCCTCGCACTGATGGACGCCGGCGTGCCGATGAAAGCGCACGTCGCCGGCATCGCGATGGGCCTGATCCTCGAAGGCAACAAGTTTGCCGTGCTGACCGACATCCTCGGCGACGAAGATCACCTCGGCGACATGGACTTCAAGGTGGCGGGTACCGAGCAAGGCGTGACCGCGCTGCAGATGGACATCAAGATCCAGGGCATCACGAAGGAAATCATGCAGGTCGCCCTCGCGCAAGCGAAGGAAGGCCGTATGCACATCCTTGGCAAGATGACCTCGGCTGTGTCGGGCGCGAACACGCAATTGTCGGAGTTCGCACCGCGCATGATCACCATCAAGATCAATCCGGAAAAGATCCGCGACGTGATCGGCAAGGGTGGTTCGGTGATCCGCGCGCTGACCGAAGAGACCGGCACGACGATCGATATTTCGGACGACGGCGTCGTCACCATCGCCAGCACGAGCAGCGAAGGGATGGCCGAAGCGAAGAAGCGTATCGAGAACATCACGCTGGAAGTCGAAGTGGGTCAGGTGTACGAAGGCACCGTGCTCAAGCTGCTCGATTTCGGCGCGATCGTGAACATCCTGCCGGGCAAGGATGGTCTGCTGCACATCTCCGAAATCGCCAACGAGCGTATCAAGGACATCAACGACTACCTGAAGGATGGCCAGCAAGTGAAGGTCAAGGTCATCCAGACGGACGAAAAGGGCCGCGTGCGTTTGTCGGCCAAGGCGTTGCTGAACGAAGGTGCAAACGGCGCGCCGCAAGGCGAGCCGACGCCGCAGTAATGCGGTAGCAGGGCGACGGCCGGCAGCGCGGATGCGCGCCGGCCGTTTTTCTTGCAGGGTGCAGGGTGGATTGCGTTGCAAACAGGTACTCTGTTTGCTCATGGCGGCTCGCGGCGATTAGGGGCGATTCGCGCTGGTGTGCAACGCAATCCAAACCTTGGAGTTGACGCAGATGAAAGCGATCGAAATCACTGAATTCGGTGCGCCGGAAGTCCTGAAGCTGGCGGAGCGGCCCATGCCGCAGCCGAAGGCAGGCGAGGTGCTGATCAAGGTGGCGGCTTCCGGCATCAACCGTCCGGACGTGTTCCAGCGCAAGGGCGGCTATGCGCCGCCGCCGGGCGCATCGGATCTGCCTGGGCTGGAGGTGGCGGGCGAGATCGTCGGCGGCACGATCGACGAGAAACACAATCCGTTCGGTCTGAAAATCGGCGATCGCGTGTGCGCGTTGCTGGCGGGTGGCGGTTACGCCGAATATGCGGCCGCGCCGCTGCTGCAATGTTTGCCGGTGCCTGCCGGCTTGTCGGATGTCGAGGCCGCGTCGCTGCCGGAGACGTTCTTCACGGTGTGGAGCAATGTGTTCGACCGTGCGCAGCTCGGCGCGGGCGAAGGCGGCCCGAACGAAACGCTGCTGGTGCAGGGCGGCTCGAGCGGCATCGGCGTGACGGCGATCCAGATTGCGCATGCGCTCGGTTTTCGCGTATTCGCCACGGCGGGTTCGGAAGACAAATGCCGCGCGTGCGAAGCACTCGGCGCCGAGCGTGCGATCAACTATAAGACTGAGGATTTCGTCGAAGTCATCAAATCGCTGACCAACGATCGCGGCGTCGACGTGGTCCTCGATATGGTGGCAGGCAGCTACGTGCCGCGCGAATTGGCGGCCTTGGCGGATGGCGGCCGAATCGTGCTGATTGCGTTGCTGGGCGGCGCGAAGGCGGAACTGAACCTGAACGAAGTGCTGCGCCGCCGATTGACGGTGACCGGCTCGACGTTGCGTCCGCGGCCAATCGAATTCAAGGCGAAGATTGCCGCGCAACTGAAAGAGCGCGTGTGGCCGCATCTCGAGGATGGCCGCATCAAGCCCGTTGTGCATCGTGTGTTTCCGGCCGCACAGGCTGCCGAAGCGCATACGCTGATGGAAAGCAGCACGCACGTCGGCAAGATCGTATTGACTTGGGGTCAGGACGCTTGACACGGTCGGTTTGACCCGATCCACCCCAAGCAGTAAAATTGCGCGTTTTGCGCACGCCGCATGAATCTGAAGGCGGGCTGTCAGCGCAATCAAGGCGCTAACATGGCGCCACGCGAAGTCCGCCGCCACGACAAGACGAGACGATGTCGAAACAACGAGTCAAACTGGTAGTCGGTAACTGGAAGATGCACGGGCGCCTCGCCGACAACGCAACGCTGTTGCAGGCGGTAGCACTGGGCGTCGGTGAATTGCCGGCCGATGTGCGCGTCGGCGTCTGTGTGCCGTGTCCGTATCTCGCGCAGACGCAGTCGTTGCTGGAGGGCAGCCGGGTCGTGTGGGGCGTGCAGGACGTGTCCGCATTCACGCACGGTGCCTATACCGGCGAAGTGGCTGCGCAGATGGCTGTGGACTTCGGTGCGTCGCTGGCGATCGTCGGGCATTCGGAGCGCCGTGCCTACCATCGCGAAAGCGCGGAACTGGTGGCGGTGAAGACGCAGCGTGCGCTGGAGGCGGGTTTGACGCCGATCGTCTGCGTCGGCGAAACGCTCGAAGAGCGCGAGGCTGGTTCGACCGAGCAGGTAGTCGGCGCGCAACTGAATGAAGTGCTGGCGAAATTGTCGGCACAAGACGCGGCGCGCATCGTTGTCGCGTATGAGCCGGTCTGGGCAATCGGCACCGGTAAGAGCGCGACGTCGGAACAGGCGCAGGCAGTCCACGCGTTTCTGCGTTCGCGTCTTGCGGCAAAGGGCGCGGCTGTTGCGAATGTGCCGCTGTTGTATGGCGGCAGCGTGAAGCCGGAGAACGCGGAGGAATTGTTCCGTCAGCCGGATATCGACGGTGGTCTGATCGGCGGCGCGTCGTTGAAAGACCAGGATTTCCTGGCGATCTGCAAAGCGGCAGGCGTGACAAGCGTCGCCAGTTAAGCAGGGCGCCTCGGCGAGGATGACCCAATCCCGCGCGGCACACTTTGTGTGGTGCGGTTAAATAAAGACTCAGGTGAGTGTGATGCTGTATTTGAAAACATTGATTATCGTCGTTCAGTTGTTGTCGGCGCTCGGGGTTATCGGCCTCGTCTTGCTGCAACACGGCAAGGGCGCCGATATGGGCGCTGCTTTTGGCAGCGGTGCGTCAGGCAGCCTGTTCGGCGCGACGGGTTCGGCAAACTTTTTGTCGCGTACAACGGCGGTTCTCGCGGCGGTGTTTTTCGTCACGACGTTGACGCTCACGTACCTCGGCGCGTATCGTTCGAAACCGTCCGCCGGCCTGCTGGGCGCGGCTGTGACCGCGCCGGTCGCGGCTTCCGCTGCTTCTGCGCCGGCAGGCGGTTCGGCTGCATTGCCGGCATCGGCTGCATCCGTCCCGGCTACGGACGTGCCGAAATAAATTTTCGTACAAAGTGCCTTTTGTGCGTTGAACAAACTGTTTAGACCAGTTACAATCTAAGTCTTGAAGCGATTCGCGGGTTTTATAAGTTGTTTTCCCGCATTGCATACAGTGCCGACGTGGTGAAATTGGTAGACACGCTATCTTGAGGGGGTAGTGGCGTAAGCTGTGCGAGTTCGAGTCTCGCCGTCGGCACCAATGTTATCGAATGCCAGCCGCTTGCTTCGCTCCGGCTGGCATTTTCACTTCTGGCGCGCTGCTTGCGTTGTGTGCTTGCCGAAGTGATTTCGCGTCAGAAGTGCTATGCTCCTGACGGCACTCAGAACCAACCGATTGAGGATAGTCTTGAACCTCGCAGCCTATTTCCCCGTCTTGTTGTTCCTCGTTGTGGGCACCGGTTTAGGCGTAGCACTGGTCAGTATTGGCAAGATCCTCGGTCCCAACAAGCCCGATACCGAGAAAAACGCACCATACGAGTGCGGCTTCGAAGCATTCGAAGATGCGCGCATGAAGTTCGATGTGCGCTACTACCTCGTCGCCATTCTCTTCATCATTTTCGATCTTGAAACCGCGTTCCTGTTCCCGTGGGGTGTAGCCCTGCGCGACATCGGCTGGCCGGGCTTCATGGCGATGATGATTTTCCTGCTCGAATTCCTGCTGGGCTTCGCCTATATCTGGATGAAGGGCGGCCTCGACTGGGAATGATGGATTAATCGCCGGTTTGCGTGGGTGGCCAAGGCTTGCCGCCCCGTCTGGAGTGGAAAGCAAATGAGTATCGAAGGGGTCTTGAAGGAAGGGTTTGTCACCACCACGGCTGACAAGCTGATCAACTGGACGCGCACCGGCTCGTTGTGGCCGATGACGTTCGGTCTTGCGTGTTGCGCGGTCGAGATGATGCATGCGGGTGCTGCCCGTTATGACCTCGATCGTTTTGGCGTGGTGTTTCGTCCCAGTCCGCGTCAGTCGGACGTGATGATCGTCGCCGGCACGCTGTGCAACAAGATGGCGCCGGCTCTGCGCAAGGTCTACGACCAGATGGCCGAGCCGCGCTGGGTGATCTCGATGGGCTCGTGCGCAAACGGCGGCGGCTACTACCACTATTCGTATTCGGTAGTGCGCGGCTGCGATCGGATCGTGCCGGTCGACGTCTACGTGCCGGGTTGCCCGCCTACTGCGGAAGCGCTGGTGTACGGCGTGATCCAGTTGCAGGCCAAGATCCGCCGCACCAACACAATCGCCCGTCAATAAGGCCAACGGCTCCCCCACAATATGGCAAGCAAACTCGAGACTCTGAAAGCGAACCTCGAGGCGGCCTTTGGCGGCCTCCTGCTGAGCACCACCGAGGCAATCGGTGAGTTGACGATCGTCGTGAAGGCGAGCGACTACCTCAATGTGGCAACGCGTCTGCGCGACGACCGCTCGTTTGGCTTCGAGCAACTGATCGATCTGTGCGGCGTTGACTACCAGACCTACGCCGATGGCGCCTACGAAGGCCCGCGCTTCGCGGCTGTTCTTCATTTGTTGTCGGTGCAGAACAACTGGCGTCTGCGTTTGCGCGTGTTCGCACCAGACGACGAAGTGCCGATCATCCCTTCGGTCGTCGAGATCTGGAATTCGGCCAACTGGTACGAGCGTGAAGCATTCGACCTGTACGGCATCGTCTTCGAGGGTCACCCGGACCTGCGCCGAATCCTGACCGACTACGGTTTCATTGGTCACCCGTTCCGTAAAGATTTCCCTGTCTCCGGCTATGTCGAAATGCGTTACGACCCGGAAGAGAAGCGCGTCGTCTATCAGCCTGTGACGATCGAGCCGCGGGAAATCACGCCGCGCGTGATCCGCGAGGATCGCTATGGCGGTCTGAAACACTAAGAGAACGCCATGGCAGAGATCAAGAACTACACGCTCAACTTCGGCCCTCAGCATCCGGCAGCGCACGGCGTGCTGCGCCTTGTGCTCGAGCTCGACGGCGAAGTCATTCAGCGCGCCGATCCGCATATCGGCCTGTTGCATCGCGCGACCGAAAAACTCGCCGAAACCAAAACGTTTATCCAGTCCGTGCCGTACATGGACCGTCTCGACTACGTGTCGATGATGGTCAACGAGCACGGCTATGTGATGGCGATCGAAAAGCTGCTCGGTATCGAAGTGCCGGTCCGCGCGCAATACATCCGCGTGATGTTCGACGAGATCACGCGCGTGCTGAACCACCTGATGTGGATCGGCGCGCACGCGCTCGACGTCGGCGCGATGGCGGTGTTTCTGTATGCGTTCCGCGAACGCGAAGACCTGATGGACGTGTACGAAGCAGTGTCCGGCGCACGGATGCACGCGGCCTATTATCGTCCGGGCGGCGTGTATCGCGATCTGCCGGACGCAATGCCGCAGTACAAGGCATCGAAGATTCGCAATGCGAAGGCATTGTCGAAGATGAACGAGAACCGCCAGGGTTCGCTGCTCGACTTCATCGACGATTTCTTTACGCGCTTCCCGAAGTGTGTCGACGAGTACGAAACGCTGCTCACCGACAACCGCATCTGGAAGCAACGTCTGGTCGGTATCGGCGTGGTCAGCCCGGAGCGCGCGCTGCAACTCGGTATGACCGGCGCGATGCTGCGCGGCTCGGGTATCGAGTGGGATCTGCGCAAGAAGCAGCCGTATGAAGTCTACGACAAGATAGATTTCGACATTCCGGTCGGCGTAAACGGCGATTGTTATGACCGGTATCTGGTCCGCGTCGAAGAAATGCGCCAATCCACGCGGATTGTGAAACAGTGCATTGATTGGCTGCGTAAGAATTCCGGTCCTGTGATGATCGACAATCACAAGGTTGCGCCGCCGTCGCGCGTCGGCATGAAGTCGAACATGGAAGAGCTGATTCACCACTTCAAGCTCTTCACGGAAGGCTTCCACGTGCCGGAAGGCGAAGCATACGCAGCCGTCGAACATCCGAAGGGCGAGTTCGGTATCTACCTGATCTCGGACGGCGCGAACAAGCCGTATCGCCTGAAGATTCGCGCACCGGGCTACGCGCACCTGTCCGCTCTCGATGAAATGGCGCGCGGGCACATGATCGCCGACGCCGTGACGATCATCGGCACGCAGGACATCGTGTTCGGCGAAGTGGATCGCTAGGACGTATTCATCAGCGCGCGTCTTCAGATTGCACCGAAGCGCGCGTCAAGCAAAGGAACGCCGGGTCTGTCGCAACATGCAACGCGCGGCAGGTTTTCGTTCGGTAGGAATTGAAAGAGTCGTGTCTGAAAATGATCTCAGCTGAAGGCCTGAAAGAAATCGATCGTGCGATCGCGAAGTATCCCGCCGATCAGAAACAGTCCGCCGTGATGTCGGCGTTGGCCACTGCTCAGGAAGAGCATGGCTGGCTGTCGCCCGAACTCATGCAGTTCGTCGCGGACTATCTCGGCATGCCGGCAGTCGCCGTGCAGGAGGTGGCTACCTTCTACACGATGTACGAGACCTCGCCGGTCGGCAAGTACAAGATCACGCTCTGCACGAACCTGCCGTGCCAGCTCGGCCCGGACGGCGGTTCCGACAGCGCTGCTGAATATCTGAAGCAGAAGCTCGGCATCGACTTCGGCGAAACCACGGCGGACGGCAAGTTCACCTTGAAAGAAGGTGAGTGCATGGGGTCGTGCGGCGATGCGCCGGTGATGCTGGTGAACAACCATCGCATGTGCAGCTTCATGAGCCGCGCGAAGATCGACCAGCTGCTCGAGGAACTTTCGAAATGACGTCTTTACACGATCGTCACATCAAACCGCTGATTCTTGCCGGCCTGAACGGCGACAACTGGCATCTCGAAGACTATGTGGCGCGCGGTGGTTACGCCCAGCTGCGCCGCATTCTGGAAGAAAAGATTCCGCCCGAGCAGGTGATTGCCGACGTCAAGGCTTCGGGTCTGCGCGGCCGTGGCGGCGCGGGCTTCCCGACCGGTTTGAAGTGGAGCTTCATGCCGCGTCAGTTCCCCGGGCAGAAGTACCTCGTCTGCAATTCGGACGAAGGCGAACCGGGCACGTTCAAAGACCGCGACATCCTGCGCTTCAACCCGCATTCGCTGATCGAAGGTATGGCGATCGGCGCGTACGCGATGGGCATTACGGTCGGCTACAACTATATTCACGGCGAAATCTGGGAAGTCTACAAACGCTTTGAAGAGGCGTTGGAAGAAGCACGCCGTGCCGGATTCCTCGGCGACAACATCATGGGTTCGGGCTTCTCGTTCGAACTGCATGCGCACCACGGTTACGGCGCCTATATCTGCGGCGAAGAAACTGCGCTGCTCGAGTCGCTCGAAGGCAAGAAAGGCCAGCCGCGCTTCAAGCCGCCGTTCCCGGCGAGCTTCGGCGTGTACGGCAAGCCCACCACGATCAACAACACCGAGACGTTCGCCGCGGTGCCGTTCCTGCTCGCAATCGGTCCGCAGAATTACCTCGAAATCGGCAAGCCGAACAACGGCGGCACGAAGATCTTCTCGGTCGCAGGCGACGTCGAGCGTCCGGGCAACTATGAGATTCCGCTCGGCACGCCGTTCGCCACGCTGATGGAACTCGCCGGCGGCATGCGCGGCGGCAAGAAGATCAAAGCTGTGATTCCTGGCGGCTCGTCCGCACCGGTGATTCCGGGCGACATCATGATGCAGACCGACATGGACTACGACGCGATCGCGAAAGCCGGTTCGATGCTCGGTTCGGGCGCGGTCATCGTGATGGATGAGACGCGTTGCATGGTGCGCTCGCTGCTGCGTCTGTCGTACTTCTATTACGAAGAATCGTGCGGTCAATGCACGCCGTGCCGCGAAGGTACCGGCTGGCTGTACCGCGTCGTGCATCGTATCGAGCATGGGCTCGGCCGTCCGGAAGATCTGGATCTGCTGAACTCGGTCGCTGAAAACATCATGGGCCGCACGATTTGCGCGCTCGGCGATGCAGCGGCGATGCCGGTGCGCGGCATGCTCAAGCACTACTGGGACGAATTCGAATATCACGTCGCTCACAAGCATTGTCTCGTCGGCGGTCACGCCGGTGCGGCAGCGGCGGCGGAAACAGTGGCTGCTTAAGTACTGCCAGTACGCACCAGAAGAACACGTCAACCGCGGGATTCATTGCCTGAAATGGGCGATGAACAGGGCGAACGATTGAGCGGTAACAGGTTAAGGAAGATTGACCATCATGGTTGAACTTGAAATAGACGGCAAGAAAGTAGAGGTGCCTGAAGGCAGCATGGTGATCCAGGCTGCGCATAAGGTCGACACGTACATTCCTCACTTCTGCTATCACAAGAAGCTGTCGATTGCGGCCAACTGCCGGATGTGTCTGGTCGATGTCGAAAAGATGCCGAAGGCCGTGCCTGCATGCGCCACGCCGGTGTCGGCGGGCATGATTGTGCGCACCAAGTCCGAGAAGGCAGTGAAGGGCCAGCAAGCCGTGATGGAATTCCTGCTGATCAATCACCCGCTGGATTGCCCGATCTGCGACCAGGGCGGCGAGTGCCAGTTGCAGGATCTGGCGGTGGGCTACGGCAAGTCGTCGTCGCGTTATAGCGAAGAAAAGCGTGTCGTGTTCCACAAGAATGTCGGCCCGCTGATCTCGATGGAAGAGATGACGCGTTGCATTCACTGCACACGTTGCGTCCGTTTCGGTCAGGAAATCGCCGGCGTGATGGAACTGGGCATGCTGGGCCGCGGCGAGCATTCGGAAATCACGTCGTTCGTCGGCAAGACGGTCGACTCCGAACTGTCGGGCAACATGATCGATCTGTGCCCGGTCGGCGCGCTGACCAGCAAGCCGTTCCGCTACAGCGCCCGCACGTGGGAACTGTCGCGCCGCAAATCGGTGAGCCCGCACGATTCCGTCGGCGCGAACCTCGTGGTGCAAGTGAAGAACAACCGCGTGATGCGTGTTCTGCCGTTCGAAAACGAATCCATCAACGAATGTTGGATTTCGGACAAGGACCGCTTCTCGTACGAAGGTCTGAACAGCCCGGAACGTCTCACGCAGCCGATGCTCAAGCAAGGCGGCAAGTGGGTCGAGACCGACTGGCAAACCGCGCTTGAATATGTGGTCAAGGGCCTGAAGGGCATCAAGGGCGACCACGGCGCGAACGCGCTGGCCGCACTTGGCAGCGCGCACAGCACGGTCGAAGAACTGTTCCTGTTGAAGCAACTCGCGCAAGCGGTCGGCACGCCTAACGTCGATTTCCGTCTGCGTCAGGCGGATTTCTCGGCGCCCGTCAACGGTGCGCCGTGGCTCGGCACGACGATCGCCGATCTGTCGAACGTCGATGCGGCGCTCGTGATCGGTTCGTATCTGCGCCGCGATCATCCGTTGTTTGCCGCACGTCTGCGCCAGGCCGCTAAGAGCGGCGCGAAGCTGACGCTCGTGCAGGCCACCAACGACGACGCACTGATTCCGCAAGCGCAACGCGTGGTTGCGGCTCCCTCGGCATGGCTCGACGAGCTTGCCGGCATCGCTGCTGCAGTCGCGCAAGCAAACGGCGTGGCGCTGCCGGAATCTTTCGCCGGCACACAGCCGACGGACGCCCACACACAAGTCGCGAAGTCGCTCGCCACCGGCGAACGCCGCGTGGTGCTGCTCGGCAACGGTGCGGTCCGTCATCCGGACTTCGCCGCTATTCACGCTGCGGCGCAATGGATTGCAGACGCGACCGGCGCGACGCTGGGTTTCCTCACGGAAGCCGCGAACACGGTCGGTGCGCACATCGCCAACGCATTGCCGGGCGAGGGCGGTCTGAACGCTCGCGAAGTGTTCGAGCAACCGCGCAAGGGTTACGTGCTGCTGAACGTCGAACCGGAATTCGATACCGCCAATCCGGCGCAGGCTTTGGCCGCGCTGAACCAGGCTGAAATGGTTGTCGTGCTGTCGCCGTTCCAGACGGGCGCCGACTACGCCGACGTGCTGCTGCCGATCGCACCGTTCACGGAAACGGCTGGCACCTTCGTCAACGCCGAAGGTACGGTGCAGACGTTCAACGGCGTCGTGCGTCCGCTCGGCGATACGCGTCCGGCATGGAAGGTATTGCGTGTGCTGGGCAGCCTGCTGGGCGTGCCGGGCTTTGAATTCGACACGTCGGAAGAGGTGCGCACGGCGGCGCTCGGCAACGGCGAGCTCAAGTCGCGGCTGTCGAACAAGACCGGCGTGACGGTCGCACGCGGCAAGACGGCCAAGGCAGTAGAAGGCAAGTTCGAGCGTATCGCCGATGTGCCGATCTACCACGCTGACGCGCTGGTGCGTCGCGCTGAGTCGCTGCATCTGACGGCGGCGGCACGCGCCGCGAATTCGGCCGGTTTGCCGGCCGCGCTGTTCGACAAACTGGGTTTGAAGGAAGGCGACGCAGTGCGCGTGCGCCAGGGCGAGCAATCGGTGCAGTTGCCGGCCGTGCGCGACGCGAATCTTGCGGAGACGGTCGTCCGCGTATCGGCGGCTACGCCTGCCGGTGCAGCGCTGGGCAGCCTGTTCGGTGAACTGGTGGTGGAGAAGGCGTAAATGAGCTTGTTCGATACGATCAACTCGGGCGGCACCCAGCTTCTCGGTGTGGCATGGCCCACGGTGTGGGCACTGGTGCGCATCCTGGTGGTGGCCGTCGTGATCCTGCTGTGCGTGGCTTACCTGATTCTCTGGGAGCGTAAGCTGATCGGCTGGATGCACGTGCGTCTTGGCCCAAACCGCGTCGGCCCCGCAGGTTTGCTGCAACCGATCGCCGACGTGCTGAAACTGTTGCTGAAAGAAGTGATTCAGCCGGCCCAGGCAAGCCGCTGGATCTACCTGATCGCGCCGATCATGGTGGTGGTGCCGGCCTTCGCCGTCTGGGCGGTGATTCCGTTCCAGGCGGGCGCGGTGCTCGGCGACATCAACGCGGGTCTGTTGTACGCGATCGCGATTTCGTCGATCGGCGTGTACGGCGTGATCCTGGCCGGCTGGGCGTCGAACTCGAAGTATGCGTTCCTCGGCGCCATGCGCGCTGCAGCTCAGATGGTCTCGTACGAAATTTCGATGGGCTTCGCGCTGGTCGTCGTGCTGATGACCTCGGGTAGCCTGAATCTGTCGGACATCGTCACTTCGCAGGAGCGCGGCATTTTCGCCGGCTACGGCTTGAATTTCCTGTCGTGGAACTGGCTGCCGTTGTTGCCGATGTTTGTCGTGTACTTCATCTCGGGCATCGCCGAAACGAACCGTCACCCGTTCGACGTGGTGGAAGGGGAGTCCGAAATCGTCGCGGGCCACATGATCGATTACTCGGGGATGGCGTTCGCGCTGTTCTTCCTCGCCGAGTACATCAACATGATCGTGATCTCGGCATTGGCTGCAACACTGTTCCTCGGCGGCTGGAGCGCACCGTTCGGCTTCCTGTCGTTTGTCCCGGGCATCGTTTGGCTCGTCGCCAAGGTTTTCTTCCTGTTGTCGGTGTTCATCTGGGCGCGTGCCACATTCCCGCGCTATCGCTATGACCAGATCATGCGGCTGGGCTGGAAGATTTTCATTCCGGTCTGCGTGGTGTGGCTGGTGGTGGTCGGCTTCTGGATCATGTCGCCGTTGAATATCTGGAAATAAAGGGCGGATGAACCCATGACCGCAATCCAAAACTTCTTCAAGACCTTCTTCCTGACGGAATTGCTTAAGGGCCTCGCGCTGACGGGACGTTACGCGTTCCAGCGCAAGATCACGGTGCAGTTCCCGGAAGAGAAGACCCCGATCTCGCCGCGTTTTCGCGGCCTGCACGCGCTGCGTCGCTATGAAAACGGTGAAGAACGCTGCATCGCCTGCAAGCTGTGCGAAGCGGTGTGCCCGGCACTCGCCATCACGATCGAATCGGAAACGCGCGCGGACAACACGCGCCGCACGACGCGTTACGACATCGACCTGACCAAGTGCATCTTCTGCGGTTTCTGCGAAGAAAGCTGCCCCGTCGATTCGATCGTCGAGACGCACATTCTCGAATATCACGGCGAAAAGCGCGGCGATCTGTACTTCACGAAAGAAATGCTGCTGGCCGTCGGCGATCGCTACGAAGCGGAGATCGCTGCAAACAAGGCAGCTGACGCACCGTATCGTTGAGACGCTTCTGTTTGATGCAGTAAAACGTAAAACGGCCTGTTGTCGGGCCGAGCGCCGCAGCTTCACTGCCGTGGCATGGCGCAGCTGTGCGGCTTTTTTGCCAGATGCACGAGCCAAAGAACAATGCCTGACGATGGCCTAACGATGAACCGGTAATCATGGAATTCACGACCGTACTGTTCTACATCTTCGCGCTGCTCCTGGTTGTATCAGGGCTGAAGGTGATCACCTCGCGCAACCCGGTGTCGTCCGCACTGTTTCTGGTGCTGGCGTTCTTCAACGCGGCGGCGATCTGGATGCTGCTGCAGGCCGAGTTTCTCGCGATCCTGCTGGTGCTGGTCTACGTCGGCGCGGTGATGGTGTTGTTCCTGTTCGTCGTGATGATGCTGGACATCAATATCGACGTGCTGCGGCGCGACTTCAGACGCTTCGTGCCGATGGCGACCCTGGTGGGCGCGATCATCGTGATCGAGACCGCGCTGATCCTGTGGCACGGCTACGGCGCGACCGCGACGGCGCTGCGCGACACCACGGCTGCCGCCAACGGGATGGCCGGCTGGTCGAACACCCGCATCATCGGCAAGATCATCTACACCGACTACATCTTCGCGTTCGAAGTGGCCGGCCTCGTGCTGCTGGTCGCGATCATCGCGGCGATCGCGCTGACCACGAGCCACAAGAAAGACAGCAAGCGCCAGAATGTCAGCGAGCAGGTCAAGGTGCGTGCTCAGGATCGCGTGCGCGTCGTGAAGATGGCATCGGAAAAAACCGCGGCGACTCTCGCGGCGGAAGAAGCCGCAGCAGCGGCCGACTCTGCGGCCGGCAAGAACGGCTGAGCAGACAGGAGATAAAAATCATGACCCTAGCTCACTACCTCGTCCTTGGCGCAATCCTGTTTGCGATTAGCGTCGTTGGCATTTTCCTGAACCGTCGCAACGTCATCATCATCCTGATGGCGATCGAACTGATGCTGCTGGCGGTGAACACCAATTTTGTCGCGTTCTCGCATTACCTCGGCGACGTGCACGGCCAGATCTTCGTCTTCTTCGTGCTGACGGTTGCGGCAGCGGAGTCGGCGATCGGCCTCGCAATTCTGGTGACCCTGTTCCGTAGCCTCGACACGATCAATGTCGAGGATCTCGATCAGCTCAAAGGTTAATTTCAGGTAAAGCTGTTATGTCAACGACACTCAATGAAAACCTGCTGCTGGCGATCCCGCTGGCACCGCTGGCCGGCTCCCTGATTGCGGGGCTGTTCGGGAAAGCGGTAGGGCGAGCCGGCGCGCACACGGTGACGATCCTCGGCGTCGCGATCTCCTTCATCCTCTCGGCCATCGTCTTCTTCCAGGTGATGCACGGCGCGAGCTTCAACGCGACCGTCTACGAATGGATGGCGATCGGCAAGACGAAGTTCGAGGTCGGCTTCCTGGTCGACTCGCTGACGGCGATGATGATGTGCGTGGTGAGCTTCGTGTCGCTGATGGTGCACATCTACACGGTCGGCTACATGGCCGACGACGACGGCTACCAGCGCTTCTTCTCGTACATCGCGCTGTTCACGTTCTCGATGCTGATGCTCGTGATGAGCAACAACTTCCTGCAGCTGTTCTTCGGCTGGGAAGCGGTGGGTCTGGTGTCGTACCTGCTAATCGGTTTCTACTTCACCCGTGAGAGCGCGATCTACGCGAACATGAAAGCGTTCATCGTGAACCGCATCGGCGACTTCGGGTTCCTGCTCGGCATCGGCCTGCTGTTCGCTTTCGCGGGCTCGATGAACTACGGCGACGTGTTCGCGAAGCGCACCGAACTCGCGGCGTTGAGCTTCCCGGGCACGGACTGGGGTCTGCTGACGGTCGCCTGCATTTGCCTCTTCATCGGCGCGATGGGTAAGTCGGCGCAGTTCCCGCTGCATGTCTGGCTGCCGGATTCGATGGAAGGCCCGACTCCGATCTCCGCACTGATTCACGCGGCAACCATGGTGACGGCCGGTATCTTCATGGTCGCGCGCATGTCGCCGCTGTTCGAACTGTCGGATAGCGCGCTGTCGTTCGTGACGGTGATCGGTGCGATTACGGCGCTGTTCATGGGCTTCCTCGGGATCGTCCAGAACGACATCAAGCGCGTGGTCGCGTACTCGACGCTGTCGCAGCTTGGTTACATGACGGTTGCACTCGGCGTGTCGGCTTATCCGGTCGCCATCTTCCACCTGATGACGCATGCGTTCTTCAAGGCGCTGCTGTTCCTTGGCGCGGGTTCGGTGATCATCGGCATGCACCACGATCAGGACATGCGCAACATGGGCGGACTGCGCAAGTACATGCCGATCACGTGGATCACGTCGCTGGTCGGTTCGCTGGCGCTGATCGGCACACCGTTCTTCGCGGGCTTCTATTCGAAAGACTCGATCATCGATGCAGTGAAGCTGTCGCATCTGCCGGGTTCAGGCTTCGCCTACTTCGCGGTGGTCGCAAGCGTGTTCGTCACCGCGCTGTATTCGTTCCGCATGTACTTCATGGTGTTCCACGGTGAAGAGCGCTTCCGCCACCCGAAGGAGTGGGGCAACCACCACGGGCACGGCGCGGAAGCGACCGCGCACGCCGGCCACGACGATCACGACCACGCGCACGTTCCGCACGAAACGCCGTGGGTAGTGTGGGTGCCGCTGGTCCTGCTCGCTATTCCATCGGTGGTGATCGGTGCGATCGCGGTCGGCCCGATGCTGTTTGGCGACTTCTTCCAGCACGGTGTGGCGTTCGATAAGGTGATCTTCATCGGCGCAAACCATCCGGCGCTGCAGGAAATGACAGAGGAATTCCACGGCTGGGCCGCGATGGGTCTGCACTCGGTGTCGGGTCTGCCGGTGTGGCTGGCGCTCGCCGGAATCGTAGTCGCGTGGTTCCTGTATCTGAAGCGTCCTGAGCTGCCGGCGGTCTTCCGTCGCAGGTTCCCGCCGGTCTACGCGCTGCTCGACAACAAGTACTACATGGACAAGATCAACGAAGTCGTGTTCGCGCGGGGCGCCGTGGCAATTGGCCGTGGTCTCTGGAAGGAAGGCGACGTCGTGGTCATCGACGGTATCGTCAACGGCAGCGCGCGCTTCATTGGCTGGTTTGCGAGCGTGATCCGCTTCCTCCAATCCGGCTACATCTATCACTACGCGTTCGCCATGATTATCGGCATGTTGGGGCTCCTGACCCTGTTTGTAACGCTCGGCGGCAAATAAGGCGAGGGACACTAATGCACGCTTATCCGATTCTCAGTATTGCGATCTGGTTGCCGATCCTCGTCGGTCTCCTGGTCCTGGCTATCGGTTCCGACCGGAACCCGGCTCCAGCGCGCTGGATTGCGCTGATCGGCTCGGTCGTCAGCTTCATCGTGACGATCCCGCTGATTACCGGTTTTGATTCGAGCAGCGCCGAGTTGCAGTTCGTCGAAAAGGCGAACTGGATCGAGCGCTTTAACATTACGTATCACCTGGGTGTCGACGGCATCTCGATGTGGTTCGTCGTGTTGACCGCAGTGATCACGGTGATCACGGTGATCGCCGCGTGGGAAGTCATTACGAAGAATGTCGCGCAGTACCTTGCTTCGTTCCTGATCCTGTCCGGCATCATGGTCGGCGTGTTCAGCGCAGCGGACGGCATGCTGTTCTACGTGTTCTTCGAAGCGACGCTGATTCCGATGTACATCATCATCGGCGTGTGGGGTGGGGCGGACCGCGTGTACGCGGCGTTCAAGTTCTTCCTGTATACGCTGATGGGCTCGCTGCTGATGCTG
Organism: Paraburkholderia sp. IMGN_8; assembly: GCF_038050405.1. NCBI lineage: Bacteria > Pseudomonadati > Pseudomonadota > Betaproteobacteria > Burkholderiales > Burkholderiaceae > Paraburkholderia > Paraburkholderia sp. IMGN_8. The sequence continues at coordinate 3,271,176 of NZ_CP150900.1, read as the reverse complement.
GTCGCGTTGCTGTACCTGTACATCCAGACCGGTACCTTCGACCTCGCGACGTGGCAGAACACGCAGATCGCCATGACCCCGCAGGTGTTGTTATTCATAGCGTTCTTCCTGGCGTTCGCCGTGAAGGTGCCGATGTGGCCGGTGCATACGTGGTTGCCTGACGCCCACGTGGAAGCGCCGACTGGCGGCTCGATCGTGCTGGCCGCGATCATGCTGAAGCTGGGCGCGTACGGTTTCCTGCGCTTCTCGCTGCCGATCACGCCGGACGCGAGCCACTTCCTTGCGCCGGTCGTCATCACGCTGTCGCTGATCGCGGTGATCTACATTGGTCTGGTCGCGATGGTCCAGTCCGACATGAAGAAGCTGGTGGCGTATTCGTCGATCGCGCACATGGGTTTTGTGACGCTCGGCTTCTTCATCTTCAACCAGCTCGGCGTGGAAGGCGCGATCGTGCAGATGATCTCGCACGGTTTCGTGTCGGGTGCGATGTTCCTGAGCATCGGCGTGCTGTACGACCGTATGCACTCGCGTCAGATCGCCGATTACGGCGGCGTTGTCAACGTGATGCCGAAGTTCGCGGCGTTCGTGATGCTGTTCTCGATGGCCAATTGCGGCTTGCCGGGCACTTCCGGTTTCGTCGGCGAGTTCATGGTGATTCTGGCCGCAGTCCAGTACAACTTCTGGATCGCAGGCGGTGCGGCTGTCACGCTGATTCTCGGCGCGGCCTACACGCTGTGGATGTACAAGCGCGTGTACTTCGGCGCGGTCGCCAACGATCACGTGAAGGGCCTGCTCGACATCAACCGCCGCGAGTTCTTCATGATGGCGGTGCTCGCCGCACTGACGCTGTTCATGGGCCTGTATCCGAAGCCCTTTACCGATGTGATGCACGTATCCGTGGAAAACCTCCTCTCCCACGTCGCGCAGTCAAAGCTGCCGTTGCCACAGTAATGCAGAGCGGAGGAATTTAAAGACCATGCAAAACGCCCCTATGACTGCTCTGTTGCCCGACGCGCTGGTGATGCTCGCCGTTGTTGTCGCGTGGCTCAACGACACGTTCGTCGGCCAGGCCGGTCGCCGCACCACGTATTTCATCGCGCTGTTCTCGACGCTGATCGCCGGCGTCTGGTTCGCGCTGAACGCTTTCGACCCGCAAGTGCATTATTTCTTCGGGCACATGTACGTGGTGGATTCGTTCGCCAACTTGATGAAAGCGGTGGTGACGCTCGGCTATGCCCTGTCGATCGTTTATTCGCGCAAGTACCTCGAAGATCGCGATCTGTTCCGCGGTGACTTCTTCCTGCTGGGCATGTTTTCGCTGCTCGGCCAGCTGGTGATGATCTCCGGCAACAACTTCCTGACGCTTTACCTCGGTCTGGAACTGATGTCGCTGTCGCTCTATGCTGCGATCGCACTGCGTCGTGAAGCAGCGCCGTCGAACGAAGCTGCAATGAAATACTACGTGCTCGGCGCGCTGGCTTCAGGTTTCCTGCTGTACGGCATCTCGATGCTGTACGGCGCGACCGGCTCGCTCGACCTGAACGAAGTGTTCAAGGCGATCGGCACGAGCCACTACGATCCGAGCGTGCTGCTGTTCGGCGTGATCTTCATCGTGGCCGGCGTGGCGTTCAAGATGGGCGCGGTACCGTTCCATATGTGGGTGCCGGACGTTTATCAAGGCGCACCGACGGCGATGACGCTGATGGTCGGTGGTGGTCCGAAGGTCGCGGCATTCGCGTGGGGCCTGCGCTTCCTCGTAATGGGTCTGCTGCCGCTCGCGGTCGAATGGCAGGAAATGCTGGTGATCCTGGCCGCGCTGTCGCTGATTGTCGGCAACATCACCGGTATCGTGCAGCGCAACGTCAAGCGCATGCTCGCGTACTCGGCGATCTCGAACATGGGTTTCGTGCTGCTGGGCCTGCTGGCAGGCGTGGTGGATCAGAAGACGACCGGCGCGGCCAACGCGTACGGCTCGGCCATGTTCTACAGCATCGTCTACCTGCTTACTACGATGGGCACCTTCGGCATCATCATGCTGCTGGCGCGCCGCGATTTCGAAGCGGATACGCTCGAAGACTTCAAGGGTCTCAACCAACGCAGCCCGGTGTTCGCGTTCGTGATGATGGTGATGATGTTCTCGCTCGCCGGCATCCCGCCTGCGGTCGGCTTTTACGCCAAGCTTGCGGTGCTGCAGGCTACGATGAACGCCGGTTTGACGTGGCTGACCGTGTTGGCTGTGATCACGTCGCTGTTTGGCGCGTTCTACTACTTGCGTATTGTCAAACTGATGTACTTCGACGAGCCGCAAGACCAGTCGCCGATCCACGCTGACACCAGCACGCGTGCCTTGCTCGCGCTCAATGGTGTTGCCGTGCTGGTGCTCGGCATCGTGCCGGATCCGCTGCTGAAGGCGTGCCTGCAGGCGATCCAGCACACGCTGCTGCTCTGATGTCGGCTGCGGGTTGGTTTATCGTGTTGTTGGCGCTGGTCGGCGCCAACCTGCCGTTCCTGAATCAGCGTCTCTTCGCCGCGGTGCCGTTGAAAGCGGCGAAGAAGAGCGCGTGGATCCGGATTGCCGAACTGATCGTGCTGTACTTCGTGGTCGGCGCGCTCGGTTTTCTGCTCGAAGCGCGTGCTGGTAACCGCTTTGAGCAAGGGTGGCAGTTCTATGCGATCACGTTCGCTCTGTTCGTCGTGTTCGCGTTTCCTGGTTTCACCTTCCAGTATCTCGTCAAACGTCGCTGACGGCGTCTCGCCGTCGCGCACCAAAGCTGTCCTGAGGTCGCAAATGGCTGAACTTCCCGATCACGACGTGGTACTCACCGAGACCTGTCTCGAGAGCAGAACGGTCCATCAAGGGCCGTTCCTCACGCTCAAGTGCGATACCGTTCGCTTGCCGGACGGCAAGCACGCAACTCGCGAATACGTTCAGCATCCGGGCGCCGTGATGGTGATCCCGCTGTTCGACGACGGCCGCGTATTGATGGAAAGCCAGTATCGCTATCCGATGGGCAAGGTCATGGTGGAGTATCCGGCGGGCAAGCTCGACCCGAACGAAGGCGCGCTGGCATGCGCGAAGCGCGAGCTGCAGGAAGAAACCGGCTATACCGCGCGCGAATACGTTTATCTGACGCGCGTTCACCCGATCATTTCCTACTCGACCGAATTCATCGATATCTACCTCGCGCGCGGTTTGACCGCTGGCGAGCGCAAACTCGACGACGGCGAGTTCCTCGAGCTGTTCACGGCCAGCGTCGCGGATGTGTCCGAATGGGTGCGCACCGGCAAGATCACTGACGTAAAAACGATCATCGGCACGTTCTGGTTGGAGAAAGTTTTGTCGGGTGCGTGGCCGACTGCTGAGCCGCGATAGCGCTCGGCGATTAGCCAGCCAGAAGGATACGCACGCGTCGCGGCCAGTTGAAGGTCCGCAAAAAAGCCCCTGTTGGTCTATGACCGGCCGATGCCGCTGAGGTCGCGGGCGTGTCCCGGCAAAACATGCGCAAGCTGATGCTGAGGCACGCGATCGAATTTCCGCCACCGCTCCACGAGGGGAGTGCATCGATGTGGCATCTTTCGGACATCCTTGCGTGATTGACGGCGCGGGGATGTTACGAGATCAAACCGGACATCTTTGAAGCCAGGAAATCAGCCAAGCAGATCAACCTCGCGAAGGAAGCTCGCGAACTCGAGCCACGGCTCAATCGCCAGCTCGAATATCTGGTTGCGTAAAAGCAGGGCGATGGCAAGCGCGCAAATGTGTGGGTCCTTGGTGCGGCAGCTTATCCTGCGGCCGATTTCGTCGATCATTTGCCGCTGATCCCGCCTTGGGCAGCCTGCTGCGCAAAGGGTTAAAATCGACCATGCGTTCGATTTATTCGGCGACGCCCGGCGTCAACGCGTCGTCCGTAAAAATTTACGAACGACCGTTCACAAATTTCCATTTTGCGCTAAACTGGCACGCAAGCCCTGATTCCACATGAAGGTCCTCGATTTACAGTGTCCGCATGGCCATCGGTTCGAAGGCTGGTTTGCTTCGGCGGATGACTTCGAATCGCAACAGTCCCGCAAGCTCGTCGAATGTCCGATCTGCGGTGCGAACGAAGTGAGCCGTTTGCCGTCGGCGCCCCGCCTGAATCTGTCGGGTGCGACTGACACGAAAGTCCCTGCGGGCGCGGAGGAAATGCAGGCGCGCGTGATGCGCGCATTGCGCGAGGTACTGGAAAAGACTGAGAACGTGGGCGACCGCTTCGCCGAGGAAGCACGGCGCATTCACTATAACGAAGCGCCTGCACGCAATATTCGCGGTGTCACGACACCGGAAGACGCGAGAGCCTTGGTCGAAGAAGGCATCGAAGTGATGCCGCTGCCGGTCCCGGTTGCCTTGAAGGAACCGCTGCAATAGCGCAGTGGCTCACTGGCGGCGGGCGGGGTTGCGGCCAGGAGACACTACGCATGAATCTGGACTATTCCCCCGCTGACGACGCGTTCCGCGCCGACATCCGCGCCTGGCTCGAAGCGAATCTGCCTCGCGAGCTGAGCGACAAAGTACTCAACCACAAGCGTCTGAATCGCGACGACTTCGCAAGCTGGCACAAACTGCTTGGCACGCGTGGCTGGTCGGCGGTCGCCTGGCCGAAAGAATACGGCGGTCCGGGCTGGGACGCGACGCAACGGCACATCTGGGACGAAGAATGCGCGCGTATCGGCGCGCCTTCCGTGCTGCCGTTCGGCGTCTCGATGGTGGCGCCGGTGCTGATGAAGTACGGCAACGAGGCGCAGAAGCGTCACTATCTGCCGCGTATTCTCGACGGTACGGACTGGTGGTGCCAAGGCTATTCGGAGCCGGGCTCCGGGTCGGATCTGGCCTCGCTGCGCACGCGCGCCGAGCGCGTTGGCGATCATTACGTCGTCAACGGTCAGAAAACCTGGACCACGCTCGGCCAATACGCCGACATGATGTTCTGCCTCGTGCGCACTGACAGCGGTGCGAAGAAGCAGGAGGGCATCTCGTTCCTGCTGATCGACATGAAAACGCCGGGTATCACCGTGCGCCCGATCATCACGCTCGACGAAGATCACGAAGTCAACGAAGTCTTTTTCGAAGACGTGAAAGTGCCGGTCGACAATCTGGTCGGTGAAGAGAACCGCGGCTGGACCTATGCGAAGTATCTGCTCGGGCACGAGCGCACGGGCATTGCCCGCGTCGGCCAATCGAAGCGCGAACTTGTATTCCTGAAGCGCCTCGCGCTCGATCAGAAGAAGAACGGCAAGCCGCTGCTGCATGACCCTGTGTTCGCCGCGAAAGTCGCGAGCCTGGAGATCGAGTTGATGGCGCTCGAAGTCACCGTGCAACGCGTCGTCGCCAATGAAACGGGCGGACGCGGGCCGGGACCGGAGGCGTCGATGCTCAAGATCAAGGGCACGGAAGTGCAGCAAGGTCTGACCGAATTGATGGTCGAAGCGATCGGGCCGCTCGCCGCACCGTTCGACGTGCGATTCCTCGAAGGCGAACGCGAACACAGCCTCGCCGGTGACGATGACGCCGCGCCGCTGGCCGCGTACTACTTCAATTTCCGCAAGACGTCGATTTACGGCGGCTCGAACGAAATTCAAAAGAACATCATCGCGCAGATGATTCTCGGACTTTGAGGAGCGGCGCATGGACTTCACTTTCAACGACGAACAACAGCAATTCGCCGACGCACTGCGCCGCTATCTGGACAAGAGCTACGGGTTCGAAGCGCGCCAGGCGATCGTGCAATCGGAAGCCGGCGTGTCGGACGTGCACTGGTCGGCCTTCACGGAACTCGGCCTGACCGCGTTGCCGGTGCCGGAAGCCCAAGGCGGCTTCAACGGCAGCCCGATCGACATGCTGGTGGTCATGCAGGAGTTGGGACGCGCTTTGGTCGTCGAGCCGTATTGGGCGACCGCCGTGGGTATCGAAGCACTACAGCTGGCTGGCACGGAGCAGGGCGAGGATGCATCGCTGCTCGAACGCGCGGCCCAGGGCGAGATCAAGCTGGCGGTGGCATTTCACGAGCCGCATGCCCGCTACGATCTGTTCGAGGTCGAGACGGCAGCGACCGTGCAAGGCGAGCAGCACACGCTGAATGGCACGAAGTCGGTCGTGCTGCACGGCGCGCAAGCTGACTACTGGGTCGTGCCGGCTCGGCTGAACGGCGAGATCGCGCTGTTCGTGGTCGCGCGCGATGCGGCCGGCGTCAAAGTGACCGACTACCGCACGATCGACGGTCAACGCGCCGCAACACTCGAGTTCCAGGGTACGCCGGCACGCCGGCTCGCCGGCAAACACGCCGGCGCGGCCACGCTCGAGCACATCGCGGATTACGGCACGGTGCTGCTGTGCGCGGAGGCGGTTGGCGCGCTCGACGCGCTGAACCACGCCACGCTCGACTACACCAAGACGCGCCAGCAATTCGGCCAGCCGATCGCGCGGTTTCAGGCGTTGCAGCACCGTATGGTCGAGATGCTGATTCACGCCGAACAGGCTCGTTCAGTGACTTATCTGGCGGCCGTGCGCTACACCAGCGCAGACGCGGACGAACGCCGTCGTGCTGTGTCCGCTGCAAAGGTGCGAGTCGGCCAGGCCGCACGTTTCGTCGGCCAGCAGGCAGTGCAGTTGCACGGCGGCATGGGCGTCACGAACGAAGTGGCCGCGGCGCATCTGTTCAAACGTCTTGCTATCATCGAAACCACGTTGGGCGATGTCGATCACCATCTCGCGCGTTTCGCTGCGTTGCCGGGGTTTGTCACCGCCGAAGCCTGATTAGCCGGTTCGATCGAACAAAGAAGAGGTGCGACGATGGGTTTGAGTTTTGAGGACATGGTGGTCGGCACGACTACCGAAATCGGCAAGCATACGTTCACGCGTGAGGAGATCGTTGCGTTTGCGGAGCAGTTCGATCCTCAGCCGTTTCACGTCGACGATGCGGCCGCCGCCGAATCGCCGTTCGGCGGCCTGGTCGCAAGCGGCTGGCATACCTGTTCGGTCATGATGGGCATGCTGGTGCGCTACACGATCGCCGGTTCTACGTCGATGGGCTCGCCCGGTATCGACGAGATTCGCTGGTTGAAACCGGTGCGCGTCGGCGACACGATCACCATGATGAACGCCGTGCTCGACAAGCGCGTCTCGGCGAGCAAGCCGGATCGCGGCATCGTGTCGACGCAGTGGGAAGGCATCAATCAGCATGGCGAAACGGTGATCATTGTGCGCTCGAAGGGGTTGTTCGGGCTGCGCAGTCCGGGCGCCGCGTCGTGACGGACAGCGCGGCGGCTGCCGCGGCGTTCGGCGATGCGCAGGCGTTGCGTGCGCTGGTGGGCGCGCAACCGCTCATCAGCGACTGGCTGACGGTCGATCAACTCAGCGTCGATCGTTTCGCCGAAGCCACTGGCGATCACCAATGGATTCACGTCGACCCCGAACGGGCGCGGCGTGAGTCGCCGTTCGGCGGTCCGGTCGCACATGGCTTCATGACGCTGTCGTTGATCCCAGCACTGCTGGGAAAGACAGTCACGCTCAAGCAGCGCATGGGCGTCAATTACGGATTGAATCGGGTGCGGTTCACGTCGCCGGTGCTGGTCGGCTCGCAGTTGCGCGCGAGTTTTGCGGTGGAGTCAGTCGAAGATATCGACAACGCCGGCGTGCAGGTCGTGTGGAATGTGACGCTGGAGCGGCTGGGCAGTGAGCGGCCCGTGTGTGTCGCGGAGTTCATCACACGGCATTACTTCTAGCCGTCAGCAGGTACATGTGGGAGAAAAAAGCGCGAGCGGCATCGATGCCGGCTCGCGCTTTTGCGTCGTGTCGATCGCCGCGGAGAAAGATTAGTGCTTCGCGTATTGCGTCGCGCCGAACAGCATCTCTTTGGCCTCGTCGTCCATGAGCGGTTTGCGGGCCGACGCCAGCACGTCGACGCCGCGCACCACCGCCGGACGTGCGGCGATTTCCTCATGCCAGCGCTTCACGTTCGGAAACGCGTCCAGTTCGATGCCCTGGTTCTGCCACGAGCGTGTCCAGGGGAATGCAGCGATATCCGCGATCGTGTAATCGTTGCCCGCCAGATAGCGCGTCTTGCCGAGTTGCGTTTCCATGACGCCGTACAGGCGCCGCGTCTCGTTCGTGTAGCGATTGATCGCGTATTCGATCGGCTCCGGTGCATAGATGCGGAAATGATGCGTTTGTCCGAGCATTGGACCCAGTCCGCCCATCTGGAACATCAGCCATTGCAGTGTTGCATAACGCGCGGCCGGGTCGGTGGGCAGGAACTTGCCGGTTTTCTCGGCCAGATAGATCAGAATCGCGCCCGATTCGAACAGCGAAAACGGCTTGCCGTCGGCGCTCTTCGGGCCGTCAGAATCGACGATTGCCGGAATCTTGTTGTTCGGACTGATGGCGAGGAATTCGGGTTTGAACTGATCACCCGTGCCGATGTTCACGCCGTGCACGGTGTACGCAAGGCCGGTTTCCTCGAGCATGATGTGAACTTTGTGGCCGTTCGGGGTCGCCCAGCTATAGACGTCGATCATCGTGGCTCCTTTGTTTCGTGAAAGCGGCGCCGCAAAGGGCGCCGCAACTGGCGAAAATTAGAGCACAGATCGAACGATGCTGCTGGCGACGGCGCCGCGTGCAAGCTCAATCTCGCAGCGCCAGAACCATCCTTCAGTTCACGCGTTCAACCTCAAACCCGTGTAATCGGCAACTCCACGCGAGCCGCTGCACCCGCATCCATATGGCGCGCGAGTTCAAGCTTGGCAATTGCGTTGCGGTGCACTTCGTCGGGACCATCGGCAAAGCGCAGCGTCCGTGCGGACGCGTAAGCATACGCCAGCGGAAAATCATCGCTGACGCCGCCGCCGCCGTGCGCCTGGATCGCCCAGTCGATCACCTGACACGCCATGTTCGGCGCGACCACCTTGATCATCGCGATCTCGCCGCGCGCGCCCTTGTTGCCGACAGTGTCCATCATGTATGCGGTCTTCAGCGTCAGGAGGCGAGCCTGTTCGATCATGCAACGCGCTTCGGCAAGGCGTTCCTGTGTGACGCCTTGCGCGGCGACCGGCTTGCCGAACGCGACGCGTTGCATCGAGCGTTTCGCCATCAGTTCGAGCGCGCGCTCGGCGAGACCGATCAAACGCATGCAGTGGTGGATCCGTCCCGGTCCGAGGCGGCCTTGCGCGATCTCGAAGCCGCGTCCTTCGCCGAGCAGCATATTGGCCGCCGGCACGCGCACGTTTTCGAGCGTTATTTCCATGTGGCCGTGCGGCGCGTCGTCATAGCCGAAAACGGTGAGAGGGCGGTGCACGGTGATGCCGGTGGCGTCTGCCGGCACCAGAATCATCGACTGCTGCTGATGGCGCGGCGCTTCGGGATCGGTCTTGCCCATCACGATATACACCTTGCAGCGCGGATCGCCCGCGCCGGACGACCACCACTTGTGGCCGTTGATCACATAGGCGTCGCCATCGCGCACGATGCTCGTCTGGATATTGGTCGCATCCGACGACGCCACCTCCGGCTCGGTCATCAGAAACGCCGAACGGATCTGACCTTGCAGCAACGGTTCGAGCCATTCGCGCTTGTTGTCGTCGCTGCCGTAGCGCTCGATCGTTTCCATGTTGCCGGTGTCGGGCGCATTGCAATTGAACACTTCCGGCGCCCAGGGCACGCGGCCCATGATCTCGCACAGCGGTGCATATTCGAGGTTCGTCAAACCGGCACCACGCACGGATTCGGGCAGGAACAGATTCCACAAACCGGCGTCACGCGCCCTCAGTTTCAATTGCTCGATGAGTTCGGTCGGTAGCCATGCGTTGCCGTTCTGACGATTGCGCGCGATTTCGGCGTAGAACGCTTGTTCGTTCGGATAAATGTGCTCGTCGAAGAAGGCGAGCAGTTTCTCGCGCAGCGCCTGAACCTTCGGGGTGTAATCGAAATTCATGTATGACCTCGCGGATGACGAATGACGTTTGATCGGGCGCGCAGCTGAGTGCGCCAATTCGGTTAGCGCACCTTCTGTGCGTAGCGCCAGGCGAGCTCCGCCATCGGCCTGGCACGACGGCCGGCATCGAGCGCTTGCGCGCTGGCTGCGGTGCCGTCGACGACGCGTTTCATAATCCCTTGCAGGATCGCGGCAATGCGGAACATGTTGTACGCCAGATAGAAGTTCCAGTCGCCTTGGATCTCGAAGCCGGTGCGCTTGCAATAGCGCTCGACATACTGCGCTTCGTCGGGAATGCCGAGCGCTGCCCAGTCGAGTCCGGCAATGCCGCGAAACTGCGCCGGATCGACGTGCCACGCCATGCAGTGATACGCGAAATCGGCGAGCGGATCGCCGAGCGTCGACAGTTCCCAGTCGAGCACCGCCAGCACGCGTGGTTCGTCGGGATGGAAGATCAGATTGTCGAGCCGGTAGTCGCCGTGCACGACCGAAGCGCGCTCGCTCGTTTCTGCCGGCATATGCTGCGGCAGCCATTCGATCAGGCGCTGCATCGCGTCGATCGGTTCGGTTTCGGACGCGATGTACTGCTTGCTCCAGCGGCCGATCTGGCGTGCGAAGTAGTTGCCCGGTTTGCCGTAATCCGCGAGGCCGACTGTCGCGACGTCGACGCTATGCAACGCGGCGATTACGCGATTCATTTCGTCGTAAATCGCCGCGCGCTCCGACGGTGTCATGCCAGGCAACGACTGATCCCACAACACGCGGCCTTCGACGAACTCCATCACGTAGAAGGCCCGGCCGATCACGCTTTCGTCCTCGCACAAGGCGAGCATCTTCGCGACCGGCACGTCAGTGTCGGCGAGCGCATGCATCACACGGTATTCGCGCTCGACGGCGTGAGCGGAAGGCAGCAACTTCGCGGCCGGTCCGGGCTTCGCGCGCATCACATACGAGCACGACGGCGTGACCAGTTTGAATGTGGGATTCGACTGGCCGCCGGCGAATTGCTCGAGCGTGAGCGGCCCGGAAAATCCGTCGACATGCTGGGCCAGCCACGCGGCGAGCGCATCGCTGTCGAAGCGTTGCCGCTCGTTGACCGGGCGCGTGCCCTCGAAGGCCGAATAATCCGGTTTGTGTTCTGGTTCGCCAGTCTGTGTGGCTTGCACCATATGTCTCCTCCAGTTCGGTTTTAGCTACGCTTGTAATGAATGAATTGTGCGTAGAGCATTTCCATCGTCGTATTGCGGACGTCGCGATGCAGCGGCGACGGCGGTGAATAGTTGATCGTGCGCAGCACCCAGTTGCGCGGTGCGGTGCCGACGTCGAGCGCGTTGATGCAGCCGGTGGCCTGCGCCAGATGACCGAAGAAGGTGCGTCCGCCGGCGGTGAGCGCATGCGACAGAATCGCGCGATTCACGCCGCCGTGCAGCACGAGCAGCACGGTGTCCCACGACGTGTCCTCGCGCAGCGCCGCCACCGCGGGCAACACGCGATCGAACAACTCGCCGATAGTTTCGCCGTCGAGAAAGCGTGTGCTTTCCGACACGATGCCGTCGAATACACCGAGAAATGCCGCTTCGATATCCTGCGGCGGAATGCTGCCCAGCTTGCCGCCGCGAATTTCCTGCCACGCGGGTTCGATCTCGAGTTCAATCTGTTGACCGGTTTGCGCCAATACGCGCTGCGCGGTTTCGACCGTGCGCGGCAAACCGCTGACGATCACGCGATCGAAACGGACTTGCTGCTCGGCGAATACGCGGCCTGCCGCGCTTGCCTGCTCGCGACCGTTTGCGTTCAGTGGCACGGTCTCGGGATCGATCGCGCGGCCGGAGTCGTCGAAGTAGGTCACGTCGCCGTGGCGCATCAGAAAGATGCGGCGGCGTTTGGGGAGTTGATATTCAGGCATGGTCCCTTTATTCACGCTCTATTCACTTGTAGACCGGCGCGCGTTTTTCGAGGAACGCGGAAATCCCCTCGAGCCCGTCACGATGATGCAGCGACGCGACGAAACTGTCGCGCTCCGCAACCAGGTGCTCCGCGAGTGGCTGCGCGCCGGCTGCGCCGATCAACCCTTTGATGCGCGCAACAGAATTTGGCGAAATCTTGCCGAGTTCGTCTGCCCAGGCCACTGCGGTATCGCGCACGGCGCCGGCCTTCGCCAGTTTGTTGACGACGCCTAGATCATGCAAACGCGCGGCGCCGATCGGCTTGCCTTCGATCAGCACTTCAGTTGCCAGCTGACGCGGCAAAGCCTGCGCGAGAAACCATGAGCCTCCGCCATCCGGCGTCAGGCCGACGCGCGCGTACGACATCACGAACTTGGCGTCGTCCGCGGCGACGATCAGGTCGCACGCGAGCGCCAGCGAAAAACCCGCACCCGCGGCGGCGCCTTCGACTGCGGCGATCACCGGTTTCGACGACAGACGCAGCGCCGAAATCCATTCGCCGAGCAGATCGATGCTTTCCGCCTGCACCGACGGATCTTTTGCGCGGTTTTCCAACAAGCGATTCAGATTGCCGCCGGCGCAGAAGAACTGGTCCGCGCCGTTAATCACGACGGCGCGGATCGACGGATCGCGTTCCACCGAGTCGAGCGCTTCGATGCCGGCGGCGTACATGTCCGGATGCAGCGCGTTGCGGGCGCCGGGGTTCGACAGCGTGAGGACCAGAGTCGATTCGCTTTCGGTCGGGCGCGAAGTCAGCAGTTCAGCGCTCATTGTTGCGTCTCCGTTTGGGTATCGGCAGCGTCGCGTTGGGTCAGCGACAGACCGAGCTGCGCTCGCCGTGCGAGCCAAGGCGACGGACGGTAGCGCGGATCGCCGAGCACACTGAAGATATTGCGCAAGATCGTCAGGATCGTTTTCGCACCGAGCACATCGCCGAGTGCGAGCGGCCCGCGCGGATAGCCGAGGCCGAGCGTCACGGCGAGATCGATATCTTCGGGCGTGGCGATCTGCTTTTGCGCGATATCGCAGCCGATGTTGACGATCGTCGCCACCACGCGTTGCGCAACGAAGCCGGTCGAATCGCGAATCACGGTGACGGGGATGCCGTCGGCGGCAAACAGCGCGTGCGCGGTGTTGCGTGCGGCGAGAGTCGTGGCGGGCGTCGTCATCAGTGTGCGGCGTTGCGCGCCGACCAGCGGGAATAGTGCGTCGAAGGCGACCACGCGGCTCGCATCGAGCTCTTCGTCGACGGCGGCGGTGGTCGCGTCGTGACCGAACGGTGTCACGACGATCAGCGAATCCGCGGCGGGGGCGGCGCCTTCGTCGAGCGTCACGCCGGCTTTGGCGACCAGTTGCACAACCGCCTCGCGCGCTTCCGGATAACGCTTGCTGACCCACACGCTTTTAGGCAGTTCAGTTGGCGCAGGCGCTTCGGCGGGCACTTGCTGCTTGCCGTCTTCGTAGCGGTAAAAACCTTCGCCGGTCTTGCGGCCGATCAGGCCGCCCGCGAGCCGCGTGCCGGTGATCGGCGACGGCGTGAAGCGGGGCTCTTCATAGAACTGGTGATAGATCGATTCCATCACCGGATGCGACACGTCGAGCGCGGTCAGATCGAGCAGTTCGAATGGCCCGAGCCGGAAGCCCGCTTGCTCGCGCATGATGCGGTCGATGTCGGCGAAGCTCGCGACGCCTTCGCCCGCCACGCGCAAGCCTTCGGTATTCATCCCGCGGCCGGCGTGATTGACGATGAAGCCGGGCATGTCCTTCGCACGTACCGGCGTGTGGCCCATGCGGCGGGCGAGGTTCATCAACGCGTCGCCGGCGGCTGGATCGCTGCGCAGACCGTCGATCACTTCGACGACCTTCATCAACGGCACGGGATTGAAGAAGTGGTAACCGGCCACGCGCGACGGATCGGTGCAACCCGCGGCGATCGCCGTGATCGACAGCGACGACGTGTTCGAAGCCAGCACACAGTGGCCACTCACCACCGTTTCGAGTTCGCGGAAGAGGGCCTGCTTCACGTCGAGCTTTTCGACGATCGCCTCGATGACCAGTTCGCAATCGGCCAGATCGCCGATGGCCTGTGCGCCGCTCACGTTCGCTAACGCGGCGAGCGAGCGGGCCTGGTCGAGCTTGCCTTTGGCGCTCAACCTGGCGAAAGTCTCGGCAAGGTAGTCGCGCGCGGCGCCGATCGCGGCGGGGTTCGTGTCGTAAAGACGCACGGTGAGGCCCGCCAGCGCGGCGATCTGGGCAATACCACGGCCCATTGCGCCGGTTCCGACAATGCCGATAGTCTCGATGCTGTAATTGCGAGAGGTCATTGTGATGCTCGACTCCATGGTTATTTTAGAATAGCACGATCGTGCAATTTACTGGATGATTGATCGAAGGCCGCCGCATTGAGTCTGGCGAGCGGTCCCAACAACCCGAAGGAAGGAGACACCCGATGATCAAGCTGTGCGGTTTCGCGCTGTCCAATTACTACAACAAAGTGAAGTTCGTGCTGCTCGAACACGGCATTCCGTTCGAGGAAGTGTCTGTGCTGCCGAGCCAGGAAGAGGCCATGCTCGAGCATTCGCCGCTCGGCAAGGTGCCTTATATCCAGACCGAGCACGGCGATCTGTGCGAGTCGCAATGCATCGTCGACTATCTGGCCGCGCGTTTTCCCGACAAGGCCATCTTCTCGCCGGACCCGTGGGAGGCGGGCAAAGAGCGCGAACTGATCATGTTCGTCGACGTGCATCTCGAACTGACCGCGCGCAATCTCTACAAGGAAGCGTTCTTCGGCGGCACGGTGACCGACGCGACCAAGGCGCGAGTCGAGAAATTGCTCGCGCATCACATCGCCGGTTTCAAGAGAATCGCAAAGTTCGGGCCTTATTTGCGCGGCGAGCGTTTCAGTGTCGCCGATACGGCGGGTTATGTCAGCTTGCCGCTGGTGGGCATGGCGACGCAGACGATCTACGGCCGCGATCTTCTGCTCGACGCCGGCGTCGACTGGAAAAGCTATGTGAAGGCGATCAACGACCGGCCGGCCGCGCAGCGTGTGACCAAAGACCGCAAGGCGTATATCGCGGCGGCGCGTGCGGCCTGAGCGCTGGCGTGAGGGCAGGCTTGCAACGCACGCCTTGGACGCTGCGCGCGATGGCGAGGAACGTGGATTCGTTCGCGGCATCGCGCGGGGCGTCCTAGAGCCGCGCCAGCCGGTCGAGCGCGGCGGCTAGCGTGCTTTCCTGCTTGGCAAAGCAGAAGCGCACCACGCCCGATTCATGCGCCTCATGATAGAACGCCGACACCGGAATCGCCGCGACGCCGACCTCGCTGGTCAGCCACTGCGCGAATTCGGCTTCGGGCAAATCGCTGATCGCCGAATAGTCGACGCATTGAAAGTACGTGCCTGTGCAAGGCAGCAGCTTGAAGCGAGAATTCGCGAGACCGGCGCGGAAGAAGTCGCGCTTCTTCTGATAAAACGCCGGCAGATCCAGATACGGTGCCGGATCCCGCATGTATTGCGCAAGACCGATCTGCATCGGCGTGTTGACCGTGAACACGTTGAACTGGTGCACCTTGCGGAATTCGGCGGTCAGTGCGGCGGGCGCGGCCACATAGCCCACCTTCCAGCCCGTCACGTGATAGGTCTTACCGAAGCTCGACACCACGAAACTGCGCTGTGCCAGTTCCGGATAACGCGCGACGCTTTCGTGCGGTGCGCCGTCGTACACCATGTGTTCATACACTTCGTCCGACAGAATCAGCACATTGGTGCCGCGCACGATTTCTTCGAGCTTGCGCATGTCTTCGGCGCGCCAGACCGTGCCGGTCGGATTGTGCGGCGTGTTGATCAGCAGCAGCCGTGTTTTCGGCGTTATCGCAGCAGCGAGCTTGTCGAAGGGAATCGCGTAATCAGGTGCGTCGAGCGTGACGAACACCGGCTTGCCGCCCGCCAGTTCGATCGACGGCAGGTAGCTGTCGTAGGTTGGCTCGACCACGATCACCTCGTCGCCCGGATGCACGGAGCAGAGAATCGCGGTTAGCAGCGCTTGCGTAGCGCCTGCTGTCACGGTGATTTCGTTGGTGGCGTCGTAGCGGCGGCCGTACAGGTTCGCAATCTTGTCCGAGATCGCCTGACGCAGCGGCGCGACGCCGGCCATCGGCGGGTATTGATTGTGGCCGTCGCGCATGGCGTTCGCGACCGCATCCACAATTCGAGGATCGCAGCCGAAGTCGGGAAAGCCCTGGCCGAGGTTCACCGCGCCTTTTTCGGCGGCGAGCGCGCTCATCACGGTGAAAATCGTCGTGCCGACATCCGGCAGGCGAGACGGAAACGAAGGAATCGTGGGCGTGTCGTGCGGTGCATTCATGGCGCTGTCCGGAGCGTAAGCGTGTGAGTTGGCGAAAGACGTCGTTCGAAAAGGACAAAGTCTGATTGTAGGGAATCGCGGCGTTGCGTGCGCGCCATCGGCCCCCTGTTGGCCATTCGGCCAGGGGTCACGCGGGCGCGGGCTCGCCGGCGGCTGTCAAAGAGGCGCCGACTAACGTGACGAAGGGCGCCGGCTGGGCGATCTGGAAGCCGAAGTCGCGCGCGATACGCTTGGCGAGCTTCAACACCGCGCGATCTTTCGACACCAGCCAGTCGGCCTGCGCGGCGTGCGCGAGTTCGAGAAACTTCTGATCGTCGCAGTCTTTGCATTTGGGCAGCGGCCTTGTGTCTTCCGCAGGCGCTGCAGGTTCGACCAGCTGCGCGAGGCGCGCGACGACGGCAAGAGCCGCCGCCTTGTCGACATTTCGATGCACGAATTGCGGATAGTCGAGTACGTAGGTGAGTTCGGCGAGACAGCGCGCGTCGATCAGCGCGGCGAAAGCGCCGCTTTCGAGCGCGGCGCGGATCGGCCGCGTGTGCGGGTCGTCGAACACGAGAATATCGATCCAGACATTGGAATCGAGGACGACGCGCAAAGCGCCGCGTGAGGCATGGGAACCGGGCATTCGTTACAATCTGGCTTTCGTCTTTGACCGCCAGGCACGGCGTGCCTGCAAGCCTCTATGATAATCGTTCTGTCGCCGGCGAAATCGCTCGACTACGAAACCCCACCGCACGTCAAAAAGCACACGATCCCCGATTTTGTCGACGACGCGGCCGAATTGATCGGCGGATTGCGCCGTTTGTCACCGCAGCAGATCGCCACGCTGATGAGCATTTCGGATCCGCTCGCGCAACTCAATTTCCAGCGCTACGCCGAATGGTCGCCGACCTTCGGCACCCACAACGCCAAACAGGCGGTGCTCGCGTTCAACGGCGACGTGTACGAAGGCTTTAACGCGAAGACGCTGTCGTCGGCTGATCTGGATTACGCGCAAAACCATGTGCGGGTGTTATCCGGTTTGTACGGATTGTTGCGGCCGCTCGATCTGCTGCAACCGTACCGGCTCGAAATGGGCACGCGCTTTGCCAATACGCGCGGCAAGGATCTGTACGCGTTCTGGGGCGAGCGGATCACGCAGGCGTTGAACGCGCAACTGAAGAAGAACGCTGCCGCCTCGCGCGTGTTGGTGAATTGCGCATCGGGCGAGTACTTCAAGTCGGTCAAGCCGAAGCTGCTCGATGCGCCGGTTGTCACGCCCGTGTTCGAAGACTGGAAGGGCGGCCGCTACAAGATCATCAGCTTCCACGCGAAGCGCGCGCGCGGCCTGATGGCGCGCTACGCGGTCGAAAACCGCCTTAACGCGCCGGAGCAACTGAAGGGCTTCGACGCCGAAGGCTACGCGTTCGAGCCCGAAGCTTCGAACGATTCCACCTACGTATTCCGCCGCCGCGTCGCTGACTAGGCGATTGATGCCTACACACAAGCAGGGAAGAACACTATGACGTTATCGATTACGAGCCACTTCGACGCGGGTGCGATCGAAGTGCTGTCCTGCGAAGAGGCCGGCAATATCCGTCTGCGTGTGCGGCCCGACAGTCACGCCGAGTTCGCGCAATGGTTCTACTTCCGGGTGTCCGGCGCTGCTGGCGAGCGCTGCGTGATGACCTTCGAAAATGCTGCTGCATGCGCGTTTGCCGAAGGCTGGCGCGACTATCAGGCGGTGGCGAGCTACGACCGGGTGAACTGGTTCCGCGTGCCGACCTCTTACGACGGCCGCGTGCTGGCAATCGATCACACGCCGGATTTCGATCGCATCTATTACGCGTATTTCGAGCCGTATAGCGAAGAGCGGCACTCGGAGTTTCTCGGCGCGGTCCAGCAGATGCCGCAGGCTTCGCTCACGGAGTTGGGCAAAACCGTCGAGGGCCGGCCGATGTCGCTATTGACGCTCGGCACGCCGCAAACCGGCGACACGCCCAAGAAGAAGATCTGGCTGATTGCCCGTCAGCATCCTGGCGAGACGATGGCCGAATGGTTTATCGAGGGCCTGGTGAAACGTCTGGCGGGCTGGGGTGATTGGGCGGGCGACCCGGTCGCGCGCAAGCTGTACGATCACGCGGTGTTTTACATCGTGCCGAACATGAATCCGGACGGCAGCGTGCACGGCAATCTGCGCACCAACGCGGCCGGTGCGAACCTGAATCGTGAATGGATGGAGCCGGATACCGCGCGCAGCCCGGAAGTGCTGGTGGTGCGCGATGCGATTCACGCGACCGGTTGCGATCTGTTCTTCGATATTCACGGCGACGAGGCGCTGCCGTACGTGTTCGTGGCCGGCTCCGAAATGCTGCCGGGTTTCACTGAGCGGCAAGGGGTGGAGCAAAAGGCGTTTATCGAGGCGTTCAAGCATGCAAGCCCGGACTTTCAGGACAAGTATGGCTATGCCGCGAGCAAGTATCGCGAGGACGCGCTGAAGCTGGCTTCGAAGTACATCGGCAACGAATTCGGCTGCCTGTCGTTGACGCTCGAAATGCCCTTCAAGGACAACGCCAATCTGCCCGACGAGCGGGTGGGCTGGAACGGCGAGCGCAGCGCGTCGCTCGGCGCCGCGATGCTGCAGGCGATTTTGCGGCATGTCGAGACGTTTGCCTGACATTCACTCGACGTTCGTTCCCTAAACGGATCGACACAAAAAAGCGAGGCACGCACTTCAGAAGTGTGTGCCTCGCTTTTTTGTGTGCCTGCATGACCGGCGGCGCGGCCTCGTTGATGCGGCGGCCGGTTTCGCCAGTTAGTGAGTCTTTTTCGCGGGTGCTTTCTTCGCGGCCGATTTGCTCGAAGTGGTTTTGCCGGAAGATTTGCCCGACGCTTTCTTCGTTGTCTTGCCGCTCGCCGAGTGCTTGCCCTTTACGCTCTTGTGCTTACCCGACGACACCCTGGCCCCGGTAGACCCGGTGCTGTGCGCGCGAGCCGGCGGCACCGGATCGTTCCAGCTGAACGCCAGCATCTGAGTGCCGACATAGCCGCAGCGGAATTTGAGATCGGCCGGATCGCCCTCGCCGCTTTGACGGATACCAAGCCCTTCGACGGTGACGATGCTATCCACCTTGACGCGCTGCTTGCCCTGGTCGAACGAGTCGTTCCAGGGCGTGACCGACGCATGCGCGCTATCGAAGGAGCTGGGTGGGAATTCGACACGCTCGAAGGCGGTCGATGTGCTGGCGACAAAGTTGCCATGAGCTGCGCAGTCCGCGACCAGCGGGTCCGCGTGCATGTCATTGACAAATCTGTTTACGAGATCGTTGTGCTGTTCGAGTTGATCGGCGAATGCGGGAGCGGAGCACATGAGCGAAAGACTCGCTGCACATGCCACTAACCGGCCGACCAACCGCAGCAATCGGCGCGGTACGTTGGTGCTATCCATCTAGTTCGTTAGACGCTAATGAGACATCAGGCACGTAAGATGCTCAACGCAAGGAAGGAGTTCCATCCTGACACAAATATTTTGCCCTGTCGTGGTGTGCAGGCTCGGATGCGTTGCGCGTCGAGGTGGCCGATTGCCACAGATACGCGCTTCATGGAGCGCCGGATGTCAGGTGCGTGGTCCGCCCAATCGATATCGGCGCACGTCGTAGGTGGTGACCCATGCGGGCCGGTAGACCGCGATCAACGCCGTCGACATGCCGGTGAACCATGCTTCGCCAGTGGCTAGTAGAAGCACGCTGAATGCATAGCCGGCCGGCACCACGGTCATCGATCCGTCGGCAAGCGCGATGTGAATGCCAAGTGCCGCAGAGGCGGTGAGCGACACGGCAATAGCCGGCGATACAAAACCCTGGCCGAAGATAAACATGAACATGTTGCGTGGCAGCCAGGCGATGCTGGCGCGCTGAACCAGCGTCGAGATGCCGACAGGCAGCGCACCGAATACAAGGAAAGTCAGCGCGATGCCCTGCCAGGGTGCGTCGAAAACGACGGCAGCAAGACCGGTGACCACCGCCATTGCAATCAGCGCCAGCGCCCAGTCGAATAGTGTGACGACCAGTGTGGCGCCGAGCAGATGCATGACGGTGCCGTCGTCGAGCCACGCATTGCTGGCCCACAGCACGGAAATCGCGACAACGATCGCGAGCCAGACGTGCTGCAGCGTGCCGTCCTGAAGTCGTTTGAAGGGGTTTTTCCAGAGCGCGAGCGCGACCACTATCGCAGTGGCGATCCAGCCACCGACAGCGACCCAAAACGGAAGCGGTGTGTAGAGGAAACCCATGTTTCTCATATTACTCGTTGGACGGCGAAAGGTGTGAGCGGATTCCATGCCAGCCGGCGCAAACGCTGCCAGAACGGTGCGCGCCCTGATATCGGCGCGGGCGCCGGCTGTTGTCATTCCGAACCTTCCGTAGCCGGTTCCAACGCTGAACCGGCGGGCGGTGGATCGCCAAAGGGCGTGCTCGGTTCGGCGGCCATAGGCAGCGTATCGGCAGTTTCGTTGGCTGGCAACGGATACTGGAAGCGCTGCCGCGTGCGGCGCCGCAATGGCACCACGCCGGCTTGCCCCATCACCGGCCGAACCGGACTTTCGCCATCGTTGCGCAGTACCTGCAAATGGGCCGACAGCCAGCCGTTGTAAAGCGCGACCGCGGCGGCGCGATTGGGTGCCCCGAGTTGCTGGAATATGCTGGTTAGATGAATCTTGACGGTGCCTTCGCTGATGCCGAGCGTGCGCGCGATCATCTTGTTCGTGCTGCCCATGTGGACGCAACGCATGATCTGCTCCTGGCGTGGCGACAGGCCGCTGGAAAGCCGGGCGCGACGAGGCGGGGGATTCTTCTCGTCGAACGGGCGGATGGCGGCATCCGGAGGCAGAGGGGGATTGAGCGCCAACGCGCCTGCCGGCACATAATGACCGCCCAGCAGTACCATCTCGAAAGCGCGCACGATCAGGCACGGATCGGTTTCGCGCGGCACTACGCCGAGCACACCTTCGTCCATCAGGTCCCGCACGCAGGCAGGCGAGACCTCGTCGGCCAGCACGGCAATGCGCAGGCCCGGATAGTGACTGAGCAGGCGGCGAGCATCCGCCACCGACATCCAGTCTTGCCAGTCGATTACCAGCAAGTCGGGCTGCTGGCGCTTGAGCGTGCGTTCTACCTGACGCCAATCTTGTGCTTCATTGAAACGCGCCAGCCGGTCGATTTGCCGCAGTAGCGCTTTGAGCCCATCGCGTCGTTCCGCGTCTGAGTTGAGTATCGAGAATCGCATGCCAGGTCTCCTGATGAATCGGCTGAAGTGACGCGATGCAGGCGATCCGAAGGGGCCGCGCGCGTTGCGATGCGTCACCGGGCCTATGATGACAAATTCCTTTCGACTTGACGGCCTGTCCAAAAGGCATAAGAAGAAAGCCATAAAAAAGCCCCGCGCACGGCGGGGCTTCTTCATTCCGATGACGAGACGCCGGGGCGCTGGCGCCGCCGCGTCAATGGAAGTGCGGCTGAGCGGGCTCCGCGTCCTCCGGCATTTCGGCGTGGACGATTTCGCCGAGCGGGTCTGCGTAGAGCGGGACGCCGCAGTCGTCGCAATATTCCGGCTCGAAGCGGCCCGCGTGGCGGCGCACGTCGGTCACGCCGGTCTCTTTTAGCAGCGCGACGATTTCTTCGAGTGGGTCGTCCGACGCAGCGGTCTCTTGCGGTTCTTCGTCGATGCCCGGTTCGCCGTTCTCGCGGCCGTACAGTGGCCACACGACGCCGTAGATCACTTCATTGCTGCCCCGGCGTGTGAAGCCGATGCGGTATTCGTCGATACGGCGCTCGCCGAAGCCTGCGACAACCGCGCGCAGGTCCTGCGGCGCCGCGCCGATTGTGTCGAACAGGTAGCGCACAGCGGTACGTACCGTGTGAGGGCGCACACGTTCGTCGGCGTCGCGGCAGGCCGAATAGTACGCATCGGGCAGCAGGCACTCGAATTCGCAGCCGGGCAACACCAGCGACAGATTGGCGCCTCCTTGCGTTGCCCATTGTTCGAGGCATTGTCCGCGTTCGATCCGGCTGCCGTGTTCTTCTTCCTGCCAGCGGAATGTCGGCTCGCCGACCGGCGCGGCAACCACGGCCAGCAGGAAGCGCGGGTCGGCCAGAATCGGCGAGGTTTCCGGCAACTCGCCGAAATTGAGCTTGACGTTGCCGCCACCCATTGCTGCTTGAGCGAGTTGTTGGGCAAGGCGCCACGTTTCGACATGGTGGCGCGGCAGTTGATCGATGCTGTACAGGAACGGCGCCATCGCAACACGGGTGTTGGCCGCGAGGACATGTGCCTGCAGATGCGCGCGCAAGGCGTCGGCTGCGTCGCCTTTGAGCGGGCCGGACGGAATCATGTAGCGAGTCCAGGCCAGCACGGGCGCGGCGATCAGCAGCGCTTCATGCGGAACACCTTCGTGGTCGACAATGAACGATTCGCTGTGCGTTTCTGCCATATCGGCGAGTGCGCCGTAAGCATCAGGGTGGTTTTGCTGCAGATGATCGAGCGCGGCGTCCAGCGTAGTCTGGTTGGCGTTGCGGACGATCTTGGCCAGCAGCGCATCGAGCTTCGCTTCCCAGAAGCGGTCTTCGGTGCGGCTGCCCGACGCGAATAGCGCGAGCGAGAGACCGACAAGCTTGTCGGCATCGGGGGGGAGACGTTTGGCGATTCGCGAGCGCATAAATCCGGAAATTGGGGTGCAGAGAACCTTATATTCTAGTCTTTTCTATGCCGCCATATTATTTGGCCGGCGATGCCGGATGAATTAAGACGTTTCGACATGAAAAAACGGCCTGCCGCGAGCGCCGTTGGGTGCGTTGCACGCCGGCTTGGCCGGATGATATAAGACGTCTCCGGCGCAGCAACTCGCTTCTATACTGACCTGACAGCTTTCAGTACGTACCCGGCAAGCGTATGTCCATTCGTCGCCGTGGTCTGGCACAACAGGGAGATTCATTGTGAAATCGGACCAACTGATCGAACGTCTCGCCGCTGTATTCGCTTTGATTATATTGGTGGGCGGTTCGCTACTGGTGCTGGCGCCGTTCACGACGGCGCTGCTGTGGGGCGCAATTCTGAGCTATAGCTCGTGGGGCCTGTACCGTCGACTGACAGCGGCACTTGGCGGGCGGCGCAAGTGGGCGGCGACGTTGATCGTGATCATCATTTTGGTCGTGGTGCTTGGACCGTTCGTCTACGCGGGCTTTGCGTTTGGCGCGCACGTTCACGAAATCGTTGCGCTGGTGGAAAGGCTTTTTGACGCTGGCTTGCCGGATTTGCCGTCGTGGGTCGGGCGAATTCCCCTGATTGGTTCGAATATCGAGGCGTTTTGGGGGCATCTGACAAGCAGCAACTCTGAACTGATCGCGCAATTGCGTACGCTCGCGGCGCCGGCCGGCAAGTGGATTCTGGCTGCGGCAATTGCTGTCACGCACGGTCTGGGGTTGTTGGCGCTGAGTATTGTGCTGGCGTTCTTCTTTTATACCGGTGGAGAGGGCGCAGCGGCCTGGTTGAATGCGGGCATGCGGCGGATTGCCGGCGAACGCGCCGATTATCTGCTGGCGTTGGCGGGCAGCACGGTGAAGGGCGTGGTCTACGGGATTCTTGGCACTGCGCTTGTGCAAGGCGTCCTTGCTGGCTTCGGTTGCTGGATCGCCGGTGTGCCGGCGCCGGCGTTGCTCGGGCTGGCAACTTTCTTCCTGTCGGTGATACCGGGCGGCCCGGTGGTCGTGTGGTTGCCCGCGGCGATCTGGCTGTATCACGGCGGCGCAACCGGCTGGGCAATCTTTCTGATCGTGTGGGGCGTGTTGGTCGTCGGCATGGCTGACAATGTCATCAAGCCGATTCTGATCGGCAAGAATAGCGACATGCCACTGATCCTGGTGATGTTGGGTATCCTGGGCGGCGCGTTTGCTTTTGGCTTCCTCGGTGTTTTCATCGGCCCGACTTTGCTGGCGGTTGCTTATACCGTGCTGCGCGATTGGACGATCGGGGCTCCAGCTGCGCGAGCCTTGGCGCCAGACGTAAAAGCGCCAGTTGTCGATGAATCGGGGCGCGTAGAAAAGGCGCCTTGAATAAATTTCAGATAACGCTTGCAAGCCGCGGTCCGGCTCGCTAGAATCTCGCTCTTTCGCGCTTCGGACAACGGGGCGCGGGAGGCGGGAGAGCCAGTAATGGCGGGGGTTTCCGAGAGGTCGGGCAGGTTCAGGAAGTTAAAAAAACCTGTTGACGACGTAGCGAAAGTTCTCCATAATCTCGCTTCTCTGCTGCTGATGCAGCGACGGGTGGCGGTTTGGTGGTGAATGCGCACTCGATCTTTAAAAATTAACAGCCGATAAGTGTGGGCGCTTGATGCGCGACGCGACGATGGATTCTTCGGGGTCTGTCGACAAGCGAAAGTATCAAGTCTCACACTAGTATTAAAGGAAGGTTTTCCTGCTGGGGTGGATTCACGCCGGCAGGAGGATCATTCGTCAGTACGTTGAGTGAGCGACCGGTTGGTAAAACAACCGAAAAACAGTAACAGGTTTGAACTGAAGAGTTTGATCCTGGCTCAGATTGAACGCTGGCGGCATGCCTTACACATGCAAGTCGAACGGCAGCACGGGAGCAATCCTGGTGGCGAGTGGCGAACGGGTGAGTAATACATCGGAACGTGTCCTGTAGTGGGGGATAGCCCGGCGAAAGCCGGATTAATACCGCATACGCTCTACGGAGGAAAGGGGGGGATCTTCGGACCTCCCGCTACAGGGGCGGCCGATGGCAGATTAGCTAGTTGGTGGGGTAAAGGCCTACCAAGGCGACGATCTGTAGCTGGTCTGAGAGGACGACCAGCCACACTGGGACTGAGACACGGCCCAGACTCCTACGGGAGGCAGCAGTGGGGAATTTTGGACAATGGGCGCAAGCCTGATCCAGCAATGCCGCGTGTGTGAAGAAGGCCTTCGGGTTGTAAAGCACTTTTGTCCGGAAAGAAAACCTCTGGGTTAATACCCCGGGGGGATGACGGTACCGGAAGAATAAGCACCGGCTAACTACGTGCCAGCAGCCGCGGTAATACGTAGGGTGCAAGCGTTAATCGGAATTACTGGGCGTAAAGCGTGCGCAGGCGGTCCGCTAAGACAGATGTGAAATCCCCGGGCTTAACCTGGGAACTGCATTTGTGACTGGCGGGCTAGAGTATGGCAGAGGGGGGTAGAATTCCACGTGTAGCAGTGAAATGCGTAGAGATGTGGAGGAATACCGATGGCGAAGGCAGCCCCCTGGGCCAATACTGACGCTCATGCACGAAAGCGTGGGGAGCAAACAGGATTAGATACCCTGGTAGTCCACGCCCTAAACGATGTCAACTAGTTGTCGGGTCTTCATTGACTTGGTAACGTAGCTAACGCGTGAAGTTGACCGCCTGGGGAGTACGGTCGCAAGATTAAAACTCAAAGGAATTGACGGGGACCCGCACAAGCGGTGGATGATGTGGATTAATTCGATGCAACGCGAAAAACCTTACCTACCCTTGACATGTATGGAATCCTGCCGAGAGGTGGGAGTGCCCGAAAGGGAGCCATAACACAGGTGCTGCATGGCTGTCGTCAGCTCGTGTCGTGAGATGTTGGGTTAAGTCCCGCAACGAGCGCAACCCTTGTCCCTAGTTGCTACGCAAGAGCACTCCAGGGAGACTGCCGGTGACAAACCGGAGGAAGGTGGGGATGACGTCAAGTCCTCATGGCCCTTATGGGTAGGGCTTCACACGTCATACAATGGTCGGAACAGAGGGTCGCCAACCCGCGAGGGGGAGCCAATCCCAGAAAACCGATCGTAGTCCGGATCGCACTCTGCAACTCGAGTGCGTGAAGCTGGAATCGCTAGTAATCGCGGATCAGCATGCCGCGGTGAATACGTTCCCGGGTCTTGTACACACCGCCCGTCACACCATGGGAGTGGGTTTTACCAGAAGTGGCTAGTCTAACCGCAAGGAGGACGGTCACCACGGTAGGATTCATGACTGGGGTGAAGTCGTAACAAGGTAGCCGTATCGGAAGGTGCGGCTGGATCACCTCCTTTCTCGAGCTAACGTGTCAAACGTTGAGCGCTCACGCTTATCGGCTGTGAACAAGACAGACTCAGGGGTCTGTAGCTCAGTCGGTTAGAGCACCGTCTTGATAAGGCGGGGGTCGATGGTTCGAATCCATCCAGACCCACCACTGTTTCTGCGGTGGCTGCGCTAATCGCTAAAACCCCTGGGTATCAGGTACAGATAGCGATGTCTGTGTATGACTGGGGGATTAGCTCAGCTGGGAGAGCACCTGCTTTGCAAGCAGGGGGTCGTCGGTTCGATCCCGTCATCCTCCACCAATCCTCAATGCCTAGCGTTCGGTGCTAACCGAGCTTTATGCATTGGCGATTGAGCCAGTCAGAGTGATATGAAGCAGAGCTTTATATCGGCTGTCGTTCTTTAACAATCAGGAAGAAGTAGTAAAGAGATTCACGAAAGCATACTTAGAGATGGGTGTGTGAGTAGGTGAATCAGGGTTGTGATTGTATCAATGTATGAAAAGGTAATCGAAAGATTGCTTTGGAATACGGCGCAACACGAATACTCAACCTGTAACGATGTGATGAAGTCATGCGCAAGCGTGGCAGAGACACACCCGTTATAGGGTCAAGCGAACAAGTGCATGTGGTGGATGCCTTGGCGATCACAGGCGATGAAGGACGCGGTAGCCTGCGAAAAGCGGTGGGGAGCTGGCAAACGAGCTTTGATCCACCGATATCCGAATGGGGAAACCCACTCCGTATGGAGTATCCGTAGCTGAATACATAGGCTACGCGAAGCGAACGCGGTGAACTGAAACATCTAAGTAACCGCAGGAAAAGAAATCAACCGAGATTCCCAGAGTAGTGGCGAGCGAAATGGGACCAGCCTGTACTCTTTATCTTCATTGTTAGTCGAAGGCTCTGGAAAGTGCCGCCATAGCAGGTGATAGCCCTGTAGACGAAAACAGCGAGGAAGAACTGGGTGTACGACAAGTAGGGCGGGACACGTGAAATCCTGTCTGAAGATGGGGGGACCATCCTCCAAGGCTAAATACTCGTGATCGACCGATAGTGAACCAGTACCGTGAGGGAAAGGCGAAAAGAACCCCGGGAGGGGAGTGAAACAGATCCTGAAACCGCATGCATACAAACAGTCGGAGCCTCGCAAGGGGTGACGGCGTACCTTTTGTATAATGGGTCAGCGACTTACATTCAGTGGCAAGCTTAACCGATTAGGGCAGGCGTAGCGAAAGCGAGTCCGAACAGGGCGTTCAGTCGCTGGGTGTAGACCCGAAACCAGGTGATCTATCCATGGCCAGGATGAAGGTGCGGTAACACGTACTGGAGGTCCGAACCCACTAACGTTGAAAAGTTAGGGGATGAGCTGTGGATAGGGGTGAAAGGCTAAACAAACCTGGAAATAGCTGGTTCTCTCCGAAAACTATTTAGGTAGTGCCTCGTGTATCACCTTCGGGGGTAGAGCACTGTCATGGTTGTGGGGTCCATTGCGGATTACTACGCCATAGCAAACTCCGAATACCGAAGAGTGCAATCACGGGAGACAGACATCGGGTGCTAACGTCCGGTGTCAAGAGGGAAACAACCCAGACCGCCAGCTAAGGTCCCCAAATATTGCTAAGTGGGAAACGAAGTGGGAAGGCTAAAACAGTCAGGAGGTTGGCTTAGAAGCAGCCATCCTTTAAAGAAAGCGTAATAGCTCACTGATCGAGTCGTCCTGCGCGGAAGATGTAACGGGGCTAAGCAATATACCGAAGCTGCGGATGCACAGTAATGTGCATGGTAGGAGAGCGTTCCGTAAGCCTGCGAAGGTGCATTGAAAAGTGCGCTGGAGGTATCGGAAGTGCGAATGCTGACATGAGTAGCGATAAAGGGGGTGAAAGGCCCCCTCGCCGTAAGCCCAAGGTTTCCTACGCAACGTTCATCGGCGTAGGGTGAGTCGGCCCCTAAGGCGAGGCAGAAATGCGTAGCTGATGGGAAGCAGGTTAATATTCCTGCACCATTGTTAAATGCGATGGGGGGACGGATCGCGGAAGGTTGTCCGGGTGTTGGAAGTCCCGGTTCCTGTGTTGGAGAAGGCGCTTTGGCAAATCCGGGCGCGCAATTCAAGGGCATGGGACGAGTGATCCAGGTCACGAAGCAACTGGAAGTGGTTCCAAGAAAAGCCTCTAAGCTTCAGTTTAACAAGACCGTACCGCAAACCGACACAGGTGGGCGAGATGAGTATTCTAAGGCGCTTGAGAGAACTCGGGAGAAGGAACTCGGCAAATTGGTACCGTAACTTCGGGATAAGGTACGCCCCTGTAGCTTGACTGGCCTGCGCCAGAAGGGTGAAGGGGTTGCAATAAACTGGTGGCTGCGACTGTTTAATAAAAACACAGCACTCTGCAAACACGAAAGTGGACGTATAGGGTGTGACGCCTGCCCGGTGCCGGAAGATTAAATGATGGGGTGCAAGCTCTTGATTGAAGTCCCGGTAAACGGCGGCCGTAACTATAACGGTCCTAAGGTAGCGAAATTCCTTGTCGGGTAAGTTCCGACCTGCACGAATGGCGTAACGATGGCCACACTGTCTCCTCCCGAGACTCAGCGAAGTTGAAGTGTTTGTGATGATGCAATCTCCCCGCGGCTAGACGGAAAGACCCCATGAACCTTTACTGTAGCTTTGCATTGGACTTTGAACCGGTCTGTGTAGGATAGGTGGGAGGCTGTGAAGCGTGGACGCCAGTCTGCGTGGAGCCGTCCTTGAAATACCACCCTGGTTTGTTTGAGGTTCTAACCTTGGCCCGTGATCCGGGTCGGGGACAGTGCATGGTAGGCAGTTTGACTGGGGCGGTCTCCTCCCAAAGTGTAACGGAGGAGTACGAAGGTACGCTAGGTACGGTCGGAAATCGTGCTGATAGTGCAATGGCATAAGCGTGCTTAACTGCGAGACCGACAAGTCGAGCAGGTGCGAAAGCAGGTCATAGTGATCCGGTGGTTCTGTATGGAAGGGCCATCGCTCAACGGATAAAAGGTACTCTGGGGATAACAGGCTGATACCGCCCAAGAGTTCATATCGACGGCGGTGTTTGGCACCTCGATGTCGGCTCATCTCATCCTGGGGCTGTAGCCGGTCCCAAGGGTATGGCTGTTCGCCATTTAAAGAGGTACGTGAGCTGGGTTTAAAACGTCGTGAGACAGTTTGGTCCCTATCTGCCGTGGGCGCTGGATATTTGAAGGGGGCTGCTCCTAGTACGAGAGGACCGGAGTGGACGAACCTCTGGTGTACCGGTTGTCACGCCAGTGGCATCGCCGGGTAGCTATGTTCGGAAGAGATAACCGCTGAAAGCATCTAAGCGGGAAACTCGCCTTAAGATGAGATATCCCCGGGGCTTCGAGCCCCTTGAAGGGTCGTTCAAGACCAGGACGTTGATAGGTCAGGTGTGGAAGCGCAGTAATGCGTTAAGCTAACTGATACTAATTGCCCGTAAGGCTTGATCCTATAACAGGTGTGTGCCGGCAGCCGTTAGTGCTTTGGCACTTATGGATGCCCCACCCTGCGCCACGCGCAGGGTCTCCAGAACACCCAGGTTGAGATCAGTGTTGTGCCAGAAACAGCACAGCCCAACGCATTACCGAGAGGCATCCTCTCAGCTACTTCTTCCAGATTGGCTGTATTGCCCCAGGGCAGTACGGCAACAAGTCATGCCTGATGACCATAGCGAGTCGGTCCCACCCCTTCCCATCCCGAACAGGACCGTGAAACGACTCCACGCCGATGATAGTGCGGATTCCCGTGTGAAAGTAGGTAATCGTCAGGCTCCCCTGCAGCACCAGAAACCCCACCCCGAAACGGTGGGGTTTCTGCGTTTACGGCCCGAAAACCGCAACGCAAAAAAGCCCTCCATTGCCGCGTGCATACACCGCGGTATAGCATCCCCGAGCCCCTCCACAGCAGCCAAATCTGGCTTTCCCCATGCGTAGCCGCGGCCCCAAAAACAGCAATCGCTGCGCCGCATAAAACCTGCAAACGACAAGCAGCGTGAGCTTCATCGCCAACCCTAAATGTCCCTCTGTACGCACCGCGCAGCGTCGTTCTGTCTTAACATCCTTCTCAAAATACTGTATAAATATACAGTGAAAACTTGCCGCTTGATGCTTGCCCGATGCCGGGTGGAGCGGAGCATTACTCATTGAAAGAGCGTGTCTATGGCAGCAGCAATTCAGTTTGCGGCGACCGCGCTGTCGCCGCAATTGCGGCGTCAGGTGTGGCAGGGGAATGAGCTTGCCGAGGCGGACTCGCGAGTAATTTCCAGCGGCTACGCCGCGCTGGATCAACTGCTGCCGGGACAAGGCTGGTCGGCCGGCGGCCTGACGGAGCTACTGATCGAACATGGCGGAGTGGGCGAGGTGCGCCTGCTCGCTCACACGCTTCGGCATCTTACGACGCAAGCCGAACGGCACGTCATACTCGTAGCACCGCCTTATCAGCCATGTGCCGCGGCACTGAGGGCTTGGGGTGTCGATGTCGGGCGAGTCTTATGGGTGCGCTCGGGTGAAGACCAGTCTCTATGGGCCGCGGCTCAAGCATTGAAACAGGATGGCATCGGCGCGGTACTGGTGTGGCTACCGAATGCGCGCGCCGATAAGGTTCGGCGTCTGCAAGTGGCAGCTCAGGAGTCAGCATCGCTGGCATTTTTGATCCGCCCTGTTGAAGCCGCTACGCAATCTTCGCCGGCGCCATTGCGGATGATCTGCGAGCCACTTTTGCCGGCCAATGCGCAGACGATCAACCGTCGTCAATGGTTGCAAGAGATCGGCATCTCGATCGATATCTTCAAGCGTCGCGGCCCGCCGCTAGCAGCGCCTCTGCGTCTCATTTTGCCGTTACAAGACGTCGTGTTGCCGGAGAACCGGGGCGGTAGCAATCAAGGACGAGAGATCAATCATGTTGTGGATCGCAGTCACATTGCCACTCTTGTCGCTGGAAGCAGTGAAGCCTCTCATGCCGCTTCCGGATGGTTTGCCCGCCAGGTCGAATCGGCCTGAGCCGGGCGACGACGCAAGCCAACTTCCCGTCGGCGACGATGTCGGCGGTGGGCAGTGCTATGCGCTGGCCGATCACGCACACATTCTGTTGCCCGATTTCGACGCATTGCGTGCCGGCGTGCATGCCGGTCATTCGCGCTCGTATGCATTGGCGTTGGCACCAGGTCTCAAAATGCTTGCCGCAGATACCACCCGTGAAACTCAGGCATTCGAAGCGATGGCGCTTGCATTGCTGATGTACACACCGAAAGTGTCGCTCGCCCACGCACACACGTTGCTGCTGGAAGTGGGCTCCGGTTTGAGATTATTCGGCGGTTTGCGAGTGTTGTTGTCGAGAGTATCCGCCACGGCGGCTGAATTCGGCTATACGACGCGCATCGCTTGTGCGCCGACCGCGTGGGGCGCGTGGCTGCTGGCGCAAGCGCGCGCCAATCGGCAGGGACATCGTTGGCATGTAGTGAAGGAGACTTCGCTTGCGCGCGTCCTCGACCGTTTATCCATGTCGTTGCTGCCGGTTGCGCAGGCGCATCGCGATGCGTTCTCGCAGATCGGTTGCGTTACGTTGGCCGATTTGCATCAGTTGCCACGGGCGGGCGTCGTGCGGCGTTTCGGCAGCGGCATTCTGGATCTGCTGGCGCAAGCGTATGGCACGCGCCCGGATCCACGCGAATCGTTTCGTGCGCCGGCGTCGTTTCATGCGCAACTGGAGTTGCCGTCGCGGGTCGATAATGCCGACGCACTGTTGTTTGCCGCGCGTAGGCTGATCGTGCAACTGGCCGGATGGCTGAGCGCGCATCATGCGGCGCTCAGTGGCTACACGCTATTGCTCGAGCATGAATTGGCGTCTCGTCATGCGCCGAAGACGTCGAGTCTGAAGGTCGCGTGGGCCGTACCGTCGCGCGATGCCGAACATCTGATCTGGCTGTTGCGCGAAAAGTTGAATCAGACCGTACTGGCGGCGCCGGTGATCGAGTTGAAGCTGATCGCTGATCAGATTGGCGAGTATGCGGGGCAATCGGACACCTTGTTTCCGATGCCTGAAACAGACGGCGATTCGATCGCGCGTCTGCTCGAACGCTTGAGCGCACGATTGGGGCCGGAGAACGTGCTGCAGATGTCGGTGCAGGATGATCATCGGCCCGAGCAGGCAATGCGTGTCGAGCCGTACCAGACACAAGCGTTTTCACGCAAGAAGCGTTCGCCCGCCAAAGCCAGGGTGAAGATCAAAGCGGATAAAACCTGGCTGACGGATGAGTTGCAACATGCGGCATCTGAAGAAGATCACGCAGATGGCGATGCGGCAACACGATCGCCGCACATCGCGCGATGGCTAGATGAAATGGCGGGCGATAGAGGCAGCCGCACGTTCGCGACGCAACCGGGCGATGCGCAGGCCTCGCTCGATCTGCCCGACAGCGCGTTGCCGTCGCAACCTCGCCCTGTCTGGATGCTCGACAAGCCACTGCGTTTGATGATGCGCGACCAGCGGCCGATTTATCGTCGGCCGCTGAAAATGCTCACGCGTACCGAGCGGATTGAAGCAGGGTGGTGGGACGGCAACCGCGTCGAGCGGGATTACTACGTCGCGGCCGACGATCGCGGTCATATGTTCTGGGTGTACCGCGAACGTATTAGCGGCGAGTGGTATTTGCAGGGTTTGTTCGGCTGAGCATCATCATGGCAATTTCCCGCTTTCCATCCTCATCGGAGCAGGCGCTTGCGGCCCACCTGCCGGCGTATGCGGAATTGCATTGCCTGACCAATTTCTCCTTTCTGCGTGGCGCTTCGCACCCGCACGAACTGGTCGAACAGGCGATGTCGTGCGGCTACCGCGCGCTCGCGATCACCGACGAATGCTCGCTGGCGGGTCTCGTACGCGCACACACGGCGGTGAGAGAAATCAAACAGGAGCGGGATCGTCAGCAGAAAGAGCACGAAGACAAAGCAAAAGCCGCACAAGCAGGA
The DNA here is from genome assembly GCF_038050405.1 of Paraburkholderia sp. IMGN_8. Lineage (NCBI taxonomy): Bacteria > Pseudomonadati > Pseudomonadota > Betaproteobacteria > Burkholderiales > Burkholderiaceae > Paraburkholderia > Paraburkholderia sp. IMGN_8. The sequence goes on along the minus strand of NZ_CP150900.1, from coordinate 3,237,846 downwards.
ACGTCTTCAGATGAAGCCGAAGAGCCAGTAGAGGCTGAAGAATACATGCTCAACCCCATTCCTCACCTGATCATTGGCAGCGAGCTCAACCTGACCGATGCTCAAGGCGAACCGTTCTGCACACTGGTTGCGCTAGCAACCAACCGCAACGGCTACGGCAATCTTTCCGAACTGATCACGCTAGCCCGTTCGCGTGCGGACAAAGGCAGCTATCGCCTCAGCCCGTCCGACTTCACCGATTCGCTACCGCATCTCGAACATCTCAAAACGTTACCCGATTGCGTTCTGATCCTCGTGCCGCAGCGCACGGCAACGCTCGCGCACACCCTGCGCTGCGCACATTGGCTTGCCTCATTCGCATCGCAACGTTCATGGATCGCGCTCGAACTCTGGCAAACCGGCAGCGACGATCTTCAGATCGACGCATTGCGGATGATTTCAAAGGCCAGCGGCTTGCCTCTGGTTGCAGCAGGCGGCGTCCTGATGCATGTGCGTTCGCGCAAACCGCTGCAGGACACCATGACCGCGATCGGTCTGGTCACGCCACTATCGGCCTGCGGCCACGCGCTCGAGGCGAATGCCGAGCGGCATATGCGTACGCGTGTGCGGCTCGGCAAACTGTATCCGCGCGATACACTCGAAGAAACACTGCGTATCGCAGTCCTATGCCGCTTCTCGCTCGATGAACTCAAGTACGAGTATCCGGAGGAACTGGTTCCCGCCGGTGAGTCGCCATCGAGCTATCTGCGCAAGCTGGTGATGGCCGGTGCGATGGAGCGCTGGCCAGACGGCATGGATCTCAAACGAATCGATCAGATCGAGAAAGAGCTGAGGTTGATCGCCGAGTTGAAATACGAAAAGTATTTCCTGACGGTGCACGATATCGTGAGCTTCGCGCGCTCCAGAAACATACTGTGTCAGGGGCGAGGTTCGGCGGCGAATTCGATCATATGTTATTGCCTGCATGTCACGGAAATCGATCCGGTGCGCATGAACATGCTGATCGAACGGTTCATCTCGCGCGCGCGCAACGAACCGCCTGATATCGACGTCGATTTCGAGCATCAGCGCCGGGAAGAGGTGATTCAATATATCTACGGGAAGTACGGCCGTCATCGCGCGGCGCTGACTGCATCGCTGATCACGTATCACGCGCGCAGCGCGCTGAAAGACGTCGGCAAGGCGTTGGGGCTCGAAGCGTCGTTGATTGAGCGGATCAGTAAATCGCAGCAATGGTGGGACGGTACGGACGCGGTCGCCAAATATCTGGCGGAAGCGGGCTTCGATGCCAGCTCGCATATCACGCAGAATCTGATTCGCCTCACCAAAGAGTTGCGCAATTTTCCGCGTCATCTGTCGCAACACGTCGGCGGCTTTGTGATCGCGAAAGACAAACTGTCGCGGCTCGTGCCGATCGAGAACGCGACGATGAAAGACCGCAGCGTAATCGAGTGGGACAAGGACGATATCGATGCGCTCAAGCTGCTGAAAGTCGACGTGCTGGCGCTAGGCATGTTGTCGGCAATCCGGCGCGCGCTGGAGTTCGTCGCATTGCGGCGCGGTTTTCCTAAGTTCAGAGTGCAGGATATTCCACGCGAGGACCGGGCCGTCTATGAGATGTGCGGCCATGCCGATACGATCGGCGTTTTTCAAATCGAATCGCGTGCGCAGCAAAGCATGTTGCCGCGGCTGAAGCCGACCGAATACTACGATCTCGTGATCGAAGTCGCGATCGTGCGGCCCGGGCCGATTCAGGGCGGCATGGTGCATCCGTATCTGCGTCGCAAGCAAGGTCTCGAGGTCGAGGACTATGCAAAGGATGAATTGCGACCGGTGCTCCAACGCACGCTCGGCGTGCCGATTTTCCAGGAGCAGGTGATGCACCTCGCGATGGTTGCGGCGGAATACACCGGCGAGCAGGCCGACCAGTTACGGCGCGCGATGGCCGCGTGGCGGCGCACCGGGAACCTGGCGAAGTACCAGAAGGATCTGACCGAGCGCATGCTCAAGCGGGGTTATGAACTCGAGTTCATAACCCGCATCTGCAAACAGATCGAAGGCTTCGGCGAATATGGTTTTCCTGAGAGCCATGCGGCGAGCTTCGCGTTGCTCGTCTATCTCAGCGCGTGGCTGAAGCGTTATGAGCCGGCCGCTTTTCTGGCGGGTTTGCTGAACAGTCAGCCGCTGGGTTTTTATTCGCCGTCGCAGCTCGTGCAGGATGCGAAGCGTCACGGCGTCAAAGTATTGCCGCCCGACGTGACGTTGAGCGACTGGGAATCGACCTTCGAAAGAAACGGTTATGAAGGGCAGCGGATTTCATTGAGCGAAACCTGTTTGCATCGTCAGCAGGCCGTACTATCGGCGCAGCAATTGCGCGATCTGTCGCTGCGGCGCTTCGCGGTAAGCCAGACCATCCGACGCGCGGCGAAACGTCTGACCGCACGTGTATTTCAGCCGTCGAACACGTACGGCGCGGGCGGCCCGGCGGTGCGCATCGGCATGCATCTGATCAAAGGCCTTTCGCAGGTGGCCGCCGAACGCATCATGGCGGCTCGCAGCGACGCGCAGTTTGCCGACGTCGACGATCTGGCACGCCGCGCGGCATTGACGCGGCGCGATCTCGAAGCGCTTGCCGCGGCGAACGCACTGGTCAGCATCGCGGGCCATCGACGCGAAGCGTGGTGGGCGGTGACCGCACAGCACACGGTGCCCAAGCTGCTGCGCGATGCGCCGATTGCCGAAGCGCCGCTGGTGTTGCCGCAGGCAGCCGAAAGCCGCGAGATCGTCGACGACTACGCGAGCCTTGGCCTTACGCTCAATCGCCATCCGGTCGCGCTATTGCGTGCACGTCTTGCCAAACAGCGTTTTCGCACGGCGGCCGAACTCGCTGCGTGTCAGCACGGCACGCTGGCGCGCGCATGCGGCATCGTCACCGTACGGCAGCGGCCGGGCACAGCAAACGGCACCGTGTTCGTTTCCCTCGAAGACGAGACCGGCTCGATCAATGTGATCGTCTGGCCGTCGCTGGTGGAAAAGCAGCGCAAGGTGTTGTTGGGTTCATCGTTGCTGGCGGTGTATGGCGTCTTGCAGCGTGACGACGGCGTCGCTACCGGCGGCGACAGCGCCGGCAACGTGGTGAGCGTCAATAAAGCAGGCAAGGCGAAACAAAGACACCAAGGCGAGGTGATTCATCTCGTTGCGCATCGTCTCGAAGATCACAGCGAATTGCTCGGCGAACTGGCCACGGCAAGCCGCGATTTTCATTGATGCCGGCTCGCCGCGGCTGACATCGCCGCTAAATGCTAGACCTGCTTATCACCTGCATCGCCGCGCCATGGAAAGCGGGTCAGCACTTGCCGGATCGCGGTGTCGAAAGGCGTGCGGCGGCCAATGCCAAGCGCCTCGAGCCGACTCGAAGCGAGGTGGCAGTTATGCGGACGCGGGGTCGCGTCGGTCGGCGTGTGCTGCGGTGTCAGTTGCGCGTCGAGTTGCAGCGCTTCGGCCAGACCCAAGGCGATCTCGTACTTGGTCATTGGCTCGTCGCCCGACCATTGCACGATGCCGCGAAGCGCTTCGCCGCGCTCATGCCGTTCGAGCATTTGCCGGACCACGAACGCGACGTCCGGCGTGAAGGTCGGATAACGAATCGCCCAGGCATCCATGACGGCAACCTTGCCATTGAGCGAAGCCGACGCGGCAATCGCCGGCACGAGACTCGTTACCGCCGATTCTGCCCAATTGACAATCGGCCCGTATAGCAGCGGCAAACGCAGTACGCAGCCGAGATCGGTCGTCTCCGTCAGCGCGCGCTCGCCGTCGAGCTTGCTGTGCCCATAGGCATTGAGGGGGGCCGGTTCGGAATCGTGTTGATAGGGCGGCCGAGTGCCGTCGAACACATAATCGGTGGAGATCGACAGCGTCCATGTGCCGCGCCGTTTTGCCGCCGCTGCCAACGTGCGCACCGCATCGACGTTCAGCGCACGGGCGAGTGCCGGATCGTGCTCGCACACATCCGGGCGACGCTCCGCGGCGGCAATCACGAGCGCATCCGGCGCTTCGCGCTCGACAAACTGCTCGACCGCCTGCGCGTTGCGAATATCGAGCGCGACCGTGTTGGACCCAGGCCGGCTGAACGCCGTTGCGACCACCTGCCAGCCGGTTTGCTGCGCCAATTCATCGACGAGCGCGCGGCCAAGCAAGCCAGACGCACCAATGACTGCAACTTTGAACATGACAGGAACCCGCTTTATCGGGCCGCGCCGCTGGTCACGTCCGTGACTGTATAACCGGCCTCGTCGATGGCGGTCTTCAGCGTTTCGGCCGGCTGCGCCGATTCGACCACCACGCGGCCGGATGCCAGGTCGACCTGTACCTGCGCGGCGCCGTCGTGTTCACGGATCGCCTGGGTGACTGCCGCCACGCAATGCTGACAGCTCATGCCTTCTACCTGGAATTCGATCGTCATCTGGATTGCCTCGAAAAAATGAATGCTGCGATGGTTGAATTATGCCTGCCGATACGCACTTAAGTGACTGACCTTCCCATCATGGGAAGGTGTACGATCGACGCGCATACTGGGGAAACAGTCATGAACATCGGTGAAGCGGCCCGCGCGTCGGGCGTCACGGCGAAAATGATTCGCTACTACGAGAGTGTCGGTTTGCTGGCAGCCAAAGCGCGTACGAGCGCCGGCTATCGCGTCTATGGACCGCAGGAGGTTCATTCGCTGCGCTTCATCCGGCAGGCGCGCCGGCTCGGCTTTCTGGTCGAAGACATTCGCCGGCTGCTGGCGCTGTGGCACGATCGATCGCGCGCCAGTGCCGAAGTCAAGGCGATTGCGCTTGAACACGTCGCGGATCTCGATCGCCGCATCACCGAACTCACGGACATGCGCGACACGTTGGCGCATCTGGCCGATCATTGCCACGGTGACGAGCGTCCGGACTGCCCGATTATCGAGCGGCTGGCGGATACTGATCTGATGTCGGGGAAGGGCTGTCATCCGATTTGACGGAGGTGGTGCAACCCGAGTGTGACATTTGTTGCAACCTGTCACGCGAATGCACCAATAATGTGCTGTTTTGGAGCGGGAAACGCCGCCTGTCACGAAAAAATCGCCATACATCTCATAAAATCAAAAACTTAGATGCCCCAATCGCGTGCACCATTCCAAAACGGAATGCACGTCATGCGGGCATTTCACTAGCCAGGTTGCACCATAGGGCTATAATCAGGGTTAACCCTTTTACGGGAAATCCCTGATGCACAACTCACCGGGGATTCAATCTGATCCTTGGAGAACATCATGTTTGCATACCTTCTTGAAAAGCTGAGCACCTGGTTTGAAACCGCAGAACGTAGCCGTCGTGAAGCCTATCTGGCGTCGTCGTCGGACATCGTTCAGCTTGAGCAACGCATCCGCTCGCTCGAAACCAACGGCTACTCGTTGTAAGCAGCACGAGCATCAAGTCTGACCCGGCAGCACGCGTCGCGTGGCCATAGCAGTACAGTGTTGAGCCCCGTATAGACGGGGCTTTGTCACATCTGGACTCCCAGAACTGCAGTCAATCGCCGCTCGAAAACTGTCTACAGGCCAATATCGACTAGCCTGAAGGTTGCCACCGCGGTAAGGTAAAGCGTTTTTTGCGCAATCCGGCATTCCCAAAACTTATCCGGTCCGCCCATGCTTCCTGTCCGCTCGCTCCGATCCATACTGGCTGCCACCGTCGCCGCATCGCTGACAACGGTTTTCGCGGTACCGGCGAGCTTCGCCGCGTCGAGCAATACCGGCAAGCCGTTGATCCTCGACACGCAGAGCGGCATTAGCGATGGCCAGAGCGGCACCGTGCTGCAAACCGCACCGCTCTCGCGGGCGCGGATCGTCGAGGCTCAGCCCATGGCGGCGCCCACCGAACTGGCGCCGAATTCGTCGATCCCGATCATTGTCGCGCCTTACATCCAGTTGCCCGGCGGCGGTGGAGTTCCACAGCCGCAACCACAACCGCAGCCTCGTCCGGCGCTAAGTCCGCAATAAGCGTCTTCCGCGCGTAGTCCTCAGCAGTCCCTCTGCGATTCGTTGACGTTTCGAACGGCGGCCCCTGCGTGCCTCCACCGTGTGCGCCGTGTGTTCACGCGCGCCTTCGGATCACGCGCACGGCATTGGGCCATTCGGGTTTCGGCGCATGGCGTGGGTGAAACCGTCCGACGACAATCGTTGCGCGGCTTCACGCCAACGATATGGGGCATGCACATTGCGCTGCGCCGCCGCATCGAACGAAAACAGAACAAGGAGACATCGAAATGCCTACTCACTGGATGCGGCGTGCCGCCGGCAGCTGCGCCACGCTGATCGCGCTCGTTGCGCTACCCGCCGTTGCGCTCGCCAAAGACACACCGGAAAAGCCCACCCTGACAATGGCCGTCGGTGGTTTACCGGGTCTTTACTATTTGCCGGTGCTCGCGGCGCAGCAGTTGGGATACTTCAAGGACGAAGGGCTCGACATCACGCTCGAAGATTTCGCGGGCGGATCAAAGGCCCTGGAAGCGGTAGTGGGCGGCAGCGCCGACGTGGGCGCCGGCGCATTCGAGCACACGCTGTTCATGCAGGCGAAGGGGCAGCACTATCGAGCATTCGCGCTGATGGGACGCGCGCCGCAGATCGTCGTTGCGGTGGTCAAGTCGAAGGCCGATCAGATCAAGACACTGGCGGACTTCAAGGGCGCAAAAGTGGGCGTAAGCGCGCCGGGTTCGTCGACCGATCTGGTGCTGACCGTGGCCTTGCGCAAAGCCGGCGTACAGCGCAACGAGATTTCGGCGATTGGTGTGGGCAGTGGAGCAACGGTACTGGCCGCAGTAAGCGGTGGTCAGATCGACGCGCTGTCCAACGTCGATCCGATGATGACCAAGCTGCAGCACAGCGGCGCGATCAAGGTGCTGGTCGACACGCGCACGGTGAAGGGCACGCAAGAGATATTCGGCGGAACGATGCCGGCAGCGACGCTATATGCATCGGAGAGCTTCATCCAGAAGTATCCGAAGACGACGCAGGCGCTCGCCAACGCGATCGTGCGCGCTGACCATTGGCTGCAGACCGCAAGCGACGCCGACTTGCTGAAGATGGTGCCACCGGCCTATCTGCTTAACGACTCGGCGCTCTATGTGGAAGCTTTCCACAACGTGCGCGACGCGTATTCGCCGGATGGCCTGATGCCGGCGGACGGCCCGGCCACCTCATTGCGCGCGCTGTCGTCGTTCGACAACCGGCTCGACCCGAAAAAGATCGACCTGAACGCAACCTATACCAACGACTTCGCTCGCAAGGCCGCGGCGCAACTCAAGTAAGCGGCTTAGACCGCTCACCGTCAGGCTACGCGCCGTACCGCTTCGACGGCGTATGCGCGCAGCTGGCGAGAAAGATCAATCGCCGCGGTATTCGACCTTGAACTGCGCCGCCTTGTCCTGACCGAGCGCTTCGACCAACCAGGGCAGTTGCTCTTTCAGCGTTTTTGCCAGCGTGTACGGCGGATTCAGGATGAACATGCCGCTGCCGAACAGGCCGAAACCGTCGGTCGGCGGATTGCTGACGGTCAGGCTCACATGCAGCCAGTTGCGCTCCTGCAGCTTCTTCAACTGATCGGGAAAGCGCTGCGATTCGAGGCGCTTCACCTGCGGATACCAGACTGCATACGTGCCAGTCGGAAAGCGCTTCAGACTCTCTTCGACGCAGCGCAATGTGCGCGTGTAGTCGCGCTTGTCCTCGTACGATGGATCGAGCAGCACCAGCGCGCGGCGCGGCGCCGGCGGCAGCAAGGCCAGAATGCCGTCAAAACCGTCGCCCGCGTAGAGCATGGCTCGCCGGCCAGCGTCGCGAAAGTTGTGGCGCAGCACGTCGATCTCGGTGGTGTGCAGTTCGAACAGACGCATGCGATCCTGCTCGCGCATCTGCCGCCATGCGACATACGGCGAGCCCGGATAGAAGCGCAACTGGCCGTCCGGATTCAACGCGCTCACTTCGCCGACGTAATCGGCGAAGAGCGGCGGCAGATCGTTGCGGCCCCATAGTTTGGCGATACCGGTCTGGAACTCGCCGGTTTTGGTCGCGTAGCCTTCCTTCAGCGAATAGACGCCGGCGCCCGCGTGCGTGTCGATATACCAGTAGGCTTTGTCCTTCTGGCCGAGGTAGCGCAGTAGCTGCAACACGACGGCGTGTTTCAGAACGTCGGCGTGGTTGCCTGCATGAAAGGCGTGGCGGTAGCTGAGCATGATGAGGGGACGCTGAAAGAGGGCGTGCCGGTCCAGGGCGGATTCGGCGATGCGGATGCAATGCGGTGACACAACCGGTGTGCGGCGCGGTCGCGTATTGTACGCGACGCCGCGTTGCAAGCCGCAGTGCGTTCCGCGCGACACGGCCCGGATGCAGCGCGGGCCGTGCTCACGGCTTGGCGGATGCTTGGCGGCCGCCTTCCTTAGTTGTAGGCGTCGCCGATAATCTCCTCGATCTGTTGCTTGATCTCCGGCGTGATGCTCTCCGCCACCTCTGCCGAGGCCATGTTCTCAGCGATCTGTTCGACCCGCGACGCGCCGGTGATGACCGTGCTCACATTCGGATTCTTCAGGATCCACGCAATCGCCAGTTGGCCGACCGTGCAGCCCAGTTCGTCGGCCACTTCGCCGAGCTTGCCGACCACGTTGTTCTTGCCGGCATCGGTCACCTGCTTGCGCAGCCATTCGTAGCCTTGCAACTGCGCACGGCTATCAGCGGGCACGCCGTCGCGGTACTTGCCGGTGAGCAGGCCGGAGGCGAGCGGGCTCCAGGTCGTCAGCCCAAGGCCGATGTCCTCGTAAAGCCGCTTGTATTCCTGCTCGACGCGTTTGCGGTGGAACAGGTTGTACTGCGGCTGTTCCATGACAGGCTTGTGCAGATGATGCCGCTCGGCAATGTCGTAAGCGGCGCGGATTTCATCGGCGCTCCATTCGGATGTGCCCCAGTACAACGCCTTGCCGCGCGCGATCATGTCGCTCATCGCCCAGACGGTTTCCTCGACCGGCGTGTTCGGGTCAGGACGATGACAGAACACCAGATCGACGTAATCGAGTTGAAGGCGTTTTAACGACGCGTCGATCGCGCTCAGCAGATATTTGCGGTTCAGCGTGTGGTACTGGTTCGGTGCCTCTTCCAGACCCCAAAAGAATTTCGTCGACACCACATAACTCACGCGCGGCCATGCCAGTTCCTTGAGCGCCTGACCCATGATTTCTTCGGACTGGCCGCTGGCATACACCTCGGCGTTGTCAAAGAAATTGACGCCCGCATCGCGCGCGGCGGCAAGCGATTCGCGCGCCGCATGATGGTCGACCTGATTGCCGTAGGTAACCCATGAGCCGATGGACAGTTCGCTGACTTGCAGGCCGGAACGGCCCAGACGTCGATAATTCATGCATTCCTCCTTCGTAGTGATGCCGCCGGAATCCCGCTGAAACGTCTAGTTTAAAGAGATACGGCCCGATGTGCGTTTTCCAGATGTGGTTCACGCGGTTCATGCACAATAGCAGCGTTGGCCGCAGTGCAACATCCGGCCGGACGGTCTATGCCGTTTGGCTGACTTCACGCCGCCTGCGGCTCGTGGTGTCATTGCTCATCAACTGCATGGAGGTTCTGGATGTCGTCACTGAATACGAATCTGAATGGCAAGGTCGCGGTAGTTACTGGCGCCGCGAGCGGCATCGGCAAGCAGATTGCGCTGACGCTTTCCGCGGCGGGCGCTGCGGTCGCGATTGCCGACCTGAATCAGGACGGCGCGAACGCCGTCGCTGAAGAAATCAAAGCGGGCGGAGGCAAGGCAATCGGCGTCGCGATGGACGTTACGAACGAAGACGCCGTCAACCAGGGGATCGACAAGGTCGCTGCCGAGCTCGGTTCGGTCGATATTCTGATTTCCAACGCCGGCATTCAGATCGTCAATCCGATCGAAAACTACTCGTTTTCCGACTGGAAGAAGATGCAGGCGATCCATGTGGACGGCGCGTTCCTCACCACCAAGGCGGCGCTCAAACACATGTACAAGGACGATCGCGGCGGGATCGTGATCTACATGGGTTCGGTCCATTCCCACGAAGCGTCGCCGCTGAAGTCCGCCTACGTGACGGCCAAGCATGCGTTGCTGGGTCTGTCGCGCGTTTTGGCGAAGGAAGGCGCGAAGCATAACGTGCGTTCGCACGTTGTGTGTCCGGGTTTCGTGCGCACGCCGCTGGTCGACAAACAGATTCCCGAGCAGGCCAAGGAACTCGGCATCAGCGAGGAAGACGTGGTCAAGCGCGTGATGCTGGGCGGCACGGTCGACGGCATCTTCACCACGGTGGAAGACGTTGCGCAGACAGTGCTGTTCCTGTCCACTTTCCCGACTGCGGCGCTGACCGGTCAGTCCTTTATTGTGAGCCACGGCTGGTACATGCAATAAGGAGGCGCCCATGGCGCAACGCAATCTCAAGCGGGCGCGCGTCGGCGCGCCGGGCGACGGGGATGGTGAGGGCGCCGGGCCGGCGCCTTCCGTCCGGCCCGACCCGCTACTCCGTGTACCCGACTATGAAACCGTCGCGCTGATGCTGCAAGGCGGCGGCGCGCTGGGCGCCTATCAGGCAGGCGTCTTTCAGGGGCTTTACGAAGCCGGCATCGAGCCGAACTGGCTCGCCGGCATTTCGATCGGTGCGTTGAACACCGCCATCATTGCCGGCAATCCGCCGGAGAAGCGCGTCGAACGGCTGCGGCAATTCTGGGAGACGATCTGCCAACCGGCTTTCGGGCCGCCGCTGCCGGCCTTCTTCGAGCATGCACTCTTCAATTCCAGCGAAGCTGTGCGCAAAGCCTTCACCGCGACGCAGGCAATGGGCGCGATCATGGAAGGGCAGAAGGGCTTTTTCGTGCCGCGCTTTCCGCCGCCGTTGCCCACCGTGTCGGGGCTGCCGCAAGCGGCCAGCTACTACGACACCGCGCCGCTGAAAGCGACACTCGAAGCGTTGTGCGATTTCGACCGGATCAATTCCGGCGAAATACGGATATCGGTGGGCGCAGTGAATTGCGGCACCGGTAATTTTGCGTACTTCGATAACACGCACATGACACTGAAGCCGGAGCATTTCATGGCGTCGGGCGCGTTGCCGCCGGGCTTTGCGGCGGTTGAAATCGACGGCCAGTACTACTGGGACGGCGGCTTGATGTCGAACACGCCGCTCTACGAAGTGCTCCAGACTACGCCGCGCCGCGACACGCTCGCCTTCCAGGTCGATCTTTGGAGTGCGATCGGGCCGGTGCCGGACAACATCACCGACGTCCAGGGGCGCGTGAAGGACATTCAGTATTCGAGCCGCACACGTCTCGTGACCGACATGCTGCAGCGATCGCAGCGTTTCCGGCATGTGTTGCGCGAGGTGCTCGATCGCGTGCCGGCTGATCAGCGAGACGATCCGTGGTGCAAGCTGGCCGACGAGCTATCGTGTTCGAAACGCTACAACGTGATCCACCTCATCTACCGGCAGAAGGAATACGAAGGGCACTTCAAGGACTTTCAGTTCGGCCTGTCGACGATGCGTGAACACTGGGAAAGCGGTTTGCAGGATATCCGCCAATCGCTTGCGCAGCCCGATTGGCTCGACATGCCCGAGAACGACGCGGGCTTTGTCACGCACGATATTCACCGGGATTCCCGCTGAAGTGGTAGTTGGCAGTAGCGAGCGGCAAGCGAAAACGGCGCCCGAAAGGGCGCCGTTTCTATAACCAGTTTCAGCAAAGCGCGCAAAAAGAAACGCACGACAAGCACACGCGCTTTGGAAAGTTTTACTTCAGCACGTGAGCGATCGCGCTCGCCACCACGTCGAGGTTGCGCGTGTTCAGCGCAGCCACGCAGATGCGGCCCGTGCCGACGGCATAGATGCCGAACTCTTCACGCAGACGGTCCACTTGCGGCGCCGTCAGACCCGAGTACGAGAACATGCCGCGTTGCGCGTTGACGAAGCTGAAGTCGCGATCCACGCCGCTTGCCTTCAGGCGTTCGACCAGACCGTTGCGCATGGCGCGGATACGGTCGCGCATTTCGGCCAGTTCCGCTTCCCACGTGGTGCGCAGTTCAGCCGAGCCGAGCACGGCTGCGACAACCGAGCCGCCGTGCGTCGGCGGGTTCGAGTAGTTCGTGCGGATCACGCGCTTCAGTTGCGACAGCACGCGAGCAGATTCTTCTTTGCTGCCCGTGATGATCGACAACGCGCCGACGCGCTCGCCGTACAGCGAGAACGACTTCGAGAACGACGACGACACGAACACGTTCAGTTCCGATGCGGCGAACAGGCGCACTGCTGCGGCGTCCGATTCGATGTTGTCGCCGAAACCCTGATAGGCGATGTCGAGGAACGGCACCAGATTGCGTGCCTTGACGACTTCGACCACCTGCGTCCATTGCTCGACGCTCAGGTCGACGCCGGTCGGGTTGTGACAGCACGCGTGCAGCACGACAACCGTGCCCGCAGCGTAGCTGTTCAGCGCGCTCAGCATGCCTTCGAAGTTCACACCGTGGGTGTGCGCGTCGTAGTACGGGTACGACACGACTTCGAAGCCGGCGCCTTCGAACAGCGCACGGTGGTTTTCCCAGCTCGGATCGCTGATCGCGACCTTGGTGTTCGGGTTCAGACGCTTCAGGAAGTCCGCGCCGATTTTCAGCGCGCCCGTGCCACCCAATGCCTGTGCCGTCACCACGCGGCCGGCGGCGATCAGCGGCGAGTCGTTGCCGAGCAGCAGTTTCTGCACAGCGGCGTCGTAGGCGGCGATGCCTTCGATCGGCAGATAGCCACGCGGCAGCGCGGCTTCGACGCGAGCCTTTTCCGCGTCGCGCACGGCGCGCAGCAGCGGAATCTTGCCTTCTTCGTTGAAGTACACGCCAACGCCAAGGTTGACCTTGGTGGCGCGCGCATCGGCGTTGAAGGCTTCGTTCAGGCCCAGAATCGGGTCGCGGGGAGCAAGTTCGACGGCGGAGAACAGAGACATGATGGGTGGGCAGCAGCAGTTGTAAAAAGAGGGGCGGCTTCGAGCGCGGGCGGCCCGGCTGAGGTGTCTGACAAAAGGTGCAGACCGGGACCGGCGGCGGACAGCGGCGAACGAGCGCGACTTGGCATTGTAGCGAATCCACGGGCATTTTTCGGGCTGGGAAGGCCGTCAGAGCGAATTATTTGCTTGAAAAACAAGCACTCTGGCGCCATGTGCCCGTCGCGGATCTGCCCGGGGCCAGCCCGGGGCAGGCCGTCCGGCGCTCCAAAAGCGCTGCCCCGGCACGCTCGCACTAAGGGCCGCAAGCAAGCCCGCGCCCCCAGGAAACCCTACGCAGACCCGCTGAGCTCGCGTTTCCCGCAAACCGCTAGAATAGTCCTTTGCCCAAGGCTTGGTGCCGCCCACATGTCCGAACACCATCTGACTGAAGTCGACGATACGCTCGACGAATCCAAATTCGTCACGTTCGAAGGCTCGCCGTTCCAGCTTTACCAGCCGTATCCGCCGGCCGGCGATCAGCCGACGGCGATCGACACGCTCGTCGAGGGCGTCGAGGACGGCCTGTCGTTCCAGACGCTGCTCGGCGTGACCGGCTCCGGCAAAACCTTCACGATGGCCAACACGATCGCGCGGCTCGGCCGCCCGGCGATCGTGTTCGCGCCGAACAAGACGCTTGCCGCGCAGCTTTACTCGGAGTTCCGCGAGTTCTTCCCGCGCAACGCGGTCGAGTACTTCGTCTCGTACTACGACTACTACCAACCGGAAGCGTACGTGCCGCAGCGCGACCTGTTCATCGAGAAAGATTCGTCGATCAACGAGCACATCGAGCAGATGCGGCTTTCCGCCACCAAGAGCCTGATGGAGCGGCGCGACGTGGTGATCGTGGGCACGGTGTCGGCGATCTACGGTATCGGCAACCCGTCCGAATATCACAAGATGATTCTGACGCTGCGCACCGGCGACAAGCTCGGCCAGCGCGACATCATCGCGCGGCTGATCGCGATGCAGTACAACCGCAACGAAGCCGATTTCCAGCGTGGTTCGTTCCGCGTGCGCGGCGACACGATCGACATTTTTCCGGCCGAGCACGCGGAAATGGCGGTGCGCCTCGAGCTGTTCGACGACGAAGTCGAGACGCTGCAGTTGTTCGACCCGCTTACGGGCCGCGTGCGCCAGAAGATTCCGCGTTTCACTGTGTACCCGTCGTCGCACTATGTGACGCCGCGCGACACCGTGGTGCGCGCGGTCGAAACCATCAAGAACGAACTGCGCGAGCGGCTCGAGTTCTTCTATAGCGAAGGCAAGCTGGTCGAAGCGCAGCGGCTCGAGCAGCGCACCCGCTTCGATCTGGAAATGCTGCAGGAACTGGGCTTCTGCAAGGGTATCGAGAACTACTCGCGGCACTTCTCGGGCGCCGCGCCCGGCGAGCCGCCGCCGACGCTGGTCGACTACCTGCCGTCGGACGCGCTGATGCTGCTCGACGAATCGCACGTGCTGATCGGCCAGCTGAACGGCATGTACAACGGCGACCGCGCGCGCAAAGAGAATCTGGTGGACTACGGTTTTCGCTTGCCGTCGGCGCTCGATAACCGGCCGCTCAAGTTCAACGAGTTCGAGCGCAAGATGCGCCAGGTGGTGTTCGTATCGGCCACGCCGGCCGATTACGAAAAGAAAACGGCAGGGCAGGTGGCCGAGCAGCTTGTGCGTCCGACCGGGCTGGTCGATCCTGAAATCGAGGTGCGTCCGGCACGTACGCAGGTCGACGATGTACTCGCCGAGATCAACGAGCGCGTCAAGGTGGGCGACCGCGTGCTGGTTACGGTGCTGACCAAGCGGATGGCCGAGCAGCTCACCGAGTTTCTGGCCGATCACGGCGTCAAGGTGCGCTATCTGCACAGCGATATCGACACGGTCGAGCGGGTCGAAATCATCCGCGATCTGCGTCTGGGCACGTTCGACGTGCTGGTCGGGATCAACTTGCTGCGCGAGGGGCTCGATATTCCCGAGGTGTCGCTGGTCGCGATCCTCGACGCGGACAAGGAGGGCTTCCTGCGCGCCGAGCGCTCGCTGATTCAGACCATCGGCCGGGCTGCGCGGAACGTGAACGGCAAGGCGATTCTCTACGCCGACAAAGTGACCGATTCTATGCGCCGCGCAATCGACGAAACCGAGCGGCGGCGTGCCAAGCAGATCGCCTTCAACCTCGAGAACGGCATTACGCCGCGCGGTGTGGTCAAACGTATTCGGGACATCATCGACGGCGTATATAACGTCGACGACGCGCGCGCCGAACTGAAGGAGCAGCAAACCCGCGCGAAATTCGAGGACATGTCCGAGAAGCAGCTCGCCAAGGAGCTCAAGCGTCTCGAAAAGCAGATGATGGAGCACGCCAAGAACCTCGAGTTCGAAAAGGCCGCGCAGACCCGCGACCAGCTGGCGCTGCTGCGTCAGCGCGTATTCGGCGCCAACGTCGGCGATCATGTGCCTGG
The DNA here is from genome assembly GCF_038050405.1 of Paraburkholderia sp. IMGN_8. Classification (NCBI taxonomy): domain Bacteria; kingdom Pseudomonadati; phylum Pseudomonadota; class Betaproteobacteria; order Burkholderiales; family Burkholderiaceae; genus Paraburkholderia; species Paraburkholderia sp. IMGN_8. Next base: position 3,222,327 of record NZ_CP150900.1, on the reverse strand, counting down.
CGTCGACTAAGTTCGACTAAGCTCGAGTCAATTTTTCCTCCCGCACCCGGGCGCGGCAATGTGCCGCGTCTCGTCTCCACAGGCCGTTCACCCGCCAATCCGTCCACGCGCGCTCTTCCTTAAGCCTGCCTTAAGACTCCGCTGCCATAAGGCTTTGCGTGCTGTCGGATTTGTTCTCCCTGCCGAACGATGATAAACTCGACCAATATTGAGAATGGTTCGCATTAACGTTCTCATATGCGATTTGCTTATGACCCATCGCCTCTGCCAGGGGATTGGTGGGTCGCCGCATCAAGGTGCGCGCAACGTACTGTTCCAATCGGTTCGGTTCCAGTCAGATAAAAACAAGGAGTTTCAATGCGGATTTCTTCATTGGTGCGCGGTGGCGCTGCAGCGGTAGCCGCAGTAGCGGCGCTTTCGGCAACAGCAGCGGAATACCCGATCGGCAAGCATCAGATTCAGGGCGGCATGGAAATCGGCGCGGTGTATCTGCAGCCGGTCACGATGGCACCCGAAGGCATGATGCGCAAAGCGTCGGATTCGGACATCCACCTCGAGGCCGATATCCACGCGGTCAAGAACAACCCGACCGGTTTCGCCGAAGGCGACTGGATGCCGTACCTGCAAGTGCGCTACGAATTGACGAAAGCAGGTTCGAATCAGACCCAGAAGGGCGACATGATGGCGATGGTCGCCAATGACGGCCCGCACTACGGCGACAACGTCAAGCTGCAAGGCCCGGGCAAGTATCACCTGAAGATGGTCGTCGAAGCGCCGATGCAAACTGGCCACATGGCCTTCGGCCGTCACGTCGACAAGGAAACCGGCGTGGGCGCATGGTTCAAGCCGATCACGCTCGAATACGACTTCACGTTCGCGGGTATCGGCAAGAAGGGCGGTTACTGAGCGCCGAGGATCGTCACGGCTTGCCACGCATTGCCGCGTGGCTACTGCGTGAGTGAACGAATACAGCAGGCGGCGCCCGGGCGATGAAACCCGCTGCGCCGCGTTCTCCGGAAGGGCTAATGAGAATCAACCGAAAGATCGCGATCCTCGCCACGATGGCGTCGCTGGCTGGCGCCGCGCACGCGGCCGATTTGCCGACCTTCAAGCTGGAAATGAACGACGGCAAGCTGAATCCGGCACGTATCGAGGTGCCTGTCGGGCAGCGTATCAAGATCGAAATACGCAACACCGGCAAGGGTGCGGCCGAGTTCGAAAGCGTTCAGTTGCGCAAGGAAAAAGTGTTGGCTCCGGGGGCGGAATCGTTCGTCGTGATCGCGCCGCTGGATCCGGGCGAGTACAAGTTTTTTGACGACTTTCATCAACAGGCGCAGGGCGTGATCGTCGCGAAATAAGGGCTTGGGCCGCGAGCGCAAGTTGATCGGGCGTTCGCCACAGCAGTAGACGGAGGGCTAGATGGGTCAGGTGTTGTTCATCGTATGGCGGGAAAGTGTCGAGGCATTGCTGGTCGTCGGCATCCTGTACGCGTGGTTGAAGAATGGCGACGAAGATGCGCGCCGTGGTTTGCCGTATTTGTGGGGCGGCGTCGCGGCTGGCGTGATCGCGGCGGTCGCGCTCGGCGTGGCGTTGGTCGGCTTCACCGAGGTGCTTTCCGGTGACGCGCAGGATTATTTCCAGACCGCCATGGTGCTGGTCGCCTGTGTGCTGATCGTGCAGATGGTGCTGTGGATGAAGCAGCACGGCCGCTCGCTCAAGCGCGACATGGAACAGTCGCTGCAAAAGAGCACGCGCGATTCGAACTGGTGGGGCGTCGCATTGCTGGTCGCGCTGGCGATTGCGCGTGAAGGCAGCGAAACGGTCATCTTCCTGTACGGCCTCGGCTTCGGTCAGTCGGGTCACGTGGACGGCGGCCAGATGCTTGCAGTGTTCATCGGCCTCGGTCTCGCACTTCTGACCTTCTACGCATTGCAACTGGGCGGCAAGTTCTTCTCGTGGCGGCTTTTTTTTCGCGTCACCGAGATCATGCTGCTGTTCCTCGGTGCGGGCCTGTTCCAGACCGGCGTCGACAAGCTGATCGACAAGGAAATCCTGCCGACGCTGGTCGGCCAGATGTGGAATTCGTCAGCCATCCTCGACGATTCGAGCACCTTCGGTTCGCTGGTCGCCACGCTCACCGGTTATCGCGCGCATCCGGCGCTGATGAATCTGATTGCCTACGCTGTGTACTGGGCGGTCGTCTATCTGCTGGTGCGTCGCGCGAACCGTAAGCCGGCGCCGCAGGCCGCTGGGCGCGCAGCGTGAGTACGGTCATGACGCGCCCAGGCCGCCTCGCTGCGGCCGGTCAGTGGATGCAGCGTCACGGCGGGCTGATTCGCGGCATTCAGTGGATGGTCGTGGCGGTGTACGCGTTTCTGATTCTGGTGCCGGCGGCGACGCCGCTGCCGGACGACACCGCGCATCTGTGGAACAACCTGACGCTTGCAGCGCAGTTCGTGTTCTGGGGCATCTGGTGGCCGTTCGTGCTGTTGTCGATGGTGATGCTCGGCCGCGTATGGTGCGGCGTGCTCTGCCCGGAAGGCGCGCTCGCCGAGTTCGCCAGCAAATATGGCCGCGGCTGGGCGATTCCGCGCTGGATGCGTTGGGGCGGCTGGCCGTTCGTCGCGTTCGGCCTCACCACCCTCTACGGCCAGATGGTGAGCGTCTACCAGTATCCGAAGGCGGTGCTGCTGGTGCTCGGCGGCTCGACCTTCGCGGCGATGATCATCGGTTTGCTGTACGGGCGCGAGAAGCGCGTCTGGTGCAAATATCTGTGCCCCGTCAACGGCGTTTTTTCGCTTCTGGCGCGCCTCGCGCCGTTTCACTACAAAGTCGACGAAGGCGCGTGGCGCCGTTCGTACAGGAACGGCGAGCATGGGCATCGGGTGATTCCGATCAATTGCGCGCCGCTGGTGCCGCTGCGCAATATGAAGGGAGCGTCGGACTGCCATATGTGCGGCCGTTGCAGCGGGCATCGCGACGCGATTGCCTTGACGTGGCGCGCGCCTTCATCGGAAGTAGTCGAGCTCGGCGACAAGCAGGCGAGCGCATGGGACACCGCGTTGATCCTCTATGGCCTGCTCGGCATCGCGATCGGCGCGTTCCACTGGACCGCTTCGCGCTGGTTCGTCGACCTGAAGATGTTCTTCGCGACGTGGCTCGTCGATCATGACATCACGTGGCCGCTCGACACCAACGCGCCGTGGTTCCTGTTCACGCATTACCCCGAGCAGAACGACGTGTTCTCGTGGCTCGACGGCACGATGGTGATCGGCTATATCCTCGCCACGGCACTGGTGTATGGCACGGCGCTGCTGGTGCTGCTGGCGGGCGCCACGCGCATGCTGGGGCGCTTCAACTTCGTGCGTCTGCATCATTTGGCGCAAGGGCTGATTCCGATTGCCGGCGCGGGGGTATTCCTCGGCTTGTCGGCCACTACGCTGTCGCTCCTGCGCGCGGAACATGTGCCGTTGTGGTGGGCGTCGGATCTGCGCATCGGCATTCTGGTGATTGCCAACCTGTGGAGCGCGTGGCTGGCCTGGCTCGTCACACGCCGCTATAGCGAGCGCTTCGTTCAGCGTGGCCTTGCGATGCTGTGGTTCGTCGCGGCGCTGGCCGTGGTCGATAGCGCGTGGTGGCTGATGTTCTGGGGCTGGGCGTCGAAATAAGCGCGCTGTCGCAGTGCTTGTTGTGTTTGGGCCGCAAAAAAGCCGTGGAGATGAAAACATCCCACGGCTTTTTTACATCTATCGCCTGCTGCGACACACGTCGTTTCGTGTATCCGCATTAGGCCAGAACCAAAATGAGAACCAAAAAAGCGGCCTGGCTGGCTGCGACGGCTGGCTTGGTGTCTGCACGAAGGGGTCTAGTTCTCACGTGCAAGCCGTCGTGGCTGGCTAATGCCCAACACCTCTCGAGGAGGTGGTCCCCACAATACCCGGTACGTCCTTCTATTCGTTCCTTATTTCGTCAGGATCAGCTTGCCCAGACGCGTGGCGCGCAGCTGGTAGGTTTCGCCGTTATGGATGATGCTGACGTGGCTTTGTCCTTGCAGTAGTGCGTCGCTACGCACGGCCCGATTCGACGACTCTCCCGAACTGTTTGCGCGATCCGCGACGGGCTTCGTGGCGGTAGCCGTAGCCGCCGATGGTTTCGGACGGCTGGTCAGCGCGGCCGCCGGGCGGCGCAGGCTGAGTGTGGAAGAGCGCGTGAGATCGGTCATTCGTTTTAGCTGTGAGTCGATTCGATGGGCTAATTCTAAATGATAACTATTCCTATTTACAAGAAAGAGAAATTGATCGGATTCGACTTTCGATAGCCAAGCGTGCGGGAGAGCAAAGCGATGAAATGCGTGGAGGCGAAGCCGCCGTCAAACTGGCGGTCCGGAATGCCGGAATGCCGGAATGCCGGAATGCTAGCGCGCGGGCAGGGCGCCCACGCGCAAATTTCAATGCAACGAACCGGGTTCCTGACGCGTCTGCACGTACTGACGAATCAGCCGCACCGTATCGATGTCCGACTCGCGATACGCCGACTTGACGATCTCGGTCGTCTGCACCGCATCCTGGTCGTCGGAGACGGGCAGGGTAGTCGTGTACTCGAAGCGTAGAAACAGCTGCAACTCGTCGGGCTGTTCGATGGTCATGGTCAGCGAGCCGCCGACATGCGATTCAGTCGGCAGAATGTCATAGCGCACGCTCTGGCTCTCCAGCAGCGTGACACGGTCGCGCACGGTGGCCTGGCCGTAGTGCAGTTCACGTTCCAGTATGTTCCCGGTGCGCGACAGGATGGTGCAACTGTCGAGGCCGAGCACAAACAGCTGCGGCTGCTCGGCGCGCAGCACGAGACCCTCCCATAACTGCTCGCGGGTCATCGCGTCGACAAACGGATTCAACGGATCGTTGATCTGGATAAGGTGTTCGAAATTCAAGACGACAGCTTCCTATGAAAGCGCTGCAATACGTTCTGCCCTGTTCAGCCGGGTCTTGCGGGTCTTGCCGCGAAGTTACGCGACGGCGAGTCCCGAACGAATCGTGATCGAATGCGTCAGGATCTTGTGAACCGGACACGCATTGGCAATCTGCAAAAGCCGTTCCTGCTGCTCGTCGGACAGATCGCCTTCCAGCACGATCCGGCGGTCGATGGTCGATCCGGCATCGCCGGTTTCCATCGACAGCGCAACGCGCACACCGGCGAGCGGCCAGCCCTTGCGCTGCGCGTACATCTTCAGCGTGATCGACGTACAGGCGCCGAGGCTCGACAGCAACAGCGCGATAGGCGCCGGCCCACGATCACCACCACCCAGCGACTCGGGTTCGTCGGCGAGCCACGTGTGCTTGCCGTCGTCGAAAATGACCTGGAAATTCGTCGAACCGATGTGGGCGTTGACGGTGGACTCTGCCATGCGCGCTCCTGAACAGGGACGGAAATCGCCGCGCGCCGACGACCGTTATCGCTAAACGGCGCGGCGCGCGGCATGAATCGCTATTGTGAACGAATTTACCGGCGTTCGCGCCACATGGTGCGGCGCGGCGGCGCGTTGCTAACCGCGCCGCAGTGTTTCCGGGCGGCCCGGCGTGCCCGGTGCCCAGTGCCCGATCAATGCGTGATCGCGCCCATGCGCCCGGCCTGGTAGTCGGTGACGGCCTGACGGATCTCATCTTCGGTGTTCATCACGAACGGGCCGTAGCGCACCACCGGTTCTTTTAGCGGTACGCCGCCGAGCAACAGCACTTCGAGCGGTTCGGCGCCGGCCGTGAGCGTGACGCTATCGCCGTCGTTCTGAAATACGACCATCTTCTGCGCGTCGATTTCCTGACGCGCGTCGCCTTCGCCGTAAAAGCCCTTGCCCGACAGGCTGTAGGCAAACACACGATAGTCCGCCGGCACCGGCTGCTGAATCGTCGCGCCCGGTTGCAGCGAGAAATGCTGATACAGGATCGGCGTACGTGTTTCGATTGCCGCCTTGACGCCGAGCGCCTCGCCGGCAATGACCTTGACGCGCACCTTGCCGTCGGCCGACGTCGCGACCGGAATGCTCGACGACGGTATCTCCTGGTAGCGCGGCTCGATCATCTTGTCGCGGCGCGGCAGATTCACCCACAGCTGCAATCCATGCACGCGCCCGCCGGTGCGGACAAACTCCGGATCCGGCATTTCGCTGTGCACGACGCCGGCGCCCGCGGTCATCCATTGCACGTCGCCAGCATGCAGCGTGCCCGAATGGCCCGCTGAATCCTTATGGCCGAACTGACCCTCGAGCGCATAGGTGACCGTCTCGAAGCCGCGATGCGGATGGTCCGGCGCGCCTTTGGCCTCGCCGGGCGCGTAGTCGATCGGACCCATTTCGTCGAGCAGCAGGAACGGGTCGAAATCCATCAGCATGCGGGTCGGGAACGGCCGGTGGACGATAAAGCCGCCACCCTCGGTCGTGCGAACGGCGGGATACGTGCGTTCGATCGTGCGTGTCGTGCTCATCAAAGTCACCTTAAAAAATGGGGAATAGCGTTATTTTTGAAACATGGAGCTATTATAGGGACCGTTTTCCGAGGTGCCAGCCGCTGTCACGCAATGGATTGTTCTATTACTGGAACGATGAGATGAAGATCGATTCACACAATCTGAATGACCTGATGTACTTCTCGCAGGTTGTCGAACATGGCGGCTTTTCCGCCGCCGAGCGCGTGTTGGGCATCTCGAAGTCGCGGCTCTCGCGCCGGCTGACCGAGCTGGAAGCATCGCTGGGCGTGCGTTTGCTGCAGCGCTCCACCCGCAAGCTGGCGCTGACCGAAGCCGGGCAACTGTTCTACCAGCACTGCCAGGCGATGCTCAGCGAGGCGCAGGCGGCCGTCACCGTCGTGCAGCAGTTGCGCTCGTCGCCGCGCGGAACCGTGCGCGTGAGCGTGCCGGTGACCATCTCGCAGACCATCCTGTCGCAAATCCTGCCGGAATTCATGCATCGCTACCCGGAGGTGCGCGTCGTGATGCGCGTGACGAACCGCGTGGTCGATCTATTCGAGGATTCGATCGACGTCGCATTGCGTGTGCGCTCCGATCCGCCGGAAAACGCCAACATCGTCGTGCGGCCGCTGTGGCGCACGCAGCAGATGCTGGTCGGCGCGCCGAGCCTGTTGCAGCAGAATGCACCGCCGCTGTTGCCCGCCGATCTGAACCGCTTCGAAACGCTCGATGTGCCGACCAGCGACGGCCGCCACGTATTCAACCTGATCGCGCCCGACGGGACGCGCCACGTGCATGAACACGAGCCGCGTCTGGTGACCGCCGATCTCATGACGATTCGCGAAGCGGTACTGGCCGGCGTCGGCATCGCGGCGTTGCCGGAGATGATGTACGGCGCAGCGTTACGCGCGGGGCAGTTGTCGCCGGTGATGCCGGGTTGGACCTTTCCGACGCCGCAGTTATACGCCGTATTCGTCTCGCGGCAGGGGATGGTGCCGGCGGTGCGCGCATTCGTCGATTATCTGGTCGAGATGCTCGACCCGGACAGCGGCAAACATACCGCAGGCGAATGTCCGACGCGGGAAGAAAAGAAGCCCGTTACGCAGCAGGTACTCGCCGTCGCGTCATAGCACTTCTTACGTGGCGCGGCATCGCTTTTAGCATTTAAGCGCCGCTTGTCATGAGTACTTTCAATGGCTGATTGCTTGAATGCGCGCGCTCGCAGGCCTATATTGAAATCCCTTCGCTAAGGAGTCTCTTATGCGGAAACTCATGGCCGCTATGATAGCCGGCCTGATAGGGCTGACCGCGCTGTCCGTGTCGATCACGGCTGTCGCATGCGATGGCACTGGCTATCATTCCGATGGCAAGTGATCCCGCCGCCCGAAGGCGCCGAGTGCGCAAAAAAAGAGGCCTTCATCTGACGATGAAGGCCTTTTACTTTTAGCCCTTGTTTCAAGGGCTTTTCCGTACTTCAGCAGACGCTGCTTAAGAGTGCCGTACCTCGTCCCTACTTGGCCTTTGGCTGTGTAACGAAGCCGATCCTGGTCAGGCCGCCGGCCTGCGCCGCCGACATTACCTCAGCGACTTTCTCATACGCGACCTTGCGGTCCGCATCCAGATGCAACTCCGGTTGCGGGTTCGCTTGCGCGGCCTGCGCGATCTTCGCACGCAGCGTCGCGTCGTCGACCTTTTGCTCGTTCCACAACACGTTGCCGTCCGCATCGACCGAGACCGAGACCTGCGCGAGCTTCGTGTCTTCCTTCTGACTGCTTGCATGCGGCAGATCGATCTTGACCGCGTGACGAATCACCGGAATCGTCACCATGAAGACGATCAGGAGAACCAACATGACGTCGACGAGCGGCGTCATGTTGATTTCGTTCATCAGGCCGTCGTCATCGTCGCCGGCGAAGGGGCTCATTGCCATCGGAATGCCTCGCTGATCAGTTGGCGCGCGTGGCGAGGCGCAGACCGTCGCCGCGCCTGGACGACGACAGGCGGGCGCCCGTCACGAAGAACGCGTGCAGGCCGTGCGCAAAGCGGCTTAGCTTGGCGACGATCGCCTTGTTGGCGCGTGTCAATGCGTTGTAACCGAGCACCGCCGGAATCGCGACGAACAGGCCGAACGCGGTCATGATCAGCGCTTCGCCGACCGGGCCGGCCACCTGATCGATCGACGACTGGCCGCTTGCACCGATCGCCAGCAGCGCGTGATAGATGCCCCACACCGTGCCGAACAGGCCGACGAACGGCGCTGTGCTGCCGATCGACGCGAGAATCGCGAGACCGCTCTGCATGCGTGCCACGCTTTCGTCCATGGTGTCTTTCAGGCAGCGCGTGACCCAGTCCGACACGTCCATGCGGTCGTGCAGGTGCGGCTGCGTCTGATGATGGTGATCGGCGGCTTCCTGGCCTGAGAGCGCCAGCGCGAGGAACGGGTTGTCGTGCGGCGTCGACGATTCGGCGCCGAGCTTCTTCACGCCGTCGGCGAGATCGTCCGAATGCCAGAACGCCTGCTCGGCGTTCTTCGTAAGACGCTTCAGCCGCATCACGTTCCAGCCTTTGATGACGATCACGCTCCACGACATCACCGACATGAGCAACAGCGCGAGCGCGATACCGCGCGTCACGAAATCCCCTTGCGCCCACACGTGCGCCAATCCGTAGTTTTGCATTGCAATTCCTTTTTTCTTGAAATCTGCCTCAATCGTTCAGATTGAAGTCGTAAGGCTGGGTGTACGCCGCTCGAATCGGCTGGCCGTTCTCGAGATACGGTTTGCAGGCGCTTGCATGCACGGCGGCGAGCGCGGCGTCGTCGAGGCGGCTAAAGCCGCTGCTCTTCTTCAGTTCGATGTTCTCGAGCTTGCCGGTCAGGCCCACCACGAACTTCACATACGCGGTGCCGGTTTCGCCGCGCCGCTTGGACAGCGACGGGTAGTCGGGCCTGGCGATGTTGCAGTCGAGGTGCGAGACGTTCTTCGGCGCCGCGATTTCCATCGTCTGACGGCCGATCGCGGGCGCAGCCTGAGCGGCGGGCGCTGCCGGTGCAGCAGGTGCGGGCGGAGTCGGATCAGGCGCTGCGACCGGCGTTGGCGACGGCGCCGCGACCTGCGGCAACGGCGTGGGCGTCGGTTTGGGCGTGGGTGCCGGTTTCGGCTGGACCTTCGGCTTGGTATGAACCGGTGGCGTCGGCTTGGGAGGCGGCGGCGCGATCGATTGCAGTGCGACGGGCGCCGCGACCGGCGCGGGGCTCAGCAACTCGGCGGTCATGGTGCGTGACTCGATCGGCCGTACGACGGGTTCGTTACGCAGCGTGAGCACAACGGCCAGTAGCGCGAGGTGAAGCGCGGCCACCGCGGCAGTCACGGTCAGGGCACGGGAATTCATTCGGACGGAAGTGGCCGGCGCGGCGCCGGCTGAAACGGTATGCGAAGCCGGCATGTTAGCGTGGCGGCGCGCCGTCGATACAGCACGTCAGGCAAGACAGCGTCATGTTCGGAAGATCAGCAGCGAAATGCACAAAGTAGTCACGAAACCGATCAGCAATTCCATCTCAAGCTCCTTTTAACGGGGGAGGCGGGTAGCTGGCTGGTACGGATACTGGCTTGCTGACGGCAGTGGGATAACGCTAGAAGCAGCGCTAGAAGCAGCGCTAGAAGCAGCGCTAGAAGCAGCGCTAGAAGCAGCGCGTGAAGCAGAGTGAGGCGGTGAACCGGAGCGATAAACACTTCTGGCGCGGCATGGGCCGCGCCGTGAACCTGACTTCAGGCCGCCTTGCGTTCGTAAAACGTCAGCGGCATCGCTTGCTGGTGATGCTCGAAGCCGCAGCGGCTCGCACAGACGCCACTTTGCAGCATGACGTCGCGCACGGAATCCGCGCACTTGCCACAGCAGGAGGCGACGCCCAGTTCGAACTGAAGCTCGTCGAACGAATCGACGCCTTCCGCGATCGAGGCACGGATCTTTCGGTCAGAGACAGACTTGCAGACACAGACAATCATGGTAGGGCGTCATAGCTAACGTTAATGCGAATTATTATCATTTTGTTTGAAGCGTTTGGCAAGCGTCCTGCATGAATTTTTGTAACAAAACCAGACTGTTAGAAGGGTTTCGCCTATGGGCAGGGGTTCGGCGAGAGAGGCTGGAAGAGCGCGGAAACGCCAAAAAAATACCTAAAAAGCGCGCAAGAAGGCCGCTCGGCGGCGTCAAAGCGGCGCTTCCGAGGGTTTTATGCGGCTTGGGAATCCGGCGCTGCGGTGCGGCGCGAGGGGATCAGTACGCGTTCGACTGCCGCGTCGATATGTAGCAGGGTGGCGGCGAGCTGTTGCTGATGGGCTCCGTCACCGGTCGAAAAAAAACGGGGCAGAACACTGCCGCGTTCCGGGGCGGCGCGCAGGCCGTGCTGGTCGAGCACCCGTTCCAGCTGGCGCGCAATCGCGACGCTCGTATCGATCAGCGTCAGCCGGTCGCCGACGATGTCGCGGATCGCCGCATCGAGAAAAGGATAGTGGGTGCAGCCGAGCACCAGCGTGTCGGCGCCGGCATCGAGCATCGGCTCCAGATAACCGCGCAGCAGCGCGCGCAGTTCGGCCGAACTGACGTCGCACCGTTCCACCGCCTGCACGAGCCCGTGGCCCGGCTGGCACAGAAAGCGGCAATCCGCGGCGTAGCGTTCGAGCAGCGCCTGAAAGCGGGCGCTACGCAAGGTGACCTGTGTGGCGAGCACGCCGGCGACGCGCGTTTTCGATTGCAGCGCGGCCGGTTTGATGCCGGGCTCTACGCCCACCAACGGAATCGGCAGCTTTTCGCGGACCAGCGCGATCGACTGCGCCGTCGCCGTATTGCATGCGACCACCAGCACTTTCGCGCCTTGCTTGACCAGCCATTCACCGATCGCGAGGGTGCGGTCGGCGATAAAGTCGTCGTCGCGTTCGCCATAGGGCGCGTACAACGAGTCGGCGGCATACAGAATCGCTTCGTCCGGCAGTTGCGCCCGGACCGCGCGCAGCACCGACAAGCCACCCAAGCCCGAATCGAAAACGCCGACCGGCGCGCGCGCATTGGCACTTGAGGTCGCAAGCGGGGCACTCGGAGACGTCGATTCTGCAGGCATAGGCGAAGAGGGCGCGCGCGGGACAGCGGTCAAGGGGAAATCACGAAAACAGGGAAGTGCGCAAGTATATCGCCCGCGCGCATGATCTGATGCATGAGCCGGCGCGCGGGCTTTTCCAGCCTGGTTCGATCAGGACTCGACCGAACCCATCGCAGTTTGCTGGTAGTTCTGAATGCCGACCTTGTCGATCAGATCCAGTTGCGTTTCGAGCCAGTCGATGTGTTCTTCGGTGTCGTCGAGAATCTTGACGAAGATTTCACGCGAGATGAAATCGCGAACCGATTCGCAATACACAATCGCTTCTTTACAGGTGTTTTGCGAGATCTGTTCGAGCTTCAGATCGCATTCGAGGATTTCCCGGGTTTCCTCGCCGATCAGCAGCTTGTGCAGGTCTTGCAGATTCGGCAGGCCGTCGAGCATGAAAATGCGTTCGATCAGCCAGTCGGCGTGCTTCATTTCGCCGATCGATTCGTCGTATTCATGCTTGCCGAGTTTTTCGAGGCCCCAGTGCTTGTACATCCGTGCGTGCAGGAAGTACTGATTGATGGCGGTCAGCTCGTTCTTCAACTGAGCGTTCAGATACTCGATAACTTTCTTGTCGCCTTGCATGATGATTCCTTATGGGGGCTTTGAATTTTCAACAACAATAAACGCCAGACCTGAAAAAGCCAAGGAAACGGATGCATTCTTTGACATTGTTCCCGGCGTCACGCGCCGCGCTTGCCGCAACCATGAAAAAGCCGGGACCGCAGCCCCGGCTTCTTGACACATGTGACAGGCGTTAGCAGCGAATCAAACCGTCGCGACCGGAATCTTGCCGATCCTGGCCTGCCATTCCTTCGGGCCGGTCTGATGCACGGACGTGCCGTTCGAATCGACCGCAACCGTTACCGGCATGTCCAGCACGTCGAACTCGTAGATCGCTTCCATGCCGAGGTCTTCGAACGCGAGAACCTTCGCGCTGCGAATCGCTTTCGACACGAGGTACGCGGCGCCGCCCACGGCCATCAGATACGCGGCCTTGTGCTTCCTGATCGCCTCGATCGCGACCGGGCCGCGTTCGGCTTTGCCGATCATCGAAATGAGGCCGGTTTGCGACAGCATCGTTTCGGTGAACTTGTCCATCCGCGTGGCGGTGGTGGGGCCGGCCGGGCCGACAGCTTCGTCGCGCACCGGATCGACCGGGCCGACGTAGTAAATCACGCGGTTGGTGAAGTCGACCGGGAGCTTTTCGCCCTTCGCGAGCATATCGGCGATGCGCTTGTGCGCGGCGTCGCGGCCCGTCAACATCTTGCCCGACAGCAGGAGCGTCTGGCCCGGCTTCCAGCCGGCGACTTCTTCCGGCGTCAGCGTGTTCAGGTCGACGCGCTTGCTGGTTTCCGTATTCGGTTCCCACTGCACCTTCGGCCATGCGTCGAGCGACGGCGCTTCGAGCTTCGCGGCACCCGAGCCGTCCAGCGTGAAGTGCGCGTGCCGCGTGGCGGCGCAGTTCGGGATGATCGCGATCGGCTTGCTTGCAGCGTGCGTCGGCGCGGCCATGATCTTCACGTCGAGCACGGTAGCCAGACCGCCGAGACCCTGCGCCCCGATGCCCAGTGCGTTGACCTTCTCGTGCAGTTCGATGCGCAGTTCTTCGATCCAGTCTTTCGGGCCGCGTGCGATCACGTCCTGGATGTCGATCGGATCCATCAGCGATTCCTTGGCCATCACCATCGCTTTCTCAGCGGTGCCGCCGATGCCGATACCGAGCATGCCCGGCGGGCACCAGCCTGCGCCCATGGTCGGCACGGTCTTCAGGATCCAGTCGACGATCGAGTCCGACGGGTTCAGCATCGCGAACTTCGACTTGTTTTCCGAGCCGCCGCCCTTGGCTGCAACCTGCACGTCGACTTTGTCGCCCGGTACGATCTCGTAGTGGATCACGGCCGGCGTGTTGTCTTTCGTATTCTTGCGCGCGCCTTCGGGCGGGCTCACGATCGATGCGCGCAGCACGTTGTCGGGGTTCAGATAACCGCGGCGCACGCCTTCGTTGATCATGTCGGTGACGCCCATCGTCGCACCGTCCCAACGTACGTCCATACCGACCTTCACGAACACCGTGACGATGCCGGTGTCCTGGCAGATCGGCCGCTTGCCTTCGGCGCACATGCGGCTGTTTGTCAGGATCTGCGCGATCGCGTCCTTCGCGGCCGGGCTCTGTTCGAGTTCGTACGCGCGGCCCAAGGCCTGGATGTAATCGAGCGGGTGGTAGTAGCTGATGTACTGAAGCGAATCAGCGATGCTCTGAATCAGATCTTCCTGTTTGATGACGGTCATGGCTAGCTCAGTGGGGACGGTGGCGCTTGTTTTCTGGTCGCGGGCTATGCGGTCAGTCGTGCGCCTTCAGGGGAGTGGAATCGTGTGAACTGTTTGAACTCACGACATGCAATGCCGCGGGTTCCTGAAAATGTTTGGGGTGCGTGTGCGTGGTGAGGCGGTCGACCAGCGCCATCACGAGTGCCGAGACGAGGAACGCGACGTGAATGATCACCTGCCACATGATCGTGTGCGTCGTATTCTGATCGGGGCTGATGAAGGTCTTCAGCAGATGGATCGACGAGATGCTGATCAGCGCCATCGACAGTTTCACTTTCAGCACGCCGGCGTTCACGTGGTCGAGCCATTCCGGTTCGTCCGGATGCCCCTCTACGCCGAGGCGCGATACGAAAGTTTCATACCCGCCGATGATCACCATGATTAGCAGGTTCGAGATCATCACCACGTCGATCAGCCCGAGCACGACCAGCATGATGTTGGTTTCGTCGAGCGTCATGGACGCCGAGACGAGATGCCAGACTTCTTTCAGGAACAGAACGACATAGACAGCCTGGGCGACGATCAGGCCCAGGTAGAGCGGCACCTGCAGCCAGCGGCTCATGAAGATGATGACGGGCAGCGGGCGCATCGGGCGGCGCTGACGGGCGAAGTCGGGTCGCGTGGCGGACATAGGCTAGAGTCGGATGAGGCGCAGGTGATGGAATGCGGATCAAATACGCAGATTAAATGCATCGGCCTGGCGCCTGGGCCGGGCGCGCGGATCGGGCACGCGGCACAGTACACAGACCAGGCGCGGACGGCGCGGTGTACGGCCCGGGCGGGCCGGAAAACTCGCGCCAGGCGCGCTATTGTACAGTGCCTCCTGAATTTGCCGTGACGGCGCGGGCGGGATCGAGGTAATGAGAAGCAGGGAGTAGCGATTCAAGCTGGAATCGGGACGGCTAGTTCAGTTAGCATTGTAAAAGGGCGCGTTCGCTAGCGTAAAGGCGCGACGCCGATGCTGTCCTCGAGCCGCGATGCTTGTGCGTGGCAAGTCGGCGGTACAAGAGTGCCATAACGCGTAGCATCGACCTGCCTGCCCATACATGTGCGCTCTGTGCGTTCATGTAAGTGGCCGGTAAGTTGCAAAGCTTATCTTGGCTGCGAGAGCAGGCATTTCGCTGAGTGCGCATCCATGCTGCACTGCCGCACGGGTTGCATATAGGTTGTATGTTCAAACGGATGGCCTGCTGCGCTTCGACCTATGCGGTCGGGGCACGAGGGTTGGAGACAAGGCGCCGCGCTTCGCGGCGTCACCATGACATGGCGCGTCACAGGCGCGCCGGCACAGGTTTTACGTTTCATCTTCACCAAGGGGTTGTCGATGTCTGCGATTGAATCGGTTCTTCAGGAACGCCGCGTTTTCCCGCCCTCCGCTGAAGTAGCGGCTGGTGCGACGATCTCCGGCATGGACGCGTACCGGGCACTTGCCGCCGAAGCGGAACGCGATTACGAAGGTTTCTGGGGGCGCCTCGCCCGCGAGACGCTAAGCTGGCACAAGCCCTTCACGAAAGTGCTCGACGAATCGAATGCGCCGTTCTACACGTGGTTCGAAGACGGCCAACTCAACGCTTCGTATAACAGCATCGACCGTCACGTCGAAGCGGGCAACGGCGAGCGCCTCGCGGTGATCTTCGAAGCCGATGACGGCACCGTCACCAACGTCACCTACAAAGATCTGCTGCAACGCGTGTCGCGCTTTGCGAACGCACTGAAGAAGCGTGGCGTGAAAAAGGGTGACCGCGTTGTGATCTACATGCCGATGTCGGTCGAAGGCGTCGTCGCGATGCAGGCCTGCGCGCGCATCGGCGCGACTCATTCGGTGGTGTTCGGCGGCTTCTCGTCGAAGTCGCTGAACGAGCGTCTGGTGGATGTGGGCGCGGTCGCGCTCGTCACCTCCGACGAACAGATGCGCGGCGGCAAGGCGCTGCCGCTGAAGAGCATCGCCGACGAAGCCATCGCCATGGGCGGCTGCGAAGCGGTCAAGAGCGTGATCGTCTACCAGCGGACCGGCGGCAAGATTGCATGGCACGAAGGCCGCGACCTGTGGATGCATGAACTCACGCAGGCCGAATCGGATCAATGCGCGCCCGAGTGGGTCGGCGCCGAGCATCCGCTCTTCATCCTCTATACGTCCGGTTCGACCGGCAAACCGAAGGGCGTGCAGCACAGCACCGGCGGCTTGCTGCTGTGGGCCGCGCAGACCCTGAAGTGGACCTTCGACTGGAAGCCCACCGATGTGTTCTGGTGTACCGCCGACATCGGCTGGATCACCGGCCATAGCTACATCGCGTACGGACCGTTGACGCTTGGCGGCACCCAGGTCGTGTTCGAAGGCGTGCCGACCTATCCGAACGCCGGCCGCTTCTGGGACATGATCGCGAAGCACAAGGTCTCGCTGTTCTATACGGCGCCGACGGCGATCCGCTCGCTGATCAAGGCCGCCGAAGCGGACGCGAAGGTGCATCCGAAGAGCTATGACCTGTCGACGCTGCGCGTGATCGGCACGGTCGGCGAGCCGATCAATCCGGAAGCGTGGGTCTGGTATCACGAGAATGTCGGCGGCGGCCGTTGCCCGATCGTCGATACGTGGTGGCAAACCGAAACGGGCGGCCACATGATCACGCCGCTGCCGGGCGCCACACCGTTGGTGCCGGGTTCGTGCACGCTGCCGCTGCCGGGCATCATGGCAGCGGTGGTCGACGAAACCGGCCAGGACGTGCCGAACGGGCAGGGCGGCATTCTGGTGGTCAAGCGCCCGTGGCCGTCGATGCTGCGCAACGTGTGGGGCGATCCGGACCGCTACAAGAAGAGCTACTTCCCCGAAGAACTCGGCGGCAAGCTGTATCTCGCCGGCGACGGCGCGGTGCGCGACAAGGAAACCGGTTACTTCACGATCATGGGCCGCATCGACGACGTGCTTAACGTGTCGGGGCACCGCCTCGGCACAATGGAGATCGAGTCGGCGCTGGTGTCGAACCCGCTCGTCGCTGAGGCAGCCGTGGTCGGACGTCCTGACGATACCACCGGCGAAGCCGTGTGCGCGTTCGTCGTGCTCAAGCGCGCGCGTCCGGAAGGCGAGGAAGCGGTGAAGCTCGCCAACGAATTGCGCGCGTGGGTCGGCAAGGAGATCGGTCCGATCGCCAAGCCGAAGGACATTCGCTTCGGCGAGAACCTGCCGAAGACGCGTTCGGGCAAGATCATGCGCCGCCTGTTGCGCTCGCTCGCGAAGGGCGAGGCCATCACGCAGGATGTGTCGACGCTGGAGAACCCGGCGATTCTCGATCAACTCGGCGAGTCGCTGTGAGTCTCGAAGCCACCGCGCGGACAATCCCGATTGCCTGCCCGGTGGCTTTTTGATACATAGGCGCATGGCCGCGCCGCATCACTCCTCTCACGCTACGCTCAATCCCGCGCCCGAACCGCCTGCGGTCTCGGCAGCGATGGCGAGCGCGCATCAGAAGTACTGGCGTTTCAACCTCGCGTTGATCGCTACGTTGATGACCTTGGGCTTCGTCGTGTCGTTCGGCGTGCCGCTGGTGGCACCGGCGTTGGCGCAGGTGCGCATCGGCGGCTTCAGATTGCCGTTCTACTTCGGCGCGCAAGGGGCGATTCTCGTGTACGTTGCGTTGATCGTCGTCTATATCGTGCTGATGCAGCGCGCCGACCGCCGGCTGCAACGCGCATTCGATACCGACGCTAGCGCCGATTCCACCGTGCGCGGAAACTGAGCCGATGAAGCTCACGCATCGGCTGGTCCGCTCGTACGCGTTCTACACGCTCGGCTTCCTGTTGTTCATCTATGTGATGTGGCGCATCGAGCGCACCACCGGCCCCGGCATCTGGATCGGCTATGTGTTCCTGTTCGTGCCGATCGCGGTGTATGCGGTGATCGGGTTGCTGTCACGCACGTCCGATCTGGTCGAATACTACGTAGCGGGGCGGCGCGTGCCGTCCGCCTTCAACGGCATGGCGACCGCCGCCGACTGGCTGTCCGCAGCGTCGTTCATCGGTTTGGCCGGTTCGATCTACGCGACCGGCTACGACGGCCTTGCGTACGTGATGGGCTGGACCGGCGGCTATTGCCTCGTCGCGTTTCTGCTTGCGCCATACGTGCGCAAGCTCGCGCGCTACACGATTCCCGACTTTCTCGGCACGCGGTTTTCGAGCAACGCCGTGCGTGGACTTGCTGCGTTAGCGGCGATCCTGTGCTCGTTCGTCTATCTGGTCGCGCAGATTCAGGGCGTCGGCTTGATTGCGACGCGTTTTATCGGCGTGGACTTCGCCGTCGGCATTTTCTGCGGACTGGCGGGCATTCTGGTGTGCTCGTTTCTGGGTGGTATGCGTGCCGTGACCTGGACCCAGGTCGCGCAATACATCATCCTGATCGCGGCGATTCTGATTCCAGTGTCGATGATCGCGCATAAGGACGGCCTCGGCTGGGTACCGCAGTTCAATTACGGCCGCTTGATGGCGCGCGTTGAAGTATTGGAGAAGCAGGTGCGTGACGCGCCGCTCGAGCAGACCGTCCGCGACGACTATCGGCGGCGCGCCGCGCTGATGCAGACGCGCCTCGACGCCCTGCCGCAATCGTTCGTCGACGAGAAGCGGCGGCTCACACAGGAAGTGGCGGACTTGCGGCGCCATAACGGCCCGCTGCGCGAGATCAAGGAGCGCGAGCGGGCGCTCGAACAGTTTCCACGCGATGCCGCCGCCGCGCAGATCGTCTGGACCCAGCGACGTGACGAGATGCTGATGCGTGCCGCCGCACCGGTGCCGATGCACGAACCGTTTCCTACCGCGAGCGATGAGGATCGGCGCACCCATGAGCGCAATTTCCTGTCGCTGCTGTTGTGTCTGTCGCTCGGCACGGCGAGCCTGCCTCACATCCTGACGCGCTACAACACGACGACCTCGGTGGCCTCCGCGCGACGCTCGGTCGGCTGGACACTGCTCTTCGTCGCGCTGTTTTATCTAACGGTGCCGGTGCTCGCCGTGCTGATCAAGTACGAGATGCTGACCAACGTAGTAGGTCATCACTTTGCCGATTTGCCACAATGGCTGACGCAATGGAGCAAGGTCGAGCCGAGTCTGATCAGCCTCGCCGATACGAACGGCGACGGCATCGTGCGCTGGAGCGAGATCCAGATGCAGCCGGACATGGTGGTGCTGGCTGCGCCCGAGATCGCGGGGCTGCCGTAT
Organism: Paraburkholderia sp. IMGN_8; assembly: GCF_038050405.1. NCBI lineage: Bacteria > Pseudomonadati > Pseudomonadota > Betaproteobacteria > Burkholderiales > Burkholderiaceae > Paraburkholderia > Paraburkholderia sp. IMGN_8. The sequence continues at coordinate 3,203,195 of NZ_CP150900.1, read as the reverse complement.
GTGATGTCCGGGCTGATCGCGGCGGGCGCGCTGGCGGCGGCGCTTTCGACCGCGGATGGTCTGCTGCTGACGATCGCCAACGCGTTATCGCACGATGTCTACTATCACATGGTCGATCCGTCGGCATCGAGCCAGCGGCGTGTGACGATCTCGAAGATTCTGCTGCTGGGGGTGGCGCTGTTCGCGTCGTATGTGGCGTCGCTGAATACGGGGAATATTCTGTTTCTGGTGGGCGCGGCGTTTTCGCTGGCGGCGTCGAGCCTGTTTCCGGTGCTGGTGCTGGGCGTGTTCTGGAAGCGCACCACGCGTCTGGGCGCCGTAGCGGGAATGGTGGCGGGGCTGGTGGTGTGCATTTACTACATCGTTGCGACATATCCGTTCTTCACGCAGATGACGGGCTTCGCGGGCGCGCGGTGGTTCGGGATCGAACCGATCAGCTCGGGCGTGTTCGGCGTGCCGGCCGGGTTTCTGGTGGCGATCGGCGTGAGTTTGATCGACCGGAAACCGGATGCTTATACGCGGGCGCTGGTGGACTATATCCGGCATCCGTAGACCGGTTTGCGCACGGGAGTGGCGCAGGGCCCGAAGTTTGCTATAATTCGGCTCCCCGCCGGAGAGATGGATGAGCGGTTTAAGTCGCACGCCTGGAAAGCGTGTATAGGTTAATAACCTATCCGGGGTTCGAATCCCCGTCTCTCCGCCAGGACACCAATGCAATGAATACGGGCCTCTCGGCCCGTTTTTCATTTCTACCCGCCAAAGAACCCGCCAAACTCCGAAGTGTTGTTCCTGAGCATCAGACGGCACTACGCGTGACTAGGTGGCGATCATTCCAACGGTACCGAAAACGGTACTGCTTGCGCACCAAGCCTCCCAAAAACGGCACCCGTTGGTTAGCCTTAGTCTCAACCTAAGGCCGCACCAATGCCTACCTTGGGTGCAAGCATCCGTTAGCAGTTGCTAGCAGGTTGATATCACGCTGATATCAGATGCTCGAAGTATCCTACAAGCATTCCTTGAAGCATCTTCGTTGCATCGCGTTGCATCGCGTTGCATCGCGTTGCATCGCGTTGCACACGCCTTTGCCCATCGTCGCAAACTGTAGGAGGCTGTGTGAAAACGCGAAAGCACTCGGTGTTCGGGTGTCGTTTTACCCGTCCCGAGTTGCTGCCAAGCCAATACAGCGCGATCTGAAGGGGCGATTTTTGAGAAAGCCGCATTCAGCGTGCGTTTTCACACAGCCTCGACTCGGAGCGGCCTATTGAACCGTGGTGTCCAAAGTCTGCTTGTCAGCCGCAAACCGGACAGGCGTGGGCGGCAGTTAGTTACCGGTGTTCCTGCAGCCTTGATGCGAGTTGTTCGGCTCGCAGTGGTCTCTGATAGAGGTATCCCTGACCAAACAGCACACCCACATCCTGCAGCGCCTGATGCTGAGCCTCGGTTTCCACACCTTCGGCGATGACCTGCAAGCCGAAGTGCCTGGCCATGGCCACAATGCCTTTGATAAGTTCGGCACCGCCTGTATCGACCTGACTCACAAACTGGCGGTCAATTTTTATGAAGTCGAAAGGAAACCGTCCCAGAAGATCGAGGTTGCTGTTGTGTGTACCGAAGTCGTCGATCGCGAATTTGATTCCCTGTGTCCTGAGGGTCCTGAAGATGGCCGCGGTATGGACGCTTTTATCGAGAAGAAACCGTTCAGTCAGCTCCAGAGTAAGACTGACGCCTTGCGGCAGTCTGCTGCTCACGGCCAGGACTTCCGCGACGAAGCCTTTCCTTCCCAGGTCTCTTGGCGAGATGTTGACCGCGACGCGCAACGGCGGCATTGGCGCGTGACGGCTCATGTCCGCCACTACCGTGCGCAGCACGAATCTCGTCACAGCCGCATGAAGCGTGCTGGACTCGACCTCGCTCATGAACAAAGCGGGACTGACGGGCCCCCACTTCGGGTGATGCCATCGTAACAGGGCTTCAACTCCAACTGCGTAGCGACTGGCGAGGTCTACCACTGGTTGATAGACGACGTGAAACTCGTCCTGCCGCAACGCGCGATGAACTGCCGCGAGAAGCAGACGGCGTGGCGCAAACACTAGGAGATATGCGGCCGCAATAAGTATGTCCAGCAGTACACCGGCAGCACCAAAAATAAGCCCATACTTCCAGCGCATCTGCGAAACAAATTCCGCCGACGGGGACACCATGATGGAAAGCGGCCACGCGCTGGATGCAACGCGCATCGCGTAAACGGGTGGGGACTTCGAGAGCGGCACGAACGCACCATCGTCGGTCAGAAGCGCCACTCCCGCGATTGACAGAGCAGCATACTGCGCACCGTATCTGACGCCGTGGGAGAGAGCATCCGCAATATAGTCGCCATCGATAATGTACAGAATGCCCGTGCCCTTGCCCGTTGCATCGAACATCACAAGGACCGGCTCATTTGGGTGGTATGGGGTCTGCGGAAGAAGGTTGATACTGGCACCCGCGGCGCTCGACGTCAGATAGACGGATAACGGAACGTCGATCGGTCCCAGGCCGGAGGAACAATAAACGCGTCCGTCGACCACGAGATTCGCTCCGCGAATGTACGGGATGTAGGTCTGCAACTTCGACAGGGGACGCAGGACATCCCCACACGGTCGTCCCGCGAGCGCCGCCAGTTCGGTTCGACGGCGCGACCTGACGAGATTCAGGATACTGTCGACGGACGCAACCAGATCGTTGCCAATCAGACGTTCACGCGTGGCCAACGCGCTAGCCGCGTACTGCTCGCCAAGCAGAAGGGCGGTCAGCAGGACGACAACGCCGCAACCGATTGCGATGAGTAGCGAGAGGCGCAGCTTTACCCCGCGCCAGTCGGTAATCAAGCTGCTGAACCACCCACTGGGCATCGTCTCGCCGACAGCTTCCGATGTGTCATGCATAGTCGCGTGAGGTAAAAGGAGTGAACTGGCGGCATCCGAAACGGATGTCTGGTATAGCCGGTGTGTTCGTATCTTAAGACGAATTTGTCAAGCATGTTATTGCGAACGGGCCGGCGGGGTGGGTGCCATAAAATCAGAGTGCGCGTCCTTCTTAACGTCCGGACGCCTCGTCGACGACGGAGAAGATGATCCTATGGCGCTTTTGCTGCGCTCGGCGAGCGTTCGCTTTGGCCCACGGCAAGCGGAAAATTAAAACATCGTCGACCAGGGTCACTTGTCCGTCCGCGAGCGGACATTTGCGAAACTTTCCTAGATGATCCGACCTGGCCGCCTGTTGCCTGTCGTTGCAACTGCATCCGGTCCCTTTCAAGAGCGGGCACAAGCGCCCTGCTACTACGGCTTTCATGGTTGCAATGGGGCTACACTGAAAGAGCAATCGAAGCAGGAGAAAGCCATGACAAACTCTGACCCTACAAGCACCTTCCGAGGGCTGCCGCTTACCGCGGAACAGGACGCGGAAGTAAGACACTACATAAAGGTCCGAACGCAGCGTGGCCTGCCGTGGGATACATCTGAACTGAACGCGATGCTCAAAGACATGCTGCAGCCCCCAGGTGACGGCAACGACGAATTCGATGCCCCGGCAGACGAAACGAAAGCTGCCGCCGAGCGCGCAATGGCGTCGGTTGACGAAGCGTTGGAACCCATCGAGGCGAGCGAGGAACGGAACGCGGCCATGGAGTCGGAAAGCATGAAAGGGCCCAGGCGATAGAACGGCAAGCAATAGTGACGTTTGCTTCCTGGCAGCACCGATACGGGGGCGATTACGACGCGTACCTCATGGGTGCGGTGCGCAGATTTCCACACTTGAGCGGGTGTCGTCGGTCCCCATAACGATAGGGCTCCACGACGTCTCCGTTGAACACAAGGGGGCCGAACATGCGGCTGATCGAACCGGATGAACACAAAAACTTTCTAGCGACCCTGGAGCGCAGTGGTTTGGCAGAAGGCGATTTCGCTCTTCTGGAAACAGATACGACGGACCCGAAAGGTGACGAGAACCTTGGTCTACAGGGCTACGTCACCATAGCCCGGCTATCGACGCAGGTTACGAAGGAATACGTGATCGGCGACGAAAGCGATTGGCTACAGCATTTCACGAAGGATCTCGAAGCGGGCGTCTTCAACAGGCCGGAATGAGAGTTCGAATGCTATCGAAGTGCAGGTGAAAGATGACCTGGCCACGCGGGTACTCGGACAAAAAGCGGCATATTCAAGCCGCACTCGGCAGAACAGCTTCGTCTCCGGCCCACCGGTTGGGTCTGGCCGGGCTGCGGCCGTCGGCACTGACGGCACTCGACTCGCAGCGGCCGTTTCAGTGATGTCGTGGGGCGGCGCAAAGCGGCCGCACAGCGGTCATTCGTTTGTCTTTGCTCACCATCCTGACCGTTGCATGAAATTGAATTTGCGCCGAGACAAGCTCACGCCATCTCTATAGCGCTTTCAAAGCGGGTAACAGCCGGTCGAATTCGCGCTTCACTCCGCCGTAACATTCGCACACACGCTTTTCGAGTCCCGGTCTGTCTAATACCTCGATGGGGTCGTGGCTGTTGCGGATCAGACCAGCTTCCTGCAGTTTCCGTGCGGCCCCGGTTACACCGGATCGGCGCACGCCCAGCATATTGGCAATCAGTTCCTGGGTCATTTTCATTTCGTTTGATGAGAGGCGATCGATGCTGAGCAGCCGACACCTGCTCAACTGCTGGTCAATCGAATGGTGTCGGCTACGCACGGCGGTCGTCGCCATCCGCGTGATCAGCGCCTGCGTATAGCGGAGCAAAGGGCGCCGGACAAGCGACGGCGGTCGCCGTCCGAGCGAATTCTTCGAGGTCGACATGTATAAACGTTTCGGAAAACTGAACTCCAAGGGGTTCAGGTAAATAAAGACGTCGCTGCCAGCCAAAGGGTATACAGTGGAGACACTGGTCGCCCATGAGCGACCTCCAGCTTCGGGGCCCCATCATGCGATCGCAACTCAAACCTGCTTCGGCTGCAATTGGCAGCGAGAGCGAGTACGCCGTCGAACGCAGGACGCGTGCTCATGTACTCGACACAGCGGATGCTCTGAGAGCAGAGAAAAGACGCGTCGCTTACGCCACAATCGACTCCAACGCCAGTAAGTGGCGCTACTCGGCCGTGTGCGCGAAAAGCTGATTGCCGTGCTTCAATTTCCCAACCCCAGCCGTAGCTACGATGCCTCCCGACATTGCGTGTGTTTCTGGGGGTACGACAATTCGCGTGAAATCACCTTCATGGTCGACGACGCCATGCTCAGAAATCTGCAACCTGGCGTTGGATCCGACGAGCGGTCAGTGCTTGGTGCCTTTGACGCGTTACGCGAAAAGGTTCTCGAAATCGCAAAGAAGCAGTATGTCGGCGGTCCGCAGAATCGATATTCGATTTCATGAGCTGCAGACCTGTCGCGAGAATGCTCCGGGTCTGCCAATTCCCGGCTTCCTGGAGCGCCGCACACCTTTAAGGGGGCGACGCCGCTTGGCTTCTGATGGCGATCACGGGGGGCCATCATCGCCTGTGCTGCATTTAGAGCAAGGGAGCCTGAATCGGCCGTTCGTCCAAACGCCAGCTCAGCAGCAGCGGCCAGGTGCAGCGGTCATTTGTGCCACCGTTCAGGCGGGATTGCGAAGCGAGCGTGGATTCGACGCCGTAGTTGGCCAACGTCTCGCCTACGATAAGACTCGTACGGAGGATCTGCACTGGCCCGGATAGGTGCACAGCGCCCATGCATGTGCCGGCTCGCCACCGCCTGCCGCCGCCAAAAATCTGTGAAAGGAGGACAACATGACGCGACTCATTGCTCTGTTTCTGATCGCCTGTACGGCTCTCCTCGCGGGCTGCAACACCATTGCGGGTGCGGGCGAAGACATTTCGAAGGGCGGCCAGGCCATCCATAATACGGCCGAGCAAGCCAAATAGCCGACGCTTGAGCTAAGGGCCAGCGGTTCGACATTGTGCTCTACGTCCAGTACACGTTTGCCAGATAGTGGCGAATACTCGCGGTGCCAGGCAACAGACAACAGCCTTGTGCGGGCCGAAAACAGCAGCTCACGTGGCCAAATCGGCGCTCGCGCCACGAGATCACGGGTTCGCTGCGTGCCGGGTGTCAACCTCGCGCTGGAGGAATCCGCCTGCGACGAAGGGTCAGCGCCTTGACGCAATCTCACTGTGCGCGTGCGGCGCTTGCCTGGAGTCACCCACTCGGGATCGAAGTCTGATTCCACCGCTCGTCGCGATGAACTGAATTCATCGGATGACATCGGCAAGCGGATGCCATGTTCGGGTTGTGACGCTGCTGGACCTTACCTGCGGCAAACTCAAGAGCCAGATTGTTTCTGACGTGGATCTCGCGCCAGCGGCCGCCGCGCGAGATGCGGGCGATGTGCGCCTGAGGGCGATGGTCGAGAAAGACATCCCGCCCATTGATTTGCCCGTCTTGCGGCGGTGCTGGAACCGGAGATCTTCATGCAACGAACCGTTAATTATCGCGGATTCGAGATTCACGTGGATCTGCTGCCCACGTCGGCGGACATGTTCGATGTCTGGTTTCGCATTGAAGGACCCATCAAGCCCCCGGGGTGGTGGCGCTCGGCGAGCGCATCAAGATACGAGGCGGTCCGTTTTCGCGCCGCTGGGGGCCTACCTTGTTTCGGAGATCGCCGGCCAGGCCGCTGTTGACGTCATCCTTGGACCCGCTGAGTAGCGGCGCACCTGTATCGCACTATGCAGCTGCGCGACAAGGTTCGCACGAAACAAGGAGCGTTGAATGAAGATGGCTCCTGCTATTTCTCTGGTCACCTAAAATATAAGCATGGTTCTGACCTCAAAGGAGGCTGCCATGAGCCAGTCAATGATCAGTTTTGTAGTGGGGATCGTGGTGGTGCTGTGCGTCGCGATATTTGCCGCGGTACGGTACGGCCGGGAACACAGGGACGCGCCGGTTGCCCGTTGGCTGGACACGCATCCGATTCGCGATTGGCTGCACCATAAGCACTGAGTGATTCAACATGATATTTAGAAGCGCTGGCGCGCGCGTGCTATTTCTCTATCGCGCGGTCTGTCGCCTGATGTAAAGCGAGAACAGATTGAAAAGGATGATATGACGTACGCATTGTGGGGCATCGCGGTCGGGTTGGCACTGATGTTCGGCGTGTCGCTGCGGCGATACAGGCGCAGCGTTCTGCGGAAGCGGGAAATCCGTTGGATGGGTGAACATCATGTATTGGACAGGCTACGCAAGCAATTGGGATTGTCGCTCCAGAAATGACACGCGCTGGGCAGATTGGCAGGTTGCAAAGACTGTTTTTTTGGAGGAGTTGGCGAAATGACCATGAATTACGCAGGTAGGTCGCACGATGAAGCCGTGGCAGCGCGGCACGGGCAGAAGCAAAAGGCACAGGAACAGGCAGGCGGCGAAATGGCGATAGAAGGGACGGAGGCCGACGCGGAGCATAGTTGCGGCGAGCTCTCCGAGCGGGGAAAGCAGGTATGGCGAAGTGGAAGCGGGATCAACGGTGGGGGAAAGGAGTGATATGGTCTCGGTGATCTGATGCGATACGGGCGGAAATTCACTTAGCCCGCCGTCGTGAGCAGGCCCCATTCCGCTACTCCAGTACCATTGGACCCGACCCGTCTACGCGGTCTTGAGTGGCGTCACCGCAGCACCCCCGCTACATCAGTCATGTCTGCGAGTGCTGCACCGTGATGAAGCGGGAATTCGAGCGCCTGTTGCCGGATTTGAAGACGCTGTGACCGAGACGTAAGCGCGGCGCGGTTCATTCCGGTGGCCGTCGGGCGGTGACCTTGCCTGATATCAATGCGCGCTCGACTTCATCGAATACGTTAAGCAGTCGGGTTACGCGCCTGGTTCCACCGGGAAGCCGACCCTGTCGTGTCGATAGCGACGAAACACGACCCCGCCAGTACGATAGCGCGAGCGGATTTCCGTGCACAAGTAACGGAATGATCCGTTCGAGATGCGTCGGGTCTCTTTCGAATTGGTCGCTTGAGATCGGGATCCTTGCAGAATTGATTTGGTGTCACGGATCAAGTCTGTACCGGCCGGGCTGACATATCTGCGCGCTATACCGTACAGGGTGTGGGGCGCTCCGAACTTGTCACACGAGCCGCGGGTGGCTTCACGCGTGCGGCTTCACGTCGAGTCCATGCTGCCTCGCCTGGATCGCGATATGGCACCGTACCCGTTCTTCTCATACCTGCGCCAGCGGATCTGACTTCCGAGTTCCCGTTAGGGCCCTCGTGCCGGGACAATGCCGCGCTACAGAAAAAAACCGACGCTTCGCCGGTTCTTCCGCTTCCGCTGTCTCAGGGCGGAACAATATCTTCCTTATGAGTCACCGACGTTCAAGGTCGCATAAAGCCGCTTCCAGCACCCAGCCATTTTCTTGCGTGCCTGACCCATTGCTTCGGCGCTCTGTTTTGAGTCTCTTCGACGATTGGCTTTTCATTTTCCGGGGCCGCCGGCATGCCATCATCCGTTGCATTCGCTGCGGCCTCTCTCTTTCTCCTGCTTTCTGCCAGTTCTTCGGCATTTACCTGGTCATCGATCATGATGCACTCCTACTGTGGAAAAAACTGGTTCGCCAACAGGCGGTTGGCGCCGCCCTCGATAGTCGGGACGACGCGACACATCGTAAGTTCGGGTTTGATTCCTGACGCCCGTCGTAGCGCTAGCTATGTCATCCGTCCACGAACACCCACTGGGAAACCGGCGTACAGGACAATTGCCCTTCGTCTCGGTTCTCAAGTTCGTGTACGACAGCCAGCGTAATGAACGTGGAGCGCGTCAAGCGACGTTCTTTTGCTGCAGCATCGACTCGCTGAAGCAGACTCTGGGGCAGACTGAATTGAACGCTCACGGCTGTCGAGGTAACCCGCGCCAGATTGATCTCGATGAACATCCAGATCCCACGGCCATTGTCCATGTCGAGCGATTGCAATTCCGACGTACTGCAGGTGGGAGCGGGTATGAGTTGCTCGCTGCGGTCGTACATCAATTCGACAACCTCCTGCGCGTTGCGTTTCAGTTCATCGAACGAATGGCCACGCGCAGCGGCTCGGGGAAAATCGGGAAAACTGGCACGAAAGCCGGTATCGCCGTCGCGGTGCACATAAAGCGGATATTGCATGACCTGCTCCACTCGAGCTGTGGACTAACTGGCATTCGGCGTGTCAGAGTCCGGTCGCCTCAACCTTGCCATCAACGATGTCTTTGCCGTATTGCACCGCGAGGTCGATGGCGTCGTCCGCGGTGGTGGGACTTACCGTGTCGAACAACGTTGCATAGCGCCGGGCCTTGACCTCGCTGGACGGTATGGTGTCGATTCGCACGATCGATGAGAACTGCCTCGGACCTTTGGCATACGGGGCACGATGCAGCGGGAATACCTGATGAGAGTACGCACGTAGCTCGTACCCTCTGTATTCGATGGTGGGAATGGTCATGATGGCGCGCGCTCCTTAAGCGCTACTGACCGTCATGGAATCATGCCTGTCCGGATGCGAAAAAAGGGCGGCCAGGTACATCGGGATCATTTCACCATGCGCTAAATACTGTCGAAAAGCAAACTAAATCGTGACGGGACGAAGGGGGACGCTGGCGTCTAGCCGGCTTCCCCGCGACGACCTGCTCATGCAGGGCATCGTTTTCGTGCTTGCACGCGAGCCGCGCATCGCTATTGCCTACGCAATGTCGGGTACCGCGGCACCCGGCGTCCGAGTGCCGGCCGCGAGCCGGATTATGGCTGGTGGCACAGGCAGGTCACAGGTAGGCCACAGGCAGGCCACTGGCTCTGAATGTTGCAGCCTCGTGGTCGAGGTCAAACAGCTCACTGATGCGGGCGAGCGTAGCCATCCAGTTGAAAGCGCCGGCCGGGGCATTGTGTAAACGCGCCATGTCATCGTGGCTATGCTCACGTCTGGTATTCGGGGGCCGGCCTGTGGTCCGCCAAGCGAGGCGGGACGCGGCAGGGCAGCGCAGTGCGCGGGTAGGGAGTTCCTTACGGAAATTTTCGCATCGGCCTAACGCAATTTCTGGGAGTCCTGATGGCGAGGCGCCCACGGCGTGTCTAGTATCCACGTACGGCGACAGTTGTTGCGTCTGTACGCTGCGCCGTGCCTTCACAGCAGAGACGATCCGGCCGGTATCACGGGAGGTGGTAGAAATGGAGCACGACACACACCGCTTGATACACGAGATGAACCTCTCCTATCTTCTCCTGATCCAGCGCCTGCTCGTGGAAGACAAAGCCTCGGGCATGAGCAGTCTCGGCGTGTCGTCGGAGGTGGCCGACGTTCTGGTCGCGCTTTCGCTCAAAGAGATCGCGAGGCTCGCCTCTGTTTCGCAGATACTTTGCTCGTTCCGCTTTCATGATCACACGGTGCTGTCCGCGCTGACGCACACTCAGGTTGAGGTTGCTGTAATGGCGCGGCCGCCGGTGTGCAAGCCGGTCGGGCAATGCGCTTAAGCTGAAGCCATTTCTTCCCGGTCTTCACGACCCACCCCAATCTCCTGCGATGAACCTGCCTCACGCCAACAGGCCCATCGCCAACCTGAAACGTGGCCGTGTGGCCACGTCCCTATGCTCTAGCGCTCAGCTCCCCACGTCGTCGTGGACGAGTGCTCCCGTCCAAGGCTCTCCCTCGTGCCGAACCGTGTCGTCCCCCAAAGGGGACTTCCTTCGGGGCGTAACAGACAATCACACCGCGCTCGAACAGTAAATCTTCGATGTCACGAAGGCTGAGCTGGAACCGGAAATACCAGCGCACGGCGCAGCTGATGACTGCGGCGGGAAAACGATGACCGTGATAAAGCGAATTTGTTTTCTTCATCGCGCAATCTGACGTGACCACCCCGCCAACGTGACAGAGCCGTTTGCAATATGAGACAGAGAATAAAGGCTGTGTCCTGTTGATATGATGAATAGCTGCGTTCTCAAGGGCAAGCGATTAACGTTGCCACGGATGGCGCGAGAAAAGCAATATCCTTTCATTGCAACCATTGTTAAACATTTATGGCGTGATTTTCTCCGGTGTTAAAATCGCAAGAAGCGCTGCGATATAAAGATCGTCACGCGACGCCCCGTGCGTCATAATCCCACGTTCCGAGCCGCCATGGCGGCGCCAACCGCCTGTTGCGTTGTCTTCGGGCCAAAGCGGGAATCCACGCAGCTGTGCCGTCAAAGCACCTATCACGATCGATCGCGGCGTGACGACAAACCGCGCGAAAGAAGCACTCGACGAAGATGTTGGCGGTGATCCTCGGGGCAATCACTGCTTCAACCATTCCGGCGGCGGCCTACTGCGCCGGTGATCCCCGGCGCCTTTGCAAACCGTGACACGGCTATGCAGGCGCGATATTTAGGGGCATCCTCCATGCGGTCCTTGTCAGCCCAGCCGATTGCACGCACACATGTGGTGTTTGCATGCAGCCTTGCGGCACTGGTCATCGCCACCGGTCTGATCGTGTTGCCGCTCGCCAACCATCCGTTGCGTCCGCAACCGCTGGTCTTTCCGATCACGTACACCACGATTCTTGTCTGCAGTGCCGTCACTGCGTTCCTGCTGATGCTTCAGTTTAGCGCGACACGCCGGCGCGGCATGGTCATGCTGAGCAGCGCCTACGTCTTTCTGTTGACGATCGCCTTGCTGCAACTCCTCGCCATGCTGGGGATGACCGGCGTGTTTGGGGATCCTGGTGCCCAACCGTTGCCATGGCTATGGGTCGGCTTTCATGGCGGCTTCCCGCTGCTGGTCGCCGCGGCGCGATTCAGCCCCAACCGCAAGGAACGTCCCGCCCGGCCAGCGGCGGTTGTTGCGACGGCGATCGCAACACCGCTGTTGGTCGCAGCGGGACTCGGTGCAGTCATCACGCGCTACGCGCCTCACCTGCCCGCGCTCGTGATCAACGATACACGCACCGCTTTCTTCAGTACGGTTCTCGCGATGCTATGCGTGGAGGCGCTGCTGGTTCTGGTGGTAGTAATCCTCGCAGGCTTGCGCGACCGGGTGGATCTGTGGCTATGCATCACCCTGCTGGTCTATCTGGTCGACGATACGCTCGTCACCGCAACCCATGCCCGCTATACCGTCGGCTGGCTCGTTGCCGCCGTCATGGCAACATTTTCGCCCATCATCCTGCTGTGCACCCTGCTGTGGGAAGTCCGCAAGCTCTACCGGACGCTCATCACACTGAATGCGGAGCTACGGGAGCAGGCCTTTCACGACGGCCTCACCGGCGTGTTTTCGCGGCGGTATTTCGATCAGACGCTTCCGCTTGTCCTGCACGACAGGGGTGACGCGCGGCAACCGCTGTCCCTCATGCTCATCGACGTGGACCATTTCAAGACGTGCAATGACCTCTACGGTCATCCGGCGGGCGACCGGCTTCTCATCCGTCTCGCGCGCACGTTGAGCCAACATATTTCCCGTCCCGGGCAGTTCGTCGCGCGGTATGGCGGCGAAGAGTTCGCTGCTGTGCTGCCGCGGGTCGACTCCGCGCGAGCGGCCGTCATCGCCGAAGCGCTGCGGCAGGCGATCGAAGAAGACGGCGCCAACCACGACGGCGGTTCGGCGCCTACGCTGACCGTGAGCATCGGCGTCGCCTGTGTTCCCGCGTCGTACGAACCAGTCGAACTGGCGACGCTGGTAGGCATGGCGGACGAAGCGCTCTATGCCGCCAAGCGGGCCGGTCGCAACTGCGTGCGCGTGCATGTTCCCGATTCACATCCGTCCATCGCATCCGATCGTTCCGACATGTCGGCGGATATGGTCAGCGGATAGCCATCGTGCACCAGACTCTGTCACGTTGGCGGGGTGGTCACGTCAGATTGCGCGATGAAGAAAACAAAATCGCTTTATCACGGTCGTCGCTTTCCCGCCTGGCCTCGCATTACTGAGTCCGTCCTGAACAATTCGTTTTGCCGACCACCGGCGTTACGGCGATGGGACCGCAGCATTGCGGCGGTTAAGCATGGCAGCCAGAATAAAGACGCAAAGAAGCCGTAGCTTCCTCAGGATCATCCGGAGGTTGTGGCCAGCGCCGCACAGCACCGCGTGCATCGCGTCGCCCAGCGCACCTTTGAGCCAGTTCCGATCGAGTTTTCCGTCTGTCTTCATGTGACCGATGGCTGGCTCGATTGCGCTGCGCCGTCTGATCATCGCGCGTAGTCCGCGTGTGATACCCCGCCGCAGGCCCGGGTGGTAGATCTTCACGCCGTCGACGGCGACACCCTTGTATCCACGGTCGACGATGGCGACTTCCGGCGTGACGTCGCTCAGGATTGCCGCCTGCTCCAGCGCTTCAGCCAGCGTATGACCGTCATACGGATTGCCCGGCATCGAGCGCATGCCAACTACCAGTCCTTCCCTGTGAGTCGTCGTGATCGACACCTTCACGCCGAATTCGTATGGCTTGCGCGCCTTGCCTTTGGCCAGACACTCGACTTCCGGCGCATGCAGCGCGTACAGCTTGTTCTTGTCCTTCGGCTTCTGCGCCAGGATGCGCTTCGTGCGGCCAATCAGCTCCATCAATGCAGCACGGCCGGGGTCTGCCACCTGGGCGACCTGTCGCTCCACATCGCGCATCACCCGTCCAACGCGTGAACGCAGCGTGCGCAGTGCTTTCCTCATGCGCTTGTACTGCTTCGCGTGAGCGTAGCGGCCAATCTGCAGCCCCAGACGCGGCGCCTCGCGGTTGTAGTTCTGCCGCAGCTTCAGGCCATGCCGCGCGGCCGCCTTCACCAGATGTTCGCGACACCGCTCGAGCAGGCGTGAATCGGTTGGATGGGAGATCGCCTTTTCCATCACCGTGGTGTCGACGATCACCCGCTTCACGCTCGCGGCCTTGATCACACCGGCACGTTTGGCCGCCTCGATCGTCTCGGCCAGCAGCTCTTCAACGCCGGCTTCGCCCAGTCGTTTGCGCCAGCGCGTCAGGCTCGACGGGTCGATCGGCGGTTCGGTCTGCAAATAGGTCTCACCGGTGAACACCTGCCAGTACGGGTTCTCCACCCATTGCCAGACGACCTCTTCGTCGGACAGATCGAATGTGTGCTGCAAATACAGCAGCCCCGCAATCAGGCGCGGCGAGCTCGCCGGTCGACCTTTGCCCGACACGAAGCTCTCGCTCATTAACGCGCCCAGCCGCTCCCAGTTGATCAGCTCGGCCAACCGCACCAGCGGATGCTTCAGGTTGATCTGTTCGCGCAGCGGATGCCGGAAGAAATCTTGTTCCGGCATAGGTGTCTTCGGGCCCATCTGCACCTCGTCGAAAAATGCAGGATTCTCGCGTTAATGTGCCAGGTTCCTGCAAATCTCACAACACCATTTCGGCCTAAAAGCTCCGTCGCACGAGGCTCTCCGGGTTATTCAGGGCGGACTACTGAGCTTGCCCAAAACCCGTCCGCTGTCTGAGCAAAGCCGCGTCAGCCGCGCTTTTGCGCTATCGACAATTCAACCTGACAGAGCCCTCGGAACGAGATGGCTGCGGCGGCGCGGGGCGGCGGTTGCGGATCGACTGCACATACGAATGCGATGCGTGTTTCCCATGACCGGGAGCCGCCATTCGACGCGTGGCATGCCCAGTTTCCCTACATGAATTTCAGGAAATGCCTACACAAGTAGTCCTTCAGCTGCCGTTCGTTGCGGCCGTATACATACATGTAATCGTGGCCGCTACTGTCTGCGTGTCAAGCGGCGAACGCGACAAGCGAAATTCCTGGACAAAAACTTCTTGTCAACAAGAGGATGTGACCACGGCCATGCGCAACCTCATCATTCTCAATGATGTTCCGCGCATGACCATTCAAGAGCGGGCGTTCGACCAAAGCCTGGCAAGCTATAGCGAGAAGAGATTTAACGACCGCTTCAGTCAGGACCCGGGCACCACCAGCGGCGAGAGGAATTTTCTGAAGCAACTGTAGGTTGTTCGGGATGAGGCGCTGCCCTTGGTCGACAAGGCGGCGATGCTCGGGCTCAAGAATGATCCCTCTACGTCTGAAGTCATTATGAAGGAGACGGTTCCGGCATTGGACCGCTGGGCCTGGCTAATGGTGCAATTCCAGGACTACAAGATCAAGACGAGCAACGAAGCGGTGGCCGATGCGCACAACGCGTATGCCAGCAGTTCACGCTGCTGTCTGTCCTGAGCGGTACAGGCATACCCTTCGTACCAGCCCAGGCTTTGCCGGGCGAGACCGTTTGGCACCGCCCGTAGCGCAGTGTCCTTTCTCATGTCTCAGGAGCGCGAGTGAGCGTGTGCTCAGCTACATGTCACGGCAGTTATGTGGTCGTTTCTTCGCATCGAACATCTAACGCTCTGACAGGAAGACCGTGAAGAGATGAACGGACCGTTATCGACGATCAGCCGCAAGATCATTTTTGCCTTCAGCATATGCGCCGCGACGATGATCGCAATCGGACTGTTCAGTACATTGGGCGTCTCGCGGATGAGTACCAATGTGAGTGGGATGTATTCCAGGAACACGCTACAGATTGCGAAAATCTCGAATGTAACGATTGCGCTCCTCAATAGCCGCGCGACGATCAGACGCCTGCAGGCCACGCGGCTAGCCGCGGATGTCGGGAAGTTTGCCCCGGGCATTCGTGCCGATCTGGAAATAGCCGATCGGGAATGGGCATCCTATTACCCGGCTCATGTGCGTGACGGTCACGAGCGGGAGCTTGCCGACCGGCTGAACGGGCTGATAGCAGAGAACAGGCGTTATGCGAACGAGGCAATAGCCGCGTTCGCAGCGGGCAATTTTGACGCTGGCGCGGATGCGGTCAACCGCGGCGCAGACGTCGCAGCAGCATTGACCAGGGTGTTGAGGGAGGATGTGGCTCTCAGCCTCAAGCAGGCAAAGAGCGCTTCGGATGAAAGCGCATCGACTGCGAGCCGGATCAGCCAGATTTCGATTGCGTTGGTCATCGTCAACTTGCTGGTAGTCATGGTCGTGTCAGTGGCGATATTGCGTTCAATACTCGGTCCGCTGAAGAGGGCTGCCGGGGTCGCGAACGATATTGCATCGGGCAAGCTGGAGAATCAGATCACGGTAGATTCGCGTGATGAAATCGGACAGTTATTCGAAGCAATGAAGAAGATGGAGCGGCAGCTTCGTCAGATGATCTATTACGATACGTTGACTTCCCTGCCGAACAGGGTCTTGTTCAATGAGCGTCTGAGGCGGACGGTCGCCGGGGCGGCGCACCATGCATTGATTGGCGTGGTGATGATCGATATGGACCAGTTCAAGGGCGTCAACGATACGATGGGGCATGCGGCTGGAGACACGTTGCTACGCGAGGCGGCCGCGCGCTTGCGCATCTCGGTTCGCCCTTGCGATACGGTGGCCCGTTTCGGCGGCGACGAATTTGCCATTGTGCTACCAGATGTTCGTGATGGCGACGCATTGGAGCATATTGTTCGCACGATCATTGACAGGTTCGACGAGCGGTTCGTGCTGAATGGGAAAGAGGTGTTTATCTCATGCAGCGTGGGCATTGCCGTATATCCGACTGACAGTCCAGACGCAGACGATCTGCTGAAATACGCGGATTCGGCGATGTACTCCGCCAAGCGCTCTGGCCGCCGCGGATTCCGCTTCTACTCCAGGGAACTGACAGCCGATGCCACAGCGCACCTGCAGCTGAAGGCGGAGCTTCGCGGCGCCATCGGACGTGGGGAACTTGAACTGCATTACCAGCCGAAGGTATTGCTCCAGGATCACGAAGTGATCGGCTCCGAGGCCCTGCTGAGATGGCACCGCCCTGGGGTCGGACTGGTTTCGCCGGGGCAGTTCATCCCGATTGCAGAGGAATCGGGCTTGATCGTTGATCTGGGCAAGTGGGTGCTGCGGGAGGCGAGTCGTTCAGCGGCCGAATGGAACGCCAGCGGAACCAGAATTCATAAGGTCGCGGTCAACCTGTCGGCCCGGCAGTTTCAGTGTCACGATCTGGTCCAGATGGTGACCGGAATCCTCGAAGAAACCGGCTGCCGCCCTGAATGGCTGGAGCTTGAAATCACTGAAAGCGTACTGCTGGAAGAGGATGAGACGATTATGGGTGCTTTCGGCCTTCAGGGCTATGGGGCTTTCCATTGCGATCGACGATTTCGGCACAGGTTACTCCGCGCTCAGCTATCTGACGCAATTCCCGATCGATACGCTGAAGATCGACAGATCATTCGTTCAGAAGGTGACCACGGACCGGCGTCATGCGGAACTCGTGAAGGCCATCCTTTCCATTGCGCGGTCCCTGGGGCAGCAGGTTGTTGCGGAGGGCGTCGAGACGGTGGAGCAAGCGGCGTTTCTTGAGGCAAACGGTTGTCAGGTCGCGCAGGGGTTTCTGTATTGCAAGCCGTTGCCGAAGCCTGTCATGAGTTCGTTGTCCAGGCATCTCAGACTGAACACAACGGCTGGCTGAGTTTGTCCGGGAATCTCGACCAGGTTCCCCACCTGGTGCGCATCGCTGATTTCCGTCCAGTTGTGATCCGCCCGGTGCGGCTGGATTTTATGTCGAGCCCCAAGCCCACCCCGTGCGCGCTAATGTGGGGAGCTAAGCATAGGCAACTGCTGGTCGTACAGCAGGTCACGGTACCGCGATCAATGTTCCGAACACCGAGCGTGACAAGACAACGAAGAGCTTTACCGTATACTACATGCGCGCATTACGCACGGCTGACGGCGACACGTGTCGCACCACCAGACTTGACCTTATCTCCGATCAAGAGCAGAAGATAGTCTTCTGCCACATGAGCGGTCCGAGGCTTTCGGCAGAGTCGAAAGCCGCTTCCGATTAATGCGATACCGCGTCTGGAAAGATGTGCCAGATGAGACCGAGGAGGGTGACGTGAGATCGGCAAGGCGGAATGACCGTGGCGTCGTGGGTCCTCGTGCCTCTCCCAAGACCGGCGAGGGTTGCGTCCCGGCGTTGTGGGAGTCCACCATGCGTAGAGTCCTTACACTGGTTGTGCTGTTTGCCGCATTGACCGGAGCGCTACCAACTGCGTACGCCGCCAGGGTCGGCGTCGTACTGGCCGGATCGTCGCTTGTTTTCTGGCAGGCGATGACAAAGGGGATCAAGCAGGCAGGCGAGGATAAGCATATTGAACTGATGATGCGCAACCCTTCAGACGGTGCCTCGCTTGGCACACAACCGAACATCCAGCTACGGATGATCGACTACGTGGTGCAGCGTGGAGTCGCTGGTATCCTGTTGGCGCCCGAGCCGTTGGAGAATGTGGCAACTCCAGTTTCGATCGCGGTCCCTACGGTGCTGATAGACCGGAGCAGCACCGATTACAACGCTATCTCTACCGTCAGCACCGACAATTTCGTCGCGGGGAAAAAGGCGGCTCTCAGTCTTGTGCCAGTCCTGCGGAGGGGGGCAAAGGTAGCAGTGCTGCGGCTCGCACCGAACATCAGTTCCACAACCGAGCGCGAAGACGGGTTTCTGACCGTGGCGCGGGAAGAGGGATGGGATGTGGTTGTCGATACCTATGTGGGGTACCGGCCCCGTGAAGCGGAGGGATTGATCGCCAAGGCCTTGAACGCCTATGCGGGTCACCTCGATGCTGTTTTCGCACCGGCTGAGCCGATCGCCTATGGCGCCCTGCGAGTCATCGAAGCCAAGGCCGTCGGCGATCACCCGCGCCTGGTCGTATTCGACTGGCGCCCGGAATTCATGGATGCGCTCAAGCGTGGCGTCGTTTATGCCGATGTGGTGCAGGACCCTTACCGCATGGGTTATCTGGCGGTAGAAACATTGGTTGGGGCCTTGCAGGGCCAGCCGCCTCGCTCCAAAGTATTCGTCGACGTGGTGACGGTCACGCCGAACAACATGAATGATCCGGCGATTCGTGCGGTGTTGGCAAACTACACCCAGTAAGCGCTCCAGAGTAGCTTCTTGCACTACGGTTCCGGATCGCTATGTCTATTACGTCTGGACGATACCAATCGTGCGGTCGGGAGCGACATTGCCGCTAGCAATGTCGAACTTCGAAGTTTCGCCAGCATCGTCGCGATGGACCAGTGCATCCGGCGCTCGAACGAGTGCCCGGGGCAGGATGTGTGCGGGTTCAGGCAGGAGCGCTGCCGGGGATTCCGTCTCTCGATGCCGAAGCGTTGCCCGCAGCGACCAGCACCACGGCAGCATCTGGTCAGGCCACTGTACAGTTTTCATATACCACATCTTCGTAAGTATTGGTTTCACATCGCAGACTCGATCTCTGGTGCCGCCGGTACGGATCAGCCCGGTGATCCGTGCTGGCGGCATGGAAGTTACAGTCACGATGGCCGTCTTACCCGGAGCTGATCTTGCTGGCTACCCATACTGGCTCGTTGCCTAAAACTTTCAGGACGCCGCGGGGTGGAATTGCGGCCGCCCTACTGAGCCGCGTATTGCTGTTCAGTACGATGGTGACGCTGGTGGTGACCGTCGTTCAGCTCTTGCTAAGTTACCAGGCTGAGGTCTCAGGATTGCAGAACCGCTTCAACGAAATTGAGGAGGGCTATGCGCGTGGTCTGGGCAACTCGCTGTGGGCCCTCGATAGCAAACGGCTGGAGGATCAGCTCGACGGAATGCTGCACCTGCCCCTGATCCGTTACGTCGAAGTCCGCGAAACGCAGGTCGCGAACCCGCTGACGGTTTCCCGAGGCTCCGTACAGGTCGAAAACGCGGTTGTCAGGGAGTTTCCCATTTATTGCTGTGACAACGATCGGCACCAGATCGGGATACTGCATCTTGAGGGTAGTTTGACTGACATCTATCGCGATCTGTTGCGCCAGGCGTTGGTGATCCTCGTGAGCAACGCGGCGAAAACGTTTCTGGTCGCGCTGTTCATCCTGTTCATGGTTCACAGGCTCGCGACGCGCCATCTCGTCGATATTGCTGCGACGCTGCGAGGACGCACACCGGGTATCGCCATGGCACCATTGCGGTTGCGCCGGACACGGCGGAAACCCGACGAACTGGATCAGCTGGTCGATGCCCTCAACGTCATGATCGAGGGACTCGATCAGCATGCTGCCGAACTCCGCAGCGCGAACGCGCAGATGGCGGCGATCCTCGACAACATTCCGGACCTCGCCTGGGTAAAAGACACTCACGGTCGATACGTGGCGACCAACCGGGCGTTGGTGCGCGCCTTAGGCTACGCTGAACCGGCTGACATGATCGGCAAGACCGACTTCGACTTGCACCCGCTTGAACACGCAATGGCATACCGCTCCGACGATGTCGAGGTGATGGACTCGTGGCGCCGCAAACGGATCGAAGAAACCCATATCGAGGCGGACGGTCGCCGGAGGTGGGTGGAGACGATCAAGACACCTTTCGCCGACGGACATGGACAACTGGCGGGTACCGCCGGCATTGCCCGCGACGTCACCGAACGCAGGAAGGTGGAAGAGGAACTCGCGCGAGCTAATGCGAGCCTACGGTCCGAAGTCGAGGAGCGTAGGCGGATCGAAGCTCGACTGCAGTCGAGCGAGGCGTGCTTTCGCGCCATTGTCGAGACGAGCCCAGTACCGCTGTGCATTATCTCAATGCCATACGGCAAGATTTTCTACACGAATGAGCCGTTGCTCGCGCTGTTCGGACTCGATCCGCGCAACGGCGTAATCAGCAACATCGTTGACCTCTATGTGGATGCCGCGGAGCTCGACAGGCTGGTAGAGCATTTGCGGCATGAGGGGAGTTTTCGCAACACTGAGGTCCATTTCCGCAGATCGGACGGCACTAGGTTCTGGGCAATGGCGACGGCGCGCGTCGCCACGTATGACGATGCACCGGCAATCTACATCGGCCTGAACGACATTACAGGACGCAAGCGCATCGAGCAGGAGCTATTCGAGTCGCGCGAACAGTTGCGCGAGGTGTCCGCCTACATGGAGGCGATTCGGGAAGAGGAAAGAAAGCGCATTGCCATGGAAATTCATGATGAGCTGGGCCAGTTGCTGACCGCGCTGAAGATGGATGTGTCGCTGCTCAAGATGCGGCTTTTCGGCGACCCGGAAGCCGTGAAAAAGACCGACGACATGCGTGAGCTCGTTGAAAAGACGATCTGGATGGTGCGCAATGTGGCGAACCATCTGCGGCCCGCAGCGCTGAACTTCGGGATCGTGTCGGCGCTCGAGTGGCTAGTCGAAGACTTCGGTCGACGCAACGGCATTCCCTGTCAGTTTCGGATCAATGGCGGTGAACCCGTTTTGTCGGATGCGCACGCGACTGCCGTGTTCCGTATCGTGCAGGCGTCGCTGACGAATGTCGCGCGTCACGCTGGGGCGTCGCGGGCAGACGTGACGTTAACGGGCAGCCACACGGCGCTTGACCTCCACGTCAGCGACGACGGTTGCGGCTTTGACGCGGCGGCCGCCGTGGAGGGGTACTCCTATGGATTGCTCGGGATGAGGGAGCGCGCCCGGCTGATTGGCGCAACGCTGCAGATCGAAAGCGCGCCCGATACGGGCACGGTGATTTCGATTCACGTCCCGCTTTGCGATGAACCACAAATATGCTCAGGATTCTGATTGCAGACGACCCAGAAGTTTCTGAATGTCAACACCGAGGCCGATGCGGACATTTTGGTCACCATTCTTCGCAAGTTGAACCTGAGCTACGCGGAATGTGATCGCTTATCAGTGGTGCAGTGTGCGAATGTGATTGCGGGAAGGCTGAAGGATGTGCCGTATACGCCGCCGGACGCGGTGCGTCCTCAAGACAAGTTGCCTTTAGACGCTATGGGAGGGCTGTGTCAGTCGCGTCCATTTTGCGTGCTCCTTCGAGAAAACGAGTCTGCAAATCCCGTTTTACTCCAGCGGGCTTACTTCCACAGCCCTCCCATAGCATCTAGTCAGGTGGCGCGAAAGTAGAAACCCGCTGCAAAATTCACCCTGCGATCTGACGGAAAGCACGCGATAGGCGCGACGACAACATGATCGACGCGAGTTATGCAGAATCACGCTACCAACGCACCTCGCTCGGCCAACAGATGACGAAGAATGCTTCGGTGGCACCGGCTTTCGTCGTTGCAATAGCAGCCGACGGAGAAGTTGGTCGTTTGTGATAGCGCGGCCAGAAGGTCCAGCACCTTGCTGGTATTACTGTCGCTCATTTCAGCCCGGAATTTCCGCGCAAACCGGTCCCAATCGGCAGTGCTCGTCGCTTCCTTGCCCTCAGCCATCAGTTCTGCGCTGGGCGACAAATTGGGGAGCCAGACATCGTAATAGTCCCGGCTGCCAAACTCGGCCTTCGGTACGCCACGCGGCGGCCGTCGAACGGTACCGATGCGGACGCCTTCGTCAACTGTGCGAGGTGATCCGAGTTGGACAATACGGATGCTCATATTTTTCCCTCCGAAGCGTTTGCCAGTTGCCACCTGACGCGGGCTGAAAGCGCTGACAGCGCCGGTCTTCCATAAGTGCCTCCTTGAATCATAGAGTTCCCGGGCGACCCGTTGTGATTTCCGCGCAAGCGCGTTTGACCGTCGCGGTGCCAACGCCGAAGTTTTCTGCGGTTACCTGGATACTCGCGCCGTGTGCCGCTCGCCACGCCTTGATCACCGCGTAATCGTGCGACCGCACGCGGCCCTTGTATTTTCCGGCCGCTTTCGCGATCGCCCCGCTGCATCTCTGCGCGGTTTTTGTAATCCGCTTCGCCCTGTGCCGCCATAAACGCCAGAACTGCATCGCGCGTTGCCCTCTGGATCGCGCCCCTGGTTCCCTTGGCAGACCGTCCCGGCGAGCACGCAGTGCGAGCCGGGAAGGACGACCCGGGAAGCAAATACGCCCCGTCGGTTTTGAGAAGTACCCTGCGGCGCGCGCAGCGCCGCCGGAAGTATGACTGCCTTGTCACCAGCGCGGAGTGCGCGAGAACACCGATTCCAGATGCTCCACTACCTCCTCCAAGCCAGGGGACCCGCTTAAGAATTAGCGGTGTGAAGCGCCGCTTTCTTTGCTTACTTTCTTTGCGGCGGCGCCCCGAAGGAAGTCCACTTGGTGGGCAAAGAAAGTAAGTGCCTGCCCCGCACAGGGGCGACGCTAATAGACCACTAAGAAAGCAAGGAAAGGCCAACACCGCAGGCACACAACCATAGCGCCGTGTGCTCGCGACACTGAGCCGCCTCCCGCCGATTTCGATTCCACCGAAGAGGCGCAGCACAGCGCCCAGGCTCCGCTTATGCACAGCGCTGATCGCTTGACCGACGGTCATTTGATCGTCAGTTCTGTAGGGACCCGAAAGGCCACTCCGGAACTGACGGCGGAAACCGGTAGCCGCACTTACGGATGCGGATGAATCGGATCGACCCAATAGACATCTTCCGGCGGCTCGGCGGGCTCGATATCCAGGTTAACGACTATCGGCTCTTGATCGCTACGGACCACAACGCAACTGAGCACCTCGGTCCTGCTCGCATTGATCTCTTGATGGGGTACGAACGGGGGCACATAAATGAAATCGCCAGGCCCTGCCTCTGCGGCGAACTCGAGATGTTCACCCCATCGCATACGTGCCCTGCCGCGCACAACGTAGATGACGCTTTCCAGTTCACCATGATGGTGGGCGCCCGTTTTGGCGTCGGCGTCGATGGTGACGGTGCCGGCCCAAAGTTTGCTGGCGCCCGTCCGGGCGTGAGTGATTGCAGCCGCTCTCGTCATGCCAGGCGTTTGGGGCGTATTCATATCGAGGCGGGAACCCGGAATAATCTTGACGCCGTGATCGCGCCAATTCGGCTTAGCCTGAGAATTCATACCATGCTCCTCGGAACGCTGAGGAATCCCCGACACCACTGCAAAAAATTCGCGAATAGGACGATCGCGAGACCCGACGGCTTTGGGCTGCCATCTGTTCTCCTGCGCGACTGGCCGCAGGCTGTGGATTGACCATCTGCAGTGAAGTATAGTCTCTCGCGTCATGAACAGACTTGCCTCTACCGGGCATGCTGCGCGTCACCGTGCTGCAGCGCATTTATTGCCCATTACTCCCGCCTTGATGGCTGCAATTTGGCCGGGCGCGGTCGCTCGGCCAGCTCCAGGAAACAGCCGCCGGAACGCGGCGCGGACGGTGCCAAAAACGACGGGCTGACGGAGCAGTTTCACCAGCCACTGGCGCGATCGATTTCCGGGGGGCGGCTGGAGGCTCTGCAGCGCCGTTCCATAAACCGGACCATTTGCGTTCGATCTTTTCTGAGCTCGACTTTGACCACCGACCCGCAGTAAGCTGATCGAACCGGCGTGCAGGGAGGCGATCATGACACTGTTCGTTGTGCGGCATCAGCACGCGGCCGAACGCTGCCCTGCTCAGGATCCCTATTTGGGGGCCATGCTATTGAATCACCTGAGCCGCCCAAACGTCAGGCGGCACGGGGTGGAGATCCGGGGCGAGGCCGTTGTGCAGGGTGAGCACACCTTGTACATCATCGCGGAAGCTGATGACGAGGATCACCTGCGCGAGTTCATGAAGCCGTTCCAGATGGCCGGCAGCCTCGACATCTATCCCGCATCGACGTGCGCGCGCGTGGTCGCGAGCGGCGGCTGTGGTGCAGCGCTGCCCGTGAGCGAACTCGTGCCGGCGCTGGATCCCGAGACCGCCTGCCAGAATGCGATTGAAGCCGGCCTGGTGGTCCATCGCGCGCATCCTCTCAACTGCGAGACCTCGATTCCGGCGCTGATCGGCGGCGTGGTCATGCCGAACGCACACTTCTATGTCCGCAATCACTTCCAGATCCCCAACCTCGACCCGGCCGCCTTCCGGCTCGCCGTTGGCGGCCTCGTAGAACGACCGCTGAGTCTCAGCTTGCGCGACCTCCGCAACATGCCGTCGCAGACACTCATCGTCACCCTCGAGTGCGCCGGAAACGGCCGCATGAAGTTCGACCCGCCTATCGAGGGCGAGAAATGGGACCTTGGGGCCGTCAGTACCGCAGAGTGGACCGGCGTGTCGCTGACGGAAGTGCTGGACCGGGCTGGCGTGCGGACGGGCGCGACGGAGGTGTTGTTCCGGGGGGCGGATGGCGGAACCGTGGAGGGCCACTCAGGACCGTTGCGCTTCGAGCGCAGTCTCCAGCTTGGTCATGCCCGCGATCCTGACGTGCTGCTGGCCTATGCGATGAACGGCGAACCGCTGCCCATTCAGCACGGCTACCCCGTTCGCCTCGTCGTCCCGGGCTGGTATGCCGTGGCGTCGGTCAAATGGCTGACTGAAATCGAGCTCATCGACCGGCCGTTCGCCGGGCATTACCAGGCCGCCAAGTATTGGTATGAATGGGAACGCGATGGCGCGGCCGTCCGCGAACCGGTCACGCTGCAGCGGGTGCGGGCCTTGATTACCGAGCCGGCGCCTGAGCAGGAGGTCCGGTGCGGTGAACTGGCCATCCGCGGCGTGGCCTGGTCCGGCGCCGCTCAGATTGCGCGCGTGGAGATAAGTGTGGGCGGCGGAGGCTGGCAGGGGGCGCATCTCGTCAGCGAGCGCAAGCGTCACGGCTGGCAGTGGTGGGAGCTGATCACCCGGGCCCATGCGCCGGGCGTCGTCACCTTGCGCGCCCGGGCCACCGATCTTGCCGGCCGCACTCAGCCCGAGCGCGCCGAATGGAACCGGCTGGGCTACGGCAACAACGCTATCCACGAAGTGCCGGTTCGTATAGTGTGAACGGTCGACTTTCCGGAAGCCGGATCTCTAACGTCGAGGTCTGGCGACCTGCTTCGCCGCGTTGGAACGCCTGGCCATACTTCCCAAACGGGCCACAATACGATGGATACGATCGGGTACGTATCCGATGTAGTTGAGTGACCTGCATAAAGGGGCCACCCAGCGCATCATTCGCCGTTTGTGAAATGCACGCAGTCGTTGCAATCCGAATAGACGTCGCGGATCCGTCGCATTGAAAGCCAGGTTAAACGGCGGCCGCGCGTTCGGGTGGACGCGCAGGCGGGCAATGTTGCTCCTGCGAGGTGTGGCTACGGTCGCGGAGAATTGTCGCGCTGCGGCGATCACCGCCCGGTCAGCATCCGGAGGATTTTCTGTACGATGCGCTCATGCTGCTCCAGCGCCTCATCAAGCGTACCTGCTCCATAGCTCTTGTTGTCTCGCGCCTGCATTCCGGCGATGCGCGTCAGGAACAACAGGGCCTCCCCGGTACTCGTTTCGGACACCCCGCAGAAGCGGGTTGTGACCGTCACACCGGATTCTTCCAGCAACGTGCGGCGGAAGATCAGTTCGTTCTCAGACATCCAGCGCGACCACTCGCTGCGGTTGAACACCTCGACAGGCCGGTTCTTCTCATCGAGGACGTAGAGTCGTTCCCACTTGGGCGGGACAGAGCGGGATTTCATATTTCAATGGGAAGGCACGAGCAGGAAGCCGATCGCGTCTTGCCACCAGGTATCGTCGACGTGCCCAATCCAGTCGTTATGTTCAGCCGCCTTCACGACCATCAGTTGTTTCGGATCGGCCAGCGCGTCGTAGAGCGCCTCGCCGAAGCGCGCGGGGACGATGCTGTCGCTTTCCGCAACCACGACGAGAACAGGGCGGTCGAACGACGCCAGGTGTGTCACGCTGTCGTATCGGTCGCGCAGCAGCCACTTCACGGGGAGCCACGGATAGTGGTAAGCGGCGACGTGCTCGAGCCGGTCCCATGGCGTGATGAGCAGCAAGCCGGCGGTCCTGTCGCGTTCGCGCGAGCCGGCCGAGGCCACCACGCCGGCCCCGAGCGATTCACCGATGAGCAGCAGCGGCGTGCCGTAGAGGCGATGCGCAAGCGCTATGGTCTGTTGGGCATCGGCCACCAGACTCTCTTCGCCCGGCGCGCCGTCGCGTGGCCCGTAGCCAGGATATTCGGCGAGGATCACGCGTAGCCTAAGTCGGGTGAGCGCCGCGGCGTAGAACGAACGGTGTCCGGCGTGCCCTGCATTGCCGTGAAAGACGATGGCCGTGCCGCACGCCTTTCCGACCGGCTCGGCCACGAGGCCCCGAAACGCCTCAGGTGTCGGCCAGGCGCGAAGTCCGCCGGACGCGAGGTCCTCGATTGCGGCCTTCTCAGGGAAGTAGATAAAACGATCCTGCAAGATGGCGACTCCTGCGAGCACGGTCAGACACGCGACGGTGAGACGCAGCATCAACCCGGTGAATTTCATCGCCTCGAGCCCGATCCATCAACCTCCGTTACAGTGCCGCGATGAACTCGTCCCACGGCGTCGCTTGCAGGGTCTCGGTGGCGGCGTGTCCGTAGCCTCGGATGATCAACGCCGCCCGCTCGAGCTGTTTCAGATCGTTCGACTCAACAACGTCCACGACGTCGAAGCGCCCGAGTGTCAGATAGCTGTTCTTCCAGGTGACGGCAGGGCATTCGGCCTTGATCTTCTCGGCCACTGTGGCGGCGAGTTGCTTCAGGTCCCTGGGATCCTTGAACGCGTCGGGAGCGAGACGGCTGAGGATGACGTACGTAGCCATGACATACCTCCGTGCAAAAAAAATTGCTCCGCAATCAGGCACGGCAGTCACGCGGAAGCAAACGGCCGCGCGTCAAGCGGATGGGTTGCTGCGCGTCTTGATGGCGCCGAAGTGTAAGTAGCCCCGGCGGGTTGGGCCGGGGCCGTCAGGCAGGTCAGTGCAGTTGTCGCTTCAGGTCAGAAAGTTCCGAATGCATCGAACTGACTGCATCCATGATCCTGGCATCGAGACCGCCGGCCTTTTGACAAGCACGCTCTGCACGACTACCGATCCGTTCGAGATCATCGACGCACTGCCGGATTCGATCCTCATCCTTGGACGACATGACCTTCTTTGCCGATTTGCATTCCTTATCGAGCTCATCCACCCAGTTCATCAAGTCCTTTGGAATCGCCGAGTCGGCATGGCAGGTCCGTGATGCCTCGCTGATGGTTTGCTGCAGATGAGTAAAGCGCTTTTGGATTTCACTGGCTTGCAACATGATGCCCCCTTCTTGAACATCAGTTCCAGATGAATTCGGGCAGCAGATGACGCTGTGTTGTCCGTGCCATGGCCATTCGCCCGCTTCAATCGGCTGCCAGCGACGTTGCATTGCGTCAAAGCCGCACCCGAGCACGCGAAAGACGCCTTTCTAGTGTAGGTCATAATCGCTCGCCTGCTCTGATGTGTCCCCGAGGCCAGTGCGTTGGGCGATCAACAATCGGTTCCCTGCGACTGTGGCATCGGTCGGCGATGCGCCCTACCGCAGCGAGAGCTGCGGTGGAATCCAGCGTAAAAGCGCTGCGAACCGTGAATCGGGGGGTATCTGCCGGTAGCGACACGAGGCGACGCTGACCGCTATCGGTGTTGAGAAGTACCGCTACGGCGCGCGTAGCGCCGCCGGAAGTATGACTGCCTTGTCACCAGGGCGGAGTGTGCGAGAACACTGATTCCAGATGCTCCACTACCTCCTCCAAGCCAGGGGACCCGCTTAAGAATTAGCGGTGTGAAGCGGCTTTCTTTGCTTACTTTCTTTGCGGCGGCAAAGAAAGTAAGTGCCTGCCCCGCACAGGGGCGAAGCTAATAGACCACTAACAAATCAAGGAAAGGCCAACGCCGCAAGCATACAGACAACAAGCGCCGCGCAGGCAAAGAAACCAGGGAAAAGACCAACGCCATAGGCAACCAACCCAGCCTTCAGCGACCTTCTCATTTCCTGAAAGACCACTTCCCAACATCACCAGGTTCTCTTCAAACACGGAAGCCGCTAACGTTAGCGGCGTCCCCAGCGGAGGAATCCGCGAGAAACAGGAGCCGTTCAATGATCCGCCCACACGAGTATTCGAGCGACATAGCCTTCACGCCGACGGTAAAAGCGATCCAGACCCGCAAGGGCTCACGGTCAGCCTACGCTCGCATGGAATCGGAACGCGGCTGGCAAACCCGCCTCACGCAGGAGGCAATAAATTTCATCGAACGTCAAACGAGCGTCTTCTTCGCCACCGCGAACGACGAAGACCAGCCCTACATTCAGCATCGCGGCGGCCCCGCAGGCTTTTTGCATGTGCTCGACGACCGCACGATCGCGTTCGCCGATTTCACCGGCAATCGCCAGTACATCACGCTGGGTAATCTCGCCGACAATCCGAAGGCGTACCTGTTCCTGATCGACTACGCACACCAGCGGCGCATCAAGATCTGGGGCGAGGCGCGCGTGGTCGAGGACGATCCCGCACTGCTGGCCAAGCTGATGCCGCAAGGCTACAAAGCGCGCGGCGAACGCGCGATCGTGATGGCGGTGAGCGCGTGGGACGTGAATTGTCCGCAGCACATCCCGCAACGTTTCGATGCAGCGGACGTGGCCGCCGCACTGGACGAACGCGATCGGCGCATCGAAGCACTCGAGGCGGAGCTCGCGCAATTGCGGGAAGCATCGCAGGCATGATTTGACACGGGTTTCGACCCGCTATGATGGTGTCAACGTCACTCGGCTGCCACCATCATGCGCATCGCCCCTTTACCTCCGCTCCAATGCCTGATCGCATTCGAATCGGCCGTGCGGCATGCCAGCTTCACTAAAGCGGCCGCGGAACTGCATCTGACGCAAAGCGCAGTCAGCCGGCAGATCGCCCAGCTCGAAGAGTTCCTCGGCCGCTCGTTGTTCGTACGAGAGCACCGCGCTTTACGTCTGACGATCGCTGGCGAAGGCTACGCGAAACATGTGCAGTGGCTGCTCGCCAATTGCTCGGAAGCCACGCTCGACGTGATGAAGCGATACGGCGATCTGGAATTGACGATCGCCTGTTCGTCGGGCGTCGCGGTGTTGTGGCTCACGCCGCGGCTCGGTGCCTTTCGCGCCGCTCATCCGAACGTCAAGATCAGGATGATTGTGCGCGACGGACTCGCGTCGCTGTCGCCGGCGGAATTCGATGTGGGTCTGTACTACATCCGCCAGCGCGCCGAGCCGCATTTCACCGCTCGCCGCATTTTCGACGAGGAGGTGTACCCGGTTTGTTCGCCGGGCTATCTGGCAGGTCGCGTGCTGGAACCCGCCGACCTCGCGCACGAAACGCTGCTGATGCAGGAGGACGGTCAGCGGCAATGGATGTCGTGGTCAGAATGGTTCCGGCTCAACGACGTAAAAATGCCGACTTCGCCGCAGTCGGTCGTCGTCAATCACTATCCGCAACTCGTGCAAATGGCGATTCTCGGCCAGGGCGTGGCGCTCGGTTGGCGTCACATGATCGACGCGTGCCTGAACGAGGGGTTGCTGGTGCGCGCCACGCGTGCTTCAGCGAGCCACGGCGGCGGCTACTACGTCGTATCGCCTAACGACCGCGCGCAGAATCAGGCGGCGCGTCTGTTTACACGCTGGCTCTTTGAGCAGGCCGAGGAGCAGATGAACGCGCAGATAAGCACACAGATAGTCACACAGATAGGCACGCAGACGGGCAAAGCCTCCGTCGCCTGAATGCCTTTCGCATGCGCTACGCGCATGCATGCATGCGAATCTTTCGTTTCGAAAACAAATCAGGTCTCTTCTAGGATCGGCATTGTGCATGCGACACGCGCCGCTCGATTCCGACGCTTCGCCTTGCTGACAGATTTGCCGGACCAGCGGCCACGCAAGCAGCCAGATGAGGAAAGAGATCATGCAAGGAACGCTTTCATCCAACATCGCGATATCCGTCGATACGCTCGCGCGGCAACGGCGCCGCGCCATTATCGCCACCGTGCTCGGCAATGGGCTCGAGTGGTTCGACTTCACCGTCTATAGTTTTTTCGCGGTCATTATCGCCAAGCTGTTCTTTCCGACCGGCAATGAACTGACCTCGCTGCTGCTCGCCGTCGCCACCTTCGGCGTGGGTTTTTTCATGCGACCGGTGGGCGGCATCGTACTCGGTGTATACGCGGATAAAGTCGGAAGAAAGGCCGCGCTGTCGCTAACCATTCTGCTAATGGCTGGCGGCACCGCGCTGATCGGCCTCGCGCCGACCTACGAGCAGATCGGCGTGTGGGCGCCGGTTTTGATCGTGATCGCGCGTTTGCTGCAAGGTTTTTCGGCGGGCGGTGAAATGGGTAGCGCGACAGCGTTTCTCACTGAATACGCGCCGGCGGACAAGCGTGCGTTCTATTCGAGCTGGATTCAGTCGAGCATCGGTTTTTCGGTGCTGTTGGGCGCCGCGGTCGGCACGTTCGTGACGTCGAGTCTGAGCGCCGACGCGCTGCATTCGTGGGGCTGGAGAATGCCGTTCCTGATCGGCATTCTGATCGGCCCGGTCGGCTATTTCATTCGCAGCCGCATGGATGAAACGCCGGCTTTCAGCGCGGTCGCAGAAGAGGCGAGGAACGACTCGCCGCTGGCGGAAGTGTTTCGGCGCTTTCCGCGCGAAACCTTCGCAAGTTTTTCGATGGTGATTCTGTGGACGGTTTGCACCTACGTGCTGCTGTTCTATACGCCGACCTATTCGGTACGCACGCTGCATCTGCCGCAATCGACGGGCTTTCGCGCCGGCATGTTCGGCGGTCTGATGATCATGTGCTTCTCGCCGGTGGTCGGCAGACTCGCTGATCGTTTTGGCCGCCGCCGCTTTCTGTCCGGCGCTGCCGCGTCGATCCTGCTGCTCGCGTGGCCGATGTTCGCTTACATC
Organism: Paraburkholderia sp. IMGN_8; assembly: GCF_038050405.1. Taxonomy (NCBI): domain Bacteria; kingdom Pseudomonadati; phylum Pseudomonadota; class Betaproteobacteria; order Burkholderiales; family Burkholderiaceae; genus Paraburkholderia; species Paraburkholderia sp. IMGN_8. Next base: position 3,171,601 of record NZ_CP150900.1, on the reverse strand, counting down.
AACCGTGCGCCCGGCCTCGCTTCGCTGATGGTCTTTCAGGGCGTGTTCGGCTTGCTGATCGCCACTTACACCGGCTCGATTCTCGCGGCGTTTGCCGAACTGTTCCCGACCACGGTGCTGTCGACGGGCCTGTCGGTCGCATACAACTTCGCGGTGACGATTTTCGGCGGCTTCGCGCCGTTCTTCATCACGTGGCTGATCGCGTCGACCGGCAGCAATATGGCGCCCGCGATCTATGTGATGATCGCCGCCGCTATCAGCCTCGTCGGCACTTTCTATGTGCGCGATATGCGCGGTGGCCGTGCCTGAAACGGTGCGACCGGCTAACGAACACCAGCGGAAAACCAGCGAAAAACCAGCGGGATTCCTTATCAAGTCAGGAAGATATTAATGAGCATCACAGTAATCGGCGGCGGCAACGTACTGGATCTGACGCGAGGAAGGCTGCTCGAGCATCATCATGTGGTGATCGAAGACGGTCATGTCGTCGAAGTCACCGATCGTCCGGTCGATCTGCCGAATGCGCGAACCATCGACGCGCGCGGCAAGACGGTAATGCCCGGTCTGATCGATTGTCACGTGCACGTGCTGGCTTCGCGTGCGAACCTCGGCCTGAATGCGGCGCAGCCTAACATCCTCACCGCGATTCGCGCGCTGCCGATTCTGAAGGCGATGCTCGGTCGCGGCTTTACGAGCGTGCGCGATGCGGGCGGCGCGGATTGGGGTTTGACGCAAGCGCTGGAAAGCGGGCTGATTCCGGGGCCGCGTATTTTTCCGTCGGGCAAGGCGCTGTCGCAAACCGGCGGACACGGCGACTTCCGGCCGCGCGGCGACATGCTCGAACCGTGTTCGTGCTGCTTTCGGGCCGGCGCGATCGCGCGGGTTGTCGACGGCGTCGATGCGGTGCGCCTCGCGGTGCGTGAAGAGATTCAGAAGGGCGCCACGCAGATCAAGATCATGGCGTCCGGCGGCGTGGCATCGCCGACCGATCCGATCGGCAACACGCAGTACGCCGAGGATGAAATCCGTGCGATCGTCGCCGAAGCAGAAGCGGCCAACACCTATGTGATGGCGCATGCGTACACCGGCCGAGCGATTTCCCGCGCGATTCGCTGCGGCGTGCGCACGATCGAGCACGGCAACCTGGTCGATGAAGCCGCGGCGAAACTGATGCACGAGCATGGCGCGTTCGTCGTGCCCACACTCGTCACCTACGATGCATTGGCCAAGTACGGCGCCGATTATGGTTTGCCGGCCGATTCGATTGCCAAGGTCGAAACCGTACGGCAGGCAGGGCGCGACTCGTTGCAGATCTATGCGAGGGCGGGTGTGCCGATGGGATTCGGCTCGGACCTGCTCGGCGAAATGCACACGTTTCAAAGCGACGAACTGCGCATTCGCGCCGACGTGCTTGGCAACCTGGAAGCGCTGCGCTCGGCCACCACGATCGCGGCGGATATCGTCGATCTGAGCGGCAAGCTCGGCGTCATCCAGGCTGGGGCGCTTGCCGATGTGCTGGTGGTCGACGGCGATCCGCTCAAGGATATCGGCGTGCTGACCGGGCAAGGCGAGCGCATCGAGTATGTCTTGCAGCGTGGCGAGGTGGTGAGCGAGCGGGGCAGCGTCGCGTCACGGTGATGCCGGGTGACGTGCAGTGGCTGGCTTGGACTCTTTCAAGCTTCCGCTGCGCTCACGCGCAATGCCGTCCATCGCACCGTCGCGAGGATCGACGCGGCGACGATCAGCGCACCGCCGACCCACGCCGTCGTCGAAATCCTTTCACCTAACCAGAGGCATGCGAACAGCGCTCCGAACGCCGGTTCGCTGCCCATCAGCAGCGACACCCGCGTCGGACTGCTGCGTTTGATCGCGAAGTTCTGCGCGAAGAATGCGAACAGCGTGCACGCTAGCACCAGATAGCCGACGTAACCCCAGAACATCGCGTGTCCGGCCAGCGACGGCACCGGCTGCCACTGTTGCGGCACAAACAGCAACGCTACCGCCGCGCTGCCGAATGCGACCACGCCCGACTGAACGGCAGTCACCGACAAAGGCGGTAATGCCGAATCGCGCATCACCCGCTTGGTCACGCACACATTCAACGCGCGCAGCAGTGCGGCGAGCAGAATCAGCGCATCGCCCGGATTGAACGTCGGCGCGCCGTCGCCTGCCAGCAGCCAGGCGCCGAACAGAGAAAGCGCGACCGCCGCCCATTCGATACGGCTGGGCCTGCGCTTGAGCAGCAACCATTCGACGAGCGGCGTCAGCACCACACACAGGCTGATCAGAAAGGCCGCGTTCGCCGCGCGCGTCAGCAGGATGCCGAAGGTCTCGCACAGAAAGATACCGAGCAGCAGCGCGCCGGCGATCAGCACGCCGCGCAGCGCGCGGGCATTCGCTGTGCGCAGGTGGCGCAACGCGGGCGACAGGATAACGAAGGTGATGCCGAAGCGCATCGCGAGCAAACCCAGCACCGGATAAAACGCCAATGCGCTTTTGACGACCCCGTAGCTGGTTCCCCAGACCACGGCGACCGCGAGCAGCATCAGATCGGACAGCAGGAGCAGGCGTTCTTGTTTCGACATGGCGGACCTCGAGCAGATGAGCGCATATTGTCGAACTTTGCTCGGAGGGCGATAATCGGGTCGTCATGCATAGCCTTTATGTCGCGAATGCATTAATCGACCGGTTGCCCACTGCCCACGAGCGCGCCACGATGACCCCAACCGACCTTTTCGCCTTGCTGCCCGACATGGCGGTGTTCGCGCGCGTCGTCGATGCCGGCAATTTTTCGGTGGCGGCGCGTCAGCTCGGCAGTACGCCGTCCACGGTCAGCCGTCAGATCAAGCGTCTCGAAGACGCGCTGGCCACGCGTCTGCTCGAACGCTCTACCCGCAAGGTGCGGGTCACGGAATCGGGTGCCCAAGTAGTGCGATTCTGTCGCGACATGGTGAGCGCGGCGTCGGGCGCGGTCGATGCCGCCGGGCAACTGGCCGGCAGACCGCAAGGCAGGGTGAGCGTCAGCGCGCCTACCGCGTTCGCGAAGACCGTGATTCACCCGCTGATTCCCGGCTTCCTGCGCGCCTACGATGAAGTCGATTTGCAGTTGCTATTTACCGATCACGACGTCGATCCGCTCGCCGACGATGTCGATCTGGTGATCCGCCTGACCGAGCATCCGCCGCAAGGTTTGGCGGGGCGCCGGCTGGGGTCGGTACGCTGGCTGCTGTGTGCGTCGCCTGCCTATTTGCAGGCGCGCGGCACGCCGGCGCAGCCGCGCGATCTTCTGCAACACGATTGCATCTACCTCGGCGAGACCGCCGACGATAATCGCTGGCGCTTTCGCCGCGGCACGGAGACGCAAACCGTCGACGTGAAAGGGCGCTACATCGCCAATCATGCGGGCGCCCGGCTCGAGGCCGCGCAGCAGGATTTCGGTATCGCCAATCTGCCGGAGTTCGCGGCCGCCGACGCGCTGCAGCGAGGCGAACTGGTGCAAGTGCTCGCCGACTGGAATCTCGAGGCGCGGGCCTATGTGGGCTCGGTGTGGCTGCTTTATCCGCCGAATCGCTTCTTGCCGCCGAAGGTGCGCGTGCTGATCGATTATCTGGTCGAGCATATTCACGACGCGGCGTGATCGACGCATTCTGCACACCGCCGATGCGCAACACGGTGGGCATCGAGACCGGACATCTTTCGATCGCGCTAGCACTCGAGCCGCATTTGCGGTAAGGGCGGGTACACGAGCGATTGCCAACGCGTCGTGTACGCGAGCGTCAAGCGGGCTTCGCGCCGTCCGGCTCGGCCGCTTTAAAGCGGCTTTGCACGGCAATGAGCTGATCGTCGTTGGTGGCAACGAGCCATAAGCGCGCTCGCTCGACCATATGCCGGTTATGGTCCTTCAATGGACCCATCGAGACGCCGGCTTTCCATGCCACCGGCGCGACGCGGCTCGTTCTTCCGGACGGCGTGCCGACCAGCAGGCAATAAGGTCCAAGCGGAATCGATACGAGTGGCAGAGCGGGGCTGGCGCGCACCCGCCAATCGATAAACGGTGTTTCGCTAAAGAGCAGCGGCGTGGGCAAGCCGTGCAGCACGGTGAAGTCGTAAAGCGAGAGTTGTTCACGCATGCCGACATACACATGCCGAATATCGGCGAAAACCGCGGCGCGGATTTCGTCGTCGAACATCGCTTCCTGCGCGTAGCGTGCCATCGCTTGCTGGGCATCGAGCTGATAGGCGCTAAAAATACCAAGCTCGACGCAATCGTTTACGGCGCGTTGCACCTCGGCCGCCGAACCCGCTTCTTCAGGTTTGCCGAGCTGGGCGGCGTGCAGGAAACGGGCGAGACCGGCCTCCTGAATGGCGGGACCTTCGACCTTCGGATTGTCGACGGCGTCTTTGCCGAGCGCCACGTAGATGTATTTTTCCGCGGCGAAACGTGACTTCTTGCCGTCGTCGAATTTGATTTCGCCATCGACGCAGTCGAGATAGCGCGTGCCGACCCGGCCATGCTCCCACACGTAATTCTTCAGGAAGGGACGTAACGGATGCAGCGTGTCGTGGTCAGTCATTGCCAACTCCCGTGCCGCAGTGAGGTTTCCGGATGTTCGCACAACATCGCGGCGCTGCACAGAAACCTCTTTAACCGTCGAGTGGACCAATCAGGCCGTGAATGACGAGGATGGCCGCGCGCTGGGTCATGGGGTACCGTTTCTTCCGTACTGCCGATAGCCGCTGCGTTCATCGAGCCGCTCGAAATACGCGGAGACGGCGGGGAGTTCCGGGCGTTCAAACGGCGTGCCGAACCAACGATTCACCGACAGTCCGATCGGAATATCGGCCAGCGTAAATTGCTCTCCGGCAACAAAGTGCCCGGTCGATTGAAGTTGCCGGTCCAGGATTGTCATGTGTTTCGACCAGCTTGCGCATGACATGGCAAGCGCTTGCTGATCCTGATGCAACGGCGATTGTCTGACCAGCGCGAGGAAAGCATAACTCCATGAGCGGTTCAGATCGGCCGCTTGCCAATCGATCCATTGATCGATGCGTGCCCGCGCTTGTGGCTCCGCCGCATAGAGATGCTCGCCGCCATAGCGGGAAACCAGATAGCGGATGATCGAATTGGATTCCCAGAGGACGAAATCGCCGTCCTTGATGACGGGAACCATGCCGTTTGGATTCAGGTGCAGGAACTCGGGCGTTTCAGTTGACTGGAAGCCTGTGCCCCAGTCTTCGCGTTCGAACGCCAAGCCGAGTTCCGCGCAGGTCCAAAGCACTTTCCGAACGTTGATCGACGATGCTTTTCCGAGAATTTTTAGCATGGGTTTGCGTGGTGTCTGAGTGGTGTCTGGCCGCTGTCAAGCAAGCGTAGCCCGGCGTTCAGAATCGCGACAGAGACAGTTCGCCGTTTCGCAGGCAGGACAGCGAGATTTAACCAATGGCTCCGGCTAGTCGCGCCCACATGCTTAGGGCGTGTCGATCTCCAGATCCATCAACGCTGAACTCAAAGACTTGCCGTGCGCGTCGAGCGCAAGCGAACGCGTCACGCCACCGCCTAGCGCTTCCCTCAGGACGAAATTGAATGCGCCGAGGTTCGGCAATTCAAAACGCGTCACCGTACCGTGCACGACGTCGGCCAAATGGGCTTTCACGCGTTCGGCGCTGACCTGTTGCCGCAGATGCTCATAATGCCGCGCGTCGTAGCAAATCACCGAAACGTTCAGCGTATTGCCTTTGTCGCCGGTTCGCGAATGGGCGAGTTCCCGCAGTTTCATCTCAAGCCTCCACAAACTCGAACGACGGGCTGACGTGCGTCCTCGGCAACAGAATGGACTGCACGGCGAGCACCTCGCGGATGGCTTTCGTGACGCCGCCGCCGCCCGCTGGGCCATTGGTATAAAGCGTCTCGAGCTCGTTGCCGATCTGCGCGGCTTGCTCGACCGAGGCTGTGCGCCCGGCTACGCGAGCGCGGACCTCATACGGTTCGGCACTACGGGCTCCCGCACTCTCACCGTGCAAAGCGTTCTGGCCGATCAGGTCAAAACGCAATTCGCGCGTTTCGACGCCGGTCAATTCGAGCCGTTCCCGCACGATATCGAGCGCGAGCCGCGCCCGTTCGACAGCGCCCGGACCACCGTAGGAAATTTGCCCTTCGCCGATAAAACCGTCCACATACGCGACCGACACCTTTAGCGTATCCGTGCGCGGCGTGCCGCGGCCGCCTGTGACACGTACACGGTCATGCGCTTCCTGAAGCACGCGAACCTGCGTAAAGTCGGCGACGACATCCGGTTGCAGATAACGTTGCGGGTCATGAATCTCGTAGAGCAATTGTTCCTTGCAGGTTGCCTCGGTGACGCAGCCGCCCGCATGCGGCACCTTCGTGATGGTGACGGAACCGTCAGCACTGACTTCGCCGATCGGAAAGCCGAGGCGTGCGAGGTTCGGCACATTCTTGAAGCCCGGATCGGCGAAGTATCCGCCCGTCACCTGTCCCGCGCACTCGAGCAGATGGCCGACGACGGTCGCCTGTCCCAGCGTCGCCCAATCGTCCATGTTCCAGCCGAATTCGTGGATCAGTGGCGCGGTGAAGAGCGACGGATCGGCGACCCGGCCCGTCAATACGATGTCCGCGCCGGCCGCCAGCGCTTCGGCAATCGGCGCGGCGCCGAGATAGGCGTTGGCCGAGACGAGGCGGTCATGAAATGACGCGACGCTTTCGCCCGACTCCTCGAAGCGGAATTCGCCTTGCCGTACGACGTCGAGCACATCGTCGCCGGTGACGGCGGCGATCTTCAAACCGGTCAGGCCTAGCGCGCGTGCGATTCGCGCTGTTTCGCGCGCGGCGGCTCGCGGATTGGCCGCGCCCATGTTCGAGATGATCCGCACGCCATTGCGTACGGCGACGGGCAAGACAGCCTTCATCCGTGCCGTAAGAAGCGGGTCATAGCCAAGCTCAGGATCTTTGCGCCGCACCTGTTGGGCAATTGCGATGGTGCGCTCGGCCAGGCACTCGAACACGAGGTAATCGAGTGCGCCGTGCTCCGCCAGTTCGACCGCGGGCTCGATGCGATCGCCTGAATAGCCGGCGCCCGCGCCAAGCCGGACAACGTGAGCGTGTGAAGTTGCTGCCATGCTGGTATCGCCCGTGAATGCACTCATAGAGGAAAAACGCCCAACACGACACACGCGATCGTCATCACGATCGATGCGCCGAACAGAAGCGGAAACGTAAATTTCTGATGGTCCGCGAGATCGATGCCGCATAAGCCGACCACGAGGAACGTCGCGGGTGTCAGCGGACTGACCGGAAAGCCCGTGGTCATCTGGCCGAGCAGCGCCGCCTGACCGACATGCACCGCCGGCACGCCGAGTTGCGCCGCCACCTCGGCGATGACCGGCAGCACGCCGAAATAGAACGAGTCGGGATCGAACAGCATGCTGAGCGGCATTGCAACGAGGCCGAGCGCGACCGGAATGTGGCCGGCCATCGCGGGGGGCACGAAGCCGACGGCCGCCTGCGCCATTGCCTTCAGCATGCCGCTGCCCTGCATGACGCCGGTGAATACGCCTGCGGCGAGAAGAATGCCCGCCATCATCAGCGCGGCGCGCGCATGCGCATCGATCCGCTTGCGCTGCATGTCGACGTTCGGATAGTTCACCATCAACGCGATGCACAAACCGACCATGAACATGATTGCGGGCGGGATTTTCTCGCCCATCACGACCATCGTGCCCAGCACGATCAGCGTCAGCACAATGTTGAACCAGAAGTTTTGCGGGCGGCGCAGCGCCTGTTCGTCCGGCGTGAGTTCACGTTTCGGCATCGGGACGGCGCCGTCGGCGGTGGAGAAGCCGAGACGCTTTTCTTCGCGCCGGCCGAGCCAGTACGCGACGCCGAAGACGAACGCGAGGCCTGCGATCTGCACAGGAATCAGTGGATTGAAAAGCGCGGCAATGGGTAGATGAAGCGACGCCGACGCGCGGATCATCGGTCCTGTCCACGGCAGAAAGTTGATGCCTGCCGCCATCGATACTGCAGCAGCGAGCACCCGCCGATCCATTTTCAGGCGGTCATAGAGCGGCAGCATTGCGGGAATCGTCACCAGAAAGCACACCGCGCCCGAGCCATCCAGATGAATCAGCAGTGCGAGCAGCGTGGTGCCCATCACAATCCGCGTCGGTTTCGTGCCGACTGCGCGAAGGATACGGTCGATGATCGGATCGAGTGTGCCGGCATCGGTGATCGTGCCGAAATAGAGGATCGCGAACACGAACATGCCGACCACTGGCGCGAGGCTCTTCAGTCCGTCGATGACGAATTTGCTCGTCTGCAACCCGAAGCCGCCGATCAGCGACGCGGCGATCGGCACGATGATCAGCGCGACCAGCGGCGACATGCGTTTTGAAAGGATCGCCCCTAGCAGGACGACGATGGTGGCGAGCCCCAGCAATGGCAGCATCTGCGTGTCTCCGAACTTGTTTTTTAATGCATACCAGCGTAGTTTTGTGACGACGATAAAGCAATTGAAATGATTTGATCGCAGCAATCACGGAATGTAATGGATCTGAATCTTCGCGATATCCGGGCGTTCATCGCCGTGGCGCAGGCAGGCAACTTCACGCGCGCGGCGGCGCAGTTGCATCTGTCGCAGCCTGCTTTGACGGTGCAAATCCGCCGCCTCGAGGAGACGGTCGGCGCGCGGCTGTTCGATCGCAATAGCCGCAACGTGGCGTTGACGCCGACGGGACGTGAACTGCTGCCGGTGCTGCAAAAATCGCTCTACGACATGGAGCACGTTTTGCTCGATGCCCGCGCACTCGGCGACGGTTCAACGGGGACGGTGCGCGTTGCGTGTTTGCCGTCGTTTGCGGCGAGCCTGCTACCCGATCTGATACGCGCGTTCAAACACGATTTCCCGCGAGTCGGTTTCCATATTCGCGACGTGGTGGCGGGCATGGTGAACACGCTGGTGCGCAACGAAGAGGTCGACGTTGGATTGACCGGTGGCGAACTATCCGATTCGGCGCTCGAGGTGCTGCACATCGGGGAAGACCGTTTGGTCGTGGTTTGTCCAAAAGATCATCCACTGGCACGCAAACGCCGCATCACGCTGAAGGATCTGGTCAGCGAGCCGCTGGTGCTGACGGCGCGCGGCACGAGCGTGCGCGCGGTTGTCGACGCTGCATTGGCGAATGCGCAGTGCACGCCTGAGGTGAGTTGCGAACCCACTTACATGATGACGGCGGTAGCGATGGTACGCGGCGGCCTTGGCGTGACGATTCTGCCCGGTTCGGCGCGCGAAGTGCTGGCGGAGCCGAAACTGGTGGTCCGACCGATCGACGATCCGGCCTTCGTGCGTCCGATCGCGTTAGTCAAGAAGCGCGGACGAACGCTGTCACCGGCGACGGACGCCTTTGTTGCCGTGCTATTGCAAAGATTGGAAAGCGAACCGTCGACGCATTTGCGATAGGGCGAGGAGTCGCTGAGGTTTTCTTTAATGACCCACAGCACACAAACGAAGCGCCTGGTATCCCTTGCAGACCGTTTCGGCGAGCACGCAGTGCGAGGCGGGAAGGAGGGAAGGATGACTGCGTTGTCACTCACGCAAAATGTGCGAGAACACAGATTCCAGATGTTCCACTCTCCATTTCCGTATTGGAACAGAGGTGTTGCAACGACCGGTTGAATCCGCCCCGCTTTCTTTTGCCTACTTTTCTTTGCGGCAGGCGCCCCGAAGGAAGTCCACTTGGTGGACAAAGAAAAGTAGGTGCCGCCCCGCACAGGGGCAACGCTAATAAACCAATAACAAACGAAAGCCCACCACGCAAAAAAACCCAGAAAAAACCCAGAAAAAAACCCACCAAGCAAGACAAAAAAATCCAAAAAATAAACCGTTACCTACGGTTACAGAATCGACAGCACCGTTTCACACACCGCCTAAAGCGGCTCCTAGAATGCACATCGATCGATCGCACCGTGGTCAGTGCCACGCGCATAGTGGCCAACCCGCACCCGTATCGGTGTTTTGAAAGCTTCCACCCCAAGGAGAACATATGATCCGCTTGCCTCTCGCCATCACCAGTGCCTGCATGGCCAGCCTTCTGGTCGTCGCAACTGCAGCCAGCGCTCAAACTTCGCCGTCAGCAGCAACGCCAGAAGCTGGCCGTCTGCATGGCGCCGATCAGGCATTCATCACCGACGCAACCAAGGCCGTCTCGACGCAACGCGATGCAGCACGCATCGCCGCCTCGCGCTCCACCGATAGGGAAGTCAAGGCCTTCGCCGAACGCGTGTCGAACGACAACGCCAAATTGTCGAACGCACTGCGCGCGGCCAGCCCGCGCGGCGTCGACGTGCCGAAGAACGATCCGGACACGGCGGTGCTCGCGAGCATCAACAACCTGCGCGGCGCCGACTTCGACAAGGCCTATATCGAACAGGTCGCGCTTGCCGGCGAGCAAAAAGCGCTGTCGGTATTCCAGGCGGAAATCGCTTCGGGTCGCGACGAGCAATTGAAGGATGCGGCGAAGAAAGCGCTGCCGACCATCCAGGAACACTACGAAATGGCTCAGGAACTCGCCAAGCGTAAACACCTGTCAGCAGCACAGTAAGGCTCGGGGCGCGTCACGTCGCGGCGTGACGCGCGCCACCACACAGTTTCAACACTAGCAATCCCCGTTCCGCACGCGGTTATTCATATCGCATGGTTGCGGCAGTTCGAATGCGTTCTTTTCGGCGATAATCGGCTTCATTCTTTCGAGCCTGGCTTGCGCGGCGTTTAGCGCGGTTCAGGCGAGTCGAAAGCTGTCTTCCGATTCCACGCGCATTCAATAAAAGCTCGCCCCATGAGCAAGCCTGCCAATCTCCCGCAACAGTTGGACAACATGCTTCGGCAAGCCGTCGCGCTTCAGCAGAACGGCGCATTCGCCGAGGCCGAAGAACTCTATCGCGAGATTCTCGAACTCAAACCACGCCATTTCGACGCGCTGCAACTGCTGGGCGCTCTTGCGCTGCAAGCGGGCCGGTTGCCAGAGGGCATCGACCTGCTCAGGAAAGCCGTCGCCATCAATGCGAAACAGGCGCCGATCCATTCGAATCTCGCTTATGCGCTCAATGCGCTGCAGCGTTTCGATGAAGGCCTCGCGAGCGCCAATCGCGCGCTGGCGCTTCAAGCACAATTTCCCGACGCATTGAACAATCGCGGCAACGCGCAGGCTGGGCTCAATTTACCGGCCGAGGCGCTTGGCAGTTTTGATCGTGCAATCGCCTTGATGCCGGGTTTCGCGCAAGCCTGGAATAATCGCGCCTGCGTGCTGCGCGATCTGGGCCGTCCCGCCGATGCATTGGCAAGCTGCGATCGCGCACTCGCCCTGCAGCCGAATTATCCCGACGCCTGGAGCAATCGCGGCAATGCACTTAGCGATCTGAACCAGCCGCAAGAGGCACAACTCAGCTATCAGCGCGCGCTTGAACTTGCGCCCGTGTTTGCCGATGCCTGGAACAATCTCGGCCTGACCCAGATCGATCTCAACGAGCATGCGCAAGCGTTGATCAGCTACGAGCGCGCGCTGGCGGTGAATCCTGCGTCTGCCGAGACGCATTGGAACGAAGCGCTGTGTCTGCTGCAAATGGGGCGGCTCGAAGCCGGGTGGCAAAAGTACGAATGGCGTTGGGAGCGCCGCCGGATCCGGGAAAGCAAGCGCCGTTTTGCCGAACCTCTCTGGTTGGGCGATTTTCCGCTCGACGGTAAAACGATTCTCTTGCACGCGGAGCAGGGTTTGGGCGACACGCTGCAGTTTTGCCGCTATGCCGCGTTGGTGTCGAAGCTCGGCGCGAAGGTCGTGCTCGAAGTACCGCCGGAGTTGATGCGGCTAATGTCCACGCTCGACGGCGTGGATCAATGGGTCGAATCTGGACAGGCGCTGCCGCCGTTCGATTGTCACTGTCCGCTGCTGAGTCTGCCGCTCGCGTTCAAGACGGACATCGCGAGCATTCCGTCGAAGACCCCCTATCTGTTCGCCGACGCCCAGGCCGCCCGGCACTGGCGCGACCGTATCGACGTACAAGCGGACGGCCGCTTGAAAGTCGGACTGGTTTGGGCCGGTGGAAATCGGCCGCACGTCGCAGAACTCCGCAAGAACGATGCGCGCCGTTCGATCACATTCGAGCGGCTCGCGCCGATTCTCGACGTGCCGAACGTGCAGTTCTTCAGCCTGCAAAAAGGGCCGGCAGCACAGCAACTGCTCCGCAACGAATCGAATCACCCCATCGCCGACTACACCGAAGAACTCAATGATTTCGCCGACACCGCTGCGCTGGTGGCGAACCTCGACCTGGTGATTTCGGTGGACACGTCCACCGCGCATCTGGCCGGGGCGATGGACAAGCCCGTATGGATTCTGAATCGCTTCGACACCTGCTGGCGCTGGATGCTCGAGCGCACGGATACGCCGTGGTATCCGCGCGCGACCCTGTTCCGGCAGCCGGCATTGGGCGATTGGGACAGCGTGATTCAAGGCGCGCGTGACGCGCTGGCCGCGTTAGGTGCGCCGGCCAGTTCATGAATCGACGCGCGGCGCGAGGCCGCGACGTGTCCGACGCGTTTATGCAGACGCGAGTAGACTGAACGTCCGTTTACGGCGGCTATGCCATGGAGATTCAGCAATGGAATACAGACATTTGGGTGCGTCCGGTTTCAAGGTGCCGGCGCTGAGTTTCGGCACAGGTACATTCGGTGGCAAGGGCGAGTTTTTCGAAGCCTGGGGGGCGACTGATGTCGCCGAAGCACGTCGTTTGATCGATATCTGCTTCGACGCGGGCGTCACCATGTTCGACAGTGCCGACATCTATTCGAACGGCGCGTCCGAGTCGGTGCTCGGCGAAGCGCTCAAGGGCAAGCGCGACAAGGCGATCATCTCGACCAAGGCGACGTTCCGCTTCGACGATGGTCCGAACAATGTCGGCTCGTCGCGTTTTCATCTGATTCAGGCAGTCGACGCGTCGCTCAAGCGCCTGCAAACCGACTACATCGACCTGTTCCAGTTGCACGGTTTCGACGCAAAAACGCCGATCGCCGAAGTCATGTCCACGCTCGACGATCTCGTGCGCGCCGGCAAGATCCGCTACACCGGCGTGTCGAACTTCTCCGGCTGGCACCTGATGAAATCGCAGGACACCGCGGATCGCTACGGCTATCCGCGCTACGTCGCGAATCAGACCTACTACTCGCTCGTCGGCCGCGATTACGAGTGGGAGTTGATGCCGCTCGGTGTCGATCAAGGCGTGGGCGCGGTGGTGTGGAGTCCGCTCGGCTGGGGCCGGCTCACCGGCAAGCTCAAGCGCGGCCAGCCGCTGCCGGATACGAGCCGTCTGCATAAAACCGCCGACATGGGGCCGCCGGTGCCGGACGAGTATCTGTTCCGCGTGCTCGACGCGATCGACGAGGTCGCCGCCGAAACCGGCAAGACGGTGCCGCAGATTGCACTGAACTGGCTGCTGCAACGTCCGACTGTGTCCACCGTGCTGATCGGCGCGCGCAACGAAGAACAGCTGCGGCAGAATCTCGGCGCGGTCGGCTGGAATCTGACGCCTGAACAGGTGGCCAGGCTCGACGCCGCCAGCGCGGTACGTCCGGCTTATCCGTACTGGCATCAGGAAGGATTTGGCGAACGCAATCCGAAGGTGGTTTAAGCACTTCGCAGTCAGCTCCAACGTGCTCCGGCCCGACGTCATTTAGTGAATTCGGCCGGAGTGGCAAAAAAGCAAGGGGACGCCACGGCTCGTGCATTACCTTTAGCGCCCCCAGCTACGCGCTCCCCGGTCATCGTGCTTAACGCTTGATCTTCGCTTCCAGCAAATCAGCCATGCCGATCCGCTTCGCAAAGTCGATGCGCACGCGCTCCGACACTTCGAGCACTTCGCGCGCGCCGTCGCCGACGAAGTCGATCACCGAGCGCATCGGCCGCTCGCCTGAAGGCAGCGCGACGATCCGCACGATTTCATCGGCGACTGCTTGCGGATCGGCATCGTCCGGCGTGAGCTCGGAGAGACGCTTGCCGATCTGATCCATCACGCCGTCATAGCGTGCGTACGCAGCGGCCCGTTCCGCGTCGGCCGGCTTGCCGGCGCTCGGAAAGTGCGCGGTGCCTTTGGTGAACGCCCCCGGCACGACGATCGCGGTTTCGATGCCGAAGCGCGCGATCTCGTAGGCGAGGGTCACCGCCAACGAATCCATCGCGGCCTTCGCGGCGCCGTAGGGGCCGAGGAACGGCGGGAAGCCGCCCTTGGTCGTCGTGCTGCTGATCCACAGCATCAAGCCGGCTTCCTGCTGGCGCAGATACGGCAGCACCGCACGGTTCACGCGCTGCGCGCCGAACAGGTTGGTGTCGAACACCTTCACCATCTCTTCGAGCGTGAACGCTTCGCTCGGTCCGACCACCAGATGCCCGGCGTTCTGCATCACCACGTCCAGACGTCCTTGCTCGCGGATGATCGTCGCCGCGGCAGTATCGGCGGAGTCTTGCGACAACACGTCGAGTTCGAGCGGATGCAACGGGATATCTTTCGCTTTGGCGAGCGCACGCAATTCGTCTGCGCGGGGCTTGTTGCGGCCCTCGACGTCGCGCATCGTCGCGTACACGATATGACCGGCTTCGGCCAATGACTGCGCGGTGAGCTTGCCGATGCCGGTACCCGCGCCCGTCACCAGGATGACGTTCTTCTTCATTTCGTTCTCCGATTCGATGAAGGTGATACGACGTTCAAAAGTGCTTTGAAAGAAGGGATTTAAGCCACGCCGCCGTTGGCGCGCAGGATCTGGCCGTTGACCCAGCCGGCGTCCGGACCGGCGAGGAACGACACCACCGAAGCGATATCGTCCGGCTGGCCGAGGCGTTGCAGCGGCGGCATCTTCGCGAAGGTCTGGATCTGTTCTTCGGTCTTGCCGTCGAGGAACAGCGACGTGGCGATCGGGCCCGGCGCGACTGCGTTGACGGTGATATTGCGGCCGCGCAGTTCCTTGGCGAACACGTGGGTGAATGCTTCGACTGCTGCCTTCGTGCCGTTGTAGATCGCATAGCCGGGCATGTTCAGCGCGAGCGTGGTGCTCGAGAAGTTGACGATGCGCCCGCCGTCGTTCACCCGGGCTGCGGCTTCACGCAAGGTGTTGAAGGTGCCGCGCACGTTGATGTCGAAGGTCTGGTTGTACACCGCGTCACTGGTATCGGCGAGCGGCACGGTCTTGAGCACGCCGGCGTTGTTGACCAGCACGTCCACTTTGCCGAGTTGCTGTTCGGTGGTCTCGAACATGCGGCGCACTTCGTCGGCCTTCGAGACGTCGGCCTTCACCGCGATCGCCTTGGCGCCGGCAGCCTTGAGTTCGGCGACCAGGGCGTCGGCTTCCGTCGAACTCGAGGCGTAGTTGACGGCAACCGCGAAACCGTCCTTGGCGAGGCGTTGCGCAACCGCTGCGCCGATGCCGCGGGATGCGCCGGTAACGATGGCGACTTGAGCGTTTTTGATCGTGTTCATGATTCGTTTCCTTCTGTGTGGTGGGTTGGTTAGCTGAATCATGGATGCTTTCGTCGCTGAGATAATCTGGCAAAAATTGGTATCATCATTCCATTTGCTTTAATAATTAACCGCTAGATCACCCCCTAGGCGTCAAACATGGATCGTTTCGAGGAAATGCGGGTGTTCGTGCGGATCGCCGAGCGGCAGAGTTTCACGCGAGCGTCAGATGATTTGCAGATTCCGCGCGCCACCGTCACCAACCTGATGAAGCGCATGGAACAGCGGCTCGGCGCGCGGCTCCTGGAGCGCACCACGCGCTCGGTGCGCCTCACGCACGACGGCGAGGCGTATTACCGGCGTTGCGTGCGGCTGATCGCCGATATGGAGGAGGCGGAAGGCTCGTTCACGAACATCGCGCCAAAGGGCTTATTGCGGGTGAATTTGCAGGGCACGCTGGCCCAGCACTTCGTCGTGCCGGCGCTGCCGGCGTTTCTCGCGCAGTTTCCCGAGATCGAGTTGACGATTGGCGAGGATGACCGGCTGGTCGATCTGGTGCGCGAAGGGATCGATTGCGTGCTGCGGGCGGGGAACCTGCAGGATTCGTCGATGGTGGGGCGGCGCGTAGCGCAACTGCCGCAAGTGACGGTAGCAAGCCCGGCCTATCTGGCGGGCTACGGCGAGCCTGAAGATCCGGTGGCGCTGTCCACGCACCGGGCTGTCAACTAGCTGTCGAGCGCGACCGGCAAGCCGGTGCCGCTCGAATTCACCGTGGACGGCCGCGCGAGTGCGGTGTATCTGCAAGCGGTGGTGTCGGTGACCGGCGCCGATCTCTACACCGGCTCGGCGGTGGCTGGCCTCGGTATCGTGCAGGTGCCGCAATACCGGGTGGCGGCAGAACTGGCGGCGGGGCGGCTGAAGATCATCCTGCCGGACTTTCCGCCGCCGCCGATGCCGGTGTCGGTGCTCTATCCACAGAACCGCCAGTTGTCGTCGCGCGTGCGCGTGTTTGCGCAGTGGCTGCGCGATATCTTCGAGTCCGCCGGCGCGGCAACCGGTTCGCCGTGAACGCGGGTTCAGACAAACGCGCTACGTGGTCCGAAGATGTTGATCAGATTGCCTTCCGGGTCGCGCAGCATGGTCGAGCTGCGCTCTGCGTTCAGCGGCTGATTGGCCCACATGAATTCCACGCCGTGCTGCGTGAGCGTGGCGGTGGCCGATCCGCGCGAGCCGAATGTGCTGTATGTCGCGTGGCGCGGCGATCATGAGGGGCGCGCGTTGCAGTGGTGGCTGGAGCAGTTGCGGCAGCCGCGGTTGGCTAAGCGCCTTGTGACGGGTGTCGATATGGTCATTGGCGCGTGACGCGCGGTTGATTCTTTGTTTCGTGCGGGCGGTGTCGTTTCTCGTGGGATCATATGCGTCGTGCTGGCGATTTTGCTTTTTGCACGGTCAGCGGAAAAGAGGAGCAGGGCGATGATCGATGGACTGGTGGGCGGGCGGTTGTACGGCGAGGCGCAGATTCGCACAGGGCAGAATGGCAAACGGTTTGTGACCTGCAAGGTGCGGGCTACCACCAACGATGGGGATACGATTTTTGTTAATGTGATTGCGTTTGATGATGATGTGCAAAGTGGACTGCTGGCGCTTGGGGATGCCGATAGTGTCGCCCTGAGCGGGGCGTTGACGCCCAAGGTTTGGACTGACAAGAATGGCTTGGTCAAGCCGGCAATGGATATGGTTGCACACAAGGTGCTGGCGGTTCATGGTTTGCAGGACGATTAGGGTTGGTGTTGTTTTTGGCTTTGGTGTTGGTTGTTGGTTGTTTGCCTACGCCGTAGGCGTACAACCAAAAGCGCCACCTAGGCAAAACGCCGTAGGCATACAACCAAAAGCACCGCGCAGGCAAAAAAATCACTTATTAAACTTCACAGTAGCGCCCTCAAGATACTCGACAAACCGATCCGCCACAGGCTCCGACTCGCCAGCCCTCCGCAGGAGCAAAACCTGCGAAAGCAGCGTCTCCCCCCGCAGGGGCAAAAAACAGACCCGTGGGTCCTGCACCTGCCGTAAGGTAAAAGGCACCAACGCCACGCCCATCCCAAACCCGACCATCGTGACAACGGTCTGCCATAACCGCGCCTCATGGCGAATCAACGGACTAAACCCGACCCCCACGCACTGCGCGATGATCAAATCGTGATAATGCGGTGACACCGTGCGCGGAAACAGAATAAACGGCTCCTGCGCCAATCCGCGCAAATCGATCTTGCGCTGCCGCGCCAGCGGATGATCCACCGGCAGGCAACACAAAAAAGGCTCAGAAAAAATCGGCGCCGAAATCACGTCAGAAGGAAAATTGCCCCAATGCGCGCATCCCATATCGATCTGCATCCGCTGAATCGCATGCACCTGCTCGCTGGTGTTCATCTCCTTCAACACGATCTCGACACTCGGGTAGTCAGCCTCGAACCGGCTCACCGCCTGCGGCATACCGCGATACAACATCGAATTCACAAAGCCGATCCGCAGACGCCCAGCGAGCCCATGCGCCGAGCGCACTGTGATGCGTTCCGCTTCGCCAGCCTGCAATAACAGCCGGCGCGCTTCGCCAAGCAACGCCTGCCCGGCGTTCGTCAACGCGACCGTCTTGTTGGTGCGCGCCAGCAATTGCACGCCGAGCTGCTCCTCGAACTTGCGGATGTCGAAACTCAACGCCGGCTGCGATATGAATAGCCGCTTGGCCGCGCGGCCGAAGTGCAACTCCTCGGCGACCGCCACGAAATAGCGCAATTGCTTCAGGTCCACAATTGTCTCCGGTTCTTCCATCGATAAGTAACATCTATCGTACTGGATATAAGTTGTATTAGACGATTATCGAAGTCGCTTCTATGCTCCTTCCACAAAGGAGGCACGCATGAGCGAAATCACATCGCAGCCGGCACCCGGCTCGTCCAATATTCCCGACAGCCGGGGCATCAACTTCTTTACCAGCGACCCGGACTTTGCCCGTCTGCTCGAACTGCATCTCGGCGACGAGCTGTATCAGGAACTCGAATGCCAACTCATCGCGCTGGGCCAGCGGGTGTCGGACGAACTCGACGTCTGGGCGCTCTCCGCCGACAAGAATCCGCCGCAATTGTGCGGCATCGCACGCGGCGCGGCGAAGCGCTGCAAAGCATCGACAAACATCCCGATTACGTCGCGCTGGAGCGTGTCGCCTACGCGGAATTGGGTTTGGCGTCGATGAGTCATGACACTAGGGTCTGTTCACATTTTCACCAGCGGTCCAAACGCACAGGCAAGCGATGCAAACACGAGGTAGCTGTCGGCGAGCTTGTCATATCGAGTGGAGACACGGCGAAAATGCTCGATGCGGTTAAAGAAGCGTTCCACAAGGTTGCGCGTGCGGTACAGCGTGCGGCTGTAGCGACGCTTCGTCTTGCGATTCGAGCGCGGCGGGATAACGACCTTCGCCCGGGTAGCACGAATAGTCTGCACGAAGGCGTCGGCGTCGTAACCCTTGTCCGCGATAACCGCTTTTGCGCGCAGGTGCTCGATCAGTTCGTTTGCACACGAGATGTCGGCAACCTGTTCTTCGGTGACGATCAGTCGCAACGGGCGGCCGGCTGCATCAACGGCCAGATGCAGTTTCGTACTCAACCCACCGCGCGATCGACCGAGCGCTTGCGGACCACTTTTTTTGATGCCCCGGCCGAATGCTGGTGCGCCCTTACGATGGTCGAATCGATCAGGATGTGTTCGATTTCCGTTTTGCCTGCGACTGCGTGCGCGACCCGCTGCCAGACGCCTTTGCGTCGCCAGCGTGAGAAACGCATGTACGTCGTGTGCCACCGGCCGAACTCTGCTGGCAGATCGCGCCATGGGCTGCCCGTGCGACCGATCCATAGCACCGCTTCGAGAAACCAGCGATTGTCGGCAGCCGTTCGACCGCGGTCGCCTTCCTTGCCGGGCAGAATGGGTTCGACTTTTTCCATACCTCGTCGCCCAGTAGTGTTCGGATCATCCTGCCTCGCTTGCACAAAGAGCAGGATGTAAACACATTTCAGCAAATGTAAACAGACCCTGGTGAACTGTCGCGTGCCGGGACAGCAATCAACGGCACGCGTCTTTCCTGAAACCCGCAGCAAAACCCATAACCAAACCATATTGGAGACCCGGCAAACCGGTAGACCGGCGCTGTGTCTCTCAGGAGCGCTCAAGTGTCGTCTCAGCCCGTTCGAACTACCGCGTCGCTCGCTTTAAGCGAGCACAAAGCCGCACTGCAAAACAGCAAGGCGCAACGCTACCTGCAGCTCATGTTGCTGGTGCTGGCAGCCGGTGCAATTTACCCGATTCTGTATCTGCGGCAGGTCTATCAGTCGACGATGCTCGACGTGTTTCACATCACCGATAGTCAGCTTGGCTATCTGTATTCGTCGCTGGGCACGATTTTTCTGTTGAGTTATCTGCCGAGCGGTTGGCTCGCCGATCGCATCGCGCCGCGCCTGTTGATCTGCTTTTCGCTGATCGCAACCGGCGTGCTGGGCTTGTGGTATTCGACCGCGCCGTCGTTCCAGGTGCTGATGGTGATCTTCGGCGGCTGGGGTTTGTCGACCGGATTGACGTTCTGGGCCGCCGTCATCAAGCGCGTGACGATGATCGCCGGCACGCATGAGCAGGGCCGCTTCTTCGGCTTGCTCGACGGCGGGCGAGGCCTGATCGAAGCGATGCTCGCGACCGTCGCGATCACGCTGTTCGCATGGTTCACGCAAACCAGGGGCGAGCCGGTTGCGGCCGGTTTCAAGCTGGTCGTCTATATGTACGCGTTTCTTTGCATCGCGCTCGGTGTGGTACTCGCGCTGATCAAAGACCCGCAAGGCGCCGCCGTGATCAATCGCGCTGCGCGCAAACGCAGCAACGTGCTGGTCGATCTGAAAACGCTCGCGACGATTCCCGAGTTATGGCTCGTCGCTGCAATCGTGTTCTGCGGCTATCAGGTGTTCTGGGCGACCTACAGTTTCTCCGCGTATCTGCATGAAGGCGAGATCGGTTTGACGGTGGTGATGGCCGGCACGATCACCACACTCATGCTGTGGATGCGGCCGATCGGCGGCATCGGCGGTGGCTTTCTCTGCGACCGTTATTCGAAGGTGTCGGTGCTGGTGATTGCGCTCTTTCTCGCGGCGTTGTCGCTGCTTGGTCTGATGGCGGCGCCGCGCATTTCCAGCCACGTGCTGCTGGTGTTCCTCGTGCTGTTCATCGGTATTCTGACGTACGCAATTAGTGGCCTGTCCTGGTCGCTGCTGGATCGCTGCAACATCCCCGTCGAAACGATGGGGCTCGCGATCGGCCTGATCTCCGTGCTCGGTTATTCGCCGGACGTGTTCCTGCCGCTGATCAACGGCTATCTGACGCAGAACTTCCCGGGCGTCTTCGGTTACCAGCTTTATTTCGGCTATGTGGCCGGAATGGCGGCGCTCGGCGGCTTCGCCGGCCTTGCGCTGAGAAACATGCATGGGATCGGAGTAAGCGCTAAAGCGCTAACTCCGATCGACAGCTTTGCATGGGACCGGAGTAAGCGCTAAAGCGCTAACTCCGATCGACACAGGAAAGGAGGGTGCGTAAATGAAAGTTGTCTCGCTTGAAACGCATGTCGTTGCCGTACCGCCGCCGCATCTCGGCGGCATGTACTGGATTTTCGTCAAACTGAAGACCGACTGCGGTATTGAAGGAGTCGGCGAAATCTATTCGGCGACATTCCATCCGAACGCGATGACCCACATCATCGACGATGTATTCGGCCGCTATCTGCTCGATAAGGATCCGCACCATATCGAGCGGCTCTGGCGCGAAGCGTATTCGAGCGGCTTCACGCAACGCCCCGATCTGACGATGATGGGTGTGGTGAGCGGGCTGGAAATGGCGTGCTGGGACATCGTCGGCAAGGCCGCGAACAAGCCGGTCTATGAACTGCTCGGCGGGATGGTGAACCAGCGTCTGCGTTCGTACACCTATCTCTATCCGAAGAACAGCCGCGGCGAATACGACTACGACGATCCCGACCTCGCCGCCGAATGCGCGGCCGAGAACGTGAAGCGTGGCTTCACGGCGGTCAAGTTCGATCCGGCCGGGCCGTACACGGCGTACTCGGGGCATCAACTGTCGATGGAAGTGCTCGACCGCTGCGAAACCTTCTGCCGCAAGGTGCATTCAAGGTTGCCATAACGGCCTGCGTCCGCAAACTCATCGTCACGCTCAACGCCATGGTCCACAACTCGACACCCTGGAGACCATCGGCTGACTGACTTCCGGCAGGGTTGCGTCTGGCTGTTGCGCTTTTAACGCAAGCATTCACGCCGCCCATGCCCACCTTCTGCAGGTTGCTCAATCGTGCGGGTCGCGAGGATTACGCGCGCCCACAAAATGCTCTCCACGACCGACAATTCGCACCTTGAGGGACAGCTCGCCGCTTGACTTCCAATACGGTTGCTTTTCTTTGCGGCAGGCGCCCCGAAGGAAGTCCACTTGGTGGACAAAGAAAAGTAGGTGCCTCCCCGCACAGGGGGAAAGCTAATAAACCAATATCAATTCAAGGAAAGGCCAACGCCGTAGGCAGACAGACGATGCCGCCGCCAAAGGCAAAAAGAACAGGAAAAAACCACCGTCGCGGGCACACAGAACATGAGCGCCGCGGAGGCAAAAATCAACGTTAACCCCATGTAATACAACACACCCATAATGTCATCCTCAACCGCGCAAAAGCGACCTAATATCAAAGCCAACTGAACCGACGGGAGTCATCTATGCAACGCTATCGTTCGCTGGGCATAGTGACCGGTGCGGCGCCGCTAGCGAGCGCCGACGTATTGAGCAAGATGACCGCCATCTGGCGAAGATCTCACACCGCGGAGCGATTCGACCTCGTGCCCGAGCAGCACGCCTGGCATGGCCAGGCTTCAGTCACCGCGGTGAACGCCGCATTCAAAATCCACGTATTCGACACTATCCGCGCATTCGAAAAACGCGGAGTCGATGCAATCGTATTGCCGTGCTTTCTCAGTCATACCTTCATCGACGAACTGACAGCGAACGTGTCCCTCCCGATTGCCGACATCATGACGGCGCTTTCGATCCACGTGCGGCAAACCTTCCCCTCAGTCCGGCACATCGGTGTACTGACCTCCGATTACATACGCTGCAACGGTCTCTTCGAGCGCTACTTCGACGCGGAGCAGTTCGACGTGCTGCATCCGCGCAACGAGCATGGCGTGGATTGCGTCACAAGCGCAGTGTCTGGCAACGACGGTATCAAAAGCGGCTGTCTCTACGGCCGGCCAGTGGAGTTGCTGCGTGCCGCCTGCGCGGATCTCGCGGCGCAAGGCGCGCAAATCATTCTGCCGGGGCTCGCCGAAATCGCCATGGTCGCGCGCGCGCTCGGAACGCTGGACGTGCCGCTGGTCGACGCCAATCTGGTCTACGCGCGCTATGTTGCGGCGGCGCAATTCCCGCAGCCGCAGCGGCGCTTCAAGGTGGGCGTGCTGGGCGGCGTCGGACCGGCGGCGACTGTCGATTTCATGGCGAAGCTGGTGCGCAACACGCCAGCCGAGCGCGATCAGGATCACATCAAGGTCATGGTCGAGCAGAATCCGCAGATTCCGGATCGCACCGAATCCCTGCTCGGCAACGGCGGCGATCCGACGCTCGCCCTTTATGCGGCCTGCAGGACGCTGGAAGAAGGTGGCGCCGACATCATCGCGATTCCGTGCAATACCGCGCATGCGTTTGTCGAACGGATCCAGCCTTCGCTGAACATTCCGATCGTCAATATGCTGACCTGTACCGTCGATTATCTGCGCGAAGCGTTCCCGAGCCTGCGCGAAGTCGGCATGCTGGCGACTTCGGGCACACTCGCAAGCCGCGTCTACGAGAGAGCGCTCGAAGCGCGCGGCCTCGTGCAGGTCGCGCCGACCGCGGCGGCACAGGCGCGGCTGATGAACGCTATCTACGGGCGCAATGGCGCCAAGGCCGGCTATATGTCGGGCGAGTGCAGCGACGACGTCGCCGCGGCGGTCGACGATCTGGTCGCCCAAGGCGTGCAAGTGATCGTACTGGGCTGCACCGAACTGCCGCTGCTGCTGCGCGGCTCGACGCTGGCGCGGCCCGGCGGACTGGTGGTGCGGCTGGTCGATCCGACCGACGTGCTGGCGAGACGCTGCGTGGCTTGTGCGCTGGGCGGGAGCAGAGCGGCAGATGATTCGGCCGATGCTCCGGCCGATTCGGCAGTTTCGGCGATGGACCGGCTCAGCGTGGCGAGCGTTTACGGCTAGATCAGACTTGCGCCGCGTTCAACGCTGGGCGGGCGATGGCGTCCCTTGATCCCCTGCGCAAACAGCCACTTTCCATGGCTCTACGCCAACTTTTCGAACCGGCACATCCCTTGCCGAGCGACTGACCGGCGTGCGTCCAGCGTCGCCCGTCATTGCCGGAACCGGTACGGCAGCGCAACCGCGTCGTGTCATGGAAAACTGTATAAATATACAGTATAGTATCCCGCTGCAACCTGGCCTTCGGCGTGTCATCCCGCCAGCCGGGGTGCCCCGAACTTGCGCGGTCGCGAGGCGTCCGTGAGAGGTGGCCCACTCATTCAGACGGTCGGATAAATTGGCATCTAACGGCATTATCAAGATTCGCGGCGCGCGTCAGCACAACCTGAAGAACGTCGATCTCGACGTGCGAACCGGCGAAATGACGGTCGTCACCGGCCCCTCCGGTTCCGGCAAGTCGAGCCTCGTGTTCGACACGCTGTACGCGGAAGGGCAGCGGCGCTACGTCGAAACCTTCAGCGCTTACGCCCGGCAGTTTCTCGACCGCATGGATCGGCCGCAAGTCGACCGTGTCGATGGCGTACCGCCCGCCATCGCGATCGACCAGACCAATCCGGTGCGCAGCTCGCGCTCCACAGTCGGTACGATGACCGAGCTCAATGACCACCTCAAGTTGCTCTACGCGCGGGCGGCCGAGCTGTTCGATCGCAAGACCGCCCAGCAGGTGCGCCACGACACGCCGGAGACGATTTACGCCGATCTGCAGGCGCGCGTCGCGGAGCACGATCCGCGGCTGGTCGTCACGTTCCCGGTCGAGTTGCCGGAGTCCGCGTCCGAGCAGGAAGTCGAGCAATGGTTGTCCGCGAGCGGCTACACGCGCGTGCAGGCGCAGCGCGAAGTCGATTCGCCCACCGGCAGGCGCAAGCTGCTCGACGTGGTGGCCGACCGCTTCCGCTTGCGCCAGGTCGACAAGCAGCGGGTGGTCGAAGCGATCGAGGCGTCGCTCAAACGCGGCGGCGGCCGCGTCAACATCTACGTGCTGCCTCCCACGTCGGACGCGCCGCAAGCGACGCCTGAAACGAATGCGGTCGAGCCGCAAATCTGGCGGTTTTCCACCGGTCTGCACAACCCCGAAAGCGATCTGCGTTACGCCGACCCGCAGCCGGCGCTGTTCTCGTTCAACTCGGCGTACGGCGCGTGCGAAGTCTGCCGCGGTTTCGGCCGGGTGATCGGCGTCGATCTGGGTCTCGTGATCCCTGACGCGCGCAAGACGCTGAGCGAAGGCGCGATCAAGCCGATGCAAACACCGGCCTGGAAGGAATGTCAGGACGATCTGATGCGCTACGCCGCGAAAGCCGATATCCGGCGCGGCACGCCGTGGGGCGAACTGACGGACGCCGAGCGCGACTGGGTCATCAACGGGTCGCCCGACTGGAACGGCAAGTGGCAAAGCCATTGGTACGGCGTCAAACGCTTCTTCGAATATCTCGAATCGAAAGCGTACAAGATGCACATTCGCGTGCTGCTGTCGAAGTACCGCAGCTATACACCGTGCGAAACCTGCGGCGGCGCGCGTCTGAAATCGGAATCGCTGTTGTGGCGCCTCGGCAGCAAAGCGAATGCCGACGAGGTGCTCGCGCCCGAGCGGCGCTTCATGCCACGCGGCGTCGACTGGCGGCGCGCGCAACTCGAGGCGTTGCCGGGTCTGACCGTGCACGATCTGATGTTGCTGCCGATCGAGCGCATCCGGCGTTTCTTCGACGGGATCAGCCTGCCGAGCGCGTTGCTCGACGACGCGCTCAAGCTGCTGCTCGCCGAAGTGCGTACACGCCTCAAATATCTGTGCGACGTCGGCCTGGGTTATCTGACGCTCGACCGGCAAAGCCGCACGCTGTCGGGCGGCGAGGTGCAGCGGATCAACCTCACCACTGCGCTCGGCACGTCGCTGACCAAAACGCTGTTCGTGCTCGACGAGCCGAGCATCGGCCTGCATCCGCGCGATCTGAACCGGATCGTCGAGGCGATGCATCGGCTGCGTGACGCGGGCAATACGCTGGTGGTGGTCGAACACGATCCGTCGGTGATGCTCGCGGCTGACCGCCTGATCGACATGGGCCCCGGGCCGGGCGAACGCGGCGGCTCGATCATTTACGACGGTGCGCCCGAGGCAATCCGTTCATCCGGCACGCTGACCGGCGAGTACCTCGGCGGGCGCCGGCATGTGGCGGACGCGGCACACTGGTCGCAGCGTCCGGTGGATGCAAGCACGCCGCGCATCGTGCTCGAAGGCGCGACCCAACACAATCTGCGCGACGTCACGGCCGAGATCCCGTTGCAACGCCTCGTCTGCGTAACAGGCGTGTCGGGTTCGGGCAAATCCACCTTGCTGCAAGACGTTTTGTATCCGGCCATGGCGCGGTACTTCGGCCTCGCCACCGAGTCGCCCGGCGCATTCAGGAGCCTGACGGGCGCAGACCAGGTCACAGACGTCGTATTCGTCGACCAGTCGCCGATCGGCAAAACCGCGCGCTCGAATCCGGCCAGTTACGTCGGCGCATTCGACGAAATCCGTAAGCTGTTCGCCAAGGCGCCGCTCGCGAAACAACGCGGTTACGGCCCCGGCATGTTCAGCTTCAACTCGGGTGACGGACGCTGCCCGACCTGCGGCGGCTCGGGTTTCGAGCACATCGAAATGCAGTTCCTGAGCGACGTGTATTTGCGCTGTCCGGATTGCGATGGCCGCCGTTATCGAGCCGAACTGCTCGAAGTGAAAATCGAGCGCGGCGGGCCGGCGCGCGCATTGAGCATTGCCGACGTGCTGGAATTGACGGTGAGCGAAGCCACCGCATACTTCGCGAAAGATGCCGAAGTATTGCGCGTGCTGCAGCCGATCATCGACGTGGGTCTTGAATACGTGAAGCTCGGCCAGCCGGTGCCCACACTATCCGGTGGCGAAGCGCAACGGCTCAAACTCGCCGGTTTCCTTGCGGAATCGGCGCAGACACCTACCGCACGCAGCGCAAAACAGGCAACCCCGAAACGTCTTTTCATGTTCGACGAGCCGACCACCGGTCTGCATTTCGACGATATCGCCAAGCTGATGCAGGCGTTCGGCAAGCTGCTCGCGAGCGGCCATTCGCTGATCGTGATCGAACACAATCTCGACGTGATCCGCGCGGCCGACTGGCTGATCGATCTCGGCCCTGAAGGCGGGGACGGCGGCGGCCGGGTGCTGTGCGCGGGTACGCCGGAAGACGTCAAACGTTGCGCCGAGTCGCACACCGGCGAGGCACTGCTGCAATACGATCGCGCGATGAGCGCCGCGGCCGAGCCCTCGTCGCAAGGCATTCCGCTGCAGAAGGCGCTGAGCGCGGCGCGTGCGCGCCGGGCGATCGAAGGCGAGGACGTAGTGCGCATCGTCAATGCGCGCGAGCACAATCTGAAGGCGCTCGACGTCGATATTCCGCACGGCAAGTTCAACGTGATCACCGGCGTGTCCGGTTCGGGCAAGTCCACGCTGGCCTTCGACATTCTGTTCCACGAAGGGCAGCGCCGTTACCTCGAATCGCTGAACGCCTACGCAAGGTCGATCGTGCAGCCGGCCGGGCGCCCCGAAGTGGACGCGGTGTACGGCATTCCGCCCACCGTCGCGATCGAGCAGCGTCTGTCGCGCGGTGGCCGCAAGAGTACGGTGGCGACCACGTCGGAAGTGTGGCACTTCCTGCGCCTGCTGTATGTGAAGCTCGGTCTGCAGCATTGCATTCACGACGGCACGCCGGTCACGTCCCAGAGCGTCGAATCGATTGCCGCGCAATTGTTGCGGGATCACAAAGGCGAGCACGTCGGCTTCCTCGCGCCGCTGGTCGTGAACCGCAAGGGCGTCTATACCGACCTCGCGAAGTGGGCGAAAGCACGTGGCAATACGCATCTGCGCGTGGACGGCGAGTTCGTGCCGGTTGACCCGTGGCCGAAGCTCGATCGCTTTCGCGAGCACACGATCGAGCTGCCGGTGGCCGACATTGTCGTCTCGCCGGATAACGAAACCGAACTGCGCCGCGCGCTCGACGAAACGCTCGAAATCGGCAAGGGGGTGATGCATCTGCTCGCGCCGCTCGACGGCTTGCACGACGCGATCAGCGGCGGCCATCCTACCGCTACGCTCGGTGCCGTGAAGGTGCTGTCCACCAAACGCGCGTGTCCGGTATGCGGCACCAGTTATCCCGAGCTCGACCCGCGCATGTTCTCGTACAACAGCAAGCATGGCTGGTGTACTACCTGCGTCGGCACGGGCCTCACGCTGACGCGCGAACAACGCGCGGCGTACGACGACACCGTGATCGTCGACGACAATCGCGGCCGCGAGCAAAGCTTGCCGTCGGAGGAGCAGGAGCCGGAAGGTCTCGTCGACGAACCGTGTCCCGATTGCGCCGGCACGCGTCTGAATCCGACCGCGCGAGCGGTCACGTTCGACGCGCACGCGATCGTCGATGTCGCGCAATGGACGGTGTCCGATACGCGCGCCTGGATCGACGCGTTGGAGATGACCGGCCGCGATGCGGAGATCGCACGCGACGTGGTCAGCGAAATCGGCAGCCGCCTGCAATTCCTCGAAGAAGTCGGGCTCGGCTATCTGAGTCTCGATCGCGCGGCGCCGAGTTTGTCGGGTGGCGAAGCGCAGCGCATCCGGCTCGCCGCGCAGCTGGGCAGCAATCTGCAAGGCGTGTGTTATGTGCTGGACGAACCCACCATCGGTTTGCATCCGCGCGACAACCAGATTCTGCTGAACGCGTTGCGCAAGCTGGGCGAGAAGGGCAATACGTTGGTGGTGGTCGAACACGACGAAGACACCATTCGGCGTGCCGATCACATCATCGATATCGGGCCGGGTGCGGGCAAGCGCGGCGGCACGCTCGTCGCGCAAGGCAGTGTTGCCGATCTGTCGGCGCAGCCCGATTCGCTGACCGGACAGTTTCTCGCGCAGCCGATCGTGCATCCGTTGCAACCGCGTCGCAAGGTGGTCGCGCCGACCAAACGCGCAGCAGCCGTGCCGGAGAACTGGCTGACGGTGCATGGCGGCAAGCTGCACAACCTGCGCAACGTGACGGTCGGCATTCCGCTATCGCGGCTGGTCGCGGTGACGGGTGTGAGCGGTTCGGGCAAGTCGACGCTCGCGCGCGATGTGTTGATGGCCAATCTGCTGGATGCGGTCGGGCGCTCGGTGCTGTCGTCGCCGGCTACGCGGCGTGCGCGCGCTGCGGCTGCTCAGGAGCAACCGGTGACGAACCGGCGCTCTAGCGTATTGGCGCGTACCGCACCGCGTGCACCGCTCAATGTCACGCACGCATGGCAGGGATGTGATGCGGTCACCGGCTGGGAAACCATCGACCGTGTGCTCGAAGTCGACCAGACCCCGATCGGCAAAACACCGCGCTCGTGTCCGGCGACCTACATCGGCGTGTGGGATGCGATCCGCAAGCTGTTCGCCGGCACGCTCGAAGCGCGCGCGCGTGGCTATACGGCGTCGCGTTTCTCGTTCAACACCGGTGAAGGCCGCTGTCCCGTTTGCGAAGGACAAGGCGTGCGCACCATCGGCATGAGCTTCCTTCCCGACGTGAAAGTGCCGTGCGACGTTTGCCACGGTCAACGCTTCAATCCGGAGACGCTTGCGGTCACGTGGCGTGGCAAGAACATCGGCGACGTGCTGACAATGGAAATCGACGAGGCCGTCGAGTTCTTCGCACCGATCTCCAACATCGCACATCCATTGCAATTGATGAAGGATGTCGGGCTCGGTTATCTGACGCTCGGTCAGCCGTCGCCTACGTTGTCGGGCGGCGAAGCACAGCGCATCAAGTTGGTCACCGAATTGAGCAAAGTGCGCGACGACATCACGCGACGTGGCCAGAAGCCGCCTCATACGCTGTACGTGCTGGATGAACCGACCGTCGGTTTGCATATGGCGGATGTCGCGAAGCTGATTCGCGTGCTGCACCGTCTCGCGGACGGTGGCCATAGCGTTGTGGTGATCGAGCACGATCTCGACGTGATTGCAGAGGCGGACTGGATCATCGACCTGGGGCCGGAAGGTGGTGTTGGCGGCGGGACAATCGTCGCTGCTACGGATCCCGAAGGACTTTCTCGCGTAGCCGAAAGCCACACCGGCGCAGCGCTACGGCCTGTCCTGGCGCGAACGCATAGCGGTGTTGCAATGGTGGCGGGCGAGGGAACGAACGGTTGAACGGCGGAGCGGGGCAGTGGATATTGCTCCGCTCCTGTTCGCCTAAGTGCACGAGACGTGAGGCGAAAGATTCGCTTGCGCCACGGCCGTTCCAGGAGCTGTCAAAGCTGTGACGCGGCTATCGCCACCAGTTTGCCGGGCATTATCTCGTGCGTCGGCAATATGTAATTTTTATCAATAACTTTGTAATTAAACGAAAGAAGTAGGTGAAATGCCGATTTAGAGTGTCGTAAATACCGCTAAAAAAAATTTTCGAACGCGGTTTTCCTTCTGCTATGTTCTCGCCTCCGGCCCCGGGTTCATTCGTCACGGTCGATCATCAACTCAGGATACTGTTTGCGATCCGCCCCGTTGCCTTGCAACCATCGCAGGAAGCCCGTCCGACGGGTCTTCCGTCTGCGATTCCCCGCTCTCCGTGGATGGTTCCGGGTGTGCCGGCAACGCCGGAATATTGGCTTTGTCCCACGCTATCGCCTTCAAGAAAGACGCGCTTACGTCTGTTCCATACGCGCCTACTCTTCTAAAGCGACGTAAATGAGGCGCTAATTAGAGTTATCACTCTAAACTTAGTATGCTCTCATCAAAAAAAGTTTGACCGTGGATTTTTTGTCCTGCTATCTTTGCCTCCCATGAAACGCAGCTGACTTTGACGCAGAACGGCTCGCAAGCCGCAGCGCACCTCGATCAGACTATCTGCTGCACACATGAAAGCGGAAATGACGGAATCGAATTAGATCTATTAGTACTTCTACTTAGATAGATATTCCGTGGCCTGCGAAGAGCCGATGCGCTGCTTCAGGTTTTGTATGTGTCATCGAATCTCAGTTGGGCAGTGCAGCATAAATTTTGGACTGCAAATTAAAACTGCAATCGATGGCCGTGATTGACTGAAGCGAACGTTGTTTGCGGTATGTAAGCGCGCTGCAGGTACAGAAATGGACGGTTCACGCCGGAGGAGTAAAGGTGGGTACGAAAGTTGAAGGGCAATTTCCGGCAGCAGTGGCCAGGATGGAGAGGCCAGGACGCCCGCGCGAGTTTGGGCGTAAGCAGCAAAACCCCGTACGCCGCTTCGGCGGTATCGCAGTCGTTCTGCTCCTGCACATCGTGTTGATCTACGCGCTCATCAATGGCCTCGCCACCAAGGTCGTGCAGGTCATCCAGCATCCCATCGAAACGAAAATCATCGAGCCGGTAAAGCCGCCTCCGCCGCCGCCATTGCCGACCGTGCAATTGCCGCCGCCGAAGTTCGCACCGCCGCCGCCGCCGTTCGTGCCGCCGCCGGAAGTGCAGGTGCAGACGCCGCCGCAGCCGACCATCACACACCAGGCCGCACCGGTCGTGTCGGCACCTGCCGTGGCGCCGCCCGCACCGCCGGCACCTCCCGCGCCGGCCAAGCCCGTGAGCGCCGAAGTAGGGGTTGTGTGCCCGAACTCGGATCAGATCCGTTCGTCGATCCGTTACCCGAAGGAAGCGCAGGAAAACAACGTGACGGGTGATGTGCTGATTGAATTCGTAGTCGACGCGCAGGGCCATATTACGAATGAACGCGTTGCCAGGTCTGCGGACGATTCCTCACTCGATCGCGCAGCGTTCAACGCGGTCAAGCAGTTCACGTGCGTTTCCCAAGGCCAGGCTGTCCGTGTGCAAGTTCCGTTCTCGTTCAACTTGAACTGAATCCACAGGCTGTTCGGTACCGGTAGCGATTTATCAGTCTTAGTTTAGAAGTTGTACTAATGAACTTGGAGCAGGCATGAAGAAGCGTACTCTCGCCGCATTGGCGGCAAGCATGTTGATCGCCGTAACCACGGTGGATACCTTTGTTGCACCGCAAATGGCCCATGCGCAAGCTAGCGACGCTACCGCGTCGGCAGTTGCCCCGGCCGCCGCTGCGCCGCAAACGGCCGGCTCGGCCGCGGACGAAGCGGTGCCGCCGCCGGCGCCGGCCACGTCCGAAACCGTCAATAACCCGTACGGGCTCGGCGCACTCTGGAAGAACGGTGACTTCGTTGCACGCTTCGTGCTGATTCTGCTGGTGCTCATGTCGATGGGCAGCTGGTACATCATGATCACCAAGTTCTTCGAGCAGTTCCGCGCGAACCGCCGTGCGAAGAGCGCCGACGAGCAATTGTGGACCGCGCCGTCGCTGAGCGAAGGCGCGAAGCGGCTCGACGAATCGTCGCCGTTCCGCTTCATCGCGGAAACGGCCATCGAAGCAGGCGAACATCATGACGAAGCGTTGCTCGAAGCCGTCGACCGCAATACGTGGATCGATACCTCGGTCGAGCGCGCGATCACCAACGTGTCGAATCGTCTGCAAGACGGTCTGGCTTTCCTCGGCACGGTCGGCTCGACAGCTCCGTTCGTTGGTCTGTTCGGTACGGTCTGGGGGATTTATCACGCGCTGACGGCAATCGGTATCGCCGGCCAGGCCTCGATCGACAAGGTCGCGGGTCCGGTGGGCGAGGCGCTGATCATGACCGCGATCGGTCTTGCCGTGGCAGTGCCGGCCGTGCTCGGCTATAACTTCCTGGTTCGCCGCAACAAGTCGGTGATGGAGCGTGTTCGGGCCTTCGGCGCGCAACTGCACACCGTATTGCTCGCAGGCAGCCGGCGCCCGGCACGCGCCGCCGCTCGCGAAGCATCGCTGGCCCAATAAGCGGAGTCCGTCATGGCTATGAGCGTTGGGCAGGAAGATAACGACGAGGTCATCTCCAGTATCAATACCACGCCGCTCGTCGATGTGATGCTGGTCCTGTTGATCATCTTTCTGATCACGATTCCGGTGGTGACGCATACGGTGCCGGTGCAACTGCCGAAGGAGACGATCCAGCCGCTGCAAACGACGCCCAAAAGTATCGTCATTGCGGTCAATCGCGACGGCGATTTCTTCTGGAACGAGAAGCAGGTCGATGCGCCTACGCTGCTGGCACGCCTGAAAACCGCGTCGGTCATGACGCCGCAACCGGAGGTGCACGTTCGCGGTGACCAGAGCGCCCGTTATGAATTCATCGGCCGGGTCATTACCGCGTGCGAGCGCGCCGGTATCGCCAAGGTTTCATTTATCACTGAGCCGCCCGCGCGCGGCGGCTAGCTTTGCATGGGACCAGAGTAAGTGCTTTGCATGGGACCAGAGTAAGCGCTAAAGCGCCAACTCTGGCCGACAGCTAAAGCGCTAACTCTGGTCGACAGGAGACGATTATGGGGATGAACGTATCTTCGGGCGGTGGCAGTGCTGAACCGGATGTGATGGTCGATATCAACACCACGCCGCTGATCGACGTAATGCTGGTGTTGCTGATCATGTTGATCATCACGATTCCGATCCAGACGCATGCCATCAAGATGAACTTGCCGGTCGGCAATCCGCCGCCGCCGATCACGCAGCCGGAAGTGGTGCAAATCGATATCGATTTCGACGGCACCACGACCTGGAATGGCCAGCCTGTGCCGAATCGGGCGGCGCTCGAATCCAGGCTGGCCCAGGTGGCGGCCGAACCGGTCCAGGCGGAAATCCATCTGCGGCCTAACAAGCTGGTGCCGTACAAAGACGTCGCGGAGGTGATGGCGTCCGCGCAACGACTGGGCGCGACGAAAATCGGCCTGATCGGCAACGAGCAGTACATGCAATAGGGAAGTGGAATGCTAACGATCCATCAACGGTTCAAGCGCGCCGTCATTGCGGCCGCTGTCGGAGGGCTGTCTGCGCTCGTCGTGCTGCCGGTCGCGTCTCATGCCGCGGACACCTTGCGGCCGGATGTGGCGAAGCCGCTGAACGCCGCGCAGGATTTGTATCGCGCGCACAAGTACAAGGATGCGTTGACGAAGATCGATCAGGCGGATGCCGTGGCGGGCAAAACGCCCTATGAAAGCTACATGGTCCAGGAGATGCGCGGCGCTGCTGCTGCGGCAGCCGGCGAATCCGGCGTAGCTGCTCAAGCCTACGAAACCTTGCTGGGTTCCGGACGCTTGAGCGGCGCTGACGAGCAGCGCACCACCGCGGCGCTCGCAGGCATCTACTTCCAGCAGAAAAACTACGCACAGGCAGCGAAGGTCGCGCAGCGCTATCTGAAATCGGGCGGCAGCGATCCCGACATGCGGACTTTGCTTGTGCAGTCCTACTACCTGGCAAATGATTGCGGCAATGTCGTGAGCCTGCTTAAGCCGAGCGTCGATGCGCAAGTGCGTGCCGGTCACGCACCCGACGAATCGCAGCTGCAATTGCTCGGCACTTGCGCGCAACGCGTGAAAGATGACGCGACCTACCGCAGCACGCTCGAAAAGCTGGTCGCCTATCATCCGAAGCAGTCTTACTGGGACGATCTGTTCACTGCGATCCGCAGCAAGCCCGGCTATTCGTCGGCGCTCGATATCGACACGTATCGGCTGCGCCGTGCGATCGGCTCGCTCACCACCGCCGACGACTACATGGAGATGACCCAGCTCGCGATCGTGGCGGGTACCACGGCTGAAGGCAAACAGGTCATCGATCAGGGCTTTACGTCAGGCGTTCTGGGTCACGATGCGCAGTCGGATCGCGAGAAGCGGTTGCAGGCGCTCGCCGCGAAACGGGCGCACGCACCTGTCGATCCCGCGAACCCCGTCGCACCTGTCGACGTCGGCTTCAACCAGGTCTTCGCCGGTCAGACCAAGCAAGGTCTCATGGCAATGGACGCAGCGATCGCGAAGGGTGGAGTCGATCACCCGGACCAGGCGCAACTGCATCTCGGCGAGGCGTACTACATCGCAGGCGAAAAAGCGCGTGCAGTGCAAACCTTCCGCGCGGTGAAGGGCACCGACGGTTCGGCCGACCTCGCCCGTTTGTGGGTGCTGGTTGCGTCGAAGTAACGGCAGCCTGTTCCTGATATGTCGCATCCGGCGAAGTGCATCCAGGGTATCCGGACATTGAACCGGGAGGCGCATGTTCGCCGTATGGAGCGGCGGCCGTCGCCAATGACCGGGCCTGGTTGCGTGCGCAACCATCGGCCGGTTTGCGGCAAGTGTGAAAGCCTCCCGGACATCGCATTGATTGAGTCACTCATGGCGATAACCAACCAGGCATATCGAGCGAGTTTTAGGGAGGACGTTGCACTCAATGAAACATAGTTTGGTTTTATCAAACTAATTTTGACTACGGGATTCTGTCTTGCTATGGTTTTGCCACTCGATAACAAGGCACAGGTCGCAGTTTCTATAGGAAGCAAAATCCGCGCGCTTCGCCAACGGCTCAAGCGCACGCTGGACGAGGTGGCAACAACTGCGGGAATTTCCAAGCCCTTTTTGTCGCAGGTAGAACGGGGGCACGCAACGCCTTCGATTACATCGCTAGTCGGCATTGCTCGAGCTTTAGGTGTCACGGTGCAGTACTTCGTCGACACGCCGACCGAAGACAAGTCGGTGCGTAGAGGGAATGAGCTGAAGTATTTCGGATTTGACGGGACCGCGAATCTTTTTGGACGGCTGACGAATCTGTCGGTCGGCAGCAAGCTGGAAGTCATTCTCGTCAGGATGCCGGTGGGGCAAAATCCGTCGGAAGTCACGACGCATGCAGGGGAAGAGTTTTTGTATGTGATGAGCGGCCAGATATCGCTCACGTTAGAAGGTACAACGTTCGTATTGCAGGCAGGTGACACTGCGCATTACGAGTCCACCGTGCCTCACGCCTGGGCCAATACGGCCCGCGAAGAAGCGGTGGTCGTGTGGGTGGGCACGCCAAGATTGTTTTAGGTGTCTTTGCTCCGTGCTTTCGTTGAAAGCAGTCTCTCGGTGTTTGTAAGCATTGCTTAAGGTTCGATTGCGGGTTGATCGGGTGAGAGGACGTTGTTCGCTCCATCACTCGTGGTATTGGAAGTGAAAACAATTAGAAAGCGCTGCGCATTTCGTTTGTAATAAATAAGTAGTCCGATATTGAGTTATTTGAAGTGTCCTGTCTGTGTGGATGCATTTGCAATTCCGGCATTGCGTGGCCGGGTTGTGAGGCAGAAAGGTGCGGGGCGACTTTAACGGAGCGCGGCGCAAGATCGCCGTATATCGAGTGGAGAGGTTCACAAGACCTCTCTTCACACACAGCTGTGGCCTTACTGACGAGCGAGAAGGGGAAAAATGAAACAAAGGGCATTGGCGCTGGCCATCAAAAGAATAATCTGGGCTGAACTGGCGTTGTCGGCCGCAATCGCCGTACCGGCGTTTGCGCAAAGCCAGCCGGCCACGACAGGAACCGCGGCGGGCGCGACGACAACGGAAAGCACGCCGGCAGCGGCAGCGGCTCCCGCATCGGGCGCCGCTGCAACGCCGTCCGCGGACAACAACACCGCGACGCCGTCTGGCAAAGGCGTCCAGCAACTGAAGAAGTTCGAAGTGACCGGTTCACTGATTCGCAGCTCCGACAAGGTCGGCTTCAATCAGGTGCAGACGGTTACGCAGAAAGACATTGTGAATAGCGGCGCCACGACCGTCGCCGATTTTCTGCGCACGACCTCGGCCAACTCGGCGAATAGCTGGAGCGAAGGTCAGTCCGGCAACTTTGCCGCGGGCGCCGCGGGTATCGCCCTGCGCGGCCTCAGCGAAAAATACACGCTTGTGTTGGTGGATGGACAGCGCGTTGCGCCGTTCGCGTTCTTCTCGAACAGCGTCGACTCCTTCTTCGACCTGAACACGCTGCCGTTGAACTCCATCGACCGCATCGAAATCGTGAAGACCGGCGCCGTGTCGCAGTACGGTTCGGACGCCATTGCGGGTGTGGTCAACATCATTACGAAGCACAACTTCCAGGGGTTGCAACTCGATGGCAGCTACGGCAGCGCCATCAACGGTGGCGGTGGCGCCGGCACGACCAAATTCGGCGTGCTCGGCGGCTTCGGCGATCTCAACTCCGATCGCTTCAACGTTACGGCCGCCGCGAGCTACTACAAGTCAAATGGCTTCACGCTCGCGGACCGCGACTCGACGCGCAATCAGGATTTCACCAACCAGCCGGGCGGTCTCTCGTTGCTCGCGCCGTCGTACTGGAGCATGCCCGGCGGCGGCGTGCAGGCGTTGAGCAACTGTCCGTTCGGCGGTTCGGTGCGTCCTGCAGCCACCAATTCGCTGACTGCGGGATCGGCGGGCACGGTTTGCGGCTTCAACACCGCGGAAGGCATGTCCATCGCGCCGATGACCGAGCGTCTGAACGCGAAGCTTCACGCCGACTTCAAGATCAACGATAAGACGACCGCGTTCGGGGACTTCCTGATCAGCAGCAACACGACCACCACCAACGACGGTCTGTGGAACAACGTTGTCGGCAATCCGCAGGTCCCCGCACTTGTGTGGAATCCGCAGACGAAGCTGCTTTCCCCGTTCAACACGGTGGTGCCGGCGAGCAACCCGTACAACCCGTTCGGCGTTGCCACGCCGCTCACGTATGCGTTCCCGAACACGGTAGCGGAAAAGACGTATGCCACGTACTGGCGCGCGTCCACGGGCATCAAGGGCTCGTTCGACCTGCCGAACGGCGAATGGGATTGGGCGACGTCGATCAGCCACTCGCAAAGCACGGTCGCTAACACCTACACGAACCAGCTGAACCCCACCGTACTGACCGACATTTACCAGAACGGCACGCTGAATTTCGCGAATCCGTCGGCGACACCGAACGCGTTCAACGGGCTGTACATGGACGCGAACAACCTGGGTATCTCGAAGCTCGATACCGTTGACGCGACGCTGTCGACGCCGGAACTCTTCCATCTGCCGGCGGGCGACGTGGGTCTCGGCTTCGGTGCGCAGTTCACGCACCAGAGCGAAGTACTCACGCCGGGTGCGGAATTCCAGCAAGGCCTGGTCACCAATCCGAATCTCCAGACGGTGAACGGCCAGCGCAACGTGGCGGCCGTGTATTACCAGATTGACATTCCGATTGTGCGTAACCTGACGTTCAGCCAGTCGGGTCGTTACGACCACTACAGCGATGTCGGCGGTGCGTTCTCGCCGCGCTTCGCGCTGCGCTATCAGCCGGTTCAGGCGCTCACGATGTACACCTCGTACAATCGCGGCTTCCGTGCGCCGACGTTCGTTGAAGACAGCAAGTCGCAAACGATGGGTATCCAGGTGGACCCGAACACCGGCCAGAACTACACCTCGATCACGGAGGGTAATCCGAAACTGGCGGCGGAGCGCACGCGTAACTTCAACATCGGCTTCCAGCTGTCGCCGACCCGTACGACCGATGTCGGCTTCGACTGGTACAAGATTCGCGTCGATAACGTGATCGGCCAGGGCTCGCCTTCGCAGGTGGTCACCGACCCGGCAACGGGCGCCCTCCTGTACAAGGTCATTCCGTACCAGAACCTCGGCTACCTCGACACGAACGGTTTCGAAGGCACGTTCCGCCAGGCGCTACCGACGAAGGTCGGTACGTTTACCCTGTCGGGTGACTGGGCTTACGTGGACAGCTTCAAGATCGGCTTCCCGGGTAGATCGCCGGTGAACGGTGCAGGTAACAACTTCAC
The DNA here is from genome assembly GCF_038050405.1 of Paraburkholderia sp. IMGN_8. Classification (NCBI taxonomy): domain Bacteria; kingdom Pseudomonadati; phylum Pseudomonadota; class Betaproteobacteria; order Burkholderiales; family Burkholderiaceae; genus Paraburkholderia; species Paraburkholderia sp. IMGN_8. The sequence goes on along the minus strand of NZ_CP150900.1, from coordinate 3,133,039 downwards.
CATCACGCAGCCGTTCGGCGGCAGCTTCCCGCGCTGGAGAGGCAACACTACCCTGGACTGGACGTACCACAAGTTCGACGCAGCGTTGACGTGGCAGTTCACGGGGCCGTACGCGCAGAATCTGGTGCCGGCGCCGACCAGAGTGGGATCGTACAGCCAGTTCAACCTGATGATGACGTACACGGGCTTCAAGAACTGGACGATCTTCGGCGGCATCGACAACATCTTCAACCGGACGCCGCCGTACGATCCGATCTTTGCGAATGGTACGTTGGATCAGAACGGCTACGACCAATCGCTGTATACGTACATTGGCCGCTTCGCCCAGATCGGCGCAACGTACAAGTTCTGATGTCCAGTTACTGAGCGTGGTACGTGAGTCGCTCCGGCTTTTCGGATGGATTGCCGGAGCGATCTTTTTTACCGGTGGCGCGCGGCATCGAGCGTCGCCGGCTACCGCTGGCAACAGGCGCGGTTCAATATGTTGATGTGACCGCGCGAGGCTTACGCGCCGTCATCCCGTCGATTCGACGAATCGTGCGCCGGTCACGAGCGGGTGCACGTCCTCACGCATAACTGAAGATGAGACATGTGAAGTTCCGGTTATCGCGCGTCCTACCGGTCGTGGCGACGGCGTTGTGCGCATTTGGCGCTGTCTCGATGTCCGCGCAGGCGAAGCCGTCGATCTCACAGTACGACCAGCCGAAATATCCCGCCAATTTCACGCATTTCGACTACGCGAATCCCGACGCGCCGGCTAACGGTACGCTGAACTTCGAAAACTACAACGAACTGCAGACTTACGATTCGCTGAATCCGTTTCTGGTGCGCGGCGCGCCCGCGCCGGACATTCAGAATCTGATGTTCGACACGCTGATGCAGCGCAGCTGGGACGAACTGGCGTCCGAATACCCGCTGATTGCGGAGGATGTCGAGGTTGCCCCCGACCTGAGTTCAGCGACGTTCCATATCAATCCCGCCGCACGCTTTTCGAACGGCGATCCGATTACCGCCGCCGACGTCAAATATTCGTTCGATACGCTGACGAGCCCGCAGGCTTCGCCGCTCTTCAACGCGCAATTCGCCGTGATCAAAAGCGCGACGGTGATCGATCAAGGTACCGTTCGTTTCGACTTCAAGCGGCCCGAACGCGCCGCGCCGCTGATCGTCGGCGACTTGCCGGTCTTCTCGCCGAAGTGGGGCCGGCAGCCTGACGGCAAGCGCCCGCCGTTCGATCAGATTGCCGCCGTGCCGCCGATCAGCAGCGGCCCGTATCTGATCGATGAACGCAAGAACGACAAGCAGATTTCCTATCGCCGCAACCCTGACTACTGGGCGTCGAATCTGCCGTCGCGACGCGGCATGTTCCGCTTCCAGCGCATCACCTTCAAGCTGTACCGTGACCACTACACGCAACTCGAAGCCTTCAAGGCGGGCGATGGGGACGTCATGGTGGAATACAGCGCGACGCAGTGGGCGCGCAAGTATGTAGGCAAGAATTTCGACAACGGACTGCTGAAGAAGGGTGAGTTCGCCGACGGTCCCGCGCAGATGCAGGGCATGTTGATGAATCTGCGCAAGCCGATGTTCCAGGACCCGCGCGTGCGCCACGCGCTCACGCTGGCATTCGACTACGACTGGATGAACCGGATGATGTTCTATGGCCAATACCGGCGCACCAGCAGTTATTTCGAGGCGAGTCCGTTCGGCGCAACCGGCATGCCCGGCCCCAGGGAACTGGCGTTGCTCGAACCGTTGCGCGCCAGTGTGCCGCCCGAAGTATTCGGTCCGATGCTCAAGCAACCCACTACGATTGCACCGGATTCTCTGCGCGGCAATCTGCGCGTCGCCCGCGATCTGCTGGCGCAGGCTGGATGGCGCTATCGCGACGGCGCATTGCGCGACGCGAACGGCACGCCGATGACGATCGAGATCATGGACGATCAGCCAGGCATGGATCGTCTGATCCTGCCGTATATGCAGGCGCTCGGCATGCTCGGCATCCAGGCTCATATGCGCGAAATCGACAGTGCGTTGTACGAGAAGCGCCTGAACAATTTCGAGTACGACATGACAACTTTTATCTATCCGCCGGTGACGATTCCGGGCGCCGAACTGACGCGCCGCTTCGGCAGTGCTGCCGCGTCCGAAGTCGGCTCCGAGAACTATCCGGGTATTCGATCGAAGGCGGTCGACTCGCTGATTCGCTCCGCGCTCCTGGCCACCAATCTCGACGATCTGGAGGCGGCGACCCGTGCGCTCGACCGCGTCCTGATCTACTCGTTCTATCTGGTGCCGGAGTACTACGCGCCGGGCGCGCGCATCGGCTATAAGACGACGCTGGCGTTTCCGAAGATCGTGCCCGCGTCCTACCTGTACGAAGACTGGGTCATCGATTACTGGTACGCAAAAGCGCCGCGCACACAAGCGACTCAAGCCACCCAGGCGGCGCAGTCCGTTGTCTCAACCACGGCTACGGCCCACTGAGGACCAGCATGCTTGCCTACATTCTCAGACGTTTGCTGTTAATGGTGCCGACGCTGCTCGGCGTGGTCACGCTGACCTTTGTCGTCACGCAGTTCGTGCCGGGTGGGCCGGTCGAACAGGTGATGACGCAACTCCGCCACGGCACTGGCCGTGGCGGAGAGGCGGGGGCGGGCGCGGGCGGCTATCACGGCAGCCAGGGCGTCGATCCTCTGCAGATCGAACAGATCAAGAAGCAGTTCGGCTTCGACAAGCCACCGCTCGAACGCTATCTGCTGATGCTCAAGCACTATGCGACGTTCGATCTCGGACAGTCGTACTTCCAGCATGAAAGCGTGTGGGAGGTGATCCGCTCGAAGCTGCCGGTGTCGATCACGCTCGGCATATGGACGGTGCTGCTCACGTATCTGATATCGGTACCGTTGGGCATTGCGAAAGCGGTGCGCAACGGCTCGCGCTTCGATACGGTGACGAGCGTGCTGGTGCTGGCCGGCTACGCGATTCCCGGCTTCGTGCTCGGCGTGCTGCTGCTGATGCTGTTCGGCGGCGGCACCTTCTGGCAGGTGTTTCCAATGCGCGGTCTCACGTCGGATAACTTCGGCGAGCTGAGCACCTTCGGCAAGTTACTCGATTATCTGTGGCACATCGTGCTGCCGGTGACGGCCTCGGTGGTCGGCAACTTCGCGATCGTCACGATTCTCACCAAGAACACGTTCCTCGAAGAGATCGGCCGTCAATATGTGTTGACCGCGCGCGCCAAGGGCGCGCCGGAGCGCGACGTGCTGTGGAAGCACGTGCTGCGCAATGCCGCAATTCCATTGTTGACGGGTCTGCCCGCCGCGTTTGTCGGCGCGTTCCTGAACGGCAACCTGCTAATCGAAACGCTGTTCTCGCTCGACGGCATGGGACAACTTTCGTACGACTCGGTGATTCGCCGGGATTATCCGGTCGTGCTCGGTTCGCTCTTTCTGTTCACGCTGATCGGCCTCGTAACCAAACTCATCGCTGACGTCTGCTATGTCCTTGTCGACCCCCGCATCCAATTCAACCGCCTGGACCGCTGACGCGGCGGGCGTGGCGTACGCGGCGTCGCCGTCGCCATGGCGGCGCACATGGTTGCGCTTCAAACAGCAGCGTCTCGGTTACTGGAGCCTCGTGATCTTCGTATCGCTGTTCGTCATCAGCCTGCTCGGCGAGGTGCTGTCCAACGATCGCCCGTTGGTGGTCCGATACGAAGGCCACTATTACTTCCCGATCGTGAAGGACTACTCGGAGACCTTGTTCGGCGGTGATTTTCCGGCCCGCGCGAACTACCTGGACCCGTATATCCGCTCGCGGCTCGAATCGAACGGCAACTTCGCGATCTATCCGCCGAATCATTTCCACTACGACACGATCGACTACTTCGCCGCGCATCCGTATCCGGCACCGCCGACGACGGCCAACTGGCTCGGCACCGATCAATACGGCCGCGACGTGCTCGCACGGCTCCTGTACGGTTCCCGGCTTTCGGTGCTGATGGCGCTCGCGCTGACCGTGTCCGGCGTGTTGGTCGGCGTGTTGACAGGCGCGGTGCAGGGCTTTTATGGCGGACGCACCGATCTGATCGGGCAACGGCTCATCGAAATATGGAGTTCGATGCCGGACCTGTATCTGCTGATCATCTTCGCGTCGATTTTCGAGCCGACCTTGTGGCTGCTGTTTATCCTGCTGTCGATGTTCGGCTGGCTCGTGCTGTCCGACTACGTGCGCGCCGAATTCCTGCGTAACCGTTCGCTCGATTACGTCAAGGCTGCGCGCACGATGGGCCTGTCGAACTGGCAGATCATGTGGCGCCACGTGCTGCCCAATAGCCTGACGCCGGTGATTACGTTCCTGCCGTTTCGCATGAGCGCGGCGATTCTGTCGCTGACGAGTCTCGACTTTCTCGGCCTGGGCGTGCCGCCACCGACGCCGAGCCTCGGCGAATTGCTTCAGCAAGGCAAGAACAACCTCGACGCCTGGTGGATTTCGATTTCTGCGTTTGCCGCGCTGGTGATCACGCTGCTGCTGTTGACCTTCATGGGCGATGCGCTGCGCAATGCGCTCGATACACGCTCGCGCGGTTCGGCTTTCGGCGGAGGTCCGCGATGAGCGACGCCAGGCTGAACCAACCCTTACTGGAAATCGACCGCTTTTCCGTGCGTTTCGGCGACAAGACCGCGGTGCATGAACTCAACCTCTCGATCGCGCGCGGCGAACGGGTCGCGCTGGTCGGCGAATCGGGCTCGGGCAAGAGCGTCACCGCGTTGTCGATCTTGCAGCTGGTCGAGCATGCGGAGCTGAGCGGGCGCATCCTGCTCGACGGCGAAGACCTGCTGCAAAAAACAGAACAGCAGATGCGCGGAATTCGCGGCGCGGATGTCGCGATGGTGTTTCAGGAGCCGATGACCGCTCTCAATCCGCTCTTCACGATCGGCAAGCAGATCGCCGAGAGTTTGCGCCTGCATGAAGGCTTGCGGCCGAACGCGGCACGCGAGCGCGGCATCGAATTGCTTAGGCGCACCGGCATTCCCGAGCCGGAGTGGCGCATCGACAGCTTTCCGCATCAACTGTCCGGCGGCCAGCGGCAGCGCGCGATGATCGCGATGGCGCTCGCGTGCCGCCCTCGTTTGCTGCTCGCCGACGAACCCACTACCGCGCTCGACGTCACCGTGCGTCAGCAAATCGTCGATCTGCTGATCGCGTTGCAGGAGCAGGAAGCGGCCGAACGCGGGATGGCCGTGCTGCTGATCACGCACGACCTGAATCTGGTCAAGCGCTTCGCGCAGCGCGTCGCGGTGATGGAGAAGGGTGTGCTGGTCGAAACCAATACGACCGAAGCCTTGTTCGCCGATCCGCAGCATCCGTATACGAAGCGCCTGCTCGACAGCGAGCCGCAACGCGCGGTCGAGCCGATCGAAGCCGGCGCGCGGCGGCTGCTCGAAGTGCAAGGCCTCGCGGTCGATTACCGCACGTCCGCGAAGGGCTGGCGTTCGATGTTCAGGCGCGCCACGTTTCGCGCGGTACAGGAGGTCGATTTGAGCTTGCGGCGCGGCGAGACGCTCGGGATCGTCGGCGAATCGGGTTCGGGCAAATCGACGCTGGCGGCCACCGTGCTAGGTTTGCAGCAACCGGCCGCGGGCCATATTCACATCGACGGCTTGCCGTTGTCGACGCTGAAGACCGCCACCTCGCGCCGTGCGCTGTATGCGCGGATGCAGGTCGTGTTCCAGGACCCGTTCGGTTCGCTGTCGCAGCGGATGACGGTGGAGCAGATCATCGGCGAGGGCCTCGCCATGCATCGGCCGGAAGTGGATGCGAAGGCGCGGCGCGCGCGGGTGGGCGGCCTGCTCGAAGAGGTCGGCATGCCCGCCGATGCGATGCTGCGCTATCCGCACGAGTTTTCCGGCGGACAGCGCCAGCGCATTGCGATTGCGCGCGCGCTGGCGGTCGAGCCTGAGTTGCTGGTGCTCGACGAGCCGACCAGCGCACTCGACGTGTCGATCCAGAAGCAGGTGCTGAATCTGCTGACAAATCTGCAGAAAAAGTACAAGCTTAGCTTTTTGTTCATCACGCACGATCTGGCGGTGATGCGAGCCATGGCGCATCGCGTGATCGTGATGAAGTCGGGACGCATCGTGGAAGCCGGCGACACACTCGACGTGTTGCATGCGCCGTCGCATCCTTATACCCGGGCGCTGCTGGCGTCGTCGCTGGTCCTGCCGCCGGGCTGAACAGAGATTCATACGGGAACCTCGAATGATTGACGAACGTTGGGCGCAAGCCGCCCGCACGCTTACGAGCCGCGCGGCGTTCTGGTCGCTGCGCATCGTCGATGAACAGATCGACGACCACGAAATCCGCAATGACATCGCGCAGCCGCTGCGCACGGTGCGCGATCGCGGCGCGATGCTGATCGCATGGGTGGGCGCGGGAGCGGGCTATGCGGCCACGGCGAATCTGTCCGCCGCCGGCTTGCAGGCGGCGCTCGATATAGCGACGGCGCGCGCGGAAGCGAGCGCAGTGCTGTCTTTGATCGACCATCGCGAGGTGGTGCGTCCGGCTGTCAGCGGTTGTTATGTGTCACCGAATGCGCAGCACGCGTTGCCGAGCCGGGCCGAATGGCTTGACCGATTGGGCGCGGAATGCGCGAGCGCGAATCTCGATACACGTATTGTCGAACGTGTGGCGGGCGTGCAGATCACGCATGCCGATCAGCTCTACATCACCGGCGACCGCGTACGGATCGACCAGCAGTTCCGCTTTGTGATGCCGCAATTGAGCGTGGCCGCGCACGCGAACGGCGACACCCAGGTGCGCACGCTCGGCGGCAACTACGGCACGCTCGGGCAGGGCGGCATTGAAATCCTGGCGCGCTTCGGCTTCGAAGGCGCGGGTGTGCGGGTCGCCAACGAAGCATTGCAGCTGCTGGCCGCGCCGAATTGCCCTTCAGGCAGGCGCGATCTGTTGCTGATGCCCGATCAGATGATGCTGCAGATTCACGAATCGATCGGCCATCCGCTCGAGCTTGACCGTATTCTCGGCGACGAGCGCAACTTCGCGGGCTGGAGCTTCGTGAAGCAGGAGATGTTCGGCTCATACCGCTACGGTTCCGAACTGCTGAACGTCACCTTCGACCCGGAGCTGCGCGAGGAAGCCGCCGCTTACGCGTTCGACGACGACGGCACAGAAGCGCACAAACAGTATCTGATTCGCGACGGCGTGCTCGAACGGCCGCTGGGCGGCGCGCTTTCACAGCAGCGCGCGCACATGCCCGGCGTCGCCAATTCGCGTGCGTCGAACTGGAACCGGCCGCCGATCGACCGGATGGCGAATCTGAACATCGAGCCCGGCCATAGCTCGCTGGACGAGATGATCGGCAACATCGAACACGGCATTCTGATGCGCACCAACACCTCGTGGTCGATCGACGACCATCGCAACAAATTCCAGTTCGGCTGCGAGTTCGGCCAGCTGATCGAAAACGGCAAGCTCACGCAGGTGGTGAAGCAGCCGAATTATCGCGGCATCTCGGCGAATTTCTGGCGCAGTCTGAGCGCGGTGGGCAATGCGGGCACGCGCGAGGTGTACGGCACCTCGATGTGCGGCAAGGGCGAACCGGCGCAGATCATTCGCGTCGGTCATGCATCGCCTGCATGCGTGTTCAGCAACGTCGACGTGTTCGGAGGCGCCTGATGAGCCAATTCATGTCCTCGCGGGCCGGTGCATCGCTCGACTGGCAGCAGCATTTCACGTCGTTGGCCGATGCGATCGAGCGCTTGCAACAAGGTGGCGAAGCCACGCTGAGTTCGTTTGCGGGCGAGCAGTCCGACTTTATTCGCTTCAACGCGGGCAAGGTGCGGCAGATCGGCAGCGTGTCGCAAGGCAAGCTGACCTTGCGGTTGATCGACGGCGCACGTCAGGCCTATTCGACGCTGACCGTATGCGGCGACCTGCAACAGGATCTCGGCGAAGTGAGCGCGGCGCTCGCCACCTTGCGCGATGGCTTGCGCGATGCGGCGGACGATCCACATCTGTTGTTCGATACGTCGCAATGGCAGCGGGCCACGCAGCGTTCCGGCAAGCTGCCGGACCCGCAGGGCTTGTTGCGCACTGTCGCCGAATGCGCGCAGGGGCTGGATTTCGTCGGCTTTTACGCGGGCGGCACGATCGTGCGCGGCTTCGCGTCCACCAGCGGCAGCCGCGGCTGGTACGAAGTCGACAACTTCAATTTCAGCTGGTCGCTGTACGACCCGAGCGGCCGGGCGATCAAAACGACCTATGCCGGCGACGACTGGAGCGATGCCACCTTCGCGCGCAAAGTCGAGCAGGCGGCGGCACGCCTCGCCGTGCTCGCGCGTATGCCGCGCGCGTTGGCGCCGGGGCGTTATCGCTCGTATCTGGCGCCCGCGGCGCTTGCTGAATTGCTCGGCGTGACCGCATGGAGCGGATTCTCCGCGCGGGCGCAAGCGAGCTCGCGCAGCGAGTTGTACAAACTGCACACCGGCGAAGTCGCGCTCGATCCGCGTGTGAGCTTGAGCGAAGACCTGAACCTCGGCATCACGCCGGGCTTCAACGACGACGGCTATCTGCGCGAAAGCGTGCCGCTGATCCAGGCGGGGCGAAGCGCCGAGCGCTTGACCAATGCCCGCAGCGCACGCGAGTACGGTTTGACGCCCAACGGCGCGCTGGCGAACGAGTCGCCGGCGACGCTTTCGATGGAAGGCGGCGATCTGGCGGAAGAGGACGTGCTGGCGAAGCTCGATACCGGCCTCTACATCGGCAATCTCTGGTACGTGAATTTCTCGGACCGGATGAATTGCCGCCTGACCGGCATGACGCGCTTCGCGACTTTTTGGGTCGAGCAGGGGCAGATCGTCGCGCCGCTCGAGGCGATGCGTTTCGACGACAGCTTGTACCGCTTGCTCGGTGGCGAGCTCGAACAGCTCGGCGCGCAACCCGAGTTGCTGCTGAGCGACTCCACGTGGGGAGAGCGCGCAACCGGCGGTATGCAATTACCCGGCATTCTGGCGAGATCTTTTGAATTGACGTTATGAGCCTATGGATCAACACATAAAAACAAAATCCAAACCTGAGAGCTTGCCCGAGGGTCTGACGCTGCGCGCATTGCGCGCGGCCGACGCCGAGCCATTCCACGCGATGCAGCAACTGCCGGTCGTGGTGAATGGCAATCCGCACCCGCCGTTTCAGTCGTTTGCCAGCACGCGCGAATACATCGAAAAGCTCGAACCCAGCGAGATCGTGATCGCGGCGACGATCGGCGACACGCTGGTCGGTGAAGCGGAACTGACGCCTTCGAAGGGGCGCCGCTCGCATGCCGGCTCGCTCGGCATCTGCGTGCACGACGCATGGCATCGGCGCGGCATCGGCAATGCGCTGATGACCGAACTGCTCGATGTGGCCGACAACTGGCTCGGCCTGCGCCGTGTCGAGTTGCACGTGTTCGCCGATAACCACACGGCGCTCGCGTTGTACCGCAAGTTCGGCTTCGAGGTCGAAGCGCGGCAACGCGGCGCGGTGTTGCGCGGCGGCGTGCTGATCGATTGCTTCTTCATGGCGCGGCTGCGCGAGGCGGCGCCGTTCATGTCGACGCCGTCAACTGCAGCGCAGTTATCACTGTCGACACCGAACATTGCCGCGGAATAAGACCATGAACGATCAAACCTTGCACAGCGACCCGGCAGTGGAGAGCCGCATCACGATCAAGGCGCTTGAACAGTCCGATATGGCGTCGTTCGCCGAGATCATGAGCCTGCCCGGCGTGCGGCGCGGCACGCTGTCAGTCGGTTATCGCAACGCCGAAAAAATCGCCGCGTGGCACGAACGGCACCTCAAAGGCAGTGTAAGCGTGTGCGCATGGCTGGAAGGTCGCATGGTGGGGCACGCCGGGCTTACGGTATTTCGGCCGTGCCGTGCGCATAGCGCCGAGTTAGGATTGGCCGTGCACGACGCGTATCATGGGCGCGGTGTCGGCACGGCGCTCCTGCGCGCGTTGACCGAAACCGCGGATGCGTCGCTCGGTTTGCGCCGCCTCGAACTGCAGGTGTTCACGGACAACACACCGGCGATCGCGCTATACCGCAAGTTCGGCTTCGTCGAAGAAGGCGTGTCGCGCGGCTACGCGATGCGCGACGGCATACTGGCCGATGCGCTGCATATGGCCCGTCTCGCCGACGCACCGAGCTTCCTCGCCATCTGAACGGATTTTTGCGTGCCATTTTTTTTCATCGACCGCCCAGTCTTCGCATGGATCGTCGCGCTCGCCATTGTCGTGGCGGGCGCGCTTGCTATTCCGCAACTGCCGGTTGCGCAGTATCCGCGCCTCGCGCCGCCGCGCGTGGTCATCAGCGCCACCTATCCAGGCGCGTCGACTGAAGTAGTGGACGCGAACGTCGGCAGCATCATCGAGGAGAGTCTCGATGGTGCCGACAACATGCTGTACTACGAAACCACCAGCGATAACCTCGGCGAACTCGAGATCGACGTGACGTTCGCGCCCGGCACCAATCCCGATCTCGCGATGGTCGACGTTCAGAACCGCCTGAAGCAGATCGAGTCGCGCCTGCCGCAGCAGGTCGTGCAGCAGGGCATCAGCGTGTTCAAGGCGGCCAACACATTCCTGATGCTGGTCGCGCTTACGTCCACCGACGGTACGCGCGATTCCGTGCAATTGAGCGACTATCTGAGCCGCTACGTGATGCGCGAACTGAAGCGCGCGCCCGGCGTGGGCTCCGCCCAGTTGTGGGACGCCGACGAAGCACTGCGCATCTGGCTCGACCCGATGAAGTTGCGCGAGTACGGCCTGGGCGCCGCCGAAGTGAACGCCGCGATCGCCGCGCAAAACGCCACGGTGACGGCGGGCACGCTGGGCGACGCGCCGTTCGTCGCGGGGCAGCAATTGAACGCCTCGGTGAGCGTGAAGGGTCAACTGATCTCGCCCGCCGAGTTCGGCCAGATCGTGCTGAAGGCGCGGCCCGACGGCTCGGCGGTGCGCTTGCGCGACGTCGCGCGTGTCGAGCTCGGCCGCGACAATTATTCGTACTGGTCGCGCCTGAACGGCAAAGCGGCGGCTACCGTCGGCATTCAGCTCGGCCCGCGCGGCAATGCGCTTGAAACGTCCACTGCGATCCGCGCGCGGCTCGCCGAACTGTCGAAACGTTTGCCGCCTGGCGTCGCTATCGAAATCCCCTTCGACAACGCGCATTTCGTGCAGATCGCGATTCACGAAGTGCTCGTGACGCTGTTCGAAGCCGTAGTGCTGGTGTTCTTCGTGATGTGGCTGTTCCTGCGCGATCTGCGCTACACGCTGGTGCCGACCGTGGTGATTCCGGTCACGCTGATGGGCGCATTTCTCGCGATGTATGTGTGCGGTCTGTCGATCAACGTGTTCACGATGTTCGGCCTAGTGCTGGCGATTGGCATTCTCGTCGACGATGCGATCGTGGTGGTCGAGAGCGTGCATCGCGTGATGGAAGACGAGGGCTTGCCGCCGCGCGAGGCCACGCGCCGCGCCATGTCGCAGATCGGCGGCGCGATCATCGGCGTGACCGCGGTGTTGACGGCGGTGTTCGTGCCGATGGCGTTCTTTCCTGGCGGCGTCGGCGGTATTTATCGGCAGTTCGCGGTAGCGATGATCGCGTCGATGCTGGTGTCGTCGTTCATGGCGCTGTCGTTGACGCCCGCGTTGTGCGCGAATCTGCTGAAGGCGCACAAGCAGACGGTTCATCAGCGCGACGCGCGCCGCGGCCTGCGCGGTTTTGCGGCGCGAGCGGCGAGCCGTTTCACATCCGGTTTCGATCGCGCCGCGAGCGGTTATCGCGGACTCACAGCACGCACCCTGCGCCGCGTCGGACCGATGCTGGCGATCTATGCGGTGCTGGTCGGCGTGTGCGGCGTGCTGTACTGGCAAATGCCCGGCGGCTTTCTACCGAGCGAAGACGAAGGCCAGTTGCAGGTGACGGTCCAGTTGCCTGCTGGCGCGACCCAGGCGCGCACGCTGGCGGTGGTCGAGCGCATGGAAAAAATTCTGCATGCCGAGCCGGCGATTTCGAATATCACCAGCGTGATCGGCTGGACCTTTACCGGCAGCGGTCAGAATGTGGCGATGGCCTTCGTCGAACTGAAGGACTGGGACAAGCGCGACACTGGCGCGCTGGCGTTGCGCGATAAGCTCAACGAGCAGTTCGACAAGATTATCGACGGCGATGTGCAAGCGCAATTGCCGCCTTCGGTGCCGGGTCTTGGGCATTCAGACGGTTTCGTGTTCCGGCTCGAAGATCGCGGCGGGATCGGCGTGGACGCGCTGAAGGCGGCGCGCGAGCAGCTGTTCGCGCAGGCCAAGGCGAGTCCGGTGCTGACCTCGATACACTCCGAAGATTTGCCGGACGCGCCGCGCGTCGAGCTCGATATCGACCGTGCCAAGGCGTACGCGCTCGGCGTGCCGTTCGAGCGCATTGCCGAGGTGCTGGGCAGCACGTTCGGCTCGACCTACATCGACGATTTTCCGGCCGGCGGCCGCATGCGCCGCGTGATGATCGCCGCCGACGCCGCCGCACGCATGACCGACGACGATCTGATGGCGCTCGCGGTGCCCAACGCAACGGGCGGGATGGTGCCGCTCTCGGCGATCGCGACGCGCCACTGGACCATCGGTCCGGTGATGCTGAGCCGCTACAACGGTTATCCGTCGCTCGACGTCAGCGGCCGCGCGGCGCCGGGTCATAGTTCCGGTGCGGCGATGGCCGAGATGGAACGGCTCGCGGCGACGCTGCCGGAGGGCATCGGCTATGACTGGGTCGACGCGGCGCGCGAAGAAACCGCGGCGGCGCGGCTCACGCCATTGCTGATCGGTTTGTCGCTGCTGGCGGTGTTCATGGCGCTCGCCGCGCTCTACGAAAGCTGGACAATTCCACTTTCGGTACTGATGGTGGTGCCGCTCGGCGTGGTCGGCGCGGTGGCCGCGGTGCTGCTGCGCGGCATGCCGAACGACGTCTATTTCAAGGTCGGCATGATTACCGTGATTGGTCTCGCGGCGAAGAACGCGATTCTGATCGTGCAGTTCGCCCGCGATCTGCATCAGCGCGGCTTGCCGTTGACGCGCGCGGTGACCGAGGCCGCCGCCGCGCGCTTCCGGCCGATCGTGATGACCTCGGCGGCGTTTTTGCTGGGCGTCGTGCCGCTGGTGGTGTCGAGCGGCGCGGGCGCTGAAAGTCGCCGCTCGATCGGCACCGGCGTGTTCGGCGGGGTGCTGGCTGCAACGCTGTTCGGGCTCGTGTTCGCACCCCTCGCGTTCCATGCGGTCGCGTCGCTCACGCATGGCAGGCGGCGGCTTGCGGAGCTCAATCGCAGGCGCGGCGAGCGGCGTGAGCGCCGCACGGCGAGCGACACCGGCCGCTTGACGAATGGCCGGTGACGGCGCGCAAGCCGAGCCCGTGCGGCCGCGGCGCTGAACGTAACATTCAACCCGCCGGCTGGTTGGCCGCTTTCGCGGGCGCTTCGGTCAGGAAAATGCCGCTGCAAAAAAGGCAAAAAACCGCAATCTCATTGTGTCAGGGCCGCATCCGCCGGCCCCACCATAGCGAGTCCACAAAACCAGTCGCCGCCGTGCGGCTCATATCGCCAGTGGGCATTCTGCTTGATCACAGTGGAGCACTGCTCATTCACCACGATACCTGGATTCGCAGCCGTGCATTGAAGCACCACGGTCTCGGCTTGCTGCGGCGGAAGCGGTTCAGCCGGAACACCCGTCGTCCCGCTTTGCATGCTTTCGATCAACCGTCGCAGTTCGTCGATCCGCGTGGCATACCACGCCCCCAGACACGCCGCATCGCGGCAATTCGCTTCCCGCCAGGCCCACTTGCTGTCGCTATCGTTAAGAAAGGCTCGCCGGTTCACGACTCGCCGGCGCGCTTTCCAGTACAACTGACCCAGTGCGTCGTCGAGTTTCGATAGTGCGGGATCGGAGCAGATCATCTTTTCGGTAAACGAGCGCCCCTTGTTGCAATCGAAGCTGGTGGCGTGCGCAGGCAGATACGTCAACATCAAAGCAGCAGTGAGAATTGGGCGGATGATTTTCATTGCGGTCCCGGCGGTGCAAGGGTTTTTCATGCAATGAATGATCGGTGCAGTCGCCAGTACACAGACGCCGGAAAACAGCGTGACTTCAGGTGGGTGATTACAAAATCTTGCTTCGCTTGGGCGCAAGACCCGACCTCCTTCAATACGCCGCGTTCAAAAACGCCGAACTGACCGCCCGCAAGGTCTCCTGCGAACGCGGGTCGCGAAGCCGCGTATGCAGCACCACTCTCGAGGTCGGTAGCGGCGGCAAGCCGAGTTGCTCGCCGACGTCGACTGCGCCCGGCGGCGCCACCCGCTGCGCCAGCGCTGCCACCGCCAAGCCGGCGCTGACCGCCGCGCCGACCGCCATCACGCCTCCGCCCACAAACACCTCGGTCCATGCAATCCCGGCTGAGTCGAGCGCATCGGTGGCAATCGCGCGGATTCCGCACGGCGCGGCGAGGGTCGCCAGGCGCAGCGGCTGACCTTCGCGATGCTGCCAGCCTGGCGCTGCGAACCAGCCGAGCCGTTCTTCGGCCAGCAGTTGACCGTCGTGGCGATCACCCTCGCGCCGGCCGATCGCCGCGTCGACTTCACCGCGCTCGAACCACGCCAGCACATCGCGCGACGCGGCAATCCGCACCTCGATCACGAGCAGGGGATCGTAAGCCGCCAACCGTCCCAGCAGCGCCGGCAAATTCGGCCCTGCAACGTGGTCGCTGATGCCGAGCTTGAGCCGGCGCTCCGGCGCCTCGGCGGAGCCTGCCAGCGCCCGCTCATGGGCGAGCAGCAATTGACGCGCGGCGCCGATGAACGTGTCGCCGCGCGGCGAGAGCCTCACCACCCGCGGCGTGCGCTCCAGCAAGCGGTAACCCAAACGCTCTTCGAGTCGCTTTAGCTTGAGACTCATCGCGGCCTGCGAGGTGTCCATGATTTCCGCGGCGCGCGTGAAGCTGCCGAGATCAGCGACCAGCACGAATGCCCGGATAGCATCCAGATCGAGAGGACGAGAAAGAGCGGCCATATCGAATCTTTATCGCAGATATAAAGCGTCATATCTTGCTGTAATGAATGAGTGGGCGCAAGCTCATCACCAACCCAAAACGCAAGGAGTCCGTGATGTTCGCCAAGCAGTATTCACACCGTCTGCCTTCCAGCTACGACATGGAGATCATCCGCCAGCGCGCGGCGCAGCGCGGTCCGCTGTGGGACGCGACCGAGGGCCTGGGTTTCAAGGCTTTTGTGGTTCGTGAGCGAGGCCGTTACGGCGCGAGCGCGAATGTGTATTCCGCGGTGTATCTGTGGCTCGACGCCGCGCGGACCGCCGACTTCTTCATGGGCTCGCGCTTTCAGAACGTGATCGACGACTTCGGCCGTCCCGAGGTCGAAACCTGGCTGCCGCT
The DNA here is from genome assembly GCF_038050405.1 of Paraburkholderia sp. IMGN_8. Lineage (NCBI taxonomy): Bacteria > Pseudomonadati > Pseudomonadota > Betaproteobacteria > Burkholderiales > Burkholderiaceae > Paraburkholderia > Paraburkholderia sp. IMGN_8. The sequence continues at coordinate 3,117,554 of NZ_CP150900.1, read as the reverse complement.
CGATGCGCGCAAGGGGCCGGCGCAGCAGGCGCAAACGTTGTATCGCGAAGAGCAGCCGATCGGCGAGCACGACGACCGTGTCGAGTTGCGCGCTGCGTATGCCGCGCAGAACCGCCGCATCGCCGAACAGGACGATACGGTCGCGGTGGTCTCCGCGCTCGATATCGCCAACTGGCGTCTGATCCGGCTGACGCTGTCGTCGGCAACGCCGGCCGGAACGGCCGGTCGCACGGTCTACGAGGTGCTGCACCTGGCGCGGCCGGGCATCGCGAGCCTGGCGTGAGCCCACGAGGTGCGCGTAGCGGCATGGCCGGCCAAACCAGCTTAACGACAAGGTGTGCCGTCCAATTCAGTGCGCGAGCGCCAGCGTCTGAGCCTGCGCTTACGCGAGTGCCAGCGCCACGCGGCGCCTGCACGGCTTAGCCGCCCGTCTGGCGGGGCCGGCGCGGGTAGTGGGCGTAATCGTCGGACTAGCCGTGCTGACGATGCTTTCGATGCGCTAACTAACTGGCTAGCCAGCCGACGGCGGCCACCCAAGGCCACTTGATGCCACTGGACGCCACTCGCTGCCAACTCACGACCCGGCGCCGTGCAGAATGCATGTTATGCAGCGCGATTAAAGTGCGTTTGCTTGGCGTAAACCCCCGTGTGCCGCGTACACTAGCTTGCCGATGTCGGGTTAGGGGGCGCACATATGACTTGCGAAGCGACATCAGATAAGACGATGGGAGCAACGCCTGAGGGCACCCGCTACGGGCCGAATCTGGCCGAGGAGGTGCTGGCGTCGGAGCGCACCGTGTTGCGGCTGCTTACCCGCAACACGCCGCTGCCGGAATTGCTCGATGAAGTATGCCGCCGCGCGGAAGCGCTGCTCGGCGAGGGGGCGACCTGTACGATCCTGCTGCTGGATGCGGACGGCGTGCACACGAGAATGGGCGTCGCGCCGTCGCTGCCGGCGCATTTCAGCGCCGCGATCGGCGGCGTCGCGATCGGTCCGAGAGCAGGTTCGTGCGGTACAGCGATGTACGAGCGGCGCATGGTCGCTGTCGAAGATATCGAAACCGATCCGCTGTGGGCCGACTTCAGGCAGCTCGCGTTGCCACTCGGCTTGCGCGCGTGCTGGTCGGTGCCGTTCGAGAACGATGCCGGCGTGGTGCTCGGCGCGTTCGCGGTTTATTACCGTGCGCCGCGCCGTCCCAGCGTCGAAGAGGAAACGATGCTGCGCGACATTAGCCGCAGTGTCGGTTTGGCCGTCCACCAGGACGCCATGGCGCAACGCCTTGCACGCAGCGAGGAACATCACCGGCTGGTTGTCGACCATCTGAACGAAGGCATCCTCGTGCAATCGCGTGCGGGCGTCGTGCTGGCCTGCAATCCGAGTGCGCAACGCATTCTGCGCGCGAGCGCCGAACTCGTCGGCCACGATATTCTCAGCGTAATGGTGCGTGCATATCACGAGGACGGCTCGCTGGTCACCGATGCGGACCGCCCGACCGCTCAGGTGCTGGAGAGCGGCAAACCGTTGCTTGGCGTCACGATCGGTATGGAACTGATTAGCGGCGAAATCATCTGGATCACCGAGAACGTCGTGCCGATCATCAAGCCGGGCGACAGCGAACCCAGCTCGGTGCTGATCTCCTTTACCGATATCGGACCGGTGCGCGAGGCACAGCGGCAGCTCAAATTTCTCGCGACCCGCGATTCGCTCACGGGTCTCTACAACCGCGCGTATTTGACCGAGCGGATGCGCGATCTGTTCGCCCCGGACGGCGCGGCCGGTATCGGAGAACTGGCGCACGTCGCCGTATTGTTCGTCGATCTGGACGGGTTCAAGAAGGTCAACGACACTGCCGGTCACGAGGCCGGCGATGCACTGCTGTGCAGTGTGGCGGAGCGGTTGTCGCTTTGCGTCGCGCCGGACGATACGCTCGCGCGCGTGGGCGGCGACGAGTTCGTGATCGTCGTCAACGCTGACGAAGACACTGCTTATCTGATTGCGCTCGCGCGCCGCATCCTCGACATGATCGCGGTGCCGTTCGCGGTGGCGGACTACGAGTACTACCTGGGCGCTTCGATCGGCATCAGCCTTTTTCCCGAAGACGGTCAGGACGTGCCGACGCTGTTGCGCAATGCCGACTCGGCGATGTACTTCGCGAAGCAGCGCGGCCGCAACAACTTCCAGTTCTTCACTGCCGAACTGAATCAGCACCTGCAACGCCGCTTCACGATCGAGCAATCGTTGCGCCGCGCGCTCGCCGCCGACGAATTGAGCCTCGTCTACCAGCCGATCGTCGATAGCCAGTACGGCCGGACCATCGGCGCTGAAGCGCTGCTGCGCTGGTACAACAATGAACTCGGCAACATCTCGCCGGTCGAGTTCATTCCGGTGGCTGAAGACGCCGGCCTGATCGTCGAGATCGGCGCCTGGGTGTTGAGGCGGGCTTGCGAGCAGGTCGCGCAGTGGCGCCGTACGCTGGCGCCGGACTTGATCGTCGCGGTGAATCTGTCGCCGCGTCAGTTCAACGACGGGCTGGTGGAGCGGATCGAGCGCTGTCTCGTACAGTCCGGACTCGAACCGGCCGCGCTGGAGCTGGAGATCACAGAGCGCTTGCTGATGAGCGACAGCGACACCGTGCTGCCGATGCTGATTGCGCTGAGCGACATGGGCGTGCGTATTTCCGTCGACGACTTCGGCACGGGCTATTCATCGCTGTCGTATTTGAAGCGTTTTCCGCTGCATAACCTGAAGATCGACCGATCGTTTGTTGCCGGCTTGCCGGATCATCGCGATTCGATTGCGATCACGCAGGCTGTGGTGGCGATGGCGCATTCGCTCGGCATGAACGTGACCGCCGAAGGCGTGGAGACCGCGGAGCAGGCGGCGTTCCTGAGGGCGATTTGCTGCGATAAGCAGCAGGGGTATTTGTATAGCCGGCCGGTTAGTGCGAGCGCTTATGCTCGCGTGTTGAGTGAGGCGCAGGGGGTTTTTGCGCGTAGCGCTTGATTGGGGTGTTGGTTTTTTGTTTTTGTTTTTTGCCTGCGCGTCGCTTTTGGTTGTGTGCCTGCGGCGGTGGCCTTTCCTTGATTTGTTAGTGGTTTATTAGCGTCGCCCCTGTGCGGGGCAGGCACTTACTTTCTTTGCCCACCAAGTGGACTTCCTTCGGGGCGCCGCCGCAAAGAAAGTAAGCAAAGAAAGCTTCACACCGCTAATTCTTAAGCGGGTCCCCTGGCTTGGAGGAGGTAGTGGAGCATCTGGAATCGGTGTTCTCGCACACTCCGCGCTGGTGACAAGGCAGTCATACTTCCGGCGGCGCTGCGCGCGCCGATGCGGTACTTCACAAAACCGTCGGGCGCTTTCGGCGCCCACGGTCGTTCAAGCGTAACGGCTTGCCGTTGCTGCGCTAGCGTAACTCGTGGCTGCGTTTCGTTCGGCGAAGTGGTTTGTAATTCGCGCCAGCGTTTTGTTCAGCGAAGTGGCCCGCATTTCCACAATTCAGCGCTTCGCCGAGGCGAAGCCGACGGCCCTCACCGCGCAAACGAAGCCTCTGGTTTCCCAGACAGACCCGTCCGCGACGCACGCAGTGCGGAGCGGGAGGGATGATGCCGGAAACGCATACGCCCCATCGGTGTTGTGAAGTACCGCTACGGCGCGCGCAGCGCCGCCGGAAGTATGACTGCCTTGTCACTTACGCCGAATGTGCGAGGGCACAGATTCCAGATGCTCCACTACCTCCTCCAAGCCAGGGGACCCGCTTAAGAGCTGGCGGTTTGAGCCGCTTTCTTTTGCCTACTTTTCTTTGCGGCCGGCAAAGAAAAGTAGGTGCCCCCCCGCACAGGGGGAACGCTAATAAACCAATATCAAATCAAGGAAAGGCCAACGCCGTAGGCAAACAACCAAAAGCGCCGCAAAGGCAAAAAAACAAAAGCAAAGTCCAACACCGCAGGCCTACAAACAACAATCGCCCCGCAAGGCAAAATCATCAACTCAAAACTCTATCTCCGGCTGCAAGCCGCAAATGATTCCATGCTGCCAGCCCGGCAAAAACCAACCCAGCAACACTAACCCCAACCCATCCAAAAGTCGGCCAAACAAAAGCGCCGACTCCCGACCCTATGGCTCCGCCAATAAAATAAGCGACCATATAAACCGTATTCACCCGGCTCCGCGCGTCAGGCTTCAGCGCATAAATCCTGGATTGATTGGAAATCTGCGCCGCCTGCACACCGACATCAAGAATAATCACGCCGATCACCAACCCAGCAATGCTCTTCGCCGATAAGGCAAACACAAAAAACGAAATCGCCACCAGCACAATCGACATCGTGATAATCGTCCGCGGTCCGCGCCGGTCGGAAAACTTGCCGGCCAGCGGTGCTGCCAGCGCCCCCGCAGCGCCAACAATCCCGAATAGCCCGGCGGCCTGCGGTCCAAGACGAAACGGTGCGCCCGCCAGCAACAACGCCAGCACCGACCAGAAAATACTGAACGCCGCGAACATCGCCGCGCCCGTCAGCGACGCCTCGCGCAACGCCCGATGCTCGACCACCAGATGCCACATCGAGACCAGCAGCTTGCCGTACGCCAGAGTCGAAGTGGGTTTGCTCTTCGGCAGACGCAGGATGATCACCACCGCCAGCACGAGCAGCGCGACAACGGAAGCGCCGAAGACCGCGCGCCAGCCGAAATACTCGGCGACGAAACCCGCCGCGGTCCGGGCCAGCAAAATTCCGAGCAACAAGCCGCTCATCACCATGCCGACCGCATGGCCGCGTTGCGACGGCGGCGCCAGTTCCGCCGCGAACGGCACGGCCTGCTGCGCAATGGTGGCGAGCACGCCGATCGCGAGGCCCGCGAAGATCAGTACCGGCAGCGTCGGCGCCGCAGCCGCCACCACCAGCGCGACGCACATGCCCGCGATCTGCAACAGGATCAACAGGCGTCGATCGAACCGGTCGCCGAGCGGTGCCAGCAGCAGCATCCCGGCCGCGTAGCCGAGCTGTGTCACGGCCGGCACCGCGCCGACCCACGACGCGCTGTCCGGAAACGACTGCCGGAAGTTGTCGAGCAGCGGCTGGTTGTAGTAAATGTTCGCGACAGCCACGCCTGCAATCGTCGCTAGCAGCAGCAACAGGCCGCGCAATGACCGATCGGCGGATACGGAAGAAGAGGTGTCGGAAGTGGACATGAGAAGAGCCGGCGATGGACCGGCCCATGCGCGGTCCTCAAGCGTGCCGATCATACCGGAGCAGGGCGGATCGTGCTGACGGTCACGGTCTGCGCTTACGAGCCGCAAGCAACGCGCCGGTGACGCTGACCCGTCCACGCAAAAATGAGATGGTCGTTCGCTTTCCATTCGTAGAATCGTCACGCGCTAAACGACTCATCACGTGACGGACTGCATGACGGCAACAACAAAACTCGAACCGAAGGCCTTCGGCGGCTGGCTGCTGGTGGCCTTGCTCTGCCTCGCAGCATGGGCGCTCTCGACCGCGATCGCCCTGCGCTATCCGCTCAAACTGATGCTCGAATGGGAGCTGCTCGCGGTGTTCGTGCGGCCCGAAACGCACGGTTGGTATCGCACCGTGATCACGGCAGTCGGTTTCGACGTGATCATCGGCGCGCTTATCGTAGCCGGTGCAGGCTGGCTGGCGTTGCTCGCGCGGCGCAAATCGGCGCGATTTCCGCTTCAGGTTCAAGCCTGGCTGTTCGCGATCGTCGTCATGCGGACCGTCGCCTACCTGCTCGGCGACTATATGAGCCACGCGATCAGTATCGACATCGCGATGCCGTCCGACGGTTTCATCCAGGCCGTTGTCGCCGCCGCACTCGGGATACCGTACTTCAGGCTGTCCCGGCGCGTGCGGGCTACCTTCGTCGTTAATTGAACCGGCAACGCCGTCATTCGATCAACTCGCCTTCAGGCTCGTAAAACGGATACGGCCCGTCGGCGGCATCCACATACGCGTGATGCGTGACGATGCCGGTCGCCGGGTCGTAGCGATGCAGCGCGAACGCAGGCGGCTCCATCACGAACGCGGAGGGCCCGTCGTCGCGCAAGTCGAGCATGACCTGATGCGCAGGCGCCGGCACCGCCGACGCAATCGTGCCGCCAAATCGCACGAACATCGGCCGATGCACGTGTCCGCAAATCACCCGCTCGACGTTCGGATAACGCGCGATCAACGCGGCGAGTTTGTCCGCCGCAGCCGGATCGAGCCGCAGTTCATCCATATGCGCGATCCCGCACACGAACGGCGGATGGTGCAACGCGACCACCGTGGGCTTGCCTTGCGCTGCATCGAGTTGCGTCGCGAGCCAGGCGAGCCGCGCGTCGCACAGATTGCCGGCGCTTTGGCCCGGCACCGTCGAATCGAGCGCGATCACGCGCAGCGGACCGACATCGACCGCGTATTGCACGAACTCACCGCCGCCTTGCAGCTCCGCCCGATCGGGGAACGCCGCGCGCAACGCGACGCGCTCGTCGTGATTGCCGACCAGCAGGTAGTAGGGGATGTCGAGCGGCGCGAGCAGCGTCTTCAGATGTTCGTACTGCTCCGGATCGCCCTGGTCGACCAGATCGCCGGTCATGATCACCGCATCGGGAGGCGGATCCAGCGCATTGAGCGCGGCGATACAACCTGCGAGGTAGGCGCCGGTGTCGACGCGCCGATAGGCCAGCGCGCCGGGCCGTTTGATGTGCAAGTCGCTAATTTGAGCCAGCAGCATGGGGATGTCCTTGTTTATAGCGCGCAAAAATGCGATGCGGGTTTGTCACGATAGCGCAATCAGCGCGTCCTGCGCGATCGAGATGCCGACCGGCGTACCGCGCGCCAGCTCGATGCGGCCCGCGACATCGATCAGCAACGCGTCAGGCGCGGCGCCGCCGATCGTCAGCCGGGTGCGCTCGCCGAGAAACGCCGTGCTTTCTATGCTGCCGCGCAAGTGGGCGCTCGCCGGGTCGGCGAGATAGGCATCCTCGGGACGGAAGAAAAATTCCTGCGTATCGCTATCGCTGCTCGCGTGGACACGGTCAGACGGAAGCGGCACGGCGCCGCCGGTCGTCGTCAACAGACCGGCACGGCGCTCGCCCGCCAGCCGGTTGATCGTGCCGACGAACTGCGCAACCGTCCGGTTCGCGGGACGATAGTAGATCTCGCGCGGCGAGCCGATCTGCTCGATGCGCCCGGCGCTCATCACGACGATCCGGTCGCCGAGTTCCATCGCTTCGGCCTGATCGTGCGTCACGTAGACGGTCGTGATGCCGAGTTCGCGCAGCAGCGTATTCATCTCGCTGCGCAAGGTGTCGCGCAGGCGGGCGTCGAGTGCCGTCAGCGGTTCGTCGAGCAGCAGCACGCGCGGCTGCACGGCCAGCGCGCGCGCCAGTGCAACACGCTGACGCTGGCCGCCGGAGAGCTGGTCGATCGGTTTGTCCGCGTGTGCCGTGAGACGCATCATCGCGAGCAATTCGTCGACCCGTTGCCGTGCGGTCTCAGCCGGCACGTGTTTGATCTTCAGTCCATAGCCGACGTTGCCGCGCACAGTCAGGTTCGGAAACAGTGCATAGCTCTGGAACACCATGCCGACCTGGCGTTTTTCGATCGGCAGCGCGGTGACGTTTTCGTCGCCGAACGCGATCTGGCCTCCGGCGTCGGGTGTTTCGAGACCCGCGATCATGCGCAGCGTGGTGGTCTTGCCGCAACCGGACGGCCCGAGCAGCACCAGCGTTTCACCGGCGCCGATGTGCAGATCGAGCGGTTCGAGCACGCGGGTGCCGCGAAACGTTTTCGCGCACTGTGTGAGCGTGATGGGAACGGAGGCGAGTTTCATGGCGTGGGCGTCGGTATAGGCTTCGAACGGGAGACAGCGACGCGTTTTTTCGCCACGCTGCGCTGGCCGGTCGCATCGACGCCGAGCCATTGCATCGCGACGAGCAAAGGCATCGTCATGATGAAAAAAAGAATCGTGTATGCGCTGCCGATTTCGATGCGCAGCGACGCGTAGGTGTCGGCGAGACCGACCGGCAGCGTCTTGGTATCGGGCGTGTGCAGCATCCATGTCAGGTTGAATTCGCCGATCGACAGCGTCAGCACCGCCAGCGCGCCAGCCACGATGCCCGGCCGCGCATTCGGCAACACGATCGTCACGAAGCGCTGCAGGAAGCTCGCGCCGAGACTGGCCGCGCCTTCTTCGAGGGTGCGCAGATCGCTGCTCGCGCAAACCGCCGCGACGGCGCGGACCATGAACGGCAGCGTGAACACCACATGCCCTACGACGATGAACGCGACGCTCATGCGGAACATCGTAAAACCGCCGTAGACCACCAGCAAGGCGAGCGCCGAAGCGAGCCCGGGCAGCGCGATCGGCAGCACCAGAAACTCTTCGATGATGCGCGACAGCCGCGTTTTGCTGCGCGCCAGCACATAGCCGGCAGGCACGCCGGTCACGAGCGTAATGAGCAGGGTCATGGCCGCCACTTCGAGCGACAGGAACACCGAGCCGTGATACTGCGTCCACACTTCGATCAGCCAGCGCAGCGTGAGTCCGCTCGATACGCCTTTGAAGTAGTTGACCGTGAGTCCGGCCACGATCGACATCACGACCGGCACGATCAGAAACGCGCACAGCAGCAGCGTGACGAGCCATTGGCCGGCCGCGAGCAAGGTGCGCGAGCTCGGCAACCTGAACCGCGAGCGTGGCTTCGCAGCCGGCTGAATTGGGGCAGTGATCGAATTCATCGAGGTCTTGTCATCCGGTTTGGAAACACCGCTCACGCGCTGGCCGCGACGGCCGAGCCGGTCACGCTGCGCGCGAATGCCAGCACGAGCCACGTGACGATGCCGAGCACGATAGACAGGCCCGCGGCGGTCATCATGTTCGCGTTCAGCGTGAACTCGGTGTAGATGGTCATCGGCAACACGTCGATGTCGGTGGCGAGCGTGAAGGCAGTGCCGAATGCGCCCATCGCAGTGGCGAAGCACACGGCGCCCGCCGCGATCAGACCCGGCAACAGCGCGGGCAGCACGATGTCGCGCGTGATCCGCCACGGTGACGCGCCGAGCGAGCGCGCGGCTTCTTCGAGCGAGGCGTCGAGCTTGGTCGCCGACGCCATCACCGTGACGATCACGCGCGGAATCGAGAAGTACAGGTAGCCGAGAAAGAGGCCGCTCATCGAATACGCGAACACCAAGCGGTCGCCGGTCAGCTTCAACGACAGTGCGCCGATCAAGCCTTGGCGCCCCGCCAGCATGATGACCATGAAGCCGACCACCACACCGGGGAAGGCCAGCGGAAAAGTCAGCAACGCGAGCAGCGTGCGCTTTAACGGAAACTCGCGGCGCGCCAGCAGCAAGCCGGCGATCACCGAGAGCACCAGCGTCGTCGCCGTCACCGCCGCGGACAACACGATGGTCGCACCGAGGCTCGACATGTAGCGCGGATTGGTCAGCATCGCGCGATAGGTCGCGAATGCGTGGCCGTCGCCGCTGATCTGCGCGAGCGCGCCCATCGGCAGCAGCCAGAACGCGATGAAAACCGCCAGCGCCGGTGCGATCAACGCGATGCGCCAGCGCAGCGGGAACGTGATGTCGTTCAATGCATCACCTGTAGATAACGCTCGCCGAAGCTCGACTGCTTCTCGGCCATCTTGCCGAAATCGACCGGCTTGACGCGTGCGTAGTCGCTGGCCGGCAGGAATTTCGCGGCGGTTTCAGGGCTCATCGCGTTGGCGCGCACCGGACGCAGATACGCATCCGCCCACAGTTTCTGGCCTTCGTCGGAGAGTACGAAATCGAGCACCTTCTTGCCGTTGGCATCGTGCGGCGCGCCCTTCACGAGACTCATCACATACGGCACCGAGATCGTGCCTTCCTTCGGAATCACGAACTCGACGTTCGCGTGATCCTTGTACTTCGCGCGGTAGGCGTCGAAGTCGTAGTCGAGCAGGATCGGAATTTCACCGGACATCACGCGTGCATAGGCGGTCTGCTTCGGCACGATCGGCGCGTTGGCCTTCAGCTTGCGAAACCAGTCGAGGCCCGGTTCGAAGTTGTCGAGCGTGCCGCCGAGCGCCTGATTCACCGCGACCGCGCCCGCATAGCCGACGAACGCGCTCGACGGATCGAGGTAGCCGATCATGCCTTTGTACTCAGGCTTCAGAAGATCGGCCCACGAACGCGGCACCGGCTTGCCTTCGAGTGCGTCCTTGTTGACGAAAAAGCCCAGCGTGCCCGAGTGAATCGTGAACCAGTAGCCTTGCGGATCCTTCAGGTTCGCGGGAATGTCGTCCCAGTGCGCCGGCTTGTACGGCTGGATCACACCCTTGTCTTTCGCCTGGAAGGCCGACGACACGCCGAGATACACCACGTCCGCGACCGGGCTCTTCTGCTCGGCCATCAATTGCGCAATCGACTGACCGGAATTCTTGTTATCGAACGGCACGCGGATGCCGGTCTTTTGCTGGATCGCCTGGATCTGGCTTGCCCAGTCTGCCCATTCAGGCGGGCAGTTGTAGCAGATCGCGGTTTCGTCGGCGTGGGCGAGTTGCGGCGAGAAGATCGCAAGCGCGGTGCTGACGATGGCGCAAGCCGACAGCGCGGTGGCCACGGTGCGATTGAGACGGTGCAAGAGGGGTTTGACCGGCGAAGCTAAGCGTACTGAAGGGCGGATCACAGCGGGTCTCCAGGGAAGAAGCGAGCGAGTGGTTCGAGGTTTAAGGGCGTTATACAAGCGGAGTGATGCAAACGGGGTTATGCAAATGGCCTCACGGCCGGCTCTGTGGCGCGCTTCGGCGAGGCTGCGCTCAGGTTCGAAATCGCCGCGATGGTGGCGCCTTCGCGCAAGGTGTGCGGCAAGGTCAGCGCGAGCGAGGTTTCACCGAATGCGTCGTATGTGCCGGTAACGCGGGCCAGCAACCGCTGCCACGCCGCGCAGCCGATCTCGCGATTCGGCGCGCAGACGCTCGCCAATGGCGGCGACAGCAGTTCGCCCATCGCGAGACCGTCGAAGCCGAGAATCGACATGTCGTGTGGAATCTGCAGACGTGCGCGGCGCAGGCCGCGCATCACGACCATCGCCAGCAGATCGTTGCTGCAGAAGAGGGCGGTCGGCCGGTTCGGGCCGCTCGTCAGATGAGCGAGCACGGACGGCGCCAGTTCGTCGGCGTTGAAATCGACCTCGAGCGCCGGCGCGGGGGTGAGGCCGGCCTGCTGCATGGCCTGCGCGTAGCCGAGATGCCGCTGGCGGGCGCGGTCGGAGGCGGCCAGCGTGCCTGCCAGCATCAGGATGCGGCGATGGCCGTGCGCGATCAGCATGCGCACGCCGTCGAAGGCGGCGAGGCGATTGTCGACTGAGACCGATGGACGCCGCACCGTGTCGTTATGCATCAGCACGTACAGCAGGCCGGCGCGGTCAAGGTCGTCGAGCAGCGGATGCGTGTCCGCATCGGCGACCGTCAGGATCAGGCCTTCGACGCGGTGTTCGCGCAGCGTCTCGATGGCGTGGCGTTCGCGATCGGCGTCGTACTGGGTGGTCATCAGCATCAGGCGGTAGCCTTGTGCCGACGCGAGATCGTCGATGCCTTGCAGGCATTCGGCGAACACCGGGTTGGCGAGCGTCGGCAGCACCACGCCGATGAGGCGCGTGCGCTCGCTGCGCAGCTGGCGGCCTAGCGGGCTGGGACGGAAGTTGAGCGCGTCGATCGACTGACGTACTTTGTCGAGCGTGACCGGGTTGACGGTATGCGGCGCGTTGATCGCGCGCGAGACCGTGGCGATGGAAAAACCCGCGTGTGCAGCGACATCCTTGATCGTTGGGATCATTGTTTCCGCCCGAGATGTAAACGTTTTCGTCGGGGGATTATCGGCAGGGTCTGTGACCTCCGGATGACGCTAAAATTGCGGCGTGCCGCCTGGGCCGCCGGTTGTTCGGCGCGGCTTCGTCCGGTTTGGTGCGCCCGCGGCACAATGGTAGAATCGCGTCCGCCCTTGCCTGGGTGATGAAATTGGTAAACATAGCGGACTTAAAATCCGCCGCTTCACGGCTTGCCGGTTCGAGTCCGGTCCCAGGCACCATATACCCTCCAACCAATTTCAACGGTCCACCACGAAGCCCCACCAGCTAAAGCTGGACGGGGATTTTGTTTGCTATTGTCTCCAAAGGTTCACCACCGATAGCAACCCCCATTCGGGGGTTGTTCCGGGGGTTCTCACGAATCCAGCGCCCGGCGGGAAGTACATAACCCCCACGGTAGCGCGAGACCCTGGGAGCAAACATGGCACTGTCCGATGTCACGATCGGTAACGCAAAGCCGGGCAACAAACAGCAGAAGCTATATGACGGCGGCGGGCTGCTGCTGCTCGTCACGCCAGCGGGCAGCAAGCGATGGATTCTCAAGTACCGTTTCGCCGGAAAGGAAAAGAGCCTTGCGCTTGGCGTCTATCCGGACGTGCCGCTTGCCGATGCTCGCAAGCGACGCGACGACGTCCGCGAAAAACTGGCGGCGAACGTTGATCCGGGTGAGGCGAAAAAAGCCGAAAAACGCGCCGCCCGTCTTGCTGCCGCCAATTCATTCGAAGCCGTCGCGCTCGCGTGGATGGAGGAACGCGGCCAATCCGTAGACGTCGGTCATTACGAAAAGACGCTGGCGCGCTTCAAGAACGATGCGTTCCCCTGGCTCGGCAGGCGGCCCATTACCGAGATTGACGCGCCGGAGATTTTGGCGGTCCTCAAGCGCGTCGATAGCCGGGGCGCACGCTTTACCGCTCACCGTCTGCGCAGCGAAATTAGTCGCGTGTTCCGCTACGCAATCAAGGAAGGCTATTGCAAGACCGATCCGGCGCGCGATCTCGTCGGCGCAATCCCGCCCGCGCAGACAACGCATTTCGCCTCGATCACGGAGCCCGCCAAGGTCGGAGAGATGTTGCGGGCGTTCGATGCCTTTTCCGGCACGTTCCCGGTTTTGTGTGCGCTCAGGCTCGCGCCCATGCTGTTTGTGCGCCCCGGCGAACTGAGACAGGCTGAATGGACACAGATCGATCTGGACAAGGGGGAATGGCGCTACCGCGTCACAAAGACCAACACAGATCATCTCGTGCCGCTCGCTACCCAGGCCGTTGTAATTCTGCGCGAACTGAAAGCGCTCACGGGTAACGGACGCTACGTGTTTCCCGGCGCGCGCGATATCAAGCGTCCGATGAGCGAAGCGGCCATCAATGCTGCGCTTCGGCGGCTTGGCTACGATACCCGCACCGAGATAACCGGCCACGGTTTCCGTGCGATGGCGCGCACGATCCTGCATGAGGAACTGGAACACAAACCGGAAGTGATCGAGCATCAACTCGCGCACGCTGTACCGGATAACCTCGGCTCGGCGTACAACCGGACAAAGTTCATCCGCGAGCGCCGCGAGATGATGCAGGAGTGGGCCGATTACCTTGACCGGATCAAGGCTGGGGCCGATGTCATTCCGATCACGGCGGGACGGTAGGGAATGGGCCACAGTTGGAACAGCGCCGCCCGATGATGGAGGCATGGGCGGCGCATGTGTTGGTACAACTGATTGGACAGTAGCCGCGCCGCTTGGCGTGGCTACTCGATAGAGGGTCAAGAATTCACGCATACGCATACGGAATTGAATCCTGTGGGGCAGAGATTACGCCGCCTAAGGCCAAGATCGTGCGGTTCTACAAATAGCTAGGGATTCCTTTTTTACATTTCTCCAGCGCTTGGGTGCTGTTCCCCGTAATGCCGAACCGATACTTGCAATAGTCGGCAAAACCGGCCCGATCAGCAAGGCGCAATTGGTCGATTGGCACGTCATCACCCTCGTTAGCAAACGGGTCGTGAAACTCCATTTGCAACGTTGGATACCGCTTGACAAAGAAAGTCGTCTGCACATCCTCGTCAAGATAGGACTTAACATAGCCCGTATACATGACCGCTGTCATGGCGACGCAGGCACCCAAGATTACCCCTAGCCACTTTCTCGCTCCTTTCATGGCGCGCTTAGTCCTGTCGATTTCCGAAGCTCCTTGACGAGCGATAGGCCGACGTTACCTGGACAAATCTTGCCCTCTCCTATTTGCCCAGGAAATTCGCGATGGCCACCAAGCGTGTTTATGTAAAAGAACTCCCGCAGAATGTCGATAAACTTACTGACGGATTGCTTTTGCTTATCGGGGACTTGGGGACGCTTGCTCAAACCTACTGTGTCTAGAAATTTTCGAACCTTGGCGACGCCATCGCCCCCCTCTTCGGAGTCCGTTAGGTTTTCCAGTAGCACAATACCAATCACGCCAGTGTTGTAGTTATGTACATTCTCTCCCTTGAACCGAATATCTCGGCCCTCAAAAATATTGCCGTAACAATCGAGGGCGTAGTGATATCCGATATCGTCACTCGGTGCAACGCTTTTGCCCATCTGCATGTCCTGAATCTCTTGCAGTTGAAGAGCGGCGGGACCGCATGAGAAACTTCGCCCCGCATGGTGAATGGCAATCTTGCTGTAGTCCCAATCGTTAGTCATTCGCGCCGAACGATTTTTGTGTGCAGCCCAATCTGAACGTTCTACAAAATTCATGCCCCCTTGACGGGCACGATTGATAATTGCCTGCCGCGTCGCCGCGCGATCATTCACAGAAATAGAGACCGTCTCCTGTTTTTCACCGTCCAACACGGTTTGTGTCGAAGTCCAGTGCTCGATTTTGTAGTCTGCCAAAGTCATGCCTCCTGCTGAGGTTTCAGGCCGCGCCTGGGTGAAGAGAAAAGAATGTGAATGTTGACCGGCTGTTCGCCATCTGTCTTGATCGTTGCATAGCCTTGTCCATCCGTTTTTCCGGGCCGCATCTTGCCGCCGACCTCAGCTACAAAGGCACGATTGGGCATGGGATTACCCGTCGTCGTGTCCCAAACGAAGATACGGCGCGCAAACTGCGGTTCGTCAGGAGACGGCGAAGCAGACGGGCGAGTGCTTGCGGCAACTGCCTGCGCGCTAATGGCTGTACCCGCGCCGCCATCGGTTTTGAGAAAAATCCCCGGATTGCTGCCTACGATTACCCTGTTCTTCTTGCACGGGCACAGCACCAGATCGCCCTCAACAACAACGTCCCGTCCTTTTTCCGACATGCCCTTGCCTGTGCCAAATATCTTGAACGTTCCCTTGCAGTTTCCACATGTCGCCTCATCGCCGCTCAGTGCGACCTTCTTGCCATCGTCGTGAATTGTGGACGAAAATGCGAGCACCACACCGCGCGTCGTCGTTGGGTCGCCATGTCGCACCGCTGCCTTACGCATGTTCTTCCCCTTCGTGCGCCGGATCGCGCAAAGGCGTCCATGCTGGATCAAACAGGCCGGGGATCTGTTCGCCTTCGTGTACCGTGATACCAAAGTCGTGTTGTGCTGCTGTGATTCGGTCGCCGTTGCTTAGGCGCGAACCAACCAATGCGACCGGCTTGTCTGCCCAGGTTGCGGCAAAACCCGCACCGTCGATAATGGTTGCCTCAGTGCCATCGTCGTAGGTCACAATGTCGCCGACCACGGCAAGGCCCTTGTCGTGAATCGTCGCAGTGGTTGACACGCGGGTAACACGCCCACCGCGCCCGGTGGTCGCGCCGATAGTGGCGAAAAGATGAGTCAGTGCTTTTTGTTCGTTATTCATTTTGAATCCCTTTCCTGTTTAATGGGTGCGGACAGCCGCACGACACACTAAAACCGAGCGCGAGAAAAGAATCAACCGAACAGGTCTGATATTTTTGTTAATAATCGTCAATTTTCACGTGCGTACGCATCTTCCGCCGTGAAAACAAAAAAAGCCAACTCCCGCGAGCTGGCTTTCGTACCGTCTTTCCTGTTGCCCGTCGCGCTACTGCTGGGCACGCCATATTCCCGGTCTGCCGCGCGGGCGAATGGGTCTTCGTCACCGTTCAGCGTCAGGGCGGCGCACATGGTTGCCGCATGGAGTTGACGGACAGCGCGGCGGTGAATGTTAAAATTGTTCAAGGCGCACCGGCTTGCGCGCGTGACTGTAGTATGGTGTTCGGCGGTCGTTTGCAATATACGGCCCGCTTCTGCCGGAAACACCGGCACCAGGTTTGGCGACCTGGAACGCAACACCCCGCACGCCCGCAAGGGTGTGCGGCTACCTTTTTTCGTCCGTTGTTTTCCCAATGGGCGGGCCTTGGTAGGGAGGTCTTCGGACCTGCCGGTTTGGTGTTGCGCCGGTTCGCCAACCCTCCAATGTGCCCGCTCACCCTTTCTCATTGCATGGGCGGGCGTTCTTCAGTACACCAAAGAAGGACGCAGAATGAATAAAAACGAAGCCGCAAGTGTAACCGTCGATCAGGCTGAATCTAGCGCACGGCTTGCAGAAGAAAATGCTGCACTTCATGCCATGCTTCAGTCTCTCTGTCATCACACGGCGGAATTCGCGCGCAACCAGGCTGATAACCTCGTGGGTATTCATGACATGACGAATGGGCTCACCAGAAATCAGGGACGCGCAAGCAACCACGTTTTTCTCGCATACAGGATTGAGATGTTCACCAGGGAATGCCTTGATGAAGCGCACACGTATCAGCGCTATCTGCTGGCAATCATGGGTTCACTGGATGCGATGAGTGTAATGAAACATGCGGCTGCTACGGGCAGGGACAACGCTCACAATCTGTCGTCGCTGGTTTTCACAACATCCAAGGTTTTCCACTAGCAACGCGCCGCCACGCCCCCATTGCCATGCACATGGCGGCGCGTTTGATTCTTTGATAGAAAATCAAACAGTGGTGCGGGACCGTTATTGGCTGCCAGGTCGAGATATGCAGAAACGTGCCCGTTCTTCACTCGCCGGTAAAGTCTGCACGCATCTCACTCAGTTCCAGAAGTTGCTGATAGACGGCCTCGGCCAGCAGCGTCGCCAGGTGGTCAATATCCACGCCAAGCTCGGCAGCCATTATGGGCGCTATCCTGACCGGCCACGCCAGCAACGCGTCACGCTGCTGGCGGCATAACTCGAACACAACGCCCTCGGCGAGCGCCAGCTCAATTAACTTGCGCGCGCGCTGTTCGCATTCGAGCTGGCGAAGCCTCGCGAGCCAGGTCTCCTTGGCGCGAATTGCTTCCGCCAAAGTCATCATATCCGGCGATTGGTCGTCAGCCTGCGCCGCCGCTTCCCCGGACGTCTCGCCGTTGCATGCGTGGGTCTCGGTCGCCACCGCAGCGCGCGGCTCTCTGCAACGTGCGCCGGTTCGGTTTGCGCCATGCAGAGCCGATCAGCGCGGCGTCGATCAGTCCATCGTCGCCACGCACAAGCGCGCCTCGCAAAAGCGCGCGACGTACCTGTTTTTCGTCGCGGCCCTCACGGCGTGCAAACTCGCTGGCGCTAAGACGTTCGGACATTTTCCACCTCGGACAACTTTTGTAATTCGGTCGCTACGGGAAAATCGCGGTGTGCAATGCCCGCGTTGCAGGTGCGGCCAGGAAGGACCCGCACCGCCGACCTACCGTTTTTCCAGCCGCGCGCGGCAGTGCATTCACGCGCCGCCGTTCGTCGCGCCATTGCGCCGAATACATGCCGTGTTTCAGCGCGTTGAGTGACGCGACGACTTTGCCCGCGTCACTCACCGGTCCCGTTGATTTTTCCCACGGTTTCCAGCGCCTTATCGCTTCGGCCTGCTTCGCCCGCTGCTCCGCCGTCCAGTGTCGTTTCGCCATTGTCGTGAGCTAATAGTTCGTTCGCCGGTTCCAGTTTTTTCCCGCGCGCACGAGGCTCGGGCGGCGCGGTCCCGTTCGCCGTCGCTCCGTCGATGCCGTTGTTGACCTGTTGAGGGCCGTGCGCGATGTTCGCCTGTTTGACGAACGCGACCGGGCGCGGGTTCTTGATCTCCGCCAGCGCTTCGACCGTCGCGCGGCATTGCGCCTGTGCCTTCAGGGCAAACGACAGATGCGCCTGCATCTGGTTCAGGTATTCACAGTGCGCCGCCTTGTGCGCGAACTGGTTGAAAATCATGTCCAGCGTGTTAGCCTGGGTCACCAGCATTGATTCAATGCGAGAGAGGTCACCGTTGCGCACTTCTTCGGACTGCTCGCGCAGCAGCCTCGCGTACGTGCTCAGGTCCACGCCCTGGCCGAACATCGACACGGCATAGGCACGGCTCGTGATTGCGCCTCGCAGACGCACGCTGGACGCGAGCGTCGCATCACGGCTTACATCGTCGTCCAACAGTTCTCGCGGAAGTGCCAGCGCGTCCGGTTTGCGCTCGTGCAGGTTCCTGGCCTTCGCCTTCGTCGTTGCCGCCACGTCACCCCCTCCGGTCGTCGAAACCTTCAAGACGCCAGGAACGCGCTGCCAGCAGCGCCCGCGCCTCGTCCTCGGCGCAGCGCTCGATCAACTTCGCATTGAAGTATTCAATGTTGTCCAACAGATCGGCCACCGGCCCGTTACGGGCGCGGCCCATCGTGTCGCTGTAGCGCTCGGGCGTCCAGCCTTCGGCCTGCGCCAGTTCGTCAATCATCGCAAACAGTTCCGCGCGCAGCCGCCGCACATTGTCCGCTGCAAGATACGGCCCCCAAGGCAGATACGGGCCGCCGTCCGGGTCGATTAGCGCCCCGGCGCAATCGTCAGGCTCGGCCTGCGGGTCGTGTGTGGCTTCCCTAGCTGGCGGATTGCCAGCGGCAGGCGCGCTCGTGCCTTGCCGCAGTTCAAGGAGGGAGGCCATAACCTCGGGCTTGCGCGCTGCAAGCTCCGGCTTGATGCTTGCGACGCCGCGCGCCGGGCCCTCACCGCGTACGCAGTGAGATCAGTCGCATATTCCGCTATGCCATCAAGGAGCGGTACTGCAAGGCTGACCCGGGACGCGACCTTCCAGATGCGATCCCACCAGCCCAAACCACGCATTTTGCCGCCATTACCGAGCCGGTGATGATTGGGGAAATGCTTCGGGCATTCGATGGCTTCTCCGGGACCTTGCCCGTCCTTTGCGCGCTCAAGTTGGCCCCGATGCTTTTTGTGCGGCCCGGTGAACTGCGACACGCCAAGTGGTCGCAGTTTGACCTGGACAAAGGGGAATGGCGCTGTCTCGTTACCAAAGACAAAGACCGAGCACCTTGTGCCGCTTGCCGACAGTCGCGTTGCGGCCGGCATTCCCCGGCCGCAGTCGTTTGGGAACGTTCAGAACGAGTGGCGAATGCCGAGGTCGGCGGCGAACTGGGAGCCAGGTACGCCGAAGAGCGCGCCGTTGATCGCGAGGCCGGTGTTCATGCGCCCATGATTGTTGACGTAGGCGACCTGGCTATAGAGCGTGGTGCGCTTGGACAGCGAGTAGTCGACGCCGAGCGAGCCGAGGATCGAATGGTTGTTCGAGTCGTTGCCGTCGCGGGTGTACCAGGCGCCTCCGTCGAGGGAGAGGGCGGGTGTGAGCCTGAAGGCGAGGCCGCCGGAGATCACGCGGTTGTCGAAGGCGCCAGCGACCTTGTAGAGGGTGTAGGCAGCTTTGACAGTCAGGCGGTCGAAGTAGTAGGTGGCGCCGATGTTGCGCCCGGAGAAGGCGATGGTGCTGGGGTTCTGGATGGATGCAGCGGAGCCGCCGGAATTGCCGTTATACATCGCGGCGGTGAGCAGCAAGCCGCTGTAGTGAAATACGAGCCCCGCTGAATACTGTTGTCCGGCCTTGAAGTTTCCCGGAGATCCACCGAATGCGTACATCGCGCGGCCCTGGATACCGGCGATCTCGGGCGACGTGTACATGACGGAGTTGGGGTTGAAAAGGCCGGTGACGATGACGTTGTCGACGTAGCTGACGAGCCCGCTACCAAATTGTTTGAAGTCGCGGGGGTCGTTCGCGTCGATGGACAAGAGGAAAGGCGAATACTGAAGACCAGCGGTGAGGGTACCGAAGCCGCCGGTGACGCCGACCCACGCCTGGCGACCAAAGAACTCGCCGTTGGAGTTCGCGAATCCCCCATTGGAGATGTCGATGCCGCTTTCGAGGTCGAAGATGGCGGCGAGTCCGCCGCCTAGATCCTCGGTTCCGCGCAGGCCGAAGCGAGACGCGTTTTCTCCGGCGGATCTGAAGGAAACCTGGTGTCCTTCGCTGGCGCCGGTGGCGAGGTTGAACGTCTTGCTGGTATAGAGGATGGAGGCGTCGGTGATGCCGTAGAGGGTGACACTACTTTGCGCGTGGGCGACGGGTGCGCCTGCGAATGTGACGGCGAGTATGCAGGCGCCGCCGACCGCGGCGTATCGAATGGCGCGAATGGTGGGAATCTTTTTCGTCATGACGGGCGTCTCTTTTAGTTCATAGTATGTGAATGAATTGGGTGATACCGGGGTGAAAGGCGGTGTGGTTTGGCGTCGTCGCGTTGAGTGGAACGTTGCGCATAGACGCGAACAGACCGACGCGTTGCACATGTCGCCGTACATTTTGGATGTCTAATCATCCTGAAAGAACTTGCTGATCTTTTCGCTTATGGCTTAGCAGATCAACTCGAAATAGGGCACCCGCCACGTGACAAATAGTCCCGCGCCCAACAACGGATTTCCGCGCTCCTGCTTGTACAGCCAAAACGTCCTGACCACGTGACTCGGCGATCACCTTGCGTAGATCGTGGCCGATTCGACGGTGTTGCCATTACACAATCTCAGGTCCCTATTTACGCGCAGTTCACCCGTGGGAACTTGACTCGTGCCGCCGGAATTTGTACTTTGCGCGCCACATCTCGCCGGACAGCGTGCTAACTAGCCGGATCATCGGCGACGGCCCGCTCAACGCCGTGCGTCGCGGCGTGCCACCAGCCCGTCCTGAAGCCGGCCGACATTCGTCGGTTGGCCGCCGCGCAGAACGGGTAGATTCCCTCGCGCCGCGCGTTTGGGCAGAATAGCGAGATCTTCGCGATAACGAAGTTTGTGCCTGCTGTCTGCGACGCCCTTCGTGGCCCGCATGCGCACTCCCGCCCGCAGCGAACCATCTCAAGTGACGACCCGTATATAGAATGCAAGGCTACCTACCCAGTGTTGTGTTGAGCGGCGCGGCTGATCTGCTCGAGGTACTCGGCGTTCAACCCGAGCGGGTTGCGACCGGAGCCGATCTGCCGGAGCTTGCGCTCCGTTCCGCCGATGTGCCGATCCGGGGTGCGCAAGTGCTTCGATTTCTTTCGCTAGCGGCTGAAGTTACGCAATGCCGGAACTTTGGACTGAGGCTCGCCGAATATCAGGGCCTGGCGGTCCTGGGGCCGATCCTTGTCATGATGCATGGCGCGCGTACCATCGGGGAGGCAATGGATACGCTTGCCGAGTTCTACGTGCTACATACATCGATGTCTTCTGTACGGGCTGTGCGGGACGAACAGGGGATGGTTTTGACCTACGATCTTGAAAACGCTTCCGGTCCTGGAGAAGTTCAGGCAGTTGAACTGGGTCTCGCTAACGGGATGCAGTATTTGCGTTCCATCTGTGGTGCCGCCTGGCAACCGGCCGTTGTGCAATTCCGTCATTCGGCGCCCGCGGACTGCACAATGCACCGGCGCACGTTCGGACCGTCCCTGAACTTCGATCAGGACAGAAATGCGATTGTCCTCGATCGCAGTACGGTGACGCGTCCTGTGACGCAACTTCGCCGTAACGCGCATCGTGTGCTCGAGGCACATTTGCGGCGAGAAAGGGCCCAGGTGGAGGCGCTATGGACGGTACGAACGCAAACAATGATTCGCGCGCTTTTGCCGTTCACTGACAGTTCGCTCAACGCTATAGCGCGAGCGCTTGCCATTTCGCCGCGGTCCTTGCAACGCCGCCTCTCAGAGGCCCGCACGACGTTCGATGAACTGCGGGAACAAGTTCGTGAAGATCTCGCCCTGAAGTATGTGCAGCAGTCAAACCTGCGTCTCGCCGAGATCTCTGAACTGCTCGGTTATTCGCAGCAAAGCGCGTTTAGCCGTGCGTTCAAACGACTGCGGGGCGTCACACCCCGGCAGTTTCGAGCAATGCGTCACGAGGCTGACCTCGGACGTTCTGCTGAGTAGCAATACCCTGTCCTGGGTTTCACGCGGCGACGAACGTTGGATCCAGGAATTCCGGATCGGGATATTGATAGAAGCCGCGTCCCACTGACTCGCCGATATCCCCGGTATCTATGAAATGCGTTTTCACGTATTCCGCGATGCGCCGATGTGTCGAATCGCCCGTACGTTCCGCGTGAGCGCGCGTAACGTTATAGACGGTCGTCATGCCGATTCCGTCGAGAATGCCGAATGGGCCAATTCGATCCCCCTTCGCAATCATCCACGCCTTGTCGATCGTCTGCACGTCGGCGACCTCGTTGACCAGCAGACCCAGCGCGGCGATCAACATCGGGACAAGCATGGTATTCAGCAGGTAGCCGGGCTGCTCCTTGCGCAGCGCTAGAGGCACCATGCCAATACGGTGTGCGAACTGCACCATGCGCGCGAACACGGCGGGGTCGGTTCCCGGATGTCCCATGATTTCGGCGATGTTGTGTTTCCACACTTCGTGCGCGAAATGCAGGCTCAGTACGCGCTCGGGCCGGTCGGTGAACATGGCAAACTGGCTCGGCACCAGCGTCGACGAATTGCTCGCAAAGATGGTGCCGGCCGGCGCTACAGCCGACAGTGAACGGTAGAAAGACTGCTTGATTGCCAGATCCTCGGGGATGGCTTCGATGACGAGGTCCGCGTCAGCAACGGCCGAACCGATGACAGTATTGCCCTCGATGCGTGCCAGCGTGGCTTCGATCTGCTCGCGAGGGGCGCCGAGGTCCGCAGCGTAGACGCGCCCTAGTGCATCAAAACGGGCGTTCGCGCGATCCAGGCAGGCGGTATCGACGTCGTAGGCTACGACGTCGATACCGGAAAACGCGCACTGAAAGGCGATCTGCGCGCCCAGCACGCCGGTGCCGGCCACCATGACGCGTGCGATCGGCTGATTGTCGTTTAGGGAATGAGAGGGCATGAGTGACGGGTACGGTGCGTACCGTATATCGGATGGGTTGGACCTTTTGCCGGTACGAGGATTCACGCCAACGGTGAGGCGGCGAGATGGTCGAGCAGCAATGGGATGATCCGGTCCGGCGCTTCTTCCGGGGGCCAGTGACTTGCCCCCTCGAGTATTTCGAAACGGTAGGGCCCGTCGACGAAGCCGCCCGTGAGCAGCGCGGCTTCGCGGCTCAGGGCGCGGTCTTCGGATCCCCAAATGTAGAGCGTCGAGCGGGTAACGCGGCCTGCGGGATAAGACAGGTCGTCGGGGAGCGCGCGATCTTAGCGGTCGCCCTGGCAGCCGATCAGGTCGATCTCGGGTACCTGATTGGCATTGCAGTATTCCTGATAGCGGCTCAAAGCCGTCCGCCACGTTTCGACGAACGTGACCTTGCCGTCTTCGTCGAGGAAGTGGAGCTCTCCGGTCGACACGACGAGCGCCATACCGTTGTCGTCGTCGGAGAGATTCGTGAACGAGTGTGACGACTCCGACGGCTCAAAAACGAAATCTCCGGCTTGCGCGATCCAATCGTGCTGGTCGTATTTCCAACGACCGCTGAGTGTGTAGACCATCACCGTGCCGGTATGGCGATGAATATGCGCGCCTTCGCCTTTGGCCGCCTTCATGAGCAATACCACTTCGCCCGTGACGGGGTTGATTTTGAAGTATTTGAGTAGAATTTTGTCGTTGATAGGGGCGAAGGGAATCCATGGCGTGGAGTTTCCACCGATATGGACCGTGTCGATCGCGGAAACATCGTTGAGGGCTTGCATAGCTTCTGCGTTCATGGAATGCGTCTCCGATTGTGTTGAGGGCTGGGTGTGCGCAGCGCGAGCTGTGCGCAATCTCCAGTTCCTATTCAATCGCAAGTCATCCGTGGGAGCTTGACCTGTGCCGCCCAAATTTGTACTTTACGCGCCACTCGCCTGGTCTTTCCGATTACCGAAATACGCAACAGGATCCGGGTCACCTCGACACCGGGTTGCCGGGCAGGAGCGATCCGCGGCCGGGCAAACGCTGACGCTGCGATAGCGGCGACCGGTGCATGGCATGGCGGCTGAAGATATCGGGCCGCCATGCCTCGGCTGACTGAAGGTGAAGGAAAGTGAAGATCACGATTGCTTTCATGAAAAATCGGTGCTATTTTTTCATGAAATTATCGATTGGATTTTTCACGAGCCACTGCCAATGTTCCATCAGTCCGCCCGGCACGTCGCGAGCTACTACGCGCGAACCTATCCCGGCCCGATTCCGTTGCGCCCGGCTTTGGAAGACCGCCTGGACACCGAGGTGTTAGTTGTCGGCGCCGGTTTCAGCGGGCTGCACACCGCGCTGCGCCTGGCTTTGGCAGGCAAGCGGGTGACCTTGCTCGAGGCCAGCCGGGTGGCTTGGGCTGCGTCCGGGCGCAATGGCGGCCAGGCGCTGCTCGGCTGGTCGTGCGACATGCCGCCGCTGGAAGCGGCGCTGGGGCAGGAGCGCGCCCGCCAACTGTGGGACAGCATGCGTTGGGCCGCCGCGGAGATACGCGAACTGCCGCAGCGTCATGGCTTTGATGCCGACTACCGGGCCGGCAGTTTGTGGGCGGCGGTGCTGCCGCGCCGCGTCGGTCTCCTGCAGGAGGCCCAGCGGGAGGCCGTGGAGAAGTGGGGCTACGACCGCATGCGCTTCATCCCTCGCGAGGAAATGCCCCAGTGGATTGCAAGCGAGCGTTATCGTGCGGCGCTCTACGATCCCGAGGCTGGGCACCTGAATCCGTTGAAGCTGGCCCAAGGTCTGACGGCGGCGATCGAGCAGGCTGGCGGGCGCATCTTCGAACAGAGCCACGTGCTGGACTACCGCGAAACGCCCGCCGGTTATGTGGCGCGCACCGATAAGGGCGAGGTGCGTGCCGATGTGCTGGTGCTCGCCTGCAACGCGTATCTCGACCGGCTCGACCGCAAGCTTGCGAGGCGCGTGCTGCCGGTCGGCACGTATCAGGTGGCCACCTCGCAGCTGAAACCGGAACTGGCCCGCTCGCTGCTGCCGCGCAACAACTGCGTGATCGACAATCAGTTCGTTCCCGATTACTTTCGCCTGAGTCCGGACAACCGCCTGCTATTCGGCGGCGGCTGCACTTACGCGGGTGGTATTCCAAAAGATATCGCGGCGGTCACCCGGCCCTACCTGGAACGGGCGTTCCCGCAACTGCGAGGGGTGGCGCTGGAGTTTGCCTGGGGCGGACATATCGATATCAGCATGAAACGCACGCCGGATATCGGTCGCCAGGGCGAGCGCTACTGGCTGCAGGGCTATTCGGGTCATGGCGTGCTGCCGACGCTCGCCGCTGCCCGTGCAGTGGCCGACGCCATTCTCGGCGACGACGAACTGCTGCGCCTGTATCAGTCCATCCACAATCCGCCTTTCCCGGGCGGCGCGCTGCTGGCGGCGCCGCTGGAGGTCATTGGGAAAACCTGGTATCGCCTGCGCGATAGAGTGTGAGAGAAAGGGCAGAAGAGGGGCAAAAGATGAACAAGCAGGAAGAGATTGAAGGTCTTGCGATATTGATTCGCGACCTGCGCAAGCACAGGAAGGTGACCTTGGGTGCATTGGCGGAAAAGATTGGCCGCTCGGTAGGTTTCCTCTCCCAGATCGAGCGCGGCCTCTCGCGTCCGACTGTGGGCGACCTGACCGCCATCGGTGAGGCCTTGGGCGTACCCACCACTTATTTCTATAGCCTGAGCAAGCCGCGTGCGCTGCCGTGGGTGACCCGGCCCGACGAACGCCGCACCCTCTATTACGCCGAGGGCGTCACCGACGTGCTGGTGTCGCCGAACATGTCAGCGGGCTTTTCCATGCTGGAAAGCCACCTGGCCCCTGGCGCCAGCAGCGGCGACAGGCCTCTGAATGACAGCGATGAGCAGGGTGGCTTCGTCCTCGAAGGCGAGTTGACCATCTGGCTGGAAGGCGAGACGAAGCCGGTGACCCTGGGCCCCAACGACGGCTTTCAGGTGCCGGCGCACGCTCAGTTCCGCTACGCCAATCTGTCTGACCAACCGACCCGGGTACTTTGGGTGTTCACCTAGAATTCAGCCGGCCTTCGACGCGCCAGGCGATGCTTTCTTTGAATGAAAATTCGGATTGCTAATTTGCTGAATTGGGAATCCCGCATCCTGTCCCGCCGTCATCTTGCCTACGGATTCTTACGGCATTGAACTGAATCTCGATCATCAATTTTTCATGAGAAGGACAACAACGTGGCTTCCTCTACCGCAGACCTGCTCAGTGAAGTGCGCGCCTTCCGTGCGGCGTATCCCGAGGTGCGCTACGTCGATCTCATTTGCCTGGATATCCCTGGGCACTTCTATGGCAAGCGATACCCGGTGGACATGCTGGAGAAGGTCGCTGTCGGCGGCCTTCTGAAGTTGCCGCAGAACTGCATATTGCTGGGTACGCAGGGCGGTTTGTACCCGATCGGCGATTATTGCTTCAACGACGGCGATCCGGATGCGACACGCCGCCTGATCGCTGGCACCCTCAAGCCGGTGAGATGGGAGGGCCGGCCATTGGGACAGATGTTGATCAGCTCGGACGGCACCGAGGCGCCCATCGAGTTCGAACCGCGCGAGGTGCTGGCACGGGTGCTGAAACGCTTCGAACGGCGCGGCATCCGTCCGGTAGTGGCTTTCGAGCTGGAGTTCTACCTGTTCGACGCGAGGCTCGAGAACGGCCTGCCGCAGTTCCCACGCGACCCGCTCTGCGACGACAGGGACGACCAGCCGAACATGCACATCGAGCGACTGTCCCGTTTCTCCGGCGTGCTCCACGAGATGGTCGATACCGCACGCGAGCAGGGCGTGGATGCTACGGCGATCACCGCCGAATTGGGACCCGGGCAGTTCGAGATCAACTTCGGTCATCACGACGACGGTCTGCGTGCCGCAGACTGGGCGGCGTTATTCTGCCGCAGCACGCGTGGCGTGGCGATGAAGCATGGCTACCGTGCGAGCTTCATGAGCAAGCCGTATCTGCATGCGCCGGGCAGCGGCATGCATGTGCATGTGAGCCTCTACGACGAGGGCGGCAACAACCTGCTGGCCGCGGACGGCCAGCGGCCGATGCGTCACGCGGTGGCTGGGTGTCTGGCTTTGCTGCCGCATTGCATGCCTGTGTTCGCTGCGAATCACAACGCTTTTCGCCGCTATGGCTGGAAGGCGAATGCTGCCAGCCGCGCCAGTTGGGGGTTTGAAGACCGCGATGCGTGTATTCGCATTCCTGAATCGGATGACCGCAACCTGCGGATTGAGCATCGGCTGGCGGGGGCCGATGCTAATCCTTATCTGGTGCTGGCTGCTATTCTCACTGGTATGGAGTATGGGTTGGATGCTGCTTGCGAGCCCATCGCGCCGCTTAACGAGGATCGTGGGAGTGGTGTTGATTTTCCTAAAGATATGCTTACAGCTGTTGCTGGGATGTTGGACCATCCGGTGGTGCAGGAGGGATTGGGGGAGGAGTTTGTTATGGTCTTCTGTGAGCATAAGCGCCAGGATTTTCTGGACTTCATGAATGAAGTCAATGCGCGGGAATATCGGTGGTTTCTCTAAGGGTTGTTGCTTTTTGGTGTTTGTTTTTTTTTGCCTTCGCGGCGCTTATGGTCTGTGCGCCTGCGGTGTTGGCCTTTCCTTGATTTGTTAGTGGTCTATTAGCGTCGCCCCTGTGCGGGGCAGGCACTTTCTTTGCCGCCGCAAAGAAAGTAAGCAAAGAAAGCGGCTTCACACCGCTAACGCTTAAGCGGGTCCCCTGGCTTGGAGGAGGCAGTGGAGCATCTGGAATCTGTGCTCTCGCGCATTCGGCGTGAGTGACAAGGCAGTCATACTTCCGGCGGCGCTGCGCGCGCCGAAGCGGTACTTCATTAAACCGCCTGCCAATTTCGCGTCAACGTTTTGCGCGGTGCGGTGGCTCACCCTCGCGTTCCCCATGCCTCGCCGAAGCGCTCGCGTTTTTCCCGGCGAGTTGGCCATGCTGTTGCATGGCCAACGCTTAATGTGGTACCGACATTTCGCTCTGGGTGATAGTTCGCGCTTGCACAAAGCAGCGCCTCGCCGAGGCGCAGCCGATGGCCCCCGCCACGCACAAACGAAGCCCCTGGTTTCCCTGGCAGACCGTTCCGGCGAGCACGCAGTGCGAGGCGGGAAGGATGATGCGGGAAGCGCGTACGCCCCATCGGTTTTGTGAAGTACCGCTGCGGCGCGCGAAGCGCCGCCGGAAGTATGACTGCCTTGTCACTAAAGTAAAATGTGCGGAGACACAGATTCCAGATGCTCCACTACCTCCTCCAGGCCAGGGGACCCGCTTAAGCGTTAGCGGTGTGAAGCCGCTTTCTTTGCTTACTTTCTTTGCGGCGGCAAAGAAAGTAAGTGCCTGCCCCGCACAGGGGCGACGCCAATAGACCACTAAGAAAGCAAGGAAAGGCCAACGCCGCAGGCGCACAGACAGAAAGCGCCGCGAAGGCAAAAACGAAAGCAAAGCCCAACACCGTAAACAAACACCCAAATCAGCGCGCTACGCGCAACCAAACATGCAGCACTTAAAATACCTAACCGGCTACCCAGCCCCGCTACAAGAAAAAGTCAAAAAGCTGATAGCCGACCAGCAACTCGGCCCTTACCTCGCCCAGAGGTACCCCAACACGCATGAGGTGCAAACCGACCGAGCGCTATACGACTACTGCGCAGCGTTGAAGCGCGAACACCTCCGCAGCGCGGAACAAATCGACAAAGTCATCTACGACAGCAAGCTCGATGTAGTACGCCACGCGTTAGGCCTCCACACGAGCATCTCCCGCGTGCAAGGCGGCAAACTCAAAGCAAAAAAAGAAATCCGTATCGCCTCGCTATTCAAAGACACGGCGCCGGAATTCCTGAAAATGATCGTCGTGCACGAACTCGCCCACCTGAAAGAAAGCGACCACAACAAAGCGTTCTACCGCCTCTGCGAGTTTATGCAACCGGGCTACCACCAGATCGAATTCGACCTGCGCCTATACCTGACGCATCGCGATCTGACAAAAAGCCAGATCTAGACCGTCAAGCTGCGGCAACCTCCACAGCAGAAGCACTCAACAGAACAGGAACCGACTTCGAAGTCGGCGTCCCCGCGCCATCGGCGACAGAAGACAGTGGCACCCGCGGATTCGTCTCCGGGTAATACGCGCCCAGACATCCGTGCGGAATGTCGTACTCCACCAGCAAGAAAAACAGAATCGCAACGGATTGGCGTGTACAAAAACCAGCGCTGAAATCCGCAAACCCGTACGACCGCCAAGTTTCGCCCTCGTGGATAAATCAACGAAATTTCGAAGAGCTGCGATATCGGGGCGAGCAGTCCATCGCTAATCTTTCGGCTTCTGGAAGCGGCGGGTGAAGGTGTTCCACGCGACTTGCTATCACTAATTTACGCTGGCTTTTGAGGCGTCCGGTCGATCGCTCGCGTCACGGGCGATCGAATCGAGTTGCTGATTGAATGGAGATTGATAAGGGTCATGAAATATCTTGCGCTGTTGCTTGTAGCAGCCCTTGCGGGGTGTTCGTCATCTTCCACGCCGTTAACTAACGATTATTCGATAAAGACGGACAGTGGTGTTCAGCGCTTCCGCGTAGCCTGTTCGGGGCTGTTGGGTGGGAAGGATGTCTGCCTGCGCAGGGCGAAAGCCATTTGCGGCGAACAGAGTGTCAGTCTGGTTGGTGCTCCGGAGCGTGACGCAATGATATTCCAATGCGCAGCGCCTCAGTCTCCCGTGCGGAAGTGATCTGGCGGTTGTTCGCCTGAAGAGGCGGTAAGCCCGTCGACTTGATGGGAAATGGAAATTTTCGAAAATGAAAAATATCGCTTTTGTTGTCCTGTTGTTTCTCGCTGGGTGTACCGTCTACTCGGGGCCTACCGCAAACATGCGACCGGTGGGCAATGGGCATGGTGACGAACAGGTGTATCAGGTCGAATGTACGGGGCTCTTTGAGGAGACCGGTTCCTGCCTGAGCAAGGCGCAGGAGATATGCGCTATCCAGCCCGGCTCGCCGGCGCTTCACGTTATTGAGCAGATTGCACCGCGCGGTCGCACGCCGGATCGGCTTCTGTTCCGGTGTGAGGTTCCCCGAATGTCTGTCCGGGCTGCTGTGCCTGCTCCCGCTCCCGCGCCGGCCCCTGTTCAGTCGCCGGCGAAGGTGTTGCTGCATGGCGACGCGCTGTTCGATTTTGACAAATCCACGCTCAAGCCTGCTGGTTGGCGAGCGCTGGATAAGCTCATCACTGATGCGGGTGGAAAGCAATTCCGCGTGGTTCAGGTCTCGGGCTATACGGACTCTATCGGTTCTGAGAGCTACAACAACGCACTGTCGATGCGTCGGGCACGCACCGTTGCGACTTATCTGCGGGAGCATGGATTGCAGGCGGATCGCTTCGTTGTGAATGGCCTCGGTAGGTCCAATCCCGTGGCGTCGAATGCGACGGATGACGGACGTGCGCAAAACCGACGTGTCGAGCTTGTTCTCGAGCAGAAGTAAAGGTGGTGGCGGCGATCGGCTGATCTTAGTCATCCGCTAGATGGTGAACGTGGTTCGGAGAGCGTGGGTGACGGGATCGGCGATTTGCAGGCGTTGTCCGCAAATCGCCCGCGACAGCGAATTAAATCTGGTTTGGATTATCAGTCGAAAGAGACGGTTATAGCTCGCGCGACTTCCGTTTTGCATAAGTCACTGCTTCCCGCCTGCCGTACTCCGCCGCGGTCATTTGTCACATTGACTTGTTTTGAACGCCTGTTCATGGCGGTCACCTCCTGTTCCGAGATGGCATTCATCCTCGAGATGGTTTGCTGGTTTCCACTGGCCTCGTACGTAGCTGTTCGCGTTGGGCTGCGGTGTGCCGATCAATTCCCTTAAACAGGTGCCCCAACCTGAGAGGCATGTCCTTCTGCGTTGCGTCAGGCGCGACTGATGGTGGCGCGTTTCTCTAACTTGGCCGTCTTCGACTCGTCCTCTCGCACCCAGCTAACGGATGGAGTGGGCCTGATATTTCGAATATATGCGATATCGGGTGCTGTTGTCTTTCGGTATCTTTCATGATTGAAATGAATCTGTTGGGCTGATGGCGGACTAGTGGCGCGTGATGGCGCCTTTGTATCCGGTCACAACTGGGTGGTTTCTAGTTATCTGAAGGCGGTATCACTGACTTGGGTACGCGTTTTCTGATCCTTATGTTCATGTAGTAGTGCGAATTTAATAACGGTATAGGAGTAGCGATTTGAACAAGATCTTCAAAACAGTATGGTGCGAAAAGACGCGTACCCGTGTCGCGGTGTCCGAAGAGGCGACAGGGCACCGAGGTGCGACTTCGAGCACTGTTGCGTCGGGTGGGAGTCAGAAAAAGCTGCTTCGCCTGTCGATGTTCGCTGTGGCGTCGTTGTCCGCCATGGGCTTCGTTGGGCCGTTCCAGTCGAGCGCGATGGCGGCCAACGGCGCCACCAACAGCTCGTCGATGTGCGTCAATTATGGCGGTAAATATAACGGCTACGCTTCAAGCGGGACGTTTCTTTATAATGTCTGTAACGATCCGTCCTCTTGGGCGGGCGACGTGCAGGTGGGCGGTTCCGGGGATTGGGTGGGTCTCAATGCGGACTCAACGCAGATCGTCGTGGACGGTACGAAGGGGGAAATCTATTTCCGCCCCGGTGGCGAGACCGGAAACATTCTCACCGTGTCGAACGGTACGGGCGGTGTAACCCTCTCTGGCTTGGCTGCAGGTGTTAATCCCACCGACGCGGTGAACATGTCGCAGCTGACATCGCTGTCAACCTCGACATCGACAAGCATTTCTTCCTTGTCGACCACGGTCGCATCGTCAGGATTTGGTCTGGTAAGCCAGAACGCGTCGACCGGCGCACTTTCAGTTGGTGCGAGCACCATTGGCACGACCGTTAATTTCGCTGGCACGCAAGGCGACCGGACACTCTCGGGCGTCGCAGCAGGTGTCAACTCGGATGACGCCGTCAACGTGTCGCAGCTTATCTCACTGTCCACGTCAGACGCGACGCTGATCAGCTCGGTTTCGACTTCCAGCGCCAGCATGATCAGTTCGCTGTCCACGGTTGTAAGCCAGGGCAATGGGCTGCTGACTCAGAACTCGACGACCGGTGTCATCACACTTGGCGCGAACGTCGCCGGTACCAGTCTGAATATTGCGGGCGGCCAAGGCGCGCGTGTCCTATCCGGTGTGGCTGATGGTGTCGCTGCCACGGACGCTGTGAACGTTGAGCAGTTGACGTCGCTTTCGACCGTCGCTTCCACGGCGCTGGCCTCGACGGATGCGAGTGTGGCGGCGCTTTCAACATCTTTGGGCAACACGGATGATGAGGTTGCGTCGCTCTCGACGAGCCTTAGCACCGTCAACACGAATCTCAGCGACATCAACAACAACATGACGTCTCTGCAGACCGCGATGCAGAATGCGGTCTCGTACGATGATTCGACCAAAGCGCAAATTACGCTGGGTGGTGTGGGATTCACCACGCCGGTTCTCCTGACGAACGTTGCCGCTGGTTCGATTTCGGCGACTAGTACCGACGCAGTAAACGGGTCACAGCTCTATGCTGCGGAACAACAGTTGGGCCTGCTCACGAGCCAGGTCACGTCGTTGAGCACGTCGATGTCCACGCTGGAATCCACCGTCGCCGGCGCGGCGTCGGGGAGCAATTCGAGCGCCACGGGTAACAATGCCGCGGCGTCGGGTGACAACAGCACGGCAAGCGGTGCAAACTCGACAGCGTCGGGCGACAACGCGACGGCCACCGGTGAAAACTCGGCCGCGACGGGCGACAACAGCACGGCGACGGGTACGGACTCGGCCGCATCGGGTAACAACAGCACGGCAAGCGGCGCAAACTCGACAGCGTCGGGTGACAACACGACGGCCACCGGTGAAAACTCGGCCGCGACGGGCGACAACAGCACGGCGACGGGTACGGACTCGGCCGCATCGGGTAACAACAGCACGGCAAGCGGTGCAAACTCGACAGCGTCGGGCGACAACACGACGGCCACCGGTGAAAACTCGGCCGCGACGGGCGACAACAGCACGGCGACGGGTACGGACTCGGCCGCATCGGGTAACAACAGCACGGCAAGCGGTGCAAACTCGACAGCGTCGGGCGACAACACGACGGCCACCGGTGAAAACTCGGCCGCGACGGGCGATAACAGCACGGCGACGGGTACGGACTCGGCCGCATCGGGTAATAACAGCACGGCAAGCGGTGCAAATTCGACAGCGTCGGGCGACAACACGACGGCTACCGGTGAAAACTCGGCCGCGACGGGCGATAACAGCACGGCGACGGGTACGGACTCGGCCGCATCGGGTAATAACAGCACGGCAAGCGGTGCAAATTCGACAGCGTCGGGCGACAACACGACGGCCACCGGTGAAAACTCGGCCGCGACGGGCGACAACAGCACGGCGACGGGTACGGACTCGGCCGCATCGGGTAACAACAGCACGGCAAGCGGTGCAAACTCGACAGCGTCGGGTGACAACACGACGGCCACCGGTGAAAACTCGGCCGCGACGGGCGATAACAGCACGGCGACGGGTACGGACTCGGCAGCCTCGGGCAACAGCAGCACGGCGAGCGGCGCGAACTCGACGGCGTCGGGCGACAACAGCACGGCGACCGGTGCCAACTCGACCGCGACGGGCGAAGGCAGCACGGCGACGGGCCAAAACGCAGCGGCGTCCGGTGACAGCAGCACTGCATCGGGTAACAACTCGGCAGCCTCGGGTAACAGCAGCACGGCGAACGGCGCGAATTCGACGGCGTCGGGCGACAACAGCACGGCGACCGGTGCCAACTCGACCGCGACGGGCGAAGGCAGCACGGCGACGGGCGAAAACGCAGCAGCGTCCGGCGACAGCAGCACTGCATCGGGTAACAACTCGGCAGCCTCGGGCAACAGCAGCACGGCGAGCGGCGCGAACTCGACGGCGTCGGGCGACAACAGCACGGCGACCGGCGCCAACTCGACCGCGACGGGCGAAGGCAGCACGGCGACGGGCGAAAACGCAGCAGCGTCCGGCGACAGCAGCACTGCATCGGGTAACAACTCGGCAGCCTCGGGTAACAGCAGCACGGCGAGCGGCGCGAACTCGACGGCGTCGGGCGACAACAGCACGGCGACCGGTGCCAACTCGACCGCGACGGGCGAAGGCAGCACGGCGACGGGCCAAAACGCAGCGGCGTCCGGTGACAGCAGCACTGCATCGGGTAACAACTCGGCAGCCTCGGGTAACAGCAGCACGGCGAACGGCGCGAACTCGACGGCGTCGGGCGACAACAGCACGGCGACCGGTGCCAACTCGACCGCGACGGGCGAAGGCAGCACGGCGACGGGCGAAAACGCAGCGGCGTCCGGCGACAGCAGCACTGCATCGGGTAACAACTCGGCAGCCTCGGGTAACAGCAGCACGGCGAACGGCGCGAACTCGACG
Organism: Paraburkholderia sp. IMGN_8; assembly: GCF_038050405.1. Taxonomy (NCBI): domain Bacteria; kingdom Pseudomonadati; phylum Pseudomonadota; class Betaproteobacteria; order Burkholderiales; family Burkholderiaceae; genus Paraburkholderia; species Paraburkholderia sp. IMGN_8. The sequence goes on along the minus strand of NZ_CP150900.1, from coordinate 3,083,070 downwards.
GCGTCGGGCGACAACAGCACGGCGACCGGTGCCAACTCGACCGCGACGGGCGAAGGCAGCACGGCGACGGGCGAAAACGCAGCAGCGTCCGGTGATAGCAGCACTGCATCGGGTAACAACGCTACCGCCTCGGGCACGAACAGCACGGCGACCGGTGCCAACTCGGCTGCATCGGGTAGCGGTGCGACGGCGACCGGCGAAAGTGCAGTTGCGTCAGGCGACAACAGCACTGCGTCGGGTAACAACGCTACCGCCTCGGGCACGAACAGCACGGCGACCGGTGCCAACTCGATCGCATCGGGCGACACGAGTTCGGCTTACGGCACGAACGCAGCGGCATCCGGCAACAACAGTACTGCCACGGGTGCCAATGCAGTTGCTTCCGGAACTGGCAGTGCTGCGTTCGGCGAGAGCGCCAGCGCAACGGGTGCGGGCAGTGTGGCAATCGGCCAGGGGGCTAATGCGTCTGCCGCCAACTCTGTTGCCCTCGGTGCGGGTTCAGTTGCAAGTGAGGCGAATACGGTTTCGGTTGGCTCGCAGGGTAGCGAGCGACGCATCACGAACGTCGCGGCTGGTGTCAATGCAACTGATGCCGTCAACGTCAGCCAGCTCAACGGCGCGATGTCGGGTATGCAAGGCGAGATCAATTCGGTGGCCCGTAATGCATATTCCGGTGTGGCCGCCGCTACCGCACTGACGATGATTCCGGACGTCGACGCGGGCAAGACGCTGTCTATCGGGGTGGGGACTGGTAACTACAAGGGCTACCAGGCAACTGCTCTCGGCGGGACGGCCCGCATCACCCAGAACATGAAGGTGAAGGCTGGTGTGAGCTATAGCAGCGGTGGCACCGTTTGGGGCGCGGGTATGTCGTACCAGTGGTAATTGCCTCACTTGCCACCGGATCTGGTTGCTGACTAAGACGTTCTCCGGCCAGATCCTCCGGCTAGGGCCGCCGCATACCCGGTATGCGGCGGCATTTTTTTTGCGAAACGATGTTCCGCGCGGAATTGTCCGGAACGTGTCTCCATACGCTCTGAAACGCTCGTAGAATGAATGCGGCCGATTGCCGTGGCGACAGGTTGTCGCGCCGGGAAACGAGTACTCACCGCAGCGGTCTGGAGTTAAGGTGGATATAGAAATATCCGTACGCCGGGAGAGGTCGGAATCTATGGTTGACGAAAAGTACCTACGCATTGGAATTTCCGTAGACACAAGCCAGCAGCATATCTGGCAGAACGGCCCGTACCAGAATGCCATCTTTCTCGCCGCCGCGTTTCAGCGGTTGCCCTTCGTGCGGTCGGTGACACTGGTTGATGTCGCGTGCGGGAATGTAGCCGCTGCACCAGACACGGATATCGTCGGGCCACTTCCACTCGTCACTCCGCAGCATGCCGCTGACGTGGTAGACGTCCTCATCGAACTGGCAGGCGCCTTTGATCCGAAGTGGCTGGAACTGATGCGGGCACGGGGTAAAAAGGCGGTGCTCTATCAGGCGCGCCATTCTTTTACCGAACTTGCCGAGCCGGCACTATTCGGGTGCCACGCTGCAGGTCGCTGGGGAGTTCGTTTTGACGAAATCTGGACAATGACAAAAGACCGGCCGTTCGAGTCGATGATGCGGACGGTGCATCGGTGCGAAGTGCACGAGGTGCCTTTCATGTGGCATCCGGAATTCGTGCAACAGCGAGCGAGACAGTTGCAGGCATACGGACTTGAGTTCGGATATGGTAGGCAGGTGCAAGTCGCAGGTACTGCCAACAGCGTTCGAGTGGCCATTTTCGAGCCCAATGCTTCAGTGGTCCGAAACGCCAGCATTCCGATGCTGATCTGTGACGAAGCCTATCGGCATGACAGAACATCAGTGCAGGCCATGCACGTGCTGAACAGCCTTCATATGAAGGACCATCCGACAATGCTTTACCTGGCCAACTCGCTGGATATCGTACGCGAACACAAGGCCACGTTCCATGGATTCCACGATGTCGTGAGCTTCATGCCGCAATTCGCAGACGCTGTCGTCGCCCATCAGTGGCAAAACGCGCAAACCTATACCGCGCTGGACGTGCTGTACGGAGACTATCCTCTGGTCCACAACGCCGAATGGATGAAAGAGGCTGGTTACTACTATCCCGATTTCGAAGTCATCGAAGGTGCGCGCCTGTTGAGACAACTTGCCCAAGATCATTCCAGGACCCTGACGGATTACAGGAGCCGATCAGCGAAAGTGTTTAAGCAGGTCGACCCTTTCCGGCCGGGCACCCTCGCTGCATATTCGGCAAGGCTTCTACACCTGTGCCGCAGTGAAAGGAAAGGGGAGACCGTATGACTTCGGTGTCCGTCAATTCAGTTTTTAGCCGAAAGCTGCGTGTTGGCGTTTCGATGCACGTGCGCGCCGGGGGGCAGTCGCTCTGGGAGAACGGCATTTATCAGAATTGCATTTTCCTGGTGATGCTCCTCATGCGTTCCCCGATCGTCAGCGAGACTTACCTGGTGGTCGACGGGGCGACCGCGAATGAAGTGAAATCGAAGGAATTCCTACGGGAGTCACCGGTGCCGGTTATCGGCATGAGCGAGGCAGCGACGACCTTGGACGTCATGATCGAGATGAGCGCGCAGCTTAAAAAGGACTGGATCGTTTCGTTTCGCGAGCGCAAGGGAAAGGTCGTATCGATGCGCGTAGGAAATGATTATGTGATTGATGTTGAACGCATGACCTTTGGCAAGCCGAACGGGATGCTCATTCCCGGTGAACCGTATGACGCCATCTGGACTCTGCCCCAATATGAAAAGATTGGGGCGCCATACTACGGAAGCGCCTTTCGCGCGCCTGTGCGGATTCTCGGACACTTGTGGAGCCCGGTTTTCCTGCAACGTGAGATCGCAAATCTCCCGTCCGGTTCGTCGTTTGGCTATCAGCCCGAGCGTCGTCGCTGGCGCGTCGGCATCTTTGAGCCAAATCTCTGTCTGGTCAAAACGAGTTTCATCCCGATGCTATGCTGCGAAGCCGCACATCGAGCCAATCCTGACTTTCTTGAATATGTCAGGGTCTACAACACGCTTGTAATGAAGGAAAACGCAACCTTCGGAAGCTTCGCCCGCAGTCTGGATATCGTGAAGCACGGCCTTGCCTCATTCGAGGGACGTTTCCCGCTGTACCGCGTCGTGGCGTCAGACGTGGACGCGATCGTGTCGCATCAGTGGGAGAACGCTCAGAACTACGTCTATTACGAAGCGCTTTTTGGTGCCTATCCGCTTGTTCACAATTCTCATCTGATTGGCGATTGTGGTTACCGCTACCATGATTTCGACTGCGAGGAAGGTGCGCTGGCACTGCAGCGAGCGTATGTGGAACATGATGCCAATCTCGACCACTACCGGCGAACCGCAGGCGAATTCCTGCGCGGACTTGCGCCGGAAAACGAGGCCAATGTGCGAGCCTATACCGAAGCGATCGCTGCGCTCTACGAGCCCTGACGATCGCCTCGGATCGCGGAGCGAGCTTCGCGCACGAATGGCAGACGCAAGCCCCTTGTCTGATGCGGCTGCCGGCGAGCAGGCAGGGCGGCTCGCGGCGGACTGTTGGCATTTGGTATCAGCGCCGTCAGCGCGGGAATGGGGTACTAGATGAAAAAACTGAAAATCGGTATCACGATCGGATTGCATCATCCGGCGGAAACCCTATGGAATAACGGGATCAAGCAGAACGCTGCATTTCTCGCTCTGGCGTTGCGCAACTGCCCGAACGTTGAGAGCGTCACGCTCGTCAATACGACGGCGACGCCCATTACCGATGCGTTGCCGTGGAACCTCGAGCAATTTCCTACTGTCGCTTTCGATGTGGCGAAAGATGTTGTTGACATCATGATTGAGCTCGGCGGCCAGATCGACCGTAACCAGACCGATTACCTCAAGACGAGAGGCGCGCGCCTGATATCGTATTGCTGCGGATCTGAGTATGTCCTTGCGATGGAGGCCGTCCTGTTTCGCAAGTCCTTATGGGGACCGCACCTGTTCGTCAATCAGCGGTATGACGATATCTGGGCCGTTCCTCAGGTCGCTGGGCTGAACCTGCCTTATTTCGAGGTGCTCCGCCGGAAAAAAGCCCGCGTGATTCCATTTGTATGGAGCCCAGTTTTTTTGGAGGAGCAGGTGAGTGCGTTGCCCGGTGGCGGTGTGTACCAGGCTTCATCGCGACCGAGGCGGTTAAGCGTGATGGAGCCGAATATCAATGTAGTCAAGTTCTGCCTGTATCCAGCGTTGATCGCAGAGCTGGCATATCGCGCACGTCCGGAAAGCATTGCGCGACTTCAGGTCACCAATGCGGAGCAGTTGGCCACGCAAAGTCCTGAATTTGTATCTTTGATGAATCAGCTAGACATCGTCCGTGACAGAAAGGCCGTCTTTGTGGGGCGATATGAAACCCCGTCCTTCCTGGCCGAATACACGGATGTCGTCATATCGCATCAACTGGGAAATCCGCTTAACTATTTTTATCTGGAAGTCTGCTGGCAGGGCTATCCGTTGATCCATAACGCATCAATGTGCCGGGACATGGGCTATTACTACGAGGACAACGACGTGGCTGGCGGAGCAGAGGAGTTGATCCGCGCACTGCAGTTTCACGACGCAGATGCGGTTCAATACAGGCAAGCGCAGCGCGACGCCATTGCGCGCCATTTGCCCGATAATCCGGATGTCGTTTCAACGTATTCAGGTTTGCTTGATGAAATCATGGCCCGACCGATCTGTTGAGCGAGGGTGTGCCGGCCAGTCCGGCACACCGTCTTTCGCCGCTACCTTTTGCGTGAAGTCGGTCAGGCTGGGCTTATTTTTCCCTGGTATTCAGTTCGTGGGCGACGCCACGCGGCCCTTGCGAACGTTCCAGCCGTTTATCGGTCGAGTGTACCAACCTGCAGACGACGGCGCCCCCACATGGCCAGTGGCCCCCGTGACGAGGATCATTGTGCCGCTCCACGTTCCTGCTTGCCTCACGCATATCCCGGTAGTAATCTAGGCCCTGCCGAAACGGTGCCTGCCCGCACCACATTGTGGTCGCATGAAACGGGACCAGAATTCGAGGCATAAAGATCGAATGAATCCATCGGAACGTATTGACCAGCTGATCGCAGAACTCACAGACTGGCGTGGCAAAAGTTCGTCGGCATCCGCAAAACATCCTCGAGGCCGACCGGGAGATAATCGACGAATGGAAGCGGATGGGAAGCCCGGTGTGGTCTCACGACGGAATAATCGCGGTCGCCAACGCGCACAAAGAGAAGGCGAAGCTTATCTTTGCCCACGGGGCGAGTTTCGCAGATCCTGACAAGCTCTTCAACGCGGGCCTCGAAGGCAACGCGAGACGAGCGATCGATTTTTTCGAGGTGCGTTGCTACAATGCGTAGCTGTCCTCGCTTCCGGTTTCCGGACGGTGATGAACGTATTTAAGCAGCCGGAAGTATGTCGCACAATAAAAGGGCCGCGTGGAGCCTGGTGCCTCGTCGCGCTGCACCGCACGTACTTCCGGCAGGCTGGACGGTTCCAGGCCGATGTCCATGCGCGCCGAAATATTCCATGCAACAGATGGCCAGACTGTTCACCGCTATCCAGGCGCGACACATGTTTGACGATTATGCGTAACGAGTATTAGACTCCGCGCGCGTGCCGCCGAAGGGGTGAGGGGGCTACTGGTATTCGATAATCGTTTCTTGGAGTGGCCATGTTGAATGCATCCTGTCGGACGAGGGTCGTGATCGCTGACGATCATCCGGTCATTCAGCTTGCAGTCGCAGACTGTTTGAATTCGCTCCCGGGCTTCCGTGTTGTTGCGACGGCGGCCTCAGGGGACGGATTGATCAGTGAGTTGGCAACGCAAGAGGCCGATCTCGTTGTGACGGATTTCACCATGCAGCAGACTGACGACGACAAGGACGGTCTTCGTCTTATCACGCATCTGCGGCGCGCGTACGAACGCACGCCGATTGTTGTATTCACTATGCTGACCAATAGTGGCGTGCTTAGCCGTCTTTCCGGCATGGGCGTGGCCGGTCTTGTTGGCAAGGATGAGGCGATGGGCGAATTGGGGCAGGTCTGTCTGCGCGTCATTCGCAGCGGGAAGCAGTGCCTTTCCCCCGGCATGGAGCGCAGGCTGGCCGTCGCTGGGGTTGTAAAGCCCGGCCGCCCCGATTTTCAAATGCTTACGCCAAGGGAGCTGGAAGTTGTACGGCTGTTCTCCAAGGGCATCTCACTCACCGAAATTGCGCGCATGGTCAATCGGTCGCTTGGAACGGTGGCGACGCAAAAGCGCTCTGCCATGCGAAAGCTGCACGTCGATTCGAACATTGATCTTGTGACCTGCGCACGGGAACAGGGACTGGTCTAATGCAAAGAATCCTGCAAGAGTTAGATGAGTCGCCTCTGAAGAAATTTTATTCCATTGAGTCGAACCTCAAGCGAGAGCGCCGAGTCTTCTCAATTGTCATTTTTCTTCTGATATGCACAGCGGTTGCTATCTCAGGAATGACGGTCGCGGGCGTCTTCAAGAGCGCATTCAAGCAGGAGGAGCAGGCGGCACGTATCCACGAGAAGGAAGTCGTGGACGCATTCCTGCAGCGGCGCGCGGTGTTGACAACAGCGAGTCTGGTGCTGCAGTTGCGCATGAACAGTTTGCCATCAAGCGAGCATGCTCCGACGCTTCATGCCTGTGATCCGATCGCCGAAGGTCTTGGGGGTAACGTTGCGCTGCGAGAAAGCTGTGATTACGCAGTGCAGCTTCTTACAAACTCGGGTCAAACGCCTGGCATTGCGATGATCATGGCAGACGGAACGTCGGCGTACGGACATCTGTTCCCTCCCGGGGACTCTTTTCCCCTTAGTCCGGGTTCGCCGTCCGCGCTTGTGGACGCGATCCTCGCGCGATTTCGGAATCGCGGCATCGATCCATTGGACGCTGCGCGCAAGAAATTGGTCGTATGGTTCGCAGTCCATGGCGATAGTCCAGGAAAGGAACCGCGGATGTTCGGCGCATCGCTTGTCCCCAAAGACGATCAGCTATATGCCGTAGTTCTGTCAAGCATGGACGTCGATAGCCTCGTATCGCCTCTTGAAAAGGCAGGACGAACTCGGGAACCGGTTGTCATCGATGCAGATGGCGTGCCGCTCGTTTCAACCGGGCAGGCCGACCTGGTGCGTCGCATCGACGCGCGGCTCGAAGGGAAGCAGGACGGGCTGTATCACTGGATACCCAATTACGGGTGGGCAATGCGTCGGCCGGCTTTGTTCGCGGGTTTCGGGCATATGACGTATCTCCTGCCTTTCTCGCTGCAACTACAGACGTTACGATACGAACTGCTACTTATTCTAGGTGCGACAGTTGTCCTGGTAATACTTCTGCTAGTAGCTTACCGATACTGGAACTATCGGTTTTTGACGCGTATTTACTCTGAAGCGTCGCGGGCGCTTGACAGCGAAATGTTGAACCATCTGCTGGTTCACGCGACGCCAGTTGGCCTCTGCATTGTGCGACGTTCCAACCTCGAGATGGTTGTTGCGAATCCGATTGCAAGGGCGGTACTGGGCCTGCGTATTTCAGATAAGAGGATGCCGACGGAATTGCACAGCGCTTTCGAAGCGTCGCTTGCGGGAGAGAATGCGGACGAAAATGATCCACATATATTCCAGTTTCCTTTTTCCCTTGCGCGGGCTAACCAGCCTTCTGCTTACCTCGAAATTACCTACGCACTCGCTAAGCTTAATCAACAGGATGTATTTTTTTGTGCAGTGATAGATATGACTGCGCATTATCAGGCGGAAATCCTGCTGCGCGAAGCCAAGCTGACGAGCGACGCTGCAGCGAAGGCGAAGGTGGCCTTCTTTGCGTCGATGAGTCATGAGATTCGGACACCGCTGTCATCTCTGGTGGGCAACATTGAACTTCTCGCGCGGGGACCACTCGCCGCTGAGCAACAGGCTCGGGTGAAGGCGATGCAAACGTCGGCCGGGGGACTTTTGCAGGTCGTCAACGACGTGCTGGATTTTTCGAAGATTGACGTCGGCGAACTTAGCCTCATGGAGGAATGGGCAAACGTAACGAAGTTGCTCGGCCGGCTCGCGTTGTCCCATGCCCCGCTGGCGGAGCGGCAGGGTTTGAGGTTTTACACCGTGTACGACCGGGACATACCGTCGAGACTTCTGTTTGATCCCATCCGCGTTGCGCAGATCGTTAATAACCTATTGGGTAACGCATTTAAATTTACCCAGTCGGGCAAGATTGTTCTGCGTGCCAGCTGGCGCGACGGCAGTCTTGAAATCAGCGTCACGGACTCAGGGATTGGAATTCCGGATGAACTCAAACACCGACTCTTCCAGCCTTTCACGCAAGGCGACAGCAACAGGCTGACGCAAGCCCGCGGAACGGGGTTGGGTTTGTCAATCTGCGCCCGTCTTTGCGAATTGATGCACGGGCGCGTCGAACTTGACAGCACGGTTGGAGTTGGAACACGTATTGCGGTTGTACTTCCGCTCCAGGTATCCAGCGCCGATTCGGGTGTCGCTGACCGCACGCTTGGATACCGGCGTCCGGCCGTTCTTTGCAGAGCGCATGAGAATCTTGAGTGGTTGAGTAACCTCTTCGATGCAAGCGACTCTGTTGTCACCACGGTGACGAATCTGAACGATCCGATCGATGCGGATGCCTATGACTTTCTGATAGCAACGGACGAGTTTAGGTCACAGGACGTTTCGGCATGGTGGGGCAGGCCTGATTCGATTTTGTGGGCGGAGCAGGCGGGCTCACTTATCCCGGCCCGGCGGGATGACGGCAGCGTTGGAGTATCAATACATAGTATTTCCGGTCTGAAATCCGCCGCTGCAATGATCGCAGAGGGGCGAAATAGCGTCGCGACGCAGGCAAGCCCGACATGGAGCACGTCGGCAACTGCAACCATTCTGATCGCGGAGGACAATCTCCTTAATCGCAGCCTGCTTTTGGACCAGCTGACGACGCTGGGCGCGCGGGTCATCGAAGCCGCAAATGGTGAAGAAGCCTTGGCAAGATTGATGAAAGAGCCGGTAGATGTAGTGATGACTGATATTGATATGCCGCTGATGGATGGGTTTGAGCTGCTCGGCGAAGTGAGAAAGATTGGTTTGAGCGTACCGGTGTATGCGATCAGTGCTAGCGCGCGGCCGGAGGATATTGCAGAAGGAAGGGCTCGAGGGTTCACAGATTACCTGGCGAAGCCGGTTCCACTTGAAACCCTCGAACGACTTATCGAGCGGATCAGGCCCCTTGCCGGCGACGATGCAGGCAGTGGCGACGAAGAGGAGCTTTCCGAGGTGCCGGAGGTTCCCAAAGAGTATGCAGGGGCTTTCGTGATGCAGGCAAGGCGCGACACTGCAGAGTTTGAAGAGGTCGTGCGGGAAAAGTCCGTGCCGCGGCTGAGACGGTGGTTGCACGGTCTGGCTGGCGGATTATCTGTACTAGGACCTTCTGCGCTGTACGAGCAGTGCCAGGAGCTTCGTTCGTACGCGCGAACGGCGGCCCAATGGGACGAAGAAATTGAACTTCAGGCGCGGGCGATTGGCGCGCTGCTACAGCGGATGATTGTGACCCTTAGCGAATGACATTGTCTCGTCTTGTACATCGGTGCGATGACGAAATGTCTAAGCGGATATTAATTACCCCTTCTACGGTGCGGATTTCGGCGAAACTGAACGCTCGTTTCGGTGAAGTCGAACAAGCCGGAGGGCGGTGCTGCGTAGCGTGACGTTTGGCTAATTCAAACGTTATTTCGAAGATTTGCTATACCTGCAGCGAAGTAGCTGCCTTAAGGTTTGTTATACATTTCGTGGGCGTATCCCGAAGTTCAACGATCCAAGGGGAAGCAATGTGGAGCCAGGCGGGCTTGGAAGGCGAGGTGCCGAATAGTTTGCCTTGCAACTTGCAGAGGCCAAATGCATCGATAGGAGAACGGGAATGGAGGCGGGCGACACGCTTCAACATGATGCGTTGAATGGCTCGGCGGGGGACGAATCATGGCCGCTCCGGGAAGTCGATCTGACAGCGGCAATTGAGCGGGGTGAATTCCTGGTCGAATATCAACCCGTGGTTTCTATGCGTTCCGGCGTCATCACGTGCGCGGAGGCGTCACTGCGCTGGGCGCACCCGCATCGGGGAGTCCTGTCGCAAGACGACTTCAATCCCGGCGTGGAGCGCATTGGAGCATCGGCGTTACCGGGTCAATTCATTGTAACGGAGGCATGCAGGCAGCTTGGGATCTGGAGTCAAAGGGGAGGCGGTGTGCCGTCGATTCTGCTCAACCTGTCGGTGATACAGATCTGTACAGCGGAAATTCCAGAGGTTCTCGAAGACTCGGTGGCGCGAAACGGGTTGGCTCCCTCACAACTGACACTCGAAGTGTCGGGGGAATCCAAGCTGGAGAAGTCGCCACAGTTGCTTGAGCGACTTAAACTGCTTCGGCAAAGAGGTTATAGGATCGTGCTTGGAGACTTTGGTGCGCGTCACACATCGATGCCGCTGTTAATGCAATTGCCCGTATCTGGGGTTAAATTCGGGCGCACATTCACAGTTACTTTGCCCAACTCGGCCGTATCCAGAGAGATTCTGTCGAACATGGCGCGACTGCTGCGGGATCTGGGTCTGACACTGACCGTGGCTGGCGTTGACAAAGACGGGCAACTCGCTGTCGTCCGGAAATATGCGGATATCGAATTGCAGGGAGCCCTGATTGGCGGTCCCGTATCCGCTGAAGCCCTACCAGCTTCCGTAAATTTCGGCGCTCTGAGTCAGGTCGATCTGCACAAGGCAGGTGGCGGCTGACGTTAAAGAGGAGGCCGCTTTGTAAAACGTCGAGCCGGGGCGCAACGTATTTGGAGAGGCCTGCCCGACTCTGGGGACTCGCTGTCGCAACTCCAGTTAGGATGCCTCGGCATCGCTGCTAGTCAAGCTTTCAAGCGCCCGAAAACACCGGACGCACCGATAGTTCGCACATTACGTCACAAAAAATCGCTGAACCTTGTGATCCTGATATTCCGGGGCGTCGATTACGCAAGTGCCGCCTCGAGATGTGTGGCGTCATCTGCATGTTCAATGATGAATTTTTCAAACGCCCGCACGCTATCTTTACTTGCCAATCGCTGAAGGCTCACGGCAAGTCGGGTGCGGTAGTGAGTCCTGTAAGCCACGTCGGCCGCGTACCGGACACAAAGCTCAATCAGGGCCGCCTTGTTGGGTGCCACAAGTTCTGCAAATCCAAGATAGCGCATCAGTGCTGCCGCGTGTCGCTGTCGCATATACAAGCCTTCGAGGCAGAGGACAAGTGTTCCTCCGTGCAGAGCGTCCAGCGCGGTGTTGTGTCCGGACCAGGATGGGTTATCAAGAAAGACGTCGCCGCAGGCGCAGAGTGCAACAAACTCCGGTTGTGTCAGCGGCTTGCGTTGGCACCGGACGTGCTTCTCGTAAGACAGGCCGTAACGCTCAAACGCATTCTTCAGTCGATCGACAAATATATTGATACTTGCCTCATCGGATCGCGGGAAGAAAATAAATCTGCACCTTTCGCCGATGCGGGCGGCGATGCGCGGATATATATCGTCGTCTTCGGGCACATACTTGAAGGTGGACTGGGGCGACACGAATACGACATCTTGCTGGTCGAGATTGAAGAATGCGCGATCGATGTCGGCCGGTCTTGGATAGTCGAACGAGTAGGTGCATCCGAGTCCTGGCAACGGGACAATTTTCTCCCGGTAAAAGTCTTGCGCATCGGGCGACTCCATCATCTCTGACGAAATGACATAGTCGACTGCGGCCGCGCCAGAAGTGTCTGGATGACCAAGTAGTTGAACCTGCACGGGCGCGAGCCGCAGACAAGTCAGGCTGTATGAACTGAAGTTCATGCCTACATCCGGGAACACGACAACGTCCGGAGCTTCGGTTGCCAGTCGTTCAACAATGTCGCCGACGAACGTACTTGAATAGAAGCTGTCTGACAGACTTTTCGCATGCCCTGTGAAACGGTCATGCGACGCGCCCATGTGATAGGTATATACCTCGAACTTATCCCGGTCCAGGTTCTCGTAATATCCGATTGTCGGAATCTTCCAGATTGAATGCCCGCAGAAGAAGGCGGAAACGAATGCAATTCGAACCTTGCCGCGACCTGGCTTACTGCGCCTCACTCTACGGTTTTGGACTGCACGTTCGCATGCCCGGGCGAATGTTGTTGCCATTATCCGAGCCAATTGATCGTTGAACCGCCCCAACAGATCAAGGTTGGACCGCCCGTTATATGTCAGGTAGAAGAGCGGATCGCACCATATATCCCGGAACTCCTCGGCGTTGACAGGAGACTGGGCGAGGGCTCGCGTTATTTCCCCCTCCATTACCTCCAGCGCACTGCCTATCTCATTCCTGACGGCGTCGATCTGTTTGACTGTCTCGTAGACAATGGGTAGGTGGAAGGCAACCTTCTGAACGATGCTGGAAACGTTCTGTGGGTTCAGCTCAACCGCGCGGCTTGCATGCTCCAGAGCCTTCCTGGTCTCGCCGAGGTAGAAGTAGACATATCCCAGTTTCGAATGAATTGCCGAATCCTGAGGATAGTGTTCCAGCAGCTTCGTCAAATGACTTGCTGCGAGGAGGCGAAATGGTCGGGTGTTAAGTCCAAACGCAACGTAGGCCGCATTGCGAACAACAAGGCGATCGCTCGGCGCGAGTTCTGCGGCCCGTGCATAAAACCGGTAGGCTTTTTCACGATCGCCGCGCCGCTCATGACAGATGCCGGCGTTATTGAGAGGGGATGCCCACCATGGAGCCAGCTCTGAGGCCCGCACGAACAGCGCGAAAGCGTCGTCATAGGCCTGCGCCCTCAACTTTACGTTGCCCGCCAGATAATAAAGGTCTGCGTCCGCAGCGCCGTCGAGAAGCTCTGTAGTGAGAATTTCGTCTACCTGCGCGGACAGGCCGCCATTGATCGCGCATCTTACCAGCTTGACTAGCGAAGTCTTGATAATGTCCATACTGATATCCGGTGTAGATTTAAGCCGTCGTCAACATGCCGCTTAGTCATCGGAATGCCCCCGATATTGATCAAGATGCCGACGTGGGTAATGCGAGCCTGGGAGCATGCCCAGCTTTTCAACGGAATGATCCGCCAGCGAAACTGACCAAAGCCCTTTAAGCGCTACGGTCTATAGTGCGGATCATGACAAAGCAGTGGGTGCCGACACAACGGCGAGATACACGAAACGTGGTCAATTTCAGCGGATAGACGGACGGCTTGCCATGCAGAGGTTGTGAAAGAGTTGCCGCTCGTCGTCGTACCCTTGTAGCGTACCGCGCAATTGAATGCGGCTTGCGACGATGAACATTCATGGCGATCTACGTCGCCTGCCGTTTATCAAGGCTTCTTGTCAGCCGGCTAGAGCAGCCTTGACAGCGACGGTTTAGGTCTCCTTGTCTGCGCTATAGAACAGGTTGTCGACCTAACCCGCGGTCGGTATATGCCAATAGATTCGTATCTTTCGAGGGTTCCTGAAATAGCAGAAATTAGAAAAGTGTCGATGGAGGCGATATCTTGAACCGCTTTACGTCGGAGCCCGGTATGGCGCGGTGTGATGCCAGCACGCTTGTTCGCCATGCGGCGCTAACGTTCGAAGTACCGAATGTCGCAATGCCTTGGCTGTCGCTGTTCGTCCTGTCAGTCGCACGGTCTGTCCGATTTGTGCCTGCGGTAATTTGCGCATCGTAGAAATCTAAGTTTTGAGATGTACGCTCGCGATGACGCTCCGTATATTTACGTTAGGAACTAACGGTTGACATGCCAACTGCGCAGCCCTTGAAGGGGGGCGCCCAAGGTAGATGCGATCTGGTCACAAAGCGAAGTTAGGTCGCATTCCTCCTATCGTGAAGCAATTTCACGCGAGGTCCATGGGAAAGGCCCGTGGCTCAGGGGGCGAGATCACGGTCCCGGGCAGGTGGGTCTCCGCAATTCATACAGTCAAGGCAAGGATGGCTACTTGGCCTTGGTTCGCAAATTCTGAGGCAGATGACCGTGCGCGTTGTTGAAACCGCGCGGCGTTAGGCAACTGCGTCTTGCAGGTCCCACACGCTAGTCCGCGCCAAGGGCGGTATGCCGGTTTTGGCTGAAAGATTTGATGTGATCCATATGCGTCCCGTCATGGAGCCATGACGGTCTATCCACTAACGAATGTCGGGAGAGTGATGCGAATTTCAGAAGGTTTTGTCGGGGTAGAAGGGGCATTGAGTCTGCCGGCTGTTTCCGCGCTGTCGTTGCTCAACGGTCGGGGCTGGGTGCTGCGGCCGGTCGGAACCGCGGGTGGGATAGCACACGGAGATCGTCGGCGGGGTGGCTTCGCAGCGATCACGCGCCAGGTGCGCGTTCCGATTTGGACGAGCCATTGGCAACCCAAATACATTTTCAGGATGCCGAAACTGTCCGCGTTGGAGCATCCGGCGGCTGCAATATTTGAAAGGCGTGTGCCAGGTGCGCACGATGTGTGTCGGCCGCAACGGGGCCGATTGCGTGCCAAGGTCGTTAGCGGTGTCGTTGGACTCGGCGCGTTGGTGGTGCTCGCATGGACTGCGGGGCACTATGCGAGCCACAATGAGGAGGCCACCTCCCGTCGGGATGTGGCGATGCTGCCTCGTATTGGCGACAACGTGCCGAGCGGAAACGAGGGGGCGTCGGCTGGTCGGCCGCACGAAGATTTGACACTGTTCGCAAACGCTCCAGTTGCCGGCTCTGCTTCACCCGCGATTACCGATGGCACGCATGAGCGTGTCGCCAGTGTCGGCACAGAGTCGCATGGAGCCGACGCACATGTGCGCGTAACAAAAAGTCCGGTTCAACAGTTGATGCAGCCGCTTGCTGAGCCGCGCAGCCCGGCGAAGGGGAAGCGTCAGTTGGTGCCTCAGCGCGGTCTGGCTAGCTCGCGTAACGCGGGCCGACCTTCGTCGGATCGCACTGTTGTCAGTGGGGCGCGCAATCAGCCAGTCGGGACAGGGCGTGTTCAGGAGTGGCAAACACCGCGGTTCGACGCGCGCAGCGATGCCGGGGAGAACAGCCAGCGAGGATGGGCTACCTCAAGATCGGCTTTGGAGTCTAAGCCGGTTGACGCAACCAGTGCATCTCGAACCGATTCGGGCGCGACAGGGTGGATGGAATACATGAAGCAACGCAGGCTGACGGAAGTGCGACAGGAATTTTTGACGTAAGGACGGACGCGAGAGAGGACCAACGGCTGCGAGTTCGCTGCTACCTGACGCATCGCGATCTGACAAAAAGCCAGATCTCGACCGTCAAGCTGCGACAGCCTCCACAGCGGAGGCACTCAACAAAACAGGAATCGACTTCGAAGTCGGCGTCCCCGCGCCGTCGGCGACAGAAGACAATGGCACCAGCGGATTCGTCTCCGGGTAATACGCGCCCAGACACCCACGCGGAATGTCGTACTCCACCAGCAAAAAACCATCCGCGCGACGCTCGATGCCGTCCGCCCACACGCTCCTGATATCCACTCGCTGTCCAGCGACAAAACCCAGCATCGCGAGATCGTCCTTGTTGGCAAACAGCACGCGGCGCTGGCCATACACGCCGCGATAACGGTCGTCGAGACCGTAAATCGTCGTGTTGTACTGGTCGTGCGAACGCGTCGTCATCAACGTCATCAGACGCTCGCCATGCTCCGCGCGCGCGCGATGAATCGGCGTGTCGACCGCAATCGCATGCACCAGGAACTGTGCCTTGCCGCTCGGTGTTTTCCAGATCCGCTCGCGTGAGGCCACGCCCAGATGAAAGCCGCCCGAGTGCTTGAGGCGCTCGTTATAGTTCTGGAAGCCGTCGATCACCTGTGCGATGCCGTCGCGGATCAGCGAATAGTTGGCGGCCTGCGCGAGCCAGTCCACCTTCGCGCTGCCAAGCGTCGCATGCGCCATTCGAGCGACGATCGCGATCTCCGACAATAGATTCTCCGAAGCCGGCTTGTTCATGCCGTAAGAGATGTGCACCATGCTCATCGAATCTTCGACGCTTACGCCCTGAGCCACACCGTTCTGCAGATCGATCTCGGTACGTCCGAGCGTCGGCAGAATCAACGCGTCGCGTCCGTGCACCAGGTGGCTGCGGTTCAGCTTGGTGGTGATGTGCACAGTCAGATCGCACGAGCGCATCGCTTCCCACGTGCGCGGTGTGTCCGGTGTCGCGATCGAGAAGTTGCCGCCGAGGCCGATAAACACCTTCACCTGACCATCGAGCATCGCCTGAATGGTGTTGACGACGTCGAGGCCGTGTTCGCGCGGCGGCTCGAAATCGTAGACTTCGCCGAGGCGATCCAGAAACGCCTGGGTCGGCTTTTCTTCGATGCCGACCGTACGATCGCCCTGCACATTCGAGTGCCCGCGCACCGGGCACAAGCCCGCGCCGCGGCGGCCGATATTGCCGCGCATCATCATCAGGTTCGACAGCAGTTGCACCGTCGGCACCGAATTCTTGTGTTGTGTGAGGCCCATGCCCCACGTCGAAATCACCGCACGGCCTTTCACGTAGATGTCGGCGAGTTTCAGCACCTCGTCGAACGGCACGCCCGATTCGGCGACGATGGTGTCCCAGCTCTCGGCGCGCAGATCGTCAGCGAACGCCTCGAAGCCAACCGTGTGTTCGGCGATGAACGCGACATCGAGCACGCGTTCCAGACCGGACGTCTGCGCTTCGTCGTCGAGTTCGATCACGCGTTTGGCCACGCCCTTGATCAGCGCAAAATCGCCGCCGACTTTCGGCCGGATGAAAACCGAGCTGATCTTCGTACTGCCCATCGTCAGCATTTCGACCGGATGCTGCGGGCTCGCAAAACGCTCCAGCCCGCGTTCCTTCAGCGGATTGATCGACACGATGGTTGCGCCGCGTTTAGCGCACTCGCGCAGCTCGCCGAGCATGCGCGGATGGTTGGTCGCCGGATTCTGGCCGAACAGCAGCAGGGTGTCGGCGTGTTCGAAGTCGTCGAGCGTGACCGTGCCCTTGCCGACGCCGACCGTATGCGGCAAGCCACGGCTGGTCGCTTCGTGGCACATGTTCGAGCAATCGGGGAAATTGTTGGTGCCGTACATGCGCACGAACAACTGGTACAGGAACGCGGCTTCGTTGCTGGCGCGGCCCGATGTGTAGAAGGCGGCGCGGTCGGGATTGTCGAGGCGCTTCAGGTGGTCGGCGATCAGATCGAATGCTTCGTCCCAACCGATCGGCACGTAGCGGTCCCGTACGGCGTCGTAGACGAGCGGGTCGGTCAGGCGGCCGTGCTGTTCGAGCTCGAAGTCTGACTGGGTCATCAGTTCGGCGACCCTGTGCGCTTCGAAGAACGCCGGCGTCACGCGCTTGCTGGTCGCCTCGGCGGCTACCGCCTTGACGCCGTTTTCGCAGAATTCGAAGGTAGAAGCGTGTTCGCGATCCGGCCACGCGCAACCTGGGCAGTCGAAGCCGTCCGGCTGATTCTGTTTGAGCAGCGTGCGGTAGTTGCCGCCCGTCACCTTTTCCTTGACGAGGTTGATGGCGACGTACTTGAGCGCGCCCCAGCCGGCTGCGGGGTGCGTGTACGGTTCGATGCGAGCTTCGGGTTTCTTCATGATCTTGCCGCCGGAGTGGCTTTGACGAGGCTTTTATGCCGATGCATGCAAGCCTACTGTGTTCCAAAAGCAGCGCAGCATACAGAAATTCGGAAAGCCGAGGGATACAGTTGCTTGATATTTGTCATAGACTGGCACTCTCGCCCATGCACTTGTTTGAGCCAGGTCCTTGAAACTGTACGAAAAACTCGCCGATGAAATGATCGAAGCCGTGCGCCGTGGCGTATTCGCGGCCGGTGAGCGGATCCCGTCGGTGCGCCAGGCGAGCCAGCAGCACGGCGTCAGTATCAAAACCGTGCTGCACGCGTATGCCTTGCTGGAAAGCCGCGGGGTTGTCGAATCCCGGCCGCAGTCGGGCTATTTCGTGCGCGACGCCGTCGCCACGGCCGCGGCGCTCGAGGAACCGCGGCACAGCCGCAAGGCAGCCGCGCAAACGCCGCCGGTTGCCGCCGAGGTCGACGTGAGCCGACTGGTGTTGTCGACGCTGCGCAGCATCCGCGCGCACGACGCCATGCCGCTCGGCTCGCCATATCCCGATCCGTCGTTGTTCCCGTGGCGGCGCATCAACCAGTACGCGAACGCGATTGCGCGGCGTCACGCGAGCTGGAACCTGATCGACGACTTGCCGCCCGGCAACCCCGAACTGATCCGCCAGATTGCGCGCCGCTACGCGGAGAACGGCGTGCCGGTCGATCCGGACGAAATCATCATCACGCTCGGCGCGACCGAGGCGATCAACCTCAGCTTGCAGGCGGTGGCCAAACCGGGCGACACGGTGGCCGTCGAATCGCCGACCTATTACGCGATGCTGCACGCCATCGAGCGTCTCGGCATGCGCGCGATCGAAGTGGCGACGCATCCGGCCGACGGTATCGATATCGAGACGCTCGCCGAGGTCATCGCCAGGCAGAAGGTCGCGGCCTGCATGGTGATGCCGAACTTCCAGAATCCGCTGGGTTTCCAGATGCCGGACGCGCGCAAACAGCAACTGGTCGCACTGCTCGCCGCGCACGAGATTCCCGTGATCGAGAACGATGTCTATCAGGAACTGTACTTCGGCGAGACCAGGCCTTCGACCTTGAAGAACTACGACACGAAAGGGCTGGTGCTGCATTGCGCGTCGTTTTCGAAGAGCCTGACCGCGTCGTACCGGATCGGCTGGGCGATGCCGGGGCGCTACCGCGCGCAAGTCGAGAAGCTGAAGTTTCTCAACACGCTGACCACGCCGTCGGTGCCGCAAGTCGCCGTCGCGGACTACCTCAGGCAGGGCGGCTACGACCGGCATCTGCGGCATCTGCGCAAGGTCTACCGGCAGCAGGCGAGCATCATGATGGCGATGGTGCAGCGTTTTTTTCCGGCCGGCACGCGGACCTCGGCGCCGCAAGGCGGGTACGTGCTGTGGGTGGAATTGCCCGAACGTGTCGATTCGATGCGGCTCTATCAGGCGGCGCTCGCGCGCGGCATTACGATCGGACCAGGCATGATGTTTTCGACGCGCAACGAATTTCGCCACTTCATGCGGCTCAATTACAGCTACCCATGGACGGCGCAGACCGAAGCGGCGCTGAAGATACTGGGCGAACTCGTGGCGCACATGGCTTGAGAGAACGAGGAGACACTCACGATGGAAGACGACGAAATCGACCCGGTGCTGCTCGCCGTGCTGGCGCAGTTATGGCGCGCGCATCAGGAAACGCCTGGCGGCGCGTGGTCGCTCGCCAGGCTGTCCAAGCAGGCGGGTGTGCCGATGAGCGGCTTGCGGCGGCAGTTGACGGCGCTGGTCGACGGCGGCCTCGTGGACACCACCTTCAACGAGGAAGGAACGGGCACGGCGCGCCTGAGCGAGACTGGCCTCGGCTTATGCGCGGAGCTGTTCGGTGACGCCGGGCCGCCTGACGAGTCGCAGGTCGATCCGGCGCGTCGGGTCCATTGAGGCGAAGTCCGGCTTACCGCGCCGGCGCCAGGAACTTCAACAACGCGTCGGTGACGGCGTCCGGTTGCTCTTGCGCGACCCAGTGTCCGGCGCCTTGAATCTCGACGGCCTGCACGTTGGTCGCCACGTGGCGTAACGCCTCGCCGACGATCGGCCGGAGGCTGCCCGCTCCGCCGATACCGAGCACGGGCATCGTTAGTTTGTGCTTCGCGAATTCGTGGATATTGGCGGACGCCGCAGCGAGCGCGGCTGAATTCGGCGCGATGGCGACGGCTGCGCCTTCGGCCGTCTGGGCGTTCTGGGCGCTGCTTTGTGCGCCTGGCGCGACGGCTGACAGCGCGAGCGTTGCGGCCACTAAAAGCGAGGAAAGTTTAAGACGCGTGATTTGTCTCGGCAAAAGGAGGACCCGTCGGGCCTCCTTTTGCGAACGCCCGGTGTCGTGCTGTCGGCGTGGTGAATCGCCTGGGCGAAGCGAGTCATTTTGTTTCCCCGAAAGAGTGTGACGGGTTGCTGACAAGGATATTGCGCTTGCGTGAGGCGTTTGCCGTACCACTTTGCCGATGTACTCGTTCGAAGAAATCGAACATGTTCCGTGGACACCAAAATACGAATTCCGTTATGGGGTAAATAACGAATAATAATTTTTCCGCGGAAATTGGCCTTCGAATATGGCCCCTTATGCTGGAGCCTTGCCCGGGTTTGTCCCGGGCGCTGTGGCAGGCATCTTCCAAACCATCGTCGGAGAACACATGAAAGCAAAGCTGGCGCGAGCGCTGCATCACTCATTGCGCATTAGAACCATGCGGACCGTCCTCGCTGCCGCACTCGGCGCGACTGTGGCGTTCGGCGCCGCGGCGGCCACGACGCAGCCGCTGGGCATCGCCTTCGTCTACCTTGGCAATCCGGGGGACGCCGGCTGGACGTATGCGCATGAACAAGGTGTGAAAGCCGTCGAGGCGCAGTTCGGCGACAAGATCAAAGTGACGCGTGTCGAGAACGTGCCCGAGTCGGCGGATTCAGAGCGTGTGTTCCGCGATCTGGCGTCCAAGGGCAACAAGATCGTCGTGGGTTCGAGCTTTGGCTTCCAGGATTTCGAATTGAAGGTCGCGAAGGATTTCCCGGACGCCGTGTTCGAACATGCGACCGGCTACAAGAAGGCGCCCAACTTCGCCACCTATGACGTGCGGACGTATCAGAGCGCGTATCTGGCCGGGCTGGTCGCTGGTTACACGACAAAGTCCAACACGCTGGGTTTTGTCGGCTCGGTGCCCGTGCCCGAGGTCGTGCGCAATATCAACGCGTTCACGATGGGTGCGCGCTCGGTCAATCCGAATGCGCGGGTGAAGGTGGTCTGGATCAATAGCTGGTTCGATCCGGGCCGCGAGAAACAGGCCGCCGAGACGCTGATTGGGCAGGGCGCCGACGTGTTGATCCAGAACACCGATTCGACCGCGACGATGCAGACCGCGGAGCAGAAGAAGGTCCACGCATTCGGTTGGGATTCCGACATGAAGAAGTTCGGCCCGAACGCGCAACTGGGCGCTTGCGTGAGCAACTGGGGCGTGTATTACACGCATCTGGTGCAACAGGTGATGGCGGGCACGTGGAACAACGCGCCAGTGTGGTGGGGTTTGAAAGAGAAGGCGATCGATCTCGCCGACATCAACACGGATGCGGTTTCGCCGACGGCGCAAAAGGCGTTGAATCAGAAGCGTGACGACATCATTTCCGGCAAGTTCAATCCGTTTGCCGGCCCGATTGCGGATCAGTCCGGTGCGATGAAGGTTGCTGCGGGCAAGTCACTGAGCGATGCGGAGTTGTTGCGTTTGAACTGGTTCGTGCAGGGCGTGGATGGATCGCTGCCGAAGTAACGGATTAGTTTGTTTGCCTAACTATTATTAAAGGAGGCGCCCGTGAGTCTGACCGTTTCGACTGACGCCGCCGGGTTGGCGACGACTTATCCGCCGCAGGGTTTGACGCCGACGTCTGAGCAGATCGTGCGGCATTTGCGGCATTCGAGCCGGGTGGCCGAGCGGGCGACACTGTTGGGGCATCATCCGTTTGGCGCGGTGCTGGTCGGACCGGATCAGGAGACCGTGTTGATGGAGCAGGGCAATGTCGACACGGTCAATCACGCCGAATCGGTGTTGGCCCGCGTGGCGGCTTTGAATTTTACGCCTGAGTATTTGTGGAGTTGTACGTTGTACACGTCTGTCGAGCCGTGTTGTATGTGTGCCGGGACGGTGTATTGGGCCAATATTGGCCGCGTTGTGTTTGGGATGACTGAGAAGAGATTGCTGGAGGCGACGGGGGATCATTCGGAGAATCCGACGATGAGTGTGGATTGTCGGTATGTTTTTGATCACTGTCAGAAGCGGGTCGAGGTTGTGGGGCCGGTGGCCGAGGTGGAGGCTGAAGTTATGGATGTTCAGCTGAGGTTTTGGAGTAGTAGGTAGTTTTTTTGCGCGTAGCGACGGGTTGTTTTTTTGCCTGCGCGGCGCTTTTGGCTGTGTGCCTGCGGCGTTGGCCTTTCCTTGATTTGTTAGTGGTCTATTAGCGTCGCCCCTGTGCGGGGCGGGCACTTACTTTCTTTGCCGCCGTGTAAGAAAGTAAGCAAAGAAAGCGGCTTCACACCGCTAATTCTTAAGCGGGTCCCCCGGCTTGGAGGAGGCAGTGGAGCATCTGGAATCGGTGCCCTCGCACATTCGGCGTGAGTGACAAGGCAGTCATACTTCCGGCGGCGCTGCGCGCGCCGCAGCGGTACTTCATAAAACCGTGGGGTGCTTTCGGCGCCTGCGGTTGTTCACGCATGACTGCTTATCTTTGTTGCGCTCGCGTCTATTTCAATGACGTACTGGTGCGTACGCAACGGCTCTTTAGGGACCTCCGGGCGCATCGTCGCGCAGCACGCTGAGGTGTTCGATCACGGCGTCGAGATCGTCCACGTCGAGCAGCACCTCGCTGCGCTCGATCGCGATGCGAACCGCGTTCTGTCCATATTCGTTAACTCTCTCGATGCTCATCGGGCGCGTCATGTCTCGGCGCCTTCCAGTTATCACGATGCGCAAATTGTGGCGCTGCGGGCCGTTCTGAAGTCTTAAAGAGCACGATCCGCGCATGAAACTTTGTTTAGGGAGGAGAGTGCAGGGAGCGCCGTCGGGCAACCCAATCGTCTGATGTTTTTCGATATTACGGGGCATTATGACTGAATTATGTAAGATATTAAGGTTCTGATGTTTCAATAACGAAACGATTTTGAATGTTTCAAATACGGTGCCAGATTTCTTAATCCGGTGTGAAGTGATAAATAGGCGGGTTACTGCGCCGGACGAGCCGATAAATTCCCAATTTGCGAATTAAAACCGGATTGAGTGTTCATTATTTGCGAGGTTTGAAGTTCAGGTTTGAAACATTTTTGAACGGCTCGCTCACCAGCCGAATCGGTAAATCCGCAGCTGGGGCGCACACGCGGACCGTCGCCGGATCAGGCGCGAAAGCCAATATGGACAAGGATCTTCGTGCTGGCGGCGACGCGCTTCGCTGTCTTGTGCCGCTTCGCCGGCTAATCCACGTGTTGTAATATGAAACGCACGAAAATGGTTTTCTTCATACATTCAAATTCGCGCTAAACGATTGTTTTTAAAATTTACTATCGCGGTACATTCCGCTAACATCACGCATAATCCGCTAAGCGTTGTAGCCGGCGGTTTTCGTTGGCCATAATAAACGCATTCATATCGGCCAGCCTGACGGGTCAGCGGGGTCCGCAACGCACCACAGCTTTGGGGAAAGATCATGCCGCACATGAGCATTGATACTGCGAGGGTCACCTGGTTACATACGCCGAACCTGAACGTTCGTTCTGCCGCGCGGCGCATCGGCGTGTTGTTGTTCGACGGTTTCTGGTTGCTCGGACCCGGCACGGTGGTCGAGATGTTCCAGACCGCCAATGAACTCGCCGGCTCGCGGGCCGGAGAATATCCGCCCTATGAAGTGCAGTTTTTGTCGATGGACGGCGGCAGTGTCGCCAGTTCTTCGTCGGTGCGCATCTGGACCGACCGTATCGATGCGCGCTTCGGCGCCGGTTTCGACGTGCTGTTCATCGCGGGCGGCTGCGGCGCTCATGTGGCCGCGCGCGACGAGCGGCTGTTGAGCTGGCTGCGCTCGGTGCAAACGCGCACCCGCACGATCGAACCGATTGGCGAAGGCCGTCTCGTGCTGGAGGCCGCCGGCCCGTTCGAGCATGACGGCTTGCAGGCCAGCCGTCATTTGGGCAGCCTCGCGGCCGAGGCCGCGCTCAACGCCACCAATGATCGTCACGACTGCGCACGCAGTGCGCTGATGTTCATCAAACGCGACCTCGGCGCGGAACTCGCGCGCAGCGTCGCCGATCGCGTGATGCCGGGCATGGCCGCCACATGGGTGCCGTTGCAGGCCGAAGGCGGCACGCTCAGCGTGGCCGAAAAAATCCGGGCTGCCGCGCGATGGATGGAAGCGAACTGCGATCGTCCGGTGTCGGTTGCCGATGCCGCGCAGGTGGCGGCGATGAGCGAGCGCAATTTCCTGCGCCGCTTCAAGCACGAAATGCAGGTGACGCCGTCCGACTATCTGCTGCAGGTGCGGCTGCGCATTGCCTGCAACTTCCTGACCGAAACCGAATTGCCGGTCGACAAGATCGCGCGGCGCAGCGGCACCGGCAACGGCGATCGCCTGGCGAAGATCTTTCGCAAGCGCATGGCGCTTTCGCCCACCGAATATCGTGCGCGCAGCCGGGTAGCGAGCGAGGTGTAGGCGTGGGCCGGCTCGGGGCTGACGGCGCACGACAAAAACCGTTCGACACGGCCGGATTCCCGGCCGTGTTTTCGCTGGGCAAGCTTCTTACGAGCATAGCGGCAATGGGCAACAAGGTAACGGCGACGGCATTGCCGGATGTGAAAATCATCGAGCCCGAGGTGTTCTGCGACGAATTTGGCTTCTGCTTCGAGAGCTTTAGCGCGGACGAGTTTGCCGACGACGTGGCGCCCGGATTCAGCTTCGTGCAGGACCGGCATTTGCGCGCGGTGCGCGGCGTGTTGCGCGGTTTGCATTATCAGGTGCAGCGCCCGCAGGGCCGGCTCGTGCAGGTGGTGGTGGGCGAGGTGTTCGACATCGTCGTGGATGTGCGGCTTCGTTCGCCGAGCTTCGGAAAATGGTGCGGCGTGCATCTGAGCGCGGCGAACCATCGGCAGGTGTGGGTGCCGCCGGGCTTCGCGCACGGCTTCGTGGTGCTGTCCGACACTGCCGAGTGCTTTTGGAAGACCACCGAATACTGGTTTCCCGAACTCGAGCGCTGTATTTTGTGGTGCGATCCGGACATCGGCATCGAGTGGCCGATCGATTTCGCACCGACCCTCGGCGCGAAGGACGCCGCGGGTCGGCGTCTATATGAAGCGGAAAACATCGCCTGACGGCGGCTCACGGTAACCTAGGCCAAAGGACGTTGAAAACAACCAAAGGCGACGGAGCCAGTTAAACGACGCTCAGCGCGTGGCCGCCACCGCGCCGACGCTGGCGGCGACCACCAGCAGCGTGCCCACCAGTTGCAAAACACCCATCGGTTGATGCAGCACCACGAAGCCGGCCAGCGCGCCGATTGCCGGTTCGACACTCATCAGGATCCCGAACGAAGCGGCCGGCATGTGCCGCAAGGCCACCATTTCGAGCGCATACGGCAACAGCGGCACCAGCAGCGCGAGACCCGCGGTCGCCGCGATCTGTCCGGCGGCGATGTGCACGCCGCTGTCGGCCAGGCCAAAGGGCGTCGCCACCAGCGTCGCCGCGATCAGCGATACCGACAATCCTTCGAGTCCGTCGAACTCCGTGCCGATCTTTTTCATCAGCACGATGTAGCTGCCCCAGCCGAGCGCCGCACCGAATGCGAGCAGCACGCCGAGTGGTTCGCCGATCCAGCCGGCGCGATCGCGCGCCAGCAGCACGACGCCTGCAATCGCGAGCGCAGGCCACAACAGCGCTCGCGCCCGGCGCACCGCGAAGGTCGCGACCGCCAGCGGGCCGAGAAAATCGATTGCGACTGCAAGCCCCAATGGGATGTGCTGGAGCGCCGCGAAAAAGCACAGCGTCATGCCGGCCATCGCCGCACCTAGCGCGCCGGCCGCGAGCCAGCGTGAACGCGAGTAGGTGAGAAGCCGCGGGCGCACCAGCAGCGCGAGCACCAGTGCTGCCCAACACAGACGCAGCCAGGTGGTGCTGAGCGAGCCATACGCGGTCATCGTCGGCGCGGATAGCGCCGCGCCGAACTGCACGCTCGACATCGACAGCACGCACAGCAACGCAGCGCCGGCCGCCGCGCTTCGGGGCTTCATTGGAATCGTTGCGTCCGGCGCGGGATTCAGCGCCGGTTCGATGGTGGTGTCCTGCATGGCGGTCTGGTTGCGGTTCCATTTGGCGTTCGTTGGACACTATCTTATCGGCGGAACCGGTATTAAGATAAGTTGATATTTCTTATGCGGACATCAAGAATTTTGATGATGCGAGACCTCGACAGCAGTTTGTTACGCGCCTTCGTCACCGTGGTGGAGACTGGCGCGGTTGGCGCTGCGGCAGTGCGCCTGGCGCGCACGCAGGCAGCGGTGAGCATGCAGTTGCGCCGGCTCGAGGAAGAACTCGGGCAGCGTTTGCTCGACCGTTCTCCGCGCGGTGTGCAACTTACTGAAGCGGGGCATCTGCTGCTGCCTTACGCGCATACGATTCTCGGTGCCGGAGCCGACGCGCGGCGAGCGCTGAGCGCGGGGCAGGTGTCCGGCACCGTGCGGCTGGGCATGCTGGAAGACATCGCGGTCGGTCGGTTGCCGCGCGCGTTGCGGCGCTTTTCGATTGCGTATCCCCAGGTGGCGCTGGAAATCGTTGTCGATACGAGCGAGGCGTTATCGAAGCGGCTCGCGGACGGCAGCCTCGATGTGGTGGTCGGCGATCCCGCTCTGGTCGATGCGGTGCCGCTGCTCACGTGGACGCAGCCGCTCTTCTGGGTCGGTGCGCGCGGTTTTAGCCGCGACGGTGAAGCGCCATTGCCGGTGGTGGCATTCGGCGGCGCGTGTTTGTGGCAACAACTGGTGCTGACCGCATTGCGGCGTGCGGGAATTGCGTGGCGCATCGTGTGCACCAGCACCAGTTTGCCGGCGGTGCAATCGGCGGTCGAAGCGGGCCTTGGCGTGTCGGTGCTGCTCGACGGCAATATCCGCTCCGAGTCGATGCGTGTGCTGGGCCAGGCCGATGGCCTGCCCGATGCGCCCACCGCCGATTTCGGGCTCTTCATGCGCGCGGTCCGCAGTGCGCAAGCGGCTGCCGTGCAGACTTTGCAAACCTTCCTCTGCGAGGAATTGCACCTTGGCATGCGAGAGAGCTAGCTGCTTGTGTCGGCACATTGCCGGCGGCCTGGCGATTCGGCAGCGGCTTTCACGTGAGTTTTTACGACATTTTTTCTTGAGACGCTCGCTCACGAAACCTACACTTTGGCCAACCTGACCAGTGCGAGGTGTTCAACGTGAAGCGATGTGCAACGAAGCAGCAAGCCATCCGTATCGACTACGTTTGCCACGGTATTGGGCGTGTCGAATTGCGCCGCTTCGATCCGTCGCGCGATTCGTTCGTCGCTTTGACGGCGCTGCTGCATCGGGCTTTCACGCGGCTTGGCGCGATGGGGCTGAACTGCACGTGCGTGGATCAAACGGTAGAGACCACACGTTCACGCGCGGCGCGTGGCGATTGCTATGTGGCGGTATGCGAGGGGCGCCTCGTCGGCACGATGACGCTGTATGCGCCGGATCGTGAGTCGCCGTGCGAGCTGTACCGGCGCGACGATATCGCGAGCGTACGCCAGTTCGGCGTCGAGCCTGTGTGGCAGGCGCGTGGCATCGGCACGCTGTTGCTCGCGTTCGCCGACCACTGGGCCGCGACGCGTGGTTATGCGGAACTCGCGCTCGATACACCGCAACCGGCTGCGCATCTGATCGCGTTTTATCGCGGACAGGGGTTTCGCATTGTCGATTTCGTGCGCTTTGACGGCAAGCATTACGACAGTGCGATTTTGAGCAAGCCGCCGGTCGCGATGCGGATGTTGGCGAACTGGTCGCATCGATTGAGTGTGCCGCCAAGGCGGATTGCTCGCGCGGCGTGAGTGTCGTTTTTGCCTGCGGCGTTGGGTTTTGCTTTCGTTTTTTGCCTTCGCGGCGCTTTCTGTCTGTGTACCTACGGCGTTGGCCTTTCCTTGTTTTCTTATTGGTTTATTAGCGTCGCCCCTGTGCGGGGCAGGCACTTACTTTCTTTGCCGCCGCAAAGAAAGTAAGCAAAGAAAGCGGCTTCACACCGCTAATTCTTAAGCGGGTCCCCTGGCTTGGAGGAGGCAGTGGAGCATCTGGAATCAGTGTTCTCGCACACTCCGCGCTGGTGACAAGGCAGTCATTCTTCCGGCGGCGCTGCGCGCGCCGTAGCGGTCCTTCATCAAACCGGCTGACAATTTCGCGTCAACGTTTTGCCCGGCGCGGTGGCTCACCGTCCGTCCCCCATGCCTCGCCGCGGCGCTCGCGTTTTGTCCGGCGCGTTAGCGCGCCGTTGCATTGCCAATCCTCACTGTCGTACCGACTCTTCGCTTTGAGTGATGGCCCGCACTCGCACATTCGAGCGCTTCGCCGAGGCGAAGCCGGTGCCCCCGCCACGTGCAAATGAAGCCACTGGTTTCCCTGGCAGACCGTTCCGGCGAGCACGGAGTGCGAGGCGGGAAGAATGATGCCGGAGGCGCATACGCCCCATCGGTGTTGAGAACTACCGCCACGGCGCGCGCGGCGCCGCCGGAAGTATGACTGCCTTGTCACCAGCGCGGAGTGTGCGAGAGCACCGATTCCAGATGCTCCACTACCTCCTCCAAGCCAGGGGACCCGCTTAAGAGCTAGCGGTGTGAAGCCGCTTTCTTTGCTTACTTTCTTTGCGGCGGCAAAGAAAGTAAGTGCCTGCCCCGCACAGGGGCGACGCTAATAGACCACTAAGAAATCAAGGAAAGGCCAACGCCGTAGGCACACAGCTAAAAAGCGCCGCGTAGGCAAACAGAGCAAGAAAAGACCACCACCGTAGGCACACAGAAAAATGCCGCAGCACAAGGAAAAAACATCAATTCAATGACTCGCCAACGTTTGCGCCCGCCAGGTCACAGCACAATCGAACGAATAATACGGACAACATAAAAGAACAAACCTACGGCATTCGCGGCGCGGAGCGGCCACACACGACACCGGCCGACCACGCAGTCGGCCCCAACACTCACTGCATTCAAAGTTGCGCACGCAACCAATGCGCGACAACCGGCCCACACAAGACGCCCCAGGTGATCGCGCAGATCAGCAGCGCCATCGTCACGGCAGCACTGCCGCAATCCTTGGCGCGCTTCGACAGCTCGTGCCGTTCCAGCGAAATCCGGTCGATCGCGGCCTCGATGCTCGAATTCAGCAACTCCACCATCAGCACCAGCAACACCGACCCGATCAGCAATACCCGCTCGATCGCGCCCACCGGCATTAGCAACGCGCACGGCAGCAAAATCACGGCCAGCGCCATCTCCTGACGAAACGCGCTCTCTTCGCGCAAGGTCGTGACAATGCCGCTGCACGAGTGCCGCAGCGCAAACAGTGCACGCAAAGGCCCACTGCGTTTTGTAGGTAAAGGGACAGAAGAAGAGCGGGTCGGATTGCTCATGATCAGAGTCTCGTCAAGATGGCCGCAGCATGCCTCAAATGTCACAAATTGTCACAATCTATGATATCTTTGCGGACCAGCGACATTGGCGTAAACGAGCGAAAAAACGGCGGAAATATGCGAAAAGCATGCATCCGAAACAGCGTGCCGGATATGCGTCATGCGTAAGCCATTCTCCGTTGCGTCGCCCGCTATTCAAGGTTTCGCCGAATCTTCCGTATATGAGGGTACACGACCGCTTTGCGGTCGCGCCGTCATCCGTTTTCTACTTCTCCGCAATCTCGTGCGGCAGGCCGAATTCGCAACATGTCCCTGGCAGTTAGGGGCCGACGGCCGATGTCGAATTAGCTGATCTGCCCATGAAACCTGTCTTATCGTTTTGCCTGTCGATGACGGCTGTTGCCGGCACCCTGTATGCCGCCGCCTTAGCCGCCGCGCCTTCCGCATCCGCCGCATCCTCCGCGCTCGCCGCGCCGTCCGTCGCTGCCCGGCTCGCGCTGCCGACGCCTGTTGCAATCGCAGCGGCCGCCGATGGTGCCCACGCCACCAACGCCGCCAATGCCGCCGCTAGTGCGACGAGCACCACGACCACCCCCGCCGGCTCGACGACGCTGCATCTGCCGTTCTCCGCGCTGGGCGCCTATCAGCCGCTGAATCTGCGCGGTCTCGAAGATGCGCGCATCGTCAACGTCGGCGTGCGGCTCGACCGCGTGGTGACCGCGGCGCGGCTGCGCTTGCGCTACGCGTATTCGCCGGCGCTGGTGTTTCCAATTTCGCATATGAAGGTGTCGGTCAACAACGAAGTGATCGCGACCGTGCCGTTCGATCGCGAACACGCCGGGCAGATCGTCACGACGGACATCCCGCTCGATCCGCGTTTCCTGACTGATTTCAACCAGCTTGGGCTTCGTCTGATCGCGCACTACACGCTCGACCATTGCGAGGATCCGGATAACTCGGCGCTGTGGGCCGACGTGAGCCCGACCAGCGAGATCATTCTCGACACGTCGCCGATTCGCTTGCCTAACGATCTCGCGTTGCTGCCCGCGCCGTTTTTCGACCGGCGCGACGGGGGCCGCCTGCGTCTGCCGTTCGTGCTGCCGGCCGCCGCCGACAATGCGACGCTGCAGAGCGCC
This sequence comes from Paraburkholderia sp. IMGN_8, assembly GCF_038050405.1. Classification (NCBI taxonomy): domain Bacteria; kingdom Pseudomonadati; phylum Pseudomonadota; class Betaproteobacteria; order Burkholderiales; family Burkholderiaceae; genus Paraburkholderia; species Paraburkholderia sp. IMGN_8. The sequence continues at coordinate 3,052,601 of NZ_CP150900.1, read as the reverse complement.
GGTGTGCTGGCTTCCTGGTTCGGCGCGCTGGCCGATTACCGTCAGGCGCGTTTTCCCGCGTCGTCCGCGTTGCCGGCCGACGATCACGCCGTCGTGGTGGCCCGCAGCGCGCAATTGCCCGAGACTTTGAAGCTGCCGCCTGTCAATGGTCCGATGCTGGTCGTGACCGACAACCCCGCCTCGGCCGGCAAGAAGCTGCTAGTCGTGACGGGCCGCACCGCGGCCGAAGTCGACCAGGCGGCCGCCGCACTGGTGCTCGGCGGGACGGCGATGTCGGGCTCCGCCGTGCAGGTGACGCAGATCGCAATCGGCGCGCCGCGCAAGCCCTACGACGCGCCGCATTGGCTGCCGGTGGACCGGCCGGTCGCCTTCAAGGAGCTGATCGACGATCCGGCTCAGTTGCAGGTGCACGGCAGTTCGCCGGACGCGATCCGTCTGAACCTGCGCGTGCCCGCCGACCTGTTCTCGTGGAGTGGCGCAGGCGTGCCGCTGAACCTGAAGTACCGCTACACCGCGCCGACGGTGCAGAACAACTCGGCCCTCGCCGTGCAGATCAACGACCAGTTCGTCAAGTCGTACCGGCTCGCGCCGGCTAGCGCTGACGACGCGCAAGGCCGTCTGCAGTTGCCGGTGCTGTCCGCGAACGGCAACCGCTCGAGCAACGCACTCGATATTCCGGCGTTCCGCGTCGGCAGTTCGAACCAGTTGCAGTTGCGCTTCAGTCTGGATTCGCAGAAGACCGGGCTGTGTCAGAGCGTGGCGGCGAATCCCGTGCAGGCGGCCGTCGATCCTGATTCGACGATCGACTTCTCGGGTTTCGTCCATTACGCGCAGATGCCGAATCTGGCGTACTTCTCAAACAGCGGCTTTCCGTTTACGCGCTATGCCGATCTCGCGCAAACGGCGGTGGTGATTCCCGATCGCCCCGCGCCGGAAGAACTCGAAGCCTCGCTGACGATGCTCGGCCACATGGGTCAATGGACCGGCTATCCGGCGCTGCGCGTGCAGATCGCGCGACCTGCCGAAGTCGCGCAACTGACGGGCAAGGATCTGCTGGTGATCGGCGGCAACGGTTCCGCGCCGTTGCTGGATCGTTGGCATCAGGCGTTGCCGCTGACCATCGGCGCGGGCTCGATTGCAAGCGTCGGCGGCAGCCCGATTACACGCGCATCGTTTTCGGTGAAGGAGCAATGGCGCAACGGCGCACAGTTGCCGGACGGCAACGCGCACCTCGACGGTGACGGTCCGCTCGCCGCGCTGATGGGCTTCGAGCTGCCGGGCAGCAAAGGGCGCAGCGTCGTCGCGCTGACGGCGACCGATCAGCATCATCTGATCCAGTTGCTCGACGCGCTGGAAAAACCGGATCGCGTTTCGCAGCTGCAAGGCGACGTCGCGCTGGTGCGTGGCGGCGAAGTCGACAGCATGCGTGTCGGCGAACCGTATCTGGTCGGTTACGTGCCCTGGTATGCGCGGCTCTGGAGCAAGGCGATTCAGCATCCGATCCTGCTGGGCGTGCTCGGTGCGTTTGCCGGGCTGCTGCTGGCGATCGGTGCGTTCACTGCGTTGCAGGAACTGGCCGCGCGCCGCCGGGGAGTCTGAACGATGGCGCCGGTGAAGTGGACAGCACCGCTGCGGCGGGTGCCCGGCGGGGCGCTGCCGGGCGGAGTCTCACGCGTGGTCGTGGACGCGATTCCGTTGATTGCCTCATCTGTCATCTCGTTTGTTGCCTCATGGGTGGGTGCGCGTGTGGGTGCGCGTGTGGGCGCATTCGTGGCCGGTACGGCGGCCGCGACGCTGACGGCCGGCGCGTTGGCCGCAGGCCTCCCGGATTCGGGTTCGGCCAGTCAACCGGAGCTCGCCGCGCCTGCCGCAAGCAGTTGCGCGGCGCCCGCATGGCCGCGTTGGAAGCAGTTCAAGCGCGATTTCATTTCGCCGGACGGCCGCGTGATCGACGTCGGCTCGGCCGATTCGCGCACGGTGTCCGAAGGGCAGTCGTACGGTCTGTTTTTCGCGCTGGTCGCGAACGACCGTGCCGCCTTCGATACGATCCTGCGCTGGACCGAGGACAATCTCGCGCAAGGCGACCTGACCGCGCATCTGCCGGCCTGGCTTTGGGGGCGTTCGGACAGCGGACAGTGGGGCGTGCTGGACGCGAACGCATCGTCGGATGCCGATCTGTGGATCGCCTACGCGCTGCTCGAAGCCGGCCGCGCGTGGCACGAGCGCAGCTATACGGCGCGCGGCGCGGTGCTCGCGAGGCGCGTGCTCGACGAGGAAACGGCGAGCGTTCCCGGTCTCGGCCTGACGCTGTTGCCGGGTCCAGCCGGTTTTCATCCGGCTCCCGATGTCTGGCGCGTCAACCCCAGTTACTCGCCGCCGCAGCTCATCCGCGGCATCGGCACCCGGCTGCCGGACGACGCTCGCTGGACGCGCCTTCTCGCCAGCACCGGCCAGGTCCTGATCGACACCGCGCCGCACGGCTTTTCGCCCGACTGGGTTCTATACCGCGCCAAACACGGTTTTGAGCCGGACACGCAGACCCAGGCGGAGAGCGCCTATAACGCGATCCGCGTCTACCTGTGGGCCGGCATGCTCGATCCGCGCGACCCGCTGGCGACGGCGCTCCTCACGCGCTTCGCGCCGTTCGCCGGCTTTATCGCCGCGCATGGCGCGCCGCCGGAAAAAGTCGATACGACGAGCGGCGGTGTGGGCGCGAACATGGGTAACGCCGGCTTTTCGGCGGCGGCCGTGCCGTTTCTCGACGCGCGCGGTGAGACTTCGCTCGCCGACGCGCAGATCGCGCGCGTCGAACAGCTCGATCGCGATACGCCGCCAGGCTATTACACCAGCGCGCTGAGCCTGTTCGGCCTCGGCTGGCGCGATGGACACTACCGCTTTGCCGCTGACGGCACCCTCAATCTGCGCTGGAGTTCGCCGTGTTCCGCCGCCGCCCGGTAAGGCGCGCGGCGTTGCTGCTCGGCCTTGCGTGGCAGATTGCGGCGATTGCAGCCTCAGCGCGCGTGGGCGCTCCCGCGGCGGCTCCGGCTACGATTCCTGCAACGGCTCCCGCGGCGGTGCCATCGCCCGCCGCCGCGCCGCCGCAAAACCCCGCTGCGCAACGCATGTACGCAGCCGCCCGCATGTGGTCGACCAAGCATCGCGACGATCTCGCGCTGCAGGCGATCCAGAAGGCGCTGCTGATCGCGCCGGGCGATCCGTCGTTGCTGGCCGAGCAGGTGCGCATCCAGTTGCGTCTCGGCCAGGCACAGGCCGCGCAGGCAACGCTTGCGCGTCTGCGGGCGAGCGCCCCCGGCGCGCCGGCCACGCAGCAGATCGAAGACGAATTCCGCGTCGCGACCAACGGCCGCGAGGAACTGGCGACGATCCGCCTGCTCGCGCGCAGCGGTCAGTCCGCCGAAGCGACGCGCCGGCTGCTCGCGCTGTTTCCGCACGGCGCGCCGTCGGGCTCGCTCGGCGCCGAGTACTACCAGATCATCGCGGGCACGCCCGAGGGCCGCGTGCAGGCAGTCAATGCGTTGCGCCGGCGGGTGGCCGCCGATCCATCGGACGTCGATTCGGCTTTGGTGCTCGCCAATCTGCTGAACGCACACAGCGACACGCGCGCCGAGGCTAATCGCATCGCGTGGAATCTCGCGACACGGCCGGATTCGGATCGCGCGGCATCGCTGGATGTCTGGCGCCGCGTGTTGCAACAGACCGGCACAGACCCGGCTTATCTCGCCGCGCTGCGCGCCTATCTGCAACTCGTTCCGGACGACGCCGAATTCAAGGGCCGCGTTGGCGCCGTCGAAGCGCGACTGGATGCGCAGCGGCAACTCGAACGCAATCCTGACTACATCGCGCAGCAGCGCGGCTTGAAGGCGCTCGCGCGCAACGACCTGGCGACCGCGGAACCGCAGCTCGCGCGTGCTGCGCAAGCGCGCGCGGACGACGCCGAGGCGGTCGGCGGCCTGGGTCTCGCGCGCATGCGCGAAGGGCGGCGCGACGAGGCGCGTACGCTGTTTCTGCGCGCCGCCGCGCTCGCGCCGGACAATCGCGTGAAGTGGGAAAGCCTTGCACGCACCGCGCAGTTCTGGGGCACGCTGGCGCAGGGACGCGAAGCCGCGGCAGCCGGCCGCCCGCAGGATGCCGAGCGGGCCGCGCGCGCCGCGCTCGCGATGGAACCGGGCAACGCCGACGCGAAGCTGATGCTCGCCGACGCGCTGCTCGCGCAGCACAACTGGAGCGCCGCCGAGCCGCTGCTGCGCGAATTGCTGGCGGCGCGGGAGCCGAGCCTGTCGGCGGTGCGCAGCACGCAGACGCTGTTCGAGAACACCGGCCGTGCGGCTCAGGTCGCGCCGTTGCTCGACGCCTTGCAAAGCCGTTTCAGCGCCGCCGGCGACCGCCAGGGTCTCGCGCAACTGCGCGCCGGCATCCTCAGCGCACAAGCCGACGAATTGCTCGCGGCGGGCCAGCGCGGTCCGGCCGCGCAGCGCTACGAAGCGGCGTTGCGGCTCGCGCCCGATGCGCCGTGGACGCGTTTTGCGCTCGCGCGCCTATATCGCGATCTGGGTCTGCCGCAGCTCGGCCGGGTGGTCATGGACGACGGCCTCACCGTCTCGGCGTCGCCCGAGATGCGCTATGCGAGCGCGCTATACCGCAACTCGCTCGACGACATCAACGGCGCTCAAGCCGTGCTCGCGCCGATCGCCGACAAAGACCGCACGGACGGCATGCGTGCGCTCGACCGTAACCTGCATGCGCAGCAGTGGCTCGCCAAGGCCCGCACCGCGTTCGCGCAGGACGACCGCGCAACTGCTGCCGACGCGCTCGAACAGGCACGCCTCCTTGCCGCCGACGATCCGAATCTGCTGGCCGCCGTCGGCTCGTTGTGGATCGATCAAGGCGAGCCGGAGCGTGGCCTCGCGTTGCTGCAAGACTGGATGGCTGCACACCCGCAACAGACCGACGCCGATGTGCGTCTGCGTTATGGCGATCTGCTCGGCGGCGCCAGACGCAACGCCGCACTCGACGCGTGGCTGGACGAGCTGCGCCGTGACTCGCAACTCAGCGCGGCGCAGAGCGCGCGCCTCGAAGATCAGGCGTTGCGTTCGGTGCTGCGTCAGACCGACGAGGCGCTCGATCGCCAGGACTACGCCGGCGCGCGGCAATTGCTCGAGCGCGTCAGCCCGGCGGGCCGGCGCGATAAACGCTACGCGTTCGAAGTTGCCGATCTCGAACGGCTGCAAGGACACTATGCTGCGGCGCGCGCCGCGCTGGCCCCCGTGCTGGCGGCTTCACCAAACGATCCGGACGCGCAACTGGCGCTCGCGCGCGTACTGGAGCAGAGCGGCGATCGTCGCACCGCGCTCGATCTCGTGCGCACGGTGCTCGACGGCGCGGCGCCCGACGACGTCGATACGCGGCTCTCGGCGGCTCGCCGTCTTGCCGCGTTGCGCCGTCCGCAGGAAGCGGAGCAGATTACCTCGGCATTGCGTGTCGCGTATCCGGCGCGGCCGGACGTGACGGTGCAAAGCGGCCGCATCGCCCAGGACCTCGGCCAGTACGAGGGCGCCGCGTCTCTGTACCGTCTGTCGCTGACCCAGGAGCGCGCGGCGGGCGTGACGGCCGGCCCCAATGGCACACCGGCGCAAGCCGCACTGGACGATCTGCAGCAGCGCCGCAATCCGGAGATCGAGACGGCGTGGATGCCCGCCTATAAATCGGGCGACCCCGGCATCTCGCAGTTTCATGCATGGCAGGCGCCGGTGTATGCGCAGATTCCGTATCGCTATGACGGGCACTTTTTTGCCCACGTCGATACGGTCCATCTCGATGCCGGGACGCTCGACGTCAGCGAGGGCAACGCGTTTACGCGCGACACGTTCGGCACGCTGGGCGCCGCCGACAAGCTGGCGCAGTCTCTCAACATTCCGGCTGGGACGTTCGCGGCCCAAGCCGCGAAGCTGCCGTATCTGCATCAGCCGGCGACCGGTGTCGCGCTCGGTGCCGGCTACACGTCGGATGCATGGCGCTTCGACCTCGGCACCACGCCGCTCGGCTTCCCCGTGCATTACCTGGTCGGCGGCGTGCGCTATCAGTTCGACGCGGGCCCGGCGAGCTTTTCGATCAACGGATCGCGCCGCCCTCAGACCAGCAGTGTGCTCTCGTATGCGGGCATGCATGATCCGGTGACGGGCGCCGTGTGGGGTGGGGTGCGCCGCGACGGCATCGACCTTCATTCGGCGGTCGATATCGGCAGAACCAGCGTGTTCGCCGATGTCGGCGCGGGGATACTGACCGGCCGCAGCGTGGAGAGCAACCAGGAGATCACCTTGCGCACCGGCTTCACGGTGCCGGTCTATCAACGCGTCAATACGCTCGTGAGCACCGGGCTGGTCGGCAACTTCTGGCACTACACCAATAATCAGCGCTTCTACTCGTTTGGCCAGGGCGGCTATTACAGCCCGCAGCGCTACCTGTCGCTCGGCGTGCCGATCGAATGGGCCGGCCGGCGCGATGCGCTGAACTGGGATCTGACGGCGACGGTCGGCGTGTCGAATTCGTACGAGAAGGATTCGCCGTACTACCCTAACGGTTTGCCCAATGGCCTTAGCTCAGTGGCGGGCCTCGACAGCCTCGTCAATACGGCCAGTTCGACGCGCGGCGTCGCGTTTTCGTACGGGCTGAGCGGGATCGTGCAGTATCGCTTCAACAAGTACCTGGTGGCGGGCGCGCAACTGAGCATCGACCGTTCGCATGACTACGCACCGAGTTCCGCGCTGCTGTACCTGCGCTACACCTTCGACGGACGCAAGCAGGACAACAGTCTGTCGCCGAGGCCCGTGCGCCTTTACTCCAGCTATTGAACGGCGAATCAAAGAGATCTGGGAAACCAAAGCGTGAGCACTGTTCCAAATCCACCCAAGCCGACGCCGGCCGGCGCCTTTGTGCGACGCTGGCTGCAAGCTGTCCGTCGAACGGGGGCGCATCGCCGCGCGCCGCTGGTAGGCCGGCTTGCCGTCGACGCGCTGCCCGGCGAATGGTGCGCGCTCGAAGGCGGCAAGCTCTACGCGATCTATGCGGCGGCGCGCACGCCGGGGGCGGATGCACTGATCTGGGAAAGCGCGCGCGAAGCACGCGCGCGCGATGTCACGGTGGTGCTGGCACGCGAACGCGCGCAGGTCGCCAGGCGCCTGCGCGAACTCGGCTTCAGCGCCGACGCCCCGGCGAGCGGCTGGCCGCGCAATCTGAGCGTGCTCGCGATGCCGCCCGCCGGCAGTGACTCTGCCGGGGCCGCCGATGCGGCGGCGCACGGGCCGGCGCCGGTCGCGCTCGCCAAAGTGTTCGGCGGTCTGCGCGCGCTCAAGCGCTTCGGTTTCCGTTCGCGCTCGCTGTATTTCGTCGAAGGCGCTGAGCGCTGGTTCAACTGGGACGACCCGGTCGCGCTCGCGCGGGAAGGCCGCATGCTCGCGAACTGGTGCGCGGCGCGCAACATCTCGCTGGTGTTGCTGCTCGGCTCGCCATCCGACGCTGCCGACGCTGACCACGTCGGCGCTGAGTGGCTTATCGCGGAGCCCACGGCCGAGAGCGCCGCCGCCCAGCACGGCCGCAACGAATTTCATGCCGCGTGCTCGGGTGTCGCGCGGATGGAGCGCACGCACGGCGAGCTGTTGTGGCATGTCGACTTCTGGCGCTCGGATCGCACGCTCGTGACCGGCGAAGTCCGCTCGCTGCGCTTTACCGAGAGCGGCCGTCTGAGCGTCGCGCCGGATGCGCTCGGCAGCGGCGTCGCGCGCGGCGACGGACTGCTCGCGCGCGACGAACAGCGGGTGGTGGTCAGCCGCGCCGTCGTGCGCGGACACGAAGCCTGGGTGCCGCCCAACTGGGAAGTGCTGGCCGATCAGAACGCCGTGCTTGCCGCGTGCGCAGGCGCGCAGGCAGCGACCGTCGTGCTCGATTACGCCGGCGGCGCGCAGCTCGAAGCGCTCTGCGCGGCGGTGCATGCGCTGCGCCGCCAGGCTGGGCGGGCGCTGAAGATCGTGATCGTCGAACGCGGCGAAGTGCTGCGCCATCAATACGAACTGCTGGTTCTGGCGCTCGGCGCCAACCTGGTGCTCGGCCGCGATCTGCCGTTCTCGCGGGTCCAGTCGCTGCTGCAATCGCTGCAAGGGCAACTGCACACGCGGCCGATCGCCGCCGATTATCGAAGCGCGCTCAGCGCCGCCTTGAGCGACGCCGTGCTCGGCTATCTGCCGGTCGGCACATTCTGCGAACGGGTGCGCGCCGTGCTCGAACGCAGCGCCGTGCTGCAATTGCCGCACGTGCTCGTCAGGTTGACGCTGCTGCCGCAGAGCGCGCACGTCGAAGCGCTGCGAAGCTGCGTGCCGCGACGCGCGGGTGACATCTTCACGGCCGACGCCGCACACCTGTACGTCTTCCTGTTCGCGTGCCGGCTTGCCGACACGGACGCCGCGCTCGCGCGTATCTTCGAGGTGCCGGTCGAGCGCTTCGCGGGCGACATCGTCCATCTGGCGGAGCAGAGCATCGACTATGAGCTGAAATTGCTGGAAGCCGCGAACCGGCGCATGCCGGCTGCCGATTACAGCGATCTGTTTGCTGCTCCGCTGGATAGTCGGCCCGCAACGCAGGCTGAAGCCGCGAGCGCGGCACAGGTTCCGCGGCGCATGAAGGACGTGTCGACAGCCGACCAGCTCGCGGCGGTGGAACAGGCGCTGGCGGCAGCGTCCACCGAAGCAACTGACGCAGTTGACGGAGCCAGAAGGGGTGAAGGCGCCGAAGTGGCTGAAGGGACAAGGGCGCCTCACGTGCCAGTCCCGCCGCCGGCTTTCGCCGTGCTGCGGGCGACACCGCCGCCGCGCCGCGCCGAGCGGTATGCGATGCCGGTGCGCAAGAAGGGGAGCGAGTGATGGAATTCCTGTTGACCTGTTTTGCCGCCGGTCTGATCGTCGCGGTCCCGGTGTGGGTCGTGTGGCAGCGCGGCGGTTCACGCCGCGGCCTTGCGGCGATGCGGCGCTTCGATCCACGCGACGCGGTGCCCTGTGAAATGGAACCGGTCGCGCTGCGCGCGCGCTTATTGCCCGACGCCGAGCGCGCCGGCGAGGTCAAGCCATGAAGACGATCGCCATCGTCTCCACGGCCGGCGGCACGGGCCGCACGACGCTCACCGCAGCGCTCGCCGTACTGCTCGCGCGGCGCGGCCGTCAGATGGTCGCGCTCGACTTCGATCCGCAAAATCTGCTCGGCGCGCATCTCGGTCTCGACAGCCTCGCGCCGGCCGGCGTGACGCAAGCCCTGCTCGATGAAACCGGCGCGTGGCATGCGCATACGTGGCGCAACGCCGAGGGCGTGCTGTTCGTCCCATATGGCGCGGTCTCGCTCGCGCAATGCGCGCGGTGCGATGCGCGCCTGGCCGCCGAACCGCAGTGGCTGGCGAATGCCCTCGCGCAGCTCGATCTGCCGCACGACGGCGCGGTGGTGATCGATACGGCCCGCTATCCGTCGCAGCAAGCCGATCAGGCGGTGCGCAGCGCCGATCTGGTGCTGTGCGTGACGCCGCCTGAACCGGCCGCCTGCGCGACGCTGATCGCGCATCTCCACGCGTTGCGGCGCGGCTGTGCCAATCTCAGGATTATCGTGAACCGGCTGAACCCGGCGCGCGACATGCAGCGCGACGCACTGGCGATGCTCGGCGCGGCGCTCGGCGACGGCCTGCCGCTTGCACAGCGCATTCATCTCGACGCGGCGCTGCCCGAGTCGTTCGCACGCGGTACGTGGCTGTTCGACGACGCACCGCATTCGCAGGCGTCGCACGATTTGCAAGGCCTGGCGAACTGGCTCGACACATGGCTTGCCGAGGGGTTGGCAGAGCGGTTCGCCAATAGCCGCCCGGCGAACTCGCGCCGCACGGGTACGCCGCGATGAGCGGGCCAGACTCCGCCGGCCGCCGCGAGCGCACGCTACGCCAGCGTGCGTCCGACCGGTTCGCGCGCGGCCTCGGCTTGCCCGCCGAGCGCACCGTGCTCGACTGGTTCGTGCGCGTATTCTTCCAGCCGCCGGCCGCGGGCAAGGCGGACTTCGCGCGCCTGTGGATTCGTGCGGCCATGCTGCATCTGGCCGCGCAGTGGGGCGTGCTCGAACCGCAGCGCTTGCGCGCCTGGCTTTGGCGCGCTTTCGTCCGCCCGCCAAAGCCGCGCACGCAGACCGCCGCCGCGACAGTGCGCGCGGTGCTCGAGTGGATCGACCGCTGGCTGGTGCCGCTCTTGCTGCGCTGGCGGCGTGTGCGCCGCCGTATCGAGGCGATGCTGCCGGTCTTGCCGTGGCAGCGCTGGGGCGCGCAACTCGAAGCCGGCACGCAGCGCATCGGCCATATTCGCTGGCTGCTGCCGCTCATCGTGGCGGCGGGCGCGGTGTTGTGGGCCCTGATCGGCACCTCGCCGTTGTCGTCGAACGGACAGTTCGAATTCTTCGCGGTGCTGGTGGTGGCGGCGCTGGTGATGCGCCGTTTCCCCGGCCGCATGCCCGTGCTGCTCCTGACAACGCTGGCGCTGCTCGCGATGGTGCGCTACGTGTGGTGGCGCGTCACGCAGACGCTTTCTTTTCAGACGCCGGGCGAGGCGATTCTCGGCTATCTGCTGTTCGGCGCCGAAGCGTACACCTGGATCATTCTGCTGCTGGGCTTCGTGCAGACTGCGTGGCCGCTGAACCGCACGGTGTCCGAACTGCCCGCCGACACCTCGAGCTGGCCGAGCGTCGATATTTACATTCCGACCTATAACGAACCCTTGACGGTGGTGCGGCCAACCGTGTTCGCCGCGCAGGGCATCGACTGGCCCGCCGACAAGCTGCGCGTCTATCTGCTCGACGACGGCCATCGCGACGAGTTCAAGGCGTTCGCGCGCGATGCCGGCATCGGCTATATCACGCGCGACGACAATCAGCACGCGAAAGCAGGCAACATCAACCGGGCGTTGGAGAAAACGCACGGCGAGTACATCGCGATCTTCGATTGCGATCACGTGCCGACGCGCTCGTTCCTGCAAACCACGATGGGCACGTTCCTGCGCGACGCCCGCTGCGCGATGGTGCAGACGCCGCATCACTTCTTCTCGCCCGATCCGTTCGAGCGCAATCTCGGCACGTTCCGCCGCGTGCCGAATGAAGGCAACCTGTTCTATGGTCTCGTGCAGTCCGGCAACGATCTGTGGAACGCGTCGTTCTTCTGCGGTTCGTGCGCGATCATCAAGCGCACCGCGCTTGCGGAAGTAGGCGGCGTCGCGGTCGAAACCGTCACCGAAGACGCGCATACCGCGCTCAAGCTGCATCGGCGCGGCTATACGACTGCCTATTTGCCGACCGTGCAGGCAGCCGGTCTCGCCACCGAGAGTCTCGCGAGTCACATCAAGCAGCGCACGCGCTGGGCGCGCGGCATGGCGCAGATTTTCCGCATCGACAATCCGTTCTTCGGCCGCGGCCTGGGTCTCTTCCAGCGGCTTTGCTACGGCAACGCGATGCTGCATTTCTTCTACGGTGTGCCGCGGCTGATCTTCCTGACCATGCCGATGGGGTACCTGTTTTTCCAGATGTATCTCATCAATGCGTCGGCGGCCACCATTGCAGGTTTCGTGCTGCCTTACATGGTGCTCGCCAACATCGCGAATTCGCGGATGCAGGGCAAATACCGCCACTCGTTCTGGGCCGAAGTGTATGAATCGGTGCTCGCGTGGTACATCGCGTTGCCGACCACCGTCGCCTTTTTCAGTCCGAAGCATGGCAAGTTCAATGTGACCGACAAGGGCGGCCGCATCGATGAAGGCTACTTCGACTGGGCGGTGTCGAAACCGTATCTGGTGCTGCTCGCGCTGAACGGCTGCGCGCTGCTGGCCGGCGCCTACCGGCTGATGTCCGGGCAGGGCAGCGAGACCGCGACGATTCTGATGAACGTGGTCTGGACGGTCTACAACCTCGTGATGCTCGGCGCCGCGGCGAGCGTGGCGCGCGAAGCCAAACAGGTGCGCGTCACGCACCGCATCGCGATGCGCGCCGCGGCGACGCTGCTGCTCGCGGACGGCACGACGGTGGCCTGTATCACCAGCGACTATTCGACCGGCGGCCTCGGTCTCGAAGTCGATCCGGGGCTGAAGCTCGCGCTCGGCGACAGCCTCGGCGTCTGCCTGAGCCGAGGCGACCGGCAATTCCATTTTCCGGTGCACGTGAGCCGCTTTGTGGGACCGCACCTCGGCGTGCGCTTCGACGATCTGACGCTCGAACAGGAACGGCAAATGGTGCAATGCACGTTCGGCCGCGCCGACGCCTGGCTCGACTGGGACGAGCAGACCATCGAGGACGCGCCGCTGCGCGGCCTGAAGGAAGTGCTGACGATGGGCATCGAAGGTTATTCGCGGCTTCTGAGCGGCGTATTGCACGCCTTTCAGTCGCTGCTCGCGCTGGACCGTACACGCTACTAACGCCGGTGGCGCGTGCGCCCGGCCAATAAGAGAACTCTGTTCATGACTCTGTGGAACCTGTACTTCATCATCAAGCTGTATCTGTTCACGGGTGGGCATCTGCAACCGCTGTGGATCGCCAACATCGTGCTCGCGCTGGCATTGGCGGTGAGCGCGACGCTGCGGCATCGCGGGCTGCGCGTATTGCGCAACCTGCTCGGGCTGGCGATCGGCGTGCCGTTGATGTACTCCGAAGCGAAGGCGCCGCCGTTCTCGCGTCTGACCGAAGAGTTCGGCAACCTCACGACCTTCAGTTTCGGCTACTGGCTCGAACTCGCGCAGCGCTTCTTGCCGCCGATGCTGTTGCTGGCCGCCTTCGGCGGATTGATCGGCTATCTGATCGTGAACCGCTGGCTGCGCGTGGCGACCTTCGTGTTGATCGCGCTGGTCGCGATCCCGCTGTGGCAGGAAGGCAGCGTAGTGCTCGCGCGGTTGCAAAGTGACCCGGCCACGGCCTCTTCGAATAACGTGCTCGCCGCCCACCCGCTCGACCATAACGCGACGCTGGCGGCGTTCCGCACGGAGGAATCGCAGCGGCAGGTGAGCTTCGGTCATCTCGGCGCCGATGCGAACACGCAATTCGACTTGATCGTGCTGCATATCTGTTCGCTGTCGTGGGACGACCTCGATGCGGCCAAGGCGCGTAATCATCCGATGCTCAGCCACTTCGACTATCTGTTCACGAACTTCAGCACGGCGGCCAGCTACAGCGGACCGGCCGCGATTCGCGTGTTGCGCGCGAGCTGCGGACAGGAAGCGCACGCGGACCTGTACAAGGACGCGCCGCAGCAATGTCATCTGCTGGCCGATCTGGCGCAAGCCGGTTACACCCCGCAAACCATGCTGAATCACGACGGCCATTTCGACAACTTCCTGCAACTGGTGCACGACAACACCGGTGTGCCGAACGTGCCGATGATCTCGAATGCGAGCGCGCCCGTCGCCATGCATGCGTTCGATGGCTCGGCTATTCGCGACGATTACGCGACGCTTGCCAACTGGTACGCGCAGCGCGCCAATACGGCAGGGCCTGTCGCGCTGTACTACAACACGATCAGTCTGCACGACGGCAACCGTCTGCCGAACAGCAGCCTGTCGAGTATCGATTCGTACCCGCAGCGCGTGAACAAGATGATGAGCGACTTCGACCGCTTTGCGGATCTGATCGCGGCTTCGGGACGGCGCGCGGTGATCGTGTTCGTGCCGGAACATGGCGCGGCGCTGCGTGGCGATGCCAACCAGATCGCCGGCTTGCGCGAAATCCCGACGCCGCGCATCGTCCATGGACCCGCAGGCGTGCGGCTGGTCGGTTTCCAGGGCAATCACAGTCCGACCACGGTGATCGACAATCCGACGAGCTTTCTCGCCGTCGCCCAATTGCTGTCGAATCTCGTCTCGAACAGTCCGTTCAAACCGGGCGTAACCTTGTCGCAGTACGCGGCCAACCTGCCGCAAACGGAGATGGTCGGCGAGAACGAAGGGACCGTGACGATGAAGACGGCGTCCGGTTATGTGGTGAAGACGCCTGACGGCGTATGGGTGGGCGGCAAATGACAGCGACTGATACGGAAGCGCCGATGAAAGCGCCTATCAAGGCCCGTGGGGCGGCGGCGGGCGGCTGGCCGGTGGACGATATCACCGGTTTGGGGCGCCGTTTGCCGGAAATCGATCCGGCCCGATATTTCGACGAACAGGCGCGGGAGTCGTATCAGCACGCCCTGGTGAAGTGGCCGGTGCTCGCGCGGCTGATGAAACTCGTGCCTGCTGATGATGTGGCTTTGCCCGCGGCGCAGAGTCCGGCGCGGGCGCCAGTGCTCGAATAACGGCTGTTTGAGGCATGCGCCGGCTAGCGCGCGTCGTGAGAGCGAGCGCTGCCGCGGCGGCGCCACGCTCAACGAAGCTGCGTCACCGCCAGCAGCAACACCATGCTGCCGATCGCGCCATCCAGCACGCGCCATGCGGTCGCGCGGCGAAACAGCGGCGCCAACGCTCGTGCGCCATAACCCAAACCGATAAACCAGATTCCGCTTACCGCCATCGCACCGAGCGCGAACGCCACGCGTGCGCCGTCCGGTTCACGCGCGCCGGCGGTGCCGATCAGCAGGAACGTGTCGAGATACACGTGCGGATTGAGCCACGTGAAGGCCAGCGTCATCAGGATGATCGGCATGGCGCGTTGCACGGGAGGCGTGGCGGCGCCATTCGCGTTGGCGTCCAGAACAGCGTGCCCCGGCCGCACAGCGCGGCGCAGCGCATTGATGCCGAACCACGCCAGATAGGCGAGCCCCACATACAGCATCGCGTGGACGAACACCGGATAGCGCTCGACCAGCACCGACGCGCCGCCGACGCCCGCGCCGATCAGGATGAAGTCCGAGATCGCGCACAACGCGACGATCTTGCCGACATGCGAGCGCATGATCCCTTGCCGCAGCACGAACGCGTTCTGCGCGCCGATTGTCACGATCAGCGACGCGCACAGCGCCGCACCGTGGGAAAAAGACAGCCAATTCATAATCGATCCAGTAGACGGAAGAGACGAACGAGGCTAGTCTGCGGTTTTGCTTCGCATAAGAGAAGCTAATTTAGTTAATGCAGATTAAGGAGCGCTAATGCTCGACTATGCACTGCTCGATGCACTGGCCGCAGTGGTCCGTCACGGCTCGTTCGACCGTGCGGCCAGTGAACTCAATGTGACGCCGTCAGCCGTATCGCAGCGGGTCAAGCTGCTGGAGGAACGGGTGGGCAGCGTGCTCGTCAAGCGCGGCCAGCCGTGCGTCGCGACCACCTCGGGCGCACTGCTGTGCCGCCATACCGAACGCGTGCAGTTGCTGGAAGCGGAGCTGACCGGCCGTCTGCCGGTGCTGCCCGGCGCGCTGGTCGAACCTTGGCCGGCGCTGCGCGTCGCCGTCAACGACGACAGCGTGGGCACCTGGTTTATCGACGCGGTGGCGGGTTTCTGTGTCGAGCGGGAAATGCTGCTCGATCTGGTGATCGACGATCAGGACCACACGGCGCAGCGGATTCGCGACGGCAGCGTGCAGGGCGCGGTCACGACGCAGGCCGAGCCGGTGCAGGGCTGCCGCTCGACGCGCCTCGGCCGGATGCGCTATCTGGCGGTGTGTACGCCAGCGTTTCGCGCGCGCCATTTTGCCGACGGCATCACGCGCGAGACTTTGCGGCGCGCGCCGTGTGTCGATTTCAATCCGAAGGATCAGTTGCAAAAGCGCTTCATGCGCCGCATCACGCGGGCGGAACTCGATCCGCCATTGCACTGGATTCCGCACGTCGCCGGTTTTTTGCGTGCGTGCGTGACGGGGCTCGGCTGGGGTATGTGCCCGGAACGGATGATCGCGCCGCATCTGGCCAGCGGCGAGCTGGTCGATATGGCGCCCGGCAAGCATCTCGACATCGATTTGTACTGGCAGAGCTGGCGCCTGTCGATTGGCTGGCTCGACGATTTCGGTGCGGTGCTGCGCAAGCGGGCGGCGGAGTTTCTCGACTGAGGCTGCGCGGGCGGTGTTTCCGGGAGACGCCGCCCGCGCTTCTCGACTTCAGTGCAGCCGGATGACCGGATGCACGCGTCTGCGCAACCAATGACTCGCCGTATCGAGCGCCATGCGCGCAAAGCCGGTCAGCGTCATCACGTGGCGCCGGTAGATGAGCTTATAGACGGCAGTCGCCAGCCAACCGTCCACGAACACCGGCCGTGTTAACAGGCTGCTGCTCAGGCTGCCGATCGTGCCTTCACGGCCGAAACCGACCAGCGTGCCCGCGTCGTGATACGCGAACTCGGGCAGCGCCTCGCCTGCCACCCGGCACTTCAACGCCCGCGCGAGGAACAGCGCCTGCTGATGCGCGACCTGTGCACGCGGCGCCAGAAACGCACCCGCGTTTTCAGCAGGGCAGGCCGCGCAATCGCCCAAGCCGAATATGTTCGCGTCGTTCGTGCACTGTAGCGTGCGGCTCACCTGCACCTGTGCGTTGCGATTCACCGCGATGCCATCCAGCGTGCGCAACACCGGCGGCCCCGCGATACCGGCGGTCCAGATCGCGATGTCGCTCGCGAGCGGCACGCTGTCGTTCGTCAAGACGGCGTCGGCGCGCACTTCGGTGACGCGCGTCGCGTTCAATACTTCGACGCCGAGATTGCCGAGCATCCGTTGCGCACGCGCCGAAATCGTTTCGGACAACGCGGGCAGTACGCGCTCGCTGCTTTCGATCAGACGGATGCGAAAGTCGCGCACCGGATCGAGTGCGAACGGGCTATAGCGGTTCAGCAAACGCACGGTATCGCGCAGCGCCGCTGCGAGTTCGACGCCGGTTGCGCCGGCGCCGATGATGTTGATCGACACGGGCGTGTCCGCTTGCGAGGTCCGCGCGCGACGCGCATGGTTCGCACGCAGACAGGCGTCGAGCAGCTTGCGGCGGAACGCTTCCGCATGCGCGACCGATTCGAGCGGCAACGCATGTTCGGCCGCGCCTGGCACGCCGAAATATTGCGTGACGCTGCCCATCGCCAGCACCAGCGTATCGAACGCAAGCTGGCGCGCGGGCAGAATTTCGCGGCCGTCGGCGTCGTGCAGTGCGTTCACCGTGATGTGCTGTTGCGTACGATCGAGCGCCGCGAGTTCTCCCTGTTCGAATTCGAAGCCATGCCGCTGCGCCTGCACCGCGTATTGCAATTGATGTGTGGCCGGATCGAGCTGGCCGGAAGCGGCCTCGTGCAGCAATGGCTTCCAGAAATGCGTCGGCCAGCGGTCGACCAGCACGATCTTCGCAAGCCCGTCGCGGCCGAGCGTTTCGGACAGACGTGTAGCGAGCCCAAGGCCGCCGACGCCACCGCCGACGATCACGATCCGATGTGCCGAGCTTCGCGTGGTGCTGTGCGCTGTAGAGGTTGCTTGCCGATCGATTGCGACCATGATCCGTATCCTCCCGAGTTTACTGAACTGATGACCCGAACTGGTTATCCGCACTGAGCCGGCGAAGGCGCTAATCCGCTAACGCGCTATACAAACCATTCGCCCGGCTCATCTGTCAGGGCCAGTATAGAATCCGCATAATCAGCAGCACAATTTAATGTTTATACAGAACATATAGGTTTTCACTTATGTTAAAAGCAGCCACGTTCCGTCAGTTAAAGGCCTTGCATACCGTCGCGAAGCTCGGCAGCGTGTCGCGCGCCGCGGAAGAATTGCGGCTCACGCAACCGGCGGTGTCGCTCCAGGTGCGTCTGCTCGAAGACGCTGCGGGCGCGCCGCTCTTGCAGCGGGTCGGCCGTGGCGTGCAACTGACGGCGGCGGGCGAAATCCTCGCGCGCTACGCGCTGGAGATTCTCGATCTATGGAACGGCGCGGCGGATGATCTGGCCGCGCTCCACGGAGAGCAGGGCGGCACCTTGCGGATCGGCGCGATTACCACCGCGGAGTATCTGATTCCGCCGTTTCTAGTGCGCTTCACTGAATTGCGCCCGCAAGTGAAGGTGCAGTTCAAGGTCGGCAATCGCGCCGACATCATCCGCATGCTCGCCACGCACGAGATCGATCTCGCGGTGATGGGCAGCGCGCCGCGCGAATTGCGTACGGTGGCCACCGCGTTCGCAAAGCACCCCATGGCGTTCGTCGCATCGCCCGCGCATGCGCTGATGAAGAAAAAGCGCCTGTCGCTCGACGACTTGCAAACAGCGAATCTATTCGTGCGGGAACGGGGCTCGGGCACACGCTCGACCGTCGAGAATCTGTTCCGGCAAGCGGGTCACAAACTGCATATCGGATCGGAATTGTCGAGCAACGAGGCCATCAAGCAACTGGTCGAAGCGGGTTTGGGCACTGCGTTTCTGTCGCTGCATGCCTGTTCGCTGGAGTTTCAGGCCGGCTTGCTCGCGTTGCTGCCGTTGCCCGCCAATCCGATCGAGCGCGACTGGTATGTGATGCATGTGTCCGATAAACGCCTGCCGCATGTCGCCAGCCTGTTCCGCGATTTTCTGATCGAGCAGGGTATGTCCGGCACGGTGCCGATCCGGCTGCCGACCCTCGCCGCGGCGAAGCGGCGCCGACAGGCCTAGGCCTGAGTTCGAGCCCGATCATTCTCGCGATTCGGTAAAGGTTGGGCGGGCGATATTTTTTTGCCCGCGCCGATTGTCTTTACACTGGCGTCCAGACATCTGAGAAAATTGGACGCCGCATCCCCCTGGCGAGCCATCGTGATTGACATGGCCGTTACGGAAGTCGGCGACACTGAGCAGCAACAGCATCACCCAAATCGAAACATTCGGTTTCGAACGCATTCCCGATCGCTCGCGTTATGCGCGGCCGATCGATCTGTTCCGCTTGCTGTTCGGCGGTTGCAATAGTTTTTCGACGTCGGTACTCGGCAGTTTTCCGGTGCTGCCCGGCTTGTCGTTCAAGGCCGGCGTCCGGTCAATCGTGCAGGGCCGGGTTCAGGCCGGAAGCGCCAGGACCTTTAGCGTCGATGTAAAGCATTCGATGCCGTTGCGGGTGCAATCTCCGGCCCGACGTCTGATCCGATCATTCATGTAGAGGACCAAGCTCATGCAACACGCCAAACAGTTTTACATCGACGGCCAATGGATCGACCCGGTCGAATCGGTCGATCCTGCCACGCTCGACGTGATCGATCCGTCCACCGCGGCCGCGTTCGCGCAGATCTCGCTGGGCAGCGCCGCCGATGTCGATCGCGCCGTGGCGGCGGCGAAACGCGCGTTCCCGGCGTATAGCGAAACGACGATCGCGCAGCGCATCGACCTGCTGCAAGCGATTCTCGACGTGTACCGCAAGCGCTACGACGACATGGTGCACGCGATCAGCCGCGAGATGGGCGCGCCGCTCCAATACGCGAACGACGCGCAGGCGTGGACCGGCGTCGCGCATCTGGAAACGATGATCCGCACGCTCGATACCTTCGAGTTCGAGTACACGAAGAGCAGCATTCTGATCCGCAAGGAAGCGGTCGGCGTATGCGGGCTGATTACGCCGTGGAACTGGCCGGCCTTGCAAATCACCACCAAGGTCGCGCCGGCGCTGGCGGCCGGTTGCACGATGGTGCTCAAGCCCTCGGAACTGGCGCCGATGAGCGCGCTGCTGTTCGCCGAAATCCTCGACGAAGCGGGCGTGCCGGCCGGCGTCTTCAACCTCGTGAACGGCGAAGGCCGCACGGTGGGTGAGGCGATGTTGCGTCATCCGGACATCGACATGATGTCGTTCACCGGTTCGACGCGCGCGGGCGTGCAGGTCGCGAAGGCGTCGGCGGATACGGTCAAGCGTGTGCATCAGGAGCTGGGCGGTAAGTCGGCCAATCTGATTCTGGAGGACGCCGATCTGAAGGACGCGGTGATGCGCGGCGCGCGCGCGTGCTTCGACAACAGCGGTCAATCGTGCGATGCGCCTACGCGCATGTTCGTGCCGCGTGCGCGTGAAGCCGAAGCACTGGCGTATGCAAAGGAAGCGGCTGAAGCGCTGGCCGTCGGTCCCGCGGATGCAAAGGGCACCGATCTCGGGCCGGTTATCAGCGAGCAACAGTTCGACAAGATCCAGCGGCTGATCGGCGTCGGCGTGGAGGAGGGCGCGACGCTGGTGGCCGGTGGCCTGGGCCGTCCTGAGGGTTTGACGGATGGCTACTTCGTGCGGCCGACGGTGTTCGGCAAAGTGACGCCGAATATGACGATCGCGCGTGAGGAGATCTTCGGCCCGGTGCTGTCGATCCTCGCCTACGACTCCGAAGACGAAGCGATCGCGATGGCCAACGACAGTCTCTACGGTCTCGCGGGCTATGTGCAATCCGGCTCGATCGAGCACGCGCGTGCGGTAGCGAAACGCTTGCGCACCGGCACGATCTATCTGAACTACGCGGACTACAGCCCGGATGCGCCGTTCGGCGGATTCAAGCAATCGGGTAACGGCCGCGAGTATGGCGAGTTCGGTCTCGAGGATTTTCTGGAGATCAAGGGCGTGGTGGGCTACGCGACTTAAGTTCGCGTGACTAACCGTGTAACTACAGCAGCAGTTCGATCGAGTGAAACAGGCGGCGCTGCTCGGGATCGTGCGAGCGCGCCCCTTCGTCGATCACTTCACGCAAACAATCGAGAAAACACGTGGCCGCGGGACTCGTCGGCGCGCCGCGGCGTGACGTGATGCTGACGATGGTTTCATCGACCGTCTCACGCAGCGGCAGCGCCCACAGATTTTCCTTCGCGATGCTCACCTCGACGAGCGGCCACGGGAAGATGCTGAGCATGTCCGTGCGCGCGAGCAAACCCAGCACGATCGCCAGCGAATGCGCGAGATGGATCGTGTGCGGTACGGTCATGCCGCGCTTGCGGAACAGGTTGTCCGAGATCGACTCGCGGCTCGCCGGGTCCCAGTTCAGCACCCATTCGGCATCTTGCAGTTCGAGCAGCGTGCGGCAACCGGCCTTGGGATGATCGCGGCGCGCGACCACGGCCGAATGTGTCGAAAACAGCGGCACGTTGTGAAATTCCGATTGCGGCGACGCAGGCGGCGGACGGCCGATCGAAAAGTCGAGGCTGCCGTCGCGCAAGCGTGGTTGCACGACCGCCAGCAAACCTTCGAAAAATTCCAGCTGCACTTCCGGCATGCGCTGCCGGAACCGCTGCACGGTCGGCGGCAGAAAAGTCAGCGCGACCCACGGCGTGACACCGATGGACAGTTTGCCGGCCGCCGCGCCGCGCATCGCTTCGATCTCCGCTTCCGCGCGTTGCAATTGACCCAGCACGAGCCGCGCATGGACGACCAGCGCACGGCCGAACTCGGTGAACGCGACGCCGCTTGCGCTGCGCACCACCAGCGGCGCGTGCAGATCGGCCTCCAGTTCGCGCATTGCCTTGGTGACGGCGGCCGGCGACAGACCGAGCGAGCGGGCCGCGGCCCGGATACTGCCGGTATCCGCAATCGCCGCTAAAGTGCTGAGCTGATGCAGTTTCATCTGACAAGCGTGTATGAAGGTGGCAACCACGGGTTGCTGCCGCAACGATTCTACGCCTGCCGCTGGAAAATCGGCGTCGCTATGCTCGGTTCACGCATTCATAGACGGAGACGACATCGTGAACACCATGGCCATTCCGGCAGGCATCGCCGAACTGGAAGACGAAATGATTGCGCTGCGCCATCGCATCCACGCGCAGCCGGAGCTTGCCTACGAAGAGTTCGCCACCGGCGACCTGGTCGCCGAACGCTTGCAGCAGTGGGGCTATACCGTGCATCGCGGGCTCGGTCAAACCGGTGTTGTCGGGCAATTGAAAGTTGGCAATGGCGCGCGCAGGCTCGGCCTGCGCGCCGACATGGACGCGCTGCCGATCCACGAATCCACCGGCCTGCCATATGCGAGCACGGTGCCCGGCAAGATGCACGCATGCGGCCACGACGGCCACACGGCGATCCTGCTGGCCGCGGCCAAACACCTCGCGCAGGAAAAGTGCTTTGACGGCACGCTCAATCTGATTTTCCAACCTGCCGAAGAAGGCCTGGCCGGCGCGAAGAAAATGCTGGAAGACGGCCTGTTCGACAAGTTTCCGTGCGACGCCGTCTTTGCGATGCATAACATGCCGGGATATCCGACCGGCAAGTTCGGTTTTCTGCCGGGTTCGTTCATGGCGTCCTCCGACACGGTGATCATCAAGGTGACCGGACGCGGCGGTCACGGCGCGATGCCGCACAAGGCCGTTGATCCGGTCGTGGTGTGCGCGCAGATCGTGCTGGCGTTGCAGGCCATTGTGTCGCGCAACATCGCGCCGCTCGACATGGCGATCATCACCGTTGGCGCGATTCACTCCGGCGAAGCGCCGAACGTGATTCCGGAAACCGCGGAGATGCGCTTGTCGGTGCGCGCGTTGCGGCCCGAGGTTCGCGATTATTTGCAGGAGCGTATTACGGCGCTCGCCTGCGGACAGGCTGCGGTGTTCGGCGCGCGGGCGGACGTCGACTATCAGCGCCGCTACCCGGTGCTCGTCAACGACGCGGAAATGACCGGCCTCGCGCGGCAAGTCGCACTCGGCTGGCTCGGTGAAGACGGCCTGATTGCCGATATGCAGCCGCTGACCGGCAGCGAAGACTTCGCGTTCCTGCTTGAGCGTTGCCCCGGCAGCTACCTGATCATCGGCAATGGCGACGGCGAGGGTGGCTGCATGGTGCACAACCCCGGTTACGACTTCAACGACGCTTGCCTCGCCACCGGCGCGGCCTATTGGGTGCGGCTCGCGCAGACGTTCCTCGTCTGAGTTCAGCTTTTATCTTCGATTGACGGAGCGGCCGTAGAGCCGCGCATCAGCAGGAAGGACACCATGGAGACAAAGATGGACTATTCCGCTACACCGCAACCCGCGCGCGCCGACACGTTGAACATGCAGAGCGCGTTGTCCACGCAGCCCGTTCAGCGCGCGAGCCATGTGAAGGCTATCGCCGCGATCACGCTCGGCAACGGCCTCGAGTTCTTCGATTTCACGATCTACAGTTTCTTTGCGACCATCATTGGCAAGTTGTATTTCCCGGTCGAAGGGCAGCTTGCGCAACTGATGCTGGCGGCCGGCACGTTCGGCGTGGGTTTCATCATGCGGCCGGTGGGCGGCATTGTCCTGGGTGCGTATGCGGACCGCGCGGGGCGCAAGGCCGCGATGAGTTTGACGCTGTGGCTGATGACGCTCGGTTCGGCGATCATCGCATTCGCGCCGACTTACGCGGCGATTGGCGTGGCCGCGCCGCTGTTGGTGATCCTTGCGCGATTGATTCAGGGTTTTGCGTTGGGTGGTGAGGTTGGCGCATCGACTTCGCTGCTGCTGGAATACGGCAGCGACAAGACGCGCGGTTTCTACGGAAGCTGGCAGTTTGTGAGCCAGGGGTTGAACACGGTGTGCGGCTCGTTGCTCGGTGTTGCGCTGGCGGCGGCGTTGTCGACGGCCGCGCTCGAAAGCTGGGGCTGGCGGGTGCCGTTTGTAATCGGCATGGCGATGGGGCCGATTGGTATCTATATCCGGAGGCATCTGAATGAGACGCTGCCGGGCGTCGAAGACGGCACGGCTCAGGCGGACCGGGTGCCTGCTGCGCAGCCGGTGCGCGAGTTGTTTCGCGATCATTCGCGCGTGATAGCGACTGGCGTGTTGACGACCATCGGCGGGACGGCGGCCAACTATATCGTGCTGTTCTACCTTTCTACTTACGCGATCCGGATTTTGCATTTGCCGATGTCGTCGGCGCTGTGGGCCGCCTGGACTGCGGCGGTTGTTACGGTGATATGTTCGCCGTTCGCGGGGGCGTTGTCCGATCGCGTTGGACGTAAGCGGGTTTTGTGGGTGTCGCGCGTGTTGTTGATTGTGGCGGTGTATCCCGCGTTTATGATTATTAATGCGTCGCCGACGGTGCCGGTGTTGTTGTCGGTTGTTGCCGTGCTGGCAGTGTTTGTTGCTTTTACTGCCGTGCCCAATATCGTCATGCTCCCGGAGATGTTTCCGCGCGAGATTCGCGCTACTGGGATGTCGATTGTTTATTGTTTGGGCGTGTCTATTTTTGGTGGGTTCGCGCAGTTTTTTGCTACCTGGCTTATTCAGATTTCCGGCAGTAATCTTGCGCCTGCCTGGTATTTGATTGCATGTGGTTTGGTGTCGCTGTTGCCGCTTCCGTTTATGCGGGAGACTGCTGGGGAGGTCATTGATTAGGTTTTTTTTTGCGCGTAGCGCGTGGTTGGGGTGTTTGCCTGCGGCGTTGGCCTTTCCTTGATTTGTTATTGGTTTATTAGCGTCGCCCCTGTGCGGGGCAGGCACTTACTTTCTTTGCCGCCGCAAAGAAAGTAAGCAAAGAAAGCGGCTTCACACCGCTAATTCTTAAGCGGGTCCCCTGGCTTGGAGGAGGTAGTGGAGCATCTGGAATCGGTGTTCTCGCGCACTCCGCGCTGGTGACAAGGCAGTCATACTTCCGGCGGCGCTGCGCGCGCCGTGGCGGTACTTCATCAAACCGTCTAGCGGTTTTGGGGCTTGGCGGTACATCAAACCGCCTGCCGGTTTCGGCGCTCGGCGTCACTTCATAAAACTGCCCGCCAGTTTCAGCGCCGGCGTTTCGCCTGGCATAGTGACTCGCGCTCCCAAACTTCGGTGCGTCGCCGAGGCGACGCCGATGGCCCCGACCGCGCGTAAACGAAGCCGCGGGTTTCCCTTGCGGACCGTTCCGGCGAGCACGCAGTGCGAGGCGGGAAGAATGACTGCCTTGTCACCAGGGCGGAATGTGCGAGAACACAGATTCCAGATGCTCCACTGCCTCCTCCGAGCCAGGGGACCCGCTTAAGAGTTGGCGGTTTGAGCCGCTTTCTTTTGCCTACTTTTCTTTGCGGCGGCAAAGAAAAGTAGGTGCCCCCCCGCACAGGGGCGACGCTAATAAACCAATAACAAAACAAGGAAAGGCACCGCCGCAGGCAAACAGACATAAGCGCCGCGCAGGCAAAAAAACCGTTAACCCTTTACCGGCTTCCCCCCATCAGGCACCGCAACCTGATCCTCATCGGCTGCCGCATCGCGCGTCTCCGGCATTGCTGCCCACACCAGCAGCACGGCCATCGCCCCAGCCGCCGCCAAGGCAAAAAAGCTAACAGCATTGCCAAAATGATCAGCAATAAACCCAGCAGCCGTAGTGCTCAACGTGGCCCCAATCCCGGCAGCCAACCCAAACAACCCAATACAAAGGTTATACCGCCCCTTCCCGCCGGCCACATCGGCGGCGATCAACGGCAGCATCACACCGAACACGGCGGCGCTCAACCCATCGAGCATCTGCACCGGCACGAGCAAATACGGGCTGCTGATCCCGGCAAACAACAACGCCCGTATCGGCAGCGCAGAAAACCCCAGCAACAAAATCGGCCTGCGTCCCCATCGTTCGGCAGAACGCCCAACCCATGGCGACATCATCGCCACAATCGCTTGCGGCACGATAATGCAAGCCGCAATCACCAACTGCACGTTGTCCCCCATGCCGGCCGTCACTTCGCCAGCGGCAAGATTCAACATCGCCGCATTCGACAAGTGGAACAACACAATGCACGCCGCGAACAACAGCATCCGCTTGTCGCGCAGCAACTCGCGCAAGCTCTCGCGCCGTTCGATCTGTGCCGGCGTCGGCGCGGCCCTCGGCAACTCGACAGTGTCAGTGCGCTGGATCATCGTCAACGCGAACAGGGCAGGCACGGCAAGCGCGGCGGTCAGCCAGAACACCGCGCGCGGCGAATAGTACTCACCGAATACGCCCATCATCCCGGCCGCGACCGCGCTGCCAATCGACGCCCAGCGCGCATTGCGCCCGAGCCGGTCGCCAAGATTCGCGCGGCCGACCAGCGCGAACGAGATCGCCGCCAGAGCCGGCGTCAGCATGCAGCTGGCAAAGCCGTGAAACACCTCGGCGGCGATCACCGGCAGCACCGTCGGGCTCACGGCCAGCAGCACTGCGCTGAAGATAATCGCGAAAATCGCCCAGGCAGCAGCGCCTTTCTTGTTGCGTAACGCGTCGACCGCGGCGCCGCCCGGCACCTGGCTGATCATCGCACTGATGGTGCCGACCGATAGCGCCATACCGATCTCGCCCTGTGTCCACTTGTGCGACGCAAGGTACGACGCGATGAACGGCCCAAAGCCCGTCTGCACATTGGCCACGAAAAAATTGAGCCAATCGAGCGCCAGCAGGCTGCGCGCGGTTACCAGAGTGCGGCCTGTCATCGGGCCACCCGTGCGCTGGAAACCGCTGTGGCAGTGGCCGGTGCCGCGGTGGCCGCGGCAGCAGGCACTGGGGCAGGCGCAGGCGCGGGCGGCGGCGCAGGCGACACCGCGCGGATCGGTTTGTCGCTGGCGTAAGGCGGCGTCGCGTTGATCTGCGCATCGCTCAGATCGATCAGCGGATGCAGCTCCTTTTCTTTGGTGACGAAGCGCAGCGCCGACCAGTTCGCGGCAATCGTGCGCCGCTCCGTGCTGACCATCCCGTTGACGTCGAGTACGACCGCTTGCGGCTGCGCGTTGGCGTCGATCAGCACGTCGATCACACGGCCGACCTTCGCGCCGTTCGAACGCTCGACGGTGGCGTCGAGCAACGGCAATTGCACGACGTTGGACCTGGCCGCGGGCGCCGGCACGGCAGGCGCGGTGAGCGTGATCGGCGCGATCTTCGCGGTCGGCGTGAAGCGGAAAGCGCTCCACGGGAAATTCACCTTGCGGTCGCCGACGCCGAGGAAACCCTGCAGGTTGACCACCATCTCGCGTGGCTTGCCGGCCGCGTCCGCAAGCATATCGACCGCGCGGCCGACCACTTTGCCGTCGGGTTTCTGCACCGGGCTATCGAGCAGCCCGTGCGCTTCGTTGCGCTCGATCGTGCGCAACACGATCAGCGGCGGGGGCGGTGGAGGCGGCGGCGCGGGCGCGGCGACCGGCGGTGGAGGTTCGACCTTGTGGGGCTTGACGACCGGCTTCTTCGGCTTTCTCGGCTGCTCGGGCCCGGCCGCCTCGGTCTCGGCCGGTTCCGGCTCGGAGGCGGCCACCGGCGCGCTCGCGGGTTCGACGGGCATGACCGTGGCTTCGACGATCGGCGCCTGTTGCGGACCCCACAGCAGGCTGCAACCGGACAACGCGAGCACTGCGAACGCAGCAAGAATCAGAAGACGCCAGGCAGGACGCGAAAAACCGCCACTCATCAAGAAGGACTCCATCGGCGAGTGCGGACGGGCGCTGTGGACCGCCGCAGTTTAGACACGCAGTTAAGACAGATACGGGGCAGAGTGTAACCCGCGACAGCGGGCCGACCGGTTTTGCAGGCCATCCGACAGGTCCGCCGCAGACGCGGTTCGTGCCGCGCTTCGCGCCTTTGCTCCCCTTTTAACCCCTCAAAACCGCAAAAAAACGCTTCGCAACTCGATGACAAACCGTAGGTGTAAACGCGCGGACCATGCGCATGATTTGCCGTCCCTTAAACGATATAAGCATCGCGACATGTCGAGCATGCCATTCATGCGATGGGAGACATATTTGTGTTGCCCTACATTTCGAGACAGCAAAAGAAGAACGGAGCATGCAGGTTGTACGTCATCCCGGGAAATCGACGGTCGGCGCTTTAAGGAAGTTGGCCGCCGGAGGACGAGAACTTAAATGCATCGCAAGCCGACGTTCAAACCTTGCCACACCCCTCATTAGATAGACAAACGCAACGAGACGAACCTGATGGCGGCCAGATCGATGGCCGTTTCAGCACGCTGATAAAGGAGGCACTCATCATGATGGAACCCCACGCCCAACCGATTTCCGAAGTCGGCGCCGAATCATTCGACGGAAAGGGCTTTCTCGACCGCTACTTCGAAATCTCCTCGCGCGGCAGCTCGCAGCGTCAGGAAATCGTCGCCGGTATTACGACCTTCCTCGCGATGGTCTATTCCGTGTTCGTCGTGCCAGGCATGTTCGGCAAAGCGGGCTTCGATACCAGCGCGGTGTTCGTCGCCGTGTGCCTGACCACCGCGTTCGGCTCGCTGCTGATGGGCGTGTGGGCGCGTCTGCCGATCGCGATCGGCTGTGCGATCTCGCTGACCGCGTTCACCGCGTTCGGTCTCGTGCTCGGCAAAGGCCTGCATCCGAACGTCGCGCTCGGCGCGGTGTTTCTGATGGGCGTCGTCTTCACCGGAATCTCGGTGACGGGCGTGCGTTCGTGGATCCTGCGCAATCTGCCGACCGGCATCGCGCACGGCACGGGCATCGGTATCGGCCTGTTCCTGCTGCTGATCGCGGCGAACGACGTCGGTCTCGTCGTCAAGAATCCAGGTGCTGGCTTGCCGGTGTCGCTCGGCAATATCACGGCGTTGCCGGCGATCATGTCGGTGGCGGGTCTGGCCGCGATCTTCGGTCTGGTGCGCCGTCGCGTGCCGGGTTCGATCCTGATCGTGATTATCGCGATCTCGGCGATCGCATTGCTGATCGATCCGGCGGTGGCGTTCCATGGTGTGTTCGCCGTGCCTTCGCTGAGCGCGCCGGGCCATGCTTCACTGATCGGCGCGATGGACATCAAGGGCGCACTGTCGATGGCAGTCTTGCCTAGCGTGCTGGCACTGGTGATGACCGCCGTGTTCGACGCAACCGGCACGATCCGCGCCGTCGCAGGACAAGCCGGCCAGCTCGACGAAAACGGCCGCATCATCAACGGTGGCCGTGCGTTGACGGCCGATTCGCTGAGCTCGATTTTCTCGGGTCTGCTCGGCGGCGCACCGGCAGCAGCGTACATCGAATCGACGGTCGGCGTCGCAGCCGGCGCGAAGACGGGGATGGCCGCGGCGGTGGTCGGCCTGCTGTTCCTCGTGGTGATGTTCTTCTCGCCGCTGGCGGGCCTGGTGCCTTCGTATGCGACGGCGCCGGCGCTGATGTACGTCGGTCTGCTGATGCTCTCCAACGTCAGCAAGCTGCATATGGACGACATGGTCGATGCGATGTCGGGCCTGATGTGCGCGGTGTTCATCGTGCTGACCGCCAACATCGTCACGGGCATCATGCTCGGCTTCGCGACGCTGGTGATCGGCCGCGTGGTGAGCGGCGAGTACCGCAAGCTGAACGTCGGCACCGTTGTGATCGCTATCGTGCTGGTCGGCTTTTATCTCGGCGGCTGGGCGATCTGAGTGTGCTGCATTTTGCTGTAGCGCGAGAGCGGGGCGGTTTCTTCCTGGCGCCTCGCTCGAACGTGTAGTCGGTTGTTCTCCACCTTGACGCGGCGTGTTGCAGGGTTTTGTCTGCGATGCACCGCGTATCTTTTTGCCCGCACCCCTTCGAATCCTCTCTCCGCGTCGTTTAATGCGCCGACGCGCGCATCTGTCTTTGACATCCGTCCGCACGGCGGCGTGCCGCCTGTCCACCGGACCGATGGAGGAAGCGATGGAGTGGCTTGGCCGCTATCTGCACTTCTGGTCCGAATCACTCTCGCTATGAAGAGAAGGCGAGTGGCGATTGTCCCGCGTGCGGCTCGTAATGTGTTCTAGCGGGAAATAAGCGGGCCGTCATGCGCCTTTGCGTCCCGCTTCGTAAAATAGCGCGAACAGCTCCGATTGCGAATTGACGTTGAGCTTCGTATAGATGTGTTTCTTGTGAGCGCGTACCGTCTCGAACGAGATCGTCAGTTTTTCCGCCATCGCGCGCGTCGAAAATCCGCTCAAGGTCAGCATCGCCACTTCCACCTCGCGGGCGGTGAGCGCCGCGCGGCCGCTCGCCGACGACACCTGTTCGAAGCGCGCGGCATAGGTGGGTGCATCGACGCGCGTGAGCGTTTCTGTTTCTGTCACCGTCACGCTCGGGGCCATCGCCGAAGCGTCGAACACCTCATACGGCAAGCGTTGCCGCATCAGCGCGATCACCCACGGCGCGCATAGCGCGAGCACCGCGAGATCGCGCTCGCCATAGCGTTGCGTCGCGCCCAACGAGAACGCCAGCGTGTGCCGTGCGTCGATCATGAAGTTGAAATGCACTTCGTCGCCGACGATGTTCTTCCTGAAGTAGCGCTGGTAATAGTCGGTCATCGAGAAGTTGTCGGGGGCGACATCGGCGAGCGTGACGAAGCCCGACGCGGGCTTTTCGGTGGCGGCGATATAGAACGGGTCGAGTTGATAAAGCGCGGCCAGATAGTCCTGGAACATTGCGTCCACCGCGCCGTCCGGCGTCGGCGATTCGGCGCACACGAGCGGCGCAGCGCCTCGCGTGAAGCGCAGCGCCACCCAGTTGTCGAAGGCGACATAGCGTTCGAGCGCGCGCGTGAGGCGGGTCCAGAATTGCGCGCTATCGAGTGCTTCGATGACCGCGCCGATCTCCCGGTGAAAAGCCAGATCGCGCCATTCGAGTTCCATGCGTGCTCCGTTGAGGGTAACCCACCCGGGTGATTACGAACAAAAATATGTCTGGTAATAATAGGCTCAACCTGATCGCAGGCGGCTGACAGCAGCCGCCATTTAACGCGAAGCGGACCGGCAAGGACAGGAGACAAAATTGATTCAACTCGAACTCGCGCAGATTCCGATCGAAGACAGCGGCGTCGCCACGAACCTGCAGCGCGTGCTCGGCACCATCGCGCAACGGGCGGCCGGCACGGAGCTGATCGTATTTCCCGAGGCTACATTGTCGGGTTTCCCGACGCGGCACAACATCGGTGAAATCGCCGAATCGATCGACGGGCCGTCGCTGACCAAAGTGCGAAACGCCGCGCGTGACGCGGGCGTCGCGGTCGCGGTGGGTCTCGCCGAGCGCGACGGCAGCCGCTTTTTCAACACCACGGTGCTGGTCGACGAGCACGGCGAGATTGCGCTGCGTTATCGCAAGACGCATCTGTGGGCGTCGGACGTCGGCGTGTTCGAAGCGGGCGACCGTTATGAAGTGTGCAGCTTCAAGGGCATGACCGTCGGTATGCTGATCTGCTATGACATCGAGTTTCCCGAAACGGCGCGCGCGGTTGCATCGCTCGGCGCGGATCTGCTGATCGTGACGAACGGCAATATGGCGCCGTTCGGACCGGTGCATCGGCGTGCGATTGTCGCGCGGGCCATGGAGAACCAGATGTTCGCCGCGCTCGTCAATCGCACCGGATCAGGCGATGACGACCTCACGTTCCCCGGCGAATCGGCGTTGATCGATCCGTTCGGCGACGTGGTGTGCGATGCGGGCGCCGGCGAGAAAGTGCTGTGCGCAACGCTCGATCCGGCGCGTCTCGAAGGCGCGCGTGAACACTACCGTTATCTGCACGACGCGCGCATTGCGCTCGACCTCGCAACCGTCGAAGGCGAGCGTGGAGAACGAGTGCGTGTGATCCGCGCACGTTAAGGCGCGCATCGAGCAAACACCCTCCGCGCGCAACACGCGCATCCAGCAAGTCTGATTAATAGAGCTCGACCGGGTGGCGCATGCGGCGCCGCTCGCGGCGCCGCTCGCCCATTCGCCTCAGGAGACACCGTATGACCCCTTCATCCACCGCCGAACGCACGAGCACACAGGCCGTGCACCTGAAGCGCACGCTCGGCTTGCCTTCGGTATTGCTGTTCGGACTTGCCTATATGGCACCGCTGATCGTCTACGGCACCTATGGCGTGCTCGCGAGCGCCAGCAACGACACCGCCGCGCTCGCGTATCTGATCGCGTTGATCGCGATCGTGTTCACCGCGCTCAGTTACGGCAAACTCGCGCGGCTGTTCCCCGTAGCCGGCTCGGCGTATACGTACACGCGCAAAACCTTCAATCCGCATCTGGGCTTCATGATCGGCTGGGCCACCTTGCTCGATTACTTCTTCCTGCCGATGGTGATCTGGCTGATCGGCGCCTCGTACCTGAGCGCCGCGTTTCCGCACATTCCGAGCTGGATCTGGATCGTCGCGTTTATCGTGTTGACGAGTGCGTTGAACATTCTCGGCATCGAGCTCGCGAACCGCTTCAACATCGTGCTGATGGTGGTGCAACTGGCGATCGTCGCATTGTTCGTTGTGCTGTGCTGCCACTATGTGACGGCAGCCGTCGGCCCCGGCGGTCTGATTTCGGCTGAGCCGTTCTTCAAGCCGCACGTGCCGTTCTCGGCGACGATGGCCGGCGCCGCGATTGCTGCCTATTCGTACCTCGGTTTCGACGCGGTCTCGACGCTGACCGAAGAAACCATCGCGCCTGAGAAGACGATGCCGCGCGCGATCGTGCTGATCGCGCTGATAGGCGGCGCGATCTTCGTGATCGCCGCGTACACGGTGCAACTCGCGCATCCGGGCGCAGTGTTCAAGGATCCCGATTCGGCCGCCTTCGAAGTCGCGCGCAAAGTGGGCGGCGATATCTTCGTGACGGTGTTTCTGGCGGGCTTGATCCTCGCGCAATTTGCTTCCGGCATCTCGGCGCAGGCGAGCGTGGGGCGTCTGCTATATGCGATGGGGCGCGACGAAGTGCTGCCCAGGCGCATCTTCGGTTTCGTGCATCCGAAGTTCAAGACGCCGGCATTGAACATCTCGCTTGCCGGCGCAATCGGTCTGATTGCGTTGAAGCTCGATGTGGCGACATCGACCTCGTTCATCAACTTCGGAGCGTTCCTCGCGTTCACTGCGGTCAATCTGTGCGTGATCCGCCAGTTCTTCAATGCGAAGGGCGGCGCCAATGCAATGGGCGTGATCGGCGGCCTGCTGTTTCCGTTGGCTGGCGCAATTGCCGATGTGTGGCTGCTCGTGAGCCTGGAGAAAACCGCGCTGGTGCTCGGTGCGGTGTGGTTCGTGGCGGGGCTGTGCTATCTCGGCTGGATCACGCGCGGTTTCCGCCGCGCGCCGCCGGAAGTCGCGGTTTGACGAGAGCGCTGCAAGCCGGCACGCATGACACTGTACGGCGCAGCGTCCTCCTCACAGTGCCATGTCGAACGCGGGCTTGAGGAAGATTTCGATCGCCATCACCGCGAGCCCCATCGCGGCCGCCGACAGTGTCAGCGTGCCGTATTCGTCGTAGCGAGCATCGTACAGGCACGCCACAACGAAAAGAATCGCCAGCAGGTTGGTTAGCCAGTCGAGGTTCAGCGCCAAGTTCATCGATCAAATCCGGGCTCGCGCGCGACCCGGATGATCGAATCGCACCATTATGTGGGCGCGATTCTATCGAGCTGGGCTTACGAATTCGCAACGTCGACGCTTACACAGCTTACGCCCCGAAGGAAGTCCCCTTGGGGGGCGCCCCGAAGGAAGTCCCCTTGGGGGACATCATGTCGTGCTCGATCCAGTCGATCACGGACGTACGCCTCGGCTGCCAGCCAAGCAGTTTGCGCGCGCGCTCACCGCGCACCCGGCTGTTCGAACCGAGTCCGTACGACGCCATTTCATAGCCCCATTCCTTCTGCGCTTCTTCCAGCGGCCAGTCTTGCGGCGCGCCCAGCTTCAGCACGCGGGCGATCGCGGCGCTCATGTCGCGGAACGACGCCTCTCCGCTTTCGACGAAGTAGAACGTGCCCGCCGGCGTGTTTTCCAACGCGAGGCGATAGAGTTCGGCGACGTCGTCGATATGCACGTTCGACCAGATGTTGCCGCCGCTGCCCACGTGCCGCACGACGCCGCTCTTCTGCGCCTGGCGCACGAGCCGCGGCAACTGCACGCTGGCGCTGCCGGCCACCGCACCGTGTCCGTAGATCAGCGTGTTGCACAGCACGGCCGAGCGGATGTTCTGTTGCGCCGCATTGAGTACGAGCTGATCGATCGCGACGCGTGCCGCTTTATCCGCGGTCGGCTCGGGCAGGGTGTCTTCGTGATAGATGCGCGCTCCGCCCGCTTCGCCGCCCGACGCATCGCCGACGATGCTCGAGCCGCTCGTATGCAGAAACGGCTTGCCCGAGCCGTTAAGGCCCTCGATCAGCGCTTTGACGGCGCCTTCGTGGTCGCTGCTCGCGGCATTGATGACGGCGTCCGCCGCGTGCGCTTCGCTAATCAGCAGCGCGCGGTCGTCGAGCGTGCCGATCACGGGTTCGATGCCGAGGCGATGCAGTTCGGCGGCGTGTTCGGGCTTACGGATCAAACCGCGCACGTGATGGCCGGCGCGCACCAGATGAGCCGCGATGGAACCGCCGATAAAGCCGCTTGCACCTGTGATGAAAATCTTCAAGACGTTCTCCTGCGAGTGGAAACACGATGACAGGAGCGCAGTATCTATCGTCTTGATTCTCGCAAAAAGCGTGTTAGTCTCAAATCAATCTTGATTTGAAATCAACAATGAAAACTTCAACAGACGAGTTATTGGTGTTGGTGACGGTGATCGACAGCGGCTCGATTACCGCGGCTGCGGAGAAATTGCAGCAGACGGTATCCGGCGTGAGCCGCGCCCTGACGCGCCTCGAAAAGAAACTCGACACCGCGCTGGTGCGGCGTACGACGCGCCGTTTGCAGTTGACCGAAGAGGGCGAAGCCTTCCTGCAGCGCGCCCGGGCCATTCTCGAGGCGATGGAAGAGGCCGAGGAGTCCGTCACACGCGGACGCGAGCGTCCCTCGGGACGTTTGCGCGTGGACGCGGCGTCGCCGTTCATGCTCCATTGCATCGCGCCGTATATGAAGGCGTTTTCGGCGCTGTATCCGGAGATCCGTCTGGAGTTGACCAGCAACGAGCGGATTGTCGATCTGCTCGAACAGAAGGTGGATATCGCGATCCGGATCGGCGCGTTGCAGGATTCGACCTTGCATGCGCGGGCCTTGGGCAGCAGCAAGCTGAGGGTGCTCGCGAGTCCGGCGTATCTGGCCGAATATGGCGAACCGCGCTCAGTGGATGCGTTGCACTCGCATCGGCTGATCGGCTTCACCGCGCCGGAGCATCTGAACCGCTGGCCGTTGCGGGAGGGCGGAAAGGGTCGCGCCGGGTCGCTGAAGATCGAGCCGTCGATCACCGCGTCGAGCGGCGAAACGCTGCGGCAGTTGGCCTTGTCGGGGTGGGGCATTGCGTGCCTGGCCGACTTCATGACCACCGCCGATGTACGCGAAGAACGGCTGGTGCCGATTCTCGAAAGCGTGCTGCTGGACGAGCGGCAGCCGGTGAGCGCAGTGTATTACCAGAGCGCGTCGCTGGCGGGACGGGTGCAGTGTTTTCTGGACTTTATGGCGGCGCGGGTGAGGCTTTAGCGGGCCGCGCCAGGCGCGCGAAATCTTTTTGTCCGCTTTTTTGTTCGCTTGCCGAGGGATATTTTGAACGTGTAACGTGTATAGACAAGTTGACGGCCGTGAGGATCGAGTGCCGTGCCGTGTGCCCCCGATACGCGAGGTCCCGGCGTAAGCGATATACATACTACGCAAGCATCCCGCCCTAATGGAAACCCCTGGGCCGAAACCTGCAAAAACAAGTTGTATATACAAGACGGCGACGCTAGACTTCTCTCAAATTGTATAGACAGGACACAAAACCATGATCATTCTGAAGCCCGGCTACCTGACCCTCCCGCAACTGCGCGAGATCGCACGCGAACACGTCGCGCTGCAACTCGATCCCGCCAGCCATGCCGCTATCGACGCCTGCGCCAAGGCCGTTGCCGACATCGCCGCTAAGGGCGAGCCGGCGTATGGCATCAACACGGGTTTCGGGCGCCTCGCCAGCACGCACATTCCGCGCGACCAGCTCGAACTGCTGCAACGCAATCTGGTACTGTCGCACGCGGTCGGCGTGGGTGAGCCGATGTCGCGTCCGGTTGTGCGTCTGTTGATCGCGCTGAAGCTGTCGAGCCTCGGCCGCGGGCACTCGGGCATCCGCCGCGAAGTGATGGAAGCGCTGATTACGCTGTACAACGCCGACGTGCTGCCGGTGATTCCGGTCAAGGGTTCGGTCGGCGCATCGGGCGACCTCGCGCCGCTCGCGCATATGTCGGCAGTGTTGCTCGGCGTCGGCGAAGTGTTCGCGAAGGGCGAGCGCATGCCGGCTACCGAGGGTCTCGCCCTTGTCGGCCTGAAGCCGCTCACCTTGCAAGCGAAGGAAGGTCTTGCGCTGCTGAACGGCACGCAGGCATCGACCGCGCTCGCGCTGTACAACATGTTCGCAATCGAAGACCTGTACCGCACCGCGCTGGTCGCGGGCGCCTTGTCGGTGGACGCAGCAGCGGGTTCGGTCAAGCCGTTCGACGCGCGCATCCACGAATTGCGCGGTCATCAAGGTCAGATCGAAGCGGCAACCGCCTACCGTTCGCTGCTGGAAGGTTCTGGGATCAACGTCTCGCACGCCGATTGCGATAAGGTGCAGGACCCGTACAGCCTGCGCTGCCAGCCGCAAGTCATGGGCGCATGTCTGGACCAGATGCGGCATGCCGCCGACG
The DNA here is from genome assembly GCF_038050405.1 of Paraburkholderia sp. IMGN_8. NCBI lineage: Bacteria > Pseudomonadati > Pseudomonadota > Betaproteobacteria > Burkholderiales > Burkholderiaceae > Paraburkholderia > Paraburkholderia sp. IMGN_8. The sequence goes on along the minus strand of NZ_CP150900.1, from coordinate 3,016,276 downwards.
TGCTGCTGATCGAAGCGAACGCCGTCTCCGACAACCCGCTGATTTTCCCGGACACCGGCGAAGTGCTGTCGGGCGGTAACTTCCACGCGGAACCGGTCGCGTTCGCTGCCGACAATCTCGCGCTCGCCGCCGCTGAAATCGGCGCGCTGGCCGAACGCCGCATCGCGCTGCTGATCGACGCGACGCTGTCGGGCCTGCCGCCGTTCCTCGTGCGCGACGGCGGTGTGAATTCGGGCTTCATGATCGCTCACGTGACGGCTGCGGCGCTCGCGTCGGAGAACAAGACGCTCGCGCATCCGGCATCGGTCGATTCGCTGCCCACTTCGGCGAACCAGGAAGATCACGTGTCGATGGCGACCTTCGCCGCGCGCAAGCTCGGCGACATCGCCGAGAACACCGCGAACATTCTGTCGATCGAGTTGCTCGCCGCCGCGCAAGGCGTCGATCTGCGCGCGCCGCACAAGACCAGCCCGAGCCTGCAGAAGGTGATGGACACGGTGCGCAAGGATGTCGCGCATTACGAACTCGATCACTACTTCGCGCCGGATATCGCGGCCGTGACGCGTCTCGTGCAATCCGGCACGATCGCCCGACACAGCCCGTTCTCGTTCGCCTCCGAACAATAAGCAGAAGCAGACAGTCAGGCAGAGCAAGCCAATGAACGCACCGGCCTATCAGGGCATCAAGGACTTCATCCTCGGCCGCATCCATGCGGGCGAATGGGCTGAAGGCGACCAGGTGCCCTCCGAAAACGAGCTCGCGCGCGAATTCAACGTCGCGCGCATGACGGTCAACCGCGCGTTGCGCGAGTTGACCTCGGAGCAGGTCCTTACGCGTGTGCAGGGTTCGGGCACTTTCGTGGCCCGCCCCAAGTACGAATCGACGCTGGTGGCGATCCGCAGCATCTCCGACGAAATCGTCGCGCGCGGTCATCGTTATCAGGCGAACGTGCTGCACATCGGCGCGAGCATCGCCGACGAAGCGCTCGCCGAGGAAATGCAGGTGAGCGCGGGCAGCCCGGTGTTTCATTCGCGCGTGCTGCATTTCGAAAACGACGAGCCGGTGCAGCTCGAAGAGCGCTGGGTCAATCCGGCGGTCGCGCCCGAGTATGCGCTGCAGGACTTCACCAACACGACGCCGAACCAGTATCTGGTGCGCGTCGCGCCGCTGCAGCGTGTCGAATACCGCATCGAAGCGTTGGCCGCGGACGCTGATACGCGGCAGTTGCTGACCATGGATGAGCTCGAACCATGCCTCGTGCTGCATCGGCGCACGTGGTCGCAAAGCCAGGTCGCTTCCGTTGCCAATCTCTGGCATCCCGGCAGCCGCTATCGTTTCACCGGACATTTCTGATTCGCCATTTTCCGAACATCGTCAAACATTCCGAGGGCCACCATGAATAACCCGAAACATATCGATCCGCGTCTGGACCCAACCCGCACGATCCGCGCACCGCGCGGTGCGGAAAAGACCTGCAAGACCTGGATTGCGGAAGCCGCGTACCGGATGATCCAGAACAATCTGGACCCGGAAGTCGCCGAGCATCCGCATGCGCTGGTCGTGTACGGCGGCATCGGCCGTGCCGCGCGTAACTGGGACTGTTTCGATCAGATCCTGACATCGCTGAAGGACCTGAACGAAGACGAGACGCTGCTGATTCAATCGGGTAAGCCGGTCGGCGTGTTCCGCACTCACGCGGACGCGCCGCGCGTGCTGCTGGCGAATTCGAATCTGGTGCCGCATTGGGCGACGTGGGAACACTTCCACGAACTCGATCGCAAGGGTTTGATGATGTACGGCCAGATGACCGCCGGCAGCTGGATCTACATCGGCAGCCAGGGCATCGTGCAGGGCACCTACGAGACGTTCTTCTCGGTGGCGAACCAGCATTTCAACGGCGACCCGTCGGGCCGCTGGATTCTGACGGGCGGTCTCGGCGGCATGGGCGGCGCGCAGCCGCTCGCGGCGACGATGGCGGGCTTCTCGATGATCGCCGTCGAATGCGACGAGACGCGCATCGACTTCCGTCTGAAGACGCGTTACGTCGACAAGAAAGCGGCGACGCTCGACGAAGCGCTCGCGATGCTCGAAGAAGCGAAGAAGGCGGGCAAGCCGGTGTCGATCGGTCTGCTCGGCAATGCCGCTGACGTGTTCGCGGAATGCGTGGCGCGCGGCATCACGCCGGATTGCGTGACCGACCAGACGAGCGCGCACGATCCGATCCACGGCTACCTGCCGCAAGGCTGGAATGTCGAAGACTGGCGCGAGCGTCAGAAGACGGTGCCGGACAGCATCGTGCTGCCCGCCAAGCAATCGATGGCCAGGCAGGTGCAGGCGATGCTGACGCTGCAGGAACGCGGCGCGGCCACGCTCGACTACGGCAACAACATCCGTCAGATGGCGCTGGAAATGGGCGTCGAAAATGCGTTCGATTTCCCGGGCTTCGTGCCGGCGTATATCCGCCCGTTGTTTTGCGAAGGCAAGGGCCCGTTCCGCTGGGTCGCGCTGTCGGGCGATCCGGAAGACATCTATAAGACCGATGCGAAGGTCAAGGAACTGATCCCCGACGATCCGCATCTGCACAACTGGCTCGACATGGCGCGCGAACGTATCGCGTTCCAGGGCCTGCCGGCGCGGATCTGCTGGGTCGGCGTGAAGGATCGTTATCGTCTGGGCCAGGCGTTCAACGAAATGGTCAGGAACGGCGAGCTGAAGGCGCCGATCGTGATCGGCCGCGATCACCTCGACACCGGTTCGGTGGCGAGCCCGAATCGCGAAACCGAATCGATGAAGGACGGCTCGGATGCGGTCAGCGACTGGCCGTTGCTCAACGCATTGCTGAACACGGCAGGCGGCGCATCGTGGGTCTCGCTGCATCATGGCGGTGGCGTCGGCATGGGCTTCAGCCAGCACTCGGGTGTGGTGATCGTCGCGGACGGCACCGATGCGGCAGCCAGGCGCCTCGGCCGCGTGCTGTTCAACGATCCGGCCACCGGCGTGATGCGTCACGCGGATGCGGGCTATGAACTCGCGCAGGAAACGGCGCGCGAGGCAGGCCTGAATCTGCCGATGCTGGGCCGTTGATCGTGACGCTTCACAGCCCGCTTGTCGGCAGCATGGCAACCGTGACGCTGATCCGCGGCGCCGACCTGGTGGCGGCGCCGTGGAAGAACGGCGGCGGCGTCACGCGCGAAGTGGCGGCGTTCCCCGAGGGCGCCGGGCTCGATGCATTCGTGTGGCGCGTGAGCGTCGCCGATGTGGCGCAGGCCGGGCCGTTCTCGCGTTTCGTCGGCATCGATCGCACGCTTGCGCTGTTGTCCGGCGCGGGCATGTTGCTCGATGAAACGGACAATGTGAATGGCCTGAAAACGCGTGCATTGACACAGCCACTCGATATCGCACGTTTCGCTGGCGAAGCGCAAATCGACGCGCGTCTGGTCGACGGTGCAACACGCGACTTCAACCTGATGGTGCGGCGTGGCGCGGCGGCGGGAGAGGTCGAAGTATGGCGCGGCGATACGCAACGCGATCTGTCCGCCGACGTGGTGCTGTTGTTTTGCGCAAGCGGTTCGGTTGAAGTTCAGTTGGGCAACCGCGCTCAGCCGTTTTCACTGAACGCAGACGACACGCTACGCATCGACACACCGCAATCACTGTCATGCACAGTCAAAGGCGCGGGCGCATTGCTCGCGATCACCATCCGCTACGCGCAACGATGACGACGGCTCACGGCCGCGCTTTGAAAAAAGCGCGCCGCGAACCACTACAGACACGCAACAAGCTGCAAAGAGCACGCGATGAAGCAAACCGTCTGGCATCACCTGAAACTCTGCCCGCAGGGCGACCCCCAACACACGCTGCCCGACGCTGCGATTGCCGTAGAAGACGGCAAGATCGCGTGGCTCGGCGCAGCGTCCGAATTACCCGCTGAATACGCTGCGTGGCCGCGCGAAGATCTGCACGGCGCATGGGTGAGCCCGGGTCTCGTCGATTGCCACACGCATCTGGTGTACGGCGGTCAGCGCGCCGACGAGTTCGCGCAGCGCCTGGCTGGCGTGAGCTATGAAGAGATCGCGCGGCAGGGCGGCGGTATCGTCTCCACGGTACGCGCCACGCGTGCCGCCGACGAAGACAGCTTGTTCCGCCAATCCGCCGCGCGGCTCGAACCGCTGCTCGCCGAAGGCGTCACGGCGGTGGAAATCAAATCCGGTTACGGCCTCGACCTCGCCAGCGAGCGCAAGATGCTGCGCGTTGCGCGCCGTCTGGGCGAACGTTATCCGGTGTCGGTCTATACGACATTTCTCGGCGCGCATGCATTGCCGCCTGAATTTGCAGGCCGCGCCGATGCGTACATCGACGAAGTCTGCAACACCATGCTGCCCGCGCTCGCCGGCGAAGGCCTGGTGGATGCGGTCGATGTGTTCTGTGAGCGCATCGGCTTTTCGCTGGAACAAAGCGAGCGCGTGTTCAAAGCAGCCGAGCGCTACAGGTTGCCGGTGAAGATGCATGCCGAGCAGTTGTCGAATGGCGGTGGCACGGCATTGGCGGCGCGCCACCATGCGCTGTCCGCGGATCACCTCGAATTTCTCGACGAAGCGGGCGTCGCCGCAATGAAGGAAGCGGGCACGGTTGCCGTGCTATTGCCAGGCGCGTACTACTTCATTCGCGAGACGCAATTGCCGCCGTTGGATCTGCTGCGGCGCTATCAGGTGCCGATCGCGATTTCGACCGACAGCAACCCTGGCACGTCGCCCACTACATCGCTGCTGCTGATGATGAACATGGCGACCACGCTGTTCCGCATGACCGTGCCCGAAGTGCTGCAGGGCGTGACGGCGCACGCGGCGCGCGCGCTCGGCAAAGCGGATACGCACGGCTCGCTGGAAGTGGGGCGTGCGGCGGATTTCGCCGTATGGTCGGTCGAGTCGCTGGCGGAGCTGGCTTACTGGATTGGGCGTCCGTTGTGCGCGCGGGTCGTGCGCTCGGGCGAGACGGTTTATACGCGGCGTGAATTGAGCTAAGGCCTGAAGATGACGCAATCGAAGCAATCGCTATTCGCCGACCATGCGTACCTGCCGGATGGCTGGCGCCGCAATGTGCTGCTGGAGTGGGACGCTACTGGCACACTGACCTCGGTCACGGCCGATACGGCCGCTGCGCCTGCGGGCGTGCAAAAAGCAGCGGGTCCCGTACTGCCAGGCATGCCGAATCTGCACTCGCACGCCTTTCAGCGCGCGATGGCCGGCCTCACTGAATATCGCGCGAACGCCACCGACAATTTCTGGAGCTGGCGCGATCTGATGTATCGCTTTGCCGCGCGGATCACGCCGGAAGGGCTCGCGTCGGTCGCGCAGTGGCTTTACATCGAAATGCTGAAGGCGGGCTATACGTCGGTCTGCGAATTCCACTATGTGCATCACACCCCTGACGGCAGCCGCTACGCGAATCAAGCGGAACTGGCGCAGCGTGTGGTGGATGCCGCGTCGGCGAGCGGCATCGGTATGACGATGCTGCCGGTGCTATATCAGTACAGCGGTTTCGGCTCACGTGCGCCGCGCGAAGATCAGCAGCGCTTCATCAATACGCCGGACAGTCTGCTCGATCTGCTCGGCACCTTGCGCGCGGCGCGTCCCGAAAACGCCGCGTTGCGTTACGGCGTGGCGCCACATTCGTTGCGCGCGGTATCGGCGGATTCGTTGCGTGCGCTGCTTGGCGGCATCGATGCAAGGGCGCCGGTTCATATTCATATCGCCGAGCAAACCGCCGAAGTCGACGCGTGTCTGGAAACCGAGGGCGCGCGGCCGGTGCAATGGCTGCTCGATCGTTTCGATGTCGATAGCCGCTGGTGCCTCGTGCATGCCACGCACGTCGATGCGAACGAAACGCTTGCGCTCGCGAAGAGCGGCGCGGTCGCCGGTTTGTGCTTGACCACCGAAGCCAATCTCGGCGACGGCATTTTCCCGGCGCATGAATATCTCGAAGCGCAAGGGCGCATCGGCGTCGGCTCGGACAGCCATATCGGCGTCGATTGGCGCGCCGAGTTGCGTTTGCTCGAATACGGCCAGCGCCTCACGCGCCGTCAACGCAATGTGCTGGCATCGGCGCAAGCCACGCATGTGGCCGACCGTCTGTTCGACGCCGCGCTCGAAGGCGGCGCGCACGCGACAGGCCGCACGGTCGGCGCGTTGCAGGCCGGCCGGCGCGCCGACTGGCTGGTGCTGGACGCGGATCATTCGAGCATCGCCGAGCACGCGCCGCACGCGTGGCTCTCGGGCGTTGTATTCTGCGAGCATGGCGAGACGCCGATTCGCGACGTCTACGCGGGCGGCGACAAGGTCGTCGACAACCGCCGGCATCGCGACGAAGAGGGCGCTTACGCGCGCTATCGTGTGGCGCTCGCGGACTTGCTGAAGTGAGTTGCTAAAGGGACTTGCTTACGTGGGTTGCTTACGTGATTGAGCCTTCGATCCCATTGATTCCGGACTGACATGACTGCTTCGTCGACTTTAACTACTCCGCCGGTTTTCACGTTGCATCGAGGAAGCCTGCCGCTGCTGATTTCGATCCCGCATCTGGGCACGCAAATCCCCGCCGACATCGCCGCGACGATGACGCCCGTCGCGCAGCGTACCGACGACTGCGACTGGCACCTCGACCGTCTGTATGCGTTCGCGAAGCGCATGGGCGCGTCGATCCTGTCGCCTTCGTACGCGCGCTATGTGATCGACCTGAACCGTCCGCCTGATGGCGCGAATCTCTATCCGGGGCAGGACACCACCGGTTTGCTGCCGGTCGATACGTTCGACAAGGAACCGCTGTACCGCGAAGGCCATCTGCCGACCGACGCCGAAGTCGCGCGCCGGCGCGATGCGTACTGGAAGCCGTATCACGACGCACTGGCAGGCGAACTCGTCGCGTTGAAGGCGAAGCACGGCAAGGTGCTGCTGTGGGAAGCCCATTCGATCCGCTCGCACGTGCCGCGCTTTTTCGAAGGACGTCTGCCGGATTTCAACTTCGGCACGTCCAACGGGACGAGTGCGGTGGCGGGACTGGGCGAGGAATTGGCCGCTGTGGTCGAACGGCATGGCGGTTATTCGGCGGTCGCGAACGGGCGCTTCAAGGGCGGCTATATCACGCGCCAGTATGGGCAGCCGGCGCAGGGCGTGCACGCGGTGCAGCTCGAGTTGTCACAGATTACGTATATGGAAGAACAGATGCCGTATGCATACGACGAAACGCTGGCCGCGAAGGTCGAGCCTTTGCTGGAAAAATTGGTGACGACGGCGTTGGACCGGATCGCCTCGGCCTGACTTTCCGCGCCGCTGCGGCGCAACACGCCTGTCTCCTCTCAAGCGGCGCCGACCCTCCGGCGCCGCGTCGGTGTTCACCTCATCTTCCCCACAGTATTTGTGCAGCTAATCCGCGTTTTGCGGGGGATCCGCCTTTGCCGCCGTTGCACGACACAGGTGTAACAGCATGTGTCCGTGATTGCATGCTGCCGGTTTCGCGCAGAGCGTATAGAGCGCTGCAGCATTTGCCGGCGGCCGTCAATGCGACTCGACCGGTCGGAAAGGAAGCCGGCCTGTCCTTAAATCGACGTGGTGGCGCTAGCGAAACAGCATAATGCGTGCCGAAAAATTCCACGGGAAGCTGCACATTGCGTGCGCTGACTTGGAACGCTGGATGTATGGCTGTGTCAATGCAAAACGCACACCTCGCGCTCCGTGAAGCCGGCTGCACGCGGTAGCGTGTAACTTCGGCAAATCGAAAAACTGCCGGGTGAGTGCGCTGCCATTGCACGCCATGCAGTGAAACGGCTACCCTTTCAGAAATATGACGCGTGCGAGCGCGTCATCCGTACATCGGGCAAAAGAGATGGAAGACCCAGCGATGGAAGATTCCGACGAATTGTTGCTCCCGGTCTGGCGAGCGAACCTGGTGCTGCTGACCCGCGAGGTCGGTGCCGCGACCCGTCTCGCGCGCATGATGACCTTCTCCGCCAGCTACCTGAAATTAATGTTGTCCGGCCAGCGCGAATTCAGCGAGGAGTTCGTGCGTGGCATCGAGGCGGTCACTGGTTTGCCGAACGGCTGGATGAACACGCCGCACACGGAGCAGGACATACCGGCCAATGCGCGTGAGGCGATCGACAACGAAATGCCGCTTGCGCGTTTTCGGGGCACTGCGTATCCGGTGCGTAAGAAAACGGTGCTGCGGCCGCCCGAGCCGATTTTCGGCCAGGCCGCGCCGGCCAAACGCGTGGAGGAGGAGACGCTCGATGCCGAAGCGCATCGGCGCCAGGCGCATTTCCGCAAGGTCCGGGATCTGGCGGTGCAGGACGTACGGCGGTTTGAGCGGCATTTGAGCCATGCACCGGTGGAGTTGGCCGCTATGCGGTCGAAAGTGGAGGATGTGATTGCTGCCGCCGATCTGGATGATCCGATTCAGGCCGATCTTGCCGGGCGGCTCGAGCAGATTGAGAAGCATCGGCATTTGTTGTTGCGGCATGTTGAGAAGTTGCAGGCCTTGCTGGGGCAAATTGGAGAATAAGGGTTTGGTTTCGCGGAGCGAGTGGTTGGGGTTTTGCCTTTGGCGGCGGCATTCTTCTGTGTGCCTACGGCGGTGGCCTTTCCTTGATTTGATATTGGTTTATTAGCGTTCCCCCTGTGCGGGGGGGCACCTACTTTTCTTTGCCGGCCGCAAAGAAAAGTAGGCAAAAGAAAGCGGCTTCACCCCGCTAATTCTTAAGCGGGTCCCCTGGCTTGGAGGAGGCAGTGGAGCATCTGGAATCGGTGTTCTCGCACATTCCGCGCTGGTGACAAGGCAGTCATACTTCCGGCGGCGCTGCGCGCGCCGTGGCGGTACTTCATCAAACCGCCCGGCGGTTTGGGCGCCCGCGCCTGGTTCGGCGCGGTGGCTCGCCCTCGCGTCCCCTACGCCTCGCGAAGGCAACAGCGTCTCACTCGGAGTGGTGGCCCACACCCGCACACTCGGGTGCCTCGCCGAGGCGAAGCCGATGCCCCCGCTACTTGCAAATGAAGCCACTGGTTTCCCTCGCAGGCCGTTCCGGCGAGCACGCAGTGCGAGGCGGGAAGGATGATGCCGAAGGCGCACACGCCCCATCGGTGTTGGGAAGTACCGCCACGGCGCGCGCAGCGCCGCCGGAAGTATGACTGCCTTGTCACCAGCGCGGAGTGTGCGAGAACACTGATTCCAGATGCTCCACTACCTCCTCCAAGCCAGGGGACCCGCTTAAGAATTAGCGGGGTGAAGCCGCTTTCTTTGCTTACTTTCTTTGCGGCGGCAAAGAAAGTAAGTGCCTGCCCCGCACAGGGGCGACGCTAATAGACCACTAAGAAAACAAGGAAAGGCCAACGCCGCAGGCGAACAGCCAATGCCGCCTCGCAAGGCAAACAAATCAAGGAAAGGCCAACGCCATAGGCACCCAGAACAATGCCGCCGCCAAAGGCAAAAAAACCAAGAAAAGCCCATCTTCAGGCACGTCTGCGCCGAGCATGAAACTCAGCTTCAAGCCTCCAGGTCACGCCGTCCTGCGCGAGCGCAACACCAGTCCAGCGAAAAGCATCCCTCGTGATATCAGTGAAATTCCAACGAATCGGCGTGCCATCGGCATGCGTGCCAATCTGCACGAGCGCATCGCCGACGCGTCGGCCGATCAGTTCATCACGTTGTCCAGTCCGTGGATTGATATAGGTGACCCGCCACGCACGCAGCGCTGCGTCCCAGACGCGCAACGTGGTGCCGTACATGTCGTCAGTGACGGCGAGCCCCGCGTGCCGCTCGCCGCGTGGCGGCATGATCCACACGTCCTGCACAGCGCGGCCCTCCAGCACCCAGCCGAAATAAATCTCGCCGCGTCGGCGCTCTGCGCCGAGGTCGACGCGGTAGTGCACCACGTCCATGTCCCAACTGCCGATCAGCCAGCCGTAGACGTCATCGGCGGCGTCGATGTCGGCGGCGCGCGCGGGCGCGCTTAATGCGTCCTGGAAGCCGCGCTCCAGATCGTTGTCCAGCATGTTCATCGTGTGTCCTCCTTCAGGCGTTTAGCGAGGCGGCGGCGTGTCGCAAGCGGCAAAACCGCGCCGGCCGCCGATGTGCTAAAACCAGAATACGGACTCAGCCGAGGTGCATCTTGGGGAAAATTGCCGTCACTTTGCAGCAGGCGCTCGCGCAACGCGCACGGGAAGGCTCGCGCGGCAGCATGGCCGCGCGCCCGTTGGCGCAGGGCGCGGGCTGGGACGTCGCGGACATTCTTTGCACCTTCGGACCACGCGACCAGCCGTTCGAGGAGCGGCACGGCGGCGTGTGCATCGCGATGGTGGTCGCCGGCTCGTTCGGCTACCGGGCTGCGGCAGGGCGCGAACTGCTGACCCCGGGGGCGCTGCTGCTAGGCAACAACGGCGACTGCTTCGAGTGCGGCCATCGGCACGGGGCCGGCGATCGCTGTATCGCGTTTCGCTATGCGCCGGCTTACTTCGAGCAGCTCGCCGCCGACGCAGGCATCGCAAGCGGCAATCTGAACTTCAGGCGCGCGCGGATGCCGGCGCTTCGTTCGCTGTCGCCGTTGATCGCGCGAGCCTGCGCGGGGGCTTCCGATGTGGGCGAACCGGTGTGGGATGAGCTTGCCGTCGAACTGGCCGTCGCGACCCTGGATGCGGCCGGGGCATTGACGCGCGCAGGGCAGCCGGCCAGCGCCGCGGCATGGTCGCGCGTCGCGCAGACCGTGCGTCTGATCGACGCCGCGCCCGCCGCGCCGCATACGCTCGCGAGCCTTGCGGCGGCGGCGGGTTTGAGTGAGTTCTACTTCCTGCGGACCTTCCGGCGGGTGACCGGCGTGACGCCGCATCAATACATTCTGCGGGCGCGTTTGCGAGCGGCAGCGCTGCGTCTTCATGACGACGGCGCGAAGATCGTCGACGTTGCGCTGGATTGCGGCTTTAACGATCTATCGAATTTCAATCACACGTTTCGCGCGGAGTTTGCTTCGAGTCCGCGAGCATGGCGCGCGCGGGGCAGGGCGCGCCGCACATGACGCGGTGCTTCGCGTTCGTAAAGCTAGCCGCCGCGTCGGGGCAGGGCGCGCCGCACATGACGAGGTGCTTCGCGTTCACGAGGCTAGCCGCCGCGTTGATGCTGGGCGGGTGCGTCGCTATCGCGCATGCAGGTGAGCCCGCCGCCAGCGACGATCTCGCACCGTCGACGATGGAGCGCGACGTCCATCTCTTCGTGATCCAGAAAGACGGCTCGGTGGAAGAACACGACGACACGATTTTGCGTGCCAACACGACGAGTGGCGTCGACGATATCGCGCAACGCTACGTGTGGTTCAACAAGGACATCGAGCAGGTGCAATTGCTGGTTGCGGAAACGATCGACCCGAACGGCGTGGCGCACCAGGTCGGCCCGGAGGCGATCCGCGACGTGCAGGAACCGCGCTCGGCCGGCGCACCGAATTTCCAGGACGGCGTATTGCGCACGGTGATTTTTCCGGGCGTCGAGCCCGGTTCACGCGTGCATCTGGCGTTTCGCAAGACGCGCACGAAGCCTTTGCAGGCCGGCACCTTCGCGTACCTGGTCGAACCGACGCGCGAGCCGGTCGAGATGCAGCGTCTGATCTTCGACTTACCCGCCGACGTGCCGTTTTATACCGACGCGCGCGGCTACCTCGCGCTGCCGCCGGTCACGGAGAACGGCCGTACCCGCTACGAATTCGATTACCGGCACGGCCCGTATGCGCCGCTCGAAGCGGGCGCGGTCGGCTATGCGAACTGGGGAGACCGCCTGATGATATCGACGGTGCCCGACTTCGCGAGTTTTGCCGCGCGTTATCGCGGACCGGCCGTCGACGCGACGATGAACGACCCGGCGATCGTGCGCCTCGCACAGAGTCTGACTGCGCAGGCTACGGATCCGCGCGCGAAGGCGCAGGTGCTGTACGACTGGATGCGGTTGAACATTCGCTACGTAGCGTTGTTTCTCGGCGAGACGGCGGCGATCCCGCACAAGGCGATCGACATTCTGCGCAATCGTTACGGCGACTGCAAGGATCACGTCGCGTTGTACGGCGCGTTGCTGGCCGCGGTGGGCATTCGCAGCGAGGCCGTGCTGCTCAATCTCGGGCCGTACTACAGTTTGCCGGACGTGCCGGGATATGGCGGGAGCGCGATCAATCATGCAATCGTCTGGATTCCTGAGTTGTTCTTGTATGCCGACACGACGGCGGGCGGCGTTAGTTTCGGTTATTTGCCGGCGAGCGTGATGGACCGGCCCGCGCTGCTGGTCGACGAGGGAATGCTGTCGCGCACGCCGGCCACACAGTTGCGCGAGCGGACTGCGCGATTGCAGATCGATGTCGATGAGAGCGGGGCGGCTAATTACGCATATCGCGTGGAAGATGTAGGGTCGACGGCGGAGCTCGAGCGCAATATGTTTCGTAGGGCAACGCGGCAGCGGACCCAGTTGATTGCCGCGAGCAGGTTATTGCAGACGGGGCTGCATGGGACTGCGCAATTGCGCACGGGCGATGTGGCCGCTATGGATGGGCCTTTTTCTACTTCGATGCAAGGGCGTGTGGAGCATTTTGTCTGGGAGGATGGGACGACGGCTGTGCCGGCTTTGACGAGCTTGTCTGGCGGCATGGGGAGTCAGGTGCAAGCGTGGCTTGCGGAGCCTTTAAGGACGCAGCCATGGACTTGTATTGGAGGGGAGTTTGATGAGACTTTGGAGTTGGCATTGCCGAGGTTTGTTCAAGTGATCGATGTGCCGCCTGATGCGGTGGTGAAAGATCGGGTTTTTGATTTTTCTTCTCACTATGTGTTTGATCCTGCGGAGCGGGTATTGCAGGTTAGGCGGCACCTTCGGGCCGGGTTTGGGCATCAGATGTGTTCTCCTACTGAGTTTCTCGACGTGAAGTCGGATCTGGTTCGGGTTCAAAGGGATTTGGATTCTGAGGTTGTGGTTAAGGTTTTGAAATAAGGTTTTTTTTGCGCGTGGCGCTTGGTTGGGGTGTTTGCCTGCGGCGTTGGCCTTTCCTTGATTTCTTAGTGGTTTATTAGCGTCGCCCCTGTGCGGGGCGGGCACTTACTTTCTTTGCCGCCGCAAAGAAAGTAAGCAAAGAAAGCGGCTTCACACCGCTAACGCTTAAGCGGGTCTCCTGGCTTGGAGGAGGTAGTGGAGCATCTGGAATCAGTGTTCTCGCACATTCGGCGCTGGTGACAAGGCAGTCATACTTCCGGCGACGCTGCGCGCGCCGCAGCGGTACTTCTCAACACCGATGGGGCGTAAGCGCTTCCTGCGTCATTCTTCCCGCCTCGCACTGCGTGCTCGCCGGAATGGTCTGCACGGGAAACCAGTGGGTTCGTTTGTGCGCGGTGGGAGCCATCGGCTGCGCCTCGGCGAGGCGCCGAAGTGTGGGGTGCGAACCATTATTCCGAATGAGACGCCAGCGCCTCGGCAAGAGATTGGGAACGCGAGGGCGAGTCATCGCGCCGAACCAGCCGCGAGTTACGTCAGCGTAGCCAAGCCCTTACGCTTGAACAACCGCAGGCACGCCGCTAGCGCAGCGAAGACAAGCCGTTACACCTGGATATCCACAGGTACGAAAATGGCCGATGGTTTTGTGAAGTACCGCCGCGGCGCGCGCAGCGCCGCCGGAGGTATGACGGCCTTGTCACCAGCGCGGAGTGCGCGAAGACACAGATTCCAGATGCTCCACTACCTCCTCCAAGCCAGGGGACCCGCTTAAGTGTCAGCGGTTTGAGCCGCTTTCTTTTGCCTACTTGTATATTCCCTCCTGTGGCGCCGATCCGATCAGTTGTCGCCACATGGACAGTCAGCTCGTCTGCCTAAAGTGCTTCGAGCCCGCAGAAAAGCCTGAGCGACTGTCCTTTTCATCCTCTTAACCCGAACAGTTGACTGAGCCCCGAGCTCGTATTTTCCTGCAAGTATGGGTACCGTGATGAACCAGCCTTCTTCTTCCGTTTATATCGGCATCGACGTCAGCGGCAGCACCCTCGATGTCGCCATCCACGACACCACCGAACATTTCAGTGTCGACAATGAAACCGTCGCCATCGACCAGCTGGTCCAGCGCCTTGGCGCGCTCAATCCCACACTGATCGTCATGGAGGCCACCGGCAAGCTCGAGCTCGCCGTACTCAGGGCGCTCTGTCAGGCCGGACTGCCCGCTGTCGCGGTCAATCCCCGACAGGTGCGCGACTTCGCCAGGGCCACCGGCACGCGCGCCAAGACCGATCGCATCGACGCGTTTGTCATTGCTCAATTCGCCGCTGCCATCAAGCCCGTCGTGCGCCCCCTGAACGATGTACAGACCGAGCAGTTGCAGGCCCTGCTGCTGCGCCGGGCCCAGCTCATGGACATGCTGGTCGCCGAGAAAGCACGCCTGGAGCGCGCCCATGCCGCAGCCCGCGGGAGCCTGAACGATCACATCAAGTGGCTCAAACAGCAGCTCAGGCTCGCGGATCATGACATCGATTCGTTCCTGCGTTCTTCACCTGCCTGGCGCCAGAAGGAAGACCTGCTGCGCTCCGTGCCCGGCATCGGCCCCGGCGCTGCCGCGACGCTGATCGCCTTCATGCCCCAGCTCGGCTCGCTGAACCGCCGCGAGATCGCCGCACTCACCGGCGTCGCACCTTTCAATTGCGACAGCGGCAAGCATGTCGGCAAGCGTCGCATCCAGGGCGGCCGCGCCATCGTGCGGCGCGCGCTGTACATGGCCTGCGTGCCTGCGCTGCGCTTTAACCCCACCATCAGGGCGTTCTATGACCGTCTGCGCAACGCCGGCAAGCCGTTCAAGGTTGCCATGACGGCCTGCATCCGCAAACTCATCGTCACGCTCAACGCCATGGTCCACAACTCGACACCCTGGAGACCATCGGCTGACTGACTTCCGGCAGGGTTGCGTCCGGCTGTTGCGCTTTTAACGCAAGCATTCACGCCGCCCATGCCCACCTTCTGCAGGTTGCTCAATCGTGCGGGTCGCGAGGATTACGCGCGCCCACAAAATGCTCTCCACGACCGACAATTCGCACCTTGAGGGACAGCTCGCCGCTTGACTTCCAATACGGTTGCTTTTCTTTGCGGCCGGCAAAGAAAAGTAGGTGCCCCCCGCACAGGGGGCACGTTAATAAACCAATAAGAAAGCAAGGAAAGGCCAACGTCGTAGGCGTACAACCTAAAGCGCCGAGTAGGCAAACAGCACAGGGGGAACGCTAAAAAACCGATAGGAAATCAAGGAAAGGCCAACGCCGCAGGCACACAGACATAAGCGCCGCGCAGGCAAAAAAACCTTAACTCCCACTCTTAGTAACAACCGGCACCCAAACCGCCCCCTTAACCTGATATAGCGTAGAAGCCCCACTCTTCAACGCCCCGGTATTATCAAAAGAAATCTTCCCAGTGACACCGTCAAAATCAATCCCCTTCAGCACAGGCCGATAAACAGCCGGCGAACTGGACTTAGCCTGCTGCATGGCGCGAATAGCCGCCCATGCCCCGTCATACCCAAATGGCGCGTACGACAGGATATCCACCCCGAATCTCTTCTTGAACTTGGCAGAAAAATCCTTGCCGCCAGGCAACTGAGCCAACGGCCTGCCATACTCCCATGCCATCACGCCTTCAGACGAATCGCCGGCCAGTTTGATGAACTCGGGATCCACCACGCCGCCGCCGCCCACCAGCTGAGCGGTCATCCCCAATTGCTTCATCTTCTTGGCAAACCCGGCAGCCTGCGTATCCAGCCCGCCGAAGAAAATCAGATCCGCATTAGTCGACTTGATCTTGGTGAGCTGGGTGCTGAAATCAACAGCATGATTATCGGTGTACTCCCGCGTCACGATGTTGCCGCCGTGCGCCTTCACCGCTTTCTCGAACTCGTCGGCCTCGCCTTGGCCGAAGGCGGTCCGGTCGTCGATGATCGCAATCCGTTTGGCTTTGGTCACCTCGACGGCATAAATCCCCGCATTGCCGGCGTTCTGCGCATCGGTGGAAATCACCATGAAGGTGTTCGCAAAACCTCGCCCGGTAATGATCGGGTTGGTCGCGGCCGGGTCGATCACCGGAATGCCGGCCTGTTCGTATATCTGCGACGCAGGAATCGTCGTGCCCGAATTGAAGTGGCCCACTATCGCCGATACGCTCTGGTCAACCAGCTTCTGCGCCGCCTGAACGCCAATGCGCGGGTCGGCCTGGTCGTCCTCGGAGACGAGCTGGAATTGTGCGACCTTGTCGCCGATCTTGATCTTCTGGGCGTTGGCTTCTTCGATCGCAAGCCGTACGCCGTTTTCCAGATCCTTGCCGTAGCCGGCGTTGGCTCCCGTCATCGGCGCAGCAAAGCCGATCTTGACCGGCAGGTCGTCGGCGAAACTGGCCAGCGGCCCCATCGCGAAGACGGCGCCAACGATCAGTGCAAGCGGTTTCAGCGGGTTGCGAAGACTCATGGTCTCTCCTTCCATCGTCAGTTTCAGGTTGGGAAAGCAGCAAGGCAGTAACGCTGGATCGACGCGCGCGAGCCGTCTCCTGTTCGCATCCCGCGCATCGTCGGACTACGGATGATCCGTCTTCGTAAACAACGCTGGATTACGCGGAGTGGCAAGCACGCGCCCGTCAATCTGGCGCGAATATAAAAAGCCAATTTGCAGCCGTCTTGGCAATTCGCGGCGCTTTGAATGAGCATTTCGGCATAGACGGCGAAGCGCTTGGGCTGGCGGCCTGTCAGACCGGGCGCGTAGATGCGGATTGCGGCACATGCTTAAGAAAATCGGCTGCAAAACGCGGTGCCAGGAAGAGGTGCCAGGAAGAGGTGCCAGGAAGAAGTGCGAGAAAGCGGTGCAGGGAAAGCGCTGGAGAGAAGGCGGTGTAGAGAAAGCGAAGTAGAGAACCCAGCTCAGGAAACCGGCGCGAGTGCGCCGACTTTACTGCAGTAGCGCATCCGCAGCCGCCGGGCCGCGAATGCGCCGGAAAATCAGCGGGTTAAAGCCAAGCCCTTAGTGCTCGCCTTGCTGGCGCAGCAACTCTTCACGTAGACGCAAGAGCGGCGCCTTGGTGTCTTCATCGGCCCAGGTGTCGAGGTCGTCGATGGCGCGCTGGCAGCCGTCGAGCACCAGGTCGAGATCGACCGGTACGCCGTTGTTGAGCGCAAACTCGATGGTCTCGGCAAACTGCTGGCATTCGTCCTCGCCGTACGAGATGTCGAGGTTGTCGGCGATTACTTCAGCGATGTTGCTGCGCGCCTTGTCGTCGGGCGTCACCATGTCGATGATGCCGCGCGCCACCGCCGGCGAATAGTAGAGCGCGATGTCGAGCCACTGGGCCGGATCGAAGTCGGCTTCGTCGAACTGGCTCTCGAAGTACTCGATCGCTTCCTGCTCGTGGGCTTCGTCAGCGTCGACGCTGATGCACAACTGCTCAAAATATTCTTCCCGCTCGCTGCGGATATAACCGTCCATCGATGCCTCGTCTGCTGAATGCCGGATGCTGAAAAAATGCCGCGTGGACGGGCGGCTGCTTTGTCCACGCGGCAGGCATTATAGGACGGCCGGATGACAATCGCCGCCCGCACGCCCAGCCGCGCTCGCCGCGGATTGCTCACACAGTGCGGAACAGTGCCTTCCGCGCGCGGGGGATTTTCTTACGCGCGGCTGTCGCTAGACTTTGTTTGACCGTTTTGGTCGAGTCAATCGGAGAAACATGATGAAGGTTGTTTGGGTGTCGCTGTGTGTCGGTTTGCTGGGTGTCACGGCTGTTGGCGCATCGTCGGCGCAGGCGGCGGGACTGACGCGGGCGGAAGTGCTAGCCGAACTGGCCGACTATAAGACGGTCGGCTACGAGTTCAGCGATGCGGGATACCCGGAGGAGGCCGTTGAAGCAACGCGCAAGGTTGTCGCACTGCGCGCACAACGGGCGGCGGCTGCCACAGCCAGCTCCGCCGAAGTTGCCAATCAGCCGGGCGTGGGTTCGACCAGCAACTGACGTCAACTGCATCGACGAGTTGTGAGCCGCTCCCAAGTTGCCAAGGTATCCAAACTGGCGGGCGGTTTTCTGAAGTACCGCTCCGGCGCGCGCAGCGCGAACCACTGGGTTCCAGCCACGAGCGGGCCTCAAACCCAGAGGACGGTTTCGTGAAGTACCGCCACGGCGCGCATAGCGCCGCCGGAAGTATGACTGCCTTGTCACAAGCGCGGAGTGCGCGAGGACACTGATTCCAGATGCTCCACTACACCCTCCAAGCCAGGGGACCCGCTTAAGAATTAGCGGTGTGAAGCGGGGCGCTTTCTTTGCCTACTTTCTTTGCGGCGGCAAAGAAAGTAGGTGCCGCCCCGCACAGGGGCAACACTAATAAACCAATAAGAAAACAAGGAAAGGCCAACGCCTTAGGCAAAAAGCCAGGTGCCCCGGCAGCATGCAGTGCATACCGCGCCACCGACGCGCACCACAACGGCGCGTCCTGAACCACGCTATGACGAGATCGCCAGATGCCGCGCTCTCTCGCTTGATTCAGGCCGTTTCCAGGCCGCTTCTACGCCGTCTCAGCGGCCACCCACGCATCGAACCATTCGCGCGGCTGCGCGATTTCGTTCTGCGCGGCAACCAGTTCGAGCTCGTAGCGTCCCGCCTGCCAGGTCGCCTTGACCACTGCATTCACAGCGGCCAGCGTGTGCTCGAACGCCGCGCGAATCGAATCGCCGAGCAGCGTGCGCGCGACGAACACCGCGCTCGTCAGATCGCCGACGCCGACCGGCTGCCGCGCGAACGGATAGAGCGGACGCTGACCCATCCAGGCCTCGCGCTCGGTGACGACGAGCATGTTGAACCGGTCGGCGGGGCTGTTGCGGTCGAGCAAGTGCTTGACCAGCATGAGCTTGGGCCCGCGGGCGATGACCTCGCGGCAGGCGGTGACGGCTTCTTCGAACGTCTCGATTTCGCGGCCCACCAGCCGCTGCAACTCGAAGTGGTTTGGCGCCATCGCGTCGGCCATCTCCGGCATCGTGCGCACGAGGAATTCCTGAATGCCCGGCGCGACTTTCCAGCCGCTCGCCGCGCCCATCACCGGATCGCAGAAGTACCACGCACGCGGATTGGCGGCCTTCACGGCCTTGACGATCTCCAGCACCGATTGCGCTTGCTCCGGCGTGCCCAGATAGCCGGACAGCACGGCGTCGCAGCGCGGCAGCATGCCGATCGCGCCGATCCCTTCGACGAGCTCCTCCATCTGCGATGCGTCGATCGCGCTGCCGCTCCAATGGCCGTATTGCGTGTGATTCGAGAGCTGCACGGTATTGAGCGGCCAGACGTTGACGCCGAGCCGGCGCATCGGGAACGCCGCCGCGCTGTTGCCGGCGTGCCCAAACACGACATGCGACTGGATGCTCAGAACGTTTTTCGTCATGGTGTCGGCTCGCGCAAGCCGTGATGCGCGATGGCTGAGAACGGGGAGGATGCGCCGCAGTAGCGAACCGGTTTTGGCCGGGCGCCCGTTGCAGCATGGTTGCTTCAGACTATGCAAGAAAAATGCGCGGTCTGCATAGTCAGGAAACAATACATGAGTTTGCCATGAGTTTGCCGCGCCTGAGTTGATCCGTCCCCGTGTTGTTGCGTCGAACCATCAAACGTATCGGCAGCGGGACGGTTGGGCGAAGCGCGGGCGGGGGCGGTGCGCCAAACGGCTTTAAGCGAGTTCCCGATACAGCGCGAGATACTGCTCGGCCGATGCGCCCCAGCCGAAGTCCTGGTGCATCGCGCGCCGCTGCGTCGCTTTCCATTCGGTGCGCCGCTCATAGAGCGCAAACGCACGGCGGATCGCTGCGGAAAGGCCCTGTGGTTCGAAGCGTTCGAACACGAAGCCGGTAGCGAGATCGTCGGCGAGATTTTCAAGCGACGCGTCGACCACCGTATCGGCCAGGCCGCCGACGCAATGCACGAGCGGCAGCGAGCCATAAGCCAGCGCATAGAGCTGCGTCAGCCCGCACGGCTCGAAGCGCGACGGCACCGCGATCACGTCGCTGCCCGCGACGATCGTATGCGCGAGCTTTTCATCGAAGCCCAGTTCGACCGCGACGGCTTCCGGATGGGCGTGCGCGACGCGTTTCAAGCCGTTTTCGAGCGCCGGGTCGCCGGTGCCGAACACCGCCAGCTGGCCGCCGCGCTTGACGATTTCGGGTAGCGCGGCGAGCAGCAGGTCGAGGCCTTTCTGCTCGGTCAGCCGGCTCACCACGCCGAATAGCAGCGCATCGCTTTTCGGTGCGAGGCCGAAGCGCTTTTGCAGCGCTTCCTTGCACGCCTGTTTGCCGGCCAAACGCGTAGCCGTGTAGTGATCCACCAGCAGTTGGTCGGTGGCGGGGTTCCAGACGGTGTAGTCGACGCCGTTCAGGATGCCGCTCAAGTCGTGCGAACGATGGCGCAGCAACGCGTCGAGTCCGCCGCCCTGGGCGAGCGTCTGGATTTCGCGCGCGTAGGTCGGGCTGACGGTGGTGATGCGGTCGCTGTAGTAGAGGCCCGCTTTCAGGAACGACAACTGCCCATAGAACTCGATGCCGTGCATGCTGAAGAAGTCGTCCGGCAGGCCCAGCTGGCCGAACTGATGGGCCGGAAAAATGCCCTGATACGCGAGGTTGTGCACCGTGAAAATACTGGGCGCGAAGGAGCGGCCGTGCTGGCGTTCGGCCGCCTTCAGATAGGCGGGCGCGAGCCCTGCGTGCCAGTCGTGCGCGTGGACGATCTGCGGCGACCACGCCGGATCGAGTTGCTGCGCCAGTTGCGCGGCGACCCAGCCGAGCAGGGCGAAGCGCTGCGCGTTGTCGCCGTAGGGCACGTGTTCGTCGTTCAGATAGGGGTTGCCGGGCCTGTCGTATAGCGTGTCGGCGCGGATCATGTAGACCGTCAGGCCGTTCGACGGCAGCGTGCCCTGTTCGAGCGTGACCGCGGGCGCATCGAAGCGGCGGCCCAGTTGCGCCACCGTGCGCAAGTCGGTCAGACCGGCGGCGACCGCGGGGAAGCCGGGCAGCAGCACCCGCACATCGGCGCCGCGCTCGATCAGCGCGGGCGGCAGCGCGCCCGCGACGTCGGCGAGACCGCCCGTTTTCAGTAGGGGATACAGCTCGCTTGCGACGTGCAGGGCGCGGATCGTCATAGGCTCTGTCTCATTCCTGTTAGTGCGAGATTTCGTTCAGCCGCGACGCGGGCGGCGCTTCATTCGGCGCTTTCTTCGCCAACGCATTCGCCAACGACCCGGGGATCAACTGATCTTCTGCCTGAGCGCCTCGGGCGTGACCAGCACGACGCCGTCGTCGGTACGGTAGAAGCGTTCGGCATCGCTCACCGGATCCTCGCCGATCACCGTGCCGTCCGGAATCGTGCAACCGCGGTCGATCACGACCTTCTGCAGCCGGCAACTCGCTCCGACCGTGACTTGCGGCAACAAGACTGCCTCATTGATGTTACAGAACGAATTCACTTTCACATTCGACGAGAGCACCGAGCGCGAAATCTGCGAACCGGAGATCACGCAGCCGCCGCACACGATCAGATTGTTGCCGGTCCCTTGCAGGCCTTTCATGTCGCGTACGAATTTGGCCGGCGGCAATTGCTCCTGATACGTCCAGATGGGCCAGTTGCGGTCGTACAGGTCGAGCGTCGGGATCGTCGAGGCGAGGTCGAGGTTGGCCGCCCAATAGGCGTCGATCGTGCCGACGTCGCGCCAGTACGGCTCCACACTCGGGTCCGACGACACGCACGACATGCTGAACGGGTGCGCGATCGCCATCCCTTGCGTGACCACGCGCGGCAGGATGTCCTTGCCGAAGTCGTGATCGGTGTCGACGGTGGAGATGTTTTCTTCGAGCAGCGTGTACAGATAGTCGGCGTTGAACACGTAGATGCCCATGCTGGCGAGCGCCTTATCCGGGTGGCCGGGCATCGCGGGCGGATCGGCCGGCTTTTCGACGAAGCCGGTTACGCGGCGGTTTTCATCCACCGCCATCACGCCGAAGGCCACCGCGTCCATGCGTGGCACCTCGATACAGCCGACCGTGCAATCCGCGCCGCTTTCTTCGTGATCGGCGATCATCCGCGTGTAATCCATTTTGTAGATATGATCGCCCGCCAGTACCACGACGTATTTCGGCCTGATCGAGCGGATGATGTCGAGGTTCTGGAACACCGCGTCCGCGGTGCCGCGATACCAGTGCGCGCCTTCCACGCGTTGCTGCGCGGGCCACAGATCGATGAATTCACTGAATTCGCCGCGCAGGAACCCCCAGCCGCGCTGCAAGTGGCGCAGCAGAGAGTGCGCCTTGTATTGCGTGACTACCGCGATGCGGCGGATGCCGGAGTTCAGGCAATTGGACAGCGCGAAGTCGATGATCCGGTATTTGCCGCCGAAGTGCACCGCCGGTTTGACGCGCTTGTTGGTGAGCGGCCCGAGCCGCGTGCCCCGTCCGCCCGCGAGGACGATGGCGAGGGTGGTGCGTTGCAGATCGTTCAGGCGTGCCGGACTTTCCATGTCTGTCTCCTTGGTTTGTATCCCCCGGATGGCCATGCTGGACTTGTTCTAGCCGGTGGTTCTGGCCGCTGGTTTTTAGCCGTTGTGCTGGTTTTAGTTCGCTTTCCTGCCTGCTTCTGGATCGTGCTGCCTGACGGCTTCGTATTTGCGGCTCCGTCTGCTAGTTCTAGCACCGATTTGGCGCGGGCGCGTAGTCTGAATTGTGCGGATGCCGCTCGCGTTCCCACCTTGCGCACGATCGCCGCTTGCACGCCACGCATCCGTGCGCCACGACACATTGAGCGCGCGATGGCCCGGCGCAATATGTGTGCCAAACCGGCCGACGCCGCCATGAGCATGCGCGCGCGGCAGCGGAGTCCGGCGGCGCGTCGTAGAATCGCCGGTTCGTGAACGGGGCTTGAGCGCGACTGCCGGCGCGCGGCCTGCGCGTTTTCCTTTGCTTTCTCTTTGCAAGAAATCCTGTCGATGAGTTTTCGCCGCTATTCTTTGTTCGCCTTGCTGAGCGCCTGCGCGCTTGCCGCCGCGCCGGCCGCTTTCGCGGCTGCACCGGTCGGTTCGACCGCAACGCCGGCCAGCGCCGCCAGTCCGGCCGTAGCCGGCGGCGCCACTGGCGCCGCCGACAACGGCGGTCCCGCTTTCGGCCCCGAGTTGCAGGGCTTCAACTATCCGGCGCCGGTCGAGCAGTACGACTTCACCTCGCAAGGCGTGGCGCTGCATATGGCGTACATGGACATCGAGCCGGAGCACGCCAACGGCCGCACGGCGGTGTTGCTGCACGGCAAGAACTTCTGCGCGGCGACCTGGGAAACGACGATCCAGCGCCTGAGCGACGCCGGCTACCGCGTGATCGCACCCGACCAGATCGGTTTCTGCAAATCGAGCAAGCCTGAGCACTATCAGTACAGTTTTCAGCAGTTGGCGCGCAATACGCACGCGCTGCTCGAATCGCTCGGCGTGACCGACGCAACCGTGATCGGCCATTCGACCGGCGGCATGCTCGCGATCCGCTATGCGCTGATGTATCCGCACGAGACGCAGCAACTTGTGCTCGTCAACCCGATCGGGCTCGAGGATTGGAAAGCGAAGGGCGTGCCGTCGCTATCGATCGGCCAATGGTATGAGCGCGAGCTGAAGACTACCGCGGACGGCATCCGCCGCTACGAGCAGTCGACCTACTACGCAGGCCAGTGGCGCGCGGACTATGAACCGTGGGTACAGATGCTGGCAGGGATGTACCGTGGCCCCGGCAAACAGATCGTCGCGTGGAATTCCGCGCTGCTGTACGACATGATTTACACGCAGCCGGTGGTGTACGAACTGGGCCAGTTGCCGATGCCGACACTGCTGCTGATTGGTCAGAAGGACACCACGGCTATCGGCAAGGATGTAGCGCCGCCCGAGGTGCGCGCGAAGATCGGCCATTACCCGGAACTGGGCAAGGCCGCGGCGAAGGCGATTCCGCATGCGACGCTCGTCGAATTCGCGGCGCTGGGACACGCGCCGCAGATGCAAGACCCGCAGGCGTTTCATAAGGCGCTGCTCGACGGCCTGGCGGCGGTGCCGGCGAACCGCTGAGCCCGGACTCGAGTCTGGACTCGAACTCAGGCGATCAACGAGAAGAAGGGCGGCCAGAGCCGCCCTTTTTGTTACCTGCTGCCGATCAATTCCTCGCGCACTTGCGCGGCGATTTCGAACGATCGCAGGCGGGCTGCATGATCGTAGATTTGCGCGGTCAGCATCAACTCGTCCGCGCCGGTTTGTTCGATCACCGACAGCAGGCCTTCGCGCACCGCATCGCGATCGCCGAGCACCGTGCAGGCGAGCGAATGCGCGACGCTGTTCAACTCCATTTCCGCTGCTTCGAGCCGGTCGACGGGCGGCTGCAACTGGCCGGGCGTACCGCGGCGCAGGTTGATGAACTGCTGTTGCAGCGACGTGAAGAGACGCTGCGCATCGGCGGTGGTATCGGCGGCGAACAGATTGACGCCGACCATGGCGTAGGGTTTATCGAGTGTCGCCGACGGCCGGAATTGCGCGCGATAGAGCCGCAGCGCGGTGAGCATGTGATCGGGCGCGAAGTGCGACGCGAACGCGAATGGCAGACCGAGCGCCGCGGCGAGTTGCGCGCTGTAGAGCGATGAGCCGAGCAGCCACAGCGGCACATGCAGACCGGCGCCTGGCACGGCGCGAATGCGTTGGCCCGGCACGGGGTCGGCGAAATAGCGTTGCAGCTCGACGACGTCGTCGGGGAACGACTCCGCGCTATTTTGCAGATCGCGGCGCAGCGCGCGGGCGGTGGTCTGATCGGTCCCGGGCGCGCGGCCGAGGCCCAGGTCGATGCGATCCGGATAGAGCGAGGCGAGGGTACCGAATTGCTCTGCGATGACTAGCGGAGCGTGGTTGGGCAGCATGATGCCGCCGGAGCCGACGCGGATTTTCCGGGTGCCGCCGGCGACGTAGCCGATCACCACTGAGGTGGCGGCACTGGCGATGCCGGTCATGTTGTGGTGTTCCGCTAGCCAGTAGCGGTGGTAGTTCCAATTTTCCGCATGCTGCGCCAGGTCTAGTGTGTTTTTGAATGCTTCAGCTGGGGTGGCACCTGCGGTGACTGGCGATAGGTCTAGGACCGAGAAAGGGATCATGTTCTGTTCAATTGCTATTTTTTGCGCTTTCGCGCGATGGGGCATTGTGGCAAAGGTTTTGGTTTCTTGCTGATCGCCTGGTGATGTCCACGTTCGTGGAACGGGTTTATTTGCGCGTAATGGCTGGCTGGTTTTTTTTGCCTGCGCGGCGCTATTGGTTGTGTGCCTGCGGCGTTGGCCTTTCCTTGATTTCTTAGTGGTCTATTAGCGTCGCCCCTGTGCGGGGCAGGCACTTACTTTCTTTGCCGCCGCAAAGAAAGTAAGCAAAGAAAGCGGCTTCACCCCGCTAATTCTTAAGCGGGTCCCCTGGCTTGGAGGAGGTAGTGGAGCATCTGGAATCTGTGCCCTCGCACACTCCGCGCTGGTGACAAGGCAGTCATACTTCCGGCGGCGCTGCGCGCGCCGTAGCGGTACTTCACAAAACCGTCGGGCGCTTTTCGCGCCTGCTGTGGTTCGTGTGTAACGGCTTGCCTTTGCGGTGCTAGCGTCACTCGCGACTGCATCCCTTTGCTCCGCTGCCGTAACTTGCAGCCGCATTCCGTTCGGCAAAGCGGCCCGCACTTCCACCATTCAGCACCTCGCCGAGGCAAAGCCGATGGCCCCCAATCACGCACAAACGAAGCCCCTGGTTTCCCTGGCAGACCGTTCCCGCGAGCACGCAGTGCGA
The DNA here is from genome assembly GCF_038050405.1 of Paraburkholderia sp. IMGN_8. NCBI lineage: Bacteria > Pseudomonadati > Pseudomonadota > Betaproteobacteria > Burkholderiales > Burkholderiaceae > Paraburkholderia > Paraburkholderia sp. IMGN_8. The sequence goes on along the minus strand of NZ_CP150900.1, from coordinate 2,990,427 downwards.
GGCGGGAAGAATGATGCCGGAGGCGCCTATCTGCGATCGGTGTTGGGAAGTACCGCGACGGCGCGCGCAGCGCCGCCGGAAGTATGACTGCCTTGTCACAAGCGCGGAGTGTGCGAGAACACCGATTCCAGATGCTCCACTACCTCCTCCAAGCCAGGGGACCCGCTTAAAAATTAGCGGTGTGAAGCCGCTTTCTTTGCTTACTTTCTTTGCGGCGGCAAAGAAAGTAAGTGCCTGCCCCGCACAGGGGCGACGCTAATAAACCACTAAGAAATCAAGGAAAGGCAAACGCCGCAGGCACACAGACATAAGCGCCGCGCAGGCAAAAAAAACGAAAAATCAATACATGCAAAACCGATATAGATATGGCTGATCAATATTTAACAACCGCATGTAGCGCTGCTACCTTAACCCCTCGAGCAGAGCAGCACCCGCAGCAGTAAAAGCGAACAAAAGAAAGCCACCGCCCCGCTGGGCAAAAAACCCCCTGGGAGCCACAAAAGTGTCAATCGAATTCATCGGCATGATCCAGACCCGCAAGGTGTCTGAAACCCACGCGCCACAAGGCCCGAGCATCGACATCAACTACATTGAACAATTCGCCCGCGCGCACGAGACAGCGGGCTTCAACCGCATCCTCGTGCCGCATCATTCGACGAGCCCCGACGCGCTCCTGACAGTAGCGCACGCCGCCAGCGTCACAGAAAAAATCCATTTCATGCTGGCCCATCGCCCCGGCTTCGTGGCGCCGACCCTCGCCGCGCGCCAGCTGGCAACACTCGATCACTATTCAGGCGGCCGCCTGGCAGTCCACATCATCTCCGGCGGCGACGACGCCGAACAACGCCGCGATGGCGACTACCTCTCGCATGACGAACGCTACGCCCGCACCGACGAATACCTGCACATCCTGCGCCGTATCTGGACCGAAGATAAACCCTTCGATCACGCGGGCCAGTACTACCGCTTCGAACAAGGCTTCTCCGAAGTGAAGCCGGTCCAGCAACCGCATATCCCCGTGTACTTCGGCGGCGCCTCGGCGCCCGCGCTCGAAATCGCCGGCCGTCACGCGGATGTCTACGCGCTTTGGGGCGAATCGAAGGCGCAAGTGCGCGAACAGGTCACCCGCGTGCGCGCCGAAGCCGCCAGGCACGGCCGTACAGTGCGCTTCTCGGTGTCGTTCAGGCCCATTCTCGCCGCCACCGAAGCCGCCGCCTGGGAACGCGCTGATCACATACTCGAAGAAACCCGCCGGCTGCGCGCGGCTCAAGGGCTCGGCGTCGGCGGGCCGGCACAAAGCGAAGGCGCGCGGCGTCTGCTGGCGGCGTCCGGTGAATCGGATCGCGTCGATGAACGTCTGTGGACCGGCATCGCCAAGGAAATCGGCGGGCGCTCGAATTCGACCGCTCTCGTCGGCACGCCCGAACAGGTCGCCGATACGCTCGCCGAGTATTACGCGCTCGGCGTGTCGACCTTCCTCGTGCGCGGTTTCGATCCGCTCGAAGACGCCATCGACTACGGCCGCGAATTGATTCCAGCCACCCGCGAACGGATCGCGCGCGTCGAGCGCGTGGCCGCCTGAACGGAGCCCCAATGACCGATCTGTCTGTCGCCGTCCTCAAAAACACGCCTGCGGGCAAGGCACCGACGCTCCAGCGCCACGAACCCATACGCAAATTCTGGTTCGACGACGTGCCGCCGCGCGAAAGCATCGCGGATGAACGCCGCCATCGGCAAGAACGCCTCGCAGTGGCGTTTCGTCTGTTCGCGCGCTACGGCTTCGATCAGGGGCTCGCCGGTCATATCACCGCGCGCGATCCGGAATGGTCCGATCATTTCTGGGTCAATCCGTTCGGCAAGCACTTCAGCCGCATCCGCGTGTCCGATCTGCTGCTGGTGAATGCGCAGGGCGAGATCGTCATCGGCGAGGGTCCTGTGAATCAGGCGGCCTTCGCGATTCATGCGGCGATTCATGAGGCGCGTCCCGATGTGGTCGCGGCGGCGCACACGCATTCGCTCTACGGCAAAGCGTGGTCGTCACTCGGCCGCACACTCGATCCGCTGACGCAGGACTCCTGCGCGTTTTATCAGGACCACGCGCTGTTCGACGATTTCCGCGGTGTCGTGCTCGATACCGATGAAGGCGCGCGCATCGCGGCGGCGCTGGGCGTTCGTCGCGCGGTGATCCTGAAGAATCACGGCATCCTTACCGCTGGTCCGGGCGTCGAGGCCGCCGCGTGGTGGTACATCGCGCTCGATAACGCCTGCCACGCGCAATTGCTCGCCGAAGCCGCCGGCACGCCGCAAGCGATTCCACACGATGTCGCGACGCTCACGCACGAGCAGATGGGCCGCCCAGGCGGCGCACTGTTTGCGTTCGAGAGCCTGCTGGAAGGGCTTGTCGAAGCCGAGCCCGACGTACTGACCTGAGCGCCTCCCAACATGACCCAACGTTTCGACCCGCCGGTTTCGCTCCGGCGCCGCCGGCTTATGTCCGCGTTGCCGGCCGCGGCAACCATGGCACTCCTCGGCGCAAGCACGAGCCTGGTTCCAGCAGCAGCGCGAGCCGCGTCTGCCGCAACCGGGAACAACGACTTGCACCTCGACCTCAGCAAAGTCCGTCTGCGTGTCGCGACTTACAAAGGCGGCGATGCCACGCTGCTCAAAACGGCCGGCCTCGCGGATACGCCTTACACGATCGACTGGTCCGAATTCCAGTCCGGCAACGCGATGATCGAAGCGATGAACGGCGGCTCGCTCGATATCGCCTCGGGCAGCGAGATTCCGCCGATCTTCGCGCGACTGCAAAACGCCCAGGTGCGCGTGATCGCCGTCTACAAGGACGACGTCAACAACCAGGTCGTGCTGGTGCCGAAGGGCTCGACGATCCGTTCGATTGCCGATCTGAAGGGTAAGCGCGTCGGCTATCTGCGCGCGACCACCACGCATTACTACCTGCTGCGCATGCTCGAAGAAGCAGGGCTGTCGTTTAGCGATATCCAGGCGACCTCGCTCGCGCCGCGCGACGGTTTTGCCGCCTTCAATGCCGGTTCGCTCGATGCATGGGCGATCTACGGCTACAACGTGCCGCTCGCGATCTCGCAAGCCGGCGCGCGCGTGTTGAAAAACGCCAACGGTTATCTGTCCGGCAATTACCTGTACTACGGACATCCTGCGGTGCTGGCCGACCCGCAACGGCGCGCCGCTTCCGCGGATCTGCTGGTGCGGCTGCAACGCGCCTGCACGTGGTTCGGCCAGCATCAGGACGCGTACGCAAAGGTGTTGTCCACTGAACTGCGCGTGCCGGAAGAAGCAATTCTGTCCTTGTATCGCAACCAGAGCCAGGCGCGCCGCATCACCGGCGTCACGGCGGCGGACATCGCGAGCGAGCAGCAGGTTGCCGATACCTTCGCGCGCGCGGCGGTGATCGATCGGCGCGTCGATGTCGCGCTGCTGTGGACCGACACCTTCAACGCCGCGCTCGCCCACGGCACCTGAGCCGGCTCCCCGATTTCTGTCACCCCTCCTTGAGCTTTCGATGACCCAAGCCTTAAGAACGGACCGGCTGCGCGCGTTCGTCGGCCGGATCGCGTCCCTTGTCGACGACGCCGTGCTCGAAGCGCAACTCCTCGAAGCCGGCGGCGCGCATCTGCGCGAGCTGATCGCCCACGACGACTGGTTGCCCGACGCCTTCGCGCAGCCCGATCCCGAGCGCTATCAGCAATTCCTGCTGTACGCGGATGCACGGCAGCGTTTCTCGGTCGTCAGCTTTGTCTGGGGACCGGGGCAAGCGACACCGGTGCACGATCACACCGTATGGGGTTTGATCGGGGTGCTGCGTGGCGCGGAAATTGCACAGGATTATCGCGTCGCACCAGGCGGCACCTTAGTCGAGGAGGGCGCGCCGCGGCGTCTGGACGCCGGCGCCGTGGATGCCGTGTCGCCGCGCATCGGCGATATTCATCGTGTCAGTAATGCTTTTGGCGACCTTACGTCGATCAGCATTCACGTGTACGGTGCAAATATCGGCGCGGTGACGCGCTCGGTTTATCCGGCAAGCGGCGGCCGTAAGAATTTCATCTCGGGCTACTCGAACGACGTGTTGCCCAATATCTGGAATGTTTCGAAGGAGTTCCCGATCCCATGAGTTTCGCTACAGAGTTCCGTACCCTTTCATTCAAGGACGTGCGCCGCGCGCTGCTGGAGCGCCAGGAAATCGCGCTCGTCGACGTACGCGAGGAAGATCCGCACGCGCGCAGTCATCCGCTCTTTGCGGCGAACCTGCCGCTGTCGCGGCTCGAACTGGAAGCGCCGCTGCGTCTGCCGCGTCTCGCGGTGCCGATCGTCGTGTTCGATGACGGCGAAGGTCTCGCCGAACGCGCCGCGCGCCGTTTGAGCGAGCTGGGCTATACCGGGGTCGGCTTGCTCGAAGGCGGTCTGCAAGGCTGGCGTAAGGCCGGCGGTGAGCTGTTCCAGGACGTCAACGCGCCGAGCAAGGCGTTCGGCGAACTGGTCGAAAGCGAGCGGCATACGCCGTCGCTCGAAGCGCCGCAAGTGCAGGCGCTGCTCGACCGCGAAGCCGACGCGGTGGTGCTCGACGCGCGCCGCTTCGACGAGTACCAGACCATGAACATCCCCGGCAGTATCAGCGTGCCGGGCGCGGAACTGGTGCTGCGCGCACGGCAGCTGGCGCCGAATCCCGCCACGCGCATCATCGTCAATTGCGCGGGGCGCACCCGCAGCATCATCGGCGCGCAGTCGCTGATCAACGCGGGCGTGCCCAATCCGGTCGCGGCGCTGCGCAACGGCACGATCGGCTGGACGCTCGCCGGTCAGCCGCTCGCGCACGGCAGTTCGCGCCGCTTCGATCCGAATATCGACGACGAAGTTCGTCTGGCCGCCGCCGACGCTGCGCGCAAGGTGGCGGATCGCGCGAAAGTGGGCCGCACGTCGCGTGACGAAGCGCGCCGCTGGGCCGACGAAGCGGTACGCACCGTCTATCGTTTCGACGTGCGTACGCCGGAAGAATACGAAGCGGGCCACGTGCCCGGTTTTCGCAGCGCGCCCGGCGGTCAGCTCGTGCAGGAAACCGACATGTTCGCGCCGGTGCGCGGCGCGCGCGTGATCCTCGCGGACAACGACGGCGTGCGCGCGAACATGAGCGCATCGTGGCTCGCGCAGATGAACGTCGAGGTGTACGTGGTGGACGGCCTGGGCGCCGCCGACTTCAGTGAACGGGGCGCGGCGCCCGCTGCACGGTATGCGCCCACACCGCCGGACGCCGATGAGATTTCGCCCGCCGGGCTGGCGACGCTGCTGCAGGCGCCCGGCACCGTCGTGCTCGATTTCACGACGAGCGCGAACTACGTGAAGCGTCATATTCCGGGTGCGTGGTACGTGATTCGCGCGCAACTCCATGACGCCGTGCGCAAGCTGCCCGACGCGCAACGCTATGTGGTGACTTGTGGCAGCAGTCTGCTGGCGCGCTTTGCAGCGCCGGAACTGGCCGCGTTGACCGGCAAGCCGGTGCAGGTGCTGAGCGGCGGCACGAACGCGTGGATCGAAGCGGGCTTGCCGGTCGAAAGCGGCGAGACGCGGCTGGCTTCGCCGCGCATCGACCGTTACCGGCGTCCGTATGAAGGTACCGACAACGCGCGCGAAGCGATGAACGCGTATCTGGAGTGGGAATACGGTCTCGTCGCGCAACTCGGCCGCGACGGCACGCACGGTTTTCATGTGATCTGACGTGACGGCTTATTGAAGCGAGTGTCGTGTGCGGCTCAGGCCGCGCGCTACGCGCGGGCGTCCTTGAATTGCCGTTCGATCGCCGCGCCGAATCGTTCGACGTGCGCGCGAGCTTCGATCGCAGTTTCCCTCTGCCGTAACACGGCGTGCCGGAGTTCTCGCATGAATGCCACGATTGCCGAAAGCGCGGTGACGCGCCGTCATCCGCCGCTCGATAGCGATGCGTTCGACGCGCTGCTCGCGCAACTCACCACCGGGTTTGCCGCGAGCGCAGCGCACTACGACCGCACTGCCGAATTTCCGCACGCCAATCTGGCGCGTTTGCACGAGTTCGATCTGCTCTCGTTGACGGTGCCCGTGTCGCTCGGCGGCGCGGGCGCCAGCTTGCCGCAGGCGTTGAAGGTCATACGTGCGGTGGCGCGCGGCGAGCCGTCCACGGCGCTGGTGCTGGTGATGCAGTACCTGTTTCATCAGCGCTTGCAGGGCAATCCGCATTGGCCCGTCGAACTGCGCGAACGCGTCGCGCGTGAAGCGGTGCGCGACGGCGCGCTGATCAACGCGTTGCGCGTCGAACCCGAACTCGGCACGCCGGCGCGCGGCGGCTTGCCGTCGACCATCGCGAAGCGCAGTGGTGACGGCTGGCGTATCGATGGCAGCAAGCTGTATTCGACCGGCAGTCCCGGTCTCACATGGCTCGCGGTGTGGGCACGCAGCGACGAGACGCCGCCGCGCGTCGGCGTGTGGCTGGTGCATCGCGATACGCCGGGCGTGCGGGTCGGCAGCGAGTGGAATCACCTCGGTATGCGCGCCACCGGCAGTCATGAACTGGTATTCGACAACGTGTTTGTGCCAGCCGCGCATGCGGTCGATGTGCATCCGCCGGGGGAGCCCGGCGCCGGGCTCGATCCGCTCGGCTTCGCGTGGATGAGCGTGCTGTTGCCGGCGGTCTACGACGGCGTTGCGCGGGCCGCGCGCGACTGGTTCGCGCAGTGGGCCGCGAACCGCACACCCGGCAATCTCGGCGCGCCGCTCGCGAGCCTGCCGGCGTTCGCGCAGACGCTCGGCCGGATCGACGCGCTGCTGTTCAACAATCGCGTGCTGCTCGACGCGGGCGCGCGCGGCCAACACGTGACGCTCGACGAAGCGCCGCTCGTCAAATACATGGTGACGAATCAATCGATCGAAGCAGTGCAGTTGGCCGTCGAGGCGAGTGGCAATCCCGGCTTGAGCCGCGACAATCCGCTCGAGCGCCACTATCGCGATGTGCTGTGCGCGCGGATTCATACGCCGCAGAACGATTTCGTGCTGCTGGGCGCGGGGCGGGCGGGTTTCGCCGCGTTTTCGACCGTGTGAGGATGCACGACTCGGCGCGGCGTGGGGCCTGTGCCGCTCAGCCAGAAATCATCTGCCAATTCGGTGTAAACGCGCTCTCGTCTAAGTTCGTCAATGCGTTTAGATTGGCTGCACCTAGAAGGCTTATCGAGGGACCAGGGCGGCCAAACAAGCAGCGGTCTGCCATTCCGGCGATGGCGTAAGGTCGGAGATCAAAGGTCTCTCACCGCTTCGCCGGGAACCAGGCCGCTGCGCGTCGTCCGCGGTGCTTCGCTTCGGGCGGCTTTTCTGCCGCCCCCACCGTTCGGTGACCGTACCGACCGGCCTGGCGACGCTTTGCACAGCGTCGCCTTTTTGCTTCTGGGCCGTATTTCCTGCGGCTTTTCCCCTCGCGTTTTCCTCTGCCTAGCCCACTCGCAGCAAACCGCGCCGCAAGGAGACTGACAGCCTCCTTGCGGGCGGCGCTCGCGGTTTTGCCTGCACGCGGTTATCCTGTAGTACACACTACACAACGGGATGCGTGCGCGTTACGCGTCCGCATTCGTACAGGAAACTTGCTGTGAGCCTCAAACTGCTTACCGTCGCCATGCTGAGCGCGTGCGTTGCGCTGGCCGGCTGCGACGACCAACAGAGCGACCGCGCCGTGCAAAAACTCAAGGAATTTTTCAACGCCGTCAAACCGGACGCATTACTGCTCAAGAACATGACGCCCGGCGTCACGAGCGAAGCGCAAGTCCGCGACCAGATGGGCAAGCCCGAAACCGAACGGACGTTTACCGACGGCTCGAAGCGCCTCGAATATCCGCGCGGTCCGCAAGGGCTGAACACCTACATGGTCGACATCGACAGCGACGGCAAACTGCAAGCCATCACACAGGTGCTCACCGCCGCCAACTTCGCGAAGATTCGCATCGGCATGACCGAGGACGAAGTGCGCCGCCTGCTCGGCAAGCCGGGCGAAGTCGCCGTGTTTCCGTTGAAGCCGGAAACCGTGTGGAGCTGGAAGTGGCGCGAGGGCGGTGTGACGGAAGAGGGCATTTTCAACGTCCACTTCGACGAGTTTCACAAGGTGTACACCACATCGCGCTCGGACGTGGTGCGCGGGCGATAGGCAAGAAAAGGCAGGGAAAAATGATACATCGACGTCGATACAGCCGTATCGGGCTGGTGTTGGGTGGGGGCGCCGCGCGCGGCTGGGCGCATATCGGCGCGATTCGCGCGTTGCAAGACGCGGGCATCAAGCCGGATGTGGTGTGCGGCACATCGATCGGGGCGCTGGTCGGCGCGGTGTATGCGAACGGCGATCTCGACTGGCTTGAAGAATGGGTTTCGCGGCTCACGTGGCAAACGGTGGTGCGTCTGCTCGATCTGCGTCTGTCGGGCGGCTTGCTAGGCGGGCGTAAAGTGATCCAGTTATTCGCGGACAAATTCGACGGCCGCTCGATTGCGCAGTTGAACATGCCGTTCGCGGCGGTTGCTACTGAACTCGATACGGGCCGCGAAAGCTGGTTGCAGGACGGCAGCGTGGTGGATGCCGTGCGCGCGTCGATTGCGATTCCCGGGATTTTCACGCCGGTTTGGCACAACGGCGTGTGGCTGGTGGACGGCGGCTTGAGCAATCCGGTGCCGGTCTCGGTGGCGCGCGGCATGCGGGCGGACTGCGTGATCGCTGTCGATCTGAACAACGATATTCTGAACGGCCGCGATTTTGGCGGCGCGGTGGTCGATACGCCCGCGATTGATCCGACAGCGCCGCCGCCTGTCGCATTACGGCGTAATGGCAAGCCTTGGCCACGGTGGCTTGCACCGGCTGAGGCACGCGGTGTCGACGATGTTCGGGTGCCGCCTGCGCCGAGCACGCGCGTGCCTTCGATGCTTAGCTCGATCGCGCAGAGCATCGATATCATGCAAGTGCGGATTACGCGGAGTCGTCTTGCCGGCGAACCGGCGGATATTTTGATTCAACCGCGGTTGGGGGGGATGGGGATTTTTGATTTTCATCGGGCCGCGCCGGCGATTGAAGAGGGCCGTGCGGCGGTGGAATATATGTTGCCGGCTATTCGGGCTCGGCTCGGGATTGATTAGGTTTTTTTGCCTTTAGCGGCGGCATGGTGGTTGTGCTTACAGCGGTGGCCTTTCCTTGATTTGTTAGTGGTCTATTAGCGTCGCCCCTGTGCGGGGCAGGCACTTACTTTCTTTGCCGCCGCAAAGAAAGTAAGCAAAGAAAGCGGCTTCACACCGCTAACTCTTAAGCGGGTCCCCTGGCTTGGAGGAGGCAGTGGAGCATCTGGAATCGGCGCTCTCGCACATTCCGCGTGAGTGACAAGGCAGTCATCCTTCCGGCGGCGCTGCGCGCGCCGTAGCGGTACTTCACAAAACCGTCAGGCGCTTTCGTGCCGGCGGTTATCAGGAGTAACGGCTTGTCTTCGCTGCGCCAGCGGCGTTCCTGCGGTTGTTCAAGCGTAAGGGATTGCCTTTGCTCAACTCGCGTAACTCGCGGCTGCATTTCGTTCGGCAAAGCGGCCCGCACTTCCACCATTCAGCACCTCGCCGAGGCGCAGCCAATGGCTCCCAATGCGCACAAACGAAGCCACGGGTTTCCCATGCAGACCGTTCCGGCGAGCACGCAGTGCGAGGCGGGAAGGATGATGCCGAAGGCGCACACGCCCCATCGGTGTTGGGAAGTACCGCCACGGCGCGCGCAGCGCCGCCGGAAGTATGACTGCCTTGTCACCAGGGTTGAATGTGCGAGAGCACCGATTCCAGATGCTCCACTACCTCCTCCAAGCCAGGGGACCCGCTTAAGAATTAGCGGTGTGAAGCCGCTTTCTTTGCTTACTTTCTTTGCGGCGGCAAAGAAAGTAAGTGCCTGCCCCGCACAGGGGCGACGCTAATAGACCACTAAGAAATCAAGGAAAGGCCAACGCCGCAGGCAAACAGACAACAAGCGCCGCGTAGGCAAACCACAGTCGCGCCTCAATCCGTCTATCGAAAAAGCGACCCGAAACTTGCTAAATCGCGGCAGCCCGCGCCGCAAACGAGCCGGCTTACAAACCCATATCCCCCGCAAAACCAAGCCCCAGGAGCCTCCAGCGGCACCAAACCGCGTCATGTTGCAATGCAACAAACCTCCGCCCCTCTATTTGAGCAATTAATTTTCGCTTGCGAGACTCCGCGCCATGTCGGACGAGTCGGGCAAGGAAAGCAGCCGGCGCCGTCCGTGACATCCTCAATAAACCTGGATGGAGACGCGTGTGTTCCTTTACGGCTTTGGTCCGGTGTTGCTGGCCGGCACGATCCAGACGATCGAGCTGTCCGTCCTGTCGCTGGCAGCCTCCGTGCTGCTCGGCCTCGCGGGCGCGGCGGCGAAACTCTCGTTCAACCGCCCGCTGCGGGCAATCGCGACCGGCTATACGACGCTGATCCGCTCGGTGCCCGATCTGGTCCTGATGCTGCTGCTGTTCTACAGCATCCAGATCGCGGTCAACAATCTGACCGATGCGCTCAATCTGCCGCAGTTCGATATCGATCCGTTCGTGGCCGGCGTGCTGACGCTCGGCTTCATCTACGGCGCGTATTTCACCGAGACCTTCCGCGGTGCGTTTCTCGCGGTGCCGCGCGGTCAGCTCGAAGCGGGCAGCGCGTATGGCATGAGCGGCGTGCGCGTGTTCACGCGCATCCTGTTTCCGCAGATGATGCGCTTCGCGCTGCCCGGCATCGGCAACAACTGGCAGGTGCTGGTGAAGGCCACCGCGCTGGTGTCGATCATCGGTCTCGCTGATGTCGTCAAGGCCGCGCAGGATGCCGGCAAGAGCACCTTCAACATGTTCTTCTTCATTCTGGTCGCCGCACTGATCTATCTGGCGATCACCACTGCATCGAATCTCGTGCTGATCTGGCTCGAACGGCGTTATTCGATTGGCGTGCGGCACGCGGAGCTCTGACAGACCATGATCGACATCCTCAACCAATTCTGGCGCGCGTTCCTGTACTGGGACGGTCAGCGTATTTCCGGTCTCGCGGTGACGTTGTGGCTGCTGGTGACGTCGATCGGGATCGGCTTCGTGATGGCGATTCCGCTGGCGGTCGCGCGGGTCTCAAAGAAGCGCTGGCTGTCGACGCCGGTGCGTATTTACACCTACGTGTTTCGCGGCACGCCGCTGTACGTGCAACTGCTGCTCATCTACACCGGCATGTACAGCCTCGAATTCGTGCGCTCGCATCAACTGCTGGACGCGTTTTTCCGCAGCGGTTTTCACTGCGCGATTCTCGCCTTTGCACTGAACACCTGCGCGTACACCACCGAGATTTTCGCCGGCGCGATCCGTTCGACCTCGCACGGCGAAGTGGAAGCGGCGCGGGCCTACGGCATGAGCTGGTTCACGATGTACCGGCGCATTGTGATACCGTCCGCGCTGCGCCGGGCGCTGCCGTTGTACAGTAACGAAGTGATCCTGATGCTGCACGCCACCACGGTCGCGTTCACGGCCACAGTACCGGACATCCTGAAGGTGGCGCGCGATGCGAATTCGGCCACGTATCAGTCGTTCAACGCGTTCGGCCTCGCGGCGCTAATTTACCTGGTGGTGTCGTTCGCGCTGGTGGCTTTGTTCCGGCGCGCCGAGCGTCACTGGCTCGGGTATCTGGCGGTACGTACGCATTGACACGCATCGAGCGGGCGTGTTGGCATTGAGCGGCGCGTCTGACTCGCGCCGTCACGAAGATTGATCTGTATTTTCACTGGGAGAGCATCTTGCTCCACACGACTCAAACCGAAGCTTGCAAGCTCGCCGTTCAAGACATCCACAAGCGCTATGGCGACAACGAAGTGCTCAAGGGCGTATCGCTGAACGCGAACAAAGGCGACGTGATCAGCATCATCGGCGCGAGCGGGTCGGGCAAGAGCACGTTCCTGCGCTGCATCAATTTTCTGGAGCGGCCGAACGCCGGGCAAATCGTCGTCGACGGCGAAGCGGTGAAGACGAAAACCGACCGCGCCGGCAATCTCGAAGTCGCCGATCACAAGCAGTTGCAACGCATCCGCACGAAACTCGCGATGGTGTTCCAGCACTTCAACTTGTGGGCGCACATGAATGTGATCGAGAACATCGTCGAAGCGCCGATTCATGTGCTCGGCATATCGCGTCGCGAAGCCGAAGATCGCGCGCGCGAGTATCTCGAGAAAGTCGGTCTCGCGCCGCGTCTGGAAAAACAGTATCCGTCGCATCTGTCGGGCGGTCAGCAGCAGCGGGTGGCGATTGCCCGCGCGCTGGCGATGAACCCGGACGTGATGCTGTTCGACGAGCCGACTTCCGCGCTCGATCCCGAACTGGTCGGCGAAGTGCTGAAGGTGATGCAGAAGCTTGCCGAAGAAGGCCGCACGATGATCGTCGTCACGCACGAAATGGGTTTCGCGCGCAACGTGTCGAACCATGTGATGTTCCTGCATCAGGGCCGCACCGAAGAAGAGGGCTTGCCCGCCGAGGTGCTGACCACGCCGCGCAGCGAACGGCTCAAGCAGTTCCTGTCCGGCAGTCTGAAGTAACGCGTGGCTCGCGCTTCCGCGTTTCTCTAATAGGCGATGGCTCGCACGTCCAGCCCCGCACGCACCACTCAGGTTGCAATCGTCGCATTGCCGCCTGTGTCGATGTCGGGCGTCGGGCCCATTGTCGACGCGCTCAATCTCGCCAACGAAATAGACGGCCGCGCGCTGTACCGCGTGCAGGTGTGCTCGTGGGACGGCCGCGCGGTGCCGCTCTCGGGCGGCGCGCAATGGCCGGCCGATGCCGCATTCGGCGACGCGATCTCGTGCGACTGGCTGATCATCGTCAGCGAGCGGTTTCAGCAATTCGCCGATTACCGCCTGTTTCTGGCGAGTTTGTCGCGCGTCGGGCAGCGCACGCCGCTCGTCACCGGCATTCACCACGGCGTCTGGTGGCTGGCGATGGCGGGGCAGTTGTCCGGCTATCGCGTGAGCGTCAACTGGGAAACCTATCAGCAGTTCTCCGAGCAGTTCGAGCGCTCGATCGTCACCCAACAGATCTTCGAAATCGACCGTGATCGCGCGACGTGCGCGGGCGGCCAGGCAACGGTCGACTTCATGCTGGCGATGATCGGCCGCGATCACGGCCCTGAACTGGCGGACCGGATCGCCGATACGCTCGGCGTAGGCGTGTTGCGCGCGGGCGAGGAGCGTCAGCGGATTCCGTTCGTGACCGCGCCGGGCGAGCGCCATCCGCGGTTGAACGATGCGCTGCTGCTGATGGAGGCGAATATCGAAGATCCGCTCACCACTGATGAAATCGCCGGTCTGGTCGGCGTCTCGCGGCGGCAGTTGGAGCGCCTGTTTCGCCAGTACCTCGGCTCGATGCCGTCTAAATACTACCTGGGGCTGCGGCTTTCGAAGGCCCGCACGCAATTGCAGCGCACCAGCAAATCGGTGGTGCAGATCAGTCTTGCTTGCGGATTTTCGTCGGCGGCGCACTTTTCAAATGCGTATCGCGAACGCTTTGGTGTCACACCGCGCGAGGATCGTCGTAACTGGATCGACAAGCAGACCGGCGCGACGGGCGCCGCGGCGAGCGAGCCGCGGCCCGGCGCGTTGATCGAGCGGCCCGATCAAACCGGGTAATCCGGACAAGCAGACGAAATAGGCAAGCGGATAGACGGCCGAATCAGCGCCTCACACCGCATGCCCGCCCGGAAGCTCATAGAAAGCGTCGCGTATGCGCAAGACGTATCGCGTGCGGTTTCCTACACTACGTGTATTACCTCTCACCTGTAACGAGGATTTGCCATGAACGACCTGACTGTGACACGCCAGACCTTCGACGAAGTCATGGTGCCGGTGTTTTCGCCCGCCGCCTTCGTACCGGATCGCGGTCTCGGTTCGCGCGTCTGGGATACGCAGGGCCGCGACTATATCGACTTCGCCGGCGGTATCGCCGTCACCGCGCTCGGTCATGCGCATCCTGAGCTGCTGAAAGTGCTGCACGAGCAGGGCAGCAAGATGTGGCACATCGGTAACGGCTACACCAACGAGCCGGTGCTGCGTCTCGCCAGGCGCCTCGAAGACCTGACCTTCGCCGACCGCGCGTTCTTCGCCAACTCGGGCGCGGAAGCCAACGAAGCGGCGCTGAAGCTGGCGCGCCGCGTCGCGTTCGAGCGTCATGGCGCGGACAAATACGAAATCATCTCGTTCACGCAGTCGTTCCATGGCCGCACGTTCTTCACCGTGAGCGTGGGCGGCCAGCCGAAGTATTCGGAAGGCTTCGGCCCGGTGCCAGCCGGCATCACCCATCTGCCGTACAACGATATCGGAGCCGCGAAGAACGCGATCGGCGCGCAAACCTGCGCAGTGATCGTCGAGCCGATCCAGGGCGAGGGCGGCGTGATCCCGGCCGATCCGGCCTTCCTGCTCGCCTTGCGCGAAGCCTGCGACCAGCACGGCGCACTGCTGATTTTTGACGAGGTACAAACGGGTGTGGGCCGCAGCGGCCATTTCTACGCGTACCAGGACACGGGCGTCACGCCGGATATCCTGACCACCGCGAAGGCGCTCGGCAACGGTTTCCCGATCGGCGCGATGCTGACCACCAAAGAACTGGCCGCCCACTTCAAGGTCGGCGTGCACGGCACGACGTATGGCGGTAATCCGCTCGCGTCGGCCATCGCGGAGAAGGTGGTCGAGCTGGTCAGCGATCCGAGGCTGCTGGAAGGCGTGCACTCGCGCAGCGACGCGCTGAAGGGGCAACTTGCAAAGCTCAACGAGCGCTTCGGCATCTTCAAGGAAGTGCGCGGCAAGGGTCTTTTGATCGGTGCGGAATTGACCGACGCGTTCAAGGGCCGTGCGAAGGACTTCGTCACGGCGGCCGGCAATCACGGCGTGATCATGCTGATGGCAGGTCCGGACGTGTTGCGCTTTGTGCCGTCGCTGATCATTCCGCTCGACGACATGTATGAAGGCTTTGCGCGTCTGGCGAAGGCGATCGACGAAGTGGTCGGCGCAACCGTTGAAGCCCCGGCTCGTTAATCAGGCGTCACATTCAACAGGAACGACGATGCTCTTCGTACGCCCCGGCCGCCTCGCCGATCTCGATGCGCTCGAACACATGGCGCGCACCGCGCAACCGGTGCTGCATTCGTTGCCGCACGACCGGCGTGCGCTCGAAGCGCGCGTCGCGTTGTCGGAAGACTCGTTTCGCGCGGACGTCGATTTTCCGGGCGAAGAATTCTATCTGTTCGTGCTCGAGGATGCGGAAAGCGGCAAGCTGATGGGCACGGCGAGCATCGTCGCCGCGGCCGGTTATTCAGACCCGTTCTACGCGTTTCGCAACGACGCGCTGATTCATGCGTCGCGCGAGTTGCACGTGAACCGCAAGATTCACGCGCTGACCATGTCGCATGAATTGACCGGCAAGAGCCGCCTTGCCGGCTACTACATCGATCCTTCGCTGCGTGGCGATGCAGCCGCACATCTGATGTCGCGGGCGCGGATGATGTACATCGCCGCCAATCGCAAGCGCTTCACGCCCGAGGTGTTCTCGCTGCTGCTCGGCGTGACCGACGATGCGGGCGTGTCGCCGTTCTGGGAAGCGGTGGGGCGCAAGTTCTTCGGCCGCGACTTCGCCGACATCGAAATCGAATCGGGTGGCCGCAGCCGCACCTTTATCGCCGAAGTGATGCCGACCTATCCGATCTACGTGCCGCTGCTGCCCGAAGCGGCGCAACGCGTGCTCGGAGAACCGGATTCGAAGGCGCTGCTCGCGTATGAGATCCACCTGGAAGAAGGCTTCGAGACCGATCGCTTTATCGACATTTTCGATGCGGGTCCGGTGCTGACCGCGCAAGTGGATCGCAGCGCGTGTGTGACGCGCAATGAAACGCGTGTGGTGCACGAGGCCGGTGCAGTGGCGGCCGGCTCGACGTATCTGATCGCGCATAACGGTGCCGACGGCGAATTCCGCTGCGTGCTGGGCGAGCTATCCGCGGGCAAGGAAGCCGGCGCGCCGTTGCCGCAAGCGGCGCGGGCCGCGCTCGGCGTGCAGGAGGGCGACGCGGTGCGCTGCGTGCCGCTGCACCAGCCGTATCAGGAAGAATCTTCGGGAGACGCACAATGATCGTCGTTCGCGTTGTGCAACGAGGCGATGTGGACGCGCTGATGGCGCTCGCCCAGGAGACCGGGCCCGGTCTCACCACCTTCAAGCCGGATCGCGAGGCACTCGCGGCACGCGTCGAACGCGCGCGCCGCACGATGGAAGACAAAGCCGCGCCGCACGAAGCGGGTTACTTCTTCGTGATGGAAGACACCGAGACCGGCGACGTGGCCGGCGTATGCGGCATTGAAACCGCGGTGGGTTTGCAGCAGCCGTTCTACAACTATCGCGTCAGCACAGTGGTGCACGCGAGCCAGGATCTCGGCATCTGGACGCGCATGCGCGCGCTGAACATCTCGCACGATCTGACCGGCTACGCCGAAGTGTGCTCGCTGTTTCTGAGCCCGCGTTACCGGACGAGCGGCGTCGGCGGTTTGCTGTCGCGTTCGCGCTTCATGTTTCTCGCGCAGTTTCGCGAGCGCTTTCCGCAGCGTATCTGCGCGGAATTGCGCGGCCATTTCGACGCGGACGGCACTTCGCCGTTCTGGCGCGCGGTCGGCTCGCATTTCTACCAGATCGATTTCAACGCGGCGGATTATCTGAGCTCGCACGGCCGCAAGGCGTTTCTCGCCGAGCTGATGCCGCGCTATCCGGTGTATGTCGAGTTGTTGCCGGAAGAGGCGCAGCAATGCGTCGGCCTCACGCATAGCGACACGATTCCGGCGCGCCGCATGCTCGAAGCGGAAGGGCTGCGCTACGAGAACCACGTCGATATTTTCGATGCGGGTCCGGTCCTCGAATGCCATATCGCCGACTTGCGTACCGTGCGCGAAAGCGTGGTGGTGCCGGTCGAGATCGGCGTGTCGAATGCGCCGGCCGATGGGCCGAAATCGATGGTGTCGAATACGTCGCTGGGCGATTTTCGCGTTGGCGTGGTAGCGGGCGTGCCGGAAAACGGCGTGTTCCTGCTGAGCCCCGCGGAAGCAGCCGCACTCGATGTGAAGGCAGGCGACCCGGTGCGGGTGCTGCTGCAGAAACACAAACAAGGATGATCATGAGCGAGCTTTTCATCGACGGCGAATGGGCCGCCGGCACAGGACCCGCATTCGCGTCGCGCAACCCGGGTACGGGCGCGACGGTTTGGGAAGGCAATAGCGCGTCGGCGGACGACGTCGATCGGGCGGTGCGCAGCGCCCGCCGCGCGTTCGCGACGTGGTCGGCATTGAGCCTCGACGAGCGTTGTGCCGTGGTGCGCCGCTTCGCTGCGCTCGTGACCGAACGCAAGGAAGCGCTGGCCGAAGCGATCGGCCGCGAGACCGGCAAGCCGCTGTGGGAAGCGCGCACGGAAGCCGCGTCGATGGCGGCGAAGGTCGAGATTTCGATTCAGGCGTACAACGAGCGCACCGGCGAAAAGCGTTCGGCGATGGCGGACGGCACCGCCGTGCTGCGGCATCGTCCGCATGGCGTGGTCGCGGTGTTCGGGCCGTATAACTTCCCTGGGCATTTGCCGAACGGGCATATCGTGCCGGCGTTGATCGCCGGTAACGCCGTGGTGTTCAAGCCGTCGGAGCTGGCACCGGGCGTGGCCGCTGTCACCGTGCAGATCTGGCGCGATGCGGGCTTGCCCGCGGGCGTGCTGAACCTCGTGCAAGGCGAGAAAGAGACCGGCATTGCGCTCGCGAATCATCGGCAGATCGACGGCTTGTTCTTCACCGGCAGTTCGGATACGGGCACGTTGCTGCACAAGCAGTTCGGCGGTCGTCCGGAAATCGTGCTGGCGTTGGAGATGGGCGGCAACAATCCGCTCGTGATCGGGCCGGTAGCCGATCTCGACGCGGCCGTGCATCACACGATCCAGTCGGCGTTTCTGTCGGCGGGGCAGCGCTGCACCTGCGCACGGCGCATTTTCGTGCCGAACGATGCGTTCGGCGATCGCTTTATCGAACGCCTCACCGAGGTCACGTCGCGCATCAGCGTCGGCGAATACAACGCCGATCCGCAGCCGTTCATGGGCGCGGTGATCTCGGCGCACGCTGCTTCGCGTCTGGTCGCGGCGCAAGAGCGCTTGCTTGCCGACGGCGCGAAATCGTTGCTGACGATGGAGCAGCGCGATCCGGCACTCGGTTTCGTCACGCCGGCCATTCTCGACGTGACCGCCGTGCGCGATCTGCCGGACGAAGAGCACTTCGGACCCTTGGCGCAAATCATCCGCTACGGCACCTTCGACGAAGCGATCGAACGCGCCAACGACACCGAGTTCGGCCTGTCCGCCGGCTTGCTGGCCGACGACGAAGCACTGTGGACGCATTTCCAGCGCACCATCCGCGCGGGCATCGTCAACTGGAACCGGCCGACCAACGGTGCGTCGTCGGGCGCGCCGTTCGGCGGTCCGGGGCGTTCGGGCAATCACCGGCCGAGCGCGTACTACGCCGCCGACTACTGCGCGTATCCGATGGCTTCCGTCGAAAGCGCGCAACTGCAAATGCCCGCGAGCGTCTCGCCGGGCCTTCAATTCTGAGGATCGACGATGCAAGCCACTGAAGCCAATTTCGACGGCCTGGTCGGCCCGACCCACAACTACGCCGGGCTCTCGTTCGGCAACGTCGCGTCGCAGAACAACGAGAAGTCGATTGCGAATCCGAAAGCGGCGGCCAAACAAGGCCTGCGCAAGATGAAGCAGTTGGCCGACCTCGGCTTTCATCAAGGCGTGTTGCCGCCGCAGGAACGTCCGTCGATGCGCCTGTTGCGCGAACTCGGCTTTTCCGGCGACGACGCGACGGTGATCGCGCGCGTCGCTAAAGACGCGCCCGAGTTGCTGGCCGCCGCGAGTTCCGCGTCGGCGATGTGGACGGCGAATGCCGCGACCGTCAGCCCCTCGTCCGATACGCACGACGGCCGCGTGCACTTCACACCGGCTAATCTGTGCAGCAAGCTGCATCGCGCGATCGAGCATGAATCCACGCGCCGCACGTTGCGTACGATCTTCAGCGATGCCGGCCGGTTCGCGGTACACGAGGCCTTGCCCGGCACGCCCGCGCTCGGCGACGAAGGCGCGGCGAACCACACGCGTTTTTGCGCGGAATACGGCACACGTGGTGTCGAATTCTTCGTGTACGGCCGCAGCGAATATCGCCGCGGACCGGAGCCGAAGCGTTTCCCGGCACGGCAAACCTTCGAAGCGAGCCGCGCGGTCGCGCACCGTCACGGTCTCGAAGAAGCGGCCACCGTGTACGCACAGCAAAACCCGGAGGTGATCGACGCGGGCGTGTTCCATAACGACGTGATCGCGGTCGGCAATCGCAACACGCTGTTCTGCCATCAGCAGGCGTTCGTCGAGCAGAGCGCTGTATACGACGAACTGCGCACCAAGCTCTCGGGGCTGAAGGCCGAGTTCAACGTGATCGAAGTGCCGGACGCGCAAGTGAGCGTGTCCGATGCCGTCACGTCGTATCTGTTCAACAGCCAGTTGCTGACGCGCCCGGACGGCAAGCAGGTGCTGGTGGTGCCGCAGGAATGCCGCGAGAACGCACGCGTGGCCGCGTATCTGGACAATCTGACATCGCACACCGGCCCGATCGACGACGTGCTCGTGTTCGATCTGCGTGAAAGCATGAAGAACGGCGGCGGTCCGGCCTGTTTGCGTTTGCGCGTTGTGCTGAACGATGCGGAGCGCGCGGCGGTGACGCCGGGCGTGTGGATCAACGACAACCTGTTCGGCCGCCTCGATACGTGGATCGAAAAGCATTATCGCGACCGTCTCGCGCCGGCCGATCTGACCGATCCGCAATTGCTCGCCGAGTCGCGCACCGCGCTCGACGAACTGACGCAGATTCTCGGTTTGGGTTCGCTGTATGACTTCCAGCGCTGAGCGAGGCATGCCGGCTTCGATGCTCGACGATTTCCTCGCGTACACGTTGGCGGGCAAGCAGCCCGCCGCGCATGACGCAGAAGGCGCGTGCGC
Source organism: Paraburkholderia sp. IMGN_8 (assembly GCF_038050405.1). NCBI lineage: Bacteria > Pseudomonadati > Pseudomonadota > Betaproteobacteria > Burkholderiales > Burkholderiaceae > Paraburkholderia > Paraburkholderia sp. IMGN_8. The sequence goes on along the minus strand of NZ_CP150900.1, from coordinate 2,970,294 downwards.
GAACGGCGTGCGTTGGCGCTGGCTCGCTGACGGGGTTCTGCAAATGGAACCCGCGTCGCAGGAAGAGGGCACACGCAGCGTGCTCGCATCTGCCGGGGTGCATGGCGATGAGACCGCGCCGATCGAGCTGCTGTCGTATCTCGTGCGCGATATCGCTCAAGGCGACGCTGCGCTGACTTGCCGCTTGCTGGTGATTTTCGGCAACGTCGACGCGATGCGCGACGCGTGCCGTTATCGCGACGACGACCTGAACCGCCTCTTCAGCGGACGTCATGCGCAGATGCCGCAAAGTCACGAAGCACCGCGCGCCGCGGCGTTGGAACGCGCGGCGACGCAGTTCTTCGCCGAGGCATCGGCTGAACGCGGCGCGCGTTGGCATATCGACATGCACACGGCGATCCGCGCCTCCGCGTTCGAGCGGTTTGCGCTGTTGCCGCACACGGGCATGCCGTTTTCGCGCGCGATGTTCGAGTGGCTCGGCGAGGCGCGCATCAGCGCGGTACTGCTCCACACGACCAAGGGCCATACGTTTTCGCATTTCACCGCGCAAGCGTGCGGCGCCGAGGCGTGTACGCTGGAACTCGGCAAAGTGCGGCCGTTCGGCCAGAACGATCTGACACGGTTTGCGGGTGCGGATGAAGCACTGCGTCATCTGCTGGCCGGTACCAGCGGTATAAAGGGTGGTGCGAAGGCGGCGCTGCCGCGTGCATTCACTGTGATCGATCAGATCACCAAGCAAAGCGACGCATTCGAACTGCGGATAGAAGCCGACGTGCCGAACTTCACGCCGTTCGTGAAGGATACGGTGCTTGCCTGTGATGGCGACTACCGCTATGTCGTGCGTCGCGACGAAGAACGCATCGTGTTCCCGAACGCGACGGTCAAGCCGGGCTTGCGCGCTGGCTTGATGGTGGTCGAGACGACCCAGGACACGCTGTCCAGACTCGTGTAGTCGCGCCGCATAGCGTCAGACGTTGCGCGTCTTGACGCGCAACGTCTCACACCATGCGCGCGTCGTGCAGCTTAAGCCGCGTTCGCCTTCGCTAGTCCCTCCGCCGCCATCGCTTCACGCACCTTCGGCCGCGCCGCGACGCGCTCCAGATACGCGCTCAGATGCGGATACGCGCTCAAATCCACCGACAGCATCCGCGCCCAGCTCAACACCGTGAACGCGTACGCATCGGCGACCGAGTACTGTCCGATCAGATAATCGCGTTCAGTCAGCACGCGATCGAGTTCGCTGAATCGCGTGGCGAGTTTCGCGCGGCATTCGGACTTCGTCGATTCCGCTGTCTCCTGATGCCAGAGCCACGGGCTGAACGTCTTGTGCAATTCCGAGCTGATGTAGGTGAGCCATTCGACTGCTGCGAGCCGTTGCGGCGATCCGGCGGGTGGCAACAAGACATACTCCGGCGCGAGATCGGCGATGTATTGCAGCAGCGCGGCGCCTTCGGTGTGGCGTGAGCCGTCGGCGAACTCGACGAGAGGCACATAGCCGCGCGGTGAGATCGCGTAGTAATCGTCGCCGTTGGCGAGCTTGTGCGTTTGCAGGTTGACCTTGATGGTTTCGAAGTCGAGCTCCGCTTCGCGCAATGCAATGTGAACGGCCAGCGAGCAGGCGCCCGGCGAGTAATAGAGTTTCATGGTGTCACCGCTATAAACGAGAGTGAAATCCCGGCAGGTGCCGGTGGCAAGGCTCGTCGGCCGACAAGTCGATGTGGTAAAAGTAGCCCGGATCGCGTTCCGATTAAACAGGCGGCTTGCCAAACCATGCATGCAAAAACGCAATACGAACTGACTTCGGCGGATACCCAGACCATCCTTGCGCTGGTGCGTGCCGGCACGCTGGCGGAAGCGGCGCAGCGCCTGGGCATCGACGCATCGACGATTTTTCGCGCCGTGCAGCGGATCGAACGCGGACTCGGGCAGCGTCTGTTCGAACGCTCGCGCAGCGGTTATCGCGCGACGCCGCTCGGCGCACAACTGGCGCGCCACGCCGAGCGCATCGAAAGCGAACTGGCGGCGGCGCGCTCGACGGTGCAGGCGAGCAGCGACCGCGTGTCCGGCAATGTTCACGTGACGACCACCGATACCGTGCTGTACGGCCTTGTGCTGCCCGCACTGCACGATTTCGCGGCGTTGCACCCCGCGTTGTCGTTCGAGCTGAGCGCCACCAACAGCCTTGCGAGCCTGACCAAACGCGATGCCGATATCGCCGTGCGCGCCACGCGCCGCGCGCCGGATCATCTGGTCGGCAAACATGTGGGCCCGCTGCGTATCGCGGTGTTTGCCGCGAAGGGGAGTGGCATCCACGCGAGCGATGCCGATGCGCTGTCACGCTGCGACTGGGCGGCGCCGGACAGCTCGCTCGGCGATCATCCGTCGGTCCTGTGGCGCAAGCGCCATTGCCCGACTGTCGAGCCGCGCTACAGGACCAATAGCGTGATGGCGGTGTTCGAACTGGTGGTGCGTGGCTTCGGCGTCGGTATCTTTCCGACCTTCCTCGCGCGCGGCCGCGACGATCTCGTGCAATTGACCTCGCCGCTCGACGAAGCCGAATCGCAGGTCTGGGTGCTCGCGCATCCGGAATCGCGTCATTTGCCGCATGTCGCGGCGGTCTATACGCATCTGTCGCAGCGGCTCGGCGGCGATGTCGCGGCCAGTGACGGCGCGGTCTGACGCGCATCTGGACGCTGGTTTGTTTGCCTGAACGCGACACGAAATTGCACCTTTATGTGCGCCGTGCCGGCTTCGCCGAACGAGGCACACGCGCGCGCACCCGCCAGGCATGCGCTGCGAAGCCTGTACAATCGCGCCCTCGCGGCTGTTGCGCTGCACCACACCGGCCGCACGAGTTTGAATCGCAATTTTGGCGCGGCAATCATGCCTGCCGGATTCGGCTCCGTCTTATTCAATACCGTAGAGGAACACCCGTAATGAAGATGAATTGGCGAAACACGGCTGCGCTCGCGCTGTTCGCGGCGGCAACGGTGGCGGCAGGCGCCGCGTCGGCAGCGGATATCAAGGAAGTGCGCTTCGGCGTCGAGGCGTCGTACGCGCCCTTCGAATCGAAGTCGGCGTCCGGCGAGCTGCAAGGTTTCGATATCGATGTTGGTAACGCCGTGTGCGCGAAGCTTAAGGCGAAATGCGTGTGGGTCGAGAATTCGTTCGACGGCCTGATTCCGGCACTGCAGGCACGCAAGTTCAACGCGATCAACTCGGACATGACGATCACCGAGCAGCGCCGTCAGGCGGTCGACTTCACCGATCCGATCTACACGATCCCGAATCAGATGATTGCGAAGAAGGGCAGCGGCCTGCTGCCGACGCCGGCTTCGCTCAAGGGCAAGCACGTCGGCGTGCTGCAAGGCACGATTCAGGAAGCCTACGCGAAGGCGCGCTGGGCGCCGGCCGGCGTCGACGTCGTGCCGTATCAGACGCAGGACCAGATCTACGCCGACCTCGCATCGGGCCGCCTCGATGCCGCGTTCCAGGACGCGGAAGCTGCGTCGAAGGGCTTTCTGAAGAAGCCGCAAGGCGCCGGCTTTGAATTCGCCGGTCCGGCCGTCTCCGACGAAAAACTGCTCGGCGCGGGCGTGGGCTATGGCATCCGCAAGGGCGACAAGGCACTGAAGGATGCGCTGAATCAGGCGCTCAAGGAACTGAAGGCGGACGGCACGATTGACCGCTTCGCCGCGAAGTACTTCGACGTGAAGGTCGTGTTGAAGTAAATCGTTGGTTGCGTTATCCGCTGTATGCAAACCGGCCGCCTGCGCGGCCGGTTTGCATTTCGGCTGTCATCTGATCTGTTTGGCCAAGTAAATAAAAAACGGCCGCTTGCGGCCGTTGTCCGGATGGCTCGGCACGCTGCCATGCCGAATGCGTCGCCGGCTAAAACTACCTCAGATAATCGAACACGACTTCGCCAAGGCCGAGCGTCAGGTCGGCAATCAGATGCCGCGCCTCGACGACTTCGAGCACCGGCAATTCGGCGACCGGCGCCAGTGCGTGCGGCGCCAGTTCGAGCGCGGCCGGGCCGGTCCATGCGCCTTTCAGGTCGATGTCTTGCAGGTAGTAGCGCACCAGTTCGCAAATGCGCGGCGTGCCGTCCACGTGCGGAATCACCTTCAACAGGAAGTTCGGCGCTTCCAGGCGTTTTTTCTGCTGCGCCAGATTGAGCTGCCGATGCTTGTAGCCCATTGTGCCGGTGGCGATGCGCACCGGGCCGTAGTCGAGCGTGCCGACCAGCGTGTCCGTGTGTACCTCGAGCACCGGCTTGGCGAGCTTCTTCGGAAACCCCCACAACTCGCGGCCACCGGCAATGGGCGGGTGGTCGTCCAGATACATCGCCAGCGTGTAGCCACCCGCAACACCGTTGTACGACACCGGAATCACCTGGCCGCTTTCCGTGTAGTCGCCGAAACCGGTCGAATCCGGCATGCGAATGAATTCGTAATGTACCAATGGCTCGCCGATTTCCAGCGGCTCGGGCACGACGGCCCGCAGTTTGTCCGGATCGGTGCGGTAGGTGATGATCAGAAATTCCCGATCGGTGAACCGATACGGGCCCATCGGAAACGCCGGGCTCGTGATCGGCATCGCGAAGGCATTTGAAAGCACGCTTTTGACGTCCATGGTTTTCCTTGGTGGTTAAAGACCGGGGTAGCACAGGTGGAACGCTTTTGCATTGCACAACAGTATCGTCGATTCCTTCCCGGCTTTCAGCGAGGCCGGCACGCAATTATTTCGAGATATTGCTGCATCGCCGTGTCCGCGCGCGGCGGCCTGAGCTAAAATCGCCGGGCGCCCGTAGCCGGCGCCGCGCGGTGCCGCGAGCCTCGGAAATTTGGGCGCGCCGTCAGCGGAAATCAAAATACAGCAGCAAGCGCCAGGGCGGCGCTCAGCGGGGATCGGAATGACCACCATCGCAATCGAGAATTCGCGCCGGACGGGTGTTGCGCCGGATGGCGCAGACGACGCGCAATTGAACGCCAGTTTTGCCCGTCAGCCGATCCTGAATCGGGACGGCATGCTATGCGGCTATGAGATCAAGGTGCGTGCGCCGGATCTGCCGGCCGCCGACTCGAGCGCGGCAGCGGCCGGCGCCGCCGGTGCGGGCTCGAACGCAAACGCGAACGCCGACGCCTTGCCGGGTCGCGAGCCCGAGCCGGCGCAACAGGTGGCGCGAGCCGTCATTCGCGGTCTGCTCCAGAGCAACGTGCGCGGCGCGCTCACTGGGCATCCCGCCTACGTGGACGTGAGCCGCGACATGCTGTTCGACGACTCGATCATGCACCTGCCTACTGACCGCTTCATGTTCGAACTGTCGTCTGCGCTCGAAGTCGACGAGGCGTTGATCGCGCGGATCGTTCAGCTGCATGGGCGGCGCTATCGCTTCGTGCTCGATGAAGTGACCCAGCCCAACGAGGCGTTCGCGCGGCTCCTGCCCTACGCGGATGTCGTCAAGATCGATTTCACGCGCGCCTCGGGCGCGCTGCTGCCCAAGCTGAGCAGCGTACTCAAGTCCGCGGGCAAGCTGTTGATCGCAGCGGGCATCGATGCGCCGGCCGATTTCGAAACGGCGCATGGGTTGGGCTTCGACCGTTTCCAGGGCTACTTCTTCGCGCGTCCCCAGACCTCGATGACGCGGCGTGTCAGCGCGCCACGGCACGCATTGCTGAATCTGCTGCAACTGCTGGCGGGCGAGCCGACCGTCGCGCAACTCGAAGCCGAACTCAAGCTGAACCCGGTGCTGGTGATGCATCTGATGAAGCTCGCGAATTCGAGCGGGCTGGCGGTCGGCCACAAGGTGACGACCCTGCGCGAAGCGATCAACGCGACCGGCACCGATCGGATCGCCCGCTGGACGCAGTTGCTGCTATACGCGGACGGGCGCAAGGTCGCGCTGGAAGACGATCCGTTGCTGCAACTGGCGGCGACCCGCGCGCGTTTCATGGAACTGGCGATCGCGCGCTTGCCCGAAGCCGGGCGTGACGAAGCCGACGCGGCGTTTCTGACCGGCGTGTTTTCGTTTGTCGATGCGGTGTTTGGCGGCTCGCTCGAGAGCACGTTGAACGTGCTGACGCTGTCGCGGCCGATCCAGGCGGCGATTTTGCATCGCGAGGGCGTGCTGGGGGTGTTGCTGAAAGCGGTTGAAGCGCTGGAGCGGGGCGCATGGGATGAGATCGATACCATCTGCGCGCGCTTGCAGCCGCTGACGGCGCAAGAGGTTGCGCAGCTTGGCCTGGCGGCAGGGGCATGGGCGGGGACAGCGGATCGGAGCGCGGAGGGCCTGGAGCGGATTGAGGATTGAGTTTGGCGCGGGCGGGGCGCGATTCTCATAACTGATCTAATGAACCTCGGCCGAGGGCCGACGGTCGACTAAAGAAACCTTTAGCCGCACGCTCCATTTCGACCCTAGGAACCCATATCGACGATGCGTTAAGCTGCGTTCAGGCCTTTTTGCACGGCCGTTACACTTCGTCGCTGGGCCTGAACGAATGGAAACGTCCCCCGTATTCGAACTGTTGGATGCCGATCGCCTTGCGCTTCTTCAATCGCTGAAGACGTGCATCATCCTGCATGACGCAGAAACCAAGGCCATTCTTTGGGCCAACGCCGCGGCATGCAACGCGCTGGGCTTCACCGTCGAAGAATTGCTGCCGCTGAAAGCCCCTGATATGACCCGCAAAGCGGAGAAGTATCGGCACGAGATCGGTTTGCAGTGGTTGAAGGACGCGGTGGCGAACGGCGAGAGCATCATCGAATGGTGCTATCGCGCGAAAGACGGCACGGAAATCCTCTCCGAAGCGGTAGCGACACGCGTCAAGCTGCACGATCGCGACGTGCTGATGGTTCAGTTCAGGGACATTGCCGCCGAGGAACGGATCAAGAAAGATCTGAAGCGATTCGAGACCCGCCTCAGGGAATTCATGCATGACCTGAGCGAAGGCATCGCGGTGCTGTCGGCAAGCGGCGAAATCAAATATCTGAGCGAGTCGTCGTGCCGGCTGCTGGGCCTGCAGGCAGATGTTTCGACACTGATGAATTTCACCGCGTTATGCGATGGCGCGTCGCGGCAGGTCGTGCTCGCGCAGCTCGCCCAGGCTGAGCTGCGCCACGAGCCGACTTCGTTTCGTTACCGGATCCGCAATGGCGACGGATCGCTGCGCTGGCATGACGCGTTCTGCCGCCATGTCGAGCTGGAAGACGATCTGAGCGGCATCCTGCTGCATTTTCGCGACGTGACGCCGCAAGTCGAGGCCGAGGAAATGCGCCGCGTCAGCGAGCGAAAGCTCGAGTACCTCGCGCGCTACAACGCGATGGGCGAAATGGCCATGACGCTTTCGCACGAACTCAGCCAGCCGCTCGCGTCGGCGCGTAATTTTCTCGAAGGCGGCATGATGCGGCTCAACGCGTCGCCCGGTACGCCGGAAGACGTGATGTGGGGGCTGGACAGCGTGCTCAAACAGGTCGAGCGCGCGTCGGTCATCATCAAGAGCGTGCGTGATTACGTGGTGAAACTCGAGCAGGTCGAGGAGGCGATCGACCTGAACGCCATCGTGCACGATGTCGAGTATTTCATCGCGCTGAAAGCGCGCGAGGCCGGCGTGCCATTCGAATTCGCACTGGGCGATCAGCCGTTATGGGTTCGCTGCGAAAAAGTCCTGATCGGACAGGTGATCCTCAATTTCGCATTCAATGCGGTCGAGGCCATGCTCGACGTGTCCGAGACGTTACGTTTCCTGACCATCAGAACGTGTTCCGAGCGCGGCCGGGCGGTGCTACGCGTGTCGGACACCGGCGTCGGAATCGATCTCGGCCAGCATGAGAAGGTATTCGACGGTTTCTTCACGTCGAAGCTCGGGGGCAACGGCATCGGGCTTTCGCTCTGCAAGAACATCGTTTCCCGGCACGGCGGCGACGTCTGGGCCGAAGCCAATCCGGGCCGGGGGACGTCGTTCTGCTTTTCGCTGCCGCTGCAGGAGCGGGATGACTGAGGCGCAGTCAACCGCGGCATCTCCGTGGCACCTCCGCTGCACCTCATCCATACCTCCAACACCGATGAAAAGACATCTTTCCAGTCCGGCTCAATTTTACCGTGCCTGCAATGTCGACGGACTCCGGCTGCTGGCCCGGCGCCGGCTGCCGAATTTCGCGTTCGAATACCTGGGCGGCGGCGCGGATGACGAGGTGACGATGCGGGCCAACCGGAGCGCGTTCGAACGCTGGCGCTTCGTGCCGAAGGCGCGTGAAATCGACCGTACGCTGGGGCAACTCGGGTGTCCCTCGATCGACGCATTGGGGCCGAAATTTCTGCGCGCTGCGTAATGGTTGGTAGAGTGCCAAATGAGAGGCCGGCGGAGAGCCGGCCTTTGAAGCCTACTCGTGCGGGTGATGCGCGGCCATCGCGTGCCGCGCTTCGATTACGTCCTTGAGCAGGCTTGCAATGGACGTCGCGCCGAGTTTCTCCTTGATGCTCGCGCGATAGACGTCGACGGTTTTCGCGCTGATACCCAGTTCACGCGCAATCAGCTTGCTTGCCTTTCCTTCGATCACGCCGTTCAGCACTTCCTGCTCACGCGGCGTGAGCGCGCGGATGCGCTGGATCATCGCCTGGCGGTGCTGATTCGCCCGATGCGTTTCGCTCGCGACGCGCATCGCTTTCTGGATCCGTTCGAGCATCTGCTGCGAGTTATACGGTTTTTCGACAAAATCGATCGCGCCGTTTTGCAGCGCGCGTACCGACATCGGGATATCGCCGTGACCCGACACGAAAATGATCGGCAGCGAGACACCTTGGCGGTTGAGTTCAGCTTGCAGGTCGAAGCCGCTGACGCCAGGCATGCGCACATCCAGCACCATGCAGCCCGGCACGCTGGGATCGAATTGTTCGAGGAACTCCACCGGGCCCCGAAAGCAGCGGGCCTGAATCTTCACCGAGGCGAGCAGCCAGGAAAGCGACGTACGCATGTCCTCATCGTCATCGACGACGTACACAATGGGGGACTGGGTGGGTGCGTCCATGACGTGCTTCGGCTCGCTGCTGTGAGAAGAGCTGGCCGCCCGGAAATATCGAGCCGGTCAGCTGTCATCGTAGCGGTTCAAAAAATTGCGGTAAACGAATCCGCGCCTAGAACATGTGCAACATGCCGACCACGACCGAGTTCGAATTCTGGCCCGGCTTGGGTGCGGCGAGCGCGGCGGGGCCGCCCGCATTGTTCAGGGAGAAGGCGGCGGCGTCGCCGTTGCGCACTTCGGCGGCGCCCGCATACACGATGGTGCGCTTCGACAACGGATAGTCGTAACGGATGCCGAACGAATCGGCGTTGCCGTCGCTATTGGCGATCTTGCGATAGTGGCCGTAGCTGAGCAGCAGTTTGCCGACGCTGATCGGCACTTGTGCACTCGCTTCGAAAAAGTCGGAATGCGGATTCGCATAAGTCGAGCCAGCCATACTGGCGACGTCCTGGCCGCCGCGATGCCGTACATAAACGAAGGCCGGCTTCACGAAGCCGAAGTTATACGACACGCCGGCAAGCGCGTAATTACCGCCCTCCACCGGGCTGCTTGCCGTGAGCGTCGTGACCGGGCTGAAGCGTTGCAACTGGTAGCCGATATCTACTGACAAATTGTTGTACACGTAGTTGACGCCGCCGCTGTAGGTGTCGCCCAGCGACGCCGGCGCGTTGTTCGACGAGCCGTTGTTGCCCCGTGCGACTAGCGCACGCGCCAGGAATCCGCCCATGCGCGGCGACACATAGCGCACCGAGTTGCTCACGCGCAGCGACGGGCCATAGACGAAGTTGTCGGCCGCATTGCCCCAGCCCAGACCCGCACCGTAGGCGGGCAGCGAATACGTGACGAGAATCGTGTGAATCGGCGTGTAGTTGACGCCGGCCTGAAACGCGCCGAACGACCCCGCGAGGCCGACCCAGGCTTCACGGCCGAACAGCGCGCCGTTCTGACCCGCTGCGCCGTTAAAGGAATTGAAGCCATTCTCGAGCTTGAAGATGGCGCGCAGCCCGCCGCCCAGATCCTCGACTCCTTTAAGTCCCCACGAGGTGGCAGCGATATCGCCGCTGCCCATGTGGACCACGTGATTGGGCCCGAAGTTCGAATATTCGATCGATGTGTCGATCCGGCCGTACAGGGTGACGCTCGATTGAGCAAAGACCGGCGCTGCGCACAACATCAACGCCGACGTGAGAATGATTCGCTTGGCCATACTGTTTATTCCCCTGGAGTAAAAGTCCGCTACGTGTCTCGTTGTTTTAGGTGAGGCAGCCGCCGAAGGCGACGCCGGCAAATGCAAGGTTTTTCCGCAAGACAGTAAGCAATGCTTATTGAAGAAGATTCAGACTGAAACTTTCACCCGCGGCAGCACCGGCAGTGCCACGGGGTGTCCGAACGACGAGGGGCAGTCTAAGCGAACGTTTTTTTGGCGGTAACCCAAGGAATGCACGTTTTCTACCGGGAAAATCTTTAGGCGCGCGCTTATTTCGTCACCGGCGTTCCTGCTGTCTGGAGCAGCGCCGCGTGCAGCAGGCTTGCTCAGCCGCCCATGCTTCGATCCCGTACCCGCCTAAAGATTTTCCTGGGGTGGGCGGTGGTTTGGTTGGGTTACCGCCAAAAAAACGTTCACTTAGACTGCCTTCACCGTTTAACGAGTGGGCACGTCATTCGTGAGCAATCCAGAAGTCATTCATTGGTATCAGTCAACCTGTCCTCGGGGGTTTGCAATGTTGTTGAAGAAAATCTCGACGGTGGCGCTCGTCGCCGTGGCCGCTGCATGTTCGCTGCCGGCATACGCCCAACTCAAGGTCGGTGTGATTACTTCGTCGACGGGACCGACTGCGCTCGTCGGCATTCCGCAGAAGAACACAGTGCCGTTGCTGCCGAAGAAAATCGGCGATCTGAGCGTCGACTATATTTCGCTGGACGATGCGAGCGACCCCACTGCATCGGTGACCAACTTCAAGAAGCTGATCGCCGAAAACAAAGTCGACGCGATCATCGGGCCAACCGGTTCGCCTAACGCGATGGGCGTAATCCAGTTCGCCGCCGAATCCGGCACGCCGATGCTTGCGCCGGTCGGCACTGCGGCCGTGGTCCTGCCCATGACCGAGCAGAAGAAGTGGGTGTTCAAGACCACGCAAAACGACGATCTGATTGCTCAGGCGCTGGTCGACTATATGGTCAGGACCAACGTGAAGACGGTGGGCTTTATCGGCTTGAACGATCCGTACGGCGAGAACTGGTACCGGGTGTTCTCGGGCCTCGCGAAGACCCACGGCATTCAGATCACCGCGAACGAGCGCTATCAGCGCGCCGACAGTTCGGTAACGGGACAGGCGCTGAAGGTGATGGCGAGCCGTCCGGATGCAGTGCTGATCGCAGCGCCCGGCGGCGCCAGCGTGCTGCCGGAAGCGACGCTGTACGACCTCGGCTACAAGGGCAAGTTTTATCAGACACACGGCGCGGCATTGCCCGATTTTCTGAAGCTGGGCGGCCGCAAGGTCGAAGGCACCGTGCTGGCCGCGAGCCTGATGCTCGTGTTGCCCGAGATGCCCGACAGCAATCCGTCGAAGAAAGTGGCGACCACTTATATCGATGCCTATCAGAAGCTGAACGGCGTGAGGCCAGCCACCTTCGGTGCGAATGTCTACGATGCCGGCCTCTTGCTCGAACGCGCGGTGCCGATTGCCGAAAAAGCGGGGCGCCCAGGCACACCGGTGTTTCGCAGCGCATTGCGCGACGCGCTCGAACAGACCCACGATCTGGTCGGCACGCAAGGCGTCTACAACATGAGTCCCGCCGATCACAGCGGTTTCGATGATCGCGGCCGCGTGCTGATTACCGTCAAGGACGGCAATTGGGCGCGCATCAAGTAAGCCACGGTCGGATGTCCCGATGAACGCTCAGATTGTTTTGATCCTCGGTCAGGACGGCTTCACCAACGGTGCGATTTATGCGTTGCTGGCGTTGTCGATCCTGCTGGTATTCAGTGTCACCCGGGTGTTGTTCATCCCGCAGGGTGAATTCGTGGTCTACGGTGCGCTGACGATGGCGGCGATGCAAGCGGGCAAGCCGCTGCTCGTGGCCTGGTTGCTGGTTGCGTTTTCGGTGGCTGAAGCAGCGGCGGACCTCGTCGAGCGCTATCGGCGCACGCGCACGCTCCGCCTGTCGGCCACCGGGTGCGGGAAGCTTGCTTACGCGTTCGCGCTGGCTGGAATGGTGCATATGTTGCCGGTGGCGCAACTGCCCGTTGCGGTGCAGGCGCTGCTGACATTCGCGCTGATCGTGCCGCTCGGTCCGCAGTTGTACCGGCTCTTCTATCAACCCCTTGCCGGATCGTCGGTGCTGGTGCTGATGATCGTGTCGATTTCGGTGCATTTGGCGCTGGTCGGTTTGGGTCTGCTGATCTTCGGTCCCGAGGGCGCACGCATCACACCGTTCATCGACGTGCCGCTGCAACTCGGCGCCATCAACCTGAGCAGCCAGGCATTGCTGATTATTTCTACATCCGTATTGTTGATGATCGTGATGCGCCAGGCGTTCGAACGCACCGTCTATGGCAAGGCGTTGCGTGCGGTCGCGTTCAACCGGCTGGGCGCCCGGCTGATGGGTATTTCGCCGGTATTCGCAGGCAAGGCGACGTTTTTCATTGCCGCGCTGATCGGCGTGCTGTCCGGCATTCTGATCGCGCCGCTCACTACGCTCTATTTCGATTCGGGTTTTCTGATCAGTCTGAAAGGCTTTGTCGGCTCGATTATCGGCGGGCTCATCAGCTATCCCGTCGCGGCGGCCGGTGCGTTTCTGGTGGGGCTGATCGAATCGTTCTCGGCATTCTGGGCCAGTCCCTACAAGGAGATCATCGTTTTTACGCTGCTCATTCCCGTGCTGCTATGGCGCTCACTGAAGAGTCATCCTGTTGAGGAGGAAGAATGATGCCTCGCCGCATCTTTCTCTGCGTGCTGGTGTTGCTGGCGATCGGGCCGCTGGTGCTGCCGCCGTTTTACGTGACGCTGCTCAATTACATCGCCCTCTATGCGCTCGTGACGCTCGGCCTCGTACTGTTGACCGGCGTCGGCGGCATGACCAGTTTCGGCCAGGCAGCCTTTGTCGGCATTGGCGCGTACACCACCGCTGTGCTTAGCGTACAGGGCGCTACGTTACCGGCGTGGATCGGTTGGCTCGGTGCATCGCCATGGCTGACGCTCGTGGCCGGTTTGCTGTTGACCCTGGCGGCGGCCTGCCTGATCGGTGTGCTGACCTTGCGCCTGTCGGGCCACTTCCTGCCGCTTGGGACAATCGCGTGGGGCCTGAGTCTCTATTACGCGTTCGGCGCGATCGGCGGACTGGGCGGCAATACCGGCATCGCCGATATTCCGCCGGTGACAGTGGCCGGCATCAGCCTGCGCGACGGCGCGCGCATGTATTACCTGATCTGGTTGTTCCTGCTGGCGGCGATCGTCTGTACCGGCAATCTGCTCGATTCACGCGCGGGCCGCGCAATACGGGCACTCAAGGGCGGTACGGTGATGGCCGAAGCGATGGGCGTCGATACGGCGCAGGCGCGCATGGTGATCTTCATCATCGCTGCGCTGCAGGCGAGCGCGTCCGGCTGGCTCTATGCGCATATGCAGCAGTTCGTGAACCCGGTGCCGTTCGGCATCCAGATGGGGATCGACTATGTGTTCATGGCCGTCATCGGCGGCGCGGGGCAGGTGTGGGGCGCGCTGCTGGGCGCGGGCGTGTTCACCATCGCGAAAGAGTGGCTGCAGGACATCCTGCCGAAGCTGCTCGGCGAAACCGGCAACTTTGAAATCATCGTATTCGGCTTCGGCATGGTGTTTCTGCTGCATTACGCGCGTGGCGGATTGTGGCCGCTGCTCGCGCGCCGGTTGCCGGTCATCGGGCGGAGCATGCGCCGGGCGGGTCTTCGCGTGGACGCGAATGCCGCCGCGTTGCCGAGGCGGTCCATGCCGCCAAGGGGCGAAGTTCTGCTGGAAGTGCGCGACGTCACGCGCCGCTTTGGTGGTCTGGTGGCGAACGATTCCATCAGTCTGACCGTGCATGCAGCGGAGATCGTCGCGTTGCTGGGGCCGAACGGCGCGGGCAAGAGCACGATGTTCAACCAGATCTCCGGCGTCGATACGCCGACCTCCGGCGAAGTGGTGTTTCGCGGCGAGCGCATCACCGGCATCGGCTCGAGAAAGATCGCCCAGCGCGGCATGAGCCGCACCTTCCAGCACGTGCGGTTATTGAGCCGGATGAGCGTGCTCGACAACGTCGCGCTCGGTACGCACCTGCGCGGCAACGGTGGCGTGCTGCGCGCCGCGTTCCGGTGCGGGCAGGCCGAGGAGCGCAGTTTGCTGGCCGAAGCGGCGCGGCAGATCCAGCGGGTCGGGCTGGGTGCGTATCTGAACGAGGAGGCCGGGGCGCTCGCGCTAGGTCAGCAGCGCGTGCTGGAAATCGCCCGGGCGCTGGCGTCCGATCCGTGCCTGCTGCTGCTCGACGAGCCTGCTGCCGGTCTGCGTTATCAGGAAAAACGCGATCTCGCCGAGTTGCTGAACAAACTGCGCGCAGAGGGACTGGCGATTCTGCTGGTCGAGCACGACATGGACTTTGTGATGAACCTGGTCGACCGTGTGGTGGTGATGGATTTCGGCAAGAAGATTGCCGAGGGTCTGCCGGCCGAGGTGCAACAGCATCCGGCCGTGCTCGAGGCCTATCTGGGCGGGGAGGATTGAATGGCCGGACAAATGCTGGATGTACGCAACCTGTCGGCCTCATACGGCAAGGTGCGCGCGCTGTCGGACGTCAGCCTGCAGGTGGGGGAAGGGCAGATCGTGACCGTGATCGGGCCGAACGGCGCGGGTAAGACCACGCTGCTGTCGGCGCTGATGGGCGTGCTGCCGTCGGAGGGCGAAATTGCATTTTGCGGCTGCCATCACGCGCATGCGCAGATCGAGGACAGGGTGGCAGCCGGTATGAATCTCGTGCCCGAAAAACGCGAGCTGTTCGCCGAAATGCCGGTGGAAGACAACCTGTTACTGGGCGCGTTCAGCCGGATTCGGCAAGGACATCCCGACCATTCGCAGACGATGCAGGAGGTCTATGAGTTGTTCCCGCGCTTGAAGCAACGCCGCACCCAGGCCGCGGGCACCCTCTCCGGCGGCGAGCGCCAGATGCTGGCTGTCGGCCGCGCGCTGATGGCGCGGCCCAAGCTGCTGATGCTCGACGAACCAAGTCTGGGTCTCGCGCCGCTGATCGTGCGGGAAGTGTTCCGCATTGTCGCCGCGTTGCGCGAGCGTGGCGTGTCGATCCTGCTGATCGAGCAAAACGCGCGCGCCGCGCTGAAGGTCGCGGACTATGCCTATGTGCTGGAAACCGGCGCGTTGACGATGGAAGGACCGGCGGATCAGATCGCGCGGGACTCGCGAATCGTCGACGTCTACCTGGGATTGGCTTGAAATGGCTTGGATAGGAGAACAAGTGCGTCGCGGCGGTATGCCGTCGTCGCCGAAGATTTGCGTGGCCGGCGCGGGCGCGATTGGCGGCACCCTGGCGGCGCGGCTCGCCGCCGGTGGACTGAAGGTCAGCGTGTTCGCGCGTGGCGCGACACTAGCGGCCATTAGCCGGCGCGGTATCGAACTGACCGATCTGTCCGGGTCGGCCCAGGTGAAGGTGCAGGTCAGCGATCAAGCCGAATTCGGTATTCAGGACATCGTGTTCGTGTGTGCGAAGGCTCATGCGTTAGCCGGTTTGGTGGCGTCCATCGAACCGATGCTCGGCGAAGAGACGCTGGTTGTGCCGGCGGTCAACGGCGTGCCGTGGTGGTTTTTCGGTGGTCAATGCGGTGGCCTCGATGGCGAATCGATATGCGCCGTGGACCTTCGAACGACGCAGCGCGCGCTTCGATAAAACGCGCGCGATACAGCTTTGCTTTTTAACCGGAAACAGTCATGACATACGCCATCCTTTCTGACATCCGCAAGCCGGCTCACATCGACGATGCCGAATGGGCGCTGCGCATTCAACTGACCGAGTTCTACCATCTGGTTGATTACATGGGCTGGACGGAAATGATCTTCAACCATATCTCGGCGCGCTTGCCCGGGGCAGACGCTCATTATCTGGTCAATCCTTTCGGCCTGAACTACTACGAAGTGACACCGGACAACCTGCTGAAGGTCGACCACGAGGGCCATCTGGTCGAGCCGTCGCCGTATCCCGGCAACCCGGCCGGGTTCGCTTTGCATAGCGCGATTCATGGCGCGCGAGAAGACGTGCATTGCATCGTCCACACGCATACGACACCGATTTCGGCCATTGCGTTAAAGGAAGAAGGCTTTCGTTACGACGACTTTTACGGCGCGCAGCTGTTTGGACGCGTGGCCTACCACACGTTCGAAGGGATCACGCTGTTCGCTGACGAGAAGGCGCGCATGCTGGCCAGCCTCGGCGACAAGCACGTGCTGGTGCTGCGCAACCACGGCATTGCCGTTTGCGAGAAGGATATTCCGGGCACCTTCATGCTGCTGTGGACCGCCCAGCGCGCAGCGGAAATTCAATGCCAGGCGGCGGCGCTGCGTGGCGACGATGTACCGCTGTCGGACGCCATCAAGGAGCGTTGTTCGCAACTGGCGGCGCAACTGATCCGCAACGATCGGTTCGCGATCAAGCTGTTTGATGCGATGGTGAGGAAGATGCGGAGTGCGCGTCGGGTTGGCTGAGGGGGCGACGGCAGCATCAGCTGCGTCGCCTAAGTCGGGCCGAGAGTTTCAGTCACTTGATCGGCCAACTCGATTCAGGGCAAATGCGGGAGAACTGAAGCACCGTGATCAACGATCACGCCACATCTTCACATCGTCTCCATTTCCTGCATTTGCCCCTGGGCGAAAAAACGTCCTAGCTCCCTGGCCAGTTCATTCAGCGCGGCCATCTCTTTCTGTGAGATCCGGCGCACCTCCTGGGTATCCGACCAGTCGCCGTATAGTAGCGCGATGGTTTTCTCGGTCTCGTCGACCACCGGCAGCAGCACGAACGCGCGCGTGTCGTCGAACGAGCGGCGGAACCACTCAGGCAACCGCGCGACCATCTTCGGATCGCGCGCGTTCTCGATGAAGATACCCACCGAGTTCGCTATCGCGAGATGAAATACGTCGGGCTCGAAGGCGGTGCTGAACGACAGCCTCGGCAGCGCCGCGTCGATTTTCGGGCCGAGACCGAGGCGCGCCCTGAAGGTGCCGTTGCTGTGCTTGACGAACACAACCGTGCGCGCAAATCCGAGGCCGGCCAGCACGGTTTCGGAGGCCATTGCCAGCGCCGGCGCGAGCGGGCTGCCGGCGGGCAGGGCACGCAAATCTTCGACCCCTGCCGTGATGCGCGCTTCCGGATTGAGCGCCTCGCGCGCAATTGCGTCCGCATTGGCGCGCAACTCGACGATCTCGCGCATCACGCCGTCGCCGCCTTCTTCACGGGCGAGCGCGACGCTCATATCGAGCAGCACCTCCGGGTCGGTGTTCAGCGCGCGGCTGTAATCATGGGCCAATTCGCCGATGCGGGATTCGCGTTCCCACTCCGGCATGTTCTGCTGGGTCAGCACGCCGGCCACGGCCGTCGAATAGTTGGTGATGGCGCGCAGCCACTGCACCTGGCGTGGCTGCTCGGTATCCTGCGGATCGAACTCGCCCATGCCCGAGCGGATCATGTCCGGCAGACGCCAGCGTGTGGCCGCTTCCATGCCGATTTCGTCGAACGTTACGCCGAGTACGAGGACGCAGGCGTCGGATTCGAGCGTGCCGCTTTCGATGTGGCGGCGGATCTGATCCCACTCTGCGTCGAGATAGAACACCACCAGCAGCTTGCCGATCTGGCGCATCAGCGTGCAGACCACCGCCTCTTCGCCGGCGCGCAGATCGCCGCGCTCAGTCAGCTTGCGCGCGACGCAGCCCGACAGCAGCGTGCGGTTCAGTTCGAGTTTCGCGTCGATGCGGCGCGGCGCGCTGTGATGAAAGTGATCGACGATCTTCAGGCCGACGACGAGGTGGCCGACCGCGTCCATGCCGAGCACCATCAGCGCGCGCGACACGGTCGTGATGTTGCCGCCGAACGCCATATACATGGCCGAGTTGGCCAGGCGCAGCACTTTTTGCGTCAACGCGAAATCCGATAACACGACTTGCACGAGTCCGGTGAAGTCGAGGTCGTCGTTGTTCATTGCCGCCATGGTGGTACGCAGCGACTGCGACAGCATAGGGAAATCGCCGCGCTCGCTCATCCGCGTCCAGAGCCTGTCGAGCACCGCCGCCTTTACCATGTGATTCCCGCAAAAACCATACATGTTCCAATGAGTGCCACGCCGGCGCGAAGCCGGCTTGTTCAGCTGCACAAGCGCTTCGCCCGCATCGCTATGCGGCGTGCAAGTGTAGCGTGCGTGATTCGAAACGCTGCGCGAGTTCGTCGGAGGGCAACGCCTTGCAGACGAGCCAACCCTGAATATGGTCGCATCCCATTTCGGTCAGAAGGGTGCGCTGTTCTTCCGTTTCGACACCCTCGGCGACCAGTTCGAGATCGAGTGTTTGCGCGAGACCCACGACCGCGCTAACGATTGCCTGATCGTTCCGGGAGGTTAGCAGATTCTCGACAAAGCTCCTGTCGATCTTGAGCTTCGCGAGAGGGAATCGCTGCAGGTAGGCGAGGCTCGAATAGCCGGTGCCGAAATCGTCGATGGCGAAGCGAATGCCCATCGCGGTGAATTCCTCGAGCAGGCCTTTGGCGTGCGCCGGGTCGTGCATCAGCAGGCTTTCGGTGATCTCGAACACGACGCGGCGCGGATCGATGCCGGTCAGTTCGATCGCTTCGCGTACGGCGTCCTTGAAACGCGGATCACGGAACTGCTGCGGCGACACGTTCACGGCCACGTACTGCAACGAGATGCCCTGCGCGTCCCACTGGATCAACTGCATGCAGGCCACCTTCAACACCCAGTTGCCGAGGAAGTTGATCAGGCCGATCGACTCAGCAAGCGGAATGAACATCGAAGGGGGAACCAGACCGTGCACGGGATGCAGCCAGCGGATCAGCGCCTCGACGCCGACCACGCCATGCGTGCGGCTGCTGGTGATCGGCTGGAAGTGCAGTGAGAACTCGCCGTTGCGCACGCCGTCGTACAGATCGGCTTCGAGCTTCAGACGTTCGGCGTCGGCCGGGTTGTCGTCCGGCACATAGAAGGCGAGCGTGTTGCCGCCGGCCGCCTTGGCCTGTTGCAGCGCATGGTCGGCCCAGCGCAGCAGATGCGTGTCGTGCGCGGCGGTGTCGTTGACGTGGCGCACGTCGGGGTAGAGCGCAATGCCGATGCTCGCCGACAGATGCACCTGCTGGCCGTTGAATACGTACGGCTGCAGGATCGCGGTCAACAAGCGGCGGGCTAGCGCTTCGGCGGCCGCCGCCGCGTGGGTGCGGTCCGTCGCCGCCTTCACGAGGATCGCGAACTCGTCGCTGGCCACGCGCGCGATCGTCTCGCTCGGGCTCGTCATATTCAATAGACGCCGCGCGGTGTCGCGCAGCATTTCGTCGCCGGCGTCGTAGCCGAGCGCGCGGTTCACGCGCTGATAGTCGTCGATGTCGAGCAGCAGCAGAGCGGCCGGCGTGCCGTGCGCGTCGGCTTGCTGTTGCGCGTCGAGCAGCGCGGGGATCAGCGCCGACTGGTTGGCGAGGTTGGTCAGGCGGTCGTGATGCAGCGCCTGGGTCAAGCGTTCCTCAGTGGCTCGCCAGGCCGACACGTCGAAACCGGCGATCGCGTAACCGTCGATGCCGCCGTGGTTGTTGCGCACCACGCGCAGTTCGACCGTGATCGGGTAGGTCAGCGACTTGATGAGGCTGAGCGTAGCTTTCTCGACGTTGCCCGTCGTGGCGGCGCGCGCGAGCAACGCGTCGAGGCGCTGGACGTCGGCGGGCGCCACCAGATCGTGCAGCGTGATGGTCTCGAGATACTCGCGGTGGTAGCCGATGAAGCGCAGACTGGCGTCGGAAACATAGAGAAAGCGCAGTTCGTGATCGACGTGCGCCAGCAGGTCGACGGCGCCGACCACTTGTTCCAGTTGCGCAGCGCGGCTTGCGTCCAACTGCGGTTTGGGCTCCGCGCGCCGGCCGAACGCCCGCAGCCGGTCGATGACCGTGCGCAAGGAGCCCCGGCGGGGCGCGGTGATCCTGTTCGCTTCCATGTTTGTCGCTGGGAACCTGTGTTCGTCTGCAGGCGAGGCGGCTTGCTGCCCGCCGTGCTCTCGGGCGCTCGAGAGGTATCAGGCCGCCTCATCAGAACAGGATAACGACCGGCGGCGGGAAATCTTTAGCGCCGCCGGTTGAAAAAAACCGTTGGTAAGGAATGGCTGCGCGAGTCGCCACCGCGCCGGGATCGATTCGGTTAAAGTGCGGGCTCGTTGTATCCGTTAACAGGGGCAGAGCCAAGGGCAAACCGAAGGGCCGAACTGAGGACCAACCCGACGGCGGCAAACCCCTGCGGCAAGCCGCTATGCAGCGTCGGCGCGTTACGCCGCTGCATAGCGTTTCCGAATCCACGCACCGATGATCCATGTCTGAACGTCACCCTGTCAGGGCCGAGCCCGGGCACGTCGAGGTGCTTGCTCAACGCGCCGACAGCGTCGATCCGGCCACTCAGGCGCAGTTTGTCTCGCAGTTCGTCTATCTGGGCCGCCAGCCGATTCTCGATCGCGACGGCGCGCTCAATGCTTACGAATTATTGTTTCGATCCGGCGCGCATAACTACGCCGAAGTCAGCGACGATGCCCAGGCGACGGCGCAGGTGGTGGCGCGCACGATCGGCGGAATCGGTGTGCCGGCGGTGCTGGGCCCTCACCGCGGTTTCGTCAATATCGACCGCGCGCTGCTGTTCAACGACATCGTCCATCTGATGCCGCCCGAGCGTTTCGTGCTCGAGATCCTCGAGACCGTGACGTTCGACGCGCAGCTGGTGCGCCGGCTGACCGACTTGCGCCGCGCCGGCTTCCAGGTAGCGCTCGACGATGTCAGCGAACTGTCGAGCGAGCTGATCGCCGTGCTGCCGTACGCCGATATCGTCAAGATCGACTTCCTGCTCACCCAGCCGGCGGCACTGGCCAAGCTGGCCTCGGTCGTGCGCGGCCACGGCAAGACATTGATCGCCGAGAAGGTCGAGACGCGCGACGATTTCATGTTGGCGCGCGAGCTCGGCTTCGATCTGTTCCAGGGATACTTCTTCGCGCGGCCGCAGGTGCTGGCCGCGCCGCGCAACCGCTCGCCGCGGCCGGCCTTGCTGCGTTTGCTCGCGTTGCTCTCGCGCGATGCCGGCATCGTCGAGCTCGAAGCGGAACTGAAGCTCAATCCGAGCGTGGTGGTGCAGTTGCTGCGCCTCGTCAATTCGAGTGCGTTCGGCTTGGGGCGCGACATTGCGTCGTTGCGCGAGGCCGTCATCGCCACCGGCACGCGGCAGATTACGCGCTGGGCACAACTGCTGCTCTACGCCGACGGCGGCGATCTGCCGTGGCGCGCCGATCCGCTGGTGCAACTGGCGGGCACGCGTTCGCGCTTCATGGAGCTGGCCGCAAACTGGCTGCGCCCGGCCGACGACGATTTTGCCGATGCGGCTTTCATGACCGGTATTTTTTCGCTGGTCCACGTGGTGCTCGGCAGCACGCCCGCTGCTGTGCTCGAGAAGCTCGGCCTCGCGCCGCAGATCCGTGAGGCGATCGTCTCGCGCAGCGGTCCGCTCGGTACTTTGCTGCGCATTGCCGAAGCGGCGGGCGAGGGCGCCGATGCCGCGTCGATCGCCGCCGGTTCCGATGCGCCGGCCGGCTTCGCCGCGCTTACGCCGGAATTGCTGGCCGAACTGAACCTGTCGGCGGCTGCGTGGTTCGGCGCGCATATCGAAGAGGCGGCTGCCTGAAGCTTGCGCGCGGCGCTCGCCGTGCTGCCGGGCTTCGCCAGGCTTTGCCGCGTGGTTCCATGCGGCGCGGTTGCGAGCGCTGACTCGTGCGCCGCTTGTAGGCTAGTTCTGACGCACTTGACCCGGACGTGGTCCAATAGCGAAGGAGGGTCGAGCGGTGTTCGGATGAACGCCGCGCCCCTTGACTCATTGCACGAACTGCGTGCATTCACGCTTGGAGGGCTGCAGATGAAGAAGAAAATCATACCGGTGGCGCTTGCTGCCGTCTTGTCGGTGGGATTCGCGATGCATTCGCTGACGGCGTCGGCGACGCTCAAGCCGGGCGACGCAGCGCCGGCGTTCACCGCGCAGGCATCGCTGGGCGGTAAGACCTACACCTATTCACTTGCCGACGAGTTGAAGAAAGGACCGGTGGTGGTTTATTTCTATCCGGCGGCTTTCACGCAGGGCTGCACGATTGAAGCCCACGAGTTTGCCGAGGCCGTCGATGAGTACAAGAAATATGGCGCGACGGTGATCGGCGTGTCGCACGACAACATCGACACGTTGACGAAGTTTTCAATCAGCGAATGCCGCAGCAAATTCCCGGTGGCCGCCGATGCCGACTCGAAGGTTATCGGCGAGTACGACGCCGGTTTGCCGATGCATAGTTCGATGGCCAATCGCGTGTCGTACGTGATCGCGCCGAACGGCAAGATCATCTATGAGTACACGAGTCTGTCGCCGGAGAAGCATGTCGAGAACACGCTTAAGGCGGTGAAGGATTGGGCTGCGACACATAAGCAGCCATAAGGTTTGGGGCTGCGCGATGCCAGGGTGATTTTTTTGCCTATGCGGCGCTTGTTGTCTGTTTGCCTGCGGCGTTGGCCTTTCCTTGATTTCTTAGTGGTCTATTAGCGTCGCCCCTGTGCGGGGCAGGCACTTACTTTCTTTGCCGCCGCAAAGAAAGTAAGCAAAGAAAGCGGCTTCACCCCGCTAATTCTTAAGCGGGTCCCCTGGCTTGGAGGAGGTAGTGGAGCATCTGGAATCGGTGTTCTCGCACACTCCGCGCTGGTGACAAGGCAGTCATACTTCCGGCGGCGCTGCGCGCGCCGTAGCGGTACTTCACAAAACCTACGGGCCCACCGGGCCCGTAGGGTGCTTCCGGCGCCTGCGGTGTTCACGCGTAAGGGCTTGTCTTTACTGCGCTGACGTAATTCGCAGCTACGTTTCGTTTGGCGAGATGGCTTGCAATTCACAGTTGCATTTCGCTCGGCGAAGTGGCCGGCATTTCCACAATTCAGCGCCTCGCCGAGGCGAAGCCGATGGCCCCCACCGCGCGCAAACAACGCCCCTGGTTTCCCTCGCAGACCGTTCCGGCGAGCACGCAGTGAGAGGCGGGAAGAATGACGCCGGAAGCGCGTACGCCCATCGGTTTTGAGAAGTACCGCTACGGCGCGCGCAGCGCCGCCGGAAGTATGACTGCCTTGTCACTCACGCGGAATGTGCGAGAACACCGATTCCAGATGCTCCACTACCTCCTCCAAGCCAGGGGACCCGCTTAAGGGTTAGCGGTGTGAAGCCGCTTTCTTTGCTTACTTTCTTTGCGGCGGCAAAGAAAGTAAGTGCCTGCCCCGCACAGGGGCGACGCTAATAGACCACTAACAACTCAAGGAAAGGCCAACGCCACAGGCACACAGAGATAAGAAGCGCCGCATAGGCAAAAAACAAAGACCACCTCCGCAGGCGCACAAACCAATGCCGCCGCCAAAGGCAAAGAAAATCAAGAGGGAGCAATCCCGGTCCCTCGAG
The DNA here is from genome assembly GCF_038050405.1 of Paraburkholderia sp. IMGN_8. Classification (NCBI taxonomy): domain Bacteria; kingdom Pseudomonadati; phylum Pseudomonadota; class Betaproteobacteria; order Burkholderiales; family Burkholderiaceae; genus Paraburkholderia; species Paraburkholderia sp. IMGN_8. The sequence goes on along the minus strand of NZ_CP150900.1, from coordinate 2,946,551 downwards.
CCTTCCTCGACTCCCACCGAATTCGAATCCGATCCATATAAAGATAAACCACCGGCGTGGTATACAAAGTCAGCATCTGGCTGACAATCAACCCACCCACAATAGCAATCCCAAGCGGAGCCCGAAGCTCCGCCCCTTCCCCTCGTCCAAAAGCCAACGGCAACGCCCCCAGGAGGGCCGCGCAAGTCGTCATCATGATCGGCCGAAACCGCAGCAAACAAGCCTGAAAAATCGCATCTCGCGACGACAACCCCTGCCGGGAGGCTTCAATAGCGAAGTCGACCATCATGATGGCGTTCTTCTTCACGATGCCGATCAGCAAGATCACACCAATCAGAGCAATGATGCTGAATTCAGTCTTGAACAACAGCAACGCAAGCAACGCCCCAACGCCCGCGGAGGGCAGCGTGGACAAAATCGTCAACGGATGGATATAACTCTCATACAAAATCCCAAGCACGATATACACCGCCGCCAAAGCGGCCAGAATCAGAATCGGCTGGTCGGACATCGACTGCTGAAACGCCTGGGCCGTCCCCTGGAAACTGCCGTGAATCGTCCCCGGCATGCCGATCTGCGCCATCGTGTCGTAAATCACTTGCGTCGCTGTCGATAACGACACGCCCGGCGGCAAATTGAACGAAATCGTCGATGCGACGAACTGGCTCTGGTGATTCACCGACAACGGCGTATTCCCCGGTCCGAAGCTCGCTATCGCCGACAACGGCACCATCGTTTCCTTCGAGGTCGATACGGCCGCACCTGACGAAGCACTCGACTTGCCGCTCGCCGCAATCGAATTGATCGCCTGGTTGCGCGCGGAATCGGCGGCAATACTCGCCGCGCTCGATGCGGTCGTGCCCGCCGTGCCACCTGTCGACGCACTGGTCGAAGACGAGGTCGATGTGGTCGCCTTCGACGTCACGGTCCCGGCCGGCGCATTAGTGGTCTGCGCGCCGCTCGCGCTGCCCCCCGAGGTGCTGATGTAAATCTGCTTCAGCATATCGGGGCTCTGCCAGTACTTCGGCGCGACTTCCATCACGACGTGATACTGGTTCTGCGGGTTGTAAATCGTCGATACCTGGCGCTGGCCGAACGCGTCGTACAGCGTGTTGTCGATCTGCGCCGGTTTGATACCGAGGCGCGAGGCGCTCGCGCGGTCGATCGTCACCATCGATTCGAGACCGCCTTGCTGCTGGTCGGAATTCACGTCTGCGAGTTCGGGGCGCGCTTGCAGCGCCTCGGTGAGCTTCGGTCCCCACAGGTACAGATCGGTGGTCGAATCGGCCAGCAGCGTGAACTGATACTGCGCATTCGATTGCCGGCCGCCGACGCGAATGTCCTGCACCGCCTGCAGGAAAGTTCGCGCGCCGGCCACGTCGCCGAGTGGGGCGCGCAGTTGCTGGATCACCTGGTCGGCGGATATCTTGCGCTCGCTTTTCGGTTTCAGCGACACGAACATGAAGCCGAAGTTGGTCTGTCGGCCGCCGGTGAAACCGGCCACGCTGTCCACCGCCGGATTCCTGCCGACGATCTCCATCATTTCCGAGAACTTGCCCTTCATTGCCTGGAACGACGTACTCTGGTCGGCCTGGATGCCGCCGATCAGCCGGCCCGTGTCCTGCTGTGGAAAGAAGCCCTTCGGCACGACGATGTACAGCCAGATGTTCAGCCCGATGGTCGCGAGCAGAATCGTCACGATCAGGCGCGGATGCAGCAGCGCCCAGCCAAGCGTGCGTTCATAGCCGCGGTGCATCGACGTGAAGCCGCGCTCGAGCCAGCGTCCAAGACGTCCTTCTTCCTTCTGCTCGTGCGGCTCGCGCAAGAGGCGCGAACACATCATCGGCGTGAGGGTGAGGGAGACCATCAGCGACACCGCGATCGCCAGCGAAAGCGTCAGCGCGAACTCGCGGAACAGCCGCCCGACAATGCCGCCCATCAGCAGAATCGGCAGGAACACGGCGACCAGCGAGATACTGATCGACAGCACGGTGAAGCCGACTTCGCGCGCGCCGAGAAATGCGGCTTGCATGCGTGGCACGCCGTTCTCGATATGCCTTGAGATGTTCTCCAGCACCACGATCGCGTCGTCGACCACGAAACCGGTCGCGATCGTTAGCGCCATCAATGAAAGATTGTCGATCGAAAAGCCGAGCAGGTACATCGCGGCGAACGTGCCGATGATCGAAATCGGCACGGCGACGCTCGGAATCAGCGTTGCGCGCCAGTTGCGCAGGAACAGGAACACCACCATCACCACCAGCGCCACCGCGATCATCAGCGTGCGCTCGGTGTCCTTCAGCGACGAGCGGATCGTCGTGGAACGGTCGGCGGCCGGCGCGATGTCGACGTCGGCTGGCAGTGACGCGTGCAACTGCGGCAGCATCGCGGTCACGCGGTCGATGGTTTCGATGATGTTCGCGCCCGGCTGGCGGTACAGAATCACCAGCACCGAATGCTTGCCGTTGAAGAGGCCGAGGTTGCGCAGATCCTCGACCGAATCGACTACTTCCGACACATCGGAGAGCCTCACCGCCGCGCCGTTGCGATACGCGATCACGAGGTCGCGGTACTGCGCCGCCTTGCTGGCCTGGTCGTTGGTATAGATCTGCACGCGGTTCGGGCCGAACTCGATCGAACCTTTCGGGCTGTTCGCGTTGGCCGCGGCGAGCGCCGCGCGCACGTCTTCGAGACCGATGCCGTAGTGGAAGAGCGCCTGCGGTTCCAGTTCGACGCGCACCGCCGGGTTGGCGGAGCCGCTCACATCCACTTCGCCGACACCGTCCACCTGCGACAGCGACTGCTGCAACACGGTGGCAGCCGAGTCATACAACTGGCCGGCGGTCAATGTCTTCGACGTCAGCGCCAGAATCAGAATCGGCGCGTCGGCGGGATTCACCTTGTGGTACGTCGGGTTGCTGCGCAGGCTCGCCGGCAGATCGGCGCGCGCGGCGTTGATGGCCGCCTGCACGTCACGCGCGGCGCCGTCGATGTCTCGGTTCAGGCCGAACTGCAGCGTGATCCGCGTCGAGCCGACCGAACTTTGCGAGGTCATCTCGGTCACGTCGGCAATCGAGCCGAGATGCCGTTCGAGTGGACTGGCGACGCTGGTCGCCACCGTGTCCGGACTTGCGCCCGGCAGCGTCGCCTGCACCGAAATGGTCGGGAAATCGACCTGCGGCAGCGGCGCGACCGGCAGCTTGGTGAATGCGAAAATGCCGGACAGCGCGATGCCGATCGCCAGCAAGGTGGTGGCGACCGGGCGGGAGATAAACGGACGCGACAGGTTCATCGGTCAGTTCCCTGCATCGGTGGCGGGTGGCATAGGCTTGCCGCGATTGAAGCGCTCGCGCGCCCGGCGGCCGAGCGAGTCGAACGCGAGATAGATCACCGGCGTCGTGAACAATGTGAGCAACTGGCTCACGACCAGGCCGCCGGCAATCGCGATACCGAGCGGCCGGCGCAATTCCGACCCGGCGCCGGTGCCGAGCATCAGCGGCAGCGCGCCGAGCAGCGCGGCCAGCGTGGTCATCAGAATAGGCCGGAAGCGCAGCAGACACGCCTGGTAGATCGCCTCGCGCGGCGGCTTGCCTTCCTCGCGCTCGGCATAGAGCGCGAAATCGATCATCATGATCGCGTTCTTCTTCACGATACCGATCAGCAACACGATACCGATGATGCCGATGATGTCGAGATCATGCCCGGTCATCAGTAGCGCCAGCAATGCGCCGACCCCGGCCGACGGCAGCGTCGACAGAATCGTGATCGGATGGATGAAGCTCTCGTACAGCACGCCGAGCACGATATACATCGTGACGATCGCCGCCAGAATCAGGAACAGCTCGTTCGAGAGCGACGCCTGGAACGCCAGCGCCGCGCCCTGGAAGCGTGTCTGGAACGAAGCAGGCAAGCCGATATCTTTCTCCGCCTGAGCGATCGCTTTCACCGCCGCGCCGAGCGACGAACCGGGCGCGAGGTTGAACGACACGGTGGTGGCCGGGAACTGGCTCAAGTGCGTGACCAGCAGCGGCGCGGGCTTCTCGACGAACTTCGCGATCGACGACAGCGGCACCTGGCCGCCCGACGACGTGGAAGAGGGCAGGTAGATCGCATTCAGCGATTCGGTGTAGTGCTGGATCTGCGGCTGCGCCTCCAGAATCACGCGGTACTGGTTGGACTGCGTGAAGATGGTCGAGATGATGCGCTGGCCGAACGCGTCGTACAGCGCGTTATCGACGGTGGCGGGCGTGATGCCGTAACGCGACGCGGTGGCGCGGTCGATCTCGATATAGACCGACTGGCCGTTGTCCTGCAAGTCGGTGGCCACGTCGGCGAGTTCCGGCGACTGCTTCAACCGGTTGACCAGCTTCGGCACCCAGGTGGTGAATTCGCTGATGTTCGGATCAGTCAGCATGAACTGATACTGCGTCGGGCTGACCGTCGAATCGATGGTCAGATCCTGCACCGGCTGCATGTATAGCGACGCGCCGGGAATATGCGCGACGTCCTGCTGCAACTGGCGGATCACGTCGCTCGCGGTGTTCTTGCGGTCGTCGCGCGGCTTCAGGTTGATCAGCATGCGGCCGCTGTTGAGCGTAATGTTGCTGCCGTCCACGCCGATGAACGAGGTCAGGCTTTCCACGTCCGGATTCTTCAGGATCTGCGCGGCGAGTTCCTGTTGCCGCTCGGCCATCGACGCATACGATACCGACTGCGGCGCCTGCGTGATCGCCTGGATCACGCCGGTATCCTGCACCGGGAAGAAGCCCTTCGGAATGAACACATACAGCACGCCGGTCAGCACCAGCGTGAGCACCGCGACGAACAGCGTCGAGCGTTGCCGGTTCAGCACCCACGTGAGCGCGACGGCATAACGGGCGATCACGTAGTCGATGAACGCGTGCGCTTTTGCTTCGAAGCGGTGGCTTTCGGGCGGCGGCGTGTGGCGCAGGAGCTTCGCGCACATCATCGGCACGAGCGTCAGCGAGACGATCGCCGAGATCACGATCGTCACCGCTAGTGTGATCGCGAATTCGTGGAAGAGCCGCCCGACCACGTCGCCCATGAACAGCAGCGGAATCAGCACGGCGATCAGCGAAACCGTCAGCGAAATGATCGTGAAGCCGATCTGTTTCGAGCCCTTCAGCGCGGCCTCCAATGCCGAGTCGCCTTCTTCGACATAGCGCGCGATGTTCTCGATCATCACGATCGCGTCGTCGACCACGAAACCGGTCGCGATCGTCAACGCCATCAGCGAAAGATTGTCGAGCGAGAAGCCGCACAGGTACATCACGGCGAGCGTGCCGATCAGCGACAGCGGCACCGACAGACTTGGGATGATCGTGGCGTAGATGTTGGCGAGGAACAGGTACATCACCAGCACCACCAGCACCACGGACATCAGCAGTTCGAACTGCACGTCGCGCACCGACGCGCGGATCGTGGTGGTGCGGTCGGTGATGATCTCGACATCGAGCGCGGCGGGCAGCGCCTGCTGCAGCTGCGGCAAGAGCGCCTTGATGCTGTCGACCACCTGGATCACGTTCGCGCCGGGCTGGCGCTGCACGTTCAGGATGATTGCCGGCGTGTTGTTGACCCACGCGCCGAGCTTGGTGTTCTCCGCGCCCTGCACGATGGTGGCGACGTCCGTCAGCATCACCGCGCGGCCGTTCTTGTACGCGACCACCGCGCTCTTGTACGCGTCGGCGTCGGTCAGCTGATCATTCGCGTTGATCGTGTAGTTACGCGTGGGGCCGTCGAAATTGCCCTTTGGCGTGTTGACGTTCAGGTTCGAAATGGTGGTGCGCAGGTCGTCGAGATTCAGACCGTACGCGGCGAGCGCGCGCGGATTCGCCTGAATTCGCACGGCCGGGCGTTGACCGCCGGACAGGCTCACCAGACCCACGCCCGCGACCTGCGAAATTTTCTGCGCGAGGCGCGTGTCGGCGAGATCCTGCACCTGCGTAAGCGGCAGCGTTTTCGACGTGAGCGCCAGCGTGAGGATCGGCGCGTCAGCCGGATTGACCTTCGCGTAGATCGGCGGCGCGGGCAGGTCGGACGGCAGCAGGTTGCCCGCTGCGTTGATCGCGGCCTGGACTTCCTGTTCGGCGATGTCGAGCGGCAGATCGAGGCTGAACTGCAACGTGATGATCGAAGAGCCGGCCGAGCTTTGCGACGACATCTGATTCAGCGACGGCATCTGCCCGAACTGCCGTTCGAGCGGCGCGGTGACTGATGAAGTCATCACGTCCGGGCTCGCGCCCGGATAGAAGGTCTGCACCTGGATCGTCGGATAGTCGACCTCGGGCAGCGCGGACAGCGGCAGGAAGCGCAACGCGACGAGACCGACCAGCATGATCGCCGCCATCAGCAGGGCAGTGCCGACGGGACGCAGAATAAAGGCGCGGGATGGATTCATGCGGTAATTGCCATGCCTTTATTGCGAGGCTTGCGCCGGATGTCTGCCGTGATGCCCGCGTGCGCCGGATGCACCCGATGCCGCGGCCGCTCCGCTCGCGCCGCGGGCGCCCGAGGCGCCGCGCGGCCTGTCGGCCGGAATCGTGATCTGCGCGCCTTCGCGCAGGCGGTCCGAACCGTCGATCACGACGCGCTCGCCGACTTGCAGGCCCGACTTGATGCTGGTGCGTTCGCCGTCGACCGGGCCGATCTTGACCGGTCGCACCGTCACCGTATTGTCCGGTTTCACGACGTACACGAACTGGCCCATCGAACCGTTCAGCACGGCCGGGGTCGGTACGATCACCGCGTCCTTGATCGTGCTCACCAGCAAGCGCGTGTTGACGAACTGATTCGGAAACAGCAGGTTCTTCGTGTTCTGGAAGATCGCGCGCAGCTTGACCGTGCCGGTGGTGGTGTCGATCTGGTTGTCGAGCGTTTCGAGCGTGCCGCCTTCGAGCGAGGTCGTGTTGCTGCGGTCATAAGCGGTGACCGAGAGCTTCGCGCCGATTTGCGTTTGCTGGAGAATTTGCTGCAGGTTGTCTTCCGAGGTCGTGAAGATCACGCTGATCGGCTGCAACTGCGTGATCACGACGATGCCGTTGGTCAGGCTCGGCGTCACGTAGTTGCCCGGATCGACCTGGCGCAAGCCGACTCGCCCCGACACCGGCGCGGTGATGCGCGCGTAGACCAGGTCGAGCTTGAAGGTGTCGATGTTGGCCTTGTCGGACTTCACCGTGCCTTCGTATTGCCTGACGAGCGAGGCCTGCGTGTCGACCTGCTGGGCTGCGATCGAGTCTTGCGCGAGCAGGGTCTGGTAACGCTTCAGGTCGAGGCGGGCGGTTTGCAGCAGCGCCTCGTCGCGCGCCAGCGTGCCTTGCGCGTTGTCGAGCGAGATCTGATACGGACGAGGGTCGATCTGCGCGAGCACATCGCCCTTCTTGACCATCTGGCCTTCCGTGAAATACACGTCCTGCAGCACGCCGCTCAATTGCGGCAGCACGGTCACGTTGGCGAGCGGCGTGACCGTGCCGAGCGCGCTCAGCACGACCGGCATCTCGCCTTGCGTGGCGGTAGCGACGTGAACGGGCTGCGGCATGTTGGCCATGCCTCCCGGGGGGCCGCCGCGGCCCGCGCGGCCGCTGCTTGCGCCGCTCGCTCCGGCAGCCGCGCTGGCGCTGCCGGCCGGTCCGCCCCACGGATGCCAGCGCCACAGCGCGAACCCAAGGATCACCAGCACTGCGACGATCAGTGCGATAGTGCGGCCGCGATGCCTCCGCACTACGCCTGGGGCGTCCGCGGGACCGCCGGCCTGCCGGCCGGTGGTGGACGGTTGCGAACCCGGTTGGGAAGCCGGAGTGGCAGGGCGTGAGGTTTCCGAATGCTTTTGTAGTTCGTCCATCGGTTCGATCAGGTGGCTGGCTTGGATGTGAGCCGCTGGGTGGCAGGCCGCTCGACAGTTCGGCGGCTCGGCACGCACGCGGCGTAACAGGCGGTTTCGACAGCGGGGGCATCACGCGTGTTCAGCGCGATGCTACCCGAGGCGCGGGGCAAAGATGTTAACCAAAGATGTTCATGCGGTGCGCCATCGTGACAGGTCGGCCGGGCCGTTATAGACCGATGCAGTAAGCCGGATTGCTGCAGCGAACTGCGCATACCACGGCAACGATGCCGGTAAGGTACCGCGCCGGACACAACTGCAAGCGAGCCTCATTTAGCACCCCCGGCAGCACCCTGCAGCGGCAATCCCGCGCAGCGCCCCGCGACAGGAATGCATGATCCTACGTCGCGCGCTCTGTAACAGTCCACCCGTGTATTTTTCTTTTGATTACGAAGGTTACAGGATGCGCCGGGCTTTGGCCGAGGTGCTTCGACGCGGTTCAGTTGTCGAGGCGGCGCCCAGGTGTGCCGCCGATTTCGAGGACGATTTTCGAGATGCATTCGAGCAGCGCCGGCGCCGCGCGCGCCACTAGCCAGTCGCGCGGACACTGGTCCGCCGAACCGCCGCAGTTAACCGCATAGCGTTCGCCTGACGGTCCGATGAAACCCGCCGCGATCGCGTTCAGGCCGTTGTACCATTCCCCCGTTGCGATGGCGAAGCCTTGCTCGGTGGTTTCTTGCAGCGCGGCTTCCAGCCGGCTGCTGACGTGACCCCAATCGTCGCCTTCAGCGGCTTGCAAGCCGATCAGCAGCTTTTCCCGTTCCGGTTCGGCGAGCGCCGCGAGATAGGCGCGGCCGATCGCGGTGCGGCTCAGATCCATCCGCGAGCCGATTTCGAGGCGCGACACCAGCACCGCCGAACGCGGCCGGATTGCGTCGATCACCACCATGTCGAGGCGGTCGCGCACGGCCAGGTGTACCGACAGGGCGGTGCGTTCGGCGAGTTCGATCAGGAACGGCCGCGCGCGGGCCCGGATGTCGAAATTGCGCAGAAAGCCGTTGCTCAGTTCCAGCACGGACGATGTCAGCACGAAACGTTCGCTGTCCGGCAAACGGAACAGGAAACCCGCACTGACCAGCGTGGCCGTGATCCGCGAGACGGTCGGTTTCGGAATGCCGGTGAGTTCGGTCAGTTCGCGGTTGCTGAGCGGCGCGTCAGCGGCCGCGATCGAGCGCAGCACGGTCAAGCCGCGTGCCAGCGCGGTGACTTCGTCTCCCGAGCCCTCTTTCTCTCTGGCTGGGTCAGCAGCAGTCTGGGAAGGCGTTGGTCGGATCATGTCGTTTTTTTGGAACTATATTTCAATTTATTTGATCACACGCTATTAGCGGCCAACCGGCAATATCGTCTGCCGACGGACCCTTGATGGGGCATGGAGTCCATTTTTTATATGAAGATTCATTGTATCGGAATATTTTGCCGAGACGAATGAAGGCTCTCCAAATTTTTCTTGACTTAGTCAGCATAACCATAAAAAATGGAACCTCATTTCGAAAGACGGTTTGGTGTTCGAGAATTTCAAGTTTTGAACTGAAGTTTTGAGCCAAACGTGGTCGCGCCGCTGTCCGCATTGTGTCTGCCAGTTGTCCGCGCTGTTCCTGTCCGCGTCGCCGGGCAAACTTTCGAAATACCGTCTCTCAGGTTCTAGCACGGCCCTCGGAATGGCTAGAACTTTTTAAGGCGTCACGGCAACGTGACGTCTTTTTTTTCGTCCTTCGGTATTTGGCGACGTATATGGCCGCGCGGCAGCGGCGGAAATCGCGTCGTTTCGCGCCGGCGGGGGCACACGTGAGGTTGCGGGCAACGCGATAGCGCTACCGCTACGCATCGGGCGCTTCAGCGCGCCAGCAGCGCGACGGTCGCAATCCCGAGCACGGTCATCACCAGCGACGCCCCCACGTGAATCACGATCTCGCCGGCGGCCCAGCCGAGCCGGCCGTCCTGCAAACGCTGCACGACTTCCGCTGAAAAGGTCGAGAAGGTCGACAGGCCGCCCATCAGACCGGTAATGACGAAAAGCCGCCATTCCGGCGCGATCTGCGGCGCCCGCGCGAACCCCGCGACGGCGACGCCGATGATGTAGCCCGCAATCACATTGGCGGCGAAGGTGCCGAGCGGCAAACCGGCAAATAAGCCGTTCAGACGGATGCCGAGGAACCAGCGGAACAGCGAGCCGAGCGCGCCGCCGATGCCAACCGCGAGAATGGACAGATACATATCGATAAGGTGTGGCAGCAGTGTCGAATGGTCGTCGGAGCGGATGGAGCGCGCCGGCCGCCGTGTCCGCGGCCAGCCTGGGCGAAGCGGCGCGCGGTCGGCCCGCTGCCGGTGCATCGTCGGCCTCGAAGCAGTCGAGGCGCTGGCGACGAAGCCGCTCCGGCGCGCAAGTCTATCATCGGCACGGCGCCCGCTGCGGGGACCGTGCGCCGTGCCGCGGAGGCGATATCGATAATCAGCCGACGCTTTCGCGCTCCGGCGTTGCCGAAATCTTGTGGATCGACAGATCCGCGCCGTTGTATTCGTCTTCCTGGTCGAGCCGCAGGCCCACTGTCAGGCGAATCGCGCCGTATACAAGCGTGCCGCCGAGCGACGCGATCGCGATGCCGCCTAGCGTGCCGATCAGTTGCGCGCCGAACGACACGCCGCCCAGCCCGCCGAGCGCGTGCAAGCCGAAGATGCCCGCCGCCAGCCCGCCCCACGCGCCGCACAGGCCGTGCAGCGGCCACACGCCGAGCACGTCGTCGACGCGCCAGCGGTTCTGCACACAGGTGAACATGTAGACGAACAGCGCGCCCGCGATGCCGCCGGTCACCAGCGCGCCGAGCGGATGCATCGCATCGGAGCCGGCGCATACGGCGACCAGTCCGGCGAGCGGCCCGTTGTACGTGAAGCCGGGGTCGTTGCGGCCCGCGAGCCACGCCGTCAGCGTGCCGCCGACCATCGCCATCAGCGAATTGACCGCGACCAGACCGCTGATCTTGTCGATGGTCTGCGCGCTCATCACGTTAAAGCCGAACCAGCCGACTGCCAGCACCCATGCGCCCAGCGCCAGGAACGGAATATTCGATGGCGGATGCGCGGCGATGCCGCCGTCGCGGTGATAGCGGCCGTGGCGCGCGCCGAGCAGCAGCACGGCCGGCAACGCGACCCAGCCGCCGAATGCATGCACCACCACGGAGCCCGCGAAGTCGTGAAACGGCACGCCGAACAATTGGGTAAGCCACGTCTGGATGCCGAAGCGGTCGTCCCACGCGATCCCTTCGAAGAACGGGTAGATGAAGCCGACCAGCACGAAGGTTGCGAATAGTTGCGGGTTGAATTTCGAGCGCTCGGCGATGCCGCCCGAAACGATCGCCGGAATCGCCGCGGCGAAGGTCAGCAGGAAAAAGAAGCGCACCAGCGCATAGCCGTTGTGCGCGGCCAGCGACTCGGCGCTGCCGAAAAACTGCACGCCGTAGGCGATGGTGTAGCCGATGAAGAAATACGCGATCGTCGAGACCGAGAAGTCCACCAGAATCTTGACCAGCGCGTTGACCTGATTCTTTTTGCGTACCGTACCGAGTTCGAGAAACGCGAAGCCCGCATGCATGGCGAGCACCATTGCGGCACCCAACAACAGGAAGAGGGTATCGGTGCCGGTTTTCAAGCTTTCCATCGATGTGTCCCGCTTATGCCAAAAAAAGCGGGCAGTGAACGCAAGAAGCGGGCCAAACTTGTGCCGAAAGCCTCGATTCGGTGCAAAGCCGCACCGGAATGCGCTTTGTAGTGGTTGCTGCACTGTGCGGCCGGCTACACGATAAGTACCTTTAATCGCAAGGAATGCACAGTAAAGGTGCATTTCGGTATTGCGGCGGTCAAAATGCCCCAAGTTTGGGCAATTTATCCGATTTGATTTACGTTTTAATTAAAATTCCCGAAGGCGAATGCTCATTCTCGGAGCACGGTCTCCACCATTACTTGAAGAACCGCCGTCACGCCGCGCTCTGTCTTTGTCTTCGCGTTAAAACGCCGACATAATGTGCCGTCCCCGCGCATCAGCTGCCGGGCCACCGAACTCCAATGCGCACGCATGAGACTGACCACCAAAGGCTTGCTGCTGATCGCGATTCCGGCCTTCCTCGAACTGGCGCTCCTGTCCGGACTGGTCAAGGCGCAGGCGGATGCGACGCAAGCGGAGCAATGGGCCATCCATAGCGAAGAAGTACTGCGCCAGACCACCGCGATTCTCGAACCGGTGCTCGGCGAATCGGTGCGTCTGCGTGGTGCGGTGCTCGCCGGCGATACCCGCTTCGGCACGCCTGTCACGCTGTGGGTGGACGTCGACCGGCGCATCGATCAACTGGCCGAACTGGTTGCCGACAACCCGGCGCAAGTCGAGCGCGTGGTTCAGGTGCGCCAGGCTGTGCAGGCGTATCGCCAGTGGTCGGATCGCATGCAGGACATGCTGCGTTCCGGGCGGCGGCGCGATGTGGTCGAGCGGTTCCGCGATCTCGCGGCGGCCGACGTGCTCGATCGTTTCCGCCAGCAGGTGGTGGCGTTCCAGACCGAAGAGCGGCGCCTCGACACGGAGCGCTCGAATGCCGCCGACGCCGCGCGCGAACGTCAGCAGATGCTGGTGGTCGCCGCGGTGTTCGGTTCCTTGCTGTTCGTCGCGCTCGCGGTCTGGCTTTTTACGCGCGGCGTGCGCGGCCGCCTCGCGCTGCTGTCCGACAACGCCGGGCGCCTTGCGGGAAATGAGCCGCTAGCGCCGCTCGGCCCAGGCACCGACGAGATTGCCCGGCTCGATCTGACTTTGCACGAAACCAGCCGGCGTCTACTCGAAGCCGAGCGCTTCCAGGCGCGCTTCCAGTCCGATCTCACGCGCCGCACCGGTGAGCTCGCGCGCATCAACGAGACCTTGCGGCAGCAGACCCAGGAAAACGAAATGTTCATTTACAGCGTGTCGCACGATCTGCGCGCGCCGCTGGTGAATCTGCAGGGATTTTCTAAAGAACTGATTCGCGCCTGCGACGAGTTGCGCGCGGCAGTGCGCGAGTCGTCGCTCACGGCCGAGACCCGGCAGCGTATCGAGCGGGTGGTCGACGAGGATATCGGCGAAGCGCTGCACTACTTGCAGACGGCCGTGCTGCGCGCATCGCACATCATCGACGCGCTGCTGCGGCTCTCGCGCGTCGGCCGCGTCGAGTACCGGCAGCAGAAGGTCGAGGTGCGTGACATCGTGCCCCGTGTGGTCGATGCGATGCAGGCGTCGATCCGGGCGCGCCGCGCCCGCGTCATCGTCGATGAATTGCCGGCGGTCTGGGGCGACCCGACCGCGCTCGAGCAGGTGTTCGCGAATCTGATCGGCAATGCGGTCAATTATCTGGACCCGTCGCGCGAAGGCCGCATCGAGATCGGCACGACGCCGGCGCCGCCGGGCGTGCATTCGCTACGGATTTTCTATGTGCGGGACAACGGTCTGGGCATTCCGGCCGTCGCGTTGCCGCGGCTTTTTAACGCGTTTCAGCGGCTGCACGGCAATGTGGCTGCGGGCGAGGGGATCGGCCTCGCGCTGGTTCGGCGCATGGTGGAGCGGCACGGCGGGCGCGTGTGGGCGGAGTCGAAAGAAGCTCAGGGGACGACCTTTTATCTGTCATTGCCCGAGGCCGAGGCGCGGGCGGCGCACCTGGCTGCCGAGGCGGCGCAGGCCACGCTTGAAGCGGGCGATCTTAACGAAGTTCGCGATGCGCGGGAGATGCGTGATGGTCGCGGTGGGCGTGATGGCCGTGATCTAAGTGGCGGCGGCAGTGCTGCTGCGCGCGCCGCCAATTCGGCGCAGAGCGTCAGTACGCGGTAAACAGACGGCGCGGTTTGAGCAGCTTGCTCGCGCGAATCGACCAGTAGCAGCTGAAGCAGATGAGGATAACGACGCCCGTGAGCGCCTCCAGAGGGGCGGGGTGCAAGCCGGGCAGGCCGTCGAGCGCGAACAGGCCGTGTGCGAGGATCAGCAGCGCCGCCCACAGCGAGCACGCGGCTTGCACCAGCAGACGCGTGCCGGCAAGACGGCGCGCGCGGTTTTCCCGCGACCAGCTGGCCGGCGTGCGCGCGCAGAAAAAAGCAATTGTCATTAGCGTGACGGCGAGAATGACGATCCAATCAATCAGTTCCATCGGAAAAGGCTCCCAAGTCAGCCGGCAACTGTAGGAGAGCCTTCCGCTGCAAACTATCGGACTAGTCTCAAATGCTGATGGGATGAGCGAGCGCACGTTGTCGCAAGGACAAGGCGCCCGCTGTGAGATCAGAGTTCGATGCGGGTGCCGAGCAGCACGAGGAATTGACGCAGCCACTCGGGATGAGCGGGCCACGCGGGCGCGGTGACGAAATTGGCGTCGGTGATCGCAGCGTCGACCGGAATGTCGGCGTATTCGCCGCCGGCCAGCTTCACTTCGGGCGCGCAGGCCGGGTAGGCGGAAATGCGCTTGCCGCGGATCACGTCGGCGGCGGCCAGCAACTGTGCGGCATGACAGATCGCCGCGATCGGCTTGCCCGCTTCGGCGAATTGCCGCACGAGTTCGATCACTTTATGGTTGAGCCGCAAATACTCCGGCGCGCGGCCGCCGGCGATCGCTAGCGCGTCGTACTGGCGGGCATCGGCGTCGTCGAAGGACGCGTTGAGTGTGAATTGATGACCCGGCTTTTCGGTGTAGGTCTGGTCGCCTTCAAAATCATGGATGGCGGTCTTGATGCGATCGCCTGCGTTCTTGTTCGGACACACCGCGTCGACTACATGGCCGACTGCCTGCAGTGCCTGGAACGGCACCATCGTTTCGTAATCCTCGGCGAAGTCGCCGGTCAGGAACAGGATCTTCTTTGCTGCCATCGTATGCCTCCAATTGATCGACGGAACACATTGAACGCGTATTACGTTCAGGCAGTCTACTCCATCGCGTTTGACAGAACCGCGACGGATCGCGCGGCGGCTGGTGCGACGGCTTGTGCAATTGACCCATCGAATGGCGCAAGCCTTCGCCACGAGGCTCTTGCGCGGGCTTCCAGTTGCTCGCCGGGGAGACCGTGCAGCGCAACGGCGTATCATTGGCGCGTTTTCGCATGCGGAAGCCGCTTGACGCGGCTCATACTCAAACATGATTTCATCTATTCGTTCGCCGTTGCTGCGTCGCGCCGCTTTTGTCGTTCTCGCGTTGAGCGGCCTGGCTGCTTGTCAGAAGAATGATGCATCGGCAGGGCAGGTCGCCGGCAAGCTCAATGACGTCGCGCAAGCCGCCGGTCAGAAGCTCGATCAGGCGGCCAGCTATGTCGGCCAGCAAGTCGACGCGACCAGGGCCGCTGCGCAGCAGAACCTCGACTCGGCCTCCGCGCCGTCGATCAAGATCGATCCAGCGTCGCTCGCATCAAGCGCGCAAGCCAATCTGCAAGGCGCGGCGAGCGCGGCCAACGCGCAGCTTGGCAAGGCTGCTTCGCTGACCGGTCAGAGGCTGGAGACGGCAGGGCGCAAGCTGCAGGAATGGTCGGCGCAGAATACGGCGTCGTCGGCCAACGCTTCGACTTCTTCGTCGACTTCGAGCGATGCGCAAAAGCAGATGGATAAGTAAATGCGCCGGCGAGCCCGTTCGACGGTTTGAGGACAGTTTGACAAGCGAATTAAATGTAATTAATATGGTTACACATTGTCGTTGCCGGGCAGGTTTGCTGTGAATACGAGTAGCCGGTTTGCGTTTGCGGTGCATGTGCTCGCGCTGCTGTCGTTGCAGGAGGGCGTGCCGTTATCGTCGGAGATGATCGCGGGCAGCGTGAATACGAATCCCGCGCTGATCCGGCGTCTGCTGACCATGCTGGCCGAAGCGGGCCTCACCAGCTCGCAACTCGGCGCGGGCGGCGGCGCGCTGCTGGCTCGGGCGCCGGAAGACATCACCTTGCTCGAGGTGTACCGTGCGGTGGACGACGCGCAATTGTTCGCGCTGCATCGCGAGGAGCCGAATCCGGCGTGCATGGTCGGGCGGAATATTCAGGTTGTGCTGCGTGACATCATCGGCGAAGCACAGCAGGCAATGGAGGCATCGCTTGGCGCACGCACGCTTGCCGATGCCACCGCAGACGTAGTGCGTGCCGAACGGGCGCGCGAACGCAAGCGGCGCCCGCACGGGTGACGCGATAAAGAAGCTGTAGGAGAGGGCGCGTGGCGAGTAGTCAAGACGCATGCGCTTGATAACGGACGGGGCGGTGGCCCCGCTTTTTTCCGCATTATATGTAATTAACATGGTTACATATAAGCTAATGACAGGAGCATCGAAATGAGCAAACAGTTGAGAATCGCATTGTTTGGCGCCACCGGCATGATTGGTTCGCGGATCGCCGCGGAAGCAGCCCAGCGCGGCCATCAGGTGACGGCGCTGGCGCGCAATCCGGCACGCGTGCCCGCCGACGTGGCGAATCTGCATGCTGCCAAGGCGGATCTGCTCGACGCCGCCAGCGTCGGCGCCGCGGCGCGCGGTCACGATGTGGTGGCCAGCGCCTACGCGCCGCCGCACGGCGATGTGGCTGCGCTCACGAAAGCGACCCATGCGCTGGTCGAAGGCACGCGCGCCGCCGGCCTGAAGCGCCTTGTGGTGGTGGGCGGCGCGGGTTCGCTTGAAGTGGCGCCGGGCAAGCAACTGGTCGATACGGACGGTTTTCCCGAAGCCTACAAAGCGGTTGCGCTCGCGCACCGTGACGTGTTCAACTATTACCGTAGCGTGGCCGACCTCGACTGGACTTTCTTTGCCCCCGCCGCGCTGATCGCTCCGGGCGAGCGCACCGGCAAGTTCCGCACGGGCACGAGCACGTTGCTGGTCGACACCGAAGGCAACAGCCGCATTTCCGCGGAAGACTACGCGATCGCCTTCGTCGATGAACTGGAGCAGGGCCGTTTCATTCGTCAGATCGCGACGGTGGCTTATTGAGCGTAGCGGAAGCGCTATGACGCCTGCGCTCTACATGCGCGTGGTAATGGGCGTGCCGTGGATGTGAAAGCCAGTCCGGCCTCACATTCCGGGCACGCGCAAGCGTCCTAACATTCGGTTACGCATGTTCGGTCGCTCGCGGTGCAACTGCGGCTACACTGGCGTCTCCCGTTTTCTTACGGATCGCCATGCAGTCATGCCCATTGTGGCGTGAGTCCGGGGCTGCGCCGTTCAACGGCGGGCAGCCGGCGACTCGCGCCGCCTTTCAATTTCCTTTTAGTCATACCCGATGCGGCGCTCGCCGCGGCGTTCACGCGCGCGTCGCGGCGTGGCCCGGCGCGTGGTCGGCCATTGTCTGCCTCGCGCTGCTGCTGTGTCTGGGATGGATGCCCGCCAACGCGCAGGCCGCCGGTAGCACCCCGGTCATTCCGGCGTTGCAGAGCCTGATCAATAGCGCGACGGCGACGCCCGCCGCGGCCTCCGGCGCCTCGGCGGCAGAGGCGGCCTCCGCGCCGTCGCCCGCCAGCCAGGCGGAACTGGCACGCTCGCTCGACAGCGTCATTGCCACGCTCGACAACGACCGTCAGCGCACCGCGCTTGTCGCGCAACTCAAGAAGCTGCGCGACGTCTCGCAGAACGTCGCACCGCCGGCGCCCGCGCAACCGAGTCCCGGCTTGCTGGGCGCGATCGCGTCAGGCATCGCGTCGTTCGAAACCGGCGTGCATCAGGGCCGCTCGCCCGTGCACTACTGGGCCGGACGCTTAACTGCGGCCGGCAACGAGTTGTATACGATCATTTCGGGCCAAGGGCAGGAGAGCCTCGGCCACATCGTGTTGTCGATGTTCGCGATGCTGGCCGGCTGGGGCGCCTGCGCCGGCGCCCTGATCTATCTGCAGCACCGCTTGTACCGGCGCTTCGGCATCGTCATGGGACTCAAGCCGAATCCCACCACGCGCGAGCTGCTGATTTTCGCGTTGCGCCGCGTGGGCCCCTGGATCGTCGCGTTTCTCGCGGCGCTCCTGTTCGTGCACGCGATGCCCGATGCGCTTGGCCGCACGCTAGGCATGGTAGTCGCCTATGCGATCGTTGCGGGCGCGGTGTTTTCGGCGATCTGTCTGATCATGTTTTCGCTGTTCGGCTCAGGGCATCGGCGGGTCGCGGTGCATCTGCTGATCGATCACGCGCGGCGCTTGCTGTTCGTGGTCGGCGTGTGCGGCGCGCTCGGCGATGCGGCTGTGAACTACGACGTCGCGCATCAACTCGGGTCGAACCTTGCCGCCCTGATTTCGACGGTGGCCAACATGACGGCCGCCGTGCTGACCGCGTATTTCGCGGTGGCGTTCCGCCGCCCGGTCGCGCATCTGATCCGCAACCGGGCCTACCAGCAGCGCAACGATCATAAGGCCGCGACCGACGCGTTCGACGTGCTCGCGTCGCTATGGCACGTGCCGGTGCTGGTACTCGCGACGGCCTCGGTCGTCGCCACCCTCGGCGGCTCGGGCACCAGCGAAAGCGTGCTGCAGATTTCTCTGGTGACCGCGCTGTTGCTGGTGCTGGCCTTCTTCCTGTCGGCCATCGTGCTGCGCATGACGCGCCCGCGCAGTCCGCGCGCACGCCGCCGCTCGCCGTATCTGACGCGCTTGCTGCGCTTTTCCGGCACGTTGCTGACGCTCTTCATCTGGCTGTTTTTCTTCGAACTGGCAGCGCGTTTGTGGGGTTTGTCGCTCGCGGCGGTGGTCGAAAAAAACGTTGCGGCGCGCGGCATTGCACACGCTGTGACGGCGATCATCGCGACGGTGTTCATAGCGTGGCTGTTGTGGATTCTGGTCGACACGGCGATTACTGAAGCGCTCAACCCGGGCAGCCTGCGCAACAAGTCGCGCAATCCGAGCATGCGCGCGCGCACGATGTTGCCGCTGGTGCGCAACGTGCTGCTGGTGTCGATCATGACGATCGCCGGTATCGTCACTGCGGCGAACCTCGGCATCAACGTAACGCCGCTGCTGGCAGGCGCGGGCGTGATCGGTCTGGCGATCGGTTTCGGCGCGCAGTCGCTCGTCACCGATCTGATTACGGGCCTCTTCATCATCATCGAAGATACGATTTCAGTCGGCGACTGGATCGATGTCGACGGTGGCCATGCGGGCACCGTCGAGCATCTGTCGATCCGTACCGTACGGCTGCGCGACGGGCAGGGCGCGATTCACGCGATCCCGTTCTCGCAGATCAAGATCGTGAAGAACCTGTCGCGCGATTTCGCCTATGCGGTGTTCGAAGTGCGGATGGGCTTCTCGACCGACGTCGATCAGATCACGCAACTGATCCGTGAAGTCGGCGCCGATCTGATGGCCGACTTCCGTTACCGGCGCGAAATGCTCGGGCCGATCGAGGTGTGGGGACTGGACCGTTTCGATCCGAACTGGATGGTCGTCAAAGGTCAGATCAAGACACGGCCACTGCAGCAATGGAGCGTGGCGCGGGCCTTCAATCTGCGGCTCAAACGCAAGATGGACGAAGCCGGCATTGAGATACCTGTGCCGCAGATGCGTGTGTACACATCGTCGAAGGATAACGAAGGGCAAGCTCTGCCGGACGACGACCTTCCTGGGTCCGGCGTGCACGGTCATGCGCACGCGCATGCTGATACGGCCTCATCGGTACGGGCTGCTCACCTGGCTGCCGCGGTGGCGCGCGATGTCTCGCACGAACCGCGTCCTGCGCCGCCGCCGACTGGACAGACTGCGCCGATCCCGCCGCAAATACCCACAGCAGGCGAAGCAGGTGGCAAAAGCTGATTGAATGACGAGCGGGTCGGCCAAGGTCTCGGCCCGCATCGCCAAGCGGAATGAGCGCGCCTAGGCGAGCGCTGGCGCGTCGGCTGCACGCACCACGTCGTTGACATGCGTGGCGATTTGCGCGCCCGGGACGCCGTAGATATGCAGCGAGACAGCGGGCTCGCTGCTGCAATTGCCCAGCCGGTGAATGCCGCCGCGGCCGCCGCGCACGAACGACACCGCGCCGCTGTTGCGAGCTTGCGTGCGGGTGGCGCTTGCGCAATGCTGTGCGCCGTTCCATTCGAATACCGTTTCGCTCAGCGTGCCGTCCAGCACCGCATAGCCGCACCACGTGTGATGCCCATGCACGGGGCTCGCCTGATGTGGCAGCCAGACCAGTGCGGCTATGGCATAGCGGCCCTGCGGGTCGGCGGCTAACAGATGACGCCGATAGTTTTCGGCAGAGCCTTCGCGTTGCGCAGGCGTGAGCAGCGCGGGATTCGCCGCGGCGTCCGCGAGCGCGATGCGCATGGCGCGGGCGAAAAAGGCGGAGTCCGACGGCTTGGGGAATTTCGCGCAGGCTTCGAAGATCGCGTCGAGCGCGTCGCACAGGTGCGCGACCGGCGCGCTTCGTTGCGCGCGTGAGGCCGCTTCATTCGGTTCGGCAAGCTGCGCGCCGCTGGCGGGGGGGCAGTCGAAAGGTGTCGGACGGAGGCCTTGGTTCATGATGGCTGTGCAGCGGGCGGCTGCTTTCTCGATATTTTTGGATAGCTACATTTATACCTGTTTGTCTGGAGAAAGAGTTTCCATATAATTCCCCTCGGGTTCTTAAAAGTAGAATAATTTTCTATGGGGGTGAAATGATGGGAATGGATATCATCGATCGGAAGCTGCTTGAACTGTTGCAGGAAGACGCGACCCTCCCGATCGCCGAGTTGGCGCAACGCGTGAACCTGTCGCAAACGCCTTGCTGGAAACGGCTGCAACGTCTGAAGGAGGCGGGCGTGATTCGCGCGCAGGTGGCGCTGTGCGACGCGCGCAAGCTCGGCGTGGGCACGACCGTATTTGTCGCGGTGCGGACCAACCAGCACACCGAGGCCTGGGCGCTGACTTTCACGCGTGCGGTGCAGGATATTCCGGAAGTCGTCGAGGTATACCGGATGAGCGGTGAAACCGATTACCTGCTGCGCGTGGTGGTGTCCGATATCGACGACTACGATCGCGTCTACAAGCAGTTGATCGCCGCCGTGCCGCTGTACGACGTGAGCTCGAGTTTCGCCATGGAGCAGATCAAGTATTCGACGGCGTTGCCGGTGCGGCCGTCGGCCGCTGTGGAAGGGCGCTAGCGGCGAGTTTCTGCGAGTTGCGGCAGTCCTGGCGCCTGGCTGCTGCAACGAGCAAGGCAAGACGGCGAATCTGCCTGCAACACCATGTGAGCTTGTCCAATTGCAAGCCGTGTGCAAGCTCAGTGGGCGTAGAATGCCGCCTTTCCAGACATAACCGCGACTGCCTCGCGAACCGAGCCCGCCTCATGAACAATCCGCCGCGCAAGAAGAACCCGACCTTCGGCATTGCCATCTTTATTGTGGTCGCGGTGCTGCTGGTGATCGCTACGCTCGTCTACAACGCCATCACGGAAAAGCGCGATTTCGACCGCCAGAAAGCCCCGGCGCTGTCGAGTGCATCGGACGCGGCGGTAGCGACAGCGGCGAGCGGCGCTTCGCAATAAAGCGCGCCAGGGCGGAGCATCGCGCCGCGGCCTCTACAAGTCTCGCTCTTCCGGCAGGCGAATCACGCTCGCATCCTTGCGAATCAGTGCCGACGCCGCGAGCATCTGCTTGCATTGATGCGCAAGCAATTTGATGTCATGCACGGCGTCCGCTGAATAGTCCGGCGATTTCTCCGCCTCGACCACCATCGCATCCAGTTCACGCGTCAACTGTTTGATCTGCTCGCCCTGATCGGCCGGCGGCGCATTGCCGGCCTCGGCTTCGGTCAGATTGTCGCGGACTATGCTTAGCGCGCGTTGCAGCGATTGTAGCGAGACGCCCTCTGGTTGTTGCGCCGAGGTGCGCAGCAAAGGCGCCGCCACCGTGATCTGCGACGCCAGCACGTGGCTGCGCACCAGCAGGCCATTCAGTTCCGGCACGAACTTCTGCGCCGACTTGGGCTCCAGCATCATGCGCTGGAACGCCTGGCCAAGATTGGCAAACGCGACATGGACGTTCTTGCGCGCGAGCCGGTAGCGATAGTCGCGATCGAGCGCGGTAGCGGCGGCTGCTGCGGCAGCAGACGTCGCAGTAGCTGGTTTGGCTGTGGCGTTGTTGCTGACGGTAGTGGTGCCCGGGTTCGTACCTACACCCGCACCGTTGCCAGCAACTGCGAGCGCCGGCGTGCCGAACTCGATTGCCGGGTCCGCCATCGCCGCCACCGGTGCGCGCGCGCCGGCTTCGGTCACGGTCGCTGCAACCGCGGCGGCCGGTTTGCCGCTCCACCACCAGCTCGCTTCCAGATACTGCCGGGTCGCGTTGATCACGTTGTTGACGAGCTTGCCCATCAACCGGTATTCCCAGTATGGGAACAGATGGCTTGCCGCAATCGCGATCGCGCAGCCCACCACCGTATCGATCGCCCGTTCGCCGATGATGCGCATGCTGCCCGGCGCAAGCAGATGGAACATCAGCAGCACATACGACGACGTGAACACCACGCTCGCCGTGTAGTTGAACAGCAGCAGGCTGTAGCTCATCACCATCGACGCGAACATCACCACCAGCAGAACGGCCGGCTCTTTGACGAACACCATCAGCGCAATGCTGACCGCGCAGCCGATCAGCGTGCCGATGATCCGCTGCCCGTTGCGCTGCTTGGTCAGCGAATAGCCGGGTTTCAGAATGATGACGGTGGTCATCACGATCCAGTAGGCGTTGGTGAGCGGCAGCAGACGGCCGAGCCAGAAGCCGACCGCGACGGCAATCGTCACGCGCAACGCGTGACGGAAACTCGGCGAGGCCATCGTCAGATTCGAGAGGATCTGCCCGAACGGCACGCGGCGGCTCGACACGAAGCGCGTGAGCGCCTGGTCGAGGCGCAGTTCGGTTTCGGTGACGCGCGCGTCGCTCGACAGGCTCTTGTGCATCTTGTCGATCAGCCGCGTCGCGCTCCAGATGCGCCGGAACGTGGCCGACACCGCCGAATAGGCCTCGGGGTTTTTGGTCGCCAGATCCTGCTTGCGCATCAACTCGATCTCGAACTCGATGGCGCGCAATTCGGCCTTCACATTGACGCGCGTATGCGGCACCTGGTTTTGCAGCACCGCGAGCCCGATCTCTTCGAGATCGGCGGCGGCTTTGCGAATCAGATCGCGATAGAACACCAGCAGATCGGAGCCGCCGAACGTGTTGCGCACCATCGGGTAATCGGTATGCGTGCCGACAAACAGTTCGTGCAGATCGACGGTGTTGATAAACAGATTGAACAGCATCGCGCGGCGCGGTTCGAGCCGGCCGGTTTTCAGCTTCGGCAGGTTGCGCAGCACGATGTCGCGCGCGGCATCCTGGCGATCGACCGCGGCGATCTGCTTGTCGACCAGATTGCGGTAGCACTCGTCCAGATCGTTATCGAGATCGTAGAACGCCGCGCGCGCGAGCAGATAGTCGGCGCACGCGAACACGCTTTCGGCGAGCGCCTGCTGTTCGATGCGATGCATCATCCAGCGGCTCACGAAGGTCGACCAGTAGGTGTACCAGAGGCCGCCCACCAGAATCCACGACGCATTGACGAGCGCCTGCATCGGCGTGAAATGCTCCTCGAGCGTCATGATCATCATGAAGAGCGTCGCGAAGCTGATCTGCGGCCAGCGGTTGCCGTACACGACGATCAAGGACAGCACGAAGGTCAACGGTACGACCGTGCACCACAGCGCCACCGAGTTGACCGTGGCGAGGCCGGTGGCGAGCGCGGCCAGGAAGCCAATCACGCTGCACGCCAGCATTTCGTTGTGCTTGTACTTGAGCGGTCCCGGCATGTCGACCACGCACGCGCCGAGCGCGCCGGTCGCGATCGTGAAGCCGAGATCGCGATCGTGAAACACGATCAGGCACAGTACAGCCGGTAACGAGACGCCGACTGCGATGCGCAGGCCGCCATAAAAGTACTGGCTATAGAGGAATTTTTTTATCTCGACCGAATAGCGCATCGACTGCCTGGATTCCATTCACAGAGAAAGCCGCGGTTGAAGGGACAGACCCAAACTGCCGTCGAGTCTAACTGATTTTGCAGGTGATCTGACCTCGTCCGTTTGGCCAGGTTCTGCCCCAGTAGCGCGTTTGTTATGCTGTCGCTTCAATGTCTGCCGTGGCGCGAGTGTTCCACTCGCGCCGCACGCTTCCCTGGGATCCATGCTCCAACTCTTCTACTCGAACCGCTACGAAACCCTTGTCGGCGCGCTGCTCGACGACCTGGCGCAAGCGCCGTCCGATCCTTGGGCCGCGCAGCCTGTCATCGTTCCGAGCGCGGCGGTGCGGCGCCGGCTCGAACTCGATATCGCGGCTCGCCAGGGTATCTGCGCAAATGTAAATTTTGGTTACCTCGCGCAATGGCTGTGGACGCAGATCGGCGGCGTGATCGAGGTACCGAAGCATTCGCCGTTCGCGCCGGACCGGCTCGTATGGCGCTGCTACCGGTTGCTGGGGGATGCGGATGAAGCGCTGCCGTGGAATGGATCGCCGCGTCTGCGCACGTATCTCGATGCGGCCGATGCGTCGATGCGCTACGAACTGGCGCGGCGCGTGGCGACCGTGCTCGACCACTATCTGACTTATCGCCCGGAATGGCTGCTGCAGTGGCAGAAGTGCGGTTCGATCTTCGCAAGCGGCGCGGCGGACGACAACGGCCCGCGTCTGGTCGGCGCAAGCGAAGCGGCACGCGAAGACGAGCGCTGGCAAGCCGCGCTCTGGCGCGCGGTGCTCGCTGAAGTGGCGGGCGATGCGCAAACGCCCGCGGCCGCTTTGCCGCCCGCGTACCGTTTCCTCGACGAAATCCGCACGCTCGATCTTGAAGCGATCTCGAACGCGCAATGGCCGGAAGCGGTTAGCGTATTTGCATTGCCGACCATGCCGCCGCTGCACGTCGCGTTGCTGCGTGAGCTGTCGCGCTGGGTCGATGTGCGTCTGTACGTGATGAACCCGTGCCGCGAGTTCTGGTTCGACGTCGTCAGTGCGGGGCGCGTCGAAGCGCTCGACGCGGCGGGCCAGCTCGACTATCAGGAAGTCGGCCATCCGTTGCTGGCGGAGTGGGGCCGCCAGACTCAGGCGCAACTGCACATGCTGCACGAGTTGACGGAGAGCGCCGCATCCGGCGAGACCGGCGACTTTACCGAGAATCCCGCACCGAACTGGCTGGCTGCCGTGCAGAACGGCATTCTCGATCTGCGAGCGGAAACGGACACCGACGAGTTGCCGATCGAGCGCGGCGTTGAAGTGCATGTGTGTCACAGCCTGTCGCGGCAGCTGGAGGTGCTGCATGACCGCCTGCTCGGCTGGTTCGATGAGTTCGACGACCTGCAGCCGTCCGACGTGCTGGTTGCCGTGTCCGATCTCGCGGCCGCCGGTCCGTTGATCGACGCGGTGTTCGGCACGGCGCCCGTTGGCGATACCCGCCGCATCCCGTATCGGATTACCGGTTTGCCGCCTTCGCAGACCAATCCGGTCGCGCGTTTGCTGCTCGACTGGCTGGCGCTGCCGGAGCGCAGCGTCGGTGCGCCCGATCTGATCGAATGGCTGCGCGTGGACGCGATCGCCGCGCGTTACGGAATCGATGCCAGCGCGCTCGAAGCCGCGCAGGAATGGCTCGCGGCAGCCGGCGCGCGGCGTGGGCTTGTGCCGGTCGAGCCGGTCGGCGAACACGTGCCGGTCGCGCGTCATACTTTCGCCGACGCGCTGACACGTTTGTACCTCGGCTACGCAATGCCCGACGGCGGCGAGCCGGTCGATGCATGGCTGCCCGTTGAAGGCGCCGGCGGCTCGGACGCCGAATTGCTCGGCCGCCTGTCGCGTTTCGTCGACGATATCGACACCTTCGCGCAACACTGCGCGGTCGAACAAACGCCGGCCGAATGGACGCAATTGCTGCTCGAAACGCTTGCGCAGTGTTTCGACGGCGGCGTCGAGTTCGCCGACTCGCTGGCTGCTGTGCGCGACGCGATCGACAGGATGGGCGATGCGATGCGCGCCGGCGCGCAAGACGTGGCGCTGCCTGCCGCCGTGGTGCGCGGCGCGCTTACCGAAGCGCTCGACGACCCGGCGCGCGGCGGCGTGCCGTGGGGCAGCGTGACGTTTTCGTCGCTGACCAGTTTGCGTGGCTTGCCGTATCGCATTGTCTGCCTGCTCGGCATGGACGACGGCGTGCTGCCGAGTCTCGCGCGCGCCGACGAGTTCGACCTGATGGCCGCATTCGGCAAGGCAGGCGACCGGCAACGCCGCGACGACGAGCGCAACCTGTTTCTCGATCTTTTGCTGGCCGCACGCGATCGTCTCTTCATCGCCTATACAGGCCGCAGCATTCGCGACAATGCACCGTTGCCGCCGGCCGCGCTGGTCGACGAATTGCTCGACCATCTCGCGCAAGTGTCGGCGGGCGAGGATGCGAGCCCTGCGGAGATCGAAGCCGCGCGCCATGCGTTTATCGTCGATCATCCATTGCAGGCATTCGCATCGGACTATTTTTCGTCGCAGCGCGGGTTGTTCACCTACGACACCGATCGCGCGGAACTGGCCAGCTTGCTGGCCGCGCCGCAACATCCTCCAGCCGCGCCGTTCTTCGATCGACCGTTGCCGGCCGAAGACGCCGCTCCGGTTGCCTTCGACGAATTCGTGCGCTTCTGGCGTCATCCGGCGCGTGCATTGCTGCGCGACCGGCTGGGTATCGTGTTGTCGGATGCGCAGGGCGAATTGCTCGACACCGAGCCATTCGAACTCGACTATGCGGGCCGCGATGCATTGGCCGATCGTCTATTGCCCGTGTTGCTGGACAGCGATGCTGAAGACGACGCAATGTTCGAACGCGTGCGCCGCGTCGCCGAAGCAAGTCCCGAGTTGCCGGGCGGGGCGACTGGCGCCGTATGGCGCGCACGCGAACTGGGCGCGCTGCGCCAGCTCGCGGACAGCGTGCGCCGCGAAGTGGCCTCGGGTGTCGAGCGCTTGCCCTTCGTGCTCGATATCGCGCCGCGCTGGCCGGACAGTGCCGCTACCGAAGCGCTCTTCGGCGCTTACGACGCGGTGCTGCGCCAGGCGGCCGAAACCCCGTTGCAACTGCACGGTACCTTGAATCTTCTGACCGAAACAGGACAAGTGATTTTCCGCTACGCCAAACCCACCGCGCGCGACTACCTGTCTGCGTGGCTCGCGCATCTGGTCTATTGCGCAGCGCAACCGAATGGCTCGCGCCGCACTGTCTGGCACGGCAGCGGAGAAAGCTTCGAGCTCACGCCGGTCGCCGCGCCGCTCGACGAACTGGCGCCGCTTGCCGCTTTGTTCAGAGCGGGGCGCAGGTTGCCGTTGCGCTTTTTCCCGAAGAGCGCCTGGGCCAAAGTCAGCGAGAGCGATTCCGCCGCCCAGGGCGCGTGGATCAATGAACGTGTGCGCGGCGAATCCGATGACCCGGCCTTGCGCATCGCGCTGCGCGGCACGCCGCTCACGCTCGACGAACCGTTCGGCAGCCTGGCGTCGATCGTCTTCAAACCGCTCGTGCAACATCTGCGGAGCGCGTCATGAGCGGCGCGGTTCGGGATTACGCGCTGGCCGCCGAGGAGCTCGATGTCTTCGCCTGTTCGCTCGACGGTGTCAACCAGATCGAGGCGTCGGCCGGAACCGGCAAGACCTGGAACATCTGCGCGCTGTACGTGCGGCTCCTGCTCGAAAAGAACCTCAACGCCGATCAGATCCTCGTCGTCACCTTCACGAAGGCCGCGACTGCCGAATTGCACGAGCGGATTCGTGGCCGGCTCGCGGAATTGCACCGGGCCATCGAAACGGACGACGACGGCGGCGATCCGTTCATCAAGCGCCTTTTCGAAACGACCTTGGCGCCGGCACGGGGCATCGAGCGCGACGCCGCCTTGAAGGTGGTGCGCCGCGCGCTGCGCACCTTCGATCAGGCCGCGATTCACACGATCCATGCGTTCTGTCAACGCGCGTTGCAGGAAGCGCCGTTTGCCGCCGCGATGCCGTTCGCGTTCGAGATGGAAGCCGACGACGCCGCATTGCGTTTCGAAATGGCCGCCGATTTCTGGCGCGAGCAAGTGGAACCGGTGGCGCACGCGCATCCCGCGTTTGCTGCATGGCTGGTGCAGAGGCGCGCCGGCCCCGCGTCGCTCAACGAGCAACTTGCGCGGCGCCTGAAAAAGCCGCTCGCACAATTGCGCTGGGGCAGTGCCGACGCAGGCGGAAGCGCTGCCGATCCGCAGTCGAGTTTCGACGCCGCCGGCGAGGTCTGGCACGCGCAGCGCGACGCGATCGTCAGTCTGCTGGCTGAGGCGCAAGACCGTTTGAGCAAGACCTCGCACAAGCCGGAACTCGTGAGTGCCGCGATCGCGGCATGGACCGACTACTTCGCGCAGGGCGATTGCCATGCGCCGCCGCCGCGCGCCGCATTGAAGCTGACGGCTTCGGCGTTGAAGAAGGCCACCAAGGTCAAGTTCGAGCCGCCTGAGCACGCGTTCTTCGTGCATGCCGAGGAACTGGCGGCCGCGGTGGTCGCGGCCGAGGCCGCGCAACGCGCGCGTTGGCTCGCGCTGGTGCAGACCTGGCTCGACTACGCGCCCGCCGAGCTGGTGGCGCGCAAGCGCACGCGCCGCGTGGTGTCGTTCGACGATCTGCTGTCCAATCTTTATCGCGCGCTGGCCGCGCATCCGTGGCTTGCCGACGCTTTGCGCACGCGGTATCCGGCGGCGCTGATCGACGAGTTTCAGGACACCGATCCGCTGCAGTTCGCGATCTTCAGCCGCATCTTTGCGCCGGCCGGGCCGCTGTTTCTGGTCGGCGATCCGAAGCAGGCGATCTACAGTTTTCGCGCAGCGGATTTGCATACTTATCTGGCGGCGCGCGCGGCGGCTTCGGCGTGCTACACGCTGGCCGTCAATCAGCGCTCGACTGCGCCGATCGTCGAGGCCTGCAATCGTCTGTTCGAAGCCAATCCTCAGGCGTTCGTGCTCGACGGTCTCGACTATCAGCCGGTGCGCGCCGGCGAGCGGCGCCGGCCGCCTTTCTCCGATCCCGATGCGAACGCGGGCGATTTCCGTATCTGGACCTTGCCGCAAGGCGACGCCGCGTTGACCAAACGCGAAGCCCAGCGCGAGGCGAGCGAAGTGTGCGCTGCTGAGATCGTGCGGCTCTTGCGTGGCGCGCGTGAGGGCACGGTGGCGATCGGCGACGCGCCGCTCGCGCCGGGCAATATCGCGGTGCTGGTGCAGACGCATAAGCAGGGCAGTTTGATCAAGCGCGTGCTGGCGGCGTGGGGTGTCGGCAGTGTGGAACTGGCGCAGGCCTCGGTGTTCGCGACGCTCGACGCCGAGCAGATCGAACGCGTGCTGGCCGCAGTCGATACGCCAGGCGATCTGCGCCGCTTGCGCGCCGCGCTCGCCACCGATTGGCTCGGCATGGACGCCGCCGCGCTCTGGCGTCTGGAGCAGGTCGCGGATGCCCCCGCACCGGCCGACGATCCCGCGCACGCCGCCGACGCAATGGGCTGGGTCGAGCGTTTTTCGCGTTATCGCACGTTGTGGCACGAGCGCGGCTTCGCGCTGATGTGGCGCACGCTGATGCGCGAGTTGCGGGTCGCGCAACGGCTGGTTGCCGGACCGGACGGCGAGCGGCGTCTCACGAACGTGAACCATCTGGCCGAACTCGTGCAGGCGCGCGCCGCCACGCAACCGGGCATCGCGCCCACGTTGCGCTGGCTCGCCGCGCAGCGTACACAAGGTGGCGGCGAAGACGCGCAATTGCGGCTCGAGTCGGATCGCAACCTCGTGCAGATCGTTACCGTCCACAAATCGAAAGGGCTCGAATACGCGGTCGTATTCTGTCCATTTCTGAACGACGGGGCGCTGCGCGATCCGCCGTCGTCGGGACTGCCCGATGCACGCGAGTATCACGACGAAACCGGCGACGCAGTGCTGCACTACGGTTGCGATGACGACGAAGCCGAGCGCGCGTCGCGTTACGCGGCGCGCGAGCAGGCGGCCGAGCGGGCACGGCTCGTCTATGTGGCGCTGACACGCGCGGTGTACCGCTGCTACCTGGTCGCCGGCACTTACATGTCGTCACGCTCCAGCAAGGAATCGCGGCGCAGCGTGCTGAACTGGCTGGTGGGCGGCGGCGGCCACAGCTTCGACGACTGGCTCACCGATCCGCCCGACGAAGCCGCCTTGTCCGCTCGATGGCAGGCGCTGGCGGGCGGCCCGATTGTGTTGCAAGCCTTGCCCAAGGTCGAGCGCCGCGTGCCGCTCGAAAGCATGCAGGATAGTGGCGCGCGGATGCAGGCGCGGGTCAACCGCCGGCCGTTGCGCGATCAGTGGCGCATGGCGAGCTTCAGCGGCCTGATCGCGGCCGGCAGCAAAGCCGAAGACATGCAGGCGCCGGTGGAAGAGGTGCGGCCCGACCACGATGAGATTGCCGACGCGCTCGCGCCTACGCCGCTGCCGGCGCCGCAAGCGCCATCCTACGCGGCGGACGACATTCTCGCGTTTCCGCGCGGCGCAGCGGCGGGCGACTGTCTGCACCGGATGTTCGAACTCGCGGATTTCACCGAGCCGCACACCTGGCCAGACGCGATCAGGGGCGCGTTGCGCGAGCGCCCCGCGGCGGCGGTGCCGGAACTCGCGGCGCGCTTGCCCGCGATGATGCATAACCTGCTCACGGACGTGGTGACAACCGAACTGCTGCCCGGCATGGCGCTCGCGAAACTGAATCCGCGGCGGCGGCTGAACGAACTCGAGTTTCTGTTTTCGGCGCCGTCGCTCGACTTTCCCGCGTTGCGCGAGTTGCTGATCGAGCATGGGTATCCCGACGTCGCGCTGGAACCGGGCGTGTTGCGCGGTTTCGTCAAAGGATTTATCGACATGATCGTCGAGCACGACGGACGTTTCTGGATCGTCGACTGGAAGTCGAACCATTTGGGCGACACTGCTGCTGACTACGCCGCGGCGCCGCTCGAAGCGGCCATGGCGAGCCACGCGTATCACTTGCAGGCGCTGCTTTATACGGTCGCGCTGCATCGTTATCTAAAAACGCGGCTGCGCGATTATGCATACGACACGCACATCGGCGGCTATCTGTATCTGTTCGTGCGCGGCGTGCGTCCGGGGTGGCGCGACGCCGACGGGCCAGCCGGCGTGCACATGCGCCGGCCCGCGTTCGAACTGGTCGCGTTGCTCGACGCGGCGATGATCGGGGGTGCGGCATGAGCACGTTCGATCAGACGTCAGTCGCGCCGCCGGCGCTCGACGATATCGAGGTGAACGCGCCTGCGCCGGCTGATTTCAGCACCGCGCTCGCCGAAGGATTCGCGCGCCGCATCGGCACGCTGGCGCGGCGCGGCGGCGCGTCGGCAGAGGCGGTGAAGTGGGCTGCGCGTGCAGCCTTCGCCGCGAGCCTGGCGACTGACGAAGGACACGTTTGCGTACCGCTTCCGGCGCTTGCTCGGCGCTCCGGCGCATCGAGCGCCGACGTGCGCGCGGCGCTGTTCGCAAGCGGGATGGCCAGCGACGGTTCGCAAAGCGCGGCGGCACTGCGTCCGCTGGTGATCGACGGGCAAGGGCGGCTCTATCTCGCGCGCTACTACGATTACGAGCGGCGCCTCGCGCGCTCGCTGGTGGCGCATGCGGCGGAGGATGCAGGTGTAGGGCAGACGGATACGCACGCGCGCGACGGCAAGCTCCGTGCTGGCAACGCGGGCGCCAATGCGAATGCCAGCGGCCGCGCTAACGCCGATGCGAACGCCAACGCAACCTCGCAGACGCTGCGCGAGCGCCTGCTGCGCTACTTCGGCCCGCCCCAGGACGACGCGATCGACTGGCAGCGTGTCGCCGCAGTGATGGCGCTGTCCGGGCGGCTCACGATCGTCAGCGGCGGTCCCGGCACCGGCAAGACCACCACCGTGGTCGGCGTGCTGGCCTGCCTGCTGGATGCACGCGCCGATCTGCGAATTGCGCTGGCTGCGCCCACTGGCAAGGCGGCCCAGCGGATGCAGGAAGCCTTGCTCGCGCGCGCCGGCGATTTGCCGCCGGAGCTCGCCGCGCGGTTGCCGCAGACTTCGTACACCTTGCATCGGCTGCTCGGTTCCGGGCCGGGCGGGCGCTTCCGGCATCATCGCGACAATCCGCTGCCTTACGACGTCGTCGTGATCGACGAGGCGTCGATGATCGACGTCGCCATGGCGGCGCATCTGCTCGATGCCATCGCGCCGCAGACGCGTCTCGTGATGCTCGGCGACAAGGATCAGCTGGCGGCCGTCGAGGCCGGCGCGGTATTCGCCGAACTCAGCGCACGGCCGGCTTTTACGCAAGCAGGGCTGCAGCGGATCGCCGGCGCGCTAGGCATTGAAGCGGCGCGCCTGTCTCAGGCATTGCCGGGGACCGCGAGCGGCTTCGATGCGGGACCTGGCGATCCGTTCGCGCATGCCGGCGCGTCACACGGCCTCGATGCGCCACCACACGACCTGTTCGCATACGTGGACGAGCCAGACCGCTTCGATGCGCCTCCAGACGATCCGTTTGCAAGCGCCGCCAATCCCACAACCGCGCCGGCATCGCCCAGGCAGCGCCCGCTTGCCGACAGCGTCGTCTGGCTCGAACGCAACTATCGATTCGGTCTCGAATCGCCGATCGGACGCTTATCGCTCGCGATCCGCAACGGCTCCGCCGAGACGGCGCTAGACGTGCTGCGCATCGATCCTGCCGAACCCTGCGCCGCGGCGCTGCACGAAGACACCCACGCGACGCTGGCCGAGCGCACCGTCGCGCGTCTCGCAGCAGGCTTTGCACCGTATGCCGACGCGCTTGCCGCAGCGCTCGCGGCCGGCACGCCGGATCCGTTGCCGCTCTTCGACGCGTTGAACCGATTTCGTATTTTGTGCGCGACGCGTTCGGGGCCGCGTGGCGTCGATCAGGTGAATGCATCGATGGCCGCGCAGGTGCGGCGCACGGCGGGCGTGACGCTGGCGGTCGGCGCGCAGTGGTTCGCCGGCCGGCCAGTGATGGTGACGCGCAACGACTACGCGCTCGGTCTGTTCAACGGCGACATCGGGATTGCGATGCCAGGTGCCGGCGGCGCATTGCGAGTGTATTTCCGCACCGGCGACGGCGGTCTGCGCGCGGTGTCGCCTGCGGCGCTCCCGCCGCACGACACCGCCTTCGCGTTGACGGTTCACAAGTCGCAGGGCTCGGAGTTCGAACACGCGGTGTTGATGTTGCCGTCGGTGTTCAGCCGGGTGTTGTCGCGTGAACTCGTGTATACGGCGATTACCCGCGCGCGTGAACGGGTTGAAGTGATCGGCGCGCGCGCCGTGCTGGCGCAGGCTATCGCGACACCCACGCAGCGTGACTCTGGGCTGGCCGCACGAATTGCCGAGGCGTGGCGCGGTGCGTAGGAATATGGCGCGGGCGGGGTTGATGCACGGCACGCCGGAGTACCCGGAGCAGCCGAGTAGCCCGCCCCGCTCAGCTCGCGATGCCGTCCGGCTGCACGCGCGCCTCGACCCGGCTGCGCATGGTCTTGCGATACCACAGCGTCCACAGCGTCAAGCCGCCGTAGATGCCGTAGCCGATGAACGGCGAGACCACCAGGAAGCGCTCGATCGGCCACGTGAGGGCCATCCATGCACGCAGCGCGGTTTCGCCGGTCAGGCCGACTCCCCACACCAGCGTCATCAGCCGCAGCGAAGTAGCGAGCGCAGGGCGCTCGCGCCACAGTGCCTCGAAGCGCGCTGCGCCGCCTTCCATTTCACGGGCGACAGTGGCGCGCGCGAGAAAGAAGATCAGCGGACGGCGCATCGGCAACGACAACAGAAACACCACGCCCACCGCGCCGGACACCAGCGACTCACGCAGCAACAGCATGCGTGGACTGCCGCCCAGCGCCATCGCCGCGACCGACAGTACGATGCCGGCCACGACCACGACGCTCAACGCGTCGACGCGGCGGAATCGCGCCAGCTCGATCAGGCTCCAGACGATCGGCGGCACAGCGGATGCGATTAGCGCGCCCGTCTCGCCCAGATGAGGCAGTGCGAACCGGTAAGCGAGCCACGGCAGCAGGAAGTTAACGGCTAGTTCCAGCACAAAACCCGGGCGGAGCTTCATATGAATTTACGCTGTAAGCGGAAAACTGCAGTATCGATGAACTGGCCGTTCGCACGCAAATAGTTTTTCGCATCGGTGGGCGCGGTCGATAGCCGATAGTCGTCGTCGGTAGTCGATCCGCCCTGTGTACACTTGCGTGTTCTTAGCCCTTTATTGCGTCATGACCTCCCGTTATCCGATCCCGCCGAATGAAATCGAATTGACCGCAGTGCGCGCGCAAGGGGCGGGCGGTCAGAACGTCAACAAGGTGTCGAGCGCTATCCACCTGCGTTTCGACGTTCAGGCTTCGTCGTTGCCGGAGGTGCTGAAGATGCGTCTGCTGGCGTTGTCCGACCATCGGCTCACGCGCGACGGCGTCGTGATCATCAAGGCGCAGGAGCATCGCACCCAGGAGATGAATCGCGCGGCGGCATTGGCGCGGCTCGATGAACTGATCGAAAGCGTCAGCGTGACGCGCAAGCCGCGCGTCGCGACCCGGCCGACGCGCGCGTCGAATCTGCGCCGCCTCGACGGCAAGGCGAAACGCAGTGAGATTAAATCCGGCCGCGGCCGGGTGGACGATTAAGGCTCAGCGCTTGCCGCCCCGGCCTGCGGAGCGCACACCGCCCGGCAAGGGTGTCGGCACGAAGTCGACGCAAAGCACGTGGGTGTCGCCGTCGCGCTCGAACGCGATCGCCGCGGTATAGCAGTCCTCGCCGTCGGCCAGCGAATAATGAGGACCCATCATTGCGACACGTCCTGGAGCGGCCAAAGCATGCTTGAAATAGGTGCGCCGCGACCAGTTGCTGCGCGTGTCGGTGTAGAGCGGCGCGAGCCGCAGCGGTGGCGGCGGCACCGAGGCGGCCGTTACCGATGGCTGAGTCTGTTCGCCCTGACCGTCGGTGACGAACACCCGGCGCGCCTCGCGCAAATGCCAGATGTTTTGCGCCGCCTGCTGCAGATCGCCGGTCGCTTTGAACGTGTCGGCGGCGGCCAGCACCGCTTCGGCGAAACCTTCGAAGCCGAGCCGCTGGTGGCCGGCATGGACGCGTTCGTAATCGGCGAACTTACTCCAGATCGATTCGATCAGCGCGGGCACCTTCGCGCACGCTGCCTGCACCGAGCCCTTCGGCTGGCCGAGCCAGAAACCCTGCACAAAATCGACGTCGGCCTGCATCAGGATCATCAGTTCTTCGTCGGTTTCGACGCCTTCGGCCAGCACCAGCGTGCCGGACTGATGCAGCATCGCGATCAGGTGGCTGATCATCGAGTCGTCGCCTTTGCGCTTGCCGGCGCGCGCTACCAGCGAGCGGTCGAGCTTGACGATGTCGGGGCGGAAG
This sequence comes from Paraburkholderia sp. IMGN_8, assembly GCF_038050405.1. Taxonomy (NCBI): domain Bacteria; kingdom Pseudomonadati; phylum Pseudomonadota; class Betaproteobacteria; order Burkholderiales; family Burkholderiaceae; genus Paraburkholderia; species Paraburkholderia sp. IMGN_8. Next base: position 2,911,269 of record NZ_CP150900.1, on the reverse strand, counting down.
CGCCACACGCGGTCGAAGTTCGAAAAGCCGGTGCCGAAGTCGTCGATCGCGATCAGGAAGTCACGCGGCTGCGAGGCGGCGAGCATGCTCGCGACGGCGGATTCGTCGTCGGCCGGCTGTTCGAGCACTTCGATCACGATGCGCTCCTGCGGCAGGCCGAAGTGCGCCGAAAGCTCGTCGATAAAGGTGCGCTGCGGCCAGCCGGTTTCGAACACCTGTGGACGCGTGTTCAGAAATAGCCAACCTGTCTCGATGCCTTGCTCCATGAAATTTGCCACATGCAGGCAGCGCGCGATGCGGTCGAGTTCGCGGGCCTCGGCGGCCGAGCGGGTACCGGAAAACAGCACCTCCGGCGACACCGGCAAGCCGACCGGATCGAACGCGCGCAGCAGTCCCTCATAGCCGACCACGCATTGGTGCGTCACCGACAGCACCGGCTGGAATACGCTATGCAAGGTCAACGCGCGCCATGTCGCGGTCCAGCCGGACTCGTCCCGGACCAGATGCGGGAGCAGGCCGCTCAGGGTCAATTCACTGACGGTTGGCATAAGGGCGGGCATGAGAGCGGGCATAAGGACATCACAGCAAGCGGGTGATGGGGCGCACAAGCAGATTTTGCGCGCAACGGATGCACAGGCCAAGCGTTGGCAGGGTGATGCGGGCAAGGCCCGGGAACGCGGAGAGCGATGCCAGCCATGCTGGACTCCGGCGGATTAGTCAAACCAGTCTAACAGTTCGTACTTCGCATGAATGTGCGCGTTATCACAGACGCGGGCAATGGCTGATTCGCGGTAAACCGGCCACCGGCGCGTGGGTTGGGCACGGCTGCGAGCGCTTCGCAGACGTTTGCCGGGCGCATCTGAGCCCATGAATCAAGCGTATGAGTCAAGCGTATGAGGCCCAGCGTAACAGGGCGGCAAGCGGATGCCCGCCAAACTCCAGGTGAGGACGGTGCTCAGACGTTTAGCGGGCGGCAGGTCTTTGGCCGCCTGCACGTTTGCCGGGCGGCGGGTATGCTGCTGATTTTCGTGAAACGGAGATCAAGCATGGCGGAAATCGCGGTGGTCGCAATCTCGGTGGCAAAGCCGGGCTATGAAGAGCAATTGCGTGAGGCGCTCGAGGGCATCGTCGGGCCGACGCGCAAAGAGCAGGGCGCGCTTCAATACGACCTGCATCGCGACGTGCAGGAGCCGCGCCGGTTCGTGTTTGTCGAGCGTTGGGAAAGCCAGGACGCGCTGGCCGCGCATGCCAGATCCGCGCACATCGCGGCTTACAGGAAAACAGTTGCGGATTGGGTCGAACACGCGGAAATTCGCGTCGTGTCGAAGATTGCGTAGAGAGCGTAAAGCGGAGTGTAAAGCAGGGTACAAAGCGGCTGAAAGGCGGTTCAGCAGGATGTGAACCGCCCGGTAACGGCGAGCGGGCTGCCTGGCCAGATCTGGCCTGTGCGTCGCTCGCCGTTTGCTTTTAGTGAGTTGCTTGCGGGACGTCGAGAATCAGGATGATGGTCCAGTCGGCGTCGCCATCGTGATGATATTGGCGCTCGGCGACGATGAACGGTTGCTGCTTGCCGTCCGGGCCGAGAAACAGCACGTCACCTTCCATCGGCAGGCACTCGACGGGCGGCAGCGCGAGGAACGCTTCCTGACCGCCACGCGGCATCAGTTTTTCGATTTTGCGGGATGCTGCTTCAGTCCATTCGATATCTAGCTGGATGTTGCTCATGCTGTCCTCCGCACCAAGGTGCGCACGGGTTGTGGGGGGATTCCGGTTGGGCTTCCGGTCGGTGCGCGACTTTAGCATACCGTCCGCCGCGCGCAGGGGCGTGTGACACGCCGGCAGCGCTTCTTCAACGAGGCCCCGGCCGGCGCGCCGGCACGCCACGCATCGAACACGCTCAAGTCCATTAGACAACAAAAAAGCCGAAACCGGCGGTGCCGGCTTCGGCTTTTCACCTTCGCGGCGAGGCCGCAGGTGACGCGGTCAACTACGCTTATGAACTCGCGGCGTCGGCCTTGGCGGCCTTCTTATGATGATGCGGGGCCATCTTATGTTGTTTGGCCGGCATGGCCGGTGCGCTTTCCATTGTCTGCTGCCGGTTTTGCAAATCTTGCGCGCGCTGTTCGACGTCGGCGGCCTTGGCCGGATCGGTGCTCATCGTGACACCCTTGTCCTGCGCATAAGCCGCGCCCGTTACGGCGCTGAGGGAAACCAGGATCGCCAGGGACACTTTCTTCATGTTACCTCCGTAGAGTGGTTGTGGACCCGAGTAGTTGCCTGTCCAATCGGAAAGACAATGCATTCTAGCGAGCAATATCCGCTCCAGCGGACATTTTGTAACGGCGATGACAATTCGTTACACCTTGTTACTTTCGGCCCGCAGCCAATACCGGTCACGAGATTCCATACAACTCGGTCGTGTATTGCCGACGCTGAAAAATATTCGCATTTCTAAATAAATAACGTCCCCGTTGCAGCGGTCATTCAGAACCAGCCGATTGCACGATAGACATGAAATTGTGCAATTCCAATGAGTTCGTGCAGCGCGATCTCAGCATTCACAAGATTGTCATAGCGCGGCAGTAGACCGAGACGTGCGTGCCGCGCACTTGAGATCAGCGGTTGCGGCGCGAGCCCGAAGCGCTGGAAGTCGAGCAACGCGCGAGGCATCTGATACGCGGAGGTGACGAGTATCAACGAATCGTAGCGTGCGCGTTCGACGATAGCCGATACGTTGCGCGCGTTTTCGTAAGTCGTGCGGCTGCGGTTTTCCAGCACGATATCCGCGCGCGGCACCTGTTTGCGCAGCAGGTAGGGCAGGTAAGTATCGGCTTCGGTCGCTCGATGCCGCTGCGGATTGCCACCGCTCACGATCACCTCGCACGTCGTTGCCGTGCGTTTGCATGCGGCGTAGTTGTCAGCGCTTACGGCGATGCGCGCAAGCACGTCGCGCGGCGGAACCAGCACGTCTTCGTCGTCGTATTCGGTGCCGCCGCCCAGCATGATGATCGCCGTGCGCGGCGCGAACCTCGCGGGCGCGTTTGTCTGCCGATGCGGCTGTGCCAGTTCGAGCAACGGAGCAGTCAGCCAGCCGGCGGCGAGCAGCCAGAACAGGGCGATCGTGCAAACTGCAAGGTGCCGGCGGGCGCGTTTCCATAGCACGATTGCTGCAAAAAAAAGCGCTAATAAAGTGAATAGAATCAATTTAAATGGGGTAACGTATGACTTTCGGGACAATCCACTGGCTTGCTATCGCGCCGCAGCGGTTGCATCGTCGGCTTGTGGACAGAACGCTATCATGCGTTGAGACGGGGATCCCGAAAAACAAGACCAAGCAGCATTTGGCGGGAGCTAGCATGCATCGCATGCAGCCGGTTTTCAGCCATAAGCGGATGCTATGCGCATCACTGGTGGCGCGGTGACGTGTTGGGCAAAGATGTGTCATAGCTGCACTTTAAGAAAGAAGTGAGATGACCACGTATTCCAACGAAGCGGTACTTGAAGCGCTGCGGCGGGCGCAATATCGCCAGGTGCCATGGGCCAGACGGCCGGGCGTCTTCCAACATCTTCGGGCGCTGGGTTTGATGGACACGGTCCGGCAGCGCACGGTCGCGCCTGCTCCGGGTTTTCATGCCCCTGTCGATATTGCCGTGCTGACCGAGCGGGGCAGAGCCGAGTTTGCGCGACTCGAGCACGCCGAACGCATGCTGACCTGGGCTGCGCAGCGGATGAACGACTACGTCGTCGCTACAACCGACACGCGCGCAACAGCTACTCTCGAAGTCAGGCCTTAGGGTCACTGAGCGGGCTAGCACTGTTTCCCCGGCCGCACGACGCGGCCGGCGGCAGTTTTATTCTCTGCTGATTCGCGGGCACTGCGCGTGCCGTCACCACTGCACTGTTCAGGCAAAAAAAAGCCCGTATCGCAAGGATACGGGCGTACCGGAATTACTACTGCCACGCTGTGCTTATGGCATTGAATGAGACTGGTGAAGCGCCGGGTGGTTCCCCCGATCCCTTAATTCGTACTACAGCGCACTATCATCACGACATCTGACGCATGAAATGCCCGCGTCTAGCGGCGTCGCGTCGGATCTTCGCGTGGCGGCTCTGGTCGTGTGCGGACATTGCTTGCGATATCGCCGCGCAAATCGCCTCGCGGCGCCGGCGGCGTGAAGCCGCGGTTGCGTGTTTCGCTTTGTTGCGAGGCGTCGACGGAAGCCGTGTGATCCGGCCGCCAGTTCCACCCTTGTGGGCGCTGCTGTGCGAGCGCCGGCGCGGCCATTGATGAAACGACAATGCCGCACAGAAGCAGTGACATTGGTTTCATGCTGAGCTCCCATCAAGCCGATCGACTCAAGGCCTGTTTGCATATCCATACGGTATGCCGAGTAGCGAAAGCACGCTGTAAGCAATAGTAAATGGATGTTTCACCCGCAACATTCATGCGGTTTCAGGTATCCGAAGCCGCACGACGGCAAACGCGGGGAAGCTGAAGCGGACGACTACGATGGGCGCGCCGTGGAGCGGTGCCCATGACAGGCCGGACGAGCGCGTGAACGCGTCGCGGCCCAGATACACGCCGGGCGCCCGCAGGCGCCCGGAGGCAAAACAATTCGCGTCAGGCCATCTTGACCGGCGCGCGCCACGATTCCGGATTGGTCCAGAATGCGCCGCGCAGACGGTCGCGGCTCGGCGGTGCCGGCGGTTTCGCAGCGGTCGCGCCAATGCGTCCGCGCAGCGAAATTTCGCGGCCGCTCGTGCCGAGTCGCTTAACTATTTCGGCGAGCGTACCATCGGCTTGCCACTCGTCGAAGCGGCGGCGGCAAGTCGGCGGCGACGGATACCGGCCGGGCAGCTTGGACCAGCCTTCGCCCGTCGACAGCACCCAAAGCACGGCGTTGACAACCGCGCGCGCTTCCACACGTGGTCGACCGCGTCGTTCACTCCGTGCTGGCTCCGCACAGAACAACGCCTCGACCAGTGCCCACTCGTTGTCTCTCAAATCGTCGAACAGCATCATGTTTCACCTCAGCGAAGCTAACTCCGGTGCGCTGCCCCGCGCCGCGCACTCTCCATGCACTCGATAGGCGAGTGCCAAGGGGGTCGGGCTTGCCACGGTCTGCTATGCAGTCAGATGTCATGGCGCCGACCCTGTGTGCATGTAAATGCAGGAAGTGTGCCAAGTTAAGTCCAACTGCCTGAAAGCCCCGTAACAGCGGGCCAGCGCGGGCGCTAGCTAGGGGCGTATAAGAATCCAAAAAACCCATCTCGCAAATCGGGACAATCACCAATCTTGTGCAATCAAGCCCGGCCAGCGTGCGTTTGCGCCTTATTGCTGCAATGCGGCGAGATAATCCAGTGCGGCTCCTGTGCGACATTTCGCCATACAATGCGCATTAAACGATGCTATTAATGAGGTTGGTAAATGAATGTGACGCTGCGCCAGCTAAGGGTTTTCATCGAGGTCGCGCGTTTGCAGAGCTTCAGTCGTGCTGGCGATGAGATCGGGCTGACGCAATCGGCGGTCAGCCGCTGTGTGCGCGAACTGGAGGGCGAAATCGGCCTCAAGCTGATTGACCGCACCACGCGTGAGGTGCAGCTCACCGACGTCGGCGGCAACCTGGTGTCGAGCGTGTCGCGGCTGCTGACCGATCTGGATGACGCGCTGCGCGAGATTCGCGAAATTGGCGAGCAGCGGCGCGGACGCGTGGTGGTCGCGGCCAGCCCGACGGTGGCCTGCCGGCTGATGCCGGGCGTGGTGGCGTCGTGTGGCCGGCAATTCCCGTTCATCGCGTTGGGTTTGCGCGACGACGCGCAAAGTGACGTGGTGCGCAAGGTCAAGTCGGGCGAAGTCGATTTCGGCGTCGTCATCGGCCCGTTTTCCGCCGACGACCTCATCAGCGAATCGTTGATGACGGATTCGTTCTGCGTCGTGTCGCGCGATGATCACCCACTGGCGGCCGAAGAGCAGGTGGCGTGGACGGACCTCGATGGTCAGCAACTCGTCATGCTCGATTACGCGTCGGGCAGCCGCCCGATCATAGACGCAGTGATGCAGGAGTACGGCGTGAGTGCCACGGTGGTGCAGGAGCTGGGGCATTCCGCGACCGTTTTTGGGCTGGTCGAAGCGGGCGTGGGCGTTAGCGTGCTGCCGTGGCTGGCGTTGCCTTTGCCGGCGGGGGCCTCGCTGGTCGCGCGGCCACTGGTGCCACGCGCCGAGCGCACGGTCGAATTGGTGCGGCGGCGCGACCGGTCGCTGTCGCCGGCGGCGGAGGCGGTGTGGGGCTTGATCCGGCAATTGCCGGCGCGGGCAGAGGATCTGGACTGACGTACGGATCAGCGCGGGCGCGCGGTTGCTGTAGCCAAGGACTCCGCTGCGCCTGCTGGCTTGACGACTTCGCCGTCCCCTAAACAGGCGCCGCGCTAAACTGTCGCCTTTCCTGAACCTCAGCCTTTACCCGTCACCCGTGTGGAAGTCTCGATGAGCGAATTGGATCTGCCTGTGCCATCCGTCCCGAACGCGCGCTATGCCGTGCGCGCACTGCGTCCTTCGCAGATCCGTGAAGTCGCCAACGCCGGTTTCGGCGTGGCAGACGTGCTGCCGTTCTGGTTCGGCGAGTCCGACCGGGTGACGCCGGCCTTCATCCGCGACGCCGCCGGTGCCGCGTTGGCCGCCGGTGCAACCTTCTATACGCATAACCTGGGCATCGCGCCGTTGCGTGCCGCGCTCGCCGACTACGTCAGCGAACGGCACGGGCAGACTTCTCCCGATAACGTCGCGGTGACAAGCGCGGGCGTCAACGCGCTGATGCTGGCCGCGCAACTGGTGGTGGGCGCGGGCGACCGCGTTGTCGCGGTGACGCCGTTGTGGCCCAACCTGGTCGAGATCCCGAAGATTCTCGGTGCGCATGTCGAAACGGTCGCGCTCGGTTATGGCGAGCACGGCTGGCAACTCGACCTCGAGCAATTGCTGGCAGCCCTTACGCCGGACACGAAGATGTTGCTCGTCAACTCGCCGAACAACCCGACCGGCTGGGTGATGGGCCGCGACGAGCAGCGCGCCGTGCTGGCGCATTGCCGGCGCCACGGCATCTGGATCGTCGCCGACGAAGTCTACGAACGCCTTTATTATGGGGACACCGGCATTGCCGCCAGCGGCGCCCTTTCACGTATGGCGCCGTCGTTTCTCGATCTGGCCGCGCGCGACGAGCGCGTGATCTGCGTGAACTCGTTCTCGAAAGCATGGCTGATGACCGGTTGGCGGCTTGGCTGGATTGTCGCGCCGGCCGCGCTGATGGACGATCTGGCCAAGCTGGTCGAATACAATACCTCGTGCGCACCCGCTTTCGTCCAGCAGGCGGGCATCGCGGCCGTCCAGCAGGGCGAGCGCTTCACGCAGGAACTGGTGCGCGACCTGAAGGCGTCGCGCGACCATCTGGTGCAGGCGCTGTCCGCCGTGTCGGGCGTCGACGTGAAGGCGCCGCCGGGTGCGATGTATCTGTTTTTCTCCATGCCGGGGGCCTCGCGCAGTCTCGAGTTGTGCAAGGCGCTGGTGCGGGAAGTGGGTCTTGGCGTGGCGCCTGGCAGCGCGTTCGGTCCCCAGGGCGAGGGTTTCGTGCGCTGGTGCTATGCCTGCGACACAGCGCGGCTGGACGCGGGCGTCGAGCGTCTGAAGCGTTTCCTGGCACAGCACGGCGCGCCGCATTGAGCGTTGGCGGTGAAGCGGAGAGCGGGGCGGGTTGCCTGCCCACTTCCGCCCGCTTCGGCAATAAAGCAGGCGCACCGAGGCATACGCGGAAAATGCGCCGGGGATTTCGTCTTTACGCACCGATTGTTTTTGCGTAATATGGCGCTCAGTCACGCGATTCCTTTCAGGAATTTCGCTGCTCCGTCCGGCTGGGTTTGGCTCGATTGCCTGTTTCGCCTCCCCCCGGTGCGTGCTCCCATCAATATGACCGATCAGAATCGGGCGAGCGCGTCTTCAGTTCCACATCGTCTGTTTGATCCGGTTCTTTGACCCTAACTCATAAGGTCGACCTGGCTGCATGAATACCCAAGAGGCGAAGATCGTCCTCGAGACTGCTTTGATCTGCGCGCAGGAGCCGTTAAAGCTCGGCGAACTGCGCAAGCTCTTTGCCGACGGCGTGTCGGCAGACACCGTTCGGACTTTGCTCGAAGACCTCAGGCAGGATTGGTCTGGGCGCGGTGTGGAGCTGGTCGGGCTGGCCTCGGGCTGGCGGTTTCAAAGCAAGCCCGCGATGCGTTCGTACCTGGATCGTTTGCATCCCGAGAAACCGCCGAAATATTCGCGCGCGGTGCTCGAGACGCTCGCGATCATTGCGTACCGGCAACCGGTGACACGCGGCGATATCGAAGAGATTCGCGGCGTCACGGTGAACACGCAGGTCGTCAAGCAGCTCGAGGATCGAGGCTGGATCGAAGTGATCGGCCATCGTGATGTGCCGGGCCGTCCGGCGCTGTACGCGACCACGCGGCAGTTTCTCGACGACCTTGGTTTGAAGGCGCTCGACGAATTGCCGCCGCTTGCCGATCCGTCGGCGCAGCTGAATGCGGATCTGCTCGGGCAACACGCGATCGAGTTCGCCGACGCTGAAGCCGCGCAGGTGCAGGTCTCGGGCGAAGAGGGTGCTGTACCCGAAACGGATGCGGAATCTGCCGCAGTCGAAGCCGATCCGGTTGCGACCGAATCCTTTGGCGCGGCTGTGAATGGCGCGGAACAGGACGCCTCGCAATCAGCAGGCGAGACGCTGCAGACTGAATCCGTGAACTCGGCGAGTCACGCCGATGGCGGCCATGTCGAAGCAGATGCGGCAGCAGGAAAGGAAATCACTGAGGAGCGGCAAGCGCCGCTCCATCAGCCGCAGCATGCCGAGCCGGCAAAATCAGCCGACAGCGCTGCGGACGCCGCAGTCACACCGGCGGCGCACGAACATGTTGTAGAAGCGGCACACGTTGAATCGCAAGCCGGCGGCGCCGAGCCTGCACTGAATCACGATCCGGTCTCCCAGGCCGATCCGGCAATACCCGCGCACGACTCGGGCGTACTCCGCGATACGGAGCACGCCGCCGAGCCGAACCCGACCATGGCGGCGCACGGCGATCCTGAGGGTCGCCGCGATGCCGCACAGGACGCAGGCGTTCTGACCGACGACGAACCCGAGTCGCGCAGCGCCTGACGTAACCGAACTTTTTTGCCGCGCCCGCAACGGGCGCGCGCGACCTGACATTTTGAGGTTGTTTTGACACATACCCACGACACCGATTCGTCCGAATCCGAGCGCGCCGTGCCGTCGGCTCGCGCTGACGAAGCGCGCACCACGCAAGCGTCGGCAGGCGAGGGCGAGCGCCCGGCGCAGACCACGGAAGCAGACGGTGAAGACCGCCCGCGCCGTGGCCTGCGTCGCGGGCCGCGCAGCCTGATCGCGCGGCGCCGCGCCGGCGCGAAGACGAAGGGCGCCGAAGGCGCGCCGGTCGTCACCGAAGCGCCGCCGGACGGCGAGGTGGTCGCGCAAGTGCGCATGCCGCACAAAGATACGGGCGCCAAGGGCCAAGGGCCGCGCCGCAACGCGGGCGGCGCCAAGCGCGAGGGCGCGTCTCGTGAAGGTCAACGCGAAGGCGGACCTCGCGAGCGTCAAGCGCGCGAAGGCGGTCAGCGTCAGAACCGCCGCGGCGGCGAAGCGCCGGCAGCGGCTGCGGCACCTGAAGCGGGTCAGGACGATCTGTTTTCGTACGTCACATCGCCCGCCTTCGATGCGGACAACAGCACCACCGGCGGCGTGCGCGCCCCGATGCTGCGCCGTGGCAAGCCGGCCGCGCCCAAGCGCGTGCTGGCAGCGGACGACGACGCGCCGAAGCTGCACAAGGTGCTGGCCGAAGCCGGCATGGGCTCGCGCCGCGATATGGAAGAGCTGATCGTGGCCGGGCGGGTGTCGGTGAACGGCGAGCCGGCCCACATCGGCCAGCGCATCATGCCGACCGACCAGGTCCGCATCAACGGCAAGCCGGTCAAGCGCAAGCTGGCCAACAAGCCGCCGCGCGTGCTGCTGTACCACAAACCGACGGGCGAAATCGTCAGCCATGCCGATCCGGAAGGCCGTCCGTCCGTGTTCGACAAGCTGCCGCCCATGAAGACCGCCAAGTGGCTCGCGGTCGGCCGCCTCGACTTCAATACGGAAGGTCTGCTGATGCTGACCACGTCGGGCGATCTGGCGAACCGTTTCATGCATCCGCGTTATAGCGTCGAGCGTGAATATGCGGTGCGCGTGGTCGGCGAGCTGGCTGAAGGGATGCGTCAGAAGCTGTTGCATGGCGTCGAGCTGGAGGACGGTCCGGCGAATTTTCTGCGCATTCGCGATGGCGGCGGCGAGGGCACCAATCATTGGTATCACGTCGCGCTCGCCGAAGGGCGTAACCGCGAAGTGCGTCGCATGTTCGAAGCGGCCGGCCTGATGGTCAGCCGGCTGATCCGCACGCGTCACGGCCCGATTTCGTTGCCGAAGGGCTTGAAGCGCGGCCGCTGGGAAGAACTCGAAGACAACCAGGTGCGCGCGCTGATGGCGTCGGTCGGCCTGAAGGCGTCGGCGGAAGAGCGTGGTAGCCGCAGCTCGGCTCCGGAGCGCAAGCAGCCGGATCCGATGCAAACGTCAATGGGCTTCATCAGCCGCGAGCCGGTGCTGATGTCGCATGGCCGTTTCGACCAGCAGCAGCCGCGCGGCCAAGGCCGGCGCGGTGCGGCGGGCGGCGGCTTCGGTGGCGGCGCGGGCTCAGGTTTCGGCGGCGGCTACGGCAATCGCGGTGCTGGCCGCGGCGCCGGCGGTGGTTTCGCCGGGCCGATGGGTGGCGGCGCGGGCGGTCCGCGTGGCGGCCGTGACGTCGACGGCAATCGCGCGCCGTCGGGCAATGGCAATCGCGCCGCGAGCGGCGGTAAGCGCGCCGGTGGCAGTGGCGCCAATCCGGGCAGCGGCGGCGGCAATCGCGGACCGGGCGGTAATCGCGGCGGCAACGCCAACCGTGCAGGTGGCGGCAACGCCAATGCGGGCGGCGCCAATCGTGGTGGTGGCGCGCCGCGCGGCCGCTCGCGTGGCCGTTAAGTCAAAGTCGTAGCAAGCAAGGTAGCCGGCGCGGTCGTTCGTCTTTAGCGATCACGCCAGGCCGCCGTGAGAATCGATCGACGAGCGCCGCAGGTTTCATCTAACGCTTGAACACCGCAGCCTGTGCATAAATAGGGGCAGATTTTCTTGCAAGATTCATCGGCCGCGGCTGACGAGCGGTGCGAGCCACCTTGCAAAAAGGGTAGGGCTGCCGCCATATCGTTGGCATAGCGTCGAAAGATTGCCATGAAATCAAGCGGAAATGCGCTTCGCACGGCGTTCTGCGGTTTGCGTTTGTCCCGAAAAATGGCTACAATCGCAGAGTCGCTGGGCGTGCGGCTTTTCATGTGCGGCTCAGGTGCGACCACCGGCAATAAGATGATGGGCGTTTAGCCCATTTTTTTTTGCCGCTCAGTTCATCGTGGTTCGGCATCTCGGGTAGCACGAACGTGCGCCGGCTTGGCGCGCGGCCCGCATTGGTTGTTTGCAAACAAGCGGCAGGCTCGCCGCGCGAACATCTTAGAGGGCACTGTGCAACTGACGGAACTGATTGAAACCACGGTCGTGGGACTCGGCTACGAGCTCGTCGATCTCGAGCGCACCGGGCGCGGCATGTTGTGTATTTATATCGACCAACCGGCCGGCATCGCGATCGAAGACTGCGAGAAAGTCACGCGTCAGCTCCAGCACGTTCTGACGGTCGAAAATATCGATTACGAGCGGCTTGAAGTGTCGTCGCCCGGTCTCGACCGACCGCTGAAGAAACTGGCGGATTTCGAACGCTTCGCAGGCAGCGAAGTGGTAATCACATTGAAAAAGCCATTGGACGGACGGAAATCGTACCGGGGCATTCTGCATGCTCCGCAAGGCGAGACGATCGGTCTGGAATTTGAAGGGAAGGAAGGCGCCGCGATGCTTGATTTCACGCTCGCGGACATGGATAAAGCACGCCTCGTTCCGAAAGTTGACTTTAGGAGCCGCAAACAATGAGTCGCGAAGTGTTGATGCTGGTGGATGCGCTGGCACGCGAGAAGAACGTCGATAAAGACGTGGTATTTGCCGCGCTCGAGGCGGCTCTCGCTTCGGCCTCCAAGAAACTCTTCGAAGAAGACGCGGACATTCGCGTCCAGATCGACCGTGAAAGCGGCGAGCACGAAACGTTTCGCCGCTGGCGCGTGGTGCCGGACGAAGCCGGTTTGCAGGAGCCGGATCAGGAAATCCTGCTGTTCGAAGCACGTGAACAGAAGCCGGAAATTCAGCTCGACGAATACATCGAAGAACCGGTGCCGTCGATCGAATTCGGCCGTATCGGCGCGCAGGCCGCCAAGCAGGTGATCCTGCAGAAGGTGCGCGACGCCGAACGCGAACAGATCCTGAACGACTTCCTCGAGCGCGGCGAGCACATCATGACCGGCTCGGTGAAGCGTCTGGACAAGGGTAACTTCATCGTCGAAACCGGCCGTGTCGAAGCGCTGCTGCGTCGCGACCAGCTGATTCCGAAGGAAAACCTGCGCGTGGGTGACCGTGTGCGCGCCTATATCGCGAAGGTCGATCGCACCGCGCGCGGTCCGCAGATCGAGCTGTCGCGTACGGCGCCCGAATTCCTGATGAAGCTGTTCGAAATGGAAGTGCCGGAAATCGAACAGGGCCTGCTGGAAATCAAGGCGGCGGCGCGCGATCCGGGTGTACGCGCCAAGATCGGCGTGGTCGCTTACGACAAGCGCATCGATCCGATCGGCACCTGCGTCGGCATTCGCGGTTCGCGCGTGCAGGCCGTGCGTAACGAGCTCGGTGGCGAAAACGTCGACATCGTGCTATGGTCGGAAGATCCCGCCCAGTTTGTGATCGGCGCGCTCGCGCCGGCAGCCGTCCAGTCGATCGTCGTCGATGAAGAAAAGCATTCGATGGACGTCGTCGTAGACGAAAACGAACTGGCGGTCGCGATCGGCCGCAGCGGCCAGAACGTGCGTCTTGCCAGCGAACTCACCGGCTGGCAGATCAACATCATGACGCCGGACGAATCTGCGCAAAAGCAGAATCAGGAGCGCGGTGTACTGCGTGACCTGTTCATGGCGCGTCTCGATGTCGACGAAGAAGTTGCCGACATCCTGATCGACGAAGGCTTCACGAGCCTCGAAGAGATCGCTTATGTGCCGCTCAACGAGATGCTCGAAATCGAGGCATTCGACGAAGACACCGTTCACGAACTGCGTAATCGCTCGCGCGATGCGTTGCTGACGTTGGCGATCGCGAATGAAGAAAAGGTCGAGAATGTTGCCCTCGACCTGAAGAGCCTGGAAGGCATGGACGCCGACCTGCTCGCCAAGCTTGCCGAACATCAGATCCAGACGCGCGACGAACTCGCCGAGCTGGCTGTGGATGAACTGGTCGAGATGACCGGAATGGAAGAGGATGCCGCTAAGGCGTTGATCATGAAAGCACGTGAACACTGGTTCCAGTGAGAAATGACCATGGCGCACTAAATTGAACGCGGCCGTCAGGCCGCATGACCCGATGCTAACCGCAAGGAATCGGTCCTTGCATTAAGAGGAATGAATGGCGAGTAACAACGTAGCCCAATTTGCCGCGGAACTGAAAATGCCTGCAGGCGTGCTGCTCGAGCAGCTGCAGGCGGCGGGCGTCACAAAGGCGAGCGAAGACGACAGCTTGTCCGAAACGGACAAGGCGCGTCTGCTCGATCACTTGCGCAAGTCTCACGGCTCGACTGATGCGGACAAGCGCAAGATCACGCTGACGAAACGGCATACGTCGGAGATCAAGCAATCCGACGCGACGGGCAAAGCTCGCACCATTCAGGTCGAGGTGCGTAAGAAGCGCACTTTCGTCCGCCGCGACGAATCCGCCGCTGAAGGCGCGGAAGCATCGAATCATGTGGCCGAGGCCGACGTAGACGACCTCGAACTCCAGCGTCGTGAAGAGGAAGCCCGTCACGAAGCCGAGCTGCTCGAAAAGCAGGCTCAGGAGCTGAAGGCGCGTCAGGAACAACTCGAACGCGAAGAAGCCGAACGTCAGGCGCGCGAGCAGGCTGCCGAAGCCGAGCGTCGCCGTGCGGAAGAAGAAGCGGCGAAGAAGCGCGCTGCGGCTGCGGCCGAAGCAGCTGCTCGCGAGAAGGTTCAAGCGGCGCAAGCTACTGCACAGCCGGCCGCCGCGAAGGCTGAACCGGTCGCTGCCAGGGCCGCGGAGCCGGTTGCGGAGCAGGACGACGAGCGCGCTGCGGCAGAACGCGCCGCTCAACGCGAAGCGGCGAAGAAAGCGGAAGACGCAGCGCGTCAGGCCGCCGAAAAGACGCGCGCCGAGCAGGAAGAAATCAGCAAGCGCCGTGCGGCGGCAGAAGCCGAAGCGCGTGCGATTCGCGAAATGATGAGCACGCCGCGCAAGGCGCAGGTCAAGGCGCCGGAACCGGCACCGAAGCCCGCTGAGCCGGCCAAGGCCGTGGAAGCCAAGGGCACGCTGCACAAGCCGGCGCGTCCGGCGGGCGAAGCACCGGCGCGTCCGGCAGCCAGGAAGCCGGCTGCTGCGGCTCCGGCTGCTGCGACCACACCGCCGGCTGGCGACAAGAAGAAGCCGGGCGCCGGCAAGGGCGGCTGGCAGGACGACGCAGCGAAGCGCCGCGGCATCAAGACGCGCGGCGATACGAGCGGCGGTGTCGATCGTGGCTGGCGCGGTGGCCCGAAGGGTCGCGGCAAGCATCAGGATCAGAGCACCACGTTCCAGGCGCCGACCGAACCGATCGTGCGCGAAGTGCACGTGCCGGAAACCATCACGGTCGCCGATCTGGCGCACAAGATGGCGGTGAAGGCCTCGGAAGTCATCAAGTCGATGATGAAGCTCGGCCAGATGGTCACGATCAACCAGATGCTGGACCAGGAAACGGCGATGATCATCGTCGAGGAACTGGGCCACCACGCGGTTGCGGCCAAGCTGGACGATCCGGAAGCGATGCTGGTCGAAGGCGAAATCTCCGACGCAGAAGCACTGCCGCGTCCGCCGGTCGTCACGGTCATGGGTCACGTCGACCACGGCAAGACCTCATTGCTCGACTACATTCGCCGCGCCAAGGTCGCAGCGGGTGAAGCGGGCGGGATTACGCAGCACATCGGCGCGTATCACGTCGAAACGCCGCGCGGTGTCATCACGTTCCTCGATACGCCGGGCCACGAAGCGTTCACGGCCATGCGTGCTCGCGGTGCGAAAGCAACCGACATCGTGATTCTGGTGGTCGCGGCCGACGACGGCGTGATGCCGCAAACGAAGGAAGCGATTGCCCACGCGAAGGCAGGCGGCGTGCCGCTCGTCGTCGCGATCAACAAGATCGACAAGCCGGACGCGAATCCGGAGCGCGTGAAGCAGGAACTGGTCGCGGAAGGCGTCGTGCCGGAAGAGTACGGTGGCGATTCGCCGTTCGTGTCGGTGTCGGCTAAGACCGGTGCGGGCATCGACGATCTGCTCGAAAACGTGCTGCTGCAAGCCGAAGTGCTGGAACTGAAGGCACCGGTCGAAGCGCCGGCCAAGGGCCTCGTTATTGAAGCGAAGCTCGACAAGGGTAAGGGTCCGGTTGCAACGATCCTGGTCCAGTCGGGTACGCTCAACCGTGGTGACGTGGTGCTGGCAGGTAGCGCTTACGGCCGCGTGCGAGCCATGCTCGACGAAACCGGCAAGCCGACCAAGTCGGCGGGCCCGTCGATCCCGGTCGAAATCCAGGGTCTGTCGGAAGTGCCGCAGGCAGGCGAAGAAATGATCGTCATGCCGGACGACCGCAAGGCGCGTGAAGTCGCGCTGTTCCGTCAAGGCAAGTTCCGCGACGTCAAGCTGGCCAAGCAACAGGCCGCGAAGCTCGAGAACATGCTGGAACAGATGGGCGAAGGCGAAGTGCAGTACATGCCGCTCATCGTCAAGGCCGACGTGCAGGGTTCGCAGGAAGCTTTGGTGCAGTCGCTGCTCAAGTTGTCGACCGACGAAGTGCGCGTGCAGATCGTGCACGGTGCCGTGGGTGGCATCAGCGAGTCCGACGTCAACCTGGCTACGGCTTCGAAGGCGGTCATCATCGGCTTCAACACCCGTGCGGACGCACAGGCTCGCAAGCTGGCGGAATCCAACGGCGTCGATATTCGCTACTACAACATCATCTATGACGCAGTAGATGACGTGAAGGCGGCAATGTCGGGCATGCTGGCACCGGAGAAGCGCGAGATCGTGACGGGTACGGTCGAAGTGCGTCAGGTCTTCAAGGTACCGAAGATCGGCGCGGTGGCCGGCTGTATGGTCACGGACGGTTTCGTCAAGCGTTCGTCGTCGGTACGCGTGCTGCGCAACAACGTCGTCATCTTCACGGGCGAGCTCGATTCGCTCAAACGCTTCAAGGACGACGTGAAGGAAGTCCGTCAGGGCTTCGAGTGCGGTATGTCGATCAAGAACTTCAACGATATCGTCGAAGGCGATCAGTTCGAAGTCTTCGAGGTCACCGAAGTCGCGCGTACGCTGTAACTCACGCGGCACGGCTCAAGGGGCGGAGCGGGCTTTAACGCCCGCTCCGCCCGTTGTTTTTGGGCCTGCGCGTTTGGCGCGCAAGGCGCACGCGGCGGCTGTCGCGATGGCGGTCGCCGTGGCTGTTTTGGCTGCTTCATTGCCGCCCGGGGAACACAAGCCGCGGCCTGCGCGAACACCCTTTGTCATCCGCTAGAACGGATCACCAATTCACTATGCCTAAAAAACGTACTTCTCCCAATCGCAACGTGCAGATCGCCGATCAGATCCAGCGCGACCTGTCCGAGCTGCTGCGCGAGGTCAAGGATCCGCGCATCGGCATCGTCACGATTCAAAGCGTCGAACTGACGCCGGACTACGCGCACGCGAAGGTCTACTTCACGACGCTGACGGGCGACCCGCAACAGACGCTGGAAGCACTTCAGCACGCTGCCGGCCATCTGCACAATCAGCTGTTCAAGCGCCTGCATATCCATACCGTGCCGACGCTGCATTTCCATTACGACAAGACCATCGAACGTGCGGTCGAAATGTCGCGTCTGATTGACGAGGCGAACGCCAATCGCGCGAAAGAAGACTGATCGCACGCTGTTTCGCGACGTTTTCCGCGCTGCTCACCGTTCACCTTGACTCCGTCTTCTTTCTGACATGACCGCACCTCAACGCCCCCGCGTGCCGCGTCGCGCGCTCGACGGCGTGCTGTTGCTCGACAAGCCGATCGGCCTGTCGAGCAACGACGCGCTGATTCGTGCGAAGCGTCTGTATCTGGCGAAAAAGGCAGGCCATACCGGCACGCTCGATCCGCTGGCCACCGGTCTGCTGCCGCTGTGTTTCGGCGAAGCCACCAAGTTTTCGCAGGATCTGCTCGAAGCCGACAAGACCTACGAGGCGACCATGCGCCTCGGTATCCGCACGACCACCGGCGATGCCGAAGGCGAAGCGATCGACACGCGCGACGTGACGTGCGATCAGGCGGCGGTCCGTGCCGCTTTGGAGAAGTTTCTCGGCGACATTGTCCAGGTCCCGCCGATGTATTCGGCGCTCAAGCGCGACGGCAAGCCGCTGTACGAATATGCGCGCGCCGGTCAGGTGGTCGAGCGGGAAGGGCGTCAGGTGACGATCCACGCGCTCGAGTTGCTCGCCTGCGCGCTGCCGGACGTGACGTTTCGCGTGACGTGCAGCAAGGGGACGTATGTGCGAACGCTGGCCGAGGATATCGGCGAAGCGCTCGGTTGCGGCGCGCATCTGGTGGCGTTGCGGCGCACCGGCGTCGGCGCGCTGACGCTCGAGCACGCGGTGACGCTCGACGCGTTGTTCGATGCGACGGAAAGCGAGCGAGATGCCTGGTTGCAACCGGTCGATGCGTTGCTGTCGACCTTCCCGTCCGTGCATCTGGGTGAAGACGCGACGCGCCGGTTTCTGCATGGTCAGCGGTTGAAGCTCTCCGAGTTGAGCATTACCGGCGATGCGGTCAACGCGCCGCGGGTTCGCGTGTACGCTGCTGAAGGCCGTCTGCTCGGCGTGGCGAAGCAAGGCGAGGGCGTGCTGGCGCCGGAGCGGCTGGTGGTCACCGCCGTGAGCTAGACCACTGGCAAACGCGCGCAACAACGAAAAAGGCGGGACCGCTATCGGGCGGTCCCGCCTTTTTTATCCAGCTTGCGTCGTGGATTGAAGCTAAAAACTAAAAACTCAATGCGCCGCCGCAGCCGCCGCGCCCGCGTCACCGCCCGCGCGTTCCGGCTTGGTGATCCAGATCAGTGCGATCAGCGCGACGAAGATGCCGGCGGAAACAAAGAACAGATCATTCACGCCCAACTGCGCGGCTTGTTGCGTAGCCATCGTGTTGAAAAGTCCGTACGCCTGCGGCTGACTGAACCCTGCCGCACCCATCTGCCGGATCGACTGATCGAACACCGGGTTGTATGCGTTCGCCTGTTCCGCCAGTTGCGCGTGATGCATGATGGTCCGGTGATCCCATGCGGTCTGGAAGATCGAGGTGCCGATCCCGCCGCACATGATCCGCACGAAGTTCGACAGGCCCGATGCGGCCGGAATCCGGTTACCCGGCAAACCCGACAGCGTGATCGACACCAGCGGGATGAAGAACCCGGCCATACCGATACCTTGAATCAGCGTGGGCAGCAGCAGCGAGTAAGTATCGACGCCGGTCGTATAACGCGAGCGCATCCAGAAGCACAACGCGAACACGAGGAACGACAAGGTCGCGATATAGCGCGGATCGGTACGCGGCAAAACCTTGCCGGTAATCGGCGAGAGCAGCACCGCGAACAGGCCGACCGGCGCCATCACCAGGCCGGCTTCGGTTGCGGTGTAGCCGATGTCGGTTTGCAGCCACAGCGGCAGCAACACGAGATTGCCGAAATAGAGTCCGTAGCCGATCGAGAGCGCGACCGTGCCGCCGGTGAAATTGCGCCGGCTGAACAAGGAAAGATCGACCACCGGGTGCTCGGCCGTCAATTCCCATACGATGAAGAACGCAAGCGAAATCACCGCGACCAGCGCCAGCACGACGATGGTGGTCGACGAAAACCAGTCGAGGTCCTTGCCCTTATCGAGCATGACCTGCAACGCGCCCACCCAGAGGATCAGCAGGCCGAGACCGACGCCGTCGATCGGCGCCTTTTTGACGACCGAATCGCGGTTGCGGAAGATCGTCCAGGTCGCCACGGCGGCGATCGCGCCGACCGGGATATTGACGTAGAAAATCCACGGCCACGAGATGTTGTCCGAGATCCAGCCGCCGAGAATCGGCCCGGCCACCGGCGCAATCAGCGTGGTCATCGCCCACATGGACAAAGCCATCGGCGCCTTGGCGCGTGGATAGCTCGCGAGCAGCAGCGTTTGCGACAGCGGAATCATCGGGCCGGCCACCGCGCCTTGCAGCACGCGCGAGGCGAGCAGGAACGGCAGGGTGGGCGCGAGGCCGCACATCCATGACGAGATCACAAACAGAATGATCGACGCCATGAACAGGCGCACCTGGCCGATCCGGTCGGTGAGCCAGCCAGTCAGCGGCACGGAGATCGCGTTGGCGACCGCGAACGACGTGATCACCCACGTGCCCTGGTCGGACGACACACCGAGATCGCCCGAAATCGACGGGATCGACACGTTCGCAATCGACGTGTCGAGCACGTTCATGAACACGGCGAGCGACACCGCGATGGTGCCGATCACCAGTTGCGCTCCCTCGAGCGGCGGGTGAGGGAGTTGCGCCTGAGCCTGAGCCATTAAAAAAGCCTTATATGAATCGTGGCAAGGCTTACATCAACTTCGCAGCGGGCTTCGCGGCTTGGCTCGACTTCTGCGAGCCGCCGTTCGGGCCTGCGTTCTCCGAGATGATGCGAGCGATTTCCGCATCGGCTTCGTCGCCGTACTTCTCGAACACGCTGGTTTGATAGACCGTGTTCGGCGCGTTGCCGAGCTGGCCGCCGTCGTCGTTCTTGATGGTCACGTCGGCTTGCATCGACAGACCGATACGCAGCGGGTGCTTCTCAAGTTCTTGCGGGTCGAGCGCGATCCGCACCGGCAGGCGCTGCACCACCTTGATCCAGTTGCCGGTCGCATTCTGCGCGGGCAGCAGCGAGAAGGCCGAACCCGTGCCCGCCGAGAAGCCGACCACCTTGCCGTGGAACACCACCGACGAGCCGTACACGTCGGCCGTCAGTTCGACCGGCTGGCCGATGCGCATATGCTTCAGTTGCACTTCCTTGAAGTTCGCATCTACCCACACGCCGTTCAGCGGCACGATCGCCATCAACGGATTGCCCGGCGAGACGCGCTGGCCGACCTGCACCGAGCGCTTCGCAACGTAGCCGGTAACAGGCGCCGGCAGGTTGTTACGCGCATTGTTCAGGTAAGCGTCGCGAACCTTCGCGGCGGAGGCCTGCACGTTCGGGTGGTTCGCGATCGTGGTGTTGGCGGTCAGCGCGCGGTTCGACGCGAGCTGTTGCTCGGCGGCGTCGAGTGCGGCCTGCGCGCTTTTCACTGCGTCGCGAGCGTGCGAGATTTCTTCCTGCGACACAGCGCCGGTTTGCGCGACCGTCATACGGCGCTTCAGGTCGTCCTGAGCGCGCGAAAGGTCGGCCTGGCGTACGGCGACTTGCGCCTGGTACTGGTTGTCGTCGGCGAACAGGCCGCGCACCTGGCGCACCGTTTGCGCGAGATTCGCTTCGGCTTGTTCCAGCGCGACGCGTGCGTCGGCCGGATCGAGCACGACGAGCGGGTCGCCGGCCTTCACGGTTTGCGTGTCATCCGCGTTCACGGCGACTACCGTGCCGGTGACTTGCGGCGTGATCTGTACGACGTTGCCGTTCACGTACGCATCGTCGGTGTCTTCATGGAAGCGCGCGACGAGGAAGTAGTAAAGACCGTAA
Organism: Paraburkholderia sp. IMGN_8; assembly: GCF_038050405.1. Taxonomy (NCBI): domain Bacteria; kingdom Pseudomonadati; phylum Pseudomonadota; class Betaproteobacteria; order Burkholderiales; family Burkholderiaceae; genus Paraburkholderia; species Paraburkholderia sp. IMGN_8. The sequence continues at coordinate 2,890,253 of NZ_CP150900.1, read as the reverse complement.
GCGATCGCTGCGATCAGGATCACGATGACGAGCAGCGTCATCATGCGCTTGCGTTTGCCGTTGTTCGCCGATTGTGCGGGGGGCGCGGGCTGCTGGGGGGTGCTCATTGATGTGCTCCGGGTTCTCTCAAGCGTCGTCGTTTATTCGGATGTTCGTGCGAGTGTGTGTCGCGCCGGTGTGGCTTCAGTTTGCGGCGGCGGTCGCGGCCGTCGCCGAGGCCGGGGCATCGATCGGCACCACGAGGCCGGTCTGCGTCGCGTCGAAACCGCCGCCGAGCGCCTTGATGAGGCCGATCTGCAAATCGCGGCGGCGCATCTTCAGGCTCGTTACCGTCTGTTCGGCGCCAAGGCGGTTCTGGTCGGCGGTCAGCACCTGCAGTTGCGGCGACAAGCCGGCCTTATAGCGAATCACGGCCAGCTCGTACGCCTTGGTCGACGCGTCGAGCGCGCGCTGGGCGTCGCCCGATTGCCGATCGATCGAACGGATCGACGACACTTGCGTCGCGACGTCGGACAAGGCGCTGATCAGCGTCTGGTTGTAGTTCGCCACATCGAGGTCGAAGTCGGCGTAACGGCCCTTCAACTGCGAGCGCAGCGCGCCGGCGTCGAAGATCGGCAGGTGGATGGCCGGGCCGAATTGCATCTGACGGCTGCCGGATTTGAGGAAACGGCCCCAGCCGAACGCGTCGAAACCGAAGCCGGCCGCGAGGTTGACGTCCGGGAAGAATTCAGCTTTCGCTTCCTTCACGTCGTGCATCGCGGCTTCGACCTGCCAGCGCGCGGCGACGATATCGGCGCGGCGTGCGACAAGGTCAGCCGGCAGGTTGTTCGGCAACGCGACGGTGTCGCCGGTGGTCAGAACCGGCTGGGCGATTTGCAGGCCGCGATCCGGGCCCTTGCCGAGCAACGCGCCCAACTGATAACGCACCACGGTGATCTGACCGTCCAGGTCAGTCAAATTCGACTGGCTGGTCGCGATGTTGCCGTTCGCGGTCTGCCGCTCGACGTTGGTGTCGAGACCTGCACTCACGCGGCCGTTGGTGATCCGGCCGATGTCCTGACGGTTGGCGATTTCACGCTCGGCGATATCGCGGAACGCATACAGCTGCGCGAGCTGGTTATACGTGCTTGCCACCGACGCGGCCAGCGTTACGCGCGCCTGCTGCATGTCGGCCTCGGCGGCCTTTTCTTGCGACACGGCCTGGCCCAGACGCTGGCGGTTCTTGCCCCACAGGTCCAGATCCCACGAGGCGCTCGCCAGCACGTTGTTTTCGCTATACCAGGCGCCGCCGTACGGAGGCGGGTAGAGCGCGTTGCCCGAGAACAGTTCGCGGGTCCACGAATAGCTGCCGTTGACCTTCGGATACAGCGCCGAGCGCGAGCTTTCGATGTACGACGAGGCTTTTGCCACGCGTGCCTGCGCCTGCGCGATCGACGGATTGCCCTCCAGCGCTTCCGCGATCAGCTTGGACAGTTGCGGGTCGCCGAACTGGTTGGCCCAGTCGAGCGACGGCCACTGGCCGCCCTGGCCGGGCAGACTCTGGGTGGACTCGTACTGAGCCGGCGACGAGATCTGCTTGTCGCTCTTCATGCCGAAGTAGTTCGCGCACCCCGTAAGGGCGAGCGCCGTCACCGCAGCGGCGACAGCGGCCCGGCTCGACAGCGCGGGCGCGGACAGGGAAAAGGATTTCATCGCTCGACTCTTTGAGTGGAATGTAATGATGGACACTGCAAGCAATTTATTACGACTTGCTGTCAAAATTGCTTGCTGCATCACGGGTTAGTCCCGTTTGTTCGCCGGAATTGATGAGCACGCGGCGCAGCATGCTCTTCAGGAAACCCACTTCTTCGGGAGTGAAGCTGCCCAGCAGGCTGTCCAGCACGCCTTTGAAAATCGCAGGCATCTTCGCTGCGATCGCATGGCCTTCCGGCGTCAATGCCAACCTGACGACACGCCGGTCTTCGTTGCTGCGCACCCTTGTCAGCAGCCCGCGTTTCTCCAACCGGTCGACGAGGCGAGTGACGGCGCTTGCATCGATACCGTATTCGCGCGCCAATTCGGCTGCCAGCAGACATTTGCCGCTGGCCACCATGAACAGGATGCTGCCCTGCTGACTGGTGATGCCGAGTTCGGCCATGCTGCGTTGGGTGACCAGGTTGGACATGGTCGATTTCACCCGCGAAATCAGATAGCCGACGCTTTCGCCTAGCTGGTACTCGCTGAGATCCGGCGTGGGGGTGGGGGACGGCTCCGTCATGATTCTCGTGCGAATGCAATGGTTGACTAGGCAGGATTATAGGGGGCGGTTGATTGACGCGGCAAGCGTTATTACAGCTTAGGCAAGGAACTTTTTCCGCTCAAGACCTAATGCGCGCGGTTTCGCGTAAGCGTTCGCGGACGCTGGATGGCGCTTCTTCCTACGCACCGCCGCATGGGAGACTGTCGGGCTATCAGGGAATACCAGAAAGCTTCATTTGTGCGTGCTACAATATCGGGTTCCCAAAAGTGCGCTTTGGGCTTGTCGTGGTTTATATAAGCAACCGGCGCACTCTCAACTGTCTCCAGGTTTCCTATGACCCGCGCCCTACGCAACATCGCCATCATTGCCCACGTCGACCACGGCAAGACTACGCTCGTCGACCAGCTCCTTCGCCAGACCGCCACGTTCCGTGAGAACCAGGCGGTGGTGGAGCGGGTGATGGACTCGAACGACATCGAAAAAGAACGTGGCATCACGATTCTTTCGAAGAACTGCGCGGTCGAGTACGAAGGCACGCACATCAACATCGTCGACACCCCGGGCCACGCCGACTTCGGTGGTGAAGTCGAGCGCGTGCTGTCGATGGTCGACTCGGTGCTGTTGCTGGTCGACGCGGTTGAAGGCCCGATGCCGCAAACGCGGTTCGTGACCAAGAAGGCGCTGGCGCTCGGCCTGAAGCCGATCGTCGTCATCAACAAGGTCGATCGGCCGGGCGCGCGGATCGACTGGGTGATCAACCAGACCTTCGATCTGTTCGACAAGCTGGGCGCGTCGGACGAGCAACTCGACTTCCCGATCGTCTACGCGTCGGGCCTGAACGGCTACGCCGGGTTGACGGCGGACGTGCGTGAAGGCGACATGCGTCCGCTGTTCGACGCCGTGCTGCAACACGTGCCGGTCCGCCCGGCCGATCCGGAAGCGCCGCTGCAACTGCAGATCACGTCGCTGGATTACTCGTCGTATGTCGGCCGTATCGGGGTGGGCCGCATCACGCGTGGCCGTATCAAGCCGGGCATGGCAGTGGCCGTGCGTTCGGGCCCGGACGGCGCGATCCTGAACCGCAAGATCAATCAGGTGCTGTCGTTCAAGGGTCTGGAGCGCGTGCAGGTGGAGTCGGCTGAAGCAGGCGACATCGTGCTGATCAACGGTATCGAAGAAATCGGTATCGGCGTGACCATCTGCTCGCCGGAACAACCGGAAGCGCTGCCGATGATTACCGTCGACGAGCCGACGCTGACGATGAACTTCCTCGTCAATTCGTCGCCGCTTGCTGGCCGCGAAGGCAAGTTCGTCACGAGCCGTCAGATCCGCGATCGCCTGATGAAGGAACTGAACCACAACGTCGCGCTGCGCGTGAAGGAAACCGGCGACGAAACCACGTTCGAAGTGGCGGGCCGCGGTGAACTGCACCTGACCATTCTCGTGGAAAACATGCGTCGTGAAGGCTACGAGCTGGCTGTGTCGCGTCCGCGCGTGGTGATGCAGGAAGTCGACGGCGTGAAGCACGAGCCGTACGAAAACCTGACCGTCGACATGGAAGACGGCCACCAGGGTGGCGTGATGGAAGAGTTGGGCCGCCGCAAGGGCGAAATGCTCGACATGGCGTCGGACGGCCGCGGCCGTACGCGTCTCGAGTATCGTATTTCGGCACGTGGCCTGATCGGCTTCCAGTCGGAATTTCTGACGCTCACGCGCGGTACGGGTTTGATGAGCCACACGTTCGACTCGTATCAACCGGTCAAGGAAGGTGCGGTCGGCGAGCGTCGTAACGGCGTGCTGATTTCGCAGGACGACGGCGCAGCCGTTGCGTACGCGTTGTGGAAACTGCAGGATCGCGGCCGTATGTTCGTGTCACCGGGTGAGCCGCTGTACGAAGGCATGATCATCGGCATTCACAGCCGCGACAACGACCTGGTCGTGAACCCGATCAAGGGCAAGCAGCTGACCAACGTGCGCTCGTCGGGTACGGACGAAGCGGTTCGCCTTGTGCCGCCGATCCAGATGTCGCTGGAATACGCGGTCGAATTCATCGACGACGACGAGCTGGTGGAAGTCACGCCGCAATCGATCCGTCTGCGCAAGCGTTACCTGAAGGAACATGAGCGCCGCAGCGCCAGCCGTAAGGGCGCAGTGGACTAAATAGATATCGCGCCGCGATTTCGCGGTCGATGTCAGGCAAAAGCCACCTACGGGTGGCTTTTGCCGTTTTTGGGCTCCCACATAACTTATGCGCCGTTAGCCGCGGGTTCGATTCCTGTTTGTCCCCCGTTTTTCGCAGAAGACTGTTGCAAGGACTGGAAACTAGCCAGAAAGCCCGTCGCGGCGGGGCTCGAGCGACAATCCGTCTGCTATCTGGACTATCCGTTATGTGATATGCTCCCCGGGTGCAAAGTTTTAGGTCCTTCCAAGCAAGACTTGATTCGCGCAATCCGCTAAACGGTCAGGCCGTGTCGCGGAAGGTTCTGTAACCCGCTATTTCTCGAGAAACTCGAAGAAAGGTGAGCGTAAAAATGATGAAGCAATTCCAGTCGAACTCTTATCTGTTCGGCGGCAATGCTCCGTACGTAGAAGAAATGTACGAAGCATATCTCGATAATCCGGCGTCAGTGCCCGAGAACTGGCGCAGCTATTTCGATGCGTTGCAGAACGTCCCTGCATCGGATGGCAGCAATGCCAACGACGTGGCCCATGGCCCGATCGTCGAATCGTTTGCTCAACGGGCCAAGGCTAACGCTTTCATCCCGCGCACGGCTGCCGGCGGCGAAGATCTCGCTACCGCTCGCAAGCAAGTCTATGTGCAGTCCCTCATCGGCGCATATCGCTTCCTCGGCACGCAATGGGCCAATCTCGATCCTCTGAAGCGCCGCGAACGTCCCGCTATCCCCGAACTTGAACCCGCGTTCTACGACTTTACCGAAGCCGATATGGACCAGGAGTTCAGCGCGACGAATCTGTACTTCGGGTTCGAGCGTGCTTCGCTGCGCGAGATCGTCAAGGCATTACGTGACACGTATTGCGGCACGATCGGCGCCGAGTACATGTACCTGAGCGATCCGGAACAGAAGCGCTGGTGGAAAGAGAAGCTCGAGTCGATCCGTTCGACGCCGAATTTCTCCAATGACAAGAAAAAGCACATCCTGAATCGCCTGACGGCCGCTGAAGGCCTCGAGCGCTTCCTGCACACCAAGTACGTCGGCCAGAAACGCTTCTCGCTCGAAGGCGGCGAAAGTTTCATCGCGTCGATGGACGAAGTCGTGCGTCATGGCGGCGCTAACGGCGTCCAGGAAATCGTCATCGGCATGGCCCACCGTGGTCGTCTGAACGTGCTGGTCAATACGCTCGGCAAGATGCCGGCGGACCTGTTTGCCGAATTCGAAGGCAAGCACGTCGATGACCTGCCGGCTGGCGACGTGAAATACCACAAGGGTTTCTCGTCGGACGTCTCGACTGATGGCGGCCCGGTTCACCTGTCGCTCGCGTTCAACCCGTCGCACCTCGAAATCGTCAACCCGGTGGTCGAAGGCTCGGCCAAGGCCCGTATGGACCGTCGCGGCGACGACAGCGGCCTGCAAGTGCTGCCGGTGCAGATCCACGGCGACGCGGCCTTCGCGGGCCAGGGCGTCGTGATGGAAACGCTGAACCTCGCGCAAACGCGCGGTTACGGCACGCACGGCACGCTGCACATCGTCATCAACAACCAGATCGGTTTCACGACGTCGGATCCGCGCGACTCGCGCTCCACGTTGTACTGCTCGGACGTCGTCAAGATGATCGAAGCGCCGGTGCTGCACGTGAACGGTGACGATCCTGAAGCGGTCGTGCTCGCTACGCAGCTGGCCATCGACTTCCGGATGCAGTTCCATAAGGACGTCGTCGTCGACATCGTCTGCTTCCGTAAGCTGGGTCACAACGAGCAGGACACGCCGGCGGTCACGCAGCCGCTGATGTACAAGACGATTGCGAAGCACCCGGGCACGCGCGCGCTGTACGCCGAAAAGCTGGTGCAACAAGGCGTGATCACCGCCACGGACGCCGACGAATTCGTCAAGGCCTACCGCAAGGCGATGGACGAAGGCCACCACACGATCGATCCGGTGCTCTCGAACTACAAGAGCAAATATGCGGTCGACTGGGTCCCGTTCCTGAACCGCAAGTGGACCGACGCAGCCGATACGGCAGTGCCCTTGGCCGAGTTGAAGCGCCTCGCTGAGCGCATCACCACGATCCCGGAAAACTTCAAGGTGCATCCGCTGGTCGAGCGCGTCATCAACGACCGTCGCGCGATGGGCCGTGGTGAAGCGAAGCTCGACTGGGGCATGGGTGAACACCTGGCATTCGCGTCGCTTGTCGCATCGGGCTACGCAGTGCGCCTGACCGGTCAGGACTCGGGCCGCGGTACGTTCACGCACCGTCACGCGGTGCTGCACGATCAGAACCGCGAACGCTGGAACGACGGCACGTACGTGCCGCTGCAGAACATCGCCGAAGGTCAGGCGAAGTTCACGGTGATCGACTCGGTGCTGTCGGAAGAAGCGGTGCTGGGCTTCGAATACGGATATTCGACCGCTGAACCGAATACGTTCGTCGCGTGGGAAGCGCAGTTCGGCGACTTCGTGAACGGCGCGCAAGTCGTGATCGACCAGTTCATCTCGTCTGGCGAAGTGAAGTGGGGCCGCGTCTCGGGCCTGACGATGCTGCTGCCGCACGGCTACGAAGGTCAAGGTCCGGAGCACTCGTCGGCACGTATCGAACGCTTCCTGCAACTGTGCGCAGACCACAACATGCAGGTCGTTCAACCGACCACGCCGGCGCAGATTTTCCACCTGTTGCGCCGTCAGATGATCCGCCTGTTCCGCAAGCCGCTGATCGTCGCTACGCCGAAGTCGCTGCTGCGTCACAAGGAAGCCGTATCGGATCTGTCGGAACTGGCGAAGGGCGCGTTCCAGCCGATTCTCGGCGAAGTGGACGAAGCCATCGACGCGAAGAAGGTCAAGCGCGTGATCGCCTGCTCGGGCCGCGTGTACTACGACCTCGTCGCGCATCGCCGCGAAGCGAAGGCGAACGACGTCGCGATCATCCGTATCGAACAGCTCTATCCGTTCGCGCATAAGCAGTTCGAAGCGGAAATGAAGAAGTACGACAATGCGACCGAAGTGGTCTGGGTGCAGGACGAGCCGCAGAATCAAGGCCCGTGGTTCTACATCGAGCACCACCTGAAGGAAGGCATGAAGGACGGACAGAAGCTGGCATACAGCGGCCGTCCGGCTTCGGCCTCGCCGGCAGTCGGCTACTACGCGAAGCACTACGAGCAGCAGAAGGCGCTGGTCGAAGGTGCTTTCGGCCGCCTCAAGAGCGCGTCGATCGCTAAATAAACACAACAGACGAACCGGGAAAGCGCCACGCGCTTTCCCGTGCCGCGTCTGAAGGTTCATTCGCGGCAGTCATGGTTCGCAGGCGGTCGTCGTTCACCGCGCCGTCACCCGATACGTATTCAGGATATTCATAATGGCTATTGTTGAAGTCAAGGTTCCCCAGCTCTCCGAGTCGGTCTCGGAAGCCACCATGCTGCAGTGGAAGAAGAAGCCCGGCGAGGCTGTCGCACAAGACGAAATTCTCATCGAAATCGAGACCGACAAGGTTGTGCTCGAAGTGCCGGCCCCGGCGGCCGGCGTGCTCGCGCAAGTCATCTCGAACGACGGCGACATCGTCGTCGCCGATCAGGTGATCGCCAAGATCGACACCGAAGGTACCGCTGGCGCCGCTGCTGTCGAAGCAGAAGTGAAGCCGGCTCCGGTTGCCGCTCCGGCACCGGCCGCAGCGCCTGCTGCTCAAGCCGCATCCGCAACGGGTGCGAACACCGCTGCTTCGCCGGCTGCCGGCAAGCTGATGGCTGAAAAGAATCTGTCCGCAGGCGACGTCGCCGGCACGGGCCGCGACGGCCGCATCACGAAGGGCGACGTGCTGACCGCGCAAGCCGCACCGGCACCGGCCGCCAAGGCTGCTGCACCGGCGGCCGCACCGAAGGCAGCGAAGCCCTCGCTGCCGGACGTCAAGGCGCCGGCATCGGCCGAGCAATGGCTGAAGGACCGTCCGGAACAACGCGTGCCGATGTCGCGTCTGCGTGCGCGTATCGCCGAGCGCCTGCTCGAGTCGCAACAAACCAACGCCATCCTCACGACGTTCAACGAAGTGAACATGGCGCCGGTGATGGACCTGCGCAACAAGTACAAAGACAAGTTCGAGAAGGAACATGGCGTGAAGCTCGGCTTCATGTCGTTCTTCGTGAAGGCGGCTGTCCACGCGCTGAAGAAGTTCCCGCTCGTGAACGCGTCGATCGACGGTAACGACATCGTCTATCACGGCTACTTCGACATCGGTATCGCTGTCGGTTCGCCGCGCGGTCTGGTGGTGCCGATCCTGCGCAATGCAGATCAGCTGAGCCTCGCCGAAATCGAGAAGAAGATTGCCGAATTCGGCCAGAAGGCCAAGGACGGCAAGCTGTCGATCGAAGAAATGACGGGCGGCACGTTCTCGATCTCGAACGGCGGTGTGTTCGGCTCGATGCTGTCGACGCCGATCATCAACCCGCCGCAATCCGCAATTCTCGGCGTGCACGCCACCAAGGAACGCGCTGTGGTCGAAAACGGCCAGATCGTGATCCGTCCGATGAACTACCTGGCGCTGTCGTACGACCACCGAATCATCGACGGGCGCGAGGCAGTGCTGTCGCTGGTCGCGATGAAGGACGCGCTGGAAGACCCGGCTCGCCTGCTGCTCGACCTGTAATCGCCGGCTTGTAATCACTACAGTCGTCGCGATATAAGCAACACGCCTCCAGCATTCCGCAGTACTGCAACGACGCGCGCCACGAAGCGTGGCCGCGCGTCGTCCCGTCATAAAAAGGATTGTCATGTCCAAAGAATTTGACGTCGTCGTGATCGGCGCCGGCCCCGGCGGCTATATCGCCGCAATCCGCGCAGCGCAACTCGGCAAGACCGTCGCATGTATCGAAAAATGGAAGAACCCGGCCGGCGCGCTGAAGCTCGGCGGCACGTGTCTGAACGTCGGTTGCATTCCGTCGAAGGCGCTGCTCGCCTCGTCGGAAGAATTTGAAAACGCGCAGCACCACCTCGCCGATCACGGTATCAACGTGTCGGACGTGAAGCTCGACATCACGAAGATGCTGTCCCGCAAGGAAGGCATCGTCGAGAAGATGACCAAGGGCATCGAGTTCCTGTTCCGCAAGAACAAGATCACGTGGCTCAAGGGTCATGGCAAGTTCACCGGCAAGACGGACGCCGGCGTGCAGATCGAAGTGAGCGGCGAAGGCGAAACCGAAATCGTCACGGCGAAGAACGTGATCATCGCGACGGGCTCGAAGGCGCGTCACCTGCCGAACGTGCCGGTCGACAATAAGATCGTGTCCGACAACGAAGGCGCGCTGAGCTTCGACACCGTGCCGAACAAGCTCGCCGTGATCGGCGCAGGTGTGATCGGCCTGGAACTCGGCTCGGTGTGGCGCCGTCTGGGCTCGGAAGTGACCGTGCTCGAAGCGCTGCCGGAATTCCTCGGCTCTGCGGACCAGGCGCTGGCTAAGGAAGCCGCCAAGCAGTTCAAGAAGCAAGGTCTGGACATCCACGTCGGCGTGAATGTCGGCGAAGTGACGACGACTGACAAGAGCGTCACGCTGAACTACACGGACAAGGACGGCAACGCGCAAACACTGGAAGCCGACCGCCTGATCGTGTCGATCGGCCGCGTGCCGAATACCGACAACCTCGGCCTCGAAGCGATCGGCCTGAAGGCCAACGAGCGCGGTTTCATCGACGTCGACGACCACTGCGCGACGGCCGTGCCGAACGTGTATGCGATCGGCGACGTGGTGCGTGGCCCGATGCTCGCGCACAAGGCTGAAGACGAAGGCGTGCTGGTTGCCGAAATCATCGACGGTCAGAAGCCGCATATCGACTACAACTGCATTCCGTGGGTGATCTACACCGAACCGGAAATCGCGTGGGTCGGCAAGACGGAGCAGCAACTGAAGGCCGAAGGCCGCGAAGTCAAGACGGGCCAGTTCCCGTTCATGGCGAACGGCCGCGCGCTGGGCATCAACAAGGCGGATGGTTTCGTCAAGATGATCGCCGACGCGAAGACCGACGAACTGCTCGGCGTGCACATCATCTCGGCGGACGCATCGGACCTGATCGCGGAAGCCGTGGTGGCGATGGAATTCAAGGCGGCGTCGGAAGACATCGGCCGCATTTGCCATCCGCACCCGTCGCTGTCTGAAGTCATGCGCGAAGCGGCTCTCGCCGTCGACAAGCGCGCGCTGAACATGTAACCAGCGCACGCCTGACTGATCGCAGCACTCCAGCATCACCACGAAGGCGGGCGGGTTCACTCCCTCCCGCCTTTCTTTTTGCAGCAACACAATGAACGTCACCGAATACTACGAAAAAGAACTGCAGACGCGGGGTTATCAATCGGACCCGGCGCAACGCGCGGCGGTCGACCGTCTGCAGCGGTGCTATGAAGAGTGGGTCGAATACAAATCGCGCCGCTCGAACGCGTTCAAGAAACTGATCATCCGCCCGGATCTGCCTCGCGGCGTGTACATGTGGGGCGGCGTAGGGCGGGGCAAGAGCTTCCTGATGGACAGCTTCTACATGATCGTGCCGGTGCAGCGCAAAACGCGGCTGCACTTCCACGAGTTCATGCGCGAAGTGCATCGCGAACTGGAAGAACTGAAAGGCCAGGCCGATCCGCTCGACGAACTCGCGCGCCGTATCGCGAAGCGCTACCGGCTGATCTGTTTCGACGAATTCCACGTGTCGGATATCGCCGACGCGATGATTCTGTATCGCCTGCTCGACAAGATGTTCGAGAACGGCGTGCAGTTCGTGATGACGTCCAATTACGATCCGGATACGCTGTATCCGGACGGCCTGCATCGCGACCGCATGCTGCCGGCAATCGAACTGATCAAGGCAAAGCTCGACGTGATCAACGTCGATGCGGGCATCGACTACCGGCAACGCACGCTGGCCCAGGTCGAGGTGTATCACACGCCGCTCGGCGCGGCGGCGGACAAGGCCTTGCGCGACGCGTTTTCGCGCCTTGCCGCGGTCCCCGACGAAAGCCCGCTGCTGCACATCGAAAAGCGGGAGCTGAAGGCGCTGCGCCGCGCTGACGGCGTCGTGTGGTTCGATTTCGCGACCCTGTGCGGCGGTCCGCGCTCGCAGAACGACTACCTGGAACTGGCGAGCCGGTTTCACGCGGTGATTCTGTCCGGCGTGCCGCAGATGTCGGTGCGCATGGCTTCGGAAGCGCGCCGCTTCACGTGGCTGATCGACGTGTTCTACGACCACAAGGTCAAGCTGCTGATGTCCGCGGCGGTGCCGCCCGAGCAACTGTACGTCGACGGTCCGATGGCTAACGAGTTCACGCGCACGGTGTCGCGCATCGTCGAAATGCAGTCGAAGGAATATCTCGACGCGCCGCGGCGCATCGTCGATACGTCGCTGACCTGAGGGTTCGCGTCATCCTCGCGGTGGCGCTTTTGCGATAGATCACGGTCCGCTCGCCAAATGGGCGATGTCTGAAGACGTATTTTCAAGATTCGGATTGGTCTTATATTCCGCCCGCGGGTGACTGGATATCTTCTTTGTCGTGGTTCTGACAAAGGAGAATCCATGAATCCATACCGTGATATCAATGACGAAGAATGGCAACGCGTTGCACCGTTGCTCCCTGAATTGCGTCCGCGCTCCGAACTGCGCGGCCGTCCACTTGCCAATACGCGCTCGGTGCTCAACGGCGTGCTGTGGGTGATGTATAGCGGCGCGACCTGGTCGGCCATGCCGCGCAAATACCCGTCGTATCAAACTTGCCATCGCCGCTTCAAGGCATGGTACGAATCCGGCGTGCTCAAGTGCGTGATGGATCAGCTGTTCGGCGCCGCAAGCGAAGAACTGTGCAGCATGATGGAAGCACGTATGCGTACGCACATGAGCACGGAGGAGAAGAGCGTGCAGGCAGATGCGGCTCCGGTTGCGGCACCCGCGGTGTACAACCCTGCGTCCGCCGAGCCTGTACCGGCTTCGCCGTTCGCGTTTCCGTCGCCCTTCAAGCACGCTGCATGACGACGCGAACGAATCAAATCAAGCAAAAAAAACGGCCGCACGATGGTGATCGTGGGCCGGTTCTTCTGATGCTGTCCTGACAGCAGTAACGGCATGCTGGCGACCTACCCCAGCACCTCAGGCATTCATACCTGAACTACGCGCGGACTATTGCTGACGAACCCACGTCTGCGAGCGGCCAAGCAGCGATACGCCGATATAGCCGCGCACCACCAGCTTGTTCCCACCGTCTTCCAGGTGCATCTTGCACTTGTAGACCTTGCCGTTTTCCGGGTCGAGAATCTGCCCTTGATCCCAGCCGTCGCCGTCCTTTTTCATATCGTTGATGATCGTCATGCCGAGAATCAATTGATCCTTGCGCGCGTCGGTGCATTCCGTGCAGCGGCGATCCGGTTGGTCGTTCGCGGCCAACCCCTTGATCACCTTGCCGTTAAGCGAGCCTGTGCTGTCCTGGGTGATCTGAACGAGCGCCTTGGGCTGACCGGTATGATCGTCGATGGTTTGCCAGGTGCCGACCGGGCTGTCGGCCTGCGCCATCGCGGTGACGGCGCTGGCGAGCAGCACGCCGGCAACGGCGGCATGTTTGGCTGTGCGGAGCACGATTGCGCGAGCGCGTTGAGTGAATTGCGTCATGTCTTCCTCCTTGATAAAAATCCGCACGATCATGGTCGCGCGGCGTTATTGGCATCTCGTGCCCTCCTGGGCACTCCTGGGCGATAAGCCGCCGTGATGCCTCGTGTTGCCTCTCAGGTCCTACGTCAGCTGCATCTGTTGAACACCGTCAGCGCAGAATACGTGAAAGCGCGCGTGCCGTGTGATAGTGGAACCTCTAATCAGAACGCGGCACTTTCCGTCGTCAGTTCAGTTGATACGAGAACGTCGCGTTGATGCGCGGGCTGCGCGACGCGCTTTCCACCGGCGCGTCGCCGACCGCTTTCGCGACCGACAAATCCAGGCTGTAGTACTTCGCATCCGAGATCCGGAAACCGAACGCAATCGACGACAGCCTCGACGGCGAAGGCGTGCCCGCATGCAGATATACCCGCGCCATGTCGAACGATATGTACGGGGTGAACGTGCGCAGGTACGTGAAGCCGGGCGTGAACGCGCGGTTGACTTCGAACATGGCACCCCAGCCCGAATCCCCCGACGCTTCGCCCGGTTGATAGCCCTGCGCAAAACGCTGCGCGCCGAACGAGATCTGTTCCGAGGTCGGCAGCGATACGCCGCTGTACTGACCGGTCAACGAGACGGCGGTGCCGATCTTCAGCGGCCACTCGTTGGTCTGCGAGAAAGTCGCGCCGGTCCGCACGAAGTTGATCGAAGCCGGATTGGTGACGGGCCCACCGGGAACGTTCGAGTCGCCGGATTTCGACGCGCCCAGGATATCGAACGCCTTCGCCACATTGACACTCGCGCGGCGCACCTGGGTGGGTTGCACGCTGGTGTAGTCGGCCTGTAATTGCAGCACGCGAATTTGCGAACGCAAGCCGATCTGCGCGCCGGTGTTGTGGTTGTTGTAGCGATCTTCGTCGTGCGACGCGTAGGCCGTGGCCGTGCCGATCACGCTTTGGGTGTTGCTCAACAGAATGGGGTAGGCGAGCGAGCCGCTGACCTTGTCGTTGATGACCGTGCGCTCGACGTAAGCGGGTAGGCCGGGATTGTCGACCGGATTGCCGCGATAGTGCGACGCGTCGATCTTCGCGATCAGCCCGTTGCTGCCGATCGGCACTGCGCCGTGCGCGGCGAGATAGGTCACGTTGTCCCGACCTTTCGGCAGCAACGCGGACACGCTCAATTGTTCGCCGAGCGCGGTCAGGCCGTTCTCGGTCGCGGTCAGCAGGCCTTGCACGCCGGGATGGTTGAAGTCGATGCCGGTGCTGACGTTGAACGGCTTACGATCCACGTTCAGTTCGAGCGTGGTGGCGCCGTCGGTGTTTTGCGGCGGCGGCACGTTGGCCGCGACCTTCACGCCGGGCAGCAGGCCCAGCACATTGATGTAACGCTCGAAGGTGGCGCGCCGCAATGGCCGGTCGGCAGTGATGTGGTCGGCGATCGCGCGGATCTTGTCTTCGACCGCGCCCGCCTTGCCCGTCACCTTGACAGCGGATACGTAACCTTCGACCACCGTCACGCGCACCACGCCGTCTTCGAAAGTTTGTGCCGGGATGAACGCGAACGAGAGCGCGTAGCCGCGGTCCTGATACAGCTTGGTGACGCCGTTAGCCACCCGGATCAGATCGCCGATGGTGGTGTCTTTGCCGACGAGGGGCGTGAAGCGTTGCGCGACTTCGTCGAACGGAATGGATTTCACGCCTTCGACCTGCACGCGCGAAGGCGTTATATGACGGGCGAGCAGTTCCTGAAGTTGCGGAGCTTGCGGCGCGACCTGCAGGGTGACGTTCGGCCCTTTATCGGGCGCCTTGATCTGTGGCAGTGAGTCCATAGGATTGCCGCCGACTGCGGAACCGCCCGGGCGCGACTGCGCTTGCGCCTCCATCTGCAATGCGCTTGCCGCAATGGCTGCGAGCACGAAGGTCCATTTGCTACCGTACCCGAGTTTCATCGGATTTTCCTCGTATGCCGTTCTTGTCGTGCGAGCGTGCTGCCTGGCTGGGCTGGTCGCGATCGCTTATGTATGGCTCGATGCATGCTGCCATGCTTGCATCTATTACGTCACGTGCTCCGTTGGGCTTGAGCATCGGCTGCGAAACCGCGGAGCACGTGGTGAAGCGGACTGCGTATGCGCGCTGCGTAATGAGACCGGTGATGCGGGAACGGCTTATGCGCGCAACGTAGACAAACGATTTATGCGGACTATTTATGGCTCACCGGCAGTAAGCCGCCGAGCAGCGTCGTGACGCCATTCGTCGAGCCGCTTGAGCCACTCGAGCCGCTCGTCGAACCTGCAGCCGAGCTGAGCGTGCCGGTCAACTGGCCGACTAGCGCGGTCACGGGCGCGAGCAGCTGGCCGCCCGCACCGCTGCCGGACGTACTGCTGGTGACGCCGGAAAGCGCACCCGTCAGCGACGACAACGGACTCGTCGAGCTACCCGTCGTGCCTCCCAACGCTGAAGTCAGCGAACTCAACGGCGTACTGTTCAGCGTGGATGTCAGCGAACTCAGCGGCGTGCCGTTCAGCGCCGACGTCAAGCCCGACAGCGGCGTTCCGCCAAGCAGCGTCGACAGCGAGCCGAGCGGATTGTTGCCGAGCCCGAGACTCGCCGCTGTGCTTTGCAGCGGGCCGAGCGGGCTGCCGTTGGCAGGCGGCCCATTGGCGACGTTCACCGTCGTGCCGCCGACGAGACTTGTAATCAGGCCGGGAATCGGCATCGCGCCGTTCGGTCCGTTCGGATTGACGAGACCGCCCGTGTTCGTCACGGTGTTGCCGAGCGAACCGACCAGCGTGCCGAGGTCGGCGCCGACCGGGTTATCCGTCGCGGAGCCGACTTGCGAGCCAGCCGAGCTCAATGCGCCGCCGACTTGTGCAAGCACGCCGCCGATCGGCGCGCCGAGGCCGGTCTGCGTGCCGACGGCTTGCGTCACGAGTCCGGCGGTCGTCACGATCGGGGTGATCGCGGTGCTGATCGGTTGGGTGAGCTGTTGCACGGGCGCCGAGCCCAGCACGTTGCCAAGCGTCGCGCCACCGGCGTTCAGCGCTCCCGCGGTGGTCGATAGCGCGCCCGCGAGCGGTGTGGTGAGCGGCGACAGCGGCGCGAGATTGCCGGTGCCCAAACCGCCTACGGCGGTGCTCAGACCTTGCACGACGCCGCTCGTCGAGCTGACCACCGAGCCGAGTCCGGCGACCGTGGTGCCGACCGGGTCGGAGGTGGAGCCGATCTGGCCGACGCCGCTGCTCACGGCGTCGGCCAGCGAGCCCAGCGTGCTGCTGGTGCTCGACACTGCGTTGCCGAGACCTTGCGTGACTTGCGGACTGAGGCCTGGGATGGTCTGCGCGGCGATCGTGCTGCCGAGGTCGTTGGTGGTCTGCGCGGCGACGGTGCCGAGGCCGCTGGTGCCCGACGTCGTGGTGGTGGGCGGGCCGCCGCTGGTCGAACCCCCGCCGCTGGCGCTACCGCTGCTGGATGCGCTCGGTGGCGCGGTGACGCCGTCGCCGCCACACGCGGCGAGCAACCCGGCGACCGCAACGGCGATCAACGGCGCGCGCAACGACGACACCGTCGCGCACGTCGCATGGAGAATAAAAAAACGTTGGGTGGACATGTTTGCTCCTCAGTGTCTTCCAGGTGTTGTGTGCGGTTGTTTCCGCGCGCCGGTGCATCGGGTGACTGAGCGGCGCGGCTCAGGTCAGGCAGAGCCGGGCGCGGCTGGCGGGCCGCACTCCGGGTGGTGCTGGCTACAATCGCTTCGATGGTTTCGCTTACTTCTTCCCGAGGCCGCCGAGCAGTCCGCCGACAAGCGACGTCACCGGTGCCAACAGGTTGCTCGTCGAGCCTTTGCCGGCGCTGGCCGACAGCGACACACCGGCGCCCGAACTGGTCGAGGCGGTGGTCGTGGTGGTGACGGCCGTCGGTGTTGCAGCCGCCGTGGTGGTCGCGCTGCCGAGCGTGCCGGTGACGGTCGAAACGAGGCCGGTGACCGGGGCAAGCGGGCTGCTGCTGCCGCCGGTTGCGCTGCTCAGACCGCTCGTCACGCTCGAGAGCAGGCCGGTGACAGGCGCCAACGGGCTACCGCTGCCGCCCGATGCGCCGCCGGTGGCGCCGGTCACGCCGCCGAGCGTGCCGGTGACGGTCGAAACGAGGCCGGTGACGGGAGCGAGCGGGCTGCTGCCGCCGCCGGTTGCGCCGCTCAGACTGCTCGTCACCGTCGAGAGCAGGCCGGTGACAGGCGCCAACGGGCCGCTGCTGGACGTACCGCCGCTCAGACCGCCGAGCGCGCTGGTGACCGGCGCGAGCGGGCCGCTGCTGGTGCCGCTGGTCAAGCCGCCCAGTGCGGATGTGAGCGGGGCGAGCGGGTTGCCGCTGGTGCCGCCGGTCAGCAGACCGCCGACCGATGAAACGATCGTGCCCGTATCGGAGACGGTATGGCCGAGCCCGGCCGTGACCGGGTTGCCGCCCGTAGCGCTCAACAGGGCGCCGGCCTTGCCGAGTCCGCCGCCGACCGTCGTGAGCAGGTTGTTGACCGGCGCGCCGATGCCTGTAACGTTGCCGACCGTCTGCGTGGTCGCCGCCACCATCGACGTAATTGGTGTGATGGCGGTGCTGAGGGTTTGTGTGACTTGCTGGACCGGGCCCGTCGAGAGCGCGGTGGTGAGCGTGCTGCCGCCGTTGGTGAGCGCGCCGCCGATCGTGCTGACGACGCCGCCAAGCGGCGTGGTGATCGCTGCGAGCGGCGCGAGCGGGCCGCTGCCGAGACTCGTCACGAGGCTGCCGGCATCCGTCACTGCGCCGCCGACATGACCGACCACGCCGCCCACGCTCGAGACCGTGGTGCCGACCGCATTGCCGCCGGTGCCGAGTTGGCCGAGGCCTTGCGACACGCCGTTGCCGAGCGTCGAGACTGCCGCGCCGACTTCCTGCACGATGCCGCCCGCGGATTGGGTAGTTTGCGTGCTGACGCCCGGGAGAGTTTGCGAGCCGATCACGGTGCCGATGCCCGAGACCGTCGACCCTGCATCGCTGACCACGCCGCCGTTGTTGCCCACGACCGTGCCAAGCGCATTCGCGACCGCAGTCGAGCCGGTTCCCGTTCCCGTTCCCGTTCCTGTTCCGGTGCCTGAGCCGCTGCCCGAATCGGTGCTGCCGGTAGTGGTACCGGAGCCGCCCGAGCCCATCGAACCGCTGCCGCTGGCGGTGGTGGAGAGCGCACCGCCGGCGCTGCTACCGCTACCGTTGCTGCCGGTGCCGGAACTCAGGCTTCCGGAGCCTCCGCAAGCACCAAGAGAAAGCATCGCGGCTACGCTGGCCGCGATCAGGGATACGCGTATCGTGTTGTTGCTCGTTTGAATGGTCATGCTGCCCTCGCATCGCATCTGTTGTTGGATATTGCTGCGTGACTACCTCTGCACGAGGCGTGCCATTTCTGCGGATCAATCCACGAGATTTGCCTGCGACAAGGCGTCAAGCCAAATGCAGTATGGCTTTGCGGGTAGTAGATGGAGTTTTTGCTAAACCAGATACCCGCTGCAAAATCGATGCCCGGAGCATATGCGAGGGGTCGCGTCACGTAACGAGCCGCAGGCGCCGTTACGGTGAACGGCGTAACGCAAGACAGGCGAAGGGACGAAATGCGCTTGAAACGTTCGGTTCAAACAAATATCTGTTCAAGCAAATATCTGTTCAAACAGATAATTAGTGCAGCGAATCTAACCTATGGTTAGTCCTATGTGCTGCAGCGCACTGTCTACCGTTAACCTGAGTGCGCACACAAAACGCATATGGCATGAAGTTCGGTGCAGCGGACAATTGCTTAAATAAGATTGTTCGGCTATAAAACCCGGAAGCATCACGGATTGACGAGGGAGGTGCGCAATCGAACAGACAGCCACGAGATATCCGTTTAATTGAACCGGCTGCGAGGCGAGGGGCTACTGCAGCGCAACAAGCAGGACCAGGAAGTGAGAGACCACTGGTTCGCGACGCTGAGGGCACCGGTCATCTGATGCAGCACGAATACAAACGAAATAGATGAAGTCCGAGGGTCACAATGAAAAATTTCACAAAACGCTTTCTGAGAGATAACAAAGGCGTTACGGCCATCGAGTATGGTCTGATTGCGGGGTTAGTTGTGCTTGTCATCGCTACGTCGGTTGGTTCCATCGGTACCAACCTCAATAACGTACTGAGCGACCTGGCAGGTTTGATAAAGACGCCAGCAGCAAGCTAGTAACAAGCATTCTGAAAACGCCACGGAGCGGCCGGCGTTCTTGCGTCCGCTCGCTTCGTGGCTTTCAAAGCATTGCCAGAACAATTAATGTGAATTGCATTGCAACTCACATGGCGTTGCTTCGCCTGTCGAGTGCGAGATGAATGTTTCCGTCGGTATTTTGTTATTTATTGCCTGGGCCGCGGTAGTCGCTATATGCGACTGCCGCCGCAGGCGTATTCCTAATTCAGTTGTCGTTGCCGGTCTGGCGGCGGCATTCGGCTGTGCGCTGGTTCAATGCGGACCGTTCGGCATGTCGTTGGGGCAGGCGGCATGCGGTGCGCTGATCGGCCTCGCAGCGTTGTTGCCGTTCTTCGCACTCGGCGCAATGGGCGCGGCCGACGTCAAGGTATTCGCGGTACTGGGCGCATGGTGCGGTATGCACGCGCTGCTCGGCCTGTGGATGGCTGCTAGTCTCGCCGCCGGCGTGCACGCGCTCTGGCTGTTGATCACGACCCGCACGCGGCTCGCGGGCCTCGGTCGTCATGGCGGCCCGACTTTCGAACTTGCCGGCAAGGCTTCCACGCCGTACGCCGCATGCCTCACGGTAGCGGCAAGCGCGTGGCTTGTGCTGCAAGGGTTGGCCGGAGGGCTGCGATGAAGCCGCTAACGACGAAACCCGCACGCTCGCCGCTCAAGCGCGCCTATGCGCGCCGATTGCGCACGCAGCGTGGCGCCACGGCCGTTGAATTCGTGCTGGTGTTCCCGCTGTTCTTCACGATTCTGTACGCAATCATCACCTTCAGTCTGGTCATGGTGGCGCAGCAGAATCTGACGCTTGCAGCTGAAGAAGGCGCGCGCGCCGCGCTGAACTGGCAGAGCAACACCTCGCTGCAAACCGCGCTCGACAATCGTGCCCAGGCCGCCTGCACCGCGGCGAAAGCGATGGTCGCGTCACTGGTGCAGACCACGCAGTGTGCGTCTTCCTCCACCAACTGCGGCCCGGGCAACGCGATGAAGTGCGTGAACGTCGCGCTGACCTACGACTACAAAACCAATCCACTGGTGCCGACATTGCCGCTTATGAGCTACACGATTCCGGACACCCTGTCGAGCAGCGCCACCGTACAACTCAACCCGGAGAACATTCAGTGACGCACGCGCCGGCCCCCAGCTTTTCCGTCCATCGATGCGCGCACGAACGCTCGTACGGCACGGCATCGTTCAACCGACGCAGTAAGTCATCATGCCGAACCTGACCAAAATTCTTGCCGGTGTGCTGATCGCCGTCGCGCTACTGCTGGGCCTGTTCGCGTGGACGCTGTCACGCCGCCCGGCGCCGGTGGCTGTCACACCCGCGATGCATGCGAGCTTCCCGGTCGTGGTCGCAATTCACACGTTGCCGGCAGGCAAGGCGATCACTGCGGATGCGCTGCGCGTGCAGCCGCTGCCGATCAATCCGAACGGCGCGTTCACCGATCCTTCGCAGCTCGTCGGCCGTGTGCCGAACGCGGAGATTGGCGCCGAGTCGCCGGTGCTGGAAGCGCAACTCTCGTCGGGGCTCGCCGAGCGCGTCGAGCCGGGCGAGCGCGCGCTGGCCGTGCGAGTCGACGAAGGCAACGCGGTCGGCAACCGGTTGCGGCCAGGCAATTTCGTCGACGTATTCTTCACGCTCAAGCGTGACGGCAGCGTCGCCGGCGGCGGTGCGGAAATCGATCGGACCCAGGCGCGTCTGTTGATGTCGAAAGTGCGCGTGCTCGCATTCGGCAACGCGACTGCCGGCGGCGACAGCGCGGGCGATCCGAACGGCATGGTGCGCACTGCGGTGCTGGCGGTGCCGGTCGCCGATGTCGACCGGCTGACGCTGGCCGAAAGCGCGGGCCGCCTGATCTTCGCGCTGCGCAATCCGAAGGATCCCGAAGTAGCTGATCAGAGCGTCTTGCCGGTCTACCCGGGCGTGTTGAAGACGGTCGCCCACAACGGTTCGGCCGACCCGCTTCAGGATTCGACCCGCGCCGCGGCTGGCGTGGCGCTCGGCGCCCTGTCGGGCAGCGGCAATCCGGCGAGTGCTGGCGTGCGGCTGCCGCCGTTGCCGCACATGCAGCCTACGCGCGTAGCAGGCAATACGAACAGTACAAAGAGCAGTATCGAAGTGATACGGGGTGGGCGCGCCGAAACGGTCGCCCGATAAGCGGTTTCAGGGAGCGGGCGGCCGGACGCGGTCCATAACTACATGACAAAACGGATTCTTGTATTCGGGAAGGCGGTGTGGCTTGGGATGGCTTTGCTGGGCGTATCGGCAGGAACTGACGCGGCCGGTTCATCACAGCGGACGCAGCAGGGGCAGTCGCTTCAAGCGGCCCAGGCGGCCCAGGCGGCACAAGCGATGCCTTCGCAGACCATCGTACTGACGGTGGGTGCCCAGCAACCGCTGGCGACCGGCCATACGTTGCAGCGTGTCGCGATCGGTGATCCGTCTGTGGCCGACGTGCTGATCATCAAGGGCGAGAAGCGCGGCGGCGTGCTGCTGGTCGGCAAGGCGGCGGGCACCACCAATCTGATGCTGTGGGAGCGCGATCGCGATGTGCCGCTCAGCTACACCGTCAACGTGACCACCGCGGCCGCGGCGTCGCTGCTTGGCGCCGACACGCCGAGCGTCAAGGTGCTCGGCGGCACGGCGGTGGTGTCCGGCTCGACGGCGACGATGGAGTCGCATCAGCGCGCCGTGGTCGCGGCGGAAGGCTCGCTCGGCAAGGACGGCTCGGTGTTCGACACCTCGACGGTGGCCAGCCGCGCGGTGGTGCAGGTCGACGTGCGGGTGGTCGAGTTCAGCCGCTCGGTGCTCAAGGAGGTCGGCTTCAACTTCCTTAAGCAGAACAACGGGTTTACGTTTGGCTCGTTTGCGCCGTCGGCGCTGAGCTCGGTGTCGACGACGACGGGTCAGGCGCCGCAATTATCGGGCACGACGCCGATTTCGTCGGCATTCAACCTGATTTTCAGCTCCGCCACACATGGGCTGTTCGCGAACCTGAGCCTGTTGGAGAGCAACAACCTTGCGCGCGTGCTGGCCGAACCGACGCTGGTGGCGTTATCCGGCCAGAGCGCGAGCTTCCTCGCTGGTGGCGAGGTGCCGATTCCGGTCCCGCAAGCGCTCGGTTCGACCTCGATCGAATTCAAGCCTTACGGTGTTGGCCTCACGCTGACGCCGACCGTGTTGAGCCCGCAGCGCATTGCGTTGAAAGTGGCGCCGGAAGC
Source organism: Paraburkholderia sp. IMGN_8 (assembly GCF_038050405.1). Classification (NCBI taxonomy): domain Bacteria; kingdom Pseudomonadati; phylum Pseudomonadota; class Betaproteobacteria; order Burkholderiales; family Burkholderiaceae; genus Paraburkholderia; species Paraburkholderia sp. IMGN_8. The sequence continues at coordinate 2,867,771 of NZ_CP150900.1, read as the reverse complement.
GAGCCAACTGGATTTCGCCAATGCCGTGACGATCAGCGGTGTGTCGGTGCCCGCGTTCACCACGCGGCGTGCGGACACCACCGTCGAACTCGGCGACGGCGAGAGTTTCGTGATCGGCGGCCTGATCGACCGCGAGACCGCATCGAATGTCGCGAAGGTGCCGTTGCTCGGCGATCTGCCGATCATCGGCACGTTCTTCAAGCAACTGAACTACCAGCAAAACGAGAAGGAGCTGGTGATCATCGTGACGCCGCATCTGGTGTCGCCGCTCGCGAAGGGCGCGACCTTGCCGTCGACGCCGGGCGAGCAGTCCGAACAGCGTAACGGGCCGGTGTGGCGCTCGCTGCTCGGTGGCGTGGCGGCGCGCGATGCGGCACCGGGGTTTTCGAAGTGAAGCCGGCGGGCGTCGGGGCGACGCGCCAGATGAGTGGAGTGAGCCGGAGAGCGTGCGAACCGCGTGCGCGCACCGGCAAGCAGTACGACGCGGGGGCTTCACAGCCGATGCCGCAAAAGGACGTCCAACATGAACGCGAGAACGCATTCATTGACTGAACGGGCTGTTACCGATTGCTTCGTGTTCGCGTCGCTAGCCGAAGAACATGTGCATTGGCTCGCCGATACCCTGGTAGGCGCCGGTACGGTCGATGCGGCCACGCTCGATCCTTCGATGCTCACACAGCGCATCGCGACGCTGAACCCGTCGCTGGTGTTCGTCGACTTTTCCGGCGGCCGTGGTGCGGCGGCGAGTGCGGCATCGAGCGCGGTCCGCGCCGCCTACCCGAGCATGCAGATCGTCGCGATCGGCTCGCTGGCCGAGCCTGAAAGTGCGCTGGCCGCGTTGCGCGCCGGCGTGCGCGATTTCATCGATCTATCGGCGCCCGCCGAAGACGCCTTGCGCATTACGCGTCAGGTGCTCGACAACCTGGTCGAACCGGTCAGCCGCCATGGCCACGTCACCGCGCTGCTGGGTGCGCGCGTCGGCATGGGCGTGAGCACGCTGGCGGCGAATCTGTCCGTGATGCTGCAACGGCGCGACGTCGCGCAAGGGCGGAAAGCGGCATTGCTCGATCTTGGCTTGCCGGCCGGAGACGGCTCGCTCCTGCTGAACACGCGCAGTGAATTCAACTTCGTCGAAGCCGTGCGCAATCTGCGCCGCTTCGATCAGACCTTCGTGCATACCGCGCTGTCGCACCACACCAGCGGCCTCGCGCTCACCACGCTGCCGCCCAATCTCGCCGACATGCGCGAGGTCTCGTATTCGTCGTCGATCGGTTTGCTGAACCGGCTGCGCGCGTTCTTCGATCAGCAGATCGTCGATCTCGGCGGTTTCACCAACAGCGAATTCATCGCCCACGTCGTGCAGGCTGCCGACGAAACCTGGCTGCTGTGCGATCAGGGCGTGGCCTCGATCGTGTCGGCGGTCGGCGTGCTCGACGCGTTGCGCGAAGAGGGCGTGGATACCGGCAATGTGCGCTTGATCGTCAACAAGTTCGACGCCGACCTCGGTCTCGCTGCCGCGCAGATCGCACAGCGTCTGGACATTCAACTGCTGACGACGCTGCCGGAGCGGCGCGTCGCGCTCGGCCAGGCCGTCAACCAGGGACATCTGCTGGCCGACGCCGCGACGCGCGATCCCTACGTGCGCGCGCTCGAGCCATTGATCGAACGGCTCGGCGGCGGCGCCTGCAAGCCGGCGCAAGCACGCGGCAAGTCCACGCTCGGCGCGCTCAAGCGCTTCATTCCAACCACTCACAAGCGGTCATAGACGATGGCAAAAGAGATCGAATTTGCCGACGACGCGCCTTCGTTCGCGCATAGCCAGCAGTTCCAGGACATCAAGAACGCGGCGCACGAACATCTGCTCACGCGTATCGAGGAACTTGGCTCCGAGTTCGGCCGCTGGTCGCGAAACGCGATCAATCAGTTCGTCGATCTGGAGATGGACAGCTTTGTGCGGCTGCGCCGGATTCCGATCAACGAAAGCGAAGTGCGCCTGATCGCCGAGGCATTGACCAAAGAGCTGGCGGGTTTCGGCCCGATCGAAGATCTACTCAGCGATCCGGCCGTCGAAGACATTCTGATCAACGGCTACAACGACGTGTACGTGTCGCGTCACGGCATCCTGACCAAGATTCAGGTGCGCTTCGCCGACAACGCGCATCTGCTGCGCATCGTGCGGCGGATTCTCGCGCCGATCGGGCGGCGCCTGGACGAATCGAATCCGATGGTCGATGCGCGTCTGCCGAACGGCGGGCGCGTGAACGTGGTGATCGAACCGCTATCGATCGACGGCCCGATCGTGTCGATCCGCAAATTCCGCAAAGACCCGCTGCGTCCCGACGATCTGCTCGGCAACGGCACCTATAGTCCGGAAATCGGCGCGCTGCTCGAAGCGGCGGTTGCCGCGCGCTGCAACGTGCTGGTGTCGGGCGGCACGAGTTCGGGCAAGACCTCGCTGCTGAACGCGCTGGCGTTTCATATCCCTGAGCCGGAGCGGGTCGTGACGATCGAGGACACGGCCGAACTGTCGCTGAACCACCCGCACGTAGTGCGGCTCGAAAGCCGCCCGGGCGGCTTCGACGGCGCCGGTGTCGTGACGATTCGCGACCTGTTGCGTAACTCGTTGCGGATGCGGCCGGATCGCATCATCGTCGGCGAAGTGCGCGGCGGCGAGGTGCTCGAAATGCTGCAGGCGATGAACACCGGCCACGACGGCTCGATGGGCACCGTGCACGCCAGCTCTCCACGCGAGTGTCTGTACCGGCTCGAAATGCTCGCGGGTTTCGCGGGCTTTCAGGGCACCGAGTCGAGCCTGCGCCGCCAGATCGCCAATGCGATCGACTTCATCGTGCAGATCGGGCGGCTCTCGAATGGGCGCCGGCGGATTCTGTCGATCACAGAAGTAACGGGGCTGTCGGACAACATCATTGCGACCCAGGAGTTGTACCGCTACGAGCCGGTCGTGACCGCGGAGGGTGACGAACTCGACAACTGGGTGTCGCTCGGCATTCATCCGCACTCGCCGAAACTGGTGCGCTTCCGCCAGGCGCTCGGCGGCGGCGAGCAGGGCAATGCGTTCGGCAACGCGGGTTTCGGCGGTGGCGGATTTGGCGGCGGCAGCGGTGGCGGCTTCGGTGGAGGCTTCAATGTCTAGCGTGGTACTGGTCTGCGCGGCGCTCGCGCTGCTGTGCGCAGCGAGTGCGTTGCTGCTATGGCAACGTAGCGCGCATCGTAAAGACCAGGTGAGCGCAGAGCGTTTTATCGATAGCCGCATGGCGTCGGCGATGCCGGGGACCGCCGGGGCGGGCGGCATCGCGAGCGGTGCCGGCGGGCCACGCGTGGCGCCGGCGCGCGCGGCTGCCACGCCTGCCGCGATCGCGCCACAAGCGCCGCCGGCCGATGCAGGCTGGCTCACGCACTGGCGCTACCAGGCATCTCGCGCGCGCTTCATGCTGCAACACGCGATGGCTCGCGCGGGCATCGTCAACGCCAAGGAGCCCGCGACGATCGCCTGTGCAATCGTGCTGCTGCTGTGCGGCTGGGCCGCGAGCGTAGGCGGCGTGCTCGCCGCCGGTGCGACGCTGACTGCGTGCGCCATGTTCCTCTATTTTCTGCTGACGGTGCGCATCAACAAACGCCGTCAGCTGATCGTGCGGCAGTTACCACTGTTTCTCGACGGCATCGTGCGTTTGATTACGCTCGGCAACAGCGTGCCGGCCGCGTTCCAGGCGGCGTTGCAAACCACCGAGGCACCGCTGCGCGAATGTCTCGACCGTGTCTCGCGGATGCTGCGCACAGGCGTCGAAATCGATCGCGCGCTGTATCAGGTCTCGGTGATCTATGGGGCGCGCGAACTCGAACTGGTCGGCGCCGTGCTGCGCCTGTCGGTCAAATACGGCGGCCGTGCCGACGTGATGCTCGACCGGATGTCGTCGTTCATGCGCGACCTCGAACAGGCCGAGCGCGAACTCGTGGCGATGTCGGCGGAAACGCGGCTGTCGTCATGGGTGCTCGCGATGCTGCCGATCGGCATCGGCGGTTTCCTGATTCTTTCGAATCCTAAGTATTTCGCGACGATGTGGTTCGATCCGGCGGGGCGGCAACTCGTGTATCTGGCGTTCGGTTTGCAGGCGCTTGGCGCCTATCTGCTGTACCGCCTCACGAACCTGAGGGAATGACGATGCAAGCCCCTCAACTCGTCGCACTCGCGCTCGCATTGGTTGCGCTCGCGCTGCTGCTGATCGCCGGGTTGGTGTTGGCGCGCATTGCCGCGGTGCGGCGCAGCGAACGCACGCTCAGGCATGCCCTTGACGAACGCGCGCTGCAAAGTGCGGCGCTGGCCGCCGCGGCTGCACGTGGTGCTGATGGCGCTCCGGGTGTGACGAAAGCGGTCGCGCACAACCCGCGGCCCAAGGGTTTCAAAGGCCTGCTCGAGCGCTTCGCGCACACGGGGATTCGCTGGCTCGACACGCCGCTCGGGCGCCAGATCGTCGCTGAAGAAGACCGTCGGCTGCTGGAGCAGTGCGGCTTCGTGGACACGCGCACGCGCGGGTTGTTTCTGGTGGCGCGGATATTGGGCGCGCTGGTGCTGCCGGTGCTGGCAGGGACCCTGACGCGCGAATATGTGGATGGTCCTCACTACGTGATGCTGGTGATCATCGCGATTGCGGTGGGCTTCATGGTGCCGAAGATCGTCCTCAGGCGCCGCGCCGCTAAGCGCCGCCGCGGCGTGGTCGACGAATTGCCGTTGCTGGTCGATCTGCTGCGCCTGCTGCAAGGCGTCGGCTTGTCGCTCGATCAGAGTTTGCAGGTGATGGTCAGCGATTTCCGCAGCGTGTTGCCGGTGCTGTCGAGCGAGCTGGAAATCGCACAGCGCCAGTTCGCCGCGGGCCGCACCCGCGAGCAATCGCTGAACCGTCTGGCGTCGAGTTACGACGACGAGGATTTACGCGCGGTGGTGCGCCTTCTGGTGCAGGTCGACCGGCACGGCGGCGCCGTGCAGGAACCGCTCAAGCAGTTCGGCGACCGCCTGCGCGAAACGCGCCGGGCGATGCTGCGCGAACGCATCGGCCGTCTCACGGTGAAGATGACCGGCGTGATGATCTTTACGCTGTTGCCCGCACTGATGATCGTCACGGCCGGCCCGGGCGTGCTGGCTGTTTCGCATGCGCTGCGCTCGATGCACCACTAAGGATTCTTGTAATGGCTCACTCTCTATCGTTCGATTCGCTGGCGCGTACCGCCTATGACGCCGCGCGCTGCGCCGCGGCGCTGGCCGCGTTGGCTCTGCTCGGCGCGTGCGCGTCGAAAGACCTCGTGGGCTACGGCGTCGGCCCGCAGGCCGAGCGCGCGGCGCTGGCTCAGCAGGCCAATCGCGATCCCGCGCCGGACACGCCCGGCATGTACCTCGGACTGATCGACAAGATGCAGTCGGAAGGGCTGTATTTCGCGTCGCTCGCGCATATCGACGCCTACGAAAAGCAGTATGGCGTGAGCCCCGATACGAATCTGCTGCGTGCCGACGCGCTGCGCATGACCGATCAGCCGGCCGCCGCCGCGACCGCGTACGGCCAACTGCTGAAGACGCCATTGGCCGCGCGCGGTTACCGCGGGCTCGGTTTGATCGCCGGCGCGGCGGGCGATTTCGCGGGCGCCGCGCAGGAACTTCAACAGGCCGCGCAACTCGCGCCGACCGATGCGGTGACTTTGTCGGATCTCGGCTATGCGCGGTTGCGCAACGGCGACGTGAACGGCGCGCGGGTGCCGTTGATGAAGGCCGCGGAGCTCGATCAAAACAATCCGAAGATCGTCAGCAACGTTGCGCTCTATCTGCTCGCCAACGGCGACCGGGCGCAGGCGCTGGCGGTGATGAATCGGCAGAAACTCACACCGGATGTGCGCGCCGCGATTCGCAGCGATGCGGCGAAGGTGGCCGCCGCGGGGCGTGCGCAAGCACGCAGTCTGCAAGCGCAACCGCAACAACAGGTCGGGCAGGCAACCGCGGGCGTGGGCACGGTCGCGAGCGCGCAGGGCGTTGAACCGGCCCCGCGCGTGCTGCAACGCTTTGCGCAGTGACCGGTGGCGTAATCAGGGGAACGGATATGAAAAACAGATCAACGAAGCGGGGCTGGATAGTCTCGATGCTGGGCGTCGGCGTGATGATGGGCATGGCCACTGGGGCCTTCGCGCAGACTGGCGAGCCGGCTCAGCCCGCTCAGCCGCCGGTGCGGGCAAGCGAGGTGGGTCACTCGACGCGTGCGTGGCTCGAGCTGCAAAGCAGCAACGCCCAGGCCGCGCCCGCGCTGCCGATGCTCGGCGCCGAAGCAGGGCTGGCTTACCGGCGCTATATGGAATCGTTCAAGAGCAAGATTCCTGATCTGTATGGCTCGGCGCTGAATAACGGGAGCGGCAGCGGCGGCAATGGCGCTGGCGGCGGCATGTCGGGTGGGCTCGGCGCCGGCGGCGGTGGTGCGTACTGACATGCACAGACGTCAATCATTCGTTGCCATGGCCGCTCGCTGTCGGCGCCCGCTTTCCGGGCGGCGCGGCAGCGCGGCGATGCTCGCCGCGCGCCGTCAGCATGGCGCGGTCGCGGTGCTGGCGGCGATCTGGCTGAGCATTGCGATTGCGGCGTTAGGCGCGCTGGATGTGGGCAATGTGTATTTCGCGCGGCGGCAGTTGCAGCGCACGGCGGATCTGGCGGCGATGGCAGGCGTGCAGGTCATCAGCAGTTCGGGCGGTTGCGCGACGGCGACCGCGGCCGCGCAGCAGAATGCGACCGCGAACGGTTTCTCGGCCGACGGCACCACCACGACGCTCAACACGACCTGCGGACGCTGGGACACGAGCTCCAATACCTACTTCGGTACGAGTGGCAACCCGCTCAATGCGGTGCAGGTGACGACGAGCCAGGTCGTGCCTTATTTCTTCGTCGGACCGTCGCGCACCGTGACCGCAACGGCCACCGCGCTCGCGTCCAACATCGACGCGTTCTCGCTCGGTACCGGTATCGCGACGATCAATACGCAGCAATCGGCGCTGCTGAACGCGATCCTCGGTGGCTTACTGAATACCAGCGTGTCGCTCAGCGTGGGCGACGTGCAGAGTCTGGCGACGGCGCATATCAAACTGGGAGATCTGATGGTGGCGCTGGGCGCATCGACGATGCAAGGCCTGCTCGCTACCACGGTGAGCTATCAGAACCTGATGGTGGCGATGGTCAAGGCGTTACAGGCCGGCGGCGATACCGTTGATGCGGCGATTCTGCAGACGCTGGCCGTCGCGATTCCTGGTGGTCAGAACATTACCGTGGGTGACGGCGGTGCCTCCGCTCCCGGGTTACTCGCGCTTGGGCTCGCTAATCCCAATGCCGCGACAACCGCGACCATCAACGCTTTCGATGCGTTGCTGGTCGCCGCGCAGATCGCGCAGCGCAGTCCGGACGGAACGGTGGGTAATGCACCGGCAATTAACGTGACGGCAGGCCTCGCCGGTGTGGCCAGCATTTCGTTGCAGATCGTCAATCCGCCCGCGCTGGCGGTGGGCGAGGGCGGCACGACGACGGTTAATGGCGTCACCACTGCCCGCACGATGGCGCGCACGGCGGTAGCGAATGCGACTATCAATTTGCAGAACCCGCTGCCGCCGCTGAATCTGGGCGTCGCTGCGATCTCGGTGCTCAGTTCGCCGCTGGTGGTGACGTTGGCGCTCGCGCCGGGGACCGCGACGCTGAGTTCAGTCGATTGTGAAAGCATCAAGGCTGCCACCAACGCCACGATTCAGGTTTCGCCGAGCATTGCATCGATCTGTCTTGCCGGAAATGCATCGTGCAGTGGGACCGTCAATCTAGCGTCCATCTCGGTGGCAGGCGTTAACTTAGCGAATGTCATCTTGCATCGCATCGGGCCGATGTGGCCCGGGCCCGGCACGATCACACCGCTGGTTTTCAACGGCTCGTCGGGTAGCTTCGACTCAACATTGAGCGCCAATTCCAACGCGATCGGTAGCGACGGAGCCGTCTTGACCACGCAACTGCTTGCGGCATTGCCCGGTGCCCTGGACGTTTCGGTCTTCAATAATTCCTTCGATCTGTCTTCGCTCACCTCACCGATTCTTTCACTCGTGGGGAGCACCTTGACGCCGCTACTCCAACCCGTCTTCGGCCTGCTCGACACCATCGTCGTCCCGACGCTCTCGCTATTGGGCGTGCAAGTCGGCACTGCCACCGTCCACAATATGTCGCTGACATGCGGCGTCTCGCAACTGGTCAACTAGCGTAACCAAGATGAGAACCACCACCAAAATCGAGGAACTCGATATCTACGTCTGGGAAGGCAAGGCCGACATCGTCGACCGGGTTGCGCGTTGCATGGCGAGCTTCGACGTCGAAGTGATCCGCGCGGACGATATCGCGATCTCGCCTGAACGGACCGCCCTCCGGCCGTCGCTGGCCATCATCAGCGTGTCGGTGATCGACAGCGGCGCGCTGATCCTGCGCGACTGGCAGGCCGCACACGGCATCCCGGTGGTGTGGGTCGGCGCCGCGCCGCGCGACCACGATCCGGCGATGTATCCGTCCGAGTATTCGCACATCCTGCCGCTCGACTTCACCTGCGCCGAGTTGCGCGGGATGGTCATGAAGCTGGTGCTGCAATTGCGCGCGCATGGCGCCAAGACGCACGAGTCGGACGCGATGATCGCCAACTCGGAGTGCATGCAGGCATTGCTGCACGAAGTCGACACCTTCGCCGACTGCGACACGAGCGTGCTGGTGCACGGCGAAACCGGCGTCGGCAAGGAGCGCATCGCGCAACTGCTGCACGAAAAACACAGCCGCTACGGGCAGGGGCCGTTCGTCGCGGTGAACTGCGGTGCGATTCCGGACGGCCTGTTCGAATCGCTGTTCTTCGGCCACTCGAAAGGCTCGTTCACCGGCGCGGTGGTCGCGCATAAAGGCTACTTCGAGCAGGCTGACGGCGGCACGCTGTTCCTCGACGAAATCGGCGATCTGCCGCTTTACCAGCAGGTCAAGCTACTGCGCGTGCTGGAAGACAGCGCGGTCACGCGAATCGGCTCGGCCACGCCGGTGAAGCTCGACTTCCGGCTGGTGGCGGCGACCAACAAGCATCTTCCGCAACTGGTCAAGAACGGTACCTTCCGCGCAGATCTTTACTACCGGCTTGCGGTGATCGAGTTGAAGATCCCGTCGCTGGAAGAGCGGGGCGCGGTCGACAAGATTGCGATCTTCAAGGCGTTCATCGCGCAGATCGTCGGCGCGGGGCGGCTCGCCGCTTTGCCGGATCTGCCGTACTGGCTTGCCGACGCGGTTGCCGACACCTATTTTCCTGGCAATGTGCGTGAGCTGCGCAATCTCGCCGAGCGCATCGGCGTGACCGTGCGCCAGATCGGCGCGTGGGATGCGGCGCGTTTGCAACGGCTGCTGGCGCTTGCGCGCACCAGCCAGCCGGTGCCGGCCGAGAGCGCCGCGGAGGTGCTGGTGGACCGTAGCAAATGGGACATGGCCGAGCGCAACCGCGTGCTCGCCGCGCTCGACGCAAACGGTTGGCGCCGGCAGGATACGGCGCTCTATCTCGGCATCAGCCGCAAGGTGTTGTGGGAGAAGATGCGCAAGTACCAAATTTTCGATGAAGAGCCCGAAACACGCGAAAGTGAGTAATAATGAGACGGTTGTACTAAAACAAAAACTGTTCAAGCAGGAATTACATGGACCGAAAGTCGAAACTACGACAGATTGCCCTGGTGGCATTCATCGCGTTGGGGGCCGTGCAGGGCGTGAATGCGCAGGCTCTGCCGGATAGCGGCACGAGCGCTGGTGTTCTTTCCCTGCCGGGCGCGACGACGGCGTTGCCGGCTACTTCACAGGCGCAGACGGGTGTGCTGACGCCGGACGAAGCGAAGCAATCTGCCGCGGGGAATGTGGCGGAATTGCAGCAGATGATCCACGGGTCGGATCTGAGCGAATTGCGCACGACGTACAACGGCAGCTACGGCGCGAGCTTGCTGTTTTATGGCAAGGAGATGACGTACTACGTCGCGCTGTTCCAGCAAAAGAATTTCTGGCGCGTGATCAAGACGCAGGATGCGACGCGTGCCGACATGATCTACAAGGATTTTGTGCGCCAGACGTTGCAGCTATCTGGCGTCGAGATTCGCCGCACGCAGCTGGAAGCGCAAAAAGCGTTCACGGAACGGATGATTGCGTTGTCGCAGGATCGCGCGAACCGCCTGCAGGCTGACCTGGATGTTGCGCGTCAACAGCAGAACATTGTCGCGAGCCAGCAGCAGCAAACCCGCGCCGAGGCAACGACGCTGGCGCAGCAGAAGGCCGCAGCGCAAGACCAGTTGCGCGCAGCACAGCGCCAGGTACGCGAGTTGCAGCGTCAACTGGAAACAGGCTTGCCGTCGCACTGAAGCGTGCAACCTGGCAGGAAGGGGGCGAGGGCGGAGAACCGCCCGGCCCGCAACAAAGGTGACGCCCTCGCCAGCAGCCTGATCCGCCGATCCCCGCAGCGCAGAAAACCCCACTGCTTTCCAAACAGACCCGATCTCAACGCCCGGGCAGCCATCGGCAATACCCACGCTTTCCCAGACAGACACGCGCCAGCGTCGCACGCAATGCGAAGCGGGAAGAAACCGGCTACCCATCGGTTTTAGAAGTACCGCCACGGCGCGCGCAGCGCCGCCGGAAGAATGACTGCTTTGTCACAAGCGCGGAGTGCGCGAGGGCACGGATTCCAGATGCTCCACTACCGTGACTGCGCGGGGGACCGCTTAAAAATTAGCGGTTTGAGCCGCTTTCTTTGGCCTACTTTTCTTTGCGGCCGGCGCCCCGAAGGAAGTCCACTTGGTGGACAAAGAAAAGTAGGTGCCGCCCCGCACAGGGGCAACGCCAATAAACCAATAAGAAATCAAGGAAAGGCCAACGCCGAAAAAGCGCAGTCAAACGGCGCCGCAACGGCAAAAAACCATCGCTCTAATGCCGCTTCTTCCCGCTCTTCGGCGAGTGCGCATCTGGCGAATGATGCGGATCAGTAAGATCAACAGCAATCGGATCACTAGCAGGAAAACTTTCATCAAGAGCCTCATCGAGGCGACTCTCCGCTGACTGAGCGGGCGGCCTCACTTCTTTGACCTTAACTTTGACATCGGTTGTATGCGGCTTCGGCTTAGACATGACGTGCTCCACTTCGAAAGTGTAGAGAAAGTGTCGTTAGTCCAGCATAGCGCAAAGCCAAACCGGCCGAACGGCCAGCAGAACATTTCCCCAACACCGGTAAGCATTTCCTTCAAAAGAAAACACCCGGCCAACGCAGTTAAAGAACGCAATTAAAGAACGTAGTTAAAGCAACCTTAAAACCCCGTCGCTCTACCTCGTCTTCGAGTGTGTCGCCAAACAAAAAAAGAAAAGCAAAAGGCGAGGCCAATCAAAACCGCGTGCCGCCCAGCGGCATCTCCAGAACGGGGTAGCGCAAAAAAACAAGGCAGCGCAACAATATGGAATCCAAGACCCCTGTACAGACGCAGCGCTTCAACGCATCACACGTAGTGGAAGCGGAATTGGAACATCTGGATTGGGCAACACGGCAACCGGCGCTGCGCATGCTGGACGCCGGCTACTGGCGGCGCCGCGTGCTGGCGGTCAAATGCAGATTCGAACTGACGCAGCTGCAGATCATGCGGCTGGAGAAGATTCTGCAGCGGCTCGGCTTTCCGTCGGAGTAGCCTGCCGCTGCGTGAGCAGCTTATTCGTTACCGCCGGTGGCGCCACCATTGCCACCATTGCCACCGTTACCACCACCATGATTGCCGCCTTCGCCGCCACCCGTGCCGAACAGGCGCCGGCGACGCGTCACGACCACCGGTCCGTCCGACGTGCTGCTGCGCTCGGACGATGCCGGGCGGTCCGAGGACGGCTGCGCGCCATACGACTCGCGCGGTTCACGCGGTTCGCGGGTCTCACGATGATCGCGCGGTTCACGCGAGCCGTGCGGGCCGCGCGTGGTGTGCTCGCCGTGCGAAGGCCGTCCGGCGCGCGGCGCCGGACGCGTGCCGGTGTCGAGCTGGATCGTCGAGATCGCGCGCTTGTAGATGCCTTGCAGGCCGACAGGCGTGCGCAGCATCACCAGATACTGATCGAACGACTCGATGCACCCCGTCAGGCGAATGCCGTTGACAAGGTAGATCTCCACGCGCTTTCGTTCTTTGCGCGCTGCGTTCATGAAGTCGTTTTGCGGATGCGATTCTGCGGAAGCCATGGACAATTCAGGTTAGAAAAACGGTTGTTCGCCGCGATTCTACCCTGTGTGGGGGCGGAACGCGTCGGCGGGCGAACTGCGTCCACTATAACGGCTTGCGCGCACATAAGCATCTGATAACTATTGACTGTAACGTTGAGTTACGAATCTGCGGATGAATGGCGGTTTTCGTGGCGGCGGTGGCGCGTCGCCGCTGCGGATGGCGGAAAAAGATGGCGCCTCGCGCCGAAACGCGCGGAATAAACCGGCGTCCGCTTGCGTTAAGTCAGCATGGCAGCGCTGCATATCGCACGCGGCCGACCAGGTCCCGGCCCGGACGCGCCAGCCGCCGGCTGCGCCGGCCGAAACGTAGTCAGGAGATACACCATGAAAGCAACCCGCATTCTTTCCACCGTCTTCGTGCTGTTCGCACTGGCGTTGGGCTCGCTCGCGACGAGCGGCTGCACGTCGGCGACCGATAGCAGCGCGTCGAGCCCCAGCGGCAGTGGCGGTAGTGGCGGTGGCGGCGGCGGTTACTGAGCATTAAGCGCGCCGGGTGAACTTCGAAGCGGAAGTGATTTCGTGGCTCCCGCAGTTGCGCCGCTATGCGCGCGCGCTGACGGGCGACCGCGCTTGGGCCGACGATCTGGTACAGGATACGGCGGAGCGTGCGCTTGCGCGCTGGACGGCGTTCCGGCCGAACAGCAACCTGCGCGCGTGGCTGCTGACGATCCTGCGGCATCTGTACATCGATCAGTTGCGCGGACGCCGCGAGATCGCCGTCGACGACGAGAGCGCGCCGTGGCGCAATCTCGAAGCGCCGCACGGCGAAGTCGACGGTCTGGTGCTGCGCGACCTGCAACGCGCGCTGTATTGTCTGCCGGTCGAGCAACGGGAAGTGCTGCTGCTCGTCTGCGTGGAGGAGTTGACGTACCAGGAGGCGTCGAGCGCGCTCGGGGTGCCGATCGGTACGGTGATGTCGCGGCTGTCGCGTGCGCGTGAACACATGCGCGTGCTGCTTACCGAAGGTCCGGCGCGTAAAAACCCGCCGCTGAAAGTAGTGAGAAATCCGTGATGAACAACGACGACTACGATTCCGGCTTGCCCGAGGGGCTCGATTTGCGAGCGCTGTCGGCGTTTGTCGACGGCGAGTTGCCGCACACGCAGCGCGCCGCGATCGAGGCGCAGCTGGAGCAGCATCCGCAGGCCGCCGCACAGGTGGCCGCGTGGCGCGCGCAGAAGACGGCGTTGCAGGCGCTGTGCGGTGCGGCGGCGCGCGAGGAGCCCGCTTTCATCGTAGTGCGGCAGTCCACGCCGTGGTGGCGGCGTGCCGGCCTCGCGGCGTGCTGGCTCGTGGCCGGCGCCGGTCTCGCGCTGGCGTTGGGGCCGCTCGCGCCGCGTCTGACGGGCGGTGCGTGGAGCGGGTTGGGCGGGTGGAGTGGTTTCGGCGCCGCTCCGGCCAGCTTCGCCCAACGCGCGGACATCGCCTATGCGGTTTATACGCCTGAGCGGCGTCATCCGGTCGAAGTCGCGGCGAGCGAGGAAGAGCATCTGATCAATTGGCTGTCCAAACGGCTGAACCGGCCGTTGTCGGTGCCGTCATTGCAGGAATATGGCTATTCGCTGGTGGGGGGACGTCTGCTGCCGGGCGAAGCGGGACCGGCTGCGCAATTCATGTACGAGAACCAGCACGGCGCGCGCCTCACGCTGTACATCACCGGTATTTCGCGCGACGAAACCGCGTTCCGCCTGTTCCGCGACGGCAACCGGAGCACCTTCTACTGGGTTAGCGACCGCATGGGCTACGCGTTGTCCGGGCCGATCGCCGAAGGCAAGCTGCGCTCGATCGCCATCGAAGTGTGTAGCGCCCTCGGCGGTAAGCCGGAATCGTGGCAGTAACGCCGTGAGCGCAGTAAGCAGTTTGCGGTGAGCGCCGGCCTGCTTGCTCGCGTTGCAACACTCGGTAACAGAAAAGCCCTCGCGCTCGCGGGCCGCCGGCGGAATAGCGTCGCGCGGCGCTTCGTTTACTCGTTGCAGGACCGTGCCGTCGCGGCGGCGTATAAGTATGCGCAGATACGCGCAGGTACGCGCGCACGGCGCGGTCTCGAGCGAGGCAAACCGACAGGGTCTTCACGGTGTCGACACGCCCCCTGGCGAGTCGCAACGCCGGCGCGTCGAGGCAGCGAAATCATGCTTACTTTCCATCAATTCGGCACGGGGCTATGCTCCGGCATATGTTGCCTGTGTCTGAGCACCGGTTGTGCGGCGCAGTACGATGCGAATGCCCCGTTGAACGACACGCCGCCATGCCGCATCGTCGCAGGGCAGGCGGAAATCGACGGCGTCATGCAGCAGATTACCGGCCGCGCGTGCCTGCAGCCGGACGGCACCTGGCAGATCGTCGAAGGCGGCGACGGCACCGCGCTGGCATCGTACCCGGCGCCGGCCTATTACTACGACCCATGGTATTGGGGGCCGCCGGTAGTGTTCGGAGGCGGCGTGTCGTTCGTCTTTGTCGACCGCTTTCATCACCATCATCATATGGATCATGTGCGTATGGATGGCCACGGCGACTGGCGCGGCGGCCACGGCGATTGGCATGGCGGCCACGGCGACTGGCGCGGCGGCCACGGCGATTGGCATGGCGGCCACGGCGACTGGCACGGCGGCGGACATGGCAGTACCGTGCCGATGCAGGGAGCGGGCGGCATGTCGCACGGCGGCGGTGGGATGCATCGTTAGCTTGCCGCGGCTCGCACATCGCGCCGCAAAGGAGACGCTTTGACACGCAGCTTGCCGCCGGAAGTTTCAGCCGCTCAGTTCGATCGCGCGCTCGCCAGCTGGCGCTCGATCGTCGGCGAGGCGCAGGTGGTGAGCTCGGCAGCCGGGCTCGCGGCGTATCTCGATCCGTTTGCGCCCGGCGAGCGCGAAGCGTTCTCTGCGTCCGCCGCGGTGCTGCCCGCATCGGTCGACGAGATTCGCGCGGTACTGCGCATTGCCAATCAATATCGCATTCCGTTGTGGACGGTCTCGACCGGCCGCAACTTTGCGTACGGCGGCGCGGCGCCCCGTCTGCCGGGCTCGGTGGTGCTGGATTTGCAACGGATGAACCGGATCATCGAAGTGAACGAGACGCTCGCCTATGCGCTCGTCGAGCCGGGCGTCAGTTACTTCGATCTGTATGCGCATCTGCGCGACAAAGGCTACAAGCTATGGGTCGATCCACCCGCGGCGGGTTGGGGCAGCGTGGTCGGCAATACGCTCGAGCGCGGCTTCGGCTATACCGCGTATGGCGATCACGCGGCGTCCCAATGCGGTATGGAAGTAGTGCTCGCCAATGGCGACGTGCTGCGCACGGGGATGGGCGGCATCGAAATCGGCACGGCGTGGCAGTTGTATCAGCCGGGCTACGGGCCGTCGTTCGACGCGATGTTCATGCAGTCGAACTACGGCATCGTCACCAAGCTGGGCGTCTGGCTGATGCCTGCGCCACCCGCGTATCTGCTCGGTGAAATCCAGTTTCGTCACGAGCAGGATCTCGAAGCGATCGTGGAAATCTTGCGGCCGCTGCGGCTCGATGAAACGATCCGCAACAACGCGGTGATCGAAGGCGGTCTGCGCCGCGCCGCGGGTTTGTCGGCGCGTGCGCAGTGGTACGACGGCACAGGCGCGATGCCCGAGAGCGCGGTGGCGGCGATGCTCGACAAGCTGAACGTTGGCCGCTGGAATCTGCATTTCGCACTGTACGGCACGCCGGAATTGATCGACGCGCGCTATGCGATCGTGCAGCGCGCGTTCGCCCGCGTCCCGCAGGCAAGACTCTCGGCCGTACGCTATGCAGGCGATGCGCAACCCGCCGCGGGCGGCGACCGCAACCAGGCCGGCATCCCCGCGATGAGCGCGTTCCGCATGCTCGACTGGCGCGGCGGCGCGGGCGCGCATGTGGACTTCGCGCCGGTCTGTCCGGCGACCGGGCGCGACGCGCTGCGTCAATACACGATGGTGAAGGCGCGCGCCGCGGAATACGGCTTCGATTACTACGGCGGCTTTACGGCGGGCGTGCGTTATTTGCATCACATCTTCGCGGCGATCTTCGACCGTGACGACGCGAATCAGGTCGAGCAGGCCGGCGAGTTAGTGCGCTCGCTGATGAGCGATGCGCGCGCGGCCGGTTACGGCGAATATCGCGCGCATCTCGCGTATATGGATTTCGCCGCGGCGCAGTACAGTTTCAACGACGGCGCATTACTGCGGCTCTCGGAAACGATCAAGGACGCGCTCGACCCGAACGGCATTCTTGCGCCGGGCAAGCAGGGCATCTGGCCGGCGGCGTGGCGCGACCGGCGCGGGTATACCTGACACGCGCGACGCGATGGCGTAACGAAGCAATGGACCGACGCACTTTCATGATGACAGGCGCATGGTTTTCGACCGCGGCGGGCGGCGCGTGGCCGTGGCTCGCGCATGCGGCCGCTCGCCGCAATACGTTGGCGGTGGTCGATTCCACACTCGCGTCCGGCCGTTCGTTCGCGGACTACGTCGCACAATTGAACCTGCCGGCATTCGAAACGGGCGACGATATCGGCTTGCTCTGGTACACGACGCTTGCGCCGCGCCTGTCACGAACCCAGGCATCGCTGATCGGTCTCACGCGCGCATCCGATTACTTCGTGCTCGAGCAGCTTGCAACCCGCACCGGACGCATGGTCGAGCACAGTCACGAGCAGGGCGCGGGACGCGTTGCGCACGTGGCCTTCGTGCTTGCACCGCGCCTCGCGCGCTAGAAACTGTACCCCTTGTTCTTCGGATCGAAGGCAATGTCGTCGAACGTCTTCGGCGTGATGGTTTCGAAGACGATTTTCTCGAAGAGCCTGCCGTCGTTATCGTAAGACTCGACCGTGCGGAAATACGGGTGCCGCAGATCGAGCCCGAGCGTTTCCTTCTGCGCGTAGAACTGCGGCTGGCCGGTGGGCGATTCGAAGGTGAAGGCAACCGCGCGTACGCCGTCGATCGTTTTCACGTCCACCTGGTTGGAGCGCGGCAGGCCGGCCTCGATGTATTTCCTGCCTTCGGCGAGGTACTGACTGGCAATGAACTCGGTGCCGAGGTCGCGCACCTGATGGTTCGATTGCGCACGCGCCAGTGTGCCGGCGGTCGACGTCCACAGCGGCATCACGTTCAGTATGCCGCCGAGGTGGCCATACATTTCGTCGGTGCGTTTGGACTCGTCATAGATGATTTCCTGGCCGGCGTGCGCCCCGTCGGGCAGCCACTTCGCGTAGATCCGCAGTGGGTCGTGCGCGATGCGCACCAGCATGTGATCGGCCTTGTCGGGCCACTGGCCGTGAACGCGTTCCATACGCGACATCGTGAACTCGTAAGACGGATAGCCGTTCGGTCCTTCCTTGATGTAGCGCGGCAACGCAAGCGGATCGAGCGACTTGAATAGCGCGACCAGTTGCGCGTCGTCGAGCTTTTCCATCGCGCCGCTTTGTTGCGCGGCGCGCAGCCACTTGACCTGTTGGTTCAGCGTGAGTTTGCCGACCTGTGCCGAAGGCGTGGCCGGTGCTTTGACCGCGTTGGCGGTATCGAGCGCGGGCGGCGTGTCGTCGTTCTGCGCGAACCCGGGCATGGCCGTCGCGCCCGCTGCGAATGCACCTATCACTAACACACGTAACGATGCGGCACGTAATGACGCTCCCAGCGAAACCCCCGGCGAAGCACGCGGCACGGTGACGTCCGACGGCAAACGGGCGAGGCGCATGAAGGCCGGCGAGCGGCGCGAACGTGCGGACGTGCTGTGCTTCATGAATCTCTCCGTAAGGTAGCCTGGGGTGGCGCGGGCGCGCCTTGCCCATCAGGCAGGCTTTTGCTTCGCGAGTTCCTCGTCGCGCAGCGCGCGGCGCAGGATCTTGCCGACATTGGTTTGCGGCAGCGCGTCGCGGAACTCGACGAGTTTCGGCACCTTGTAGCCGGTCAGGTTCTTGCGGCAGTGGGCAATCACCTGTTCTTCGGTCAGCGACGCATTGCGCTTGACGATGAACACCTTCACACGCTCGCCGTTCACCGCGTCGGGCACGCCGATTGCAGCGACTTCGCGCACGTCGGGATGCATCGCGATCACGTCTTCGATTTCGTTCGGGTAGACGTTGAAGCCCGACACCAGGATCATGTCCTTCTTGCGGTCGATCAGGCGGATGAAGCCGCGTGAATCCATCACGCCGATGTCGCCGGTCGCGAGCCAGCCATCGGCATCGATCGTCTTGGCAGTTTCTTCCGGACGATTCCAGTAGCCTTTCATCACCTGCGGACCCTGCACGCACAGTTCGCCCGCTTCGCCGATGTTCGCCCACGTGCCGTCGTCTTTCCTGAAACGCACTTGAGTGGACGGCGCGGGCAAACCGATCGAGCCTTCGAAATCGCGCAGATTGGTGAGATCCACGGGATTCATCGACACGATCGGCGAGCATTCGGTCAGCCCATAACCTTCGATGATCGGCTTGCCGGTGACCGCCTTGAAGCGATCGGCAACCGACTTCTGCGTGGCCATGCCGCCGGCCATCGCGAGTTTGAGGTTCGAAAAGTCGCGCTTGCAGAATTCTTCGTTTTCGAGGAACGCGTTGTAGAGCGTATTCACCGCCGTCATGCCGGTGAATTTCTCGTGACGGATGATCATCATCACGCGCTTCATGTCGCGCGGATTCGCGATCAGGATGTTGCGCCCGCCGAGTCCCATGAAGATCATCGCGTTCACGGTCAGCGAATAGATGTGATAAAGCGGCAGCGGCGTGAGCACCGTTTCGATGTCGCCGCTCAATTGCCCCTCGGACCACGCCTTCGCCTGCAACAGGTTGGCGATGATGTTCTTGTGCGTGAGCATCGCGCCTTTGGCGACGCCGGTGGTGCCGCCGGTGTATTGCAGGAACGCGATGTCGTTGTGCGTGGGGCGAACCGGTGTCAACGGCTGCGTGTAGCCGATCGCGAGCGCTTCGAGCAGCGGCACGGCTTTCGGCAGGTTGTACTTCGGCACCATTTTCTTCACATGGCGCAGCATGAAATTGAGGAAACGCCCCTTCAGATTCAGGCCGTCGGCGAGCAGGTCGCCCAGACCCGTGACGATGACGTTCTGCACCTTGGTGCCGGGCAACGCCTCTTCGACGGTCTTCGCGAAGTTCTCGAACACGATGATGGTTTGCGCGCCGCTGTCCTTCAATTGATGCGCGAGTTCGCGCACGGTGTAGAGCGGATTCACGTTGACCACCACGGCGCCGGATTTCAGCACGCCGAACAGCGACACCGGATACTGAAACGTGTTCGGCAGCATGATCGCGACGCGCTCGCCCGGTTTCACGCCGATGCTTTGCAGATACGCGGCGAACGCCGTCGCCTTGCGGCCGAGTTCGCCATACGTCAGATTCGCGCCGACGCTCACGTACGCAACGCGTTCGCGGAACTGCGCGATGCATTCGTCGAAGAACTGCACGACCGACTCGTATTTCTGGACGTCGATTTCGTGCGGGACGTCCGCCGGATACGACGCGTACCAGATGCCGTCGGTGTTCGGCGAGCGATTCGCCGCACCGGATGAAGGTGCGGATTCGGCAGCGGACGAGAGCGGGTCGTGCGTGGGCTGGGTCATCGGTCGTCTCCTGAAGCAGTGCTTTCGTATGTTTGTGTGCTGGTCTTGCGGCCAGTCATTGACGCAGTGATCAAAGCGGTCGTTGAGTTGCTCATTGAGTCGCTCATTGAATCGGTCAGTACGACACTGGTGCGCTTCAGCGCTCCAGAATCGCCACCACGCCCTGGCCGCCCGCCGCGCAGATCGAAATCAGCCCGCGCGCGGTGCCGGCCGGTTTGTCGAGTTGCGCGAGCATCTTCGCGAGGCCGGCGACGATTCGCCCGCCGGTTGCCGCAAACGGATGACCGGTGGCGAGCGAGCTGCCGTTCACGTTCAATTTTGCCCGATCGATCGGCCCGAGCGGGCCCGGCAAACCGAGTTGCGTGCGGCAGTACTCGTCATCCTGCCACGCCGCGAGCGTGCACAACACTTGTGCTGCGAATGCTTCGTGAATTTCGTACAGATCGAAGTCCTGCAGGCTCAGGCCGGCGCGCGCCAGCATGCGCGGCACCGCGTAGGCGGGCGCCATCAGCAGGCCTTCCTGCTTGTCGAAATAGTCGACCGCGGCGGTTTCGGACCAGCTCAAATACGCGAGCACGGGCAGGTCGTGTCTGGCCGCCCAGTCTTCGCTCGCGAGCAGCACTGCGGACGCGCCGTCGGTCAGCGGGGTCGAGTTGCCGGCCGTCAGCGTGCCGGCGTCGCGATCGAAGACCGGCTTCAGGCCGGAGAGTTTTTCGAGCGTCAGGTCGGCGCGCAGATTGTTGTCGCGCGCGAGGCCGCGGTACGGCGTCATCAGATCGTTGACGAAGCCGCGCGCGTACGCCTCGGTGAGCCTGCGGTGGCTCTCGTAGGCGAGCACGTCCTGCGCTTCGCGCGAGATGTTCCAGCGCTTGGCCATCAGCTCGCAATGCTCGCCCATCGAGAGTCCCGTGCGCGGCTCGCCATTGCGCGGCAGCAGCGGCTTGAAAAACATCGCGGGGCGCAGCTTGGTCAGCGCGCCGACGCGTTGCCCCGTGCTCTTGCCGCGATTCGCTTCGAGCAGGATTTTGCGCATCCGTTCGTTGACGCCGATCGGCGCGTCGGATGTCGTATCGACGCCGCCCGCGATCCCCACATCGATCTGTCCGAGCGCGATCTTGTTGGCGACGAGGATCGCCGCCTCGAGACCGGTGCCGCAAGCCTGTTGCACGTCGTACGCGGGCGTTTCCTTCGCGAGCGTGGTGGACAGCACCGATTCGCGCGTCAGATTGAAGTCGCGCGAATGCTTGATGACGGCGCCGGCGGCCACTTCGCCGAGCCGTTGGCCGTGCAGGTCGTAGCGATCGATCAGGCCTTGCAGCGTGAAAGTCAGCATGTCCTGATTCGACGCGGTCGCGTAGGCGGTGTTCGAGCGGGCAAACGGAATCCGGTTGCCGCCGATGATGGCGACGCGGCGCACGGCGGGCAGCGGGTTGGACATGCTCGGCTCCTTTGGGTCGTTCTCTGGTTATTGAACGGTGCGAATGACGATTACTTCGGGTTTGCGTTAGGGTCCGCGTTCGGGTCTATCTTCACTACACAACGAATTTCATGCGGCTGTCATTCCATGCTGTTACGAAGCAATCGCACGAAGCAATCGCACGAAGCAATCGCACGAAACAACGCGCACCTCATTGCAGCATCCACTGCATGCGGCCGCGCAAATGCGGTTTCTCTCCGGCGATATCGCGCACTTCCAGTTCGCGCTCGATCAGCGAAGGCGACGCGCTCCACAACGACGCCTCGCCCGGCAGCAGCATCGGCACTTTGAATTCCGCGCTGAGCGTGGCTTCGGCAAGCGGTTTCGGCGGTTGCAGCGCGGCGGCGGCGCGGGCCAGTGTCCACATGCCGTGTGCAATGGCGCGCGGAAAACCGAATGCTTTTGCGGACAATGCGGTCATGTGAATCGGGTTGTAGTCGCCGGACACGCGAGCGTAGTCGCGGCCCAGTTGCGGCGGCAATTGCCAGCGGGACAGACGTTGCAACGCAGCGTGCTCGAGTTCGAGCGCGCCAAGAGGATCGCCGCTTGCCGGCACGCCGCGCTTCAGATAGACGCTGTCGCCGTCCCACACGGCTTCGCCGCGCCGGTACAGACGCGAATGCAGCACGAACGCCTGGCCCTTGTCGTGACGCAGCAGCGCGCCGAACTCGACTTCGACGCGCAGCACGTCGTTATGCGCTATCGGCCGCCGCAGCCGCACATGATTGGCCAGATGCACGAGCCCGAGCGCCGGCCACGGAAACGCCGGGTCGGTCAGCATCAGCAGATGCAGCGGGAAGGCGAGCAGATGCGGAAAAGTGAGCGGCACGCCGTGCTCGGGAATGAAACCGCACACCCGTGCGTAATGCCCGATCGCCGCCGAATCGAGCGGCGCGGCGGGGCGCACCAGGCGCAGCGCCGGCAGATGCGTAGCGCGTCCGCGTTTGACGAGGCCGGACAACGCGCGCGCATACAGCTTTGCCGGGGCGGGCAGTTGCTCGATGACGACGGTTTTGGGTCGGACTGCATTCGCTGCGTGACCGCCACTATACGGCTCGCCCATGGTCACGCTCCAATCAGACTTTGCCCGCACACGCGCACGATCTGGCCAGTGACGCCCGCCGATCCGGGATGCGCGAGCCACGCGATGGTCTGCGCGACGTCGACCGGCAGGCCGCCCTGGCTCATCGAATTCATGCGGCGGCCGGCTTCGCGAATCGTCAGCGGAATCTTCGCGGTCATCTGCGTTTCGATGAAGCCCGGCGCGACCGCGTTGATCGTGATGCCGCGCTCGCGCAGATGCGGCGCCATGCTTTGCACGCGGCCGATCACACCGGCTTTCGAGGTCGCGTAATTGGTCTGCCCGAGATTGCCCGCGATGCCGCTGATCGACGACACGCCAATGATGCGTCCGCCGTCGCGCAGGATGCCGGCCGCGAGCAACGCATCGTCGATACGTTCCTGCGCGGACAGGTTGATGTCGATCACGCTGTGCCACGCGGCGTCGGCCATCTTTGCGATGGTTTTGTCCCTGGTGATGCCGGCGTTGTGCACGACGATATCGACGCCTTGCTCATCGAGCGCCGCGGCGATCTGCGCGGGCGCTTCGGGCGCGGCGACGTCGAAGGAGAGGGCGGTGCCGTTCAGTTGCCGCATCGTCGATTCGAGCGCGTCGCGCGCCGCTGGAATGTCGATGCCGATCACATGCGCGCCTTCGGCGGCCAGCACGCCCGCAATGGCCGCACCGATGCCGCGCGCCGCACCGGTGACGACTGCGCGGCGGCCGGCGAGCGGCTGCTTCCAGTCGAACGCCGGCGCTGCATCGCTGCCGGCGCCGATGCGCACCACCTGGCCCGATACATACGCCGAACGCGGCGACAGAAAGAACCGTAGCGTCGCTTCAATGCCGTTCTCGGCGCCTTGCTCGACATACACGAGATTCGCGGTAATGCCGCGCCGCGCTTCCTTGCCGAGAGAGCGCGTCAAGCCTTCGAGCGCGCGCTGCGCGGTCCACTGGCGCGGGCTCGCGCAGGCTTCCGGCGGCCGGCCGAGCACGACGATGCGGCCGCACTTGCCGAGCGAGCGCAACGTATCGTGAAAGAATCCGTGCAGCGCTTCGAGCTGGCTGCTGTCTTCGATACCGCTCGCGTCGAACAGCAGTGCGTTGAGCTTGCCGTGCGGGCCGGATTCGGCCGGCTCGAAGCGGCCGGTCATCAGGCCATGGCGATTCGCGAGCGGCACCCACAGTCCCGCGCTTTCGTGTGCGACGCTGGTCATACCGATACCGGCGACGAGGTTGGCGAGCGCGTCGAGCAGACGCGGTTCGCGGCCCGCGCCGATCGCCACCAGGCCGTCGAACTCGGGCTGGTCCGCACGATAGCGGCGCAGCACTTCGGGCTTCGGCAAGCCGAGCGAGCGCGCGAGGCGCGCGCCGAACGGCGAGTTGACGAAGTTCAGGTAAGAGTCGTTCATAGGGTCCGTTGCTCCGCTGGCCTCATCGGATGTGCGTCAGTGTGCATGCGTTGCGCGTTGCCGTGTGTTTTTTCTGGGCGTTCAGGCCGCAATCTGCAACGCCTTTTCGAGCGCCTCCTTGCGCTTTTGCAATCCGGCCAGCATGTCGAAGTCGGCCGGGAAATCGTCGACCTTCACGACTTCCGCGCCAAAGCGCGCGTAGTCCTCGAGAACGCGGCGGTCGTCGGCATCGATCAGGCCTTTCTGCTGCGCGGTGCTGGTCCACGCGGCCAGTTGCGGCAGGCTTTGCGGCATCGGCGGAAGCAGGCCCTGCTTGAGCGCGTCGCGCAGTTTCTGATCGATCTCGTTGAAGCGCGGGTTCAACTGGAACACCAGTTCGCCGTAGCCGAGCGCGTCGACATCCGGATGCGGCACATATGAGTCCGACACGAGACGATCGCGTGCCGCGCCCGGCGTTTGCATCAACTCGGCAATCTCGGTGCCGAGCTGGTCGGACGGCTCGCGATACGGCAGGCCGAACGGAAATGCGAGCACACGCACGAGGCGCGCGGCGAAGCGGTTCGGATAGTTGGCGAGCACACCGTCGATCGCCTGTTGCGCCTGGTACAGCGAATCTTCGACGCCCCAGCGCACCAGCGGCAGATCTTCTTCCTGACGGCCTTCGTCCTCGAAACGCTTGAGCGTCGCCGAGATCAGGTAGAGCTGCGACAGCACGTCGCCAAGACGCCCGGAAATGCGTTCGCGCCGTTTCAGATCGCCGCCGAGCACGAACATCGATACGTCGGCGAGCAAGGCGAAGGCCGTCGAGATGCGGGTCGCCGCGCGGTAGTACGGGAGCAGCGGCGCATGCGCCGTGCGTGGCTTGGCGATGAAAGCACCACCGGTCACGCCGTAGACGAAACTGCGCACCACGTTAGAGAGCGTGAAGCTCGCATGGCCGAAGAACGCCGCATCGAAATCGCGCAGTGCTTTGACGTGATCGGTTTCGCGCGTCGCGGCCATTTCCTTGAGCACATACGGATGGCAGCGAATCGCGCCCTGGCCGAAGATAATCAGGCAGCGCGTCAGAATGTTCGCGCCTTCCACCGTGATGGAGATCGGCACCTGCTGATAGGCGCGCGCGAGGAAGTTCGACGGTCCCATGCAGATGCCCTTGCCGGCGGCGATATCCATGCCGTCGTTGATGACCATGCGGGCGCGTTCGGTGACGTGATACTTCGCGATCGCCGAAATCACCGAGGGCTTTTCGCCGAGGTCCACCGCTTGCGCGGACAATCTGCGCGTGGCATCCATCACATACAGGTTGCCGCCCATGCGGCCGAGCGCTTCCTGCACGCCCTCGAACTTGCCGATGGCGGTGCGGAACTGGCGGCGTATCGCGGCGTACGCGCCGGTGCCGCGCACGGCGATCTTCGCCATGCCGACATTCGACGACGGCAGCGAAATCGCCCGGCCCGCCGCGAGGCATTCCATCAGCATGCGCCAGCCGTTGCCGACTTGCGCACGGCCGCCGATCACCCAGTCGAGTGGAATGAAGACGTCCTTGCCCGAGTTCGGGCCGTTCTGGAACACCGCATTGAGCGGCCAGTGACGGCGGCCGATGTTCACGCCTGGATGGTCGGTCGGAATCAGCGCGCAGGTAATACCGGGTTCTTCACTGGAGCCAAGCAGATGATCGGGATCCAGCGCGCGGAACGCGAGGCCGAGCACGGTCGCGATCGGGCCGAGTGTGATGTAGCGCTTGTCCCACGTGACGCGAAAGCCCAGCGTCTCGCGGCCTTCAAAAGTGCCTTTGCAGACGATGCCGACGTCCGGGATCGCCGCCGCATCGGAGCCGGCGTACGGGCTCGTCAACGCGAAGCAGGGGATTTCGTCGCCACGCGCAAGACGCGGCAGATAATGGTTTTTTTGCTCTTCGGTGCCGTAGTGCATCAGCAATTCGGCGGGCCCGAGCGAGTTCGGCACCATCACCGAAACGGCGGCGGCCGAACAGCGCGTCGCGAGCTTCATGATGACCTGCGAATGGGCGTACGCGGAGAACTGTTTGCCGCCGTATTGCTTCGGGATGATCATGCCGAGGAAGCCGTGCTCCTTGACGTACTGCCAGGTTTGCGGCGACAGGTCTTGCCACACCATGGTGGTTTCCCAATCGTTGGCGAGATCGCACAGATGCTGGCATTCCACGTCGAGAAACGATTGCTCTTCGGCGGTGAGGGTGGCCGGCCCGTAGCCGAGCAGCGTGTCCCAGTGCGGGCGGCCCGAAAACAGTTCGGCGTCCCACCAGACCGTGCCGGCTTCGATCGCGTCGCGCTCGGTCGGCGACATCTCCGGCAGGATCTTGCGGAAAATATCGAGCACCGGTTTCGTGAGCCACGCGCGGCGCAGCGGCTTGAGCGCCAGCAGCAGGGCGGGAAGGACGAACAGGACGACCAGAACCGTTGTCGCCACCGGGCCGGCCGCACCGCCGACATGCGCGGCTGCCACCCACACGATCATGAAGGCAAGCCACCATAAAGCGCGTGCCTGAACGTAGACGAGCGCAAGCGCGGCGATGATGAGCACAAGGATGAACCACGGCATGACGTTTCCTCCTGTTTCGATGGTGCGTGCGAACGCATCCACGGGGCGCGGACGGCTCGCGTTCTGTTGTTGATCTTTTACTGGCGGTTTAGCTGCATTCGCCGCGCGTCGGGGTCGCTTTCCAGTCGTGTTTGCGTGTCGTGTCTCTTGTTCGACAGCGCGGCGGCGCCTAGGTGCGGGACCTGGCGGCGCTGCTCAGATATGCGGCATTCATGATGTTCCGGTGCGTGCTTTGATGTTTATTTAGACGTGTACTCGGATGTGTATTCGCATTCGAGCGCGGCTGCCGTGGCGTCGACTCGCTTTGCCGCATGGCGCGAGCGCGTGTCCAGTTTGCGGGTGGCTTGTGTCCGGCTTGCATCTGGGCGGCCCATGACGGCGCCGCCGGGTAGCGGCACTTAAGCCGTGCCATGCAACGCGTGCTGAAATGAGCTCGCTTCGACACTGCCGCCGCGGTGTTCGCCGTCCGATTCGGGCGAGGCCGCCGCCGATCCGCTTGGAGCCGGCCGCGCGGCGGCCACTGCCGGGTTGGCGCATTCCGTCTGGTCTTGCTCTCCGCCATCGGTGGCGTCGCCCAGCACGGCGGCGAACGCGGCCAGCTGGGTGCCATCGGGCAGGGGCGCTTTGAGCGCGGCCACCATCAGCGAAGCGAGACGCGCGATCAGTTGCAGATCGTTCATCGACTTGCCCTGTGAGAACTCGGAAATCAGGCTGTCGGTATCGGTGCCGGCCAGCACGCCGGACAGCGCGCCGATTGCGAAGTGCAAACGCCAGCCGAGTTCTTCACGCGGCAGATGCGGCAGCGCGCGCTGAAACGCATCAAAAAAGCGCATAGCCACCGACTCGTAGTGCGCGTTCAGAAAGTCGCGAATGAACGATGACGGATCGGTATAAGCGCGCCCGAGCAGCCGCAGGAACGCCTTGCCACCCACGCGCGGATCGCGCGATAGCCGCAGCGCCGGAATGAACATCGCGCCGAGCACGTGCTCGCAGGTCAAACGCGCGCCGAGCATTTCATCGAAGCGATCGAGCAATTTGAGCCGTTCCTGGTTGAGCTGGTCGAGCCGGCGCGACAGCATCGAGTGAATCAGCGATTCCTTGCTGCCGAAGTGATAGTTGACCGCCGCGAGATTCACTTCGGCACGCGAAGTAATCTGGCGCAGCGACATGGCCTCATAGCCGCATTCGATGAACAGCGTTTCAGCGGCGTCGAGGATGCGGGACTTCGTGTCGCCGGCATGCCGGCCTGTTGTGCGAACTGCCATGTTGCGTCTCCCAGTTGCCGGGCATCCGGCCGCAAACAAGCGATTCAAATGAGTATTTGAAACAGCCGTTTTTTTCAGGATAAGAAGAATAGGGTGGGCGATCAAGGGTTCAGTGTCGATTAACTCCTCTAGAAGACCTGACGAGGGTCGGGCTGCGAACCCGCGTGCTACGTCGAAGCGCGCGGAAATAAAAAAGGCCGTTCCGATCGAAATCGGAACGGCCTCGTATGGCTTGTTGCTTGTGTTTGGCCCTGCGTTTGTTCTGCGTTTGTTCTTTTACAGCGTGGCGGTTCGAGCCGCCTTTGTGTCTATTGTGCCCGATAACGGGCTGGCGAAATAGCTGTTTAGTTCGAACGCTTAAAGCTACGCTACAACCTCTTTCGCCGATTGCGTCATATCGATGCCGCGGCGTTCGCGGCTGAACGGAATCAGCGCGGCGATCACCACCACCACGATGCCGATCACGACGGCCATCACCAGCGCGTAGTTGTTGCCATGCGCTTCGGCGGCGCTCGCCTGCAGCGGACCGTTGACCGACGCGATCAGGTTGCCGAGCTGATACACGAGGCCTGGGAACGTCGCGCGAATTTCATCGGGCGAAATTTCGTTCAGGTGCACCGGAATCACACCCCATGCACCCTGCACCGAAATCTGCATCAGGAAGGCGCCGGCCGCGAGCAGCACTGGGGTGCTCGAGAATGCCCACAGCGGCAGCACCGGCAGCGCGATCAGCGCGGCGATGAAGATGGCGCGCTTACGGCCGATCTTCTCCGACAGCGAGCCGAAGAACAGACCGCCGCAGATCGCGCCGACGTTCAGCGTGATCGTGATCCACGACACCGTATGCGCATCGAACTGGTGTTGAACGCGCAGGAAGGTCGGATACAGATCCTGCGAGCCGTGCGAGAAGAAGTTGAACGCCGTCATCAGGACGATTGCGTACAGCGACAGCCCGACATGCTGCTTCAACGTGGCGACAAGACCCAGATGTGCTTTCTTTTCGAGCGTTTTGAACGCCGGCGACTCCGGCACGTGCGCACGGATGTACAGCACGAGCAACGCGGGCAGCACGCCGACGAAGAACATGCCGCGCCAGCCGATGTACTCATAGAAGATGCCGAACACGACCGACGCGAGCAGATAGCCGCTCGGATAACCGGCCTGCAACAGACCCGATACGAAGCCGCGCGACTTCGGCGGCACGGTTTCCATCGTGAGCGCGCCGCCGACGCCCCATTCGCCACCCATCGCAATGCCGAACAGGGCACGCAGCACGAGCAGGGTGGTCAGATTCGGCGAAAAACCGGAGAGCAATTCCAGCAACGAGAAGCACGCGATGTTGACCATCAGCGTTGGACGGCGGCCGAATTTGTCGGCGAGCCAGCCGAAAATCAATGCGCCGACGGGACGCATCATCAGGGTGAGCATGATGCCGAAGGCGACCTCCGGGATGTTCGTATTGAACTCCGCCGCGATATCTTTCAATACGAATACCATCAGAAAGAAATCGAATGCGTCGAGTGTCCAGCCCAGATAGGCGGCGATCGTGACGTTTCTCTGTTCCCGAGTCCAGCTCATTGATTGTTCTCCTGAGTCTCCGATAACCCTCGTTTGACTACGGGCGGCCGCGCAGCTCCGTATGCCCCGTAGCATGGGGCTCGAACGAGTGTACGCCGAGTGTTAAGCGCTTGCATGAATGAACCGGTGTTTATCCGTGTTAATACCTGGAGTGAATTGCGTCACGAATCTTTATGCATGCAAGACGTCGGGTGAATGTAATTATTGTATTAATTGCGTTTGTCGAATTGCCGCGCGCGATGCCGGAATGCCTGTCGGGTACGCTTATTGCGCCGTTGGTTTATTGCCCTTTTGACTTGAACGCGCGGTACCCGAATTGCCGACGGTACTTCTAGTTGATGACGATCCGAATATTCTGCGCCCCCTTCGGCTATTGGTGGAGCGTGAGGGATATCGCGTGCTGACGGCGCAGAATGGCGAGGCGGCACAGGCCGTCGCTGTGATCGAGAACCCCAGTCTGATTGTGACCGACTGGATGATGCCGCACGTCGATGGCGTTGAACTGTGCCGGCGATTGAAGGGTGACAGTGCGACGGCCGGCATTCCGGTGATCATGCTGTCGGCCGCGCTGCCGCCTCATTCGCAAGAGCCGTTATGGGACGTACTCTTGTTGAAGCCTGCCCCGATAGCACGACTGATAGGGGCGATTCATAAGCTTCTCGACGGGGCTCTCCCGGACGCGCCATGACGCACGCGTGCGTGGTGAGCAGTGGGTATGCGGAACAACAGATCGTTCGCTGTGCCGCGATGGGTACCGCCAAAACCGCCGGCACCACCAGACGCAACGTGTTTCGGGACCGTGATTCAGGTCGTGCGCGGTTTCTGCAGAGGAATAGGCGAGGCGACGTGCGGCGGTCAGATTTCTTGTAGAAGAAGAGACACGCACGCCGCATTTTTTTACACTGCATTGCAATTTGTGCACGGCACAGTTCGCCGTCCAGGCAGTTATCCCCCGCGTACATAGTGGTCGGAGACCACGCGTCGTCGATGAATCCAGGCGATCGCCAGTTCGATTGCCTGATCCATCGCCTCCTGAGCCTGTCCGAAATCGCCGTCGACCCCGACTGTGCGTTCTTCTCCGTCCCGATCGACAATTGTCGCGGCGCCGGCAAATCGTCCACCCTTCGATGCGGTCACAACCGGATGGATGAGGCAACCGCCATATTCAATAGCGTTCCCATGTTGCATCGTGACCTCCTTCTACGGTACGCATTCATTTCCGAACCAGAAGCAGCACGCGCGCCACCCGCGTTTCGACTGGAAAAAGTCCGCGCTTCCAGCAACTCGGCGCGCGCTTCTGATCGTAGCGCTTATCACGTTCAACTACACGCTTTGCCTTGCAGGAGGCGTGCGTTCCGGGGCCCCGCGCGCACAAGACCCGAGCGACGGCAGGGTTATCCATATCGGCCTACACTGAATAGGAGTCGCCACTGATTCGCTGCACTACCGCCAACTAAAAACGATAAGAACCTGCGGGGTCGACGGCGGCACTTCCCGTGCGGACGAGAGGCGAAACCGGCACGCGCCGGCCAGTTCGCCATCCTCAATATGTTCGGGCGTAATCCGGACTGATCTGGTCCTGATTGTGAAGGAGGAATTCCAGATGCTGCGCATGACCAAACTGGCGGATTACGGCACGGTGATCATGACCGCAATGGCGCGGGATCCCGACGCCGTCCATAGTGCGAGCAGTATCGCGGCGGCGACGGGTATCGCGATGCCCACCGTGTCAAAGGTGCTGAAGGTGTTGACGCGGGGCGGCGTGGTGGTGTCGCTGCGCGGTGCGAACGGCGGTTATCTGCTGCCGCGGCCGCCGCAACGGATCACGCTGGCCCAGGTGATCGCCGCCGTCGACGGACCCATCGGCATGACCGAATGCAGCACGCTGCCCGGCCTCTGCATTCAGGAGGCGGCGTGTGCGGCGCGCGCCAACTGGCTGAAGGTTAACCGCCTGATCTACGAGGCGTTGCAGCAGGTCACGATGGCGGATATGGCGGGGCCGACCTTGCGCGCCGTGGATATCAGCGCGATTCGCGCGCGCAGCATTTCCCGTCAACGCGTCGGTGCGGCGCCTGCGGCGCGCAAGACGATTGATGGAGCGATTGACGGAGGCCACGCATGAGCGCATCCACAAACAGTTTCGACGAACTGATCGGTCGCGAATACCAGCATGGTTTCGTCACCGAACTGATGGCCGACGCGTTGCCGTGCGGACTGAGCGAGGACGTGATCCGGCTCATCTCGGCGAAGAAAAACGAGCCGGCGTTCATGCTCGAATGGCGGCTGACAGCCTATCGGCACTGGCTCACCATGACCGAGCCGCGTTGGGCGACGATCCAGCATCCGCCGATCGACTATCAGCGCATCGTCTACTATTCCGCGCCGATGACGCAGAAGAACGGTCCGAAGAGCCTCGATGAGGTCGATCCGGAGCTTCTGCGTACTTACGAGAAACTGGGTGTGCCGCTGGCCGAACGCGAACTTCTGGCGGGCGTGGCGGTGGATGCCGTATTCGACAGCGTCTCGGTGGCCACCACATTCCGCGAAAAGCTCGCGGAACTCGGCATCGTGTTCTGTTCGTTCTCGGATGCCGTGCAGCATCACCCCGAGCTGGTGCGGAAGTATCTCGGCTCGGTCGTGCCGTACACCGACAATTTCTTTGCCACGCTGAATTCCGCTGTGTTCAGCGACGGCTCGTTCTGCTACATCCCGCCGGGCGTGCGCTGCCCGATGGAACTGTCGACCTACTTCCGCATCAACGCGCAAAACACCGGCCAGTTCGAGCGCACGCTGATCATCGCGGATCAAGGCGCGTACGTGAGCTATCTGGAAGGCTGTACGGCGCCGATGCGCGACGAAAATCAGCTGCATGCGGCTGTCGTTGAGCTGATCGCGCTGGAAGGCGCACAGATCCGCTATTCGACCGTGCAGAACTGGTATCCGGGCGATGCGTCGGGCAAGGGCGGCATCTACAACTTCGTGACCAAGCGTGGCGACTGCCGCGAGGCGAATTCGAAGATTTCCTGGACTCAGGTGGAAACCGGCTCGGCGATCACCTGGAAGTACCCGAGCGTGATTCTGCGAGGCGATAACTCGATCGGCGAATTCCACTCGGTCGCGCTGACCAATCACTATCAACAGGCCGACACCGGCACGAAGATGATTCACCTCGGCCGCAATACGCGCAGCACGATCCTGTCGAAGGGCATTTCAGCGGGCCGCGGCAAGAACGCGTATCGCGGGCTCGTGAAGATCGGCCGCGCGGCGGAGGGCGCACGCAATTACACGCAGTGCGATTCGCTGTTGCTTGGCGCGCGGTGCAGCGCCCATACGTTTCCGTATATCGAAGTCAGAAACCCGACCGCGAAGGTCGAGCATGAAGCATCGACATCGCGCATCGGCGAAGACCAGATGTTCTATTGCCGGCAGCGGGGACTGTCTCCTGAAGACGCGGTGTCGATGATCGTCAATGGCTTCTGCAAGGAAGTTTTCAAGGAGCTGCCGATGGAATTCGCAGTCGAGGCGCAGAAGCTGCTGGGCGTCAGTCTGGAAGGCAGTGTGGGCTAATTCTTATCCATTTATCCACGGTGATTCGTGAGGTAGACGAACCATGCTTGAAATCAGCAACCTGCAGGTCGAAGTCGACGGCAAGCGGATTCTGCACGGCATCGATCTGAGCGTGAAGGCCGGCGAGGTGCACGCGATCATGGGGCCGAACGGCTCCGGCAAGAGCACGCTCGCTCAGGTGCTGGCGGGGCGCGAGGACTTTGTCGTCACGGGCGGCACGGTCTCGTACCTTGGGCACGATCTGCTGGCGCTCGCTCCCGAAGAACGCGCGCACGAGGGACTCTTTCTCGCGTTCCAGTATCCCGTCGAGATACCCGGTGTGAGCAACATTTATCTGCTGAAGGCCGCGTTGAACGCGCAGCGCCGGCATCGTGGCGAGCCCGAACTCGACGCAATGGAGTTTCTGCAACTGGTCAAGACCCGAATGACGCTGATGCAGATGGACGAGACGCTGTTGTATCGCGCGGTCAACGAAGGATTCTCCGGCGGAGAGAAAAAGCGCAACGAGATATTGCAGATGGTGGTGCTGGAACCCCGGCTCGCGATTCTCGACGAAACGGATTCCGGACTCGATATCGACGCCTTGCAGATCGTCGCGCGCGGCGTCAACAGCATGCGCGCGCCCGGACGGGCGATCGTACTGGTCACGCACTATCAACGGCTGCTGGATTACGTCGTGCCGGACCGCGTGCATGTGCTGGCGAACGGCCGCATCGTGAAGTCGGGGGCGCGTGAACTGGCCGTCGAGTTGGAGCGTACGGGCTATGGCTGGATCGAGAATGAGCCAATGCATCCAGCCGCTGGAGCAAATGCGGGGCTTTGATGAAAGACAAGTCGAGTGACCCTTTCCACCACGCGTTCAGACACGTCGCCGGAACCTTGCCCGGCGCGGAGTTGCCGTGGCTGCGTGCCGCGCGCCGCAGCGCCTTCGAGCAGTTCGACGTGCTCGGCTTGCCGACCACACGTCAGGAGGACTGGAAATACACGGACGTGTCGGCGATCGGCCGGCATGACTGGCATTTCGCGCCACAGCGTACCGGCAGCACCGGCCATATCGACGACAGCGAGATGCGTCGTATCGTCGATGAACTCGTGCTGGACCCGGCGGGCCATCGGCTGGTATTCGTGAATGGCCACTACGTGCCGCGGCGGTCGAAACTGAATGGCTTGCCGCATGGCGTATTTGTGGGCTCGCTCGCGCGGGCGTTGCGAGAAATGCCGCAACGGCTTGAAGCGGCAATGACGGCAAAAACCTATGCCGACGGTTTCGCAGCGTTGAACACTGCGTTTCTGGCCGATGGCTTTGCCGTCGTGCTGCCGCCTGGCGAAGTTATCGATCAGCCATTGGACATGCTGTTCCTGAGCGACGAACCCGGTCTGGCCGTGCAGCCTTTCAATGTCGTGCTGGCGGGTGCACGCTCGGGCTGCACGATTGTCGAGCACTTCGTCGGATTAGGCGACGATGCGTATTGGACCAATGCGGTCACTCGCATCGTTGAGGACGAACAGGCGGATGTGCAGCACTACCGGTTGCAGCAGGAAGGCCCCAAGGCTTTTCATATCGCGTCGGTCGTCGTCGCCCAGCAACGCGCCAGCTGTTTCGCATCGCATGCGTTCGCGTTCGGCGGCGCGCTGTCGCGCACGGGCATCGGTACTAGTCTGAACGCCGCCAACGCGCAAACCACGCTGAACGGTCTCTATTTCGTCGGCGGCCGGCAGCACGTCGATCACCACACGCGCATCGACCACGCCGACGTGCACGGTACGAGCCGCGAGTACTACCGCGGCGTGCTCGACGGCGCCGCGCACGGTGTGTTCAACGGGCGCGTCGTCGTGCATCCCGATGCGCAGCAAACCGACGCCCATCAGGCGAATCACAACCTGCTGCTGTCGCGCGACGCTGAAATCGACACGAAGCCACAGCTCGAGATCTACGCCGACGACGTGAAATGCACGCACGGCGCGACAGTCGGTCAGCTGGACGAAGATCAGTTGTTCTATCTGCGTGCGCGCGGCGTCGAGGAACGCATGGCGCGGGCGCTGCTGACCTATGCATTTGCGCGTGACGTTGTCGAACGTGTGCGCATCGATTCGCTGCGCGGCCGCCTCGAAAACGTGCTGCTCGCGCGCACCCCGGAAGGGGCGCGCATCAGGGAGTTGCTATGAAGCCGATTGAATCCATGCCGACGCCGGATCCCCGCAACGTCGCGCACTGGCGAGCTGATTTCCCGATTCTGGGCGAACGCGTGCATGGCCGGCCGCTGGTCTATCTCGACAACGGCGCCACGACGCAAAAGCCCGCGGAGGTTATCTACGCGGAAAACGCCTTTTACCGTCATGGCAACGCCAACGTGCACCGCGGCGTGCATCTGCTGTCGGTGCGCGCGACCGATGCATTTGAGGCGGCACGGGCGAAAATTGCACGTTTCATCAATGCAGAGCGCCCGGAGGAGATCGTGTTCGTGCGCGGCGCGACCGAGGCGATCAATCTGGTGGCCCAGAGCTACGCGCGACCGCGGCTCGAGTCCGGCGACGAAATCCTGATCAGCGCGATGGAGCACCATTCGAACATCGTGCCGTGGCAGATCGTCTGCGAGCAGACTGGCGCGGTGCTGAAAGTCGTGCCGATCGACGATGCGGGCGCGCTCGTTGTCGACGCGTACGAAAGCCTGCTGAGTAACCGTACGCGGCTGGTCGCGATCACACATCTGGCCAATGCGCTCGGCAGCATCAATCCGGTCGAGCACATCGTTGCCGCGGCGCACGCGAAGGGCGTGCCGGTGTTGCTGGACGGCGCACAGGCGATTTCGCATCTGCCCGTCGACGTGCGCGCGCTCGACTGCGATTTTTACGCGTTTTCCGGGCACAAGGTGTACGGGCCGACGGGAATCGGCGTGCTGTACGCCAGGGCCGCGCTGCTCGAGGCGATGCCGCCATGGCAGGGCGGCGGCGACATGATCCGCTCGGTGACGTTCGAGAAGACGGAATACAACGCGATTCCGTGGAAGTTCGAGGCGGGCACGCCGAACATTGCCGGCGCGATTGCACTCGGCGCGGCGCTCGATTATCTCGACGGGATCGGCATGGAAGTCATCGCCGCGCACGAGGCCAGCGTGCTCGCTTATGCGACGCACGCACTGCAGGCTATTCCGGGCCTGCGCCTCATTGGCACCGCGCGCGATAAAGCGAGCATCCTGTCGTTCGTGCTCGACGGCGTGCATGCGCACGATGTCGGCACGATTCTCGATCGTCACGGCGTCGCCGTGCGTGCGGGCCACCACTGCGCGATGCCGGTGATGCAGCGCTTCGGCGTACCGGCGACCGTGCGTGCGTCGTTAGGCCTTTACAACACGCGCGACGATATCGACGCGTTGATCGAAGGGCTCGACCATGTCGGGGAGGTATTCGGACGATGAACGATCTGAGCGAACTCTACCAGGAGGTCATCTTCGATCACTACCGGCGGCCGCGCAATCACGGCATGCTGGCCGGCGCGAACCGCAAGGCGGAGGGCTACAACCCGTTATGCGGCGACAAGGTGACGCTGTATCTGAAGATCGAGGACGGTATCGTCAAGGACGTGAGCTTCGAGGGCTCGGGATGTGCGATTGCCACCGCATCGGCATCGCTGATGACCGACGCGCTGAAAGGCAAAACGGAAGCTGAGGCGCAAGCGCTGTTCGGGCGCTTTCACGAGATGGTGACGGCATCCGGTCTGGTACCGGTGGGGGCGCCGGATCTGGGCAAGCTCGCGGCGCTGTCCGGCGTGCGTGAGTTTCCCGCGCGGGTGAAATGCGCGACGCTGGCGTGGCATACGCTGCATGCCGCGCTGCAAGGCGAGGATCGCCCCGTGTCGACAGAGTGAGGCAGACGATGAACACATTCGACTGGCTGAAGCGCGTCGAGGCCGCACAACCTGGCAGTGGCGCAACGACAGAACGCATGGAAGAACGCGTGATCGAGGCGTTGCGCACGGTGTACGACCCTGAGATTCCGGTCAACATCTTCGACCTGGGCCTGGTCTACGGGCTCGATGTCGACGCGGACGCGGGGCGCGTCGACATCCGCATGACGCTCACCGCGCCCGGCTGCCCGGTCGCGCAGACTTTCCCGGCGACGGTGGAGGAGGCGGTGCTCGATGTGAGCGGCGTGAACGAGGCGCATGTCGAACTGGTGTGGGATCCGCCTTGGTCGCGCGACAGGATGTCCGATGCTGCGCGCCTGCAACTGGGGATGCTCTGACATGTCGGACTGGGTGGAGGTCGCCGCCATCGAGGATCTGCCGCCCGGTACGCACCGCACGGTCGACGTGGACGGCGCACAGGTAGCCGTGTTCAATCTCGACGGCGTCTGGTATGCGATTGAAGACGTTTGCACGCACGACGGCGGCATCCTCACGGGCGGCGAGGTGAATGGCGACGTGGTCGTCTGCCCGCGTCATGGGGCCAGCTTTTGCATCAGGACGGGGAAGGTCCTGGGGCCGCCGGCCTACGAGGACGTCGCGACGTTTCCGGTTCGCGTCGAGGGTGGGCTCATTCAGGTGCGGGACGCGCGGTGGGATTGATAGTCGATGACGGCTATGCACGATCCCCATGCCGGTACATGGCAAACGGCCGTATTCACGACGACTACGCAACCACCACTCAAAGGAGAACAACATGCGTGCAATGGTGTTCGACGGAACCGCTCCAATACTGCATGACATGCAGGTGCCGGATCCGCAACCGTCGGCCGGTCAACTGCTGATCGACATCCATGCATGCGGGGTGTGCCGTACGGATCTGCATGTGGTCGACCGCGAGCTGGCGCATCCGAAGCAGCCCCTCATTCCGGGGCACGAAATCGTGGGAACCGTTGCCGCAATGGGCGAGGGCGTGTCCGGATTCCAGCTCGGCGATCGCAT
This sequence comes from Paraburkholderia sp. IMGN_8, assembly GCF_038050405.1. Classification (NCBI taxonomy): domain Bacteria; kingdom Pseudomonadati; phylum Pseudomonadota; class Betaproteobacteria; order Burkholderiales; family Burkholderiaceae; genus Paraburkholderia; species Paraburkholderia sp. IMGN_8. The sequence continues at coordinate 2,830,036 of NZ_CP150900.1, read as the reverse complement.
CGGCGTACCGTGGACAGGCCGCACCTGCGGCCACTGCCGCTATTGCCTCGGCGGCCGCGAGAACCTGTGCGACGAACCGGGCTTTACGGGCTACACGATCGACGGCGGCTACGCGGAACGTACCGTCGCCGACAGCCGCTACTGCTTTCATTTACCCGAGCGCTATTCCGACGTCGAGGCGGCGCCGCTACTGTGCGCCGGGCTCATCGGCTATCGCACGCTCAGCATGGCGGGCGACGCGCAACGGATCGGTATTTACGGATTCGGCGCGGCCGCGCATATTGTGGCGCAAGTGGCGCGCTACCAAGGGCGTTCGGTCTACGCATTCACGCGCCACGGCGATGCGAGCGCCCAGCAGCTTGCGCTACGCCTCGGCGCCCGCTGGGCCGGCGGCAGCGACGAGAGCGCACCTGACGAACTCGATGCCGCATTGATCTTCGCATCCGCCGGCGCGCTCGTGCCTGCGGCGCTGAAGGCAGTGGCCAAGGGCGGCACCGTCGTATGCGGGGGGATCCACATGAGCGATATCCCGTCGTTTCCGTATGAATTTTTGTGGGGTGAACGGCGCATCTGCTCGGTGGCCAACCTCACGCGCGCCGACGGGCATGCTTTCATGCAACTCGCCGGTGAGATTCCGCTCGACATCGAAACCAGCCGCTACACGCTTGCCCACGCGAACCGCGCGCTGAGCGACCTGCGTGACGGAAGAGTCACGGGCGCGGCCGTGCTGTGCATGCGGTGATGGCGGCAGTTGCGCGTTTCATCGCAGAGCGGCGCCTCGTGGACGAGATTGATTATCTGGCGAAGAGACCGAATGAACGAGCCGACTAGGTTCTGGTGCAAACAGCTGGCGAAGCCGAGATGTCTCCGATACATAAGGATGCCTTATTTATTGAACAGGACAGCATTCCAGACGACGGGTGCGGTAGTATCCTTGAGTCCGAGAATGCGGAGATTGAACTGACCCTTGCGGATGCGGTGCATCAACTCGATGCCTGAAATCTTGGTCTTCGCACACCTGAATCGTTTGAATCCGAGCATCACGTTCGTTCTGGACTTGATGTTTCGATGATCCTGTTCGATCACGTTATTCAGATACTTCGAGGAGCGCACAGGCGTTCCCTCAGCAGAGCGTCAGCGATCATCTCCCGCACGGCCCGGTGCGAGGCGGCATACCCATCGAGCGTGATCGTCTCCGGTGGCTGGCCCCGATGTTTCATGGCCTTGCTGAAAAAGGCTCTGGCCGCGCTCACATCGCGCTTTGCTCTGAGCATGAAGTCCACTGTCTGGCCGACCCGATCTACCGCCCGGTAGAGATAGACCCACTTGCCACGAATCTTCAGATAGGCCTCGTCAACACGCCATGACCGGCCTGTCGGTATGCCAAACCGGTTCCAGTGCTTGACGAACTCCGGCGTAAAGCGCTTTACCCAACGCATGATCGTGGTGTGTGCCAGCGACAATCCCCGCTCGGCCATCATCTCGACCAGATCGCGCAGGCTGAGCTTGTAGCGAAGGTACCAGCGCACACACAGAACAATGATCTCCCGATCAAAATGCCGACCATTGAACAACCCCTCCAGACCCTTCCCCTTGCTCATTACCGCCTCACCAGCTTGATTGGATCGCTACTTTAACCGGTTCAATGAGTCTATTTGCACCAAAACCAGCCTATCTAGCTGCGATGTGCGGAACTGGAAGCGTTGCCCTTTTTTGCGAAGGCCGCAATGGGATCGTCTGCTCGACCCGTATCACGATCATGGATTTCGGCACGCTGCTTTGCAGAAGCTGTCCTCGAGCGAATGCGGGTACAGTGGGTGCCAGTGTTCCCGCACGCATACATTGAGGTGTGATGGCTGGACTTTGTGGCTTCTTCCTTCTGCAGCGCCAGGGGGCTCATCCATTCTTCGGAATACGACGCATAAGCGCGTGTGGCACCGAGCGCCAGCACAATGCCGGGAATCAGGGCCGCTGTGAAATAACGCCATTGCAATTTCATGCTTCTGGTACCAGATACAGTGCGTCAAAGGCGAAGCGCGCCCGCCGTTCAGGCAGCGAAAGCTCGCCGCGCATGCCTGTCAACGCCAGCTACCGGGTCTGGTCGGGGTTCACCAGACGCCTGACGTGCATGCGGCCAGGCGGTTCGAAATGCGTTCCGAAACGGACCAGCCCGGCTCTCCGGAGGTGGCAGATCATGATGAAACTCACCAGCAGACCCGGATCCGGCCGCTCGTCAATCTCGATTTCGACCGCACGCAGGCGCGGCTCGAATTTCAGCAGGGTGCTCTCCATCTGGTTGCGCAGATCATGAACCGATGCAGGCAGATTCCGGTACACCTCGGTGAGGTCCGGTAGTCCATAGTCGGGAACGTGCTTGAGTGCCCCCGCGCGCGTGTTGAGGATGCGCCGGATGTTGGCCTGAACGCTCAGGATTTCCAGTGTCCTGTCGTCGTGATTTCCGAGTGGCTCACCGTCGATCTGGCCGAGCAGCATGTCGTAAAGGGAAGGGCCCGCTGGCATGGTCACGCTCCCTGGTTGACTGCGTCGGCGATGGCTGTATGGTGGGAGTACGTCACCGAAGCGTCGCGCTCCCTGTCGTCCGGGTCGATGAAGTCGATCGTCAGATTGCCTTCGGGCGAACTGGACAGGGCGATCTTCGCGGGCGCTGTACCGTGAGCCATGCGCGCGAGCAACTCTCGCGACACCGTGGGCAGAAGGCGCTGGTTGAGGAACGCGTCTACATTGCGCGCGCCGGATTCGCGCGCGAGGCACAATCCGGCCATGGCGGCGATCAGCGATTTGTCGCACGTCAGTTCGACCTCATGCTGCCTCTGCAGCCGGCCGGCGACCTTCGCGAGCTTCAGACGGACGATCCCGGCGAGTGCGGACGCGTCGAGGGGCCGGTACACCAGCGTCTGGAAGCGGGCGAGCAGGGCGGGCTGGAAGTGCGCCACGAGCTGCGGATGGATCGCCTCGAGGAGTGCCGCCTGCGCGATATCCCGATTGTCGGCCGTGGCCTCGTCAATCTGGGCACTCCCGAGGTTGGACGTCATCAGGATCACGCAGTTGCTAAAGTCGATCTCACGTCCTTCGCCATCGCGCATCGTGCCGCGGTCGAACACCTGGTAAAAGATGTCGAGCACGTCGCGGTGAGCTTTTTCCACTTCGTCGAGCAGCACGACGCTGTACGGACGCTGGCGTACCGCCTCGGTCAGGATGCCTCCGCGGCCGTAGCCGACGTAGCCGGGCGGAGAACCCTTGAGCTGCGAAACCGTGTGCGATTCCTGGTACTCCGACATGTTGATCGTCGTGAGTGCTGCCTCGCCTCCGAAGAGCAGATCGGCGAGCGCAAGTGCGGTCTCCGTCTTGCCGACGCCCGAAGGGCCTGCGAGCAGGAATACGCCGAGCGGGGCGTGCTCGTTTTTCAGGCCGGCCTTCGCCGTGCGCAGGCTTTCCGCGAGCGCGGCCAGTGCTTCGTCCTGCGCGACGACGCGCATCGCGAGCTGGTCTTCCAAGGTGAGCAGACCCTGAAGTTCGTCTTCGAGGAGGTTGCCGACCGGCACGCCGGTCCATTCGGCCACCACGCGCGCGATCGCCTGGGCGTCCACGTCGGCGAAGATCAGCGGCGTCTTGCCCTGGGTGCTGGCGAGCGCCTGCCGTGCTGCGGCAAACGATGCTCCATCGCGGGTGGCTGGATCGGTGTCGCGCTGCTCATGCAGCGCTCCGACGAGCCGCAGTTCAAGCTCGTAGCGCACCTGCAGTTCTTCCATCTCGCCCCTGGCACGCGCGAGCGCTGCATCGAGTGCGTCGCGCCGTGCTGGTGCGTCATCGATACCCGCACGTTTATCCGCATCGGTCGTGGCGCGTTCGAGTTCGAGCGCAGCGACGGCTGCCTGCGCGCGCTGCAGTTCCGCCGGCGGTGATTCGAGACCCATGCGCACGCGGGCGGCGGCGGTGTCGATCAGGTCGACGGCCTTGTCCGGCAACTGCCGCGCCGGGATGTAGCGGCGTGAGAGCTTGACGGCGGCCACCAGTGCCTCGTCGCGAATGTGGACGTTGTGATACTTCGCGTAGCGTTCCTTGAGACCCCGCAGCATCAGACAGGCGGCATCATCATCGGGCTCGTCGACCTTGATCATCTGGAAGCGCCGCTCGAGTGCAGCGTCGCGCTCGAAGTACTCCTTGTATTCCGACCAGGTGGTCGCCGCAATCGTGCGCAGCTCGCCGCGCGCCAACGCCGGCTTGAGCAGGTTGGCCGCGTCGGCACCGCCGGCCGCGTTGCCCGCGCCGATCAGGGTGTGCGCCTCGTCGATGAACAGCAGGACCGGATCGGGCGACGCCTGGACCTCGTCGATCACATTCTTCAGGCGCTGCTCGAACTCGCCCTTCACGCCCGCGCCTGCCTGCAGCAGGCCCAGATCGAGCGTGAGGATGCGCACGTCGCGGATCACCGTCGGCACGGTGCCTTCGGCCACGCGAAGCGCGAGGCCTTCGACGAGCGCGGTCTTGCCGACACCAGGCTCGCCGACGAGGATGGGATTGTTCTTCCGGCGCCGCGCGAGCACATCGACCATCTGCTGGATCTCACGATCGCGCCCGAACACGGGGTCGATCTTGCTGTCGCGCGCCTTTGCCGTGATGTCAATCGCAAAGCGGGTGAGCGCGTCGCCATCCACATTGCGCCTTGCTGCCGGTGCTGTATTGGCTTCCGGCGCGCGTTCGACGACACCGCCTCCCGCCGGGACAGCGGTCTGTCCCAAAGGTGCTTCCGGCTCCTCAAGCTGGTTCTCGCAGGTTCGCGGTCCGAGGCGCGGCAGCAGGCGTTCGATCTGTGCAGGGCTCACCGACAGCAGTTGCCAGGCATTGGTCGCGCGAAGGACATGTGGCGCCTCAACGATGGACTGCAGGACATTGCCGGAGCGGATGACCGCATCGCTGCCTTCGGCGTGGGTCGACGCATGAAACCAGGCATCCTGGAGGACAACGGCCAGTTGCGGAGAGAGGCTGGGGCGGCCGCGCAGGTTGCGGGGCGTGTGGTCGACGGCCCTGAGCAGTGCATCCCACACGGCGTCGATGTTCAGGTCGTAGTGGTTCATGATGGCCGGGATATCGCCGTCCCCGGCCTCGATCAGCTTGAGCAGCCAGTGCTCGACCGTAATCTCGTCCGCGAGCCGTGTCTGGCACAGGTTGGCCGCGGCCTCGAGCGCTTTCACGCAATGTGGATTGAGGCGCTGCAGAAGCTGGCTGGCGTCGCGAAAAGAGGGGTTTCGGTCGTTGAGCACGGTCATGGTCGGGCTGTTCGCACATCTGAAGAGGGGGCGTGCCGGCTGGGTGCGGCCACCCCTCGCACTAAAAAGGCCAGTCCGCACAGGCGGACTGGCAAAGGAAGGCCGGTAATTCCGAAGACCACCGGGGATGGTGGACCGGCCTCCGGACCACCGGTGAATCAGGAACGCTCGTTCCAGGTGTCCTTGTGGATGATGTTGCCATCCTTGTACGACCAGGTGATCGTTTCGTAGCGCAGTTCCACTTCCTCGAGGTGGTTGTGCTTCTCGTATGCGGGATCCTTGATATCGAGCATCTTCGGGCGTACGGCGACGATCTTCACGTTGTCCAGCTTCGTGTTGAAGTACTCCTTCTCCTTGCCCGCGTCGTCGATCTTGTACCACTTCACTTCCGCTGACTTGAGCGTCTGGCCGCTCGTCACGGCCTTGTAGAGGTATCAGCTTCTGCTCGAGTACTTTTCGTTTCGCGAAAAATTTCTCTTCATTGACCTGTGCGGACTCGACGTCGCGAAGCTTCCTGCGGGAACGACCCGTTTCGAACTTGAACTTGTCCTGAAGACCGCTTACCCGTCGGACCAGCATTTCAGCAGGGAAAATGTGAGGCTGTTCTGCTCACCGGTGATCAACCTGTTCGAGCTCGACGCGGAACCCATCGAGATCAATCACCACGAAACGGAGTATCGCGTCGTGCCGGCGGGACATCAGGGCGAGCACGTCGAAACGTATTCGGTCGATGCGATCGGGACATTCGATCACGACACGGCCGAGCGCTACGAGTACGTGCCGTTCGCCACGTTCCGGCATCGCGGTGGCATGCTGCGTCACGAGGCACCGGAGCGGTATTTCCATGCGCGCGTACGCCCTGGCATGGCGGGGCTGCACGAAACTTGGGTGATCCTGGGCGGCCACGCCTGGGAAACCATGGAAACGCTGCCGGAAGAAAGCCTTTCGCTGCGCGTCACCGGCACCAATGGGATGTTGCCGCGCAAGGGGCTACGCGAGGCGAACTTCAGCGAACTTGCTGCGAGCACGCCGAACGTGACTGGGGTGCGCAACCTCGTCGCTCCCACGTTGCCGCTCTATCCGCCCACGGGCGACCGGTTCCAGTGGCGCGTGCTGTCACATCTTGCCCCGAACTTCCTATCGATGATGGACGCGGAAGTGCTGCGTGGCGCGCTAGCGCTCTACGACTGGACCGACGACGAACTGAACGCGCGGCGCCTGGCCGGCATTCTCTGGGTGTCGCAGGAGCTGCTCGAGGAGGTATCGGGCGGCTCGGTCGAGCGGGGTGTGCTGATCGAGGTGACGCTCGATTCGCAGGCGTTCGCCGGCGAGGGCGACCTGATGCTGTTCGGAGAGCTTCTGCACCGCTTCTTCGCGGCATACGCCGAAATCAACCTGTTCACGAAGCTGTCGATCGTGAGCCTGCCGTCGCAGGCCCGTACGGTCTGGCCGCGCAGCAAGGCACAACGCGCTCCGCTATGAACCCGCGCGCCCCGCAGGAAGTCCCCTTGGGGGACGATCTCCCCAACATCGAGCCGCTCGTCGCGTCCCTGCTTGCACGCGCCCCCCTGATGAGCTTCATGCAGCTGTGCCGTGTGCTCGAGGTGCGCGCGCCTGCCCGTCCGGGATTTGGCACGCGCGACACACCCGAGCACGAACCTGTGCGTTTTGGGTCGTGGCCGCGCGTCGGGTTTCCGGCGGGTGAAGTCGCCACGGTCGAATTCGGCGACGCATCGGACGATTACGGGCCGCATGCGCCACCGACCGTGCGTACGACGTTCATGGGCCTGTACGGTGTCGATGCGGCGATGCCGCCGCACATGATCGACGACATCGTTCTGCGTGAAGAAGGGCACGAAGCGGTCGAAGCCTTTCTCGACCGCTTCAATCACCGCTTCGTCACGGTGCTGTACCGCGCCTGGAAAAAATACCGTTACCCGGAAAGCTTCCGTCCTGGGGGCACCGATGCCCATTCGCGCAACCTCCTGTGCCTGATCGGATTTGGCTGGGGCAGGAAGCCTGAGCGTGCGGGGCTGCCCGACTCCCGAATGCTCGCGCTGCTGGGCCTGCTCAACATGAAGACCCGTACGCCCGAAGGTCTGGCGGGTGTCATCGCGCTAGCCGTGCCGGGCGTCGATGTGCGCGTCGACGAATTTTTCCCTGCAGTCACAGGTGCCGGGCAACCCCGGCCGCTCACTTCGCATCCATCGGCGCGGGAGTCAGGGAATAATAAACAGCTGGGCCTGGGCGGCGGCTATGTGCTAGGCCGGCGGCTTGCCTATCGCAGCCGGGCCGTGCGGGTCACGCTGCGTCCCGACAATGCGCAGCACGCGCACGACCTGCTGCCCGGAGCGTGGCTGCATCGCGAACTGATGGCCTTCGTCCAGCTGTATGTAGGCGTCAAGGCTGATGTCCATCTTCGCATGGAGGTTTCCTCGCGCCTGGCTCCGGTCCCGACGATCGGGATAGCCCCTGCGGGACCCGCACCGCGACTCGGGTGGACGACCGTGCTGCCCGCCGACGAGGAACGCATGATCACCATTCCACTGGGTGTGCGCGAAGCCTTCCCCGTACCGCCGCCCAATCCGTACCTGAGCCCGCAACGCGCATAACCGAGGAACCATTGATGTTTATCCGTCTGGCCATTACTACTGTTGCATCTGCCTTGCTGCTGTCGGCCTGCGGCGCGTGGCAGGCCGTTTCCGACACGACGTCGAGCGCATACCACGCCGTTTTCTTCAAGCAGGTCAAGGTGCTCAATGTCGACCTGTCCGCGCGCGAAGCACTGAATCCCGACGATGCCGGGCGCGCGACCTCGGTCGCGGTGCGCGTATACCAGCTCAAGGACCGCAAACTCTTCGATGGGGCGTCGTACGACGATCTTCTGAAGAACGATCGCACCGTGCTTGCGCAGACCTCCAGGACAGCAAGGCGGTCGTGCTCAATCCGGGCGCATCGGCAAGCCTGTCGCAGCCGATGAACGCCGACACGAAGTATGTGGCCATCGTCGCGTTTTACCGGAATCCGGGCACTGCCAACGGGTGGAAATACGTGGTCGAGAAAAAGAAGCTCGATGCGGACAAGCCACTGAAGCTCGAAATGGTTGATCAGCTGCTGCTTGCGAGGGGCGAATCGCCCCAGGAGTCGGCCCGGTGATGCCTGGGCTGTCCGGTTTTCGTTCACAGCGTGACAGATGAAAAAATCATTGCGGGACCTGCTCGCCGAGCTCAATGCGCTGGACAGCAAGATTCATCTTGCCAGCATCAGCGAGGGCGAAGCGACGGGTAGTGCAGCCCAGGCTCCGAAGGTTCCTGCAACAACGCGCAGACGGGTGCAGCAGGCGCTCGAGTCGCTACCCGTGTACCGGGGGGGCCGCACCGGAGTTTCGCGCGCAGATGCTTGACGCAATCCGTGCTCTCGCTCATGCATGGGGTGGACAGTGCCTGTCGAAGGCATACGAAGGCCACAAGGTGCCCCTCGTATTTGAATGTGCCGTAGCGCACCGTTTCCCGATGCTCATGCATGGACTGAGGCTCGGGCACTGGTGCCACGCGTGCGCTTACGATCGCGCAACCATCTATTCGCTGGATGACGCGCGGGCGATCGCGGCCGAGCGCGGCGGCCGGTGTCTGTCGCGTTCCTACCTCAACAGTCGCGAAAAGATGCGCTGGCGCTGTGAGGCCGGTCACACGTGGTCCGCATGCCTTGAACAGGTGCTTCGTGGCGACTGGTGCCAAGCGTGTCATTTCGAGCGAATCAAGCCTCGACAGGATGATATCGAGCGCGCGGCGGCCGAACGCGGCGGACGCTGCCTGTCGGCGTACATCGACAAGGAAACACCACTGCAATGGCAGTGTGCCGAAGGGCATACGTGGTTTGCGCCATGGTTTCGCGTCAGCAAGGGACAATGGTGCCATCTGTGCGCCGTGAAGGCACGCACGCGCACGATCGAACAGATGCAGGATCTCGCGCAATCGCGCGGCGGGCGTTGCCTGTCGACGGTCTATCCAGGCCCCCACGGCAAGATCGAATGGCAGTGCGGAAAAGGGCATGCGTGGCATGCGACGGTCAATAGTGTCTGGCGCGGCAGTTGGTGCCCGGAGTGCGCCTGGGAAAGCAGGCGTATGGCTCGCAATCGCCGGCGTAGCAAGGGCGCCGTGCCGATCCTGCTGTAATGGCAGGGCAGGCGGGCAGGTAGCCGTGAACGCCCGCGTGTCCACGACCAGTCGGATAGAAGGAAGGTGAAATCGATGCACACAATCAGACTGCGGCTCGCCGCGACGATAGCAGGGATATGCCTGCTGGTAGCGGCATGCGATGCGTTTCATCCCGGCCCGGGTGCGAGCGAGATCGACGGCGCGGTGAGACGGGCACTCGACGCGGAAAACCGGGGCGGTATTAACGCGCTGGTAGGCAGCCCCTTGCCGGCGTCAGCGGACGTCGTCTCCGTGAAACGCGACGGCGACTGTACTAAAACCGGCGAGCAGACCTTCGCGTGCAACGTGAGCATCGTTCGCCGCGCCAGTCGGCCCGATGGACATGGCACGACGCTGCACGCCGGCCTGGTGTTCGCAAAGGATGTCAACGGCGACTGGCAAACGTCGGATATCGACCGGGCGCTTGCGGTCGGTGCCGCGAAATCGGTGATCGACCAGGTGAACCATGCGCTGCCCGGGCAGGCGGCGTCGAATCCGGATTGACACGATCAGCATTGCTGATTGGCAAGGATCGCGCCGCAACCTGAGCGCAGCCAGTCAGTCCGAACCGACGCAGCGTGCGCCGGTCGGAGCCGACACAAGGGCAGCGACGAACGCGCAAACACGACCAATTGATGAGGCAGGAATGCAGGAACCAGAATGCAGTGCAGGTATTGGCGATCTGAAGGGCCTCGTTGCGCAACGAAAGCACGAGTGCAATGTCGGTGTGTCGGATCGCGCTGCGTTTCGCTGGACACCGGTACTGGCCATCGTGAGCCTGCTCGGCGCGCTACTGTTCGCCTGGGCGTTTCTTCGCCTGATCCTTGCACTTGTGTTTCCGCGCGCTGCAACACTTCACTGACACGATGATGCGATTGCGAAAATTTGCGGCAGCAGCGTTGCTGCTCGCCACATCGGTTCTGTTCAGCGGATGCGGCTTGTTCGGGTGCGGAGGCGCGGCTACCAATGGCGCAGCCTTTGGCGGATGTCATGCTGGCACGAGATTCTAGTCATGTGCGAGCGAAAGCAGCTAAATCCCATCGCTGCGATGCAGGGCCGGCGAATCGTCGACGGGGCTGCGCCCTGAGCGATGGATCAAGACAGGTAGATTAGAAATGCGACAGACGAAGCGAATGCTCCTGGCGACGCTGCTTGCGGTGGTTTTGGTGCAAATAGACTCATTGGATCGCTACTTTAACCGGTCCAATGAGTCTATTTGCACCAAAACCTGTGTCATCAATAGGCTGGGTGAGGTTGAGCGTATCGGACGTTTTTCCGTCGCCAGGAACAGCGGTGCCTAGTCTCGCAGTTGCTTGCGATGTCCACGTGCTGTTTGGGCCCCAATTGCTCTTGCCGTAGGCGAGATTGGACGGCAAAAAACAAAAAACCCCGTGAAGCGCAAACGCTTAACGGGGTGTTTCGTTTCACTTGAAGAGGGGTGGTGCCCAGGAGAGGACTCGAACCTCCACGGTGTTGCCACCGCTAGGACCTGAACCTAGTGCGTCTACCAATTCCGCCACCTGGGCACGTCTTCAAGCTAGACCGCTATTTTAACGGGATGATGCAGCGTGTCAATCCCCACTTGCAAACATCGTTTCATCAAACCGCTCAGCCGTCGTAAAGCGAAACAAACTCGCCAACCACCAACGATCGTGCTGCAAACCCGTGATCCGATTCGATCGTTATTAAGCGAACCCCATCACAAGCTTTCACACAAAAAGTAAAGCCGCCCGTAGGCGGCTTTACTTTTAAATCTGGTGCCCAAGAGAGGACTCGAACCTCCACAGTGTTGCCACCGCTAGGACCTGAACCTAGTGCGTCTACCAATTTCGCCACCTGGGCAGGTGATGAACAGCAAAGAACGCCATTATAGCGACAGATTCAGGCCTGTCAAGCGTTTCTCAAAACTTGCTTAAACAGCGCGGCGGCCAGGCCGCACGCGCCTCACAGCGACTATTGACGGGCCGCGTGGCGCGCAAGACGGGTGTTAGAATGCCTCGCAGTAGTTCGTTGGCACGGTGCACACGCCCGTCGGACTCAGACTTGAACGAGCCGGACCCGAGCAGTTTTTCCAGTGCAATCGCAAGTGCAACTTAAGCGCATCTCAAACGCTTCTTAAGCCGAGCCACATCGCCGACCGACGTCCATGCAACGAGAAAAAATCATCGACAAGCCCTTGAGCAAATTTCCGTATCCGATTCCAAGCCGCGAAGAAATCCTGGGCGTCCTGCGCACGAGTGAAGCGCCGCTTGCCGCGAACGACATCGCCGAAGCCTTGTCGATCAAGCGCCAGGAGCGCGAAGGATTTTTCAAGCGCCTCGGCGCCATGGAGCGCGACGGCCAGATCCGGCTCGATCAGCGCAATCTCTATCAGCTGACCCATCCGTCGAACTTTGTCGCCGGCCGTGTACAAGGCCACCGCGACGGCTACGGTTTTCTCGTGCGCGATGACGGCCAGGACGATCTGTTCCTGCCGACCGGCGAGATGCAAAAGGTCATGCACAACGATCGCGTGCTCGCACGCATTGTCGGCTATGACCGCCGCGGTCGTCCGGAAGGGCATATCGTCGAAGTCACGGATCGCGCCAACAAGCGCGTGATCGGGCGGCTGCTCAACGAGAATGGCGCGCTGATCGTCGCGCCCGAAGACAAGCGCATCGGTCACGACATTCTGATCACGCAGAACACCAAAAAGGCCAAGGTCGGCCAGGTGGTGGTGGTCGAGCTCACCGATTTCCCGAGCCGTCATTCGCAGCCGCTCGGCCGCGTGGTGGAAGTGCTGGGCGATATCGACGACCCGGGCATGGAAATCGAAATCGCGGTGCGCAAGTACGGCGTGCCGCACGAATTCGGCCAGGCCGCGCTCGACGAAGCCGCCAAGCTGCCCGACGAAGTCCGCCCGGTCGACGCGCGTCATCGCATCGATCTGCGCGACGTGCCGCTCGTCACGATCGACGGCGAAGACGCGCGCGACTTCGACGACGCCGTCTATTGCGAGCCGGTTCAGGTCGGCCGCGGTGAGGGCTTCCGCCTGATCGTCGCGATCGCCGACGTGTCGCATTACGTGCACCCGAAGAGCGCGCTCGACGCCGACGCGATCGAACGCAGCACCTCGGTGTATTTCCCGCGCCGCGTGATTCCGATGCTGCCGGAGAAGCTGTCGAACGGGCTGTGCTCGCTCAATCCGCAGGTCGACCGTTGCGTGCTGGTGTGCGACATGATCGTCACCGCGCGCGGCGAGGTGAAGGCGTATCAGTTCTATCCGGGCGTGATGCACTCGGTGGCGCGGCTGACTTACACGGAAGTGGCCGCGGTGTTGAAGAACACCAAAGGCCCTGAGGCCGCGCGCCGCGCCGCATTGCTGCCGCAACTGCAGAATCTGTACGGCGTGTACAAGTCGCTGTTCGCCGCGCGCCAGAAGCGCGGTGCGATCGACTTCGATACCACGGAAACGTACATCGTCTGCAATGCGCAGGGCAAGATCGAGCAGATCGTGCCGCGCACCCGCAACGACGCGCACAAGCTGATCGAGGAATGCATGCTGGCCGCGAACGTCTGCGCCGCCGACTTCCTCAAGCGCCACAAGCATCCGGGTCTGTACCGCGTGCATGCCGGGCCGACTGCCGAGAAGCTCGAGAATCTGCGCACTTTCCTGCGCGGCATGGGCCTTTCGCTCGGCGGCGGCGACACGCCGCACGCGAGCGATTACGCCGCGTTGATGGCGCAAATCCGCGAACGGCCCGACGCGCAGATGATGCAGACCATGCTGCTGCGCTCGATGCAGCAAGCCGTCTATAGCCCGGACAACATCGGCCACTTCGGTCTCGCGTATGAGGCGTATGCGCACTTCACGAGCCCGATTCGCCGCTATCCCGACTTGCTGACGCACCGCGCGATTTACGCGATCCTGCAAGGCCGCAAATATCAACCGGAAGCACCGCACGGCGTCGATTTGAATACGGCGCTGTCGCCGCGTGCCCGCGCGATGCAGCAGGCCGACGACGAGAAGCGCGGCCGCACGCGCTCGAACAACGTGGCGATCTGGGAAGAGCTCGGTCTGCATTGCTCGGCCAACGAGCGGCGCGCGGACGAAGCCTCGCGCGATGTCGAAGCGTGGCTCAAGTGCTATTTCATGCGCGACAAGCTCGGCGAAGAGTATGGCGGCATGGTGAGCGGCGTGACGTCGTTCGGTATTTTCGTGCAGCTCGACGCGCTGTTCATCGAAGGCCTTGTGCACGTCACCGAACTGGGCTCGGACTACTTCCAGTACGACGAGATCAAGAACGAACTGCGCGGCGAGCGCACCGGCATTCGTTATCGCCTGTCGGATCGCGTGCGGGTGCAGGTGAGCCGCGTCGATCTCGATGCGCGCAAGATCGACTTCCGCCTCGTGCGCGATACGCCGATCAAGTCGCCGACGAGTCGTCCGGTGCCGGCCGACAAGGCCTCCGGCGAAAACGGCGGCGCGCGCGTGCGTTCGTTGCCGCCGGTCGAAGGTGGGGCAGGCGGCGCGGCAGGCGCGGGTGGGCGGCGCAAGAAGGCCGCGCCGGCACAAACCGCGGCCGTCAAGGAAGCCCGCGCAGCGCGCGGCGCGGCGAAGAAACATGGCGCGCCGGCCAAATCGGCGTCGAAGCCGGCACGCAAGAAGCGCTGAAGTCGCCTGGTGGTTGAACCGCGCGCATCGGGTACGTCGTCACGTACCGGTTGCGCGCGGTCTGCATTTCGTCTTACCCAGTTAGTACGCAGGTCGTACTCAGATCGTATTCAAGTCGCACCCAGGCTCGTATTCATCACAGCAGCGCGCGTTGAAGGCGCGCTCAATCAAAGGTTTTTCAGTCATGTCACGTCTCAAGGTTCTATACGGTTTCCACGCAGTGACCGCGCGTATGCGGCACGACGCGTCGACGGTCGAAGAGGTTTATTACGACGCGAAGCGCAAAGACCGTCGCATGACCGAATTCCTGCATGCGGCGAAGGAAGCCGGCGTGCGCCTGATCGCAGCCGATGAAACGCGTCTGTGGGGCCTCTCGCATACCGAGCGGCACCAAGGCGTGGTCGCGCGCGCGGGTGACATGCCGCTCGCGCAGAACCTTGCCGAACTGCTCGACGGCATCAACGGTTCGCCGTTGATCCTCGTGCTGGACGGCGTGACCGATCCGCATAATCTCGGCGCCTGCCTGCGCGTCGCCGATGCAGCCGGCGCGCACGCGGTGATCGCGCCGCGCGATCGCGCAGTGGGTTTGAACGCGACGGCAGCCAAGGTGGCGAGCGGCGCGGCCGATACCGTCCCGTACATCACGGTGACGAATCTGGCGCGCGCGTTGCGCGAATTGAAAGATGCGGGCGTCTGGGTGGTCGGCACGGCCGGCGAGGCGAGCAAGAGCCTCTATGAGACGGAACTCAACGGTCCGGTCGCACTGGTGATGGGCGCCGAAGGCGAGGGCATGCGGCGCCTCACGCGCGATACCTGCGACGTCGTCATGCAGATTCCGATGGCCGGTACGGTCGAGAGCCTGAACGTGTCGGTGGCGAGCGGCGTGTGTCTGTTCGAAGCAGTGCGTCAGCGGTCGGTGAAGAAGTAAGCTTAAGGGGCGTCGAACCGGCTTCGGCGCAATGCCGCAGGCTCGACGCCCCAGCTTCAATCATTGTCATCCGGCGTTCGCATGCCACTCCGGTAAACTTGTCGTTTTTACTGCTCGCCAGCATTTCCTATGACCCAAGACGAACTCAAGCAACTGGTCGGCCAGGCCGCCGCCGACTACGTGAACGCTAACGTGCCCGAAGGCGCGGTGATCGGTGTCGGCACCGGCTCCACCGCGAACTGTTTCATCGACGCGCTGGCTGTCGGCAAGGCCCGTTATCGCGGTGCGGTGTCGAGCTCGCTCGCCACCACCGCGCGCCTGCAATCGCACGGCTTCAAAGTGTTCGACCTGAACGAAATCGATTCGCTGCCGGTGTACGTGGACGGTGCCGACGAGATCGACCACAGCGGCGCGATGATCAAGGGCGGCGGCGGGGCGCTGACGCGCGAGAAAATCGTCGCGTCCGTGTCGGATGTGTTCGTCTGCATCGCCGATGCAAGCAAACGCGTCGACGTGCTCGGCAACTTCCCGCTGCCGATCGAAGTCGTGCCGATGGCGCGCACCGCGATCGGCCGCCGTGTCACGGCGCTCGGCGGTGTGCCGGTGGTACGCGTGACGAAAGAAGGCGTGCCGTTCATCACCGATAACGGCAACGAGATCCTCGACGTCAAAGGTCTGCGGATCAGCGACCCGCGCACGCTGGAAATGCACGTCAATGCATGGCCGGGCGTGGTGACGGTGGGTCTGTTTGCCGGCCGCGGCGCGGATTTGTGCCTGCTCGGCACCGATACCGGCGTCATGACCATCGAGTACAGCAAGGGCTAACCAAGGTCTAAGTCAGACCTTTTAGCAGCCGCGCGCGCGAGCTTGTTTCAGCGCGCGGCTTGCCCGATGGCCTGCGTCATCCGTTGCAAATACTGATCCACCGAAAACTCGTTTTGCGCATCGGCGAGCGCCTGCGCCGCGAGGCGCTGCGCGAGTGCCGGCTCGGCGCGCAACGCTTCGATCGCATCGGCTAACGCGGCCACGTCGCCAGGTTTCACCAGCCAGCCGTTGTGACGATGCCGCACGATCTCGGTCACGCCGCCGGCGGCCGCGGCGATCACCGGCCGCGCCGCCGCCATTCCTTCGACGATCACCCGGCCGAACGGCTCGGGTTCGGTCGAGGTGTGCAAAATGACGTCCATCGCTTTCATCCATGCGGGCACGTCGTCCTGAAAGCCCGCGAAGTGCACGCGATCCGCTATGCCCAATTGTTCGGCCTGCTGATGGAGACGCTGCGCGTACGCGTCCTCGCCGAATAGCGGCGCGCCGACCAGCACCAGATGCACGCCGGGCAGCCGCGCCAGCGCGTCGAGGGCAATGTGCTGACCTTTCCATGGCGCGAGGCGGCCGAATAAACCCGCGACCCAGGCATGCTCAGGCAAGCCCAGGCGCCGGCGCAGCGCGGCCATGTTCGTGCCGGCGACGCGGCTGAATGCGCCCGCGTCGATGCCGTTGTAGATGACGGGCACCGTATCGACCGCGACGCCCGTCAGCGCCGCCAGCGACTGCGCCGACGCCTTCGAATTCGCCACGACCTGATCGACCGCGAAACGCACCAGCCACTTGACGACGCCCAATTGCACACGCCCGAAGTGCTCGCGCGTCAGGATGTCGTGCTGATACCAGATCACCGGTTTGCGATGCAGCGGTTTGCCGAGCGCGCCGAGCACCAGCGCCTTTTGTGTGTTGAGAAACAGCACGTCGAAGTCGCGCGCCCGCGAGGCGATTGCGCGTACCTGGCGCAGGATGCCTGGCACGGCACGCAGGCAGTTCAAACAGGAGCCTTGCCGCACGACGCCCGATACGCGCGCATCGTTCAGCACATCCACACGCGCGCCGAGCGCTTCGAGCCGCGCGCGAAACGGGCCGTCGGAGAGCAGCACGACCTGGCTGCGCGAGGTGCAGCTTCCCGCCAGTTGCAACAGCGCGAATTCAGCACCGCCGAGCTGGCCGCTCTGATCGACGAACAGCACGCTCGGCATCGCGGGCGCGAGCGTTGCAGGTGTCACGGATGTCACGGGTGTCGACGGTGCAGCGGGCGTATCGATCAAAGCTGGCCGAACCAGCGGCAACGAATGGGCAAGTGGAGAGACGTCAATCGTCGGGCGCATAGGATGGCGAAGTAATTGAGTGCGCCACTTCGCAGGAGGCGAATGGCGAGTCTTTATTATTCGCGGACTGTCAGGCCCCGAATGTGGGCATGCGCACGCACAGCAGACGAAGCGCCACATACACTCGATCCTATGGCTACGGGCTGTTTTTCTATAGGTAATAAGATGATGAAAGTGGCGATCGTGCACGACTGGCTCGTCGCGCCCGGCGGGGCGGAGAAAGTGCTCGAACAGATCATCGAGTGCTTTCCCGATGCCGATCTTTTCAGCCTCGTTGACTTCCTCGAAGATCGCAGACCCCTCGGCGGCAAGCCCGTCACGACCTCGTTCATCCAGCGTCTGCCGTTTGCGCAGCGCCGCTATCGAGCGTATCTGCCGCTGATGCCGCTTGCAATCGAACAGTTCGATCTATCGCCTTACGACCTCATCATCACCAGCTCATATGCGGTAGCCAAAGGTGTGCTGGTTGGCCCCGATCAGACGCACGTGAGTTATGTGCATTCGCCAATGCGCTACGCGTGGGATCTGCAACACCAGTATCTGCGCGAAGCGAAACTGACGCACGGGCTGCGCTCGTGGGCCGCGCGCGCGCTGCTGCATTATCTGCGCGGCTGGGATTCGCATTCGGCGAACGGTGTCGATCGGCTGATCGCCAATTCGCAGTTTGTCGCGCGCCGCATGATGAAAACTTACCGGCGCGATGCGGCTGTGATTCCGCCGCCCGTCGACGTGCACCGGTTCGAAATGTGCACGAACAAGGAAGACTTTTATCTGACCGCCTCGCGGATGGTGCCGTACAAGCGCATCGATCTGATCGTCGAAACCTTTACCGCGACGCCGCACCGCAAGCTGATCGTGATCGGCGATGGTCCGGAGATGGCGGCGATTCGCGCCAAGGCCGGTCCGAATGTGACGATTCTCGGTTATCAGCCGTTCACGGTTCTCAGAGATCATCTGCAACGTGCGAGAGCTTTCGTATTCGCCGCCGAAGAAGACTTCGGCATCGTCGCGCTCGAAGCGCAGGCGTGCGGCACGCCGGTGATCGCGTTCGGCAAGGGCGGGGCGCTCGAAACGGTGGTGCCGGTCGGCGAGGCGCATCCTACCGGCGTATATTTCGCACGCCAAACAGTTGTGTCGATGCTCGACGCGATCGATCGCTTCGAACGCCAGCGAGAACAGATCACGCCGGCTGCGTGCCGGGCGAATGCCGAACGCTTTTCGGCGGCGGTGTTCCGGCGCGCTTTCATGTGTGAAGTAACGCGCACGATCGCGGCGGCGGGCGAGCGTCCACGGGGCGCAATGGAGCGGATCGAACACGAATTCACCGCCGAAGAGCTCGCCTGGCCCGGCGATGCGGTGCGGGAAAACCTCTGGGGGCGTTGACACAAGATGAGTTCGATCGTGTCCGCCTTGATGGCCGGCGCTGTTAGCGAGCCGTCTCCGGAATGGAGTTGACTGTCTTGTTATTCGCGTATTGCGAACTTCGCAATACGCGAATAAAATGGCTTCTGTCGTACCGTAGTAAAGCGCTGCTGGTCGTTCGGACTATGCCATCCGGCCGGCTATCGGTGCCGATCCACTCCATTTAGCCTTGCAGGCAGAGCGTGCATGTTCGATGCGCGAGTCGTTGCGAGGAAAGATGATGCGGGTCATTTCGAAGAAAGCGTTGCTGGACTTTATCAAGAGGCATCCGGGCGCGCGCAGTGCGCTGTTGACGTGGTACTCGCTGGCGCAGGCTTGCCTCGCGTATGGCTTTAACGACCTGAAGCAGACGTTCGCCGGCGTCGACTACGTGCCGCCGCAATACACAGTGTTCGATGTGGGCGGCAACCGTTACCGGATCGTCGCGGCGATTCACTACAACAGGCAGTCGTTATTCGTTCGTCATGTATTGACGCATGCGGAATACGACCTTTGGACGAGGAAGAATTTAAAGTCATGAATGCCGATCGCCTCCCGGGAGCTTTTCCCGACATCGCTCAGACCTGGGCTGCGCTGCAGACCCAGTTGTCTCTCACACCCATTCGCAGCGAGCAGGATTATCAGAAGATGGTCCGGCTGGCCAACGAGCTCTCCGATCACCTGAACGGCAACGAGGAAGACCCGCTTGCCGATCTGTTCGCGATCGTCACCGACCTGATCGAGAGTTGGGAAGCAAACAACGTGACGATCCCGAAAGCGGAGCCGCGCGAGGTCTTGCGGCATCTGCTGGAAACGCATGGGCTCAAGCAAAAGGATCTGATCGGAATCGCCTCGCCCACTGTGGTGAGCGATATTCTTGCGGGCCGCCGCGCGATCAGCAAGAAGGTCGCGAAAGCACTGGCCGTGCGTTTTCATACCGACGTCAGCGCGTTTCTGTAAGAGCGGCGCATACCGCCGCGTCAATCTCAAATCGACCTCGCTTCCGATCCGCCCACGTAAACCATGTGCCAATGCGAAAGGGGCTGCGCCTTGATCAGGCGCAGCCCCTTTTCGTTAGTACAGTAACTGTGCGATCTATCGTGGTGCTTGAGGAGCCTGAGGATTGATCGGATCGCCGGCGGAGTAGGTGTACGCATACGCGTAGTCATACGTGCCGTTCCTGTTGCGGCTCTTCAACGGCACCGCATTCATCACGCCGCCCACCACTCGGGCACGCGCGCGCCGCAGTTTCTTCAGCGCATCGGTGACGTTGTGCTCGGAGTGCATGCCGGCACGCATCACCAGCACCGTCGAGCCGGCGATATTGGCGACCACCGCGGCATCGGCAACCGCCAGCAGTGGCGGCGTATCGACGATCACCAAGTCGAACTCCTGCTCGAAGCGCGCAAGAATTTCGCTGAAACGCGACGACGTCAGGATCTCGGACGGGTTCGGCGGATAAGCGCCCGCCGCGATGAAGTGCAAGCCGTCGACGCCCGTGGCGCGAGCCGCGACTTCCAGATCGACCTGGCCGGTCAGCAGTTCGGTCAAGCCGCCGTTGGGCGAGCGGCCGAAATATTGCGCGAGCCGGCCGCGCCGCAGATCGGCGTCGATCAGCAGCACGCGCTTGCCGGACTCGGCGATCAGCGCAGCGAGGTTCGCGCACAGGAAACTCTTGCCGTCCGAAGGCGCCGGGCTCGTGATCGCCACCACCCGATTGGGCGCATCGACCAGGCCGAATTGCAGCGTGGCGCGCAGTCCGCGCAAACCTTCCACCGTCATATCGAACGGATGCGTCTTCACCAGCAGCGAGCGCATCGGCGTCCTGGCCGACGGGATGACGGTTTGCGTGCCGACCGGCACGCGCGCGCCCTTGGCCGCCGCCGTGCGCGATCGGATCAACCGCTCGATGCCGGATGGCGTCGCGGACAGGGCCGGCACTTCGGTCGGCCGCGAACTCGGCGCGGGCAAGGCGGCGCCGCGCGTGGTACTCAACAGCCGGTCGCTGCGCGCCTGTTCCGGGCTGAAGGTGATCGAACCGAAGATCGGCAGCTGGAAGCGGCGTTCGACGAACTCCGGATCGGACACGCCGGTAAAGAACGTGCGCCGGCAGAACGCGAACAGAATGCCGGCGATGATGCCGAGCACCGTGCCCGCCGAAATGATCAGCGCCGCCTTCGGACGCACCGGCTGGGACGGCAGCAAGGCCTGATCGATGATATGCACGTTGCCGATCGTGCCGGCACGCGAGATCGACAGCTCCTGGGTTTTGTTCAGCAGCGCCACGTAGATTTCTTCAGCAACCTTCGCATCGCGCTGCAAGGCGAGGGCGTTGCGCTCGGAACTCGGCAGCGTCGTGAAGTGCTGTTCGAAGCGCGCCTTTTCGCTTGTCATCGCTGCCAGTTGCGCGTCGACCTGCTGCACTTCCGGGCTCTCCGCGGTGAAGCGCTGCAGCAGTTGCGCACGCATGATGCGCAGCGACGCGATCTGCTTTTCGTAGTCCAGACCGCCGGCGAGGTACACCCCGGCTTCCTGGGTCGGCTGGAACGAACCGACACGCGACTGGTATTCGGACAGCGCGGTTTCTGCCTTTTTGACCTCGGTACGCAGACGCGGCAATTCGCTGTTCAGGAAGCTCAGCATGCGGCTCGCTTCTTCCTGCGCGCGTTCGGTGCGCTGCTTCAGATACGATGCCGCCACCGCGTTGGTGATCGCGGTGATCGCGTGCGGATCCTTGCCCATGTACGACAGTTGCACGACGCCGGTTTCACGGCCTTTCTCCGACACTTGCAGACCGGACGAGAGGGTGGATACCGCATCGAGCTGGTTGAAGCGCGTGACGTGGAACTCGGTGCCCGGACGCGCCACCAGTGTCTTGACGAACAACGTGACGTCGTTGCCGCTCGCTTCCTGGCCGGCCACGCCGGTCAGGATCCGTTCGCCGAACGAGTCGATCAGTTCATAGCGTCCGTAGTCGAGCACGCGCAGTATCAGCTGCACTCCTTCGAGCGACTTCGGCACCGTGATCGAATCGACCTCGAATTGCTCGCCGCCCCACGCATAGGAGCTCATGCCGAACGCAGCGCCGAGCGGACGGCCCGGATGCGCGAAGAGCGCGGAGATCTTGCCGAGCACCGGCATGGTCTTCGGCACCACGCTGAAGTTCAGCTTGAATTGCTCGACCACTGGTTCGACCACCGCGCGGCTCTTGATGATTTCGATTTCCGCCTCGGTGTGCGTCGCACCGATCGACGGCATGAGCGCAAGCATGGCCTGACTCGGCGTGGCGTTGCCGTTGGCGTTCTGCGCTTCGACCTGAAGCAGTGCGTCGGCGGAATAGATCGGCGTCGCGATCCTGGTATAAATCACCGCGGCCAGGATGACGCAGCCGGCAATGCCGATCACCCACCCGATCTGATCGACGATGATGCGCAACAAGTCCCGCAAGACTGCGTCCTCGTCGTTGCCCGGCGCCGGTCCGTGATCCAGCATGTCGTACGTACTCATATAGATACTCCGTAGCGATCGTTTTACTTGGACAACTGCCATGTGTAGAACAAGGTTTGCAGGGTCGGCGTGATCTGTTCGAGTGCGCGGTTAAAGCGGGCGGCGCTCGAGACTTGCACGTACACCACATCCTTGGGCTGTAGTTCGAACTTGGTCATCAGCATCAACGCGTCGACCTGCGTCATGTCGAGCTGATAGACGTCGGGCGTGAGCGTCTTGTCGGCGCCGCGCACCACGTACACGAAACGCGGGTCGCCGGTTTTGACGTCGAGGCTGCCCGCGCCGGTCAGCGCGTCGGCGAGCGTCAGGCGGCCGCGGTTCATCGGCAGCGAGGTCGGCTTGTTGACCTCGCCGAGCACGAAGACGCGGCTGTTGGAACGGTCCGGCACGTCGATGATGTCGCCGTCTTTCAGCAATACGTTCTGTTGCGGATCGCCGGTTTCGAGCAGCGCGGCGACGTCGACCGTGTAGCGCTTGCCGTCGCGCGTGACGCCGACGTTTTGCAGATCCGCGTCGGCCAGTGCGCCGCCCGCGCGATTGATCGCGTCGAGCACGGTCAGCGGCGTGTCGGTGATCGCTTCCGAAGCGGGCGTGCGCAGGTTGCCGGTCACCTGCACCGACTGGCTGTTAAAGCCCGATACGCGCACGTCGAGTTGCGGATTGCGGATCGTCCTGGACAGACCCTTGGTCAGCTCCTGCTGGACCTGCTGCGCGGTCATGCCGACCACTTTGATGCGGCCCACGCGCGGGAAGAAAATCGTGCCGTTATTGGCGACCCGCACCGTCAGCCCACCTTCGCCGCCGCCCGTCAGCGTCGGCGCGATCGGTGTCGCGCCTTGTGTCTGCGTCGGTCCCGGCGACGGCGCCGTGCCGCTGCTGCCCGCCGGCAGAGGCGGCACACCGGCCGCCGCGCCCGAGCCGCCACCCGTCAGTTCCGGGTGATCCCAGACGATGATGGTCAGCTGATCGCTGATCCCCAGGTGATAGTCATAGGAGCTGCGCGTTTTCGACGTCAGGCACTGCAACGGACAGACCGCCGGTACGGCGGCCGCGCGCTGCTGACGAAAATAGCCGACATCGATCGCGCGAACCGGGAATTTTTCCGCGGTCTGTTGCGGCGGAGGGGGCGGCTCCAGCCGTTTGGTGTCCAGATAAGGTCCTGGCGCCAATGAGCAGGCGCATAGCGATGCGGCCGCGAGCCCTGCGGCCATTGTTTTGATATTCATTTTGTGGTCCCTCGCGTGAAACGATGCGCTGATCGGATCGGTCAGCGTGCCGCCTCCTGCCATGCCCCGCGCATTGCGCGTAAACCGACTCGCCATTTGCGAAGCGCGAGAGCCACGCCGCCGCTCTCGAATGCCAACGACAATGCGCGCAGGAACCCCGGGTCCGCACGATCGCCGATCAGCGTCGAATAAGCGACGAACGCCCATCGGCCCGGCGGCGTCAGGTATTCGCACATGATGAGTCGGAGATTGAATGACGCGTTATAGAAAGCCGCGTCGTTGAATGTGTAACGCTGGTCCTCGTCGTTGCGCTGGGCCGGGAAGTGCTCCACCAGCAACGATGGGTCATAGATCAGGGTCCAGCCGCGCCGCTGCACGTCGAGGCTGAAACCCATTTCGCAATGCACCTGCGCGCCGGTGCCGCGCAAGCGCCCGTCGAAACGCAGCGTGCCGATCGCCTCGCGGCGAAACGCCATGTTGACGCCCTTGAGCACCTGCACCTCGCGCGCCGCGCCATGGCCGATATGGTGATTGCCGATGGCGCGGCCATACCAGCGCACCAGCCCCACGCGCGGTTTCTGCCCCTGCAGAATGCCGTTGCGTTCGTGCACGATGTCGCGTCCGCCCAGACCGCCGAGCGACGCATCGTTTTCGAAGGCGAGGGCGATCCGCTCGATCCAGTCGGGATGCGGCGCGGCGTCGTCGTCGGTGAAGCAGAGTACGTCGCCGCTGGCGCTTTCGATACCCAGGTTGTATGCGGCGACCACGCCCGGCGTGCGCACCAGCACGATCCACAGGCGCGCGTCCGGCCGGTTCGCTTCGCGAGTGCGCAGCCAGTCGAGCGTCGCGTAATCGTCGTGACGTGCGATCACGATCACTTCGTCGGCGCGGCGCTGCTGCGCATCGAGTGCCGCGAGGCAGCGCGCCAGATCGGCGGTGCGCCGGTAGGTCGGCACGATCACGGAGACTTTCACGAACGGTTCTCGAAGTGGCGTGTTCAAAATGCGTTCCGGTTGATAAAGCCTTTGAAGATCGTGATGAACACGATCTTCATGTCGAACCAGAACGACCAGTTGTGGATGTAGAAAAGATCGAACTTGATGCGCGTCTCCATCTTTTCGACCTTGGTGGTGGCGCCGCGATAGCCGTTCACCTGCGCCCAGCCGGTGATACCGGGCTTGATCCGGTAGCGGTACATGTAGCCGTACACCTGATCCTTGTAGAGATCGTCGTGCTCGAGCGCATGCGGACGCGGGCCGACCACCGACATCTGGCCGAGCAGCACATTCAGGAATTGCGGCAGTTCGTCGAGGCTGGTGCGGCGCATGAAGCCGCCGAGCTTCGTCACGCGCGTGTCGTTGCGCGCGGCCTGCGTGAGCTGTCCATGCGCTTCGCGATGCACGGTCATCGAGCGGAACTTGTAGATCGCGAACGGCTGGCCGTCGACGCCCTTGCGGGTTTGCCGGAAGAACACCGGTCCCGGCGAAGTCAGCTTGATCGCGATGGAGAGCACGATGAAGACCGGCGCCAACGCCAGTAACGCGAGCGCCGCGAACAGCCGGTCGAAGATCAGCTTGGGCCACATCTGCGGCGGCGAGAACGGCGTGGTGCTCAGATTCAGTGTCGGTAAGCCGACGACATCGACCAGCGCGTGGTTGAAAAGCGAGAGGCTGCGCACGTCGGGAATGAATCGCAGATTGACGAAGTCATGCCGGAATGTGCGCATGAAGCGATAGATCGTATGTTCTTCCGAAAGCGGCAACGCCAGCCACACTTCATTCACGTGCTCGTCGCGCACCTTGGCGGCGAACGCGTTCAGATCGGTCAGCACCGGCAGGTGGTTCAGGCGCGCGCCGAAGGCGCTGGACCCTTCGACGCTGGTGTCGAATACGCAGACCGGTTTGAAACCGGCTTGCGGCGCACAGTCGAGATGCGCGAGCAACGTGCGCGAGAAGCCTGGCGCGCCGACGATCGCGACCGAGCGGAAGTTCATGCCGCGCCGCCGCACGCTGCGCAGCGCCACATGCACGAGGCACTTCGTGACGATGATCAGCGCGCCGGAAATCAGCGTCGAGTAGCCGAACCATAAGCGCGACAGCGCGTCCATCCGGTGCTGCAAGGTAAACGCCAGCACGACGGCGGTGGCGACCACGACCAGCCACGCCGCGCCCACGCGTGCCAGCATTGCCGGCAGTGATTTCCCGCGCCACGTTTCATACACGCCGAAGCCGGGAAACAGCAGCAGCACGAGTACGCAGTTGAAGGCGATCAGAAGACGCTCGGTGTCCGTCAACGCGATCGGCGTCGAAAAGCGCATCCAGTGAGCGAGCAGCCCGCCAGCAATCACAAAGAGTGCGTCGAGACATCGAGCAGTATTCCTAAGCATAAAGATCTACCATTTAATCAAAAGAATGCAGCGATCATTCGACGGTCTCAGCCTGACGCAGGCGCGGCAGAAGGCGGTCGAATTCGCGCTTGACGAGGCCATAGCATTCGCAGGCGCGTGCTTCGAGGCCCTTGCGGTCGAGCACCTTGATGTGGCCGCGGCTGTGGTGAATCAGGCCTTCGTCGTGCAGCTTGCCGGCCGCTTCGGTGATGCCTTCGCGGCGCACGCCGAGCATGTCGGCGATCAGTTGCTGGGTAACCGTCAGATCGTTCGAAGCAACCCTGTCCACTTCGATCAGCAGCCACCGGCACAGCTGCTTGTTCAGCGCGTGGTGGCGATTGCAGGCAGCGGTCTGCGCGACTTGCGTGAGCAGGGCGTGCATATACAGCAGCATCAGGCGGCGCAGGAAATCGGAGCGGGCGAATTGCTGCTTGAGCGCCTGTGCGCTCATCCGGTACGCGAAGCCGGCGCATTGGACCTGCACGCGGTTCGGCATGGTTTCGCCGCCGGTGAGCACCGGCACGCCGGTCATACCTTCGCGGCCGACGGCGGCGATTTCGACCGAGCTGCCGTCTTCCATCGTCGAGAGCATCGAGATGATCGCCGTGGTCGGGAAGTAGACGTGATGGATGCGTTGGCCGGAGTCGCACAGCAACTGCTCGGTACGCAGATGGACCAGTTCGAGGTGAGGGGCAAGTGCTTGCCATTCGTGGGACGGCAATGCGCCGAGCAGATGGTTGCCGTGCAGGTCTGATTGAAGTGTCAACATGATCGGTCCTCGCGTGAAGCCACGCGCCGCGCGACTCCTGTTTTTTGATCCGATGCCTGCATCCATCAAAACTGCGGGCTGCCTGGCGAGCAGCGAAGGATGAGCAGGAACGGCCCCGTATTGGCCTTATGCGTCACCGCCGTTCTTGTCGATCTCGTTGCGGCGACGCCGTGTTGCGCTATCTCTTTAGCGAGGAGCGTGCCAACGATAGGGAAAACGAGGACTGATGCGGCGCAGCGAAGCCGGCCTTAGCGGTGCGCGAAGCGAAACGTGCCTTTTTGTTTCAAATATGTACAGCGCAGCTCGCTCGGCAGAGGGGGCAGTCCAGTATTTTTATCCGGCTCAAGTCCTTGACCAGATTGGCTTAGCTGCCGCTGCAAGCGTCTTTCCGGGGGGCGTCACAGGTATGAAACAGCCTTTGCGGGCGTGTTGTAGAGGGGCGTCCCGGATGTGCCGGAATTGATTCAGTTGTGTTCCATACATTGCGTACGGTGCCATACGGATCGCTTTTTTGGCGACGGGAAAGTCGCAGAAAAACCGACAGTGATGCATGAAAACAAACAGACGGATCCGCGCAACGCGAGGCTTTAAGCGTATTGCGAAGGGAAGGCTAGCTCAGGGGCGACAGTCAACCGTAGAACGTGGCGGAAATCGCATTGATCGCACGCACTTCGCCGGCGGGCGCCACGCATGTTGCGTTAGCTTTAAATGCCGGGTTCGATGCGCACGCAACGAGTTGAGCCGAGGGGATGAGCGGCACGGTCACAGCGCGGTTCGGCGGCAGATGGAACCAGTCGTGCGCGGCCCGGTAATGCGTGTCAACGATGTGAACGAAGCGCGCGAACCGCTTTGCTTCGATGACGAGTTGCCAGCTGTCGCCGGCGCGCCCGGCAGTCACCGTCAAACCCAGCTCGTGGCATTCGCTGGCGCGCCGCTCCGGCAGATGAAACGCTTCTGCCAGAATCCGGCCGCTTGCCGGATCGCGCAGTGTCGCAATCGTTACATCATGCGCGCGCGGGCCGAAGCGGTACGCGTGCGTGAAGTCGAAGAACTGGCCGAGGCACTCGGCCGCGCCGATACGCTCCGCGCTGTGCGGTGCCAGCTCGACCGCCCGGCTCGCGGACGCTACCTTGACGCAACCGTCACGCAGGCACACCAGATCCAGCTGCGCTTGCAACGGTTGCGCACGCTCGTTCAGTAAATGGATAGCGAGGCCGTTGAGGCCTTCGTCGGTCATGACCAGCTGCACGGGCTGCAGTGTCTGCGCGAGGCCGTGCCAGGCGCTTTTGGGCCGTCCTGTGGCGTCGATCAGGCCCCAGCCCGCCCCGGGTCGCAGATCCTGAAACTGCCAGACCAGGGCGCCGCCGCATGACGAGCCGGCGCTGCGCCACTCGGCGAACACGTCGCTCATCAGTTCGGCGACCACCGCGCGCGACAGGTCAAGATAGCGTTGCGGGTCTTCGTAACGCAGCCGCGCCGGTTCGACACCATATAGCGTCTGAAGGTAGTGGTCGCGCACGTCGTCGAAATCCCAGCCGGCGCCGGGGTCGCGCGGCACGGCGGCTTTCCAGCGCGGATCGTGCACGTGCATCGTGCCGGGCGCGTCGTGCAAGGTGGCGTCGTCGGGCACGTTGGCGAACGCGAGGCACTCGGCGGCGAAGCGCACCTGTGAGCGGCGCACGTCGTCGAGCGGACGCTGATAGGCGCCGACGCCGTAGTAATGCGTGATGCCGGTATTAGTCGAAAACGGCCAGACGCCGCCCGAGGGCGAGTTGCTGACGTACGGCACGTCCGGCCGCTCGCGTGCCGCGATCGCCGGCAACTGGCGGGTGAACAATGGTTGCGTGCGCATCGAAACCGGCAGGCCCAGCATGGCCGCCTGCTGGTCGACTTCGCTGCCGCCGCACAGCACCGCGAGCGACGCGAAGCGCCGCGTGCGGGTCAGGAACTGGCTGGCCTCGCGGTCGATCGACGCGCTGAAAGCGGCGTCGGTCGGGTAGTCGAAATTCGCCAACGCGAAGTCTTGCCAGATGAGGATGCCGTATTCGTCGGCGAGCGCGTAGAACGCATCCGACTCGTACACCATGGTGCCGCCCACGCGCAGCATGTTCATTCCCGCCGCGCGCGCGAGCGCAAAAGCGTGGCGCAATTGCTCAGCAGTGCCGCTTAAGGTAACGAGATCCGCGCTGGTCCAGCAGGCGCCGCGGCAGAACACCGGCGTACCGTTGTTGACGCGCAGCGCGAAGCCCGCACCGTCCGCGCCATGATCCACTTCGATGCGGCGAAAACCGACCGATCCCAATACATGGGTTATCGGGTGCTCGTCATCGAGCTGCAACGTCAGAGGATATAAAGTCGGCGTGCCGTGCGTATGCGGCCACCAGCGTTCGGCGTGCGGCACGCGCACGCTGCCGGTCAGCGTATAGGCATCGCGCCATTGCAAAGACGAAACGAACCCGCCGCAATTCAACGAGGCGCGGTTCGCCGCGCTGTCGTGCGGATGAACAAAGCGTAGCGTCAGCGTAACAACGCCGTCGTCGCCATCAAGGTGGCTCATGAGATCGACAGTGTCGAATGCGTCCGGCGCATCGCTGAGGAGTTCGACCGGCCGCCAAGGGCCGACCGCTTGCACGGGCGGACACCAACCGGGCATATGGCCGAGCAGGGTGGTGCGCAGGTTGCGCAAGGTCGGCGGCGAAACAAGACGTGGCCGCCAGCGCGCGCGTGAGCGTTTTTCCGCCAACGCTGGCGTGAGAGAGCGAAAGCACAGGGCGAGCGTCGCGCTGCCGTGCAGTTCGATGTCGAGATCGTGCGCGACGAACATCGAATCGGAATCGAGCCGCCTGGTGCCGTCGAGCCAGACCTCGGTGAGCGTCGCGAGCCCGTGCAGACGCAAGCGGCGTTTGCCCGTGCCTGTCAGCGTCAGCCGGTACCAGTGATCGTCGAAAGCGAGCGGCGGCGGATGGGCGGCGTCGAAGAGGCCCGCGGCGCGGCGCGCGCTCGCCACTGTGCCCGGCACTGGCGCGCCGAGCCAGCCATCCATCGGTAAGTCGGCGGGCGACGCACATGCGCCCGCCGGCGTGCTGACGCACTGCCAGCCCGTGTCGAGCCGCTGTGGCCAGAGATCCTGCGCCGCTAACCCGGTAGCGGTCCCAATAGTCCCAATCGGGCCGGTGGGTACGAGCGGGGCGGCATCAGGCTCTGCGTCGGTCGTCAGTGCATCCACGGCGAATCCCTGCGGCTAGGGCGGCGAGCGCGCGTCACGACACCAGGGCGGCGAGTGGCGGCAGCGTCTTTTCGTAAGCAATTTCCAGCGTATCGAAGCAGTCTTCGCACAAATCGCGGCGAGCGCGCGTGATCGCCCGCACGAGCCGGAACTGCATCACCATCGACTCCGACGCGATGCTTTGCGCCGCGGCCGGGATCGACGCCGGAATCTCGAAGCCCTGGCTGGTGAGCCACAGCAGATACTTCGACAAAAACTCGAAGTTCGCGCCGAGCTGCCGCATCAGGTTGAACGAGTACGGGTGGAAGAACGCTTCGCCGCGTTCGAGCAGCGTCTCGAGATGGTCGGGAAACGCGACGCGCCACTGCGAGATCGGATTGCTCAACGGCCGCCGGCTTAGATGCGAGCACAACAATTCGGCCGACGCGTCGGCAAGCGCGGTGCCTTCCAGCGCGGGCCGCGCCTGCTTGGCGAATTCGACATAAGGAAACAGCAGATCGGGCTGCTGCGCGAACTGCGGCAGCTTGCGAAACACGCCGTCGTAGTCTTCACCGTCGAGCAGGTGATAGCCGGTGTTGTGGAAATAACCGAGGCGGCGCGCGGCCGGATCGATGAAGTCGATGCCCACGGTGGTTTTCGGATGCTCGCGCCGATATGACGTGGCACGTGTGTTCGGCAGGTAGTAGCCGTCCACTTCCACAAGCACCGTATGGCCGCGCAAGGTTTGCGCAAGCACGCGGGCCTCGAGCGAGTCGTAGATCGCGAGTTCCTGCACCTGGGTGCCGTACAGCCGCTCGAGGTCTTCAAGCGGGAATTTGAAGAACGTGAACTGATCGCCTTCGAAATCCTGCGTGACGGTAAAGCCGAACGCCGCGCGCGGATCGAGTCCGAAGCCGTGCAGCAGCTCGATCCACAGATCGACGTAGCAGTTGGTTTCCTGCCACACGCGATCGCCCTGATGCAGCGCGTGCGGCGCATGCTGGCGCGGCGGCGCCGCGCTCGGGACCGCAGGGGCCTGAGTGTGCGGGGCGAGCCGTGCGAGCGGCGGAAAAGCGGACGGCGCTCCCTTCAGTTGGGGGGAGGGAGACGACCTCATGCGCTGTCTCCGGCACCCTGTAGCGGCGCGGCGGGCAGCGCCCGCGCCTCGCGCGCCTGCGCCATGCCGTGCGCGACACGCGCCTGGGTGTCGCCCCACAGCAGCGCGCGCACCTCGTCCGGCCACGCGTTCAGGTCGAGCCCATGATGGCGGAATAACGCTAGCGTGATGCGTTCCATGCCGAAGCCGACGCAACCCGTATGCGCCACCGCGCCGTCTTCGCATGCGATTTTCCAGATCGCGCCGAAGTGATCCATGTGATAGTTGAACGACAGGCAGGCGGTCTTGCTGTCGGCGTTCGCCACCGGAATCAGCAGTTCGAACTTGAGCGCCTGGGCACGCTGGCTATCGGCGACGATCTTGCCGCCGCGGCCGAAGAACGGGTCGTTGGCCAGATCCACCTCGACCGGCAGTTGCAGCAGCGTAATCAGCAGCGAGCCGCGTTCGACCCACATCTGCCGGAACGCCATCACCTGTTCCGGCGTGCCGAGCCGCACGTATTCGCGCTGACGGAACATCTGCATCCGGCCCGGATCGAGCGACGGTTCGTGGCGGAAGCAGTACGACAGCACGTCGATGGTGCGGCCGTTGGCCGGCAGCGGACCGCGCCGCGCCATCACCGGATAGATCGGATAGCAGGCAGCCGGCGTCAGCACGACGCGCGTCGGTTTTTGCTGGGCCATCCATGCTTCGCCGCGCTCGTCGTCGCGTTCGGCCATGGCGTCGTCGAGCGCGCGCAACAGGCGCTGATGACCCATATCGTTGCCGCAGAACGAGTGGATGGTGCCGGCGAGATTCGGGAAGCTCTTCAGATATTCGCTATCTTCGAAGTCGGTGCGGCGCATCGCCGGCGGAAAGCGCAGCACTTCCGGCTGCTGATCCGCGCCCAGATGCGTGATCGCGACGTTCAGGCGGTCCACCACGTCTTCGAATACCTGGCTGCGCCCGTACAGGCCGTTTTCGCCGGTGTCGATCAGGAGCCCCGCGGCCAGCAGCTCGTCGCGAAAGCTCGGCGTCGCGCCGGTTTCGGCCGGCGCAGCGGCGAGCGCGGCGGTCTCGGTCATCGTGTTCATCTCAGGCTCTCCCCGGTGCGGCAGGACGCTGTGCAAGCAACAGGCTGGCGGTGTTCTGCGCGATACGGTCGTTGTTGATCATCAGCGGCGCGGAATACAGGTCGCGCAGATGGCGTCCCACGCTGTATTCCGTGCCGTTCTTGTAGCCGGCCATGCCGCAGATCATCAGCGCTTCCTGCACGACTTGCAGTGCAGTGGTCGAGATGCTGGTCTTCAGCGTATTCATGTCGGAGGCGAAGCCGAGCATCGCCGCGAGCGGCGCATCGGCCTGGCAGCCGCCGTGTGTCGCGTGATGCGCGGCGCGCGCCGCTTCGAGCGCCACCGACAGGCGCGCCTGCATCATCTGCAGCAGACCGACTGCTTCGGCGAGGCGCAAGCCGGCCGGCGGGATCGAACCGGGTTTCGAGCGTGCCTGCGCGCGGAAGAACGCCTTGGCGCGATTCACCGCATCGTTTGCCACGCCGGTCCATACCGAGGCCCACAGCGTGTGCGACACCGGGAGCATGGTCTGATCGGCGATATCGGCGAAGGGGGTGGGCAGGATCTGTTCGACCAGACCCGTGGCGACGAGCCGGAAGCCCTCGCTGCAGGTGCCGCGCATACCCATCGAATCCCAGCCGCCGCGCTTTTCAAGTTGCGTTTGTTCGCGTAATGCGACGATCAGCACCTGGTCGGCCGCGGCCGATTCGGCGGTACGGCGCGCGGTGACGAGAATGCCGTCGGCGTGCGCGCCGTACGAGATCGTCGGCGCGAGCTTTTCGATGCGAAAGCGCTTGTTGGCGAGTTTGTTGGTGAGCTCGTCGTCGAGTTCGACCGCGCAGGCGCTGGTGCGCATATTGCCGCCGATGGTTTCCTCGGACGTCGCCGAAGCCAGCAGCCATTGATGGTCCACCAGTTGCGCGAGCAACTGCCGATGCCATGCCGACTCGCTGCCGTGCGCCTCGATGCAGGCCACCTGGATCTGGTGCATCGCGTACACCATCGCGGTGGACGCGCAGCCCTGCGCCAGCGTCTCGCAGATCGCGCCGACATCCGCGAGCGACAGACCGGCGCCGCCGAAACGGGCCGACACCATCGCGGAGAGCAAACGTTCGCGCCGCAGCGCGTCGAAAGCCTCGCTGGGAAAACGCGCGTCACGGTCCACCGCGTCGGCGAATTGCGCGGCCACCGCCGCGCAACGCTGCGCCGCCGCGCGCCAGCCGGGTTCGGCTTCCACTGCGCTCAGCACGACCGGTGCGGCGGCGGGTTCCTCCGGCGCGGCTGAGGCGGCCGCGTCCAGCAGCGGGGCGTTCATGCTGCTGCCTTCGCCTGTTGCAGTTCGGTCACCGCGGCGGCCATCGAATCGATGCTGGAAAAGAGCCGGCGCGTCAACATGCGGTCCGGGATTTCAATGTCGAATTCGTCTTCGATGGCCAGCATCAGATGCACCGTCGCCAGCGAGGACAAGCCTGCGGCGTAGAGATCGGCATCGTCTGCCAGCGTGTCCGGCAGGACGTCGAGACGTGCCGATTCGGAAAGGATGCGTCGCAATGCTTCTTTCATGGTGAGGGACCCCTTGTTGGCCAACTATCTCTCGAAGTGCCGCCTGACTGATAAAACGAACCGGCCCCGTCGTTTTTCCGGTGTTGGTTCGGTGTGCCTCGCTGCGCGTGTATGGCCGCCCCAAGGTTGCATTCAAGACTTGTGGTGCGGCTGTGTCCGGACGTCTCGTATTTAAAGATTGTCAAAGCCCAGCGTCAGTGCGATGGCGCACGGAAGCACGCGTATCGCGGACGTACCGTGTAGCCATGACAACGGACCGGCGTGTTGAGCCGGCCATGAGGGCGGGATCATGAAGTCCGCTTCGCAAGAACCTGGAAACCGCTGGGGAACGTGATGAACTGGAAAACGCTGGAATTCGAGCAGCTCTCGGCGCGCGAGCTTTATCTGATCTTGCGGGCGCGTAGCGCGGTCTTCGTGGTCGAGCAATCGCATGTCTATCTCGACGCCGATGGCCGCGACGAGCGTTCGTTGCATGTGTTCGCGGTCGAGGACATGGCGCGTGCGATGCCGATCCTCGCGTATGCGCGCCTGCAACCCGGCGACGCGGAAGATCCTGAAGTCACCATCGACAAGGTGCTGACGAGTCCGCTGCGGCGCGGCGACGGCACCGCCGAGCTGCTGATCGAACGGGTGCTGCAGGCGATCGCCGAGCATTGGCCGGGACACGCCGCGCGCGTGACGGCGCCGGTCGGCTTGCGCGATTTCTACGAGCAATTCGGTTTTCGCAAGACGGAAGGGCCGTATCTCGAGCATGGCGTGCCGTTCATCGGACTCACGCGCCAGGTGCGCGGCAGCCAGCCGCTATTTAGCGTACGCCGCCGCGAGCGCGACGGCGTGGCGGGCATCAACACCTTCGAGTTGTTGTGATGGCGCGTATGCTGGTTACCCCTTCCAGCGAGAAGGCGGCGCTGCCGCCGCTGTCCTCACCGCAGTCTCCACCGCCGTCGTCACACGAAGCGCCGCGTGCGCTGCCCGGCGCCGCTGCGTCGTCCGGCAGCGCGGCCGCGGGCGTGCCGCTCCGGCGGACTGCGGGCATGCGTCATCCCATCCGCCTGCCGTTGGCGCTTTTCGCTGTCACGCTCCTCCTGATCGTCCTGCGTCAGGCAAAGCTGGTGGAGATCTTCTTTCCGCTCGGCGCGTTCGGTGTCGCGTTGCTGCTGTATCGCCGCTCGCCCGCGCATTATCTCGGCTTCGTTTGCTGGCTGTTTTTTCTGTCGCCGGAAGTGCGGCGGCTCGCGGACTTCGCCAATGGTTCCTTCAACCAGCAAAGTCCGGTGATGATCGCGCCGTTGCTGGCGGTCTCGCTGAGCGGCTTCACGCTGATCAGGAACTTCCGCATCCTCGGCGAACGCCGCGCCGCGCCGCTGGTGATGATCATGCTGGCGCTGTTCTACTCGTTCGTGATCGGCATGGCGGCGGTCGGGCCGGCCGCCGCGCTGTACACGCTGATCAACTGGATGTTCCCGGTGCTGGTCGCGTTTCACCTCGTCGCGACATGGCGCGACTATCCGGTCTATCACCGCGTGCTGCTCAAGACCTTCGTGTATGCGGGTTTCGTGATGGGCCTGTACGGCGTGATCGAGTTCATCTCGCCGTCGCCGTGGGACGCCTTCTGGCTGCTGTCCTCGCAGATGACCTCGGAGGGCGAGGCGGTGCCGTTCGGCATGCGCATCGGCAGCACGATGAATTCATCGGGTCCGTTCGCCACGACCATCATGTGCATCATGCTGCTGTCGCTAGGCGCACGCGGCAAGATGCGCATCGCGATGGGAATCGTCGGCGTTCCCGCGTTGATGTTCACGGCGGTGCGCGGGGCGTGGGGCGGTCTGGTGATCGGCTTGATCTATCCGCTTGTGATGCTCGACGGCAAGGGGCGCCTGCGGCTGATCGCCGGCCTGCTGGGCCTGGTGATGCTGGGCGCGCCGGTGCTGATGATCGACGAAGTGTCCGAGCCGCTCATGAAGCGTTTCGACACGATCCAGAACATCAGCGAAGACAACAGCTACCAGGTGCGTGCCGAGTTCTACAAGCAATTCTTCATGGTTGCGCTGAGCGACATCGCCGGGCAGGGTCTCGGCACCACGGGTCTGGGCACCAAACTTTCCGCGGACGATACGCAGCAGCTGAGAGTCGTGTTCGACAGCGGCGTGATGGAAGTGCCGTACGTGATGGGCTGGCCCGGCGCGCTGCTGTATGTGGGCGGGGTCGTGCTGCTGATGTGGCGCGCGTTCCTCGCGAGCCGCCTGCGCTCGAAAGACCGGCTGGCGATTTCCGGCGTCGGCGTGTCGCTCGCGATCTTCGCAATGATGGTGTTCGTCAATACATTGACCGGGCTGCCGGGCATGTTCTTTTTCATCGGCGTGATCATGCCGGTGATCAGCCTGCGGCATGCGCGCCATCTGCATGGACCCGCATCGGCCGCACCAACCCCGGCGCCGCAACCCCGGGGGAGCCTCGCATGACGGGTAAGGCTATGCGTATTCTGATCGTCACGCATGTGGTCGCCAAAGGCGATGGGCAAGGGCGCGTCAACTACGAGATCGCGCGCGCCGCGCTCGAAGCGGGACATGAAGTCACGCTGCTGGGTTCGCGGGTTGCGCCGGAAATCAGCGGGCATGCGCGCGCGCGGTTCGTGAAGATTGCCGAAAGCCGGCTGCAGTCGCGGCTCCTCCAATACCAGATGTTTGCATGGCGCACCGCGCTGTGGATTCGTGCACATCGTCAGGAGTTCGACGTGATTCACGTGAACGGTTTCATCACGTGGGCGCGCGCCGATGTCAACGCGGTGCATTTCGTTCACGACGGCTGGTATCGGTGCGGCTTCTATCCGTTCCGTTTAAAGAACGGCGCCTATGCCGCCTATCAGGTGATCTTCACGCGCGTGAACGCGTGGTGTGAGCGCCTTGCGTTCCGGCGTGCGCAGGTGGTGGTGCCGGTGTCGGCGAAAGTAGGCGCGGAAGTGTGCGCGCTCGGCATCGATGCGGCGCGCCTCGCCGTGATCCACAACGGTGTCGATATCGAAGAGTTCAGGCCGGGCGAGGTGCCGCGCGCGCGTTTCGGCTTGCCGGAAGGGCCGTTCATGCTGCTGTTCGCCGGCGACCTGCGGGTGCCGCGCAAGAATCTCGATACCGTGCTGCGCGCGTTGGCGGCGACGCCCGGCGTTCACCTCGCGGTTGCCGGAGGCTTGCGCAACAGTCCGTATCCGGCGTTGGCCGAGTCGCTCGGCGTGAGCAACCGGGTGCATTTTATCGGCTTCATCAAGGAGATGCCGGACCTGATGCGCTCGGTCGATGCGTTCGTGTTCCCGTCGCGCTACGAGGCGATGAGTCTGGTGTTGCTCGAAGCGCTGGCGTCGGGGTTGCCGGTTGTCACGGTGCGCACGGCCGGCGGCGCGGAAGTGATTGGCGCGGGCTGTGGCACCGTGCTCGACAACCCGGACGACGCAGCGGGACTGGCGGCGGCGATCGCGCGGCTCGCGCAGGACCATCAGTACACCAAACGGATGCGGACAGCGGCGCGCACCCTCGCTCAAACACTCACCTGGCAGATCATGGCGAATCGCTATCTGGCGCTCTACGAACGGATTGCCGCCGAGCGTGCCGCTTCGGTGGGCGTAACGGCAACCGGGCTGGCGGATCTGGCGGACGCGGGGCTGAACACCAGCCCGGCCACCACCGCCACCGCGGCCGTCACGGCGGCGAAATCATGAGCGCGCCGATCGATTCGCTGCAAATCGGCCTGCACTGGTTCGGCGAGCGGCCCGGCGGACTCGACCGCATGTTCAAGGCGCTGATCGAGTCATTGCCCGCGCAGGGCGTGAGCGTGCGCGGCCTGGTGGCGGGAAGTCCTGGCGTGCTGGCGGATTCGGGTGGCGCGGTGCAGTCGTTCGCCAATGCGCAGGCGGGCATCGGCACGCGTCTGTGGGGAGCCCGCTCGCAGTTGCGACGGCTCGGACGTTTGCACAGGCCCGATGTGGTCGCGTCGCACTTCGCGCTATATGCCGCACCGACCCTCGGCGTGTTCGGCGACGTGCCGCGGGTCGTGCATTTTCATGGGCCGTGGGCCGACGAATCCGGCGTGGAAGGGCGCGCCGCCTTAAGCGAAGCGATGCGCTATTCGCTCGAACGCATGGTGTATCGCGGCGGCACGCGTCATATCGTGCTGTCCCATGCATTCGGCGAGATTCTGCGCACCCGTTACCGTGTACCGGAAGAACGGATTCGCGTGGTGCCGGGCTGCGTCGACGTGGATCGTTTCGCGACGCCGATGAGCAAGCGCGAGGCCCGCGAGCGACTCGGCCTGACGCAAGACCGGCCGGTGCTGTTTTGCGTGCGGCGGCTGGTGTCGCGCATGGGCCTCGACGATCTGATCGATGCGATGTTCGTCGTCAAACAGGCGGTGTCCGACGTGCTGCTGGTGATCGCAGGCAAAGGGCCGCTGGAGGAAATGCTGCGCGGGCGCATCATCGCGCGCGGCCTTGAACGGCAGGTGCGCCTTGCCGGTTTCGTGGCGGACGACGTATTGCCGCTCTGGTATCGCGCGGCCGACGTGACGGTGGTGCCCACCGTCGCGCTCGAAGGTTTCGGCCTGACGACGATCGAATCGCTCGCGGCCGGCACGCCGGTGCTGGTGACGCCGGTCGGCGGTTTGCCGGAAGCGGTGGCGCCGCTCTCGCCGGACCTGGTGCTGCCCTCGGGCGGCTTTCACGCGATCGGCCGCGGCATTGCGGATGCATTGCTCGGCGTGCGCGTGATGCCGGACGCGGATGCGTGCCACGACTATGCGCGAAAGCACTTCGATCACCCGGTGGTGGCCGCGCAAGTCGCGCGAATCTACCGCGAAGCGATAGGCGCGTTCTGACGCGCCCGTGGTCATGCGACGCATTGCACTAAAAACTTTCGAGCGCCTCGCGTGCGCCGTCGCCTTGGCGTTGCCGGTGGTGGTACTGGTGGCGGAGGGCGGACCGGGCGGCACGATGCTCGGGCCGGCGTTCGCAACTGAAGCGGTGACGGGCGCAGCCACAGTGGCTTCGGCTGCCAAGGCCGCCGCCGACGCGCACGCCACCGCCGCGCATCCGGCGCTGTCGTACCGGACCTCATGGGTCGGCAACACGTGGGGCTACGCGGACCGTCGCTGGGTGCAGATCGATGTGCAGGCGCTCGCCGTCACGCCCGAGGGCGACGTATTCACGAATGCGCCGTGGGACGAAGGCGGCGGCGAGATCGGCCAGTATCGCGATGGTCAACTGGTTCGCCACGGCGGCGAGTCGCACGGCTGGGGCATGATGGGCGGCGACGCGGTCGCCGTGAACGACGACTACGTGTTCGTCGCGCAGACCGTCGTCAGTCTCGGCAACGAGATGGTCAAACATCGGCGTCTGCCGCACGAAGGCGAACAGTGGACCGGCGTGGCGCGCCGCAGCCGCGCCGATATCCGTGACGGCGTGCCGTTCGCCGGCCAGGTAAGCGCGCCGGCCGGCAGCCGTCTGGCGTTTCTGCTGGTCGCCACTTTTTCGAGCAAGGAGGATTACGCAATCCGCGGGCTTGCCGTGGATGCCACCCGGCTCTTCGTGTCGAATCAGCTCGAGAACCGCGTTCAGATCTTCGACGCCCAAACGATGCAACCGGCAGGCGGTTTTCCGGTGCACGAGCCGGGCCGCCTCGCACTCGCGCACGACGGCTCGCTGTGGATCATTGAGGACAGCCGCACAGACGGGGCACAGCGCGTGGTCCACTATGCGCGCAATGGCGTACACCTTGCCGTACTCGCACTGCCGTCACGCGTGGTGCCCGTGGATTTGACGGTGGATACGCGCGGCCGGCTGCTGATCGCCGACAACGGGCCGCGCCAGCAGATCCTGATTTTCACGGCGGCCGGCGCGACTCAGCAGGGAGCGGACATGCATCTGTCGGCAAGCTTCGGGGAAGAGGGCGGCATTTATGCGGGCCGGGCCGGTGCGCCGGGGCCGCGGCGCTTCAATGGACTGACCGGCGTGGGCGTGGATCGGGCCGGCAACATTTATGTTTCGATGAACGGCGCGGGACCGCGTCGCGTCGGTACGGGTCCAGGCACCTACGACGGCGCGCTGATCGAGAGCTATGCGCCGGACGGCACGCAGCGCTTCGGTCTGCAAGGGCTGTTGTTTGTCGACGGGGCGCAGTTCGTCGATGGCGATCCGCCCTCGGTCTATAGCGGCAGCAAGCGCTTTACGCTCGACCTGACGCGCCCGGTCGGCGAGGAGTGGTCGTATGCCGGCTACACCGCCGATCGTTTCCGCTATCCGTACGATCCGTATTTTCATCTGTACCTGGGTGGCCAGCGCGGCATGCCGCTGGTGCGCGATATCGACGGACACCGGCTGCTCTATACGACCGACATGTATTCGTCGTACCTGCGCATCTATCGTTTCACCGCCGATCGCGAGACGGCAATTCCCTCGGGGCTCTTCGCGCAGTCGCGCATCGACGGCGCGTGGCCGCCCAATCAGCCGCGGCAAGGCGAATGGATCTGGCGCGACGTGACGGGCAAGGGCGATTTCTCCGCGGGCGCATTCGACCAGAACACCGGCAGCACCGACGCGCCACCGATGAGGGGGTGGTGGGTCGACAGCCGTGGCGATGTCTGGCAGGGCACCGAATCGCAGGGCATCCGCTGCTTTCCGTTGCAGGGCTTCGACCGCGTCGGCAATCCCATCTACCGCTACGCGTCGATGCGGCAGTATCCGCCGCCCGCGCCGTTCTACCGGATCGCGCGCCTGAATTAC
Organism: Paraburkholderia sp. IMGN_8; assembly: GCF_038050405.1. Taxonomy (NCBI): domain Bacteria; kingdom Pseudomonadati; phylum Pseudomonadota; class Betaproteobacteria; order Burkholderiales; family Burkholderiaceae; genus Paraburkholderia; species Paraburkholderia sp. IMGN_8. Next base: position 2,789,825 of record NZ_CP150900.1, on the reverse strand, counting down.
TTTCCCGCCGACGACACGATGTTCATCTCCGGCTCGACGCCGATGCATCCGTTTGTTCAGGACAACTGGAACAGCGCGGGTTCGCGACTGGCCCGTTACGACCGTTGGAAGAGCGGCAAACCAGTGTTGCGTTACGTGATCGAGTTGCCCGACCGGAGCGCGCCCGACTGGTTGTCGATCAACGGCTTCGCGGTGGCGGGCGACTACATCTTCGCGGTCGAGAACAGAAGCGCGTTCGTGCGCGTCTACGACCGCGCCACCGGACGCGATGCCGGCCGTCTTGAACCGGGTAAGGAAGTGGGCTCGACGAGCGGCTGGACCGACGTGCCGATGCCGATTACCGCCCATCGCCTCGCCTCGGGAGAATACCTCGTGCTGGTCGAGGAAGACGAGCACGGCAAAGCGCTGATGTATCGCTTTACGCCCCAGACGGCGCCGCTGGCGGCGGTCCCTCCCAACTCAAGAGACGTTGCAGCGACCCCATGAAAATCATTCATCTTGCCAATCACGCGCAGCGTATCGGCAACGGCATCGTCAACGTGATGATCGACCTCGCCTGCATGCAGGCGCGTGTCGGCCACGACGTGACGGTGGCGACGGCCGGTGGCGGTTTCGAAGACCTGCTGGCACGGCACGGCGTGCGTCACGTGTTGCTCGCGCAATCGCCCCGGCCGTCGCGCGTGCCCGCGATGGTCGCCGGCTTTAATCGGCTGGTCGCGCAGTACGACCCCGACGTCGTGCACGCGCACATGATGACCGGCGCGTTGATTGCGCGCTTTGGCGCGCTGCGGCGGCGCTTCGTGCTCGTCACGACGGTGCACAACGAGTTCCAGAAGAGCGCCACGCTGATGCGCGTCGGCGACCACGTCGTGACGGTCAGCGCTGCCGTGGCTGTAGCGATGGCGCGGCGCGGCATACCTCAGGAACGTCTGAGTGTCGTACGCAACGGCACGGTCGGCACGCCGCGTCTCGCGGACCAGCCGGTCCCCGCGTTGCCGCGGTTGGCTCATCCCTGCGTCGTCACGCTGGCAGGCATGTACGAACGCAAGGGCATCCGCGATCTGCTGCATGCTTTCGCGCTGCTGCGCGAGCGTGTGCCCGACGCGGCGCTGTATCTCGTCGGCGAGGGGCCCGATCGCGCCGCGATGGAGGCGCTTGCGCAGCAACTCCGGATTGCGCAGCATGCGCACTTCGAGGGTTTCGTTGCCGACCCGCGCGCCTATCTCGCGCAAGCCGACGTTTTCGTCCTGGCGTCGCACAACGAGCCGGCCGGACTGGTGCTGTGCGAAGCACGCGAGACGGGATGCGCGATTGTGGCGACCCGGGTGGGCGGCATTCCGGAGATGCTCGACGACGGTGAGGCCGGTCTGCTGGTGCCGCCTCGCAATCCGCACGCATTGGCCGAGGCGCTCGGGCTGCTGTTGACCGATTGCGTTGCGCACGCGGCGCTGGCGGCGCGGGCGCCGCAGAACCTCGAAAAGTTCAGCGTAGAGGGGGTGAGCGATGGCTATCTGTCGGTCTACGAACGCACACTTGCAAGCTGCCGGCCGCGCCGCTTTGCCGCCATCGCCACGCGCAGCGTCGCCGCGCCCAACATCGCGGTGCCGGATACCGTCACGCGGTCACGCGCGTCGTGATGTGGAGCGATGTAACGAGAAGCGGGCCTGAACCGCCTGCTTCATTTGATTCACTAACTGGTTGACAGCGTCACGCGCATCCAGAGCTTATAGACGAGATTCCTGAGATCGCTGGATCCGTGCAGCGACAGACCCAGATTCGCAGCCGCGAGAGCGAGCGCGGAGGCGGCGAGCGTCGGCCACGCGGTGATCGAATCGGCGAGCCCCAGCGCGACGAGCAGGAACGCGAGGTGGGTCAGCATGTTGCGCACGATCGACCAGACATGCAGCCGTGCAAAATACAGAAACGCGGCGTAGTCGGACAGCGCCTTGATCGCGACGACGATACCCGCGCCCATGATCCCGAACCAATGGATCGCGAACCACAGCGCGCCGGCGAACACCGGCAATTGAAGCCAGCTGACGCAGGCCACATAGGCTGGCTTCGTCTGCGCCTGAATCAGAATCCCCAGAATGCCCGACTGGCCGCTCAGCCACACGCCCAGCACGAGCACGCTGGCGACCGGCGCCGCTGCCGCCATCGCCGGCCCCAGCCATAGCACCAGAAAGGGTTTGAGCGCGAACAGCGCGACGATCACGCACGGCGTGAACGTGCCGTTCAGAAACGCCAGGGCGCTGCGCGCCAGTGCGTCTGCGTCGGCGCGCGAGACTGCCGAGAGGCGCGGGAACAAGGTGCGCACCATCGCGACCGGCAACAAATTCAGACGCGTGATGAGGTTCTGCGGCGTTGCGTAGTAGGTCACGAAGCGCGCGCCGAGCAGTGCGCCGACCAGCACCCGGTCGAGCGTCGACGCAAGCATGCCGGCGCCGGAAAACAGCAGCATCCAGCGGCCATAGCGAAAGAGTTCGGCCATCACGCGCCACCGCGGCATCCGCACATGGCGAATCCCGAGCGCGCGGAACGCGGCCGCGCCGAGCATCGCGCCGGCCACGAAGCGCGCCACGACGGCCGCCGGAATCACCACCGCGAGCGACGGCGTGAAGCAGAAGATGGCCGCGAGCGGCAACAGTTGAAACAGCGCCGTGCCGACGGTCTGATTGATGTTGAAACTGGTGAAACGTTCCACCCCGTTGATTGCGCCGGCAAAGACCCACGAGACGTTTGCGATCGGCACGGCCACCGCGATCCAGGGCAGGCTGGCCATCACCTCGCGCTGAAACGCGGGTTCGATCTTCACCCCATGCGTGATGTAGAGGAACGTGCCGAGGTAGACCATCAGGCCACCCGCCATGCCGGTCCCCAGATTCATGAACCACGCGCTCCAGAAGATGCGCTCGATCGAATCGTCATTAGCCGCGCGCGCCTTGGAGATCTGATTTTCGGTCGCGAGACTCGTACCGAGATCGAGCACGCCGAAGTAGCCGATGAGCGCCCATACCAGATTGATCACGCCATATCGCTCGACACCCATCAGGTGGATATAGGCGGGCACAGTGACGAGTGAGATAAACGTCGGAGCGACTGCTCCTGCGAAATTGACGATGATGTTCTTGACGATACTTTTTTCCATGGAACGCTGGGCGGCCTCGGTGATTGCGCGGGGTGCGTAGATGGTGCGCCAGTTCGTCTGAAAAATGTGTGCGCGTGCGTACAGATACGCGTGGCGGGCGGCAGTTTAATGATCGACGTATACGGCGCCGCGCTCCTTGCGGACGCCGGCATAAAAAACAACATGACGGCCCGTGCTCGGGTGAGCGAGGCGCCGCACGCGGCCATCTGCGAAGGAAGACCATGAGACCTGTCGTCTTCGACGACTGCTTTGGCTGGCTGCATCCAGCGGCCGGCAAGCAGGGTGTCGTCCTGTGCAATCCGTTTGGGTATGACGCTCTATGTACGCATCGTGGCTGGCGCAAGCTTGCCGAACGCATCGCTGCCGCGGGTATGCCGGCGTTGCGCTTCGATTACCCAGGTGCGGGCGATTCGGCCGGCACGGAAGATGACGCCCAACGTGTCGATGCGTGGCTCGACAGCATCGCCGCCGCGACCCGCCGTTTGCGCGAATGGACCGGTGCGACGAGCGTCTCGCTGGTGGGCCTGCGTCTCGGCGCAACGCTGGCGGCGCTGGCCGCGCAACGGCTCGGCGATATCGACGCTCTGGTGTTGCTGGCGCCGCCGATTATCGGCCGCAACTATCTACGTGAGCTGCGCGCGCATCGCCAAAGCTGGCTCAGCACGCCCGCAGGCATGAACGCCGACCCGATCGCCGATCCCGATGCTTATGTGGAGGCGTTCGGCTTCGGCCTGCACGGCGGCGATATCGCGCGCATCGGCGCATTGGATCTGAGCAGCGACACGACCAGGCCCGCGCGGCGCGTGCTGCTGCTCGATTCCAGCGACCGCCGCCGCGCAGATGCGCTGGCCGAACACTATGCCGCCAATGGTGTGAGCGTGGAGCGCGGTTGCTTCGACGAGTGCGATCGCTTCGTGATCGAAGCGCTGTATAGCGAAGAACCGGTCGCGGCGTTTTCACGCGTCGCGCAATGGCTGCTGGAAGGGGCGAGCGTCGCCGACGCAACCGGCGCGGCAGATCAGTCAGAGACCCCGCACCTTCTCGACGCATCGCCTTTGGCTTTGCCCGAACTCACGCTCACGCTGGATAACGCCGTCGAGCGGCCCATCGTGTTCGGCAACTACTTCGGTATTTACTGCGAACCGCTCGTCCCCAGTATGGACACGAACGGCCTGGCTCCGCCCGCGATGCTGTTCGTCAACACCGGCGCGAGCCACCACATCGGCGATGGACGCATCTTCGTGCTGTTCGCGCGGCGGCTGGCGGCGCTCGGCATCGCGTCATTACGCATGGACCTGAGCGGACTCGGCGACGCCGCGCCGGCGGCCGAGACCATCACGCTCGACACGATCTATTCCGATACCTCGTGCAACGATGCGGCCGCGGGCGCCGACTGGCTGGCCGCGCACGGCCATGCGCGGGTCGTCACATTCGGCGTGTGCGGCGGCGCGTTCGTCGGGCTGCATGCGTGCGCGCGCCATCCGAAGATCGTCGGCGGCTTCGGCGTGAACCTGCAGAAGTTCATCTGGGACGGCGCGGCCCGCGAGCCGGGCGCGCAGCAATTCGCTTCGTCGAAGGTCTATTGGCGTTCGGCTCTCACAGGCGCGAAATGGTCGCGCGCGCTGCACGGCCAGAGTCATCCGCTGCGGATCGCGAGAGTGCTCGGCAGGCGCCTCACGCGGCGTTGCTGGCTCGCCGCTATCGGCTGGATCGAACATCGCACCGGTTGGCCGCTGATTCGCAACGAGGTGCGCGACATCGTCTGCACGCTGCACGCGAAGGGTGTGCAGATGCGGCTCGCGTACGGCGAGTTCGACGTCGGCCTCGATGAAGCGCGCGTGCAATTCGGCGCGCGGCTGGGCGCGTTGCTGCGCTATCCGCGCGTGCGCGCGGTCACGCTGCCCAAACTCGATCACGCGCTGTTCACGCGCCCCGCGCGCGAAGCGGTCATGGCCGACGCCGAAAAGTGGCTGTTCGCCGACGTGATCCGCGCGGCCGTTCCCGCCGCCTTTGCACGGGCTTCAACCGATACCGCCGGCGCAATGACGCCGGCGCTTTTCCAGCATCAGTCCGTGAGTGCGCCGACGGCTGGAGCAACGGGTTCCCGAACCCCGGCGCATCCCTGCCTCGACGGAGTACGCCCGTGAATACACAGTTGCAGTCCGAGTTGGACCGCGTCAATCGCATCGCGTGGAATTCGCCGGATGCGACGCGCGAATTCACCACTGAAAAGACTTTCTCCGACCCGGGCGAACAAGCGGCCTTCGATTGGATCGGGCCGCGTTGCGCGGGCCAGCCGTTGCTCGATATCGGCATTGGCGCGGGCCGCACGATTCCGTTGATGACCGCGATCTCGAGCGACTACACCGGCGTCGACTACACGCTGAAACTGCTGGAAATGGCGAAGGCACGCTATCCCGGCCTGGATTTGCGGCACATGGATGCACGCGACATGTCGGCGCTTCCGTCCGCGCATTACGGCCTGGTCGAGTTCAGCTGGAACGGCATCGATTGCGTCGACTACGACGACCGCGTGAAGATTCTCAAAGAGATGTACCGCGTGTTGCGGCCAGGCGGCTACCTGCTGTTCTCGACGCACAACCGCGGCGGACCGGGCTATAGCGAGAACCTCTGGCAACTGCTGCCGGAATTCACGTTCAATCCGCTCAAGCTCGGCTGGCGCACGTTGCGCTCGCTGCGGCGCTTCCAGCTCGGCACGTTGAACTATATGCGCAACGTGCGGCTGAATCACGACTATGGCAGCTACGCGCTGAAGACGGCGGCGGCGCACAACTTCGGCATTGTGATCGTCTATACGACGCTCGCCGAACAGCGCCGGCAACTCGCCGAGGTCGGCTTTCAGAGCGATGCGGTGTTCGGCAGCTGCGAAGGCGAGCGCATTCCCGACGACGTGGAAACCAGCAGCGCCTGGTGGTTTCACTTCATCGCGCACAAACCGGTCGCCGCATGCCGCTTCGACTGATTGCCGGGTCGAGGCTAAGCAGATCACATCCAATCAGATTGAACAGCGAAGGAGGGCGGCAATGCAGGCCCGGGCACTTCAAACTGACAGCCGGCAAGGGCCGGCCGGCGGCCCGGCGGCTGGCGAGCCGGCCGACCTGGACGCGGCCAGCTTCGACGCGGTCGGCTTCGACGAGCGCCGCTTTCGTCATGCGCTGGGGCGCTTCGCAACCGGCGTAGTGGTGATTTCGACCGGCAGTGGCGACCGGTTGCACGCGATGACCGCCAACGCCTTCATGTCGGGTTCGCTCAAGCCGCCACTGATCGTGGTGTCGGTTGGGCATCGCGCGCGCATGCACGAGCGGTTGATGGCGAACACGCTGTTCGGCGTCAGCGTGCTGTCCGACGCACAGGAGCCGCACAGCCGTCACTTCGCCGGCGAGCCGCAGACCTGGCTCGCGCCGCGCTTCGCGGCGGTCGACGGCTTGCCGGAGGTGGTATTGCTCGAACACGCGGCGGCGCGCTTCGCGGCGCGGATGGTGGACCGTCATCCATGCGGCGATCACACGCTGTTCGTCGGCGAAGTGCTGGTGTTCTCACTCGATGAACACGCGCCGTTGATCTTTTTTGGCGGGCGTTACGCGTCGGTCGCAACGAGCGCCTAGTGAGCGGAGCGTCGTTGCAGATCTGCTTAAATCCGCTCGCGCTTCGCGCGCCTGCCTTCTCCGCACGCGCCGGGTGTTGCGGATTCGCCTATTCGTCTCACTACGTGCGTCTTCGCACGATGCAAATTTTGCAACGCAGGCACGCTTGTGACGCAAGCTTATGGCCCGTCAAACCGTGCTGCGTTACAAAGAAGAAACAATTCCTCAGAGGGATAACCCTGTCAGGAAGTGTCCCAACTGGCGCAACTGGTTTGAAGCTAGCAACGTATCGTAAATGTAATCGAAACGCATAAAAAACGACACACGAGGGCCGCTTGATCAACAGGCTACGCGGGGGCAAACACCGCTTCGGGGAGAGTGTCATGGAACAGGCAAACAAGGATCGATCGCTGGTGAGCAAAGTCATGGACGGGCTCGTCACGGGCATCGTCGAAGAAAAGTACGGCGCGATCCTGCCTCCGCAGGATGTGCTGTCGAAGGAGTTCGACGTCAGCCGGACGGTGATGCGCGAGGCGCTCTCAATGCTGCTCGCGCGCGACATGCTGGACGTGCGGCCGAAGATCGGCACGCGCATCCGGCCGATGAGCGATTGGCGCATGATCGACGAGGACGTCGTGAACTGGCGCTTTCGCGCGAAGCCCGATCCGCTGTTTCTGCGCGACGTGATCGAGTTTCGCATCCTGATCGAACCGCGCGCGTCGGCGCAGGCGGCCGCGCGCGGCAGCGCGGCCGACATCGCGGCGATTCGCGAGGCGTTCGAGGCGTTCCGTGTGATCCGGCCGGGCGAGGCTGGCTATCAGGACGCCGACGAGCTGTTTCACACGCGCATCGTCGTCGCCAGCGGCAATCAGTTCTTCAAGCAGATGGCGGCGATCATTCGCGGCGCGCTGTCGACCGTCAACCCCATCGTCAACCAGAAGGAAGGTCTCTGGGAGAAGGCCATCGCCACGCATCAGCGCGTGATCGAAGCGATCGAACGGCGCGATCCGAAGGACGCGGAACTCGCGTCGCTGGCGATGATCGACTACTCCACGGAAGAGCTCGGCAGTACCTTTTCGCACGAACCACCGGTACGCGGCTGAGCGTGGCCGCTGCGGCGGCGCATCGGCCGCGGTCTGGTTCAATGGCCTGCGAGACCTTGTGTAAGTAACGAACGGCGCGGCACGGCGTGGTTATATGTCCACACTGGCGCGCGGCATGCGCGACAATAGCGCCTGTTCTGAACTGCACGGACTCGAAGGAACGATGACAATCGCCATGGAACAAGCCCCTTCGGGGGACACCGTCATTCGCTGGGGTATCGTCGGGACGGGTCGCATCGCCCGTCGTTTTGCTCAAGGTCTCGCCCATGTACCGCACGCGCAACTGAGCGCGCTGTGGTCGCGTCGCGCCGGGCCGGCCGCCGCCTTTGGCGCTGAATTCGGCGGCGAGGTCTGCGCGAGTTTCGAGGCGCTGCTCGCAAGCGGCATCGACGCGCTCTATATCGCCACCCTCCAGGACAGCCACGCCGACTACGCGATCGCCGCGCTGCAAGCCGGTCTGCACGTACTGTGCGAAAAACCCGCCACCATCAACGCGCCGCAGCTCGAACGCGTGCTGAGCGCCGCGCGCTCCGCGCAGCGGCTCTTCATGGAGGCGATGAAGCCGCCGTTCTATCCGCTCTACAGAAAGTTGCGCGCGCATCTGGATGCCGAGCCGATTGGCGAGGTGGGTCTCGTGCGTGCCGGCTGTTCGGTGCCGGGCGTGCCGGCCGGTCACCCGTCGCTGTCGTTCGAGCATGCGGGCGGCGCGTTGCTCGACATCGGCATCTACGAGATATTTCTGGCGATCGACTGGCTCGGCGCACCGCGCGACGTGCAGACGCTCGGGCGGCTCGGGTCCACCGGCGTCGATACCTTTGCGAGCCTCAATAGCCGGCACGAGCGTGGAATCGCGCAGCTATTTTGCGGGCTCGATCTGCATGGCAAGGGGGATGCGCTGTTGATGGCCAAAAGCGGCCACGTGACGATCCACGAGCCGTGGTGGAACCCGTCGCGCGCGACGATCCGTTACGCCGACGGCCGCGTGATCGAACTCGACGAGCCATTCGAAGGCGGCGGTCTGAACTACGAGACCGCGCATTTCTGCGAGCTGATTCGCGCCGGCCAGCTGGAAAGCCCGCTGATGCCGCACGCCACTTCGTTGCAGATGATCGCGATGGCCGATGCCGCGCGCGCCGCGCTGGGGCTCAAATTCGCGGGCGAATGACGTGTGCGCGCTGGGGCATGACAGGAACACGACGGATGCATGACTGGCAACCGAGGTAGCCGCGTTGCTTCCAGTGGCGGTGGTACGATTTGCAGCGGGCATGCGGATTCGAACAAACGGGTTCGCATGATCGCAGCTTTCGAACACCTTCCATTGGAGTCACCTTCGATGCGCATGCTTGGAAAATTGTGGCGCGACAACAAGAGCCTCGTCGCGTTTCTGTTCCTGATGGTGCTGTTCCGCAGCGCCGTGGCCGACTGGAACGTCGTGCCGAGCGGCTCGATGCTGCCCACTATCCGCGAAGGCGACCGCATCTTCGTCGACAAGATGGCCTACGATCTGCGCGTGCCGCTGACCCACATCGCGATCGCGCATCTGCACGATCCGCAGCGCGGCGACATTGTCACGATCGATTCGTCGGCGGCGCATGAGCTGATCGTCAAGCGTCTGATCGGTTTGCCGGGCGACCGCGTCGCGATGCGCGACAACGTGCTGTACGTGAACGGCGTGCGGGCCGATTATCAGCCGCTGAAACTCGCGCCGTTACCGGGCGACGCCGTGTCCCCCGGCGACTATCTGACCGAACGCTTCGACGGCGTCGCGCATACGGTGCGGCTTTCGCCTGAAGCGCCGAGTCCGCGCAACTCGTTCGGGCCGGTGGTCGTGCCGCAAGGCGAGTATCTGATGCTCGGCGACAATCGCGACGACAGCGCCGACTCGCGCTACTTCGGCTTCTTTCCGCGCAAGGAACTGATGGGCCGCACGCGTCACGTCGCGTTTTCGCTGGACCCGGACCGCTACTACATACCGCGCTTCGAACGCTTCGGCGCGTCGCTGGATGCTACGTCGTCGGTCGCCAGCCGATAGACCAACCGGTAAGCGGCGAGATACGGGTGCTCAGTGCCGCGACGGCAGCGCAAGACGCCGTTCGTACCAGCGCTGCACCCATTCCAGCATCTGACACAGCACCCAGTAGACCGCGGCTGCCGCGAGATACAGCGGCAGCGGCTGATAGGTCGACGCGATGATCTCCTGTGCGCTGCGCAGCAGTTCAGTCACGGTAATCACCGACACCAGCGACGTATCCTTGATCAGGCTGATCAGGCTGTTCGACAGACTCGGCACGGCAATGCGCAAGGCCTGCGGCGCGATCACGTAGCGCAGCGTCTGACGCCGCGACAGACCGAGGCTATACGCGGCCAGCCACTGGCCCTTGTGAATGCCGAGAATCGCGCCGCGCATGCTCTCCGACAGGTACGCCGCCACGTTCGCCGACAACGCGATCACGCCGGCAGGCGTCGGGTCGAGCGAGATGCCGAGGCTCGGCAAACCGTAATAGATCACGAAGATCTGCACCAGCAGCGGCGTGCCGCGCATCAAGCTCACGTAGACGCGCGCGATCCAGTTCAGCACGCGGTTGTGGCTGATCCCCATCACCGCGAGCACGGCGGCCGCGAACAGGCCGAAGATCATCGACAGAACCGCGAACTTGACCGTCAGGACGGCGCCCTGTGCGAGCACAGGAAGCGATTGGACGAGCAGGGAAGTGGTGGGCATGAGCGGTGGTCTGGTTGGCGCGGCAAAGCGCACATCATAAACGTGGGCGGGCGTTCTCTAGCGAGCAGGCGAACCGGCAGAAAAGCGAAGGGCGGCATCATTGACGATGCCGCCCTTCGTTTCATCAAGCGCGCTTTACTTGATCGGCTTGCTGATGTCGATGCCGAACCACTTGTCCGAGATCTTCGTGAACGTGCCGTCCGCTTCGAGCTGGGTCATCGCGTCGTCGATCGCCTTGGCGAACTTCGGATTGCCCTTCCTGAACGGGATGCCCGACGGGTTGCCCGCGCCGACCGTGGCGCCCGTGCGCAGCGGCAACTGCGAGTTCTTCATCAGATACGCGAGCATCAGGCGGTCGTTGAGCGCCGCATCCAGCCGCCCGGCGGCCAGATCGCGCAGATATTCAGGCGCGCCCGGATACGTTTTCACGTCGATGCCCGGCACCGACTTCGCCATGTCCATGTAGTTCGTGCCGAGACCGACGCCGAGCTTCTTGCCCTTCAGATCGTCGAGCGACTTGAACTGGCGCGTGTCGTCCTTACGCTGGATCAGTTGCGCGGCCGAGTACGTGTAGGCCGGCGAGAAGTCGAGCGCCTGCTTGCGTGCGTCCGTGATGCCGACCTGGTTGACGATCACATCGAACTTGCCCGCCTGCAGACCGGCGATGATGCCGCTCCATTCGGTCGTGACGAATTCCGGCTTCACGCCGAGCTTTGCAGCGACGGCCTTGGCGACGTCGACGTCATAGCCGACCAGTTCGCCCGACGGCGCTTTCGAGTTGAACGGCGGGAAGGTGCCTTCGAGACCGACGCGCAGCGTGCCGCGTTGCTTGACCTGGTCGAGCAGGTCGTCCGCGTGGGCAGTCACGGAAGTGAACGACGCGCCGATCAGGCCGGCTACTACGATCTTTTTCAGCAAGCCAAATTTCATCGTGTTCCTTTTATTCGAGGCGTTTTAACAGACGAAAGCATAACAAAGCAGACTATCGAAGCTTAAATACTGTTTGTTTATGTCTATATTCTGATGCGACCCGCATCGCGCAGTGTTAGCGCAGCGCTTGCGCGCATTCGGCCACCAGCGCCGGGCCGCGGTAGATGAAGCCGGTATAGAGCTGCACCAGCGACGCGCCGGCGGCCAGCTTCGCGCGTGCATCGTCACCCGAGAAAATCCCGCCCACGCCGATGATCGGCACCGCCTCGCCGACTTCGGCGCGCAGCTTGCGGATCACTTCGTTCGACGCTTCGAACACCGGCTTGCCCGACAGGCCGCCGGCTTCGTCGCCGTATTGCATGCCGGTGACGGCGGTGCGCGACAGCGTGGTGTTGGTGGCGATCACGCCTTCGAATTGGTGGCGCAAGAGCGTATCGGCGATCGACTTGATCTGTTCGTCGTCGAGGTCCGGTGCGATCTTCAGCGCGAGCGGCACCAGTTTGCCGTGCAGGTCGGCCAGACGCTGCTGTTTGTCTTTCAGCGCGGCGAGCAGCGCGTCGAGCTCACCTGCGCCTTGCAACTGGCGCAGATTCTTCGTATTCGGCGACGAGATGTTGACCGTCACATAGCTCGCGAACGGGTACACGCGTTCGAGGCAGTACAGATAGTCTTCGGCGGCGCGTTCGATCGGCGTGTCGGCGTTCTTGCCGATATTCAGCCCGAGCACGCCGCGATAGCGCGCGGCCTGCACGTTCTTGACGAACTGGTCGACGCCGGCGTTGTTAAAACCCATCCGGTTGATCACGGCGTTCGCTTGCGGCAGGCGGAACATGCGTGGGCGCGGATTGCCCGGCTGCGCGCGCGGCGTGACCGTGCCCACCTCGATGAAGCCGAAGCCCAGCGCGGCGAGACCGTCAATGCAGGCGCCGTCCTTGTCGAGGCCGGCGGCGAGCCCCACCGGATTGCGGAATGTCAGCCCCATCACGGTGCGCGGCGCATCCGGCACGCGCGGCGCGAGCGTGCCCGCGAGGCCGGCGCGGCCGGCGGCGCTGAGAATGCGCAAGGTCAGGTGGTGAGCGTCTTCCGCGTCCATGCGAAAGAGTTGGGCGCGTACGAGCGGGTAGAGGGAACTGAACACGGGACGAAGCCGGGCGGCCGGAAAATGGGAACCCGCTATTTTACCGGCTTTGGGGCATTAATGAGACCAACTGGAAGGTGGGTGGCGGCCTATCTCCGGCTATCTCCGGCGCCCGTTGCCGTTACGGCCGAAGCGGTCCGCGTTTGCCACGGATCGCCAGGTCCACCGGCGGCAGATCGACGCTCGCTGGATCGAGCACTTGCCAGGCACCGTCGATCAGGCCTTCGAGCGGCCGGAAATTCGCCTTGTACGCCATCTTCGGACTCTCGCGAATCCAGTAGCCGAGGTACACGTACGGCAGCTTGAGGCTGCGCGCCTGTTCGATCTGCCAGTAGATGTTGTAGGTGCCGAAGCTGCTGTGCGGCAGATCCGGCTCGAAGAACGTGTACACCGACGAGAGCCCGTCGCCGAGGATGTCGATCATGCTGATCATGCGCAGGATGCCCGGCGCTTCGGGATGATCCGGCACCGGTTCGCGAAACTCGACGAGCCGCGAGTTGATCCGGCTTTGCAGCAGGAACTGTTCGTATTGATCGCGGCTGTCGCGATCCATGCCGCCGCCCGCATGCCGCGCCGACTGGTAGCGCATGTAAAGCGCATAGTGCTCTTCGTCGTAATGGAGCGGTGCGACGGTGGCGATCAGCTCGCCGTGCTTTTTCCAGACGCGCCGCTGTGTGCGGTTCGGCTCGAACTGGTCGACCGGCACGCGTACCGGCACGCAGGCGCGGCAACCGTCGCAATACGGACGATAGGTGAACACCCCCGAGCGCCGGAAGCCCGCTTTGACGAGGTCGGTATAGACGTCGGAGTTGATCAGATGGCTGGGGGTGGCGACTTGCGAGCGCGCGATGCGTCCATCCAGATAGCTGCAGGGATAGGGCGCCGTTGCATAAAATTGCAGCGCGGAAAGCGGAGAAAGAGGCAGCTCGTTGGGATGAGTCACGTTGGCAGCTCTCGATGCGTCTCTGGTAATGCAAACCCGGCGCGCCTTGCGGCTCGTGACCCGCGGCTCGGTAGGCAGCGGATCCGGATTCGGCCTGATTTTTCCTGATGCGTCCTGGTTCGTCAGTTACGCCGCCGGCGCGACCACATCGAGCAACACGGTCTTGTCGAAGCGCCAGGGAATCGGCTCCGCGTCGACAGACGCGCGAACATGCGCGATGAACGCTTTGCGCGCTATCTCGCGACCGCCCAGCGACGCCAGATGCGACGTGTTCTGCTGGCAGTCTATCATTTCTATTTCGTGACGGCGCAAGTGTCCGACCAGAGCGGCCAGCGCCATTTTCGATGCATCGGTGACGTTCGCAAACATCGATTCGCCGAAGAACATCCGGCCGAACGACACCCCGTACAAGCCGCCTACGCGCTTGCCTTCGAACCAGGTTTCGATGCTGTGCGCGTCACCCACCCGATGCAGCGACGAATACGCTTCGACCACGTCGGCCGTAATCCACGTGCCGCGCTGACCGCGCCGCGGCGCCTGCGCGCAGGCGCGCATCACGGCGGCGAAATCGTGGTCGACGCGGATTTCCCACGCGTCGTCACGCAGGACGCGCTTCAGCGTTTTGCGCAGCGACGGCGACACCTTGAACTCGGCGGGGCGCAGGATCATGCGCGGGTCGGGGCTCCACCACAGCACCGGCTGGCCGTCTGAATACCAGGGGAAGATGCCGCGCCGATAGGCGTCGATCAGCCGCGACGGCAGCAGATCGCCGCTCGCGGCGAGCAGGCCGGGTGCGCCGCTTGTCGCGCCGAGCGCGCGCTCGACGGACGGAAACGGATCGTCAGGTCCGAGCCAGGGAACCATGCGCGCCGCTCAACCTTCGCGCAGCGAGCGGAAGATATCGCCCGTGTGCAGGCCGAAGCTGCCGGCGGCGCGGTCAGCGAAGAAAAAGCGCAGGGTCTGGCCGACCGTCGGGAAGGCGATCTCGTCCCACGGAATCTCGTGTTCCTCGAAGAGCTTGACCTCGAGGCTTTCCTCGCCCGCGGCGACGTCGAGATCGAGCAGGCGCGCCATGTAGAACAGATGCACCTGATGCACGTGCGGCACGTTCAGCAGCGAGAACAGGTTCTGCACTTCGACGCGGGCGCCGGCTTCTTCCAGCGTCTCGCGCGAGGCCGCTTCGGCCGTCGTTTCGCCCATTTCCATGAAGCCTGCGGGCAGCGTCCAGTAGCCGTAGCGCGGTTCGATCGCGCGACGGCACAGCAGCACTTTGTCGTCCCAGACCGGGACGGTGCCGACCACGTTGCGCGGATTCTGATAGTGCACCGTGCCGCAACTGCCGCATACGAAGCGCTCGCGGTTGTCGCCCGGCGGAATGCTCAGGCTGACGCCGTGGCCGCAGACAGAACAGAATTTCATAGGAAGGGGACGAGAAAAGGTGATAGGAGTTTATCACTGGGGCGGGGGTTTTCTGCGGGCCGGAAATGGCGGTGTGCCGGTGGTGGCGCGAAGCGAGCAGCGCGCTTTGCGCGGTGGGCGCCGTTCGGACTGTTGTGCCCCAGGCCGATCGGCTAACGCTGCCGATTTTCTGTGTGACTGGGAGTCGATCGTTGTCGTGTTCGGCTGGCGCGGTGCGGGCGCCGATTGCTGCGAGCGAACGGAGTACATATCTGTTTGGACTGCTGATAAAAAAGAGGAGGGTGAATCGATGCGATTGGCCGTCGACGTGCAAGCAGCGTCGCTTCTTGCGACATGCCGAATCGGAGCGTTTTGGTGTTGGGCTGACTACCGGAACTGACTACGGGAAGGAAGGGCGGAACAAATGCGCGACAGAAAACAAAAAAGGCCTGCCGGTTGGGCAAGCCTTTGATGTTGTTTTCGACGTTTCGAACCGTTGAGATACTTGGTTGCGGGGGTAGGATTTGAACCTACGACCTTCGGGTTATGAGCCCGACGAGCTGCCAGACTGCTCCACCCCGCGTCCGTCGAAGAAAAGATTATAGAACAAAGCGTATGCCGATGCAATAGCTATTTAAGAATGGACTTCATACCGACACAAATGCGAGGCTTGTGCGGGCCCTCGAGGTCGCGGCTCGCATGGCCGGCGTCGCGTGCCGGAAGTCCTTCATAAGGCGCTGCGCTAGAATTCAGGTTCTTCTCGCGGCGCCCTTCGTTATGCAATGCGGCGTGAGCTTCACCTCTTACCTTGCTCTTACCCCATGGATATCGCTCACGATCTGCAGTCGATTGCCGCTCAGGAAAAAGCGCTGGTGTTCCCCCAATTCGATGCTGACCGCGCGTGGCAGGTCGGTGCGTATCTGCATGAGATCGCCAAGGCGCGTGGTATCGCGGTGGCTATCGACGTGCGCACCTTCGGCCAACCGCTCTTCTTCAGCGCACTCGAGGGCGCGACGCCCGACAACGTCGATTGGGTTCGCCGCAAGAACAACACGGTCGCGCACTTCCGCCGTAGCTCGTACGCGATCGGCCTGAAGATGCAACTGGCGGGCAGCACGCTCGCCGAGAAGCACGGCTTGCCGGCCACGGAATACGCATCGCACGGCGGCGCGTTTCCGTTGACGGTAGCGGGTGCCGGCGTGATCGGCTCGGTGACCGTTTCAGGCTTGCCGCAGCGCGCCGATCATGAACTGGTGGTGGAAGCACTGTGCGCGCAACTTGGCCACGACTATAGCAAGCTCGCGCTTGCAAATGCGTGAGGCGATGCGGATGCCTCCTTATGCATTGCTCGCCATAGCCATTGTCGCCGAAGTGATCGCGACCTCCGCGATGCGAGCGTCGGAAGGATTTTCACGGCTGCTGCCCGCAGCGGTGGTCGTGCTCGGCTATGGCATTGCGTTCTATTGCCTGTCGCTCACGCTTAAGAGTATTCCCGTCGGCATCGTCTATGCGGTGTGGTCCGGCGCCGGCATCGTGCTGATTACGCTGGTCGCGGTCGTCATGTACCGCCAGGTGCCTGACGTGCCGGCCGTCATTGGGCTTGGGCTGATCGTTGCCGGTGTCGCCGTGTTGAATATGTTCTCGAAGATGCAGGCGCACTGAAGCCCGCGCAAACGTACGGCCACATGTTGCTCGTTATTTGCAGCGCACGATCATCGAACGGTTTTTCACGTTGGCCGACACGACGTTCGTGATGCTGCCGCCAGCCGCGCCGCCTTCGTCGTTGTCTTTCGAAATGATGTCGTAGCCGGTCGCGCCGCATGCTTTGCCGGCTTGCACGTAGCACGAGGCCCAGCTGGAGGCGGCGTCCGCGCCGCTGCAATTCACCGCAAAGCCGGTTTGGCCATTCGGCAGGTTGATCAGCGAAGTGGTGTTCGATGAGGCGCACGCGCCAAGACCGGCGCTGAGCAGTAGTGCGGCGGGTAGGGCGGCAGAAAGGGATCTCAGGCGGGCCAGAACAAGGGCCGCGCGGCTGGGTCGGAAGCGGCCGGAGCGGCGCAGGTACGTCATGAAATGCATCGTGATTGTTCCCTTTCTAATGGGTGTCGAGAGTCTGTGATAGTTCGCCGCGCACGGCGAGGGCAGTGTCTTCACTGCCCGGCCGTCTCGATCGTGATGCCGGCCGCGCTGACTATCCGGCGGCTTTCCGCGCCCTCTTCAGTGGCCGCGTCTTCCCAGATGCTGATGGCTTTCGGAATGTCGATGCCGTGATTTTCGGCGTAAGCAAACCATTGGTTTGCGGCATCCGGCTCGGGCAGTTCGTGGTTTTGCAGAAAATATTTTCCCATATCGCGCTCACTGAACTCGAATTTGCGTCAGCACAGGCTGTGCCGATGACGCTGTTCGACCGGAGCAAGCGGCACAAGTGCCACTCGATTTATCGATTCGTGTCGATACGCACGCTGAACTTATCGGCTCGCGAAGCGCAACACTTAACTATCGTGAGCGCATGCGTGTGAACCGTCCGCGCGGCGCCCGCCTGCGTCGAACAGGCCGCGCGCGAGGATGTCGACCGCCGCCCGGAGGCAGTTGATGGCGGCGCGAGACGTGCAGGAAGGCAACTCGGGAGACTGGACCGTGATCCAGCCGGGCGAGTACCATATCGACGTTCTCCGAAGCTGGCCTGTTTGCGCCGGCGTCCGTCTTCTACCGGATACTTCTGATGAGGCGACCATGGAAATTCGGTTTCCCGCGGACGCGCCCGCTTACCGCGACTCCAATCTGACTGTCGTGTTTCCCGCGCTGGTCGATGGCGAACCCGTGCCGTGCGCGATCTCGGTCGAAGCGCTCGAAGATCACTTCGGCGCCTACACCGAGGATCTCGAAGGCTGGATGCGCGCGTTCGACGCCGGACGTCCGCACATCGAGGCGGTCGCGCGCGAACATCTGCAGATCAGTAACGGCACGCCTGTGCTGCTCAAGAGCGGCCACTTTCCGCCTGGCAACGTCGCGGGCTGATACAGGCTGACATACACGCCTACGCACACTTACATACACCTGCGCTCGCAAAAACCTGGCGCGACTAAGCAGGTTTCGCCGTGGTCCGGTCTGTCGCAGCAGTTGCCGAGGCCGCTTCGCGCGCTGCGGGGAATGACTGCCGGATACCGTCTTCGTACGAGGTCTTGGCGATAGATCCGATCAACGTACTCAACGCGGTGTCGTCGAGCACTACGGGGTCCGTCATCAGGTAATTCATCTCCACCAGCTCCCGCATCAGCGGATTGAACAGGCCGAGCACGCGCAACAGGGTCTTGCCGGCCACCGTCAACTTCGGCTCGCGGCCCGCCAGCGCATACGCCTGTTTGGCCACTTCACGCTGCGTGATCGTGCCGGCGCCGGCCAGGTGCCACCAGCGGCCGTAGGCTTCGGACGTACGCGTCAGTTTCTCGACCACCGGCCCGATGTCCGGCAGGTAAATGAATTCGTGCGGCACATCCACCGGGCCGATCATCTGCGCGCGCTTACCGTGAGCGGCGCCCTCGAACACGCCGTTCAACAGACTGCGCTCGATGCCCGGACCGTAGAAGTCGGGCAGGCGCAACACCAGCGTCGACAAGCCGTCGCGGCCGTGTGCCGCCAACACCAGATTTTCCTGTGCGAGCCGCATCTTGCCTTTGAAGGTGTGCGGCTCGCGCGGATGATTTTCGGTGATGGGGTTGCCGCGCGCGCGGCCGTACGGATACACCGTGCCGATCAGAATAAAGCGCTCGACGCCTGCCGCCGTCACGCCGGCAAGGGTCTTTTCCATCAACGGCGGGTGCGAGGCGAATTGATCGTAGGGCACGCCGACCAGATAGATGACCGTTTGCAACCCGGCCGCCGCCGCGGTGATCGAAGCCGCATCGTCGGGATTCCACGTGACGATTTCCGCGTGCGGATCCTGGCCGAAGGCCGCCTCGAGCGGCTTGTGCGAGCGGCCGACCACGCGATAATCCCGGCCCGCCGCGCTCAGCGCCGCCGCAATGCATTGACCGGCCGCGCCCGCGGCATCGAATAAACCCACTTTTCCTGTGACTTGCATGACGACCCCTTGAGGCGGCGGCAGAGCGCGCCGGGCAGACCTGATTGATCCAGGTAAATTTTATGAACGCCGTTCAGTAAACAGCGTTCAGTTTAATTTGACTTTTCAGTTTGTCAACCCGAAAATGTGCTTCATGGGAATCACCGAACGAAAAACTCGCCAGAAACAGGCGCTGCGCGAGCGCATCCTCGATGCGGCGCGGCGCATCGTCATGCGTGAAGGCTTTGCTGCGTTGTCGATGCGCAAGATCGCCGACGCCATCGAATATTCACCTGCCACGCTGTATCTTCATTTCGCGAGCCGCGACGAGATCGCTCAGGCGTTGTGCGCGGAAGGTTATGCGCAATTGCTCGAGACCTTCGTGCCGCTTGCGCAGATCGCCGATCCGGCTGAACGACTCAAGGCGCTCGGGCGCGCTTATGTGGCGTTCGGCGTTGCGCATCCGGAAACCTACCGGCTGATCTTCATGGAAGATCCGAGCTACACAGGCGCCGCGCTCGGCGGCGTTGCCGCGCCGGCTGCATCGGCTGACATTGCGCCAGTGGAAGAGAGCGGCACACCGCTCAAAGCAGACGACGATCCCGGAGACGCCTCGTTGCGCATCATGATCGTCGCGCTCGAGGAGTTGAAAGCAGCGGGGCGCTTGCCCGCATCGGTGGACGTGGCGGTATGGGCCGAGGCTTTCTGGGCGACCATGCATGGCATCGTCGCGCTTAATCTCACGTGCCCGGTATTTCCGAGCGCGCCGCTCGACACGGTAGTGGACGTTGCGCTCGATGCATGGCTCGGCGCGCGGCACGCGGCAGAGCCGCAGGCCGAACCGGCGGCGCAGCAACCCGCAGCAAAAAACACGCGCGCCCGCAAACAGTCCACCGAAGCACGTACCGAATCTTCCGCACAGTTGTCCACCAGGCCCAAAGCGGCGAGCGCGTGATAACGTTCAGTTCCGATTCACTTCTCGCCCGCGCGCTTAGCTCCCTATGTCCAGTTCCGCCTCGCCCGCCGTCAGCGACGAAGTCGCGACCTACGTAGCCAACCGCATCGGTTTCATCGAACTGGAGCGCCCGAAGGCGCTCAATGCACTGTCGACCGGCATGATTCGGGCGATGCACGCGGCGCTCGACCAGTGGCGCGAAGATCCCGACGTGCTCGCGGTGGTGGTGCGCAGCCAGCATCCGCGCGCTTTCTGCGCGGGCGGCGATATCCGCTTTCTGTACGAGTCGGCGCAGCGCGGTGAACACGACGTGCGCGATACGTTTTTCATCGAGGAATACCGGCTCAATCATGCGATCTTTACGTATCCGAAGCCGTATATCGCGTTGATGAACGGCGTCGTGATGGGCGGCGGGGTGGGCATTTCGCAGGGGGCGCATCGCACCGGCGGTCTGCGCGTCGTGACCAACTCGACCAGAATGGCGATGCCGGAGACGCGTATCGGACTCTTCCCCGATGTCGGCGCGAGCTGGTTTCTGTCGCGCACACCGGGCGCGCTCGGCCGCTATCTGGCAGTGACCGGCGAGACGATCGGTGCGGCCGACGCGCTCTACGCAGGTCTCGCCGACGCCTATATCGACGATTCAGCGCTGCCCGCGCTAGTCGATACATTGCGCAGCGAACTGTTCGAACGGGGTTCCGACGTGGTGGCGTGCATCGAGCGCGAGACCCGCTCGCATCGAGTCGTGCCGAATCCGGAGGACTCGTCGCTCGCGAGCACACGTGCGCTGATCGACCGGCATTTTGCGTTGCCCGATGTCGTGCAGATACTCGCGTCGCTCGAACGGGAAAGCGAAGGCGATGCCGCCGAATGGGCGGAGCAGACGATCGGCGTGTTGCGCGAGCGTTCGCCCTTGTCGATGGCGGTGTCGCTGGAAGTGGTGACGCGGGCCGAGGGTTCGATGGCGGACGTGCTGCGCTGCGATCTCGATCTGACACGCACGTGCTTCGAGCATGGCGACGTGATCGAAGGGATTCGCGCGCGCATCATCGATAAGGATAACGCGCCGCGTTGGCGCTTCGCGCGCATCGAAGACGTCAGCGCCGCTGACGTGGAGAAGATGTTCGAAAGCCCGTGGCCGGCAAACGAACATCCGCTACGTGATCTGCACGGCTAAGAGGAAGTCAGGACGGCGGTAAAAACGATGCCGGTGCCCGCATCGGCATAGCCTTGCAATCGAGCGTAAAGACGACGCTCAATCCTCGCTCAGTCCTCGTCTTCGCCCGCCATGAACGCTCGCATGAACACCAGCGCGCCCCAGCCCCACATTGCGTTCGCCGCGAAACCCACCGCGAGCCGCGGCAGCATGTTGCCGCTCGGCCAGATGCCGCGCAGCGGATCGACCACAAACACGCTCGCCGCCGTCAGCACAATGCCGCCGAACACGAAGGCCGGCACCCACGGCGCGCGCCGTTCGGGCGCGACGCGCAACAGCCACGCCATCAGCACCGCCCAGAACGCGCTCCAGATTGCGTTCGCAATGAACTCAGGCAACCCGAGCGGCAAAAACGGCGCGGTCGAAAAACCAGTCGGGTCGATCAGCCCGGCTGCGTGCAGCAGCGCGAGCGTCGATTCGTGAAAGAACAGGGAAGCCAGGAAACCGGCGACGAACGGCAGGATAAGTTTTTGCATGCATGCACCGCGAGAGATCAGGCGGCGCGGTTCGCGCGGCCTGCACCGGATTATTGGAAATGTGCGCCATTATATATAGGGCCACCCCGAGGGCCACCCCGAGGACCATCCGCTTTCACGCGTGCGCAACGCGCGCCAGCCGTATGCTTTAGCGTCGGGCTAATCACGAAAGTGGAAAACCTAAGCTAAAAAAAATCGTTCAAAAGCCACGGCCCGATCCATAGACTGTTTCTCCATGCAGACGGCGTTGCCGCCGTTGCCCATTTAATCGAGCGCATGACGCGCACGTTTGGTCGAGGGAAGCCGTCGCGATGTCCTGCCTGATGCCGATCTTCACCAGCCCCACGGCGCACGCGCGCCAGCGGTTGCGCTGTCGGAACCAGACCGCGCTAAACCACGCTAAACCGCGTTGAGTTGTGTAATTCCGCCCCTTTTGCGACGCATGGCCCGGCCGCGCGCCGAGTGAAAACGCGCGGCCAGCGTGTGCGCTTTCACTCGACACGCCGTCTCCACTCCATCCAGTTTCGAACAAGCAGGAGCAGCAAATGAATGTGTTCTGGTTCATTCCGACTCACGGCGACAGCCGCTATCTCGGTACGTCCCAAGGCGCACGCGCAGCCGACTACGACTACTTCCAGCAGATCGCCGTGGCGGCCGATACGCTCGGTTACGAGGGCGTGCTGCTGCCGACCGGCCGTTCGTGCGAGGACGCATGGGTGGTCGCGTCGAGCCTGATCGCCGCGACCAAACGCCTGAAGTTTCTGGTGGCGATTCGCCCGGGCATTTCGTCGCCGGGTCTCGCGGCGCGTATGGCGGCGACCTTCGACCGCCTGTCGAACGGACGTCTCCTGATCAACGTGGTAACCGGCGGCGATGCGGCTGAACTGGAAGGTGACGGTGTGTTCGTCGATCACGACACGCGCTATGAAATCACCGACGAATTCCTGCACATCTGGCGCAAGCTGCTGAGCGCCGCGCATACCAACGACTCGATCGAGTTCACCGGCAAGCATCTGCGCTCGAAGGGCGGCAAGGCGCTATATCCGCCGGTGCAGAACCCGCATCCGCCACTGTGGTTCGGCGGTTCGTCGCCGGCCGCGCATGACATGGCCGGCGAGCATATCGACACGTATCTGACGTGGGGCGAGCCGCCCGACGCCGTCGCGAAGAAGGTCGCCGACATTCGCGCCCGCGCCAGGGCGCATGGCCGCGAGATCAAGTTCGGCATCCGCCTGCACGTGATTGTGCGCGAAACCGAAGCAGAAGCATGGGCCGCCGCCGACAAGCTGATCAGCAAGCTCGACGACGAAACCATTTCCCGCGCGCAGGCTTCGTTCTCGAAGATGGATTCCGAAGGGCAGCGCCGCATGGCCGCGTTGCACGGCGGCAAGCGCGGCGGCCGCGCGGAACTCGAGGTCTATCCGAATCTGTGGGCGGGTATCGGTCTTGTACGCGGCGGCGCGGGCACCGCGCTAGTCGGCAATCCGGACCAGGTCGCCGCACGCATGAAGGAATACGCCGACCTCGGCATCGACACGTTCATCCTGTCGGGCTATCCGCATCTCGAAGAGTCGTATCGCTTCGCCGAGCTGGTGTTTCCGCTGCTGCCGAACCGTCGCAGCAAGACGGCGAACGGCCCGCTGTCGGGTCCATTCGGCGAGATCGTCGGCAACAACTATCTGCCGAAGGCGGCGAGTTCGAGCTGAGCACTCGCTCGCTGGATTCGGCGGCGATGCCAATCGATAAGGAATGAGGAAAGCAATCATGGCTCAATCCACTGTGAGTACGGAACGCGGCGCAGGCGGGGCTGCTGGCTTGTTGCGCCGCGTCGGTACGCATCTCGCGCCGTGGCTCGCGCCGCTCGCGATTCTGCTGGCGTGGGAAGTCGCCGCGCGCAGCGGCGTTCTGTCGACGCGTGTGCTGCCCGAACCGCTCGCGGTCGTGAAGGCCGCGTGGTCGCTGATCCAGTCCGGGGAGATGTGGGCGGATGTGAAGGTCAGCACGTTGCGCGCGGTGTCGGGCTTTGCGATCGGCGGCGGCATCGGACTCGTGCTCGGGCTCGCGACGGGCTTGTTCAAGCCCGCTGAAGTCGCGCTCGATTCGACCGTGCAGATGATCCGCAACATCCCCGCGCTGGCGATGATTCCGCTCGTGATCCTATGGTTCGGTATCGAGGAGGAAGCGAAGGTGTTTCTCGTCGCGCTGGGCGTGTTTTTCCCAGTGTACGTGAACACCTTTCACGGCATCCGCTCAGTCGACGCGAATCTGATCGAAATGGCGCGCAGTTATGGCGTGAAGGGCTTCGCGCTGTACCGGCATGTGGTCTTGCCGGGCGCGCTGCCGTCGATTCTGGTCGGCGTGCGTTTCGCGTTCGGGCTGATGTGGGTCACGCTGATCGTCGCCGAGACTATTTCCGCGCAATCGGGCATCGGCTACATGACGATGAACGCACGCGAATTCCTGCAAACCGATGTGGTGGTGGTCGGCATCCTGCTGTATGCGGCGCTCGGCAAACTCGCCGACTTGCTGGCAAAGAGCCTCGAGCGCGTGTCGCTGCGTTGGCATCCGGCCTATCAACGAGGAGCGAAAGCATGAGCGCAACGACATTGTCGGCGTCGTTCGGCGGCATCGCGGGCAGCGATCTCGAAGCCGAACTGGCGCAGCCGCGCATCGCAGATCACGACGCTGGCGAAGCGGCCGGACTCGAACGCGCCGATCGGACGCACGACGTGAACCGGAGCGGCGGGGTATCGCCGGCGGGCGCATTGGCGCGCAACGACGCGGGCCGCTCCGCCGATTATTCGGTCGAGTTGCGCGGCGTCGGCAAGCAATATGGCGAGCGCACGGTGTTGGCCGATTTCAATCTGTCGATCGAGCGCGGCAGTTTCGTGGCGATCGTCGGCCGCAGCGGCTGCGGGAAGTCGACCTTGCTGCGGCTCGTCGCCGGCCTGGAAAAGACTACCTCGGGTGTGCTCGAAAAGCGCGCTGAAGACGGCCAGCCGCTCGACACCCGCATCATGTTTCAGGACGCGCGCCTCCTGCCCTGGAAGAGCGTGCTGCAAAACGTGATGCTCGGCCTTGGCCGCAGCGCGCGCGAAGATGCGCGCGCGGTGCTGGCCGAAGTCGGTTTGCTGGAGCGCGCCAACGACTGGCCCGCGCAGCTTTCCGGCGGTCAGCGGCAGCGCGTCGCGTTGGCGCGCGCGCTGGTGCATCGGCCGCAATTGCTGCTGCTGGACGAACCGCTCGGCGCGCTCGACGCATTGACGCGTATCGAAATGCACGCGCTGATCGAACGGCTGTGGCGTGAGCATCGATTTACCGCGCTGCTGGTGACGCACGACGTGCACGAGGCCGTGGCTCTGGGCGACCGGATCCTGCTGATCGAAGAAGGGCGCATCGCGCTCGATCAGCCGGTGCCGCTCGCGCGGCCGCGGGCGCGCGCTTCGGCCGGTTTCGCCGCGCTGGAAGAACATGTGTTGCAACGCGTACTGAAGACGGCGCCGAACGACGACGCGCTGTCCCACCGCGCTTACGACGCAAGTGGCGAGGGCCGTCTCACACGGCCGACAGACGTCCGCTGGGCCGTCTGACATCCCTTGACTGACTGTTTTTAATCGATTTTCTGGAGTCACTCGATATGAGCATTTCCGCTATCAACGTACGCAATCAGTTCAAAGGCAAGGTCAAGGAAATCATCCGCGGGCCGGTAGTATCCGAAGTCGATGTGGATACGCCGTTCGGTATCGTTACCTCGGTGATCACCACGCGCTCGGTCGACGAACTCGAGCTGAAGGTCGGCTCGGAAGTGGTCGCGCTGGTGAAGTCGACGGAGGTGTCGATCGCGCGCCTGTAAACCGCGCGACGTGTTGTTTCGCCGATACCGTTGCCACGCGCGCCGACGCTATTTCGCGTTGGCGCTGCTGGCCGGCGGTTCGTGCATCAACCTGTCGTTAGTCGGTTTGCGTGGGCGCTTGACCATCGGCATGTCGTCCGGGTTGCCCGGGCCGCTCGCTGGCTGGTGTCATGCCGTTCTGGACCAGCGCCGATTCGCTATGGCTGGAATACAGCAAGGTCCTCGGCACTAACGCGTCTGGCGCACTCAAGCTGCAAGGTTTCGTTTCTTTCGTGAAGATCGGCCGATCCACACCGCAGCCCATAACCCGAAATACACCTGCATAACAAGCCGCCATCTGCGCGGCCTTTCTTGCGTCCGGAGGCAACATGGACCGCGACACCTTCCAGCGCGCCGCCGCGCTCACCGATATGCTCACCACGCGATGGTTCGCGCCGGTATCTGCCGCGATGAGTGAATTCGCGATCAGCACGCCCGCGCGTCAGGCGGCCTTCATCGCGCAGGCCCGTCACGAGAGCGGCGGCATCCCGATGAAACGACCGTGCCGCCGGCCCGCCAGCAGCAGATCGCGAACGTGGCCTATGGCGGGCGTTATGGCAATGGCGACGGCTGGCGGTTCAAGGGGCGCGGACTGAAGCAGATCACCTTCCGCGACAACTATCTCGCGTGCGGGCGTGCGCTCGGCGTGGACCTGATCGCGAATCCCGATCTGCTCGCCACCGACGACGCGCTCGCCGCCCGCTCGGCAGCGTGGTTCTGGGCCTCCCATGGCTGCAACGAGGCGGGCCGTAGCGGGGAGGCCATCGGGCCTGCCGGTTCGTTACGATCCCGGTCGACCAACCCCGTTATCGTGCCCGCTCACCCGCTTTGTCGCGTCGTGCGCGGTCCTGTGTCCAGGACCCGCCTGCCATGACTGACGATGATGTCACCGTGCCCGTACCGGGCACCACGCTGCATCCTGCCCGACGACGACCGGCTGCAGAGCCTCACCATGCTGGCGGCCAGCCATGCCGATGCGCGGCTGACCGACATCCAGCGGCTCCGGTGTCTCATGCTCCTCGCGGCGCGGCCCGACGCGAACGAAACGCGGATCGAGATGCTGGCCATGCTCGAGCAGATCGCCGAGCGCCTTGAGGCGAATGCCCGCGACGACGCCACGTTCCTGGCCACCGCGCTGCGTCATCACGAGCAGCAGAACTGGCCATTTCCCGAGCGCGATCCGCTCGCGCCGCCTGTGCGCCACTAGGCGATCGTCGCTGCCTATCACGCAATCGCATCTCTAAAAATCAGAGGAGTCCGATTTATCGTTACTTGACAAATATGTGGGGGATTTCAGACGCCGGGCAGTCGGGTCGATTGACCTTTTTGCGTTGCAACCCCATATTTTTTAGTTGGCCGTAGTTGCGACCGCAACGACAACGATTTCGCTTCGTTCCCTTCAAACGGACAGGGAGAGGGATGCGCATGAATGCTGTGACGAAGAACTTTACGGATGCGCTGCGCCACCCGAGCGCGCGCCTGACCCAGCATCTCAGGATCTGGATCGGCAATCGGCAGAACGGTCTCGATGTGCTCGACTTCAAGGTGCGCGGCGGGTTCTGCAAGGACTACAAGGTCGATATCACGGTCACCTCGCCGCGACTGGATATCGATGGCAAGGAGTACGTCGGGCGGCGCGCGGGCCTGCAGGTCGACGAGCGGGCGTCGGTGCCCTCGGCGAGCTGGACCAGTCCCGTCGACCATGCGGCGGCCACCTTCAATGGCGTGGTGACGCGCTGGAAGCGCATCCGCACGAGCCGCGACGAGGCCGCTTACCAGGTGCGCATCAAGCCGCGCTTTGCCGCCCTGTGCAAGCGCGTCATCAAATCCGATGTACTGAAGGATGTCACGTTCGAGGAGATGGTCCGCCAGTGGATGGTTGACGGGCAGAACTTCGACGCCTTCGACATCGAGTTCCATCTCGAAGGGCCGCAGGAGAAGATGGAGCAGGTCGTGATGTACGAGGAGTCCATATGGAACATGGTCACCCGTCACGCGAAACGCAAGGGCATTTTCTGGTTCTACCGGCAGGAGCGCGGCGAGAACGGGCTGCTCGAGATTCTCGTTTTCGCGAACAACCCGCGCGCCTATATCCGGTCGGTCAACCTGCCGCTGCTGGCCGGGTCGGGCCTGCACAGCAACTGGCACGAAGCGGCGCAGGCGGTCCACGAGCAGCGCGAACTGGTGGCAGCGACGATCGAGCTGTGGGAGCGCAACTATCGCACGCCGGCGGACCCGCTGCGGGTCACGGCGAACCTCTCCGACGAGGCGGACGACCGCTCGGTGTTCGGCCAGATCAGCTGCAGCACGGAGTTTCACCTGACGCAGGCGCAGGGCGAGGCGCTCGCGCAGACGCGACGCGACGAGCAGATCGCCCGTCAGGTGACGCTCGCGGGCAGGACCGATGCGAAAGGCATTGCATCGGGCGTGGTGATCAAGCTGACCAACACGACGATGCCCAGCGCGGAATACGGCTTCGTGGTGACATCGTTCAGGATGGAAGGCAGCCGCACGAAGCCCGCCTATACGCGCTTCAAGGCGATGCCCGCGCACCTGACCTACCGTCCGGAGTTCGTGTACGAGCGGGACTGGCGTTTTCTGGGCGGCCCCGTCGTCGGCGTTGTCACAACCCTGGACTCGGCCCCTTACGCCTATCTGGATGAATTCGGGCGCTACCCCGTTCTGCCGAAGTTCCTGCAGGGTTCGGGCAATGCCGATAACAGGCTGCTGAACCTGCGCCTGCTGCGTCCCTCGGCGTCGTACCAAGGCGGCTTCCACTCGCCTCTGCTGCCCACGACCGAGGTGATGCTCGAGGCGGCCCATGGGGACGTGGACCGGCTTCACATCAGCGGTGCCCTGCACGATTTTTCGCAACCGGACGTGGTTCGGGCGACTGACGCGTTGTTTAGCTATGCCGTCTGGCGATCCCCTTTGCTCGGCGCGGAGATCGTGTTCAACGATCTGCAGGGCAAGGAAAGCGCGCGCATTGCGACAGTTTACAGCCAGTCGGCGGTCAACCAGGGCTATCTGCTCAACAGCAAGAAGCTGAAAAGGGGCGAAGGGTTCGAAATTACGTCCCAGGCGTGGGGCACGATGCGTGCGGCGAAGGGCCTGTTCTTCACGGCGGACGCCGCAGCCGGGGCCGATACGCCGCACCTCGACATGCCTGCTGCCGTAGCGCAACTGAAGGCCGCGCTGCAGCGCGTGACAGAACTGGCGGCGGCGACCACGCAGGCCAGGGCCGAGCCAGCGAACCGGGCCACGCAGGCTGCCCTCCTGGACGGGCTGAACCAGCTTCGCGATGCGGGGCTGCTGGCCAGTGCGCCTGGCGGCATGGCGTTCGTGACGCCGAAATCTGCGCAGCACTCGGCGGGGGAGAACGTGATCGTGACCGCAGGGCAGGACATGGACGTGAGCGTAGTGAAGCGGCTGCGCATGGTGGCGGGCGAGCTGATCTCGCTGTGCGCGCACAAGCTCGGCATCAAGATTTTTTCGAAGGGAAAAATCGAGCTGCAGGCGCAGGACGCTGCCATGGATCTCTTCGCTGACCAGAAACTGCACGTGTCGAGCGCCAGCGCGGACGTGCTCGTGGATGCCAAAACGAAGGCGATGATGGCCAGCGGCGGCGCGTCAATGACCATTGAGAACGGGAATGTCGTGTTCAACTGCCCAGGCGAATTCCGCATCAAGGCGGCTTCATTCACCTTCGAAGGCCCGGGCGATACGGCGGTCAGCCTGCCGCAATTGCCCGTGAGCAACTACCGGCCCAACCCCCGATACAGCCACACCCAATAACATCATGATCATCAGCCCACCGTTTCTGCCCGATGCGGGTCTTGCGGCCCCGACCGGAACGCACCCCGATCCGATGATGGACGCGGTCGACAAATTCGAATGCGCACACGGCATCTACCCAATCGCCTTCGACCGGCGCTGGCATTGCGGCGTGCATCTTCAGCCGGACACGAAGGGGAGGGTCCATGCGATTGCCGATGGCGAGGTCGTTGCGTATCGGGTCTGTCAGCACGCGATTGACGACGGCGCGAGCCATACCGGCTTTGTGCTGCTGAAACATACGACCGAGACCGGCAACGGCCGTACGCTGACGTTCTATTCGCTTTACATGCATCTGTTACCGCTGGTGGAATATCAGCAGCACAGTGCGAACGCCAACGAGATGCCGGAGTTCCTGCGCATGCCTACGGGCGATCCCGCTGCGCCGGTGCCGCCTGCCGTTTCAGGGAGCGGCAGGAAGGTCCGGCGCAAGGACGTGCTGGGGTGGCTCGGCCAGTATGAGGGCATGCCACATCTGCACCTCGAGATCTTCATGGTGCAGGCGGATTTCGACGCCTGGTTCGGGCGCACGCAACTCGGCAACACGACGCCTGCTCCATCTGACGGCACGGACTGGTGGGGGCATGCGTATTTCGTCATTCCGGCGGGCAGCAATTTTCGTCGTCTGCCGCAGGGGGCCGGTGCCGACAACAAGCTGCACGGGATTGAATTTACGCCGGGGCAGGCGGGCCAGAACACCCTGCCGCTGTTTGTGGAGACGTACTTCAGCAAGGGCGCGAAATACACCAACGTCTGGAGCGTCGCGCAGGACGGCACGCAAACGCTTCTTACGCCGCAGCCCGTCGAGGAAAAGGACTACGAATACGATCTGAACAAGCGTGCCACGGCGCTCTACGCGACATGTCCAAGCGACGGCTATGAGCTGCTGCGCTTTGGCCACATCGTCTCTCCAACGAAAACGCTGGCTGCTGATGCGCGCGTGACGTGGATGAAGGTCACATGGGTGGTGAACCAGCAGGGGTACATCGATATCAACGACTCGAGCATCCAGAAGTTCTCGGACGCAGATTTTCTGTCCTTCATGGGCTGGCAGAAGGTCAGCGACGCCAACACCCCATTTGGCAGCGATGGGCTGTGCGATGTCGATGCGTTGAAGAGAATACTGAACGACGCCGCGCCGCACGAAATACCTCCGGTGGCAGGAGAAACTACGGAAGCCCATAAGACGAACGTGCTCTCGGCCTATGTGAAGGGTAACGTTCAGGTGCGCCAGCAGCTACGCGGTTTTATCTGCAATGCGCCCAGCGAATGGGACAGTACGCACAACGAGGAACGCTATACGAAGCTGCTCGATGAGGGCGGGTTCTACCACGGCAATGAGAAGGGCTACAACGATTTCCTCAATTATCTGAAGGAGGTCCAGTTCTGGGACAAGACAGGGCTCCCTGCTGGGCAGAAAGTCTGGTTCTTCCATCCGCTCGCGTTCATCCGGCTTTTCAGAAAATGCGGGTGGCTGAGCCTGCAGGAGCAGATTCAACTGTTGCCTCGTAATTCGATATCTGATGCCGGCGGTCACATATCGTGGGTTGAGAGCAAGAAGCGATTTTCTGAGGGCAACAACGATGCTAGGGGGCAATCGCCCCAAGGCATGTGGCTGGCACTCAATCATATGTTTCTCAAATATGGATTTAGCAGTAGTCTCCGGAAGGCCCACTTTCTTGGGCAGATTTTCAAGGAGACCGGAGCTTTATGCTCAACGAGGGAAAATGGAAGCGCGGATTACTTCCGGAAAATGTATGAGAGCTATACCGCCAGTGATGCCGCCTATGATTTCGACAACAAGTACAATTGGCTTAAGAATCTTGGTTTCCTGAAAAATCGGGATCGTCCTACATACATAGCTCAGCGTCCCGGCGAAGTTCACGAGAAAGCTGTAGCTGGTGAAAACGTTCAGTCAGGCGACGGTGCTCGTTTCTGCGGTCGCGGTTTGATTCACCTCACATGGCGAAAAGGGTATCGCGAGTATGGGGAATATCGCGCCAAGGATTTCACGACCGATCCCAACCCGACGCTTCTGCAGGCTGACGCAGAAACCGCTGCGGATTCTGCTGGCTACTTCTGGGTTAAGACTCGTATTAACAGGAAAGCCGACCATGGCTTGAGCAACACAGATGTTCAGGGTTGTTTTCGCTTGGTGGGTGGTGCGGGCGGCTTGCCAGCGCGTCAGCAGTTCTTTCACTATACCTATTTCATCCTTGGCGATGCGCCGGGTATGCCGGCGGATAGCACATTGGAACGTCAGAAGGAGGGGTGATCGCGATTTGTCCTCCTGTCCAAAAGCGAGACGTCTTCAGATGCCTTTCACTGTTTTTACTCACCGGTTAGAACATGTTTTAATGTCAAATTTAACAGAGGCTTGGTTGTGATGAATAGTCAACGTTTTTTTACATTACGGTTTTTGTTGGTATTGCTTTTTCTGTCCTTTGTGCAGCAGGCCCGTGCAACCGACGTTCCTGCTGCAGTTCAGGCTGCAGTGAGTGCTCGCACCGACGCGAGCCACAAATTGCAGCTTCCGATCATTGACGCAGGACCTGCGATGCAAGGGGTGTACATCTACTTTGTGATGAACACGTCCGACGAGCCGGGCTATACCAAAGACAATAGGCCTTACATGTTGGATGCACATTTACTGTTCGCTGACAAAAACCATCTTTGGCACGATGAACTATTCGATCGTTACGTGAAAGATGATGGTGTTCCAGAAGTTGCCACTGTCTTTTTTGCGAATGCTGATCATGATCCGAAAGATAAGGAGGTCGTCATTCTAGTGCGAACACCACTCAACCATTACGATTACGGCGGTGAATATTACGATGGTTACATCTACAAGATAACTGGCGGCGCTCAAAAAGGAGTTGTTTTCGCGGGATTGCAGAGTGATGCCAGCGCACCCTTTGTAGATCAATGTGAATGTGGTTTTCGAGATGGCCACTCTACGCATGCACAGTATAAGGACGCCGAATCGATTCGAAAGGCACTCGCAAAAAAATATCCTGTCGTTCCTAAATCGAAATGAAAGATTGAGGTTGCTTAGTCTGGTTCCGAAGTTTTTGGATTTCCGACCAAAGTCAACCCACTTTGTTTCGCTTGATATGCGACGCTGTCACTTCGGGGACACGCCGATTTTGTCGATGCACGTTCGAGTAGACCAGATCAACTTAATCGAACCTCGCGCCAAGAATCATTTGGCTTCCAGTAACGGTTAAAACGGCAAGTAAAGCTACAACGATGAAATCTCCAATTCGAAAAGGCGACAAACTCGAACTTGGTGGCGAAGTGACTGGAACGTGCTCGCCCTGGACCATATTCATGGGCAGGCCACTTGCCCGCAAGGGCGACGAGGCGGTCTGCGATCTGCACGGCCCGACCTTCATTGTTGATTCCGGCGCATCGTATGTGACGGCATTTCGACCGAAGGTTGTCAGTGAAATCGATGGTGACCCACCAAGAATTGCATTGACGCTGGCAGAGAAAAATGCGGAAAAGGAGCTTATTAAGCGAGTTGCAAAGGGTATAAATGGTGCTCTGAATGGAATAGATGATCGTATTAAGTATACGGTAATGGTAAGGAAGGTGTTGTTGTGAAGCATATGAACGCACTTTTTGCTTTGGCGCTTTGTATGATGGTTGGTTATGTTTTCGCTCAAACAACGCCGGATACGACTATTTCTGTAAAAAAAATCTCGGATTCAGAGGTGTCTGTAAAGATGGCAGGCTCTGAACACCGATGCAGAATCGATCAACAAGTAGTCGATGCCAAAGTAAGTTCGGACAGACAGGCAGTGATCATCTCGGGAACGTCATATATTCCCACTGCTGATTTGGAACGCTGCAATTCTGATGTGGTGACTCACGCAATAAAGGCTGCACCCCATGTCGGATTTCTGGCTGACGTGAATTTGAATGCCAGGATTTACGTCTCGTTGATTCCACTTTCGGTCAATCCGATGAGCTTCGTTGCTGTTGTTGCAAAAATTGGAAGCGACCGAAATTTGATCAACCTTCAGGGCTTCTATGGAGCCGGGGTTAAACAGTCAACGTTACTTTCTGAGGCTTCTTCAGTTATGTCGCCGACGCTTTCAGTTGATGCTCGCTATGTATCGCTAGATTTGCATGCCTGCGAATCAGACGGTGATGAGTATGTTTCTGTTATCGAGATACGCTCGGCGAAACAAATTAAGTTGAGTCGTGCGATGTGCGAAAAAGAATTCCGTTTCCAATGACTCCGAATATCCTCCTCACGACTGTGTGTTAACTATGAAATCCCCCATCCGCAAAGGCGACAAACTCGAACATGGCGGCGAAGTGACCGGAAAGTGCTCGCCCTGGACCATATTCATGGGCAGGCCACTTGCCCGCAGGGGCGACGAGGCGCTCTGCGACCTGCACGGCCCGACCTTCGTTGATGAGGGAGCCGCCAAGTTTCCCGATCGCGACAAGAAGCTGTTCGCGCTGCACGACCATCGCTGCGCATGTGGCTGTCGGCTGATCTCGTCGCTGAAGAACGTCAACTTCGTGTAATGCCCGTCGAACTTTCTCGGGCGGGACGCCCGAGCGCCTATCCGCGCCGCCCACGCTTCTGGCCGTGGTGGTTCTGCATCTGGCTGGCCTGCGCCGTGTTCGGGGCCGCTATCGCGCTGCTGCTGTGGCCGAAGGGCGAACGTGCGGGCGGCGCATGGTTCTGGTTCTGTGTCATCGGTGTTCCGAACGGGATTTTCGGCTTGCTCTTCGCGATCGAACGCGTTGGCTATGAGGCCATGTGGTATCGCGCGTACCACCGCAACGGGCATCGCGACCGCTGGCTGGCGGAGCGCATCCGTGTCGCACAGAAGCCGCTACGGGTGCTGGGCATCGGCTACTGCCTGCCCCTGAACCGCCAGACGCTTGCACAGGCGATCAATGCCGGCGTGCGTCTGCCGCAACAGCAGCAGCCCCGCTCAGGCTCGGGTGTCATCGAGCATTGCCGCTTCGATGACCAGCCGCAGAAATTTGACGAATCCGATATGACCGATCTGGTGGCGGAGAGCGGGTCCGATGCCATGGTGGATGCGGCTCCGAAGAAGCCCGTTGGCCCGCTCGTGCCCAGGATTGCCGATGCGCTCGAACAGATCGCCGCGAGCCTGCGCGCGCTCACGCTCTATGAGCCCGCCCACTGGCCGCAGGTGTGCGTGCTGGCCGAACCCGGCGAGGAAGCCTTGCGCGAGCAGCAGGTGCGCGACGCGCTGTACCTGGCCGGTTTGCCGCCGCTTGCCGTGCAGGCGGTGCCCGCTTCGCACGGGCTGCTCGTGGCCGACGCCTGGCTCGACGCCCGCGAGGCGCGGCCATTGCTCGTGGTCGCAGCCGCCTGGCATGAAAGGCAGCCGCTTGCCGGCAGCACGGAGGGATGTCTCGCCGTACTGCTCGATGCGGGCTTCTACCGCCTGCCTGAAGACGTGCCCGTGATGGCAAGGCTGCATCGGCCCGTCGGGGGCAAGGCCGACGAAATCGAGTACTGCTTCGCGAATGCCGTGATATGGGGCAGGGCCGGGTTCGCCGCCGTGACGCGCGCGTGGATCACGCGGGCCGTCGAGCGATGCAACCGGGGGCTGCGCATCGCGAACCTGGATGCCGTCGCGAAGAGCGAGGCCCGATGCGAGCCGGCCCGCGTCGTTGGCGACTTTGGCAGCGCCGACGGCTGGCTGTCCGTCGCCGCCGCCATCGAATGCGGCGCTGCGGATGGACCGCAACTGATCATCGATGGCGTGCAATCCGCCATTCTTCACGTCCTGCCCGGCGCACCCGGGAAGGATCCTTTGTTGCCTGAACTCTTCCTGCATGACCGATCCGAAACTGAACTTGCGACCGTTTGATCCGGCTCCCGTGGCGGAGTCTGCGCCATCCGGACGCCTCGCGCTCTGGGGGCTGCTGGTCGCGGCCCTGATCGCCGCCACTATCGCGGCTGGCCTTGTGTGGTTCCGGGGCGACCTCTTCGATCTCGCGCCGGGCGAGGCGCGCATGCGGGTGGTGATCGCCATTCTCATCGCCTTGATTGTCGTCGTCGCCATTCACCTCATCCTGTTTTTCATCGGCGCATACGCCGTCGCCGGACGGTTGTTTCGCAGGGAGACCGGCGACCAGACGAAGGCGCAGAAACCGCTGAAACGCGACGCACGTCTGCAACGCATGTACGAGGAGCTGCGCGTCTCGCACGGCTGGTTCTGGCGTCGCCGCCTGCGTTGGCTGCTGGTGAACGGCACGGACGAACGCGTCGATCAGGTCGCGCCCGGTCTCAAGCAGGCGGGCGTCATGCACCTGAACGAAACCATCCTCGTGCACGCTTCCCCGGACGGCATCGAGGCGGCGAAGTGGCTGGGCCAGATCCGGCAGTTGCGCCGCCGTCGTCCGGTGGATAGCGTTGTGCATGTCGCCCGCGCGGACGATACGGATACCGAACTGCCGCGCACGCTCTCGGGAATCGCTACCACGCTGGGCTGGGCCGCACCCGTTGCCTTCCTGCATCCGGTCGCGGCGACGGGCAGTCAGACTGAACGGTTCGAAGCGGTGGGCGCGTTCATGCCGGACAGTTCGCGCAGGCAGGCGCAGGCGAGCGCTGCCATGCTGCCGGACATCCTGAACGAGCTGGAGCAGAAAACGGCGGATGCCGGTGTGCGCCTGTGCGATGAGCCGCACTGGGTGACCTGGATGATGGAGGTCTCGAAGTACGTCGGTGACCATGCCGGGCGGATGGCCGGGAGCCTGCGCACGCTGGCTTCGTCGCACTGGCTGCGCGCGCCGCTGGCGGGCGTCATGTTCGCACCGGTCTTTCCGGGTGCGCCTGTCGTTCCGTTGCCGGTTGCCGACGGCAATGAGTCGCAGGGTCAGTCTGCCCCGGCAATGCCGGTCGATGTGGTCATGCGCGAACAGCCGCGCGCGCTGCTACCGGTCTGGCGGGAGATCGCCGCCTGCGCGCCGCGTTACCGTGGCAGTCGCACGGGCCTTTACTGGCTGGACGCGCTTGCAATGTGCGTGCTGGTCGCGGCGATCGCGTGGTCGGTGATGCTGGCGATTTCCGGCCTCGGCAACCGGACGCTTGTCAAGGATGCCGAAACGACCATGGCAGCGGCGCTGGCGGCTACGCCTGGCACACCGCAGGCGCTGCGTACGCAGCTCGCTCTGCAGCATCAGATCGAGACGCTCGAATACCGGCGTCAGCACGGTGCGCCGTGGTCCCTGCGCGCGGGCCTCTCGCGCAACGATGACCTGCTCGACGCGCTGTGGCAGCCCTACAGGACCGTCGCCATCCGCAACCTGCGGCAACCGGTCGTGCAGGCGCTCGAAGGGCAAATCGCGCAGCTTTCGCAGGTGCGCGCCGACGAGCAGCAGAGCCACGACGCGCAGCAGCAGGCGTACAACCGCCTCAAGGCGTACCTTATGCTCGCCACCCCGGCGCGCGAAGACGCGCCGTTCCTGAAGGCGCGGATGCTGGAGGTCTGGCCCGCCGTGGTCGGGATGCGCGCCGGCGAATGGCTCGACACCTCGCAGCAGCTCGCGGGATTCTGGTCCGACCATCTGAAGGCGCATCCGGACTGGCGCATCAGCGCATCGGAGCCGCTCGTCACGCAGATGCGCTCGATGCTCGTCAACCAGATCGGGCTGGCGGCGAGCGACGACGTGCTCTATCAGCGTGTACTTGACGACGCGCGCGGCAAATATGCGGACGTATCGCTCGCGACGCTGCTTGCCGGCGCGGACGCGCACGGCCTGTTCACGACGACGCAGACGGTGCCTGGCATCTTTACGCGTGCAGCCTGGGAAGGTGTCATCGGGAAGGCCATTGACGACGCCGTGAAGGGACAGCACGTCGAAGGAGACTGGGTGCTGACCGGCCGCCAGCCGACCACCCAGGTGAGCGCCACGGCAGTGGAAGGGGCGGTCGATGCGGCGCGTACCGCGCTCGACGCGAAGCACGAAACCGACGATCTCCGGCAGCGGTTGCGAGACCGGTACTTCACGGACTACACGGCAGCCTGGGCGACCATGCTCAACAGCTTCCAGTGGATCCCGGCGACGAGCTTCTCCGGCGTGATCGACCAGCTCACGCGCCTGACCGATGCACAAACCTCGCCGCTGCTGGCGGTCATGAAATCGGTGCAGTACCAGGGTGAGGCGGGCCGTCCCTCGCAGGCGCTTACCGATACGCTCGTGCGCAAGGCACAGGGGCTGCTCGGCGGTAGCGGCAGCGATGCGACGCAGGCCCCCGTGGTCAATCCGCTGGGCCGCACGTTCGGCCCGCTGCTGGCGCTGATGGGCGACGCCAGTGCGGCCCCGGCCAGCGGCAAGACGGGCAACGGCAATCCGGCGAATGCTGCCGCGTTCAGTGGCGTCAGTCTTTCGCGCGTACTGACAGCCGATACGACCGTGCGCCTGAAGCTGCAGCAGATCCAGTCGAGTCCGGATGCGCAGGCGATGGCGCGCTCGCTCGCGCAGGCGATCTTCCAGGGCAAGCTCTCGGACCTGTCGCAGGCGCGCGATGACGCGGCGCTGACCGCCGCGAGCCTGGGCGCACAGTGGGCGGGGTTCGGCCAGACCCTGTTCGTGCAGCCGCTCGACGCAGCCTGGCAGGCGGTCCTGCAGCCCGCCGCCGCGAGCCTGAACGACGCGTGGCGCGCCGCCGTGGCCGCACCCTTCCAGTCGTCGTTCGCCTCGCGCTATCCGTTCTCGCCGACGAGCGCGGACGCGTCCTTTGCCTATTTCGGTCGCTACGTGCGGCCCGACACGGGGCTGATCAGCCGCTTCATCGAGGTCGAGCTGGCCGGCGTGCTCAAGCGTCAGGGCGACGAATGGGTGCCGAACGAACTCGCGCCGCAGTCGCTGCAGTTTGATCCGAAGTTCCTCGCGATGCTGCACCTCATCGGGCCGATGGGTGCGCACCTCTACACGCAGGGCGAGGCGGGTTATCACTTCGCGGTCATGCCGCAGCCGACGCCCAGCGTGACGCGCACGGAGCTGATGGTAGACGGGCAGCAGGTCGTCTACTTCAACCAGCACGAGACCTGGTCGCCGCTCGCGTGGCCGGGCAACGGCCTGAATGGCCATGCGTCGCTGAACTGGCAGACGCTGAACGGCGGGTTGCGCCTTGCGTACGATGCCACCGGGGACTGGGCCTTCCTGCGGATGCTGGAGAAAGCCCAGGTGAAACCGCTCGACGATACGCGCTACGAGCTGGTCTGGAATGGCGGGGCGGCCAGCGGCGAAGCGCAGGCCGCGTCCGCCGCCAGCGGTACGACGGGCGATGCGACAGGCGGTACCACGAACGGCGATGCGGCGTCACCGCTGCGCTACCTGCTGCGCGTGCAGACGGGAGCAGGGCCGCTAGAGCTGCTGAAGCTGCGCGGTTTCCGCATGCCGGAGCGCATCTTCGTGACGGGCCGTGCCGGCGTGATATCCGGACTGCCCTCCCTGCCACCTTTGCCCCCGGAGTTACAACCATGACCGCGCCGTGGAAATCGTTCCAGCAGGACGGCGGCAATCCGTTCCTAAGATATTTCGACGCCGAGATGCGCTATCTGCGCGAGGCTGGCCGCGAGTTCGCACGCGACCAGCCCGACGCCGCGCGCCGCCTCGGCATGCTTTATGGCCAGGAGGGCGAGCAGGTCCGGGCGGTCAACGAAGCCTTTGCGCTGCTCATGGCGCGGCTGCGCATGAAGCTCGACGACGCGATGCCGGAGGCGACCGAGGGACTGCTCGACAACCTCTATGAACACATGGCGCGGGCGATCCCGTCGCTGTCGATCATCGAATGCATGCCCCTGAACCGCAGGAGTTCGGCCACGGCGCAGATTCCCGCCGGGGCCGTGGTGCGCTCGGCGCCTGTCGGTCCCGATGGGGTGCAGTGCCCGTTTCGCACGACGCAGACGGTCGAGTTGCTGCCGTTGTCGGTCGAGGACGCGGCGCTGGCGGTACGCGCAGACGGGCGCACCGTCATCCGCCTCACCCTGGGCCTCTGGTTCAGCGACCAGCGCGAGCACGTGGACCTGTCGCGCATCCGCCTGTACCTGCATGGTGACCGGCCCGCCGCCGCCGCGCTGTACGCGGCGCTCAGGCGCCAGGTCGCCGCGATCGGGCTGCGCCTGCCATCGATTCGCGACGGCGCGCTGCAGCCGCTGGCCGGGGTGCACTTCGAGGCGGCGGGGTTCGGTTCGGCGACACGGCTGTGGCCGGTCACGAACCCTGAGCGCAACCAGCAGCTCGATCGCGAGCAGACGCTGCTGGAGTATTTCGTGTTCCCGCAGAAGTTCCACTTCGTCGACCTGTGCGGCTTCGATAGCACAATGGTGCCGGCGGGGGAAACGCGGTTGACCTTCGAGATCGAACTGGACGCCCGCATGCCCGGCGATCAGCCGGTGGGGCGGGAGAGCTTCCGGCTGTTCTGCACGCCCGTGATCAACCTGTTCGAGGTCGACGCGCTGCCGCTGCAGCCCGCCGACTGGCATGACCGCGAGCACCGCGTGCGCGTGCAGTCCGTCGTGGAGGCTCACGTCGAGCCCTACGACGTGCTGGAGGTGACCGCCGCCGATCCGGAGGGCAGCGCACGGCACGCCTACCGGGCGTTCACGAGCTTCCGGCATCGTGGCTGGATGCTGCGCTATGAGAAACCGGAGCGGTACTTCCATACCGCGACGCGCTACGGCGTGGTGGGACGGGAGCTGTGGGTCACGCTGGCGGGGCAGCTCTGGGCGGGGACGTATCGCAACGCACAGGATGACGAGGACCGTCCGCAGCCGGACCGTCATCTGACAGTGCGCGCGCTGGCGAACAACGGACGCCTGCCGCGCCTGGCGCTCGCCGAGGCGACGATCACCGAGGCGGTTTCGGGCTTTACCGGCATCGCGTCGGTACGCAACCTGACGGGACCAAGCCTGCCGCAGTATCCGCCGCGCCATTACCCGGGCTACGAGTGGCGCGCGCTGGGCCATTTCACGGCGAACGGCATGAACGAATTCAACCAGATGCTCGGGGCAGGCGCGCCCGTACTGCGCGAGGTGCTCGAACTCTACGACTGGACAATGGACGACGCGGTCCCCCAGCGCATCGACGCGATCCGGACGGTGCGCTTCTCCCAGGACCAGGTCCTGCAGCGCGGCTACGTGCTGCGGGTCGTGCGCATCCACGTCGACCTTGACGCGGGCGCTTTCGCAGGGCCGGGCGACGCCGTGCTGTTCGGCGACGTGCTGAACCACTTCCTTGGGCGCTACGCGAGCCTGCAGTGTTCCATGCAGGTGGTGCTGACCATCGATGGTCAGGAGACGGTCTATCCACATACCGATTTTACGGGAGCGCCATTCTGATGCGTACCAGGATCATGCGGGGCGCGCTCGGCGTGGGCCTCACGTTGACGCTCAGCGCGTGCGGGATGTGGCAGTCGGTGAAGGAGGGAACCGTGGACGCCACGCGCGCGGTATTCGAGACGAAGGCCAGGCAGATGAACCTCGTCATCACGGCGCGCGGCGCGCTGAACCAGGATGCGCACGGCGCGTCGCTGCCGGTTGTACTGCGCATCTATCAGTTAAAGGATGACAAGCCCTTCGCGATGGCGACCTACGCTCAACTGCTCGAGGGCAATGATGCGCTGAAGGCGGCAACGCTCTGGAGCCGGGACGTGACGCTGGGTCCGGGGCAGACGCTGAAGGTCTCGGAGCCGATCGGCGACGCAGCGAACTATGTGGGCGTCGCGGCGTTCTTTCTCGATACCTCCCACACCGAGTGGTCGGTACTGATCCCGAAAGCGCAATGGAAGAAGACCGACCCGGTCAGGCTGGTGGCTGCGGAGCGTAATCTCGAACTCGATACGGAGCGGCAAAAATGAGGAATCCGTACCCACGCATGGCAGCCGTTGCGCTGCCCGTCCTGATGGCTGCGCACGCCGCCGTTGCTGGCGATGCGGCGCCCATGTGCCAGCAGCTCCGGGCGACCGGCGCGACCGATATCGCGAAAGCGACGCTGCTGCTGCGGGCGAAACTGCCGCGGGTACCGGCGGGCGATGCCGCCGCCTTCGAACGTGAGAATGCTGCTGGCGTGCCCGACGCGAGGGCGGGCGTGCGCAGCCCGCTCTATCACGTCTGGCTGGCGGGGCGATATCTGGACCGTGCGACGCGTCAGATCGGCACCGTCCCCACCGCGACATCGCCGGTGCTTCGCGCACTGATGCTCGCGGACAGCGCGAACACGGCGGCGGGTTACGTTGCGATCGCGACCAACTCGCTGCTGCTGGGCGCATCGCAACGGACGGGCACGGCGCGCGGCGAGTCCGTGCCGAGTGATGCGCAGCTCGGCGACTATGCGCTCGATCTGCAGCAGATCTCGCTGATGCTCAACACGCTGGTCATGTGCAACCTGCGCCAGCCGGAGTGACGACAGTGCGGCGGCTGACGATCGAAGCCATGCAGGCGATAGCGGCAGCGTGCGGCGGGCGATGCCTGTCGACGCAGTACCTCAACAACCGCACGCCGTTGGAATGGGAATGCGCGCAGGGGCACCGATGGTGGGCGACGCCTGGCAACGTGAAAAGCAATTCCTCATGGTGCGATGTCTGCGCGAAGAAACAACCCCGGCGCCCGCGCTTCACGATGGATGACCTGCAGGCGCTGGCGGCCAGCCATGGGGGCGAATGCCTGTCCGCAACCTACGAAAACCAGAATCAGCTTTTGCGCTGGCGCTGCGCGAACGGGCACGAATGGATGTCGCCGGCGCGGGTCGCGAAGCGGCACTGGTGCCAGCGGTGTCATCACGAGCGGCACCGGTTGGGCATAGAAATGATGCGCGAGATTGCAGCCAGCCGTGGCGGGCGCTGTCTGTACGACGTGTATGTGTCGACGAGACAACCGCTGCAGTGGGAGTGCCTGTTGGGGCACGTCTGGTCAACGAAGCCGGCGGTGGTGGTCAGGGGGCACTGGTGCCCGCAGTGTGCCTACCCAAGGAAATCATCCGCGGGCCGGTAGTATCCGAAGTCGATGTGGATACGCCGTTCGGTATCGTTACCTCGGTGATCACCACGCGCTCGGTCGACGAACTCGAGCTGAAGGTCGGCTCGGAAGTGGTCGCGCTGGTGAAGTCGACGGAGGTGTCGATCGCGCGCCTGTAAACCGCGCGACGTGTTGTTTCGCCGATACCGTTGCCACGCGCGCCGGCGCTATTTCGCGTTGGCGCTGCTGGCCGGCGGTTCGTGCATCAACCTGTCGTTAGTCGGTTTGCGTGGGCGCTTGACCATCGGTAGTTTGTCCGGATTAACCGAGCCGCTCGCCCCCGGCGGCTTTGCCATCGATGCGCCGCTATTCTGCGGTGCCGGATTTGGCGTTTGCGCGAGCGCGGCAGTAGCACACGCGCCGCATGCCGCGAACGTGACGCTCGCCGTCAGCGCTGCCCATCTGCTTCGTTTCATCTGATCCTCCTTTGCGATGCCGCTTGCTGGTTTTCCCTGCTTTTTCGTTGCTGTAGTGCTCGTGAGATAGACCCGGCGTTGCACGGAAAATTCGCCGGCCCGCTTCGATCTTCGATTCCCGGCGCTTTGGCGCGCCGCCACGCGGTGCGCGCGTAGTTTGCGCGTGGTTTGCGCGTAGTTTGCGCGTGGTTTGCGCGTAGTTTGCGTTTACGCGCCCCTGCGCAAGCACCGGAAACTTGCTAGGATGAATTGAGCGTCACGACGGAGATGGCCATGTCGAAGTCATTGAGTCCCGAAGCGATCGAAGCATTGCGGCGTCTGAACGACGTCGGCGTCGGACAGTCTGCGCCGAAGCTCGCGCAGACCGTCGCGGCCGAGTTGCTGGCGGGCGGCCTCGTCGCCGAAGCCGGCGGCGGCGATGTCGAGATCACCTGCAACGGCCGGCAGTACCTTTCGGGCGATTGCGATTGATCGCTCGGTAAGGGCTGGGCGGGTGAATTTCATTTGCGAGCCAGTATGACGGCCCGCCGCTCAAGCATGGCCGCGTGCACGCTGCAACTTGACCACGGAGGCGAATATGCAGCCGAAGGGCCTCGATATGGGCGACTACGAGGAGCGCTATCAGGACTACGACATAGAGGTCGCGGTCGAACAGGTGCTCACCGGTGTCAAAGCGCATTTTCGGGTGCTGCGAGGCGAGGCGGTGGTGGTCGACTGGCGGCTTGTGCACATCGACAGCTTGTGGCCCACCGAGCATGCCGCGGCCGAGGCGGCGATTCGGGCGGCGCGTGAGGTGATCGACAGCGGGCTGGCCGCTTGATGGGCCTTAGAGAACTGCTGAAAAGCCACTTAAGCCACTTAAGCCACGTAAACGCGACTGGGCGCCGGCATTAAATCCTTCATGCGCGGCGCCCAGTTCACCTGCTACCCATTGCGGACAGCAGACACAACGGCAACGATTTAGTGGCCGAAGAAAACCGATTGCGGACCCGAAACCGGTTCGCGGGTGCCTGATTGCGACGACACGGTCTGCACGCCACCGTATGCGTTCGATTCGGCTTGGGTACGTTCAGCGGCGACGGTTTGCGCGTTCTGGCCTTGTTGCGAAGCCGGTGCACCGACCGACGGACGATAGAACGGTGCCGGACCGTAGCCGCTAGCAAAAGCGGGGGCGGCGATCGAGGCGGAAACAGCAACCAGCAGGGCAGCGATAAGCTTGGTCTTCATGGTATGACTCCAATAACGTTCGACTTCAGTTCTAGAAGGCGT
This sequence comes from Paraburkholderia sp. IMGN_8, assembly GCF_038050405.1. Lineage (NCBI taxonomy): Bacteria > Pseudomonadati > Pseudomonadota > Betaproteobacteria > Burkholderiales > Burkholderiaceae > Paraburkholderia > Paraburkholderia sp. IMGN_8. The sequence goes on along the minus strand of NZ_CP150900.1, from coordinate 2,745,698 downwards.
CGCAGGGGCCTGTGAGGTGTGTCTGCAACGTCGATGGAAGGCAGTGTATACCCCTACTATCGAAAATTTGTACCGATAATCTGAAATTACTATTCTCGATACTGGAATAATCTGTCAGAGGTATATAAGACAAGGCTGGGCGGCGTTCCGACCCCGCCAACCAGGCGTTTTCCGATCCGAAAGACCCGGTTGGCCAAGCGGGTTATGGGCGGTCTTGCGGGAATGCCGGCACTTTCGCCGGTGCTCTCAGGGCATCTGTCCACTTGCGGTAAAATTGCGCTTTGATTTACGCCGTCTGGCCGCACCATGTCCCCAACTCAAACTCCCAGTCCGCGCCGCGTTTCAGTGGCGCCCATGATGGACTGGACCGATCGCCACTGCCGCTCGCTGCATCGTGTGATATCTCGCCATACGTGGCTGTACACGGAAATGGTGACTACCGGCGCGTTGTTGCACGGCGACGTGCCGCGCCATCTGGCGTTCACGCCCGAAGAGGCGCCGGTCGCTTTGCAACTCGGCGGCAGCGAGCCCGACGACCTCGCGCGCTCGGCGAAACTCGGCGAGCAATGGGGCTATGACGAGATCAATCTGAACTGCGGTTGTCCTTCCGAGCGCGTGCAACGCGGTGCTTTCGGTGCTTGCCTGATGAACGAGCCGCAACTCGTCGCCGATTGCGTGAAGGCAATGCGCGATGCAGTGTCGGTGCCGGTAACGGTCAAGCATCGGATCGGCGTCGATGCGGTCGAGGAGTATGGCTTCGTGCGCGATTTCGTCGGCACGATCGCGGACGCCGGTTGCAACGTGTTCGTTGTGCACGCACGCAATGCGATTCTCAAGGGCTTGAGTCCGAAGGAGAATCGCGAGATTCCGCCGCTCAAGTATGAGTACGCGTATCAGTTGAAGCGCGAGTTCCCGCACCTGGAGATCATCATCAACGGCGGCATCAAGACGCTCGATGAAGTGGAGACGCATCTTCAACACGTCGATGGCGTGATGCTCGGACGCGAGGCGTATCACAACCCCTATGTGCTGGCCGACGTGGATGCGCGCTTCTATGGTTCGACGGATGCGCCGCTCACGCGCGAGCAGGTCGAAGCGAAGCTGATTGAATACTGCGCGGCGGAAATGGCGCGGGGCACGTACCTCGGCGCGATCACGCGCCATGCGTTGGGTCTGTATCGCGGCGAGGCCGGCGCGCGTGGATGGCGTCGTGTTTTGTCCGATAGCAAGCGTCTGGCCGCGCGCGATCTGACCATCTTTGACGAGGCAAGACAGCATCTGCGTGAGCCAGTCGAAATTTTTGAATAAAGGACTAGGCAAGCGAGATTCTTGTTCGTATAATCTCGTTTCTTCATCGACGAGCCAAGTTTCTCGGTGAGTCAAGCAGATGTCAGTGGTGGCTGTAGCTCAGTTGGTAGAGTCCAGGATTGTGATTCCTGTTGTCGTGGGTTCGAGCCCCATCAGCCACCCCAAAGAATTCAGCAGATTCGAATAGTTGCACCTTAAGAGCCGTTCCAGAATGAAAAATTCGGAACGGCTTTTTTGTTTTCGGAAATCACTCTGCCGCTTTCGCGACCTTCACTTTGCGTCGATCGTAGTGCCGATGCGTTGTGCCCGGGTTTGCGTGCGCGGCGAAATCATATGCATCCTCGTCGCGGTTTTCGAGCTTCGTCGTGATGTCGCCTTGCTCACACCCCAGCGCACGGCGTAATTGCAAATGGTATGGATCAGCGCCATATTGAGAAGGCTTCGTCGATTTCCATAGAAAAGCGGATCTTTCCCACGATCGTGTCCCACACACGCGACACAGGATCAAGGCGAAATTCGATACCGAGTCCGAGGCTATGGACGTCGCATCCGATTTTGGGCATGAGCGGGCGCGCAAGTACGAAACAGGTCTTTAGCATCGGTACAGTCTCTTAAATTCGATCATCCACACCCACGGGTTGATGTCCCCGCCATAGCCGCGCGCGGCGGTCCCGCGATCCTGATGTTGGAGGTATCCATGTGGGAAAAAATCGACTACAAAGGATTTGAGATCTGGGTGCTGCCGATCCTTGCATATGGACCTCCGGCGCCAGATACCCCATACCATTACAACGGGTATGTATGTCGACCAGGCGCCGATCTGCGTCATGCCGGGCAGCGCACGCAGTTTTATGAACTCAGCGACATCTTTGAGACCGAAGCAGAGGCGCTTGATGCGGCCTATCGCGCGGGGCACGACCTCGTCGACACGTTGGTTGGCAACGGCTGACGTCAGTCGATAACCGAAACTCGACCAGCCACCCCCACGGATTGACATTCCATCCATAGCCGCGTGCGGCATTGAGGCTGGCTGGAGAGTCACGAAAGGAAGCAGCGCATAATGTTGAGATTCCTTTGTCAGGATGATGGAGGTAGATATGGCTACGTTTGCGATCGACGGCGTACGCTTTAACCCTGCAACTGACCGTATCACGCACGTGCGCTGGGCTCCCGTCGACCCGAAGACGCATGACTGGCTGTCTCCGACCGCGGTTGTCGAGGTGGTCGAGGTGGTCAAAGCGATCCACGCGGGAGACGTTTGCTGGTCCCTTTTTACCCTCGGCGGTGTGAGATTTCTGGGGCCGAAAATCAAGATCGTTGCGCATACCAACGGCCCCGATGGGATTGACACTGAGGTCCCCGACGGGAATATCGAAAAGTCCATGGACGATCTTCCGCAGGTTTGACTGAGCGCCGGTATGCTCGCGCGTGCGCTCAAACATAAAGAGCGCAACGCCGAGGTGCGCGAGCAATGGCGAGCCGGAGTCAATGCTCCATCGGGTCACAGCACACGCTGTTGCTGTTCATCGCAGTGCGGTTCAATGGCTACGTCCTCCATGTTCGCCACTGCCGCCTTGCCATGAACTGCCGCCGCCATGGTAACCGCCGTAGCCTCCGCCGTGCCAGCCGCCACGCCCACCGTCGCGGTGCTCACCGCCGCCGTGCCAATGCCCGTTGCCATGGTAGCAACACGGGCCGCCCCAACCTCCGCCCCAGAAGCCGATCGTGCCGTAGACCGGTGCATACGCGGGACCGTACGGATACACGTAGCCAGGGTAATACGGTTGCGCATAGGCATAGTCGTATCCCGGCGCAACGACGCATCCGGTGAGACTCGCCACCATCGCCAACAAAGCCATTGGTCCAATGAGCTTGTCCACGATCTTCTCCCTCATATAGGAGTGAGAAAAACCGCATGACTGCAAGTTCAGCACCATTTGTGTCCGCAGATTACCGCTCACGCGTGCCGCCGTTGCTCGCATATCGCTAGAACCGATGCTTCAGCCAAGCCGGACAGGCATCCGGGCTGCCTTCTTTGCCGTTACCAGCTTAGCGTTCTGTAATAGTTGGTTAAATTTACGAAGTGCAACTTTAATTCGCGCCTGTTAATTTTCCGTCAGACAAATTTGCATTGAATCCAGACAAAGCCTGCGCTGAAGCTGGATGAAGAACGCATTCCCACTTTGCTCAGGCCGCGCTATGCGCAGCCTGCGAAAACCAGCCGTCAATGAAGCACGATCCACAGCCGGCTACCGCATCAGACTGGCGCGCCGAGGGTGACGCGTATGCCGCTCGCGGTGAACTCGAAGCAGCGCTCGAGCGTTTCGAATCCGCCCGCGCGCTCGATCCCGCCAACGCCTCCATTTACGACCGGCTCGGCGCGACGTTAGCCACGCTGAACCGCTTGCCCGAAGCAGTTTTCCGTTATCAGGAAGCCATCGCGCTCGACCCGCAGAACACCGATTTCCACCACGGCCTCGGCTGGACGTTGGAGCGGATGCATCGGCTCGAACGGGCGGCGGACTGCTATCGTCAGGCGGTTCGCCTGAACCCGAAAGCCGATGGTTCGCACAACAACATGGGCAACTGTCTGCAAGCACTCGGACGTTTCGACGAGGCGCATGAAGCGTATCGTCGCGCGATCGAGGCCGCGCCGCAGGTCCCGCTGTATTACCGCAACTTCGTGCAATCCAAGCGCCTGAGCGCCGACGATCCGGTGTTCGTCGCGATGGAGCAGTTGGCCGGCAATGCGGCTTCGTTGACACCGGAGAATCAGGCGGAGATTCACTTCGCATATGGCCAAGCGCTCTTCGATTTGGGCCGCAACGATGCGTCGTTCGAGCACTTCTTGCAGGGCAATGCGCTGCACCGCGCCGGCGTGCGTTATGACGAAGCCGCGTCGCTCAGTCTTTTTGCGCATCTACCTGAGCTGCTGAGCGCCGATGTGCTGGCGGCCAAACGCGGTCTTGGCGATCCATCGGCGGCGCCGATTTTTATCGTCGGCATGCCGCGCTCCGGTTCGACCTTGATTGAACAGATTCTCGCAAGCCATCCGCAGGTATTCGGCGCCGGTGAGCGTGTGGAATTCGGCGAGGCGCTGGTGCGCTGCATCGCGCGCGATCGCGACGATCCGCTGCGAATCGATATCGAAGCATTGCAAGACGCCGGCGCGGCGCAACTCGGTGCGCTGGGCGGCGACTACCTGCATCGCATACATGCAGCGTTGCCGGACACAGCGGCCGGTGTGCACAACGAAGCAGACACCGAAATGCAGCACGAAGCACAGCACTACATGCGCTTCACCGACAAATATCCGTTCAATTTCATCAACGTCGGGTTGATCCACCTGGCGTTGCCGAACGCGCGCTTCATTCATAGCAGCCGTTCGCCGCTGCAAACCTGCCTGTCGATTTTTTCGCGGATTTTTCATGACGTGCCGTTCGGCTACGACCTCGGCGAACTCGGCCGCTACTACCGTGCATACGACGCGCTGATGGCGCATTGGCGACGCGTACTGCCCGAAGGCGTGATGATCGAGGTCAAGTACGAAGACCTCGTCGAGAATCTGGAGAGCAATGTCCGTCGAATACTGGCGCACTGTGGGCTCGACTGGGACGAACGCTGTCTCGCGTTTCACCAGACCGAACGTCAGGTGAATACGGCAAGTGCGGCACAGGTGCGCCGGCCGATCTACAAGACGTCGGTGCAGCGGTGGCAGCCGCGGCAGGCGGTCCTGCAACCGCTGTTCGATGGCTTGGGACCGGCGCTGGCGGCCACCGATGGCTTTAGCCCGCATGAGCATGTGCCGCCCGGCTTCGACCTTGCAGACGTTGCAGCCGTGGCAGCCAACCCGGAGCGCAAACCATGAGCCCAATCCACGGCGTTGTCGTATGGATGACCGGCTTGTCCGGTGCCGGCAAATCGACGCTGGCCATCGCATTGCACGAGCGTCTCGCCGCGGCGGGCCAGCGCTCGATCGTGCTCGACGGCGACGTGCTGCGGCGCGGCCTGAATGCCGATCTCGGCTACACGCGCGCGGACCGCGCTGAAAATCTGCGCCGGGTCGCGCATGTCGCGGCGCTGCTCAAGCAGGAGGGCTTCGTCGTGATTGCCGCGGTGATCTCGCCTGAGCATCAGCATCGGCGCATGGCGCGCGAAATCGTCGGGGACGGTTTTATCGAAGTGTTCATCAACGCGCCATTGCATGTGTGCGAAGCGCGCGATGTCAAAGGGCTCTACGCACGCGCCCGGCGCGGCGAAATCCCCGATTTCACCGGTATTTCCGGGCCGTTCGACGTGCCGCTGACACCCGACATCGCGATCAAAACCGACCATGTCTCGCTCGATGAGGCCGTCGCCAACCTGCTCGCGCATCTGGCAGCGGCGGGCCATTTGCATGACCTCCCAACGGAAGCGGCGAACCTGGCGCTCTGAGCGAAGCAAGTTGCACAAAACCGTACCACTTTCCGGCTCGCAAATTTTCCACCCGCGCACGGCGTTTCGCTATTCTTTCGACTACTTGGGGACAGAAGGGTGATGCGTCGATGCCGACATTGTCGATACGAAAAGTAAGGCCGAACGTCGAAGCGATCGTTCTGGCGGCTGATCTTGCAGGCACATTTGTTTTCGCGGTCGAAGGCGCGCTCAGTGCGATGCGTGGCGGTCTCGATCTGCTGGGCGTGATGGTGATCTCGTTTGTCGCGGCGCTCGGCGGCGGCGTGATCCGCGATCTGTTGATCGGCGACACACCACCCAACGCGATACGCGACTGGCGCTATCCGGCGTTGACGTTCGCGATGGGTTTGCTCACGTTCATTTTTCATTCGGCGGTGCAGCAGTTTCCCGTCGGACTCGTCACAGTGCTCGACGCGGCCGGCCTCGCGCTATTTGCCGTTGCGGGCGTAGAGAAAGCGCTGCTGTTCGGGATTCGTCCGTTTGTCGCGATGCTGATGGGCACCGTCACGGGCGTGGGCGGCGGCGTGATTCGCGATGTGTTGCTCGCTGGCGTGCCGCTCGTGCTGCACGCCGACATCTACGCAACCGCGGCTTTTGCGGGGGCGTTCGTTGTCGTGGCCGCGCGTCGCTCGGGTTTGCCGCCGAGCCTCGCAGCATTGGCGGGCGACGTCGCGTGCTTCGTGCTGCGCGTGCTCGCCGTGTCGTACGGCTGGCATCTGCCGAAGGCGTCGCTTGGCTGACGGCTATCAATCAGTCATGTGGGTGACGACGCGATCGGATCGACGCTGCCTAAACCCGCACCGTCTTACCGCAGCAAGCTGGTCGAATGATGCAAAGCGGGGTACACGCCGATGATGAATGCCGCATAGACCGCGGCCATCGTCACGCCGGCCGCCGTGCCCCACACATCGCGCGATGCCGCGCCTTGCCGGAAATGCATCGGCAGCCCGACCACCAGATAGCCGAGCAGAAAGAACACGATGACGGCGCACACCGGCGACAGGTCGTGACCGATGAAATCCAGCAGAGCGATCAGACTGAAGTGAGGCATGGTCGAGGCGGCTGTGTCACGTGCGAGCGCTCGAAAAAACGTGCGCAGGGATGCGGGGTTTCAAGCGAATTTAAGACCACAGATTAGCGAGGGTCAAGACAAAGACCGCGTGAATTTGTACACGCTTCAATTGCCTGCACAACAACTTTCATCCGGCTTTAATGTGCTTCATCCGCTTCCATGGCGACGCGCTCAGCGCTTGCGTAAGGGCTCGATCAGCGACGACAGGCCGTTGTGATCGATTTCATGCATCAGCGCCAGCAGCCGGCCGATTTCGCCGGGCGGGAAGCCTTGGCTTGCGAACCAGTTTAGATAGTGCCCGGGCAGATCCGCAATCAGGCGGCCTTTATATTTTCCGTAGGGCATCACGCGCGTGACCAGCAGTTCAAGGTGTTCGGGATTCATCGCAGGTGTTTCGACGGAAAGGATCGGGATGCCGGCGGGGACTCCGCCCGCTGCTGCAGCATTTTAGCCGCGCTGCAGGCATCGCGCCGGCGTGGTAACTTCAGCGCTTTCCGTTCACACAATCAACAGGACAAGTTCGATGGAATACCGCAGACTCGGCGACACGGATGTGCAGGTTAGCCTGATCGGTCTCGGCACCATGACGTGGGGCGAGCAGAACACCGAGCAGGACGCGCACGCGCAGATCGATTACGCGCTCGATCACGGCGTCAATCTGATCGACGCAGCTGAAATGTACCCGGTGCCGCCGCGTCCCGAGACGCAAGGCTCGACCGAGCGCTACATCGGCACGTGGCTCGCGCAGCATCGCAGCGCGCGCGAGAAGATCGTGCTCGCCACCAAGATCGCCGGGCCGGCGCGTCAACCGCATAATCCGCGCCATATTCGCGGCGCGGGCAACCAGTTCGATCGCAAGAATCTGACCGAAGCGCTGAACGATAGTCTCAAGCGTCTGCAAACGGACTACGTCGATCTGTACCAGTTGCACTGGCCGGATCGCAGCACGATGACGTTCGGCCGTCCCGCGTATCCCTGGGTCGACGATGCGTACACGGTGCCGATCGAAGAAACGCTGTCGGTGCTCGCCGAGTTCGTCAAGGAAGGCAAGGTGCGCCATATCGGCGTGTCGAACGAAACGCCGTGGGGTGTCGCACAGTTTCTGCGCGCAGCGGAAAAGCTCACTTTGCCGCGCATTGTCAGCATCCAGAATCCGTATAGCCTGCTGAACCGTACGTATGAAGTCGGTCTGTCGGAGTACGCGCATCGCGACAATATCGGCTTGCTTGCGTATTCACCGTTGGCCTTCGGCTGGCTGTCGGGTAAGTACGAAGGCGGCGCGCGTCCGGCGGGCGCCCGCATCTCGCTGTTCGAGCGTTTTCAACGCTACAGCAAGCCGCAAGCGATTCAGGCGACCACGCGTTACGTCGAACTGGCGAGGCGCCATGGCCTGTCGCCCGCGCAGTTCGCGCTGGCCTTCGTCAACAGCCGGCCGTTCCTGACCAGCAATCTGATCGGCGCGACCTCGCTCGAACAGTTGAAGGAAAACATCGGCAGCGCCGAAGTGAAACTCTCGCCGGAAGTGCTCGCGGAAATCGATGCGCTGCATGAGTTGCAGCCGAATCCGGCGCCGTGATGCGGTTGATTTGAAGTCGGGTCGGCGTGAAGTTGAGTTGCCCCGGCGTCGATGCCGGGGCAGCGATGTGGTTTGATTCAGTTAAGCAGGCTTCAACCGTGCTCAGCGGATTTTCAATGTCGAGCGCACCGCATACAGCGCCAGCAAACTCACTACCGCGCAGAACATCAGATAGAAGCCGGGCGCCAGTTTGTTGCCGCTCGCGTCGATCAGCCACGTGATCACGAACGGCGCAAAGCCGCCGAACACCGTTACGCCGATGTTGTAGCTGACCGCGAGACCGGTCGCGCGCGTCTGCGTCGGGAACATCTCCGACATCAACGCGGGCAGCGCGCCGAAATACGTCGCCTTCAAAACGCCGATCCAGATCAGTGCGAGGAGCATCGTTGAGAACGACGGATGCGCGTTCATGTACATGAAGGTCGGATAGACCGTCACCAGCATCAGCACGGCGGCTGCCGCCATGATGCGGATGCGTCCCACGCTATCGGACCAGTGGCCGGAGAATGGCGTCAGCACCGTCAGCACGACGCCGGTCGCGAGCGTCGCCGCGAAACCGGTCGAGGCGGGCAGATGCAGTTGCTTGATCGCGTAGGTCGGCATGTACAGAATCATGTAGTTGGCTGCCGTCGAGATCACCAGCGAGCCGACCGCGAGCAGCATACCGACCTTCTGCGTGGCGAACAGATCGCGCAGCGGCGTGTGGGTTTTCGGCTCCTTGCCGAACTCGGCGCCTTCGTTCACATAGCGGCGAATATAGAAGCCGACCGGACCGATCGCGAGACCGAAAAAGAACGGAATGCGCCATCCCCAGGCTTCGAGTTGAGCGGTCGTTAGCTGGCTCGTCAGTAACGCGCCGAAACCGGATGCGAGCAGCGTCGCGAGGCCCTGGCTCGCGAACTGCCAGCTACCCATGAAGCCGCGCCGCTCTGGCGCATGCTCGACCAGAAACGCGGTCGAAGCGCCAAATTCGCCGCCCGCCGAGAACCCCTGAATCAGACGCGACAGCAGGATGCCGACCGGCGCCCACAAGCCGATCGCCGCGTATGAGGGCATCACCGCGATCGTCAAGGTGCCGATCATCATCAGCCCGATCGACAGCAGCAGTGATGCCTTGCGTCCGGCGCGGTCCGCGAGCGACCCGAGTACGAGCCCGCCGAGTGGCCGGATCAGGTACGAGATGCCGAAAGTGCCGAGCGTGAGCATCAGCGACATCGCTTCGGTACTCGCGGGGAAGAACAGCTTCGCGATCGTGACCGCAAAAAAACCGTAGACGACGAGGTCGAACCATTCGAGCGCGTTGCCGATCGACGCCGCGAGAATGATGCGATGAACCTTCGCGGCGGACGGCCGCGCGGCGCTGGCTTGCAAGGTAGACGTGCTGCTCATGGGCGTGCCTCCTGACGGATGCGGATGATGGCGTGCTGCGTTCGATTGTTCGGTGTTGCTCAGGCTGCCGCGCGCGGCGAGTTTTCGCCGAGATCCCAGAAGAGCCCTGCCATGATCTGCAGACCTTCGCGCACGACCGGTCCGAGCAGATGTTCGTTCGGCGCGTGCTGCGAGCATGCCGGATACGAATGCGGCACCCAGATGGTCGGCAGGCCGAGCGTGTCGGCGAACACTTCGTTCGGCAGCGTGCCGCCGAGATTCGGCAGCACCGCCGTTTTCTTGCCGGTGGTGTGTTCGAGCGAAGCGATTGCCCACGTGACCCACGGATCGTCGGGATTCAGACGCGTGGCCGGCGCGCCGCGCTCGACACTGATCTCGACCAGCGAAAAACCGTGCGCATCCAGATGCATGCGCAGATGCTGTTCGAGTTTTTCCCAATCGGTGCCGACCACGAAACGTAACTGGCAATGCGCGAATGCCGACGACGGGATCGCGTTGACCGGGTTCTCCGGGTTGCCCGCCTTGAAGGCCAGCACTTCGAAGCTGTTCCAGCCGAACACGCGTTCGGCCGGCGTCAGGCCGGGCTCGCCCCAGTGGTCGTCGACCGCGGGGTCGCCCGGGCCACCGCCTACCGTGATATCGGCCAGCGCACGGCGCACCGCATCGGGAATCGGCGGCGGCCGCAAGCCGTCGACTGCGATGACGCCGCGCGCATCGACCAGACTCGCGAGCGCGTTCGCAAGCACCGTGGCGGGGTTGCGCAGCAGGCCGCCCCAGTTGCCCGAGTGATGCGCGCCATCGCGCAGGTTCAGCGAGAGTTTGAAGTTCACCGAGCCGCGCGAGCCGAGGAACACGGTCGGGCGGCGCGCGGCGAGGCGCGGACCGTCGGAGGCGATCAGTACGTCGGCGGCCAGTTCCTGTCGGTACGTCCGGCAGATCGCATCGAGCCCCGGCGAGCCGGTTTCCTCGCCCATCTCGATCAGCAGTTTCGCGTTGAAGCCGAGCTTGCCGCCGCGCGCGGCCAGCACGCTGGCCAGCGCGGCGAGGTTGATGCTGTGCTGGCCTTTGTTATCGGCGGTGCCGCGGCCATACCAGCGCTCGCCTTCGACGGTCACGGCCCACGGCGTCAACGGCTCGCGCCATTGGCTGTCGTAGCCGCGCACCACGTCGCCGTGGCCGTAGATCAGCACGGTCGGCAAGTGGTCGCCTTCGTGACGGGTGGCGATCAGGAACGGCCCGAAGCCGTCGGCCGGGTTATCGACGATTTGCGTGCCGAAGCCGAGCCGTTGCGCTTCGGGAACGATTTCGCCGGTCAGATACGAGAGCAGGGTGGCGGCGCGTTCCGTTTCCTGGCTTTCGGTGCGAAAGCCGACGCGACGGTTGAGGACGTCGAGAAAGGCGCCCGATTCGAAATGGTGTGTCGCGTGCTCGATGGCCAGATCGCGGCTCATGAATGTCTCCGGTATGGGCTGCGGATTCGACGCGCGGGGTGCAGTGCGTGGGATGCATTGCCGGTAGCGGTCAGGGTGGAATCGATTCTAGGAGGCCGTTTTTTTTGTCACAATGATCGTCTTTCGAAGCTTGCTTTGCCGAAAAGGCAAAGCTCAACGCGCTCGTGCAGGGGCATAAGCAGGGGCGCATCAGGTCGCACGAGGCACCTCCCATGGCACTTTCGCTACACGGCATTGCATTGCGCTATTTCGTCGAAGTCGCGCGCACCGGGTCGATCAGCGATGCATCCGCGCGGCTGCATGTGGCTGTCTCCGCGATCAGCCGGCAGATTGCCCGGCTCGAAAGCGAGCTCGGCGCGGCGCTGTTCGAGCGGCGGCCGCGCGGCATGGCGCTCTCCGAAGCCGGTGAGCGGCTGCTCGCCTACGCGCAGCGCAGCCTGCTCGAGGCCGAGCATGTGATGAAGGAGATCGGCGGCCTCGAGGCTTTGCACGGGAGCATGATCAAGATCGCCAGCTCGGAGGGCTTCGCCGCGGACTTCCTGCCTGCCGCGATGGCGGGCTTCCGACGCAGCTATCCGGGGATCGACTTCACGCTCTCCGTGATGTCGCCGGGCGAGGCGACCCGCCGGGTGCGCGACGGCGACGCCGATCTCGCGCTGACCTTCAGCCTTGCGCCGGAAAAGGGCGTCAAGGTCGAGCACACCGAACGGGCGCCGGTGCTGGTGCTGCTGCGCGCCGATCATCCGCTGGCCGCGCGCGCGAAGGTGTCGCTCGCCGAGTTGCGGCGCTATCCCTTGGTGCTGCCCGAGTCGGGCACGACGATCCGCCAGTTGATCGACATCACTTGCGCGCTCGAAGGCGTGCTGCTGGAACCTGACCTCATCTGCAACAACAGCGGCGCGATGTACCGTTACGCGCAGAAATCCGGCGCGATCATGTTCACGGGTTTGCTGTCGGTGCGTGACCGTTACGTGGACGACGGTTTTGTCGTGATTCCGCTGACGCATCCACAGATGCGCCAGCGCAGCATTCAGGTGCAGACGATGGCTGGGCGCGAGTTGCCGCCGTCGGTCAGAGCTTTCCGCGACCATTTGATCGCAGAGATCGGCGGGCCGAAGCCGGCTGATGCCGCGACGCCGAAGCCGGGCGATTCTACGGCGCCGAAGCCGGCTCGCAGGCGCGGGAAAGGCTGATCTTTAACGCGGATTGGGGCGTTTGAAACGGTGGGCGGGCGGCGCGGCGAGCGGGAGGGACGATTAGAAGCCTGGCGGTGGGCGGCGGATTGAAAGGCGAATCTCCCTGCCGGAAGGCGAATCGCGACCTAAACTGTGGTGACGGGGGCGGGTTGTATGGCTTGACTGCACAGGTTGTGATGCTGCGACGCACACCAATGACACCGGTGGTACGATTCAGCCCGAAAAATGGAGAGAGGTACGCGGTGAATATGGCGTGCCGTCCACAACAGAGCGATAGGACTCAGGAAATCGAATGGCGCAACAAAAAACAAACCCAAAACTTGAACAGGCGCTGACGCGCGGGGATCTGGCAATTCGCCAGGCGAATTCGGCGCGGGCGACTGCGCTGTTGCGTGCGTTGGGCAAGATGATCGTGGAGGCGTCGGCGACGATTGGCGTGGAAGCGTTCACGCTGATTCCTGACGGCGACAAGATTTACGATCCCGCGGATGGACTGTGGCCACAGGAATTGCAGGTTTCGCTCGACGGTCCTGTCGAGGAGTCTGATCCTGATGAAGTTCGTACGGTGAGGTTGATTGCCGATGATCCTGCCACGGTGTTCAGGGTTGAATGGCAACGAGCCGATGGGAAGATCGGACGCCAGGATGGGGGGCCGTTTGCAACGGTGGCCTTTATTTCTGATGTGGATATTCCCTGGACGGATGACGAAGATTAAATTTGCGCGTAGCGCCTGATTGGGGTGTTGGGCTTTGGTTTTGTTTTTTTGCCTACGCGGCGCTTATGGCTGTGTGCCTGCTGGGTTGGCCTTTCCTTGATTTCTTAGTGGTCTATTAGCGTCGCCCCTGTGCGGGGCAGGCACCTACTTTTCTTTGCCGCCGCAAAGAAAAGTAGGCAAAAGAAAGCGGCTCAAACCGCCAGTTCTTAAGCGGGTCCCCTGGCTTGGAGGAGGTAGTGGAGCATCTGGAATCGGTGTTCTCGCGCACTCCGCGCTGGTGACAAGGCCGTCATACTTCCGGCGGCGCTGCGCGCGCCGACGCGGTACTTCATCAAACAGCCTGGTGGTTTGGGCGTCTCGCCGAGGCGAAGCCGATGGCTCCCGCAGAAAAACGAATCACCCACTGGTTTCCCAAGCAGACCCGTCCGCGACGCACGCAATGCGGAGTGAGAGGAATGATGCCGGACGCGCGTATCCACTACCGGTTTTGAGAAGTACCGCCACGGCGCGCGTAGCGCTGCCGGAAGAATGACTGCCTTGTCACAGGCGCGGAGTGTGCGAGGGCACAAATTCCAGATGCTCCACTACCTCCTCCAAGCCGAGGGACCCGCTTAAGAATTAGCGGTGTGAAGCCGCTTTCTTTGCTTACTTTCTTTGCGGCGGCAAAGAAAGTAAGTGCCTGCCCCGCACAGGGGCGACGCTAATAGACCACTAACAAATCAAGGAAAGGCCAACGCCGTAGGCACAACAACCATAGCGCCGCGAAAGGCAAACAAAAAAACCTACTTCATCATCCGACGTCGAAACAAAACAGCAGAAACAAGAAACCCGCCAACGGCATAGGCGGCGAGCACAGCAACGTGCAAAACAGCCTCCTGAAGAGGCCGCCCAAGCATAGCGGGGCGAATAAGCTCGACGGCATGCGCCAGCGGCAAGACCTGAGTCACGCCCCGCGCGGCAGCGGGTAACTGTGAAACAGGAAAGAAAACCCCAGACAACAGCAACATCGGCGTCAACACCAGCGTCTGATAAAACATAAAAAAATCATACGACGGCGCCAACGCCGTCACCACCATCGCGATACTCGCAAACGCGAGCCCGGTCAGCACGATCACCGGCAACGCCAGCAACATCGACGGAAAACTCGCGTACCCCAACGCTCCTGCGACCAGCATGATCGCGACTCCCGACAACATCGACTTGCTGCCGGCCCACATCACTTCGCCCAGCACAATGTCGCCGAGCGTCAGCGGCGTATGCATGATCGCTTCCCACGTGCGCTGCACATGCATCCGCGAAAAGCCGGAATACATCGACTCGAAACTCGCCGACATCATCACGCTCGATGCCACCGTGCCCGCCGCCAGAAACGCAATGTACGACACGCCGTCGACGTGCCCAACCATCAGCCCGAGCCCGAAACCCAAACCAAACAGATAGATCATCGGATCGGCAAGATTGCCGAACATCGAAGCAATCGCGAGCTTCCTCCACACCAGATAATTGCGGCGCCATACCGCCATCCAGTTCACGGCGTTCGCGGGCAAAGCGGCAAAAGGTTCCTGCTTCGACGGCGTGTCGTCAGGCGTGTCGTAAGTGCGTGCGTCCATTGCGTGTCTTTTGCAGTGTCTTTATAGCTATAAGCGGTAGGCGGCCGGCGCCGGGCACCGCCAGCATCAGTCCATCAGTCCTGCATCTCGCGGCCGGTCAGTCGTAGAAACACGTCTTCCAGATTCGCCGGACGATCCAGATAGCGTAGACCGGCCCGCTCCTTCAGGCGTGCGAGCACCGGTTGCACGTCGTTCACGTAGCAGAACAGCGTCTCGCCACTAATCTCGGTTCGCTCGACCAGCGGCGCCAACTCGTCGCGCAACGCGACCGGATCGGGGCCGAAGATCTCAATCACGTCGCAGCCGATCTCGGATGCGATCAGCCCGCTCGGCGCACCTTCGGCGATCTTGCGTCCTTCCTCGATCACGCACAAACGGTGGCAGAGCCGTTCGGCTTCCTCCATGAAGTGCGTAGTCAACAGAATGGTTTTGCCGCGCGCGAGCAACGAACGCAGCCGTTCCCAGATCAGATGGCGCGCTTGCGGATCGAGCCCGGTGGTCGGCTCGTCCATGACCAGCACGTCGGGATCGTTGACGAGCGCGCGCGCCAGCGTGAGCCGCCGCTTCATGCCGCCCGATAGTTCGCTCACGCGCGCGTCCGCCTTGCTCTCCAGACGCGCGAATTCGAGCAGCGACGGCACCATCGCGCGGCATTGCGCGGCGCTGAGGCCAAAATAACGGCCGAATACGAGCAGGTTTTCGCGAACCGTGAAATCGGGATCGAGATTGTCGAACTGCGGCACCACGCCGACGCGCGCTCGCGCCACCCGCGCCCGACCGGGGATCGGCTCGCCGCACAAGCGGATCGTGCCGGCATCCGGGGCGGCAATGCCGAGCAGCATGCGCAGCGTGGTGGTCTTGCCCGCGCCGTTCGGTCCAAGCAGACCGAAACATTCGCCGGCGTTCACATGAAACGACAGTCCATCGACGACCGTCTTTTCGCCGTAGCTTTTTTTGACGTGGTGGAATTCAATGGCGGCTTCAGACATGGATCGAACGAGGCTCCGGGAAAAGACGCGAATGGCCGGTAAGGCCGCTCATTCTATGGCATCGGCGGCCTGGCGTTTGTCGCCACCTGGCCGCCCGTATAACTTTTCTTGCGCTGCGGCATAGCCTCGCATCTCGTTGGGGCGCACTTAGCGTTTTCCATCCCTTGCAACCTGAATTGCGGCGCACCATGATTCATTTATGACCGCGTTCCCCGCGGTACGGGAGAAAACCATGGCGAGCTACCAAAAAATCCTACTCTGCTACGACGGCTCGCGCGAAGGCCGTAAAGCGCTGCGTTGTGGCGCCGATCTGGCGCTGGACCTGAAGGCGGAAACACATCTGTTGTCGGTAGTCGACATGCGTTCAAGCATTGCACAAAGCGCGGGCCTGCTCACCGACGTGGCCTGCGGCAGCTTCGAGAAGACTGCTCGCGACATCCTGCAGGAAGGGGTGGACTGGCTCACCGAGCGCGGCGTCAGCGCGCAAGGGCATTTCGCGTTCGGTCATCCCATCGACGAGATTGCCAATCTCGCCAACGAACTGCACGTCGACCTGGTGGTGGTCGGCCACCGTTGCCGCACTGGCCTGTCACGCTGGTGGATGGGCGCGGGGAATACGCCGCTGCTCGACCGGGTCTCCTGCAGCATTCTGGTGGCGTGTTCGTCCGCGCAGGAACAGCAGCAAGCGGCGGCTTGACGCCAACAACCTGAACCGCGTCGGCCGAACGATCAGTCGTTCAGGTCGACCGCGGCCAGCTTCCATGTGAACAAACCTTCGCGCCGCAAGATCGCGGCGTAGCGCGCGTCGCCCGCGCCGTGCTGATACCTGACGACGAATTCGTTGATGCCGCGATAGCCCGCCGTGGTTTGCGGCGGTTGCGGCGGTGTGGCGTTGTTGGTCGCGCTGTTAGCCGTGCTCTTGGCCGTATTGCTCTCGGCAGAGCGTGCAGGCGCGGCTCCGCCAGGGGCGTTTTCCGCGGCAGGCAGTGCAGGCGGCCGTTCGCCTGGTTCGCCACGCGGCGGCATGCCGTTCAGCAATGCAGCAACGCCGTCCGATGTCGCATACGCGTCCACCAGCGGACCGATCAGCGCAACGCCGATCATCGCGCCGATCGCGGCGAATGGGTTGCCGGTGCCATGTGCGTCGAGCCGGCGTGTCAGCAAACCGGTGACCTGCTGTTTCAGGCTCTCGCGCAGCGCCGGAAAGTCGACATACTGATTGACGGTTTCCGCATCGCGCGCGTCCGCCGCGCGTTTTAGATTGTTCAGCGCGATATACGGCGACGCATAGCCGTATCCCAGCACGGCCACCGCCGCAATCACAATCAGAACAACGATCAGCGGCCGTGCGGCGCTGCGTTTGGTGCGTGTCGAAACTGCCATCGAGTGGGGCTCTCTTTCAAGGGTGGTCTAACGTGGACCGCGGCCACACGAAAACGATCCCGCGCGATGCAATATCTGAAGAGGAGCGAGCGGGGCAACTGACGAGCAACCGCGGGCCAACCGCAGGGCAACAACGCTCGTGCCCCACACTGCATTACTCGAACACCGCGCCGTGCATATTGGCTTCTTCAGCGATGCAGCGATCGATCATTCGGCACACGGCGTCTACCGTGCCGACCATGATCAGCCGCGATGGCCCGTGATAGACCCGCACCGGCGCGCGTCGCGCCGGCTCGGCCGCATTCAGCCCCGAATTCAACGACACGCGAGCGAAAGCCGGCAACGACGACGGCAAGCTCGACTCATGCGATGCGGGTTCGTCGAATAGCGATGGAGAACTGGCCGTGGACGCCTCGATCAGCGAACAGGGCACCAGCTTGCGCAGATGGCGCAAACGACCGAACTGGCGAAAAGGCAGCAGGTGGGCAAGGCGTTCCATGAGTCTCTCCAGGCGATTCAACGTAGAGGCAGCGACGCGTCGGCGTCGGGCAAGCGTTGGTAGAAGCAGGCGCTCAGAATTCGCCGGGGCGGATCAGCCCAACAGCGATGCCTTCCAGCGCGAAATCCGCACTGCCGGTCTGAACGAAGATGTTTTCGTAGTCGGGGTTCTCGGCGATCAGCTCGATGCCGTTCGGCCGGCGCTTCAAGCGCTTGACCGTCACGTCGTCGCCCAGGCGCGCGATGATGATCTGGCCGTCTTTCGCTTCGCTTTTCTTTTGCACCGCCAGCAGGTCGCCGTCGAAGATGCCGGCGTCGCGCATCGACAGGCCGCGAACTTTCAGCAGGTAGTCCGGCTTGCTCGAGAACAGCGCCGGGTCGCACGCATAGTGCTGCGAGATATGTTCCTGCGCGAGGATCGGGCTGCCGGCCGCGACCCGGCCGATCAGCGGCAGCGACAGTTGCATGATGCTGGCGTGCGGCAGCGTGAACTGATGCGGTGAATCTTCGGGGCCCGCCAGCAGACGAATGCCGCGCGACGCACCCGCCGCGAGTTCGATCACACCCTTGCGGGCGAGAGCCCGCAGGTGTTCTTCGGCCGAGTTGGCCGAACTGAAGCCCAGCTCGGCGGCGATTTCCGCGCGGGTGGGAGGGAAGCCGGTGCGTTCGATGGCCCGGCGAATCAGATCGAAAACCTGCTGCTGTCGTGCGGTGAGTTTGGTCATGGCGCCACTGTATGTATGAACAGGTGACTGTATTTTTATACAGTATTCGGCGCAATTCAAGCTTTACTTTAAGTTCGTCTGCTGGGGTGGCGTTCCAGCGTCGCAAAAGGACGTTGCGACACCCGTTTTCGTGCCTCAACGCCTTATCCAGCCGTCATTACCACTTTTGCGTATTAAAAAATGAAGAAACATTATTTTTAATGATGAAAGCCCTTCGATAGACTGGCCTCCGAGTTGGCGCTCATGTGCACGTGACCGCGACGCAAAACAACACCACACGCTGTTTCAGCGGACTACAACGCGGAGAAAGTTGGCATGAACCATCGGGGCACGGGGCTGGCAGGCAAGACCAGAAAACTCATCGCGGTGCTCGCGTTCGGCGCGGCAACCGCTGTCGGCGCGATGGCGCAGGCGCACGCCGCCGACACGACGCTGCTGAACGTGTCGTACGACCCGACGCGCGAACTGTACCAGGACGTCAACCAGGCATTCGGCAAGGAGTGGAAGGCGAAGACGGGCGAGTCGGTCACCTTCAAGCAGTCGCACGGCGGCTCGGGCGCTCAGGCGCGTTCGGTGCTCGACGGTCTGCAAGCGGACGTCGTGACGCTGGCGCTGGCCTACGACATCGACGCGCTGGCCAATAAGGGTTTGCTGGACAAGGGTTGGCAAAAGCGTTTGCCGGATAACGCGTCGCCGTACACGTCGACGATCGTGTTCCTCGTGCGCAAGGGCAACCCGAAGCACATCAAGGACTGGGACGATCTGACCAGGCCGGGCGTGTCGATCGTTACGCCGAATCCGAAGACTTCAGGCGGCGCGCGCTGGAACTATCTGGCTGCATGGGCATACGCCGAACATCAGCCGGGCGGCAACGACCAGAAGGCCAGGGAATTCGTCGGCAAGCTCTATAAGAATGCCGGCGTACTGGATTCGGGCGCACGCGGCGCGACTACCAGCTTCGTGCAACGCGGCATCGGCGACGTGCTGATCGCGTGGGAAAACGAAGCGTTCCTGTCGCTGAAGGAATTCGGTCCGGACAAGTTTGAGATCGTCGTGCCGTCGGTAAGCATTCTGGCCGAGCCGCCGGTTTCAGTGGTGGACAAGGTGGTCGACAAGCACGGCACGCGCAAGCTGGCCGAAGCGTATCTGAACTTCCTGTATAGCGAGCGGGGTCAGGAAATCGCCGCGAAGAACTTCTACCGTCCGCGTTCGAACAAGGTGCCGGCCGAGCTAACCGCAAAGTTTCCGAAGCTGAAGCTGTACACGGTGGATGACTCGTTCGGCGGTTGGGCGAATGCGCAGAAGACGCACTTTGCAGACGGTGGCGTGTTCGATTCGATTTACCAGCCGCAGTAAGACTGTCGATGCCTGAACCGGCATAGGCGGACAGACGCGGTAACCACTCGCCAAAAAAGCGCGCCCGGCTGGCGCGCTTTTTTGGCAAGCCAGAAGACAAAAAAAGCCGCAAGCATCAACCCTGAAAGAGTATCCAGCATGACGACGTTGACCTTCCGAAAACCGAGCGCCTTGCCCGGTTTTGGCCTGACACTCGGCATCACGGTGGCTTATTTGAGCCTCGTGGTGCTGATTCCGCTTGCGGCTACTTTTCTCAAGACGGCGACGCTCGACTGGAGTCAGTTCGTGCGCGCGGTGAGTTCGCCGCGCGTGCTCGCGTCGTACCGGCTGACGTTTTTCTCGGCGCTTGGCGGCGCATTGATCAACGCGGTGTTCGGCTTCCTGGTGGCGTGGGTGCTGGTGCGCTACACGTTCCCGTTCAAACGGCTCGTCGACGCGGTGGTCGATCTGCCGTTCGCGCTGCCGACATCCGTGGCCGGTATTTCGCTTGCCGCGGTGTACGCGGGCAACGGCTGGATCGGGCAGTTTCTCGAACCGCTCGGCATCAAGGTCGCTTTTACGCCGGCCGGCGTGCTGATCGCGTTGACCTTCATCGGTTTGCCGTTCGTCGTGCGGACCGTGCAACCGGTGCTCGAAGAGTTCGAGCGCGAGCAGGAAGAAGCCGCCGCGTGCCTCGGCGCGTCGCGTTGGCTGACGTTCCGGCGCGTGGTGCTGCCGGCGGTGTTTCCGGCGTTGCTGACCGGCTTCGCATTGGCGTTCGCACGGGCGCTCGGCGAATACGGCTCGGTGATCTTTATCGCCGGTAACGTGCCGATGAAGTCGGAAATCACGTCGCTGCTGATCATCACCAAGCTCGAACAATACGACTACGCCGGCGCCACTGCATTGGCGGTCGTGATGCTGGTCGTGTCGTTCCTGATGCTGTTGTTGATCAATACATTGCAGTGGTATTTGCAGCGGCGCACGGGCCGCGGCGGGGCGGGCCCGGCGCCTGCCGCCGCGAGCGTCGCGGCGAACGTTCCAGTGAGCGGCGGAGGTGTGCAATGAGCCGCGATACTGCCGATGCCGTAGCGATCGCCGCCGCGCCGCGCGCGCCGCTCAACGTGGCTCGCCGTCCCGATCCGGTGACCGAGCCGCCTGTCGTGCGCTGGATTCTGACCGGCATCGCGTTGCTGTTTCTCGCGCTGTTTCTGGTCGTGCCGCTGGTCGCTGTGTTCTATCAGGCGTTGAACAAAGGCATCGGCTTCTATCTGGAATCGCTCGCCGATCCGGATGCGCTCTCGGCGATCAAGCTCACCGTGATTACCGCCGCGATCGCTGTGCCGCTGAATCTGGTGTTCGGCCTTGCCGCGTCATGGTGTATCGCCAAGTTCGAATTTCGCGGCAAGGCGCTCTTGACCACGCTGATCGATCTGCCGTTTTCGGTCTCGCCGGTGATTTCCGGCTTGATCTACGTGCTGATGTTCGGCGCGCAAGGCTGGTTCGGGCCATGGCTGCAAGCGCACAACGTTCAGATCATCTTCGCCGTGCCCGGCATCGTGCTGGCGACGATCTTCGTCACGTTCCCGTTCGTCGCGCGCGAACTGATTCCGTTGATGCAGGCGCAAGGCAACGACGAAGAAGAGGCCGCGCACGTGCTCGGCGCATCGGGCTGGCAGATATTTCGCCGCGTCACGCTGCCGAACGTCAAATGGGGCCTGCTGTACGGCGTTATTCTGTGCAATGCGCGGGCGATGGGCGAGTTCGGCGCCGTGTCGGTGGTGTCCGGTCACATTCGCGGACAAACCGACACGATGCCGCTGCACGTCGAAATTCTCTACAACGAATACAACTTCTCGGCGGCGTTCGCCGTGGCGTCGGTGCTGGCCTTGCTCGCACTCGTGACGCTCGGTCTGAAGCTGCTCGCCGAACGCCATATGTCGGCGGAACTGTCGGACGCGCGCGATGTGCCCGCGTACGCAGGTCCCGTCACGCCGCCGTCGTCGGCATCATCGTCCGTGAACACGGCAAAGGCGCTGCATCAGCACCCGGTCAAGCAAGGAGAGCTGTAATGGGTATCACCGTTCGTAACCTGCAAAAGCGCTTTGGCGATTTCGTCGCGCTCGATAACGTTTCGCTCGACTTCCCGCCGGGCGAACTGGTTGCGCTGCTCGGGCCGTCGGGCTGTGGCAAGACGACCTTGCTGCGTGTGATCGCCGGACTCGAATACGCGGACGGCGGCCAGGTCGTGCTGCAAGGCCAGGACGTCGCGACGGTCGGTGCGCGCGAGCGCGAAGTGGGTTTTGTGTTCCAGCATTACGCGCTGTTCCGTCATATGACGGTGTTCGAGAACGTCGCGTTCGGCCTGCGCGTGAAGCCGCGTAAGGAACGGCCGTCGGAAGCGGTGATTCGCGAGAAGGTGCATGAACTGCTGAAGCTCGTGCAACTCGATTGGCTGGCGCAACGCTATCCGTCGGAACTGTCGGGCGGTCAACGGCAGCGGATCGCATTGGCGCGCGCGCTGGCCGTCGAACCGAAGGTGCTGCTGCTCGACGAACCGTTCGGCGCACTGGATGCGAAGGTCCGCAAGGAACTGCGCAGCTGGCTGCGGCGTCTGCATGACGATCTGCATATCTCAACGATCTTCGTCACGCACGATCAGGAAGAAGCGCTCGAAGTGGCCGATCGGATCGTCGTGCTTAATCGTGGGCACGTGGAGCAGGTCGGCAGTCCGCAAGACGTGTACGACCATCCGCAGACCTCATTCGTCTACGAGTTTCTCGGCGCGGCGAACCGGCTGCATGGCAAGGTCGATTCGAGCGGCTTCGTGGTGGACGGCGCGGCGCTGCCGGTTGCGATCAAGGCTGATTTCAGCGGCCCGGCGTTCGCCTATGTGCGTCCGCACGATCTGCAGCTGTATCCGCAGGCGGCGGGTCATCGCGAAGGCATCGTCGTCGACGTGCGGCGCGTGGTGACGCTCGGCGGCTCGGTACGCGTCGAACTCGCGGGCCGCGAGGGCAATGTGCTCGAAGCGGAACTCGATCGCGAAGCGTGGCGCGACTTGCAACTGGCGATCGGCGACGGCGTCACCGCGGTGCCGCGCGCGTTGCGCGTTTTCCCTGCGCAATGAGCGGCTTCGTCTTAAGAAAACCCATTCAAATAACCTAACTCTGGCTGAACCGGAGACATACAAATGAACTTCCAGCAATTGCGCTTCGTGCGCGAAGCCGTGCGTCAGAACATGAATCTGACCGAGGTGGCGAACGTGTTGTACACGTCGCAGTCGGGCGTATCGAAACAGATCAAGGATCTCGAAGACGAACTCGGCGTCGATATTTTCATCCGGCGCGGCAAGCGTCTGACTGGGCTCACCGAGCCGGGCAAAGCGGTGCATCAACTGATCGAGCGGATGCTGCTCGACGCGGAAAATCTGCGCCGCGTCGCGCGCCAATACGCCGATCAGGACAGCGGCCACCTGGTCGTGGCGACGACGCACACACAGGCGCGTTACGCGCTGCCGAAGGTGATCCGCCAGTTCACCGAGGTGTTCCCGAAGGTTCATCTGGCGCTGCGCCAGGGCAGTCCGCAGCAGATCGCGCAGATGATTATCAACGGCGAAGCGGACATCGGCATTTCGACCGAAGCGCTCGACCGCTTCCCGGATATCGTCACGTTCCCGTGCTATTCATGGCATCACATCGTGGTTGTGCCGAAAGGCCATCCGCTGGTGGGGCGGCCTAATCTGACACTCGACGAGATCGCTGAATTCCCAATCGTCACGTACGACCAGGACTTCACGGGCCGCTCGCACATCGACCAGGCGTTCGCGAAAGCGGGCGCGTTGCCGGACGTGGTGCTGACCGCCATCGACGCGGACGTGATCAAGACCTATGTCGAACTCGGCATGGGGATCGGCGTGGTCGCGGCGATGGCCTACGATCCGAAGCGCGACACGGAGCTGGTCGCGCTGGATACGCAGCATCTGTTCGAAGCGAGCACGACACGGGTTGGGTTGCGCAAGGGCGCGTTCCTGCGCGCGTATGCGTACCGGCTGATCGAGATGTTCGCGCCGCAGTTGAACGAAGCGGAAATCGCCGCTCAGTTGCGCGAAGCGGTTTAATCGGTTTGACGGGGCGCGGGCCGCCGTGGCCCGCGCTGACCTGACATAAAAGGAACGGCAATGCGTTTTTAAACGCATTGCGGCGCGCGGCGCATCGCTTACAATCGCCGCCATGAATACTTTGACTTCCTCTTCCGCGACGCCTTCTGACGACGGCGCAACGCCGCCGCCGGCACCGCTGTTGCCTCGTATTGCCGTGCTGGCGACCGGCGGCACGATTGCCGGGGCGGCCGCGGACGCCACCAATACGTCCGGCTATCAGGCGGGCGTGGTCGGCGTCGATCAACTGCTGGCCGTGGTGCCGGCCTTGTCCACCGTCGCGCGGATTCAAGCCGAGCAGATTGCCAGCGTCGACAGCAAAGACATGGCGATGCCGCTATGGACCACGCTCGCGCAACGCGTCAACACGCTGCTGGCGTCCGACGAAATCGACGGCGTGGTGATCACGCACGGCACCGATACGCTCGAAGAAACCGCGTACCTGCTGCATCTGACGATCAAGTCCGCCAAGCCGGTCGTGTTGACCGCGGCGATGCGCCCGGCCTCGGCGCTTTCCGCCGATGGCCCGCTGAATCTGCTCAATGCCGTGACGGTCGCGGCGAATGAAGCGTCACGCGGGCAGGGCGTGCTGGTCGCGTTCAACAACCGGATCCACAGCGCTCGCGATGTGGTCAAGACGAGCACCTACGCCGTCGATGCATTCCAGTCGCCCGAAATCGGCGCGCTCGGCTGGGTGCAGGACGGCCGGGTTGAATTCCAGCGCGGCGTGGTGCGCCCGCATACGGTCGCGACCGAATTCGTGATCGGCGCGAAGTGGCCGCATGTGGAGATTGTCGCGAGCTATGCGGGCGTATCGCGGATCGCCGTGGATGCGCTGGTCGCCGCCGGCGTGCGTGGCATCGTGGTGGCGGGCACGGGTAACGGCTCGATTCACGCGACGATGGCGCAGGCGTTGGCCGACGCGGCCTCGCAAGGGGTCGCGGTAGTGCGTTCGTCGAGAGTGGGTTCCGGGCATGTGATGCACAACGGCGCCGCCGCGGATGATGCGCTGGGTTTCGTCAGCGCGGGGTCGCTGAACCCGTACAAGGCGCGCGTGCTGCTGATGCTGGCGCTGGCGGCGGGCGGCACGGGAGCGGTGGCGTTGCAGAAGGTGTTCGATACGTATTGAAGCGGCGCCGGCTACGTCGCGCGCGTAGAGGTTGACTGAAAACGCGGCGCTCAAGGCATCTGCCCTGAGCGCCGCGTTGTCGTTTCGGCGTACGGTGATTGGGTTATATAGGGTTATTGATCAGCACCTGACCCGGATTTTTAAGGTCGGAGAAGGGTGCAAGAACGTGCAGGCAAGCGGCGTCAATAAAACAGCCGCTGCGAGAAATTGGCGAGAAATGCCTGTACATGAAATCCGACAGCAGGACACCCGACGACGACGTCTGACCGACCAAGGCTTCCCCGGCGCCGCCGGGTGCCGCTGCGGACCCCACTTGCCGCTCTCAGCCCAGAGCGGCACGATTTGCCCGCTCCGCCGCACATGCCGCACGACGGACCGGGCGCCCCACCTGCGGTTGCCGTGACGATGACGATGCAACGATCACGGCAACCTGTGTGACTGCGTCATGTTGTTTTTATGTGCTGCGTTTGACGCTCGCTGCATACTCCCTGATTGACCTGTCGCGGTTCGCTCCGATACGGCGGGTCACGTGTGTGACCCGTGCAACCGGCCTCTGCGGGAAATACGTCAGGCAGCCTTTGCTTCGCTATCCGGCGTTTGCGCGACTTCGTAGTTCGCCATGATTTCCAGCGCGCGCACCATCGCCGAGTGATCCCATGCTTTGCCGCCATTCGCCGCGCACACGCTGAACAGTTGCTGTGCACTCGCCGTATGCGGCAGGGCGATGCCCAGCTTGCGCGCGCCGTCGAGTGCGAGGTTCAGATCCTTCTGATGCAGTTCGATGCGGAAGCCCGGATCGAACTTGCGCTTGGTCATGCGCTCGCCGTGCACTTCGAGAATCCGCGACGAAGCGAAGCCACCCATCAGCGCTTTGCGAACCCGCTCCGGATCGGCGCCCGAGCGCGATGCGAAGAGTAGCGCTTCGGCCACGGCTTCGATGTTCAGCGCGACGATGATCTGGTTCGCGACCTTGCAGGTTTGACCCGCGCCGTTGTCGCCGATTAGCGAGATGTTCTTGCCCATCAGTTCGAACAGCGGCAAGGCCCGCGCGAATGCTTTTTCCGGGCCGCCGACCATGATCGTCAGCGACGCTTCACGCGCACCGACTTCGCCGCCGGACACCGGCGCGTCGAGGTAATCGGCGCCGAGCGCGTTGATCTTTTTCGCGAAGGCCTGCGTATCGAGCGGCGAGATCGAGCTCATGTCGATCACCAGCTTGCCTTGCGTGAGGCCGGCGGCGACGCCGTCGTCGGCGAACAGCACGTTGGCGACGTCAGGCGTGTCCGGCACCATGATGATGACAATGTCGGCGGCCTGTGCGACAGCGGTCGAATTAGCGACCACGCTGGTCGTCTTGCTCAGATCTTCCGGCACCGGGTACGCACCGGTCACGAACAGCGAGTGACCGCCCTTGATGAGGTTGCGCGCCATGTGCGCGCCCATGATGCCGAGGCCGATAAAACCGATCTTTGCCATGTTTCTGAATCTCCAGTGTAGTTTGGGGTCCCCCAGGGGGACTTCCTTCGGGGCGTGACGTGCCTGATGAATCAGGCGGCGGCGTGGGCTGCGCCGCGTGTTTGCCCGGCCACGCTCTGTACCCAGCCGAGGCCGGCTGTGGTGGTGGTGCGCGGCTTGTATTCGCAACCGACGTAACCGTCGTAGCCGAGCGAGTCGAGCAGGTCGAACAGGAACGGGTAGTTGATTTCGCCGGTGCCCGGCTCGTTGCGGCCCGGGTTGTCGGCGAGCTGGATGTGCGCGATCTGCGGCAGGTTTTTCTTGATCGTCGCCGCGAGTTCGCCTTCCATCCGTTGCATGTGATAGATGTCGTATTGCAGGAACAGATTGTCCGAGCCGACTGCGCGAATCACGTCGAGGCCTTCGCCCGAACGGTTCAGCGCGAAGCCCGGGATGTCGTACGAATTGCACGGCTCGACCAGCAGCTTGATGCCGGCCTTCTTCAGTTCGCCCGCGGCGAAGCGCAGGTTATCGACGATCGTCGAGCGCGCCTTGTCCGCATCGACGCCCGCAGTCGGAATGCCGACGAGGCAGTTCAGTTGCGGCACCTTCAAAGCCTGCGCGTATTCGATCGCGCGGCCGACGCCTTCCTGGAACTCGCTCACGCGATCCGGCAGGCACGCGATGCCGCGTTCGCCCGCTTCCCAGTTGCCTGCGGGCAGGTTGTGCAGCACGAGCTTCAGGCGGTTCTGTTGCAGACGCTCGCTCAGTTCGGCGATCTGATACGGATACGGAAACAGGAATTCGACGGCGTTGAAACCCGCGTCCGCGGCTGCCTGAAAGCGGTCGAGGAACGGGACTTCATTGAACAGCATGGTTAGGTTCGCTGCAAATTTCGGCATGGCGCGTAGATCTCGCTGGTCGGTCAGTGGAATAACTTCACGAGGCGGCCCGGTTGCTCATTGATGCCGGACCGCTCACGTGATGCAAAGGCAGGAAACTCAGTCGAGCATGCTGATGATGGCGGTCGGCGCATCTGCGTGCTTTTCGGCCAGCTCTTCGAACTCGTTGATCGCGTCGATCTCGGTGCCCATCGAAATGTTGGTCACGCGTTCGAGAATTACTTCGACGATCACCGGCACGTTGAACTCGGACAGCATCGATTGCGCTTTCAGCAGCGCGGGCTTCAGTTCTTCCGGCTTGAACACGCGGATCGCCTTGCAACCCAGGCCTTCAGCAACAGCCACGTGATCCACACCGTAACCGTTCGTTTCCGGCGAGTTGATGTTCTCGAAGCCGAGCTGCACGCAGAAGTCCATGTCGAACGCGCGCTGTGCCTGGCGGATCAGGCCGAGGTACGAGTTGTTCACCACCACATGCACGTACGGCAGCTTGAATTGCGCGCCGACGGCCAGTTCTTCGATCATGAACTGGAAGTCGTAGTCGCCCGACAGCGCGACGATCGGACGTTGCGGATCAGCCGCGCGCACGCCGAGCGCCGCCGGAATCGTCCAGCCGAGCGGGCCTGCCTGGCCGCAGTTGATCCAGTTGCGCGCCTTGTAGACGTGCAGGAATTGCGCGCCGGCGATCTGCGACAAACCGATCGTGCTCACGTAGCAGGTATCGCGGCCGAACACTTTGTTCATCTCTTCGTACACGCGCTGCGGCTTCATCGGCACGTTGTCGAAGTGCGTCTTGCGATGCATCGTGCGCTTGCGTTGTTGGCAGTCTTCGGCCCATGCGCTGCGGTCCTTCAGCTTGCCGGCGGCCTTCCATTCCTTCGCCACTTCCACGAACAGTTCGAGCGCAGCCTTCGCGTCCGACACGATGCCCAGATCAGGACCGAACACGCGGCCGATCTGCGTCGGTTCGATATCGACGTGCACGAACTTGCGGCCCTTCGTGTACACCTCGACGCTGCCCGTGTGACGGTTCGCCCAGCGGTTGCCGATGCCGAGCACGAAGTCGGAGGCGAGCATCGTCGCGTTGCCGTAGCGGTGCGAGGTTTGCAGGCCGACCATGCCGGCCATCAGCGGATGGTCGTCGGGAATCGCGCCCCACGACATCAGCGTCGGGATCACCGGCACGCCGACGGTTTCGGCGAACGTCACCAGCAGGTCCTCAGCGGCTGCATTGAGCACGCCGCCACCGGAGACGATCAGCGGCTTGTCCGAATCGTTGAGCAGCGTCAGCGCGGCTTCGATCTGCTTGCGGGTCGCTTTCGGCTTGTAGACCGGCAGCGGTTCATAGGTGTCGATGTCGAACTCGATTTCGGCGAGCTGCACGTCGATCGGCAGGTCGACCAGCACCGGACCCGGACGGCCCGAGCGCATCAGGTGGAATGCCTGCTGGAACACGCGCGGCACCAGCGCGGGCTCGCGCACGGTGACGGCCCACTTGGTGACGGGCTTGGCGATCGATTCGATATCGACGGCCTGGAAGTCTTCCTTGTACAGACGCGCGCGCGGTGCCTGGCCCGTGATAGCCAGAATAGGAATCGAGTCGGCCTGAGCGGAGTACAAACCGGTGATCATGTCGGTGCCGGCGGGGCCCGACGTGCCGATACACACGCCGATGTTGCCCGGCTGAGCGCGCGTATAGCCTTCGGCCATGTGCGAAGCGCCTTCGACGTGACGCGCCAGCACGTGGCTGATGTTGCCTGCCTTGCGCATGGCCGAGTAGAACGGGTTGATTGCTGCGCCCGGAACGCCGAATGCGGTGTCGATGCCTTCTTTTTCGAGCACCAGCACGGCTGCGTCGACGGCTCTCATCTTGGCCATGAATGTCTCCTGAATGTCTGGGGATGTGCGAACTAAGGGTGTTCATCGCACTTTAGGCCCGACCTAAAGGTTTGATAAGATCAGTCCAGGTCGCTTTTTTCGAAACAAAAAGTATGGAATGCCGGGCATAGCGACATGCGCCGGAATTGCCGGCGAGACTGGCAGCAACGATCTTGCATGGGACCGGAGTAAGTGCTTTGCATGGGACCAGAGTAACGCGCTATGGGGCTGGAGTAAGCGCTAAAGCGCTAACTCCAGCCGACACGCGAACTCTGGCCGACAGCTAAAGCGCTAACTCCGGTCGACAGCTTTGCATGGGACCGGAGACGAACATGGACCGCTTCAAACAGATCGAAACCTTTGTACGCGTCGCGGACGCGGGCAGCCTCGCTGCTGCCGCGCTGGAAGAGGGCGTGTCGCCGGTGATTCTCGGGCGCCGCATCGACGCCCTGGAAAAGCGCCTGGGCGTAAAGCTGATGTACCGTTCGACGCGGCGGCTGGTTGTCAGCGAAGACGGCGCGGCGTTCCTCGAGCGTTGCCGCGGTCTGCTCACCGAATGGGATCAGGCGGAAAACGAGCTGAGCGCCGGACGGCGCGCGGTGAACGGCCATCTGATCGTGTCGGCGCCGGCCGCGTTCGGGCGCAAGCACGTCGCGCCGCTCGCGCCGGCCTTTCTCGCCGACAAGCCGGAATTGCAGGTGTCGTTCAATCTGACCGACCGGGTGGTGGATCTGGTGCGCGAGGGCTACGACCTGTCGATCCGGATCGGCGGCGCGGTCGATCCGAATTTCGTCGCGGTGAAGCTGGCCTCGAACCGGCGCGTGGTGTGCGGCACGCCGGAATACTTCCGCAAGTACGGCAAGCCGAAAACGCTCGAAGACCTGCCGCGCCACAACTGCCTCGCGTTCAATCTGCAAGGCGGCCAGAACCGCGGCTGGTACTTCCGCCGCAACGGCAAGCTGGCGACGGTGCGCGTGGGCGGCACGCTCGATTGCAACGACGGCGAGCTGCTGCATCGCTGGGTCTCCGAGGGGCTCGGCCTCGGCTGGCGTTCTACGTGGGAAATCCACCAGCAACTGGGGCGCGGCGAACTCGAAACCGTGCTCGACGAGTTCGCGCTGCCCGATTACGACATTCTCGCGGTGTATCCGCAGCAGCGTTATGTGCCGGCCAAGGTGCGCTACTTCATCGACTATCTGAAAGAGGTGTACGCCGACGAGGATTACTGGAACCGCGCAACTTACTAGCTACTAGCGCGGGCCGCTCGTGCCTGCCTTTCGCGCAGACCGCCCGGATTGTGCCGCTCATCGTTGAGTGCCGCGGTTCATGATTCGCGGTCTTTCCTGCCTTTTTGCGGATTCCATACGGCGGCGGGAATAAACTCGGCCTGCGGACAGTCATCTTGTGAAGACGAGTCACGCAGCGTAGCCGCAATGCCCTGGAGGGCCGAGGTGGGTGAAACCGATTCAAATGACGCTGGCGCGCACGTCAATGCCGATGCGGACGCAGCGCGTAGCCGTCGTTTTCAGCAACTGGCGCTGCCGCACCTCGACGCCGCGTACAACCTTGCGCGCTGGTTGTGCGGCAACGCCAACGATGCCGACGACGTCGTGCAGGAAGCATTCATGCGCGCGTTCCGTTTCTTCGACACATTCCGCGGCGATTCGGCCAGGCCCTGGCTGATGGCGATCGTACGCCGCACCTGGTACACGGAGTGGCGGCGGCGCGCGTCATCGCACGAGGTGGTCGAATTCGACGACACCATGGACGACGCCACCTTCGAGGGCTGGAGCGCGGGCGGCGCCGATCCGCAAACGCTGCTGATCCGCGACGAGGACGTGAAGCGTGTGCACGAGGCGCTCGCGCAGTTGCCTGTCGAGTACCGCGAGGTGCTGATTCTGCGCGAGCTGGAAGAGATGGGTTATCGGGAAATCGCGATGGTGGCCGACGTGCCGATCGGCACGGTGATGTCGAGACTCGCGCGAGGCCGCCGCAAACTGGCCGCGCTGTTGACGGCCAACGAAGGAGGGGGGCCGCCGCGCGCCACGATGTCTTCAGCATGCGCGGGGCCGACGGCTTCCATCACACCGCTGCGGGCGGCCTCCAATGGCAGGCCACCTAACAATACCGGCGCAGCCGGCCTCACTCAGGAGACGCCAGATGGACTGTAAAGAAGCGCGGCCGCTCCTCGATGCGAGCGCCGACCGGGAATTGCCTGCGCCGGAGGCGCTGCGCGTCCAGCAGCATATCGATAGTTGCGATGCCTGCCGGAGCGAAAGCGAAAGCCTGCATGCGCTGAAGCGGTCGCTGCGCGCGGCGCCGTATCACCGGGCGCCGGACGGGCTGCGTGCGCGGATCGTCGAGTCGCTGCCGCCGACTGGCGAAGCCGTGTCAGTGCCCGCAACCCGTCAGCCGCCGCCACGCAAGCGGCACTGGCTTGGCTGGCTCGACGGCTGGCGTGGTCCGCAGGGCGGCTTTGGCGGGGCGAGCGGCGCTGCCAGGGCGAGCAGACTCATCGGGCAAGGCTGGCTGGCGGCGCTGGTCGTCGCATTGGGTGCGGTGGCTGTGGGCGTCACGCTGAACCTGCACCGTGCGGCGGATGTCGCGCCATTCACCGACGAACTGGTCGAGAGCCACGTCAGGGCGCAATTGTCCGGCCATGACATCGACGTGATTTCGACGGATCGGCATACGGTGAAGCCGTGGTTCAACGGCCGGCTCGACTATTCGCCGCCAGTCGAAGACCTGGCCGCGAACGGCTTCGCGCTGGAAGGCGGGCGGCTGGATTACCTCGCGCACCAGCGGGTGGCGGTGCTGGTGTACCGTTATCGCAAGCACGTGATCGACGTATATGTGTTTCCCGAGAACAGCGCGGCAGCCGCGGGGCTGCGCGTGAACGGCCCGGCTGCGCCGACGGTGTCCCGCGAAGGTTACTCGCTCGCGTACTGGAACGCCGAAGGCATGACCTGGTGGGCGATTACGGACGCCGCGCCCGACGCGTTGAGCGGCCTCGAAGCGGCGCTTAAGGCCCGCCTGCAAGGTGGCAGCGAGCGGACGGAGGGCGGTTGAGGCGGCCGATCGGACGGCGGCTGAGGTCGAGCCGACAGGGCCGCGCAAGGGGCTGGCAAGGGCCGGCAAGCGTGGGCCGGGGCTTCCGTCAACCCGTTCGAAGCCGCCTAAACCCTTGAAAACACACCCGATTCGCGCGCAAAACTAGCGGGATATCTTGCAACCCGGCCCCAATCGGGTTACACTCTTTGGCTTCTCACTTGCCACACCGGTTCCGACGCCCGGGTGGCTTTAATCCACAAGTCCACAAGGAGTGTGTATGCGTCATTATGAAATCGTCTTTATTGTGCACCCCGATCAGAGCGAGCAAGTGCCCGCCATGATCGAGCGTTACAAGAGCACGATCACGTCGCACGGTGGCCAGATCCACCGTATCGAGGACTGGGGCCGTCGCCAACTGGCCTACATGATCGAGAAACTCGCGAAGGCTCACTACGTCTGCATGAACATCGAATGCGACCAAACCACGCTCGACGAGCTGGAACACGCATTCAAGTTCAACGACGCTGTTCTGCGTCACCTGATCGTCAAGATGAAAAAGGCCGAAACCGGCCCGTCGCCGATGATGAAGGAAGTGCAGCGCGAAGAAGCCAAGAAGTCGGCTGCTACGCAACCGTCCGAAGCGCAGGCTTAAGACACATTATTTAAGCTACCAGATCAAGCGTCGCTCTCGCCAAAGGGTACATGAACCGGCTGCAACTTACGGCCAGCGTCGTCGAACGCGAACCGGTGCGGTATACCCCCGCCGGCGTTCCGATTGCAGGCTGCACGTTGCACCACCGCACGGAAGTCGTCGAAGCCGGCATTGCCCGGCAAGTCGAACTGACCATGCAGGCTGTAGCCGCAGGCGAGGCGAGCGGTAAGCTGGAAAGCTGTCAGATGGGCGTGGAAACGCTCTTCACAGGCTTTCTGGCAAAAAAGCACCGCAACGCAAGAACTCTGGTATTTCACATCACAGAATTGCAGGACATTGGAAAGGACTGAACATGCCCCGCCCGACTGGTAAGAAATTCGACAAGCGTCGTCAGCAACAAAATCCGCTCTTCAAGCGCAAGAAGTTCTGCCGTTTCACGGCCGCTGGCGTCGATCACATCGACTACAAAGACATCGAAACGCTGAAGGACTTCATCGGCGAAAACGGCAAGATCACGCCGGCGCGTCTTACGGGTACGAAGTCGCACTATCAACGCCAGCTGGATACGGCAATCAAGCGCGCACGTTTCCTCGCGCTGGTGCCGTACACCGACCAGCACAAGGCCTAACCCGACGACGCGATAAGGAGCATCCGAATGCAAATCATTCTTCTGGAAAAAGTCGTCAATCTGGGCAACCTGGGCGATATCGTGAAGGTCAAGGACGGTTACGCACGTAACTTCCTGATCCCGAACAAGCAAGCTCGCCGTGCAACGAAGGAAGCCCTGGCTGAATTCGAAGTTCGCCGCGCTGAACTCGAAAAGATCGCCGCTGAAAAGCTGGCCGGCGCTCAAGCTCAAGGCGAAAAGCTGGCAGGCTCGACGGTTCAGATCGGTCAGAAGGCTGGCGTCGACGGCCGTCTGTTCGGCTCGGTGACGAACGCCGACATCGCCGACGCACTGGTCAAGCAAGGTTTCGCAGTGGAAAAGGCGCAAGTGCGTCTGCCGGAAGGCCCGCTGAAGATCGTTGGCGACCACGCAGTTCAGATCTCGCTGCACACCGACGTCCTCGTCGATGTGACGGTGGCTGTGATCGGCGAACACGTCTAAGCATCAGGTAGCATCTGCCAGGACGTTGCTGGCAAAAGGCAGGGGCCGGGTGACCGGCCCCTGCCTTTTTTTGTGCCCGATTTTGGTATGCCTAACGAGAAGTTTTAGGTTTCCCTAAGCGCGCATTTACCCCGATAATTCCTCTCCATGAACGCACCGTCCAAAGATCCCCAACTCGAGTCGCTGAAAGTCCCGCCGCATTCGATCGAGGCCGAGCAATCGGTGCTGGGCGGCCTGCTGCTCGACAACGCGGCCTGGGACCGCATCGCCGACTTCCTGTCGCAGAGCGATTTTTACCGCTACGACCACCGGATCATCTTCGAGCACATCGGCAAGCTGATCGCGGCCACGCGTCCGGCCGACGTGATTACCGTCTACGAGGCGCTTGGCACCTCGGGCAAAGCGGAAGAGGTCGGCGGTCTTGCGTACCTGAACGCGCTGGCGCAGAACACGCCGAGCGCGGCCAATATCCGCCGCTATGCGGAAATCGTGCGCGATCGTGCGGTGTTGCGCCGTCTCGTGTCGGTGGCTGACGAAATCTCCGCTGACGCATTCAATCCGCAAGGCAAGGAAGTTCGCCAGTTGCTGGACGAGGCCGAATCGAAGGTGTTTTCGATTGCCGAAGACGGCGCGCGCGGCACTCAGGGCTTTCTCGAAATCGGGCCGCTGCTGACGGAAGTGGTCGAGCGGATCGACACGCTGTATCACACCGCCAATCCGAGCGACGTGACCGGCACGCCGACGGGCTTTGTCGATCTGGACCGGATGACCTCCGGCATGCACGGCGGCGAGCTGATCATCGTCGCGGGTCGTCCGTCGATGGGTAAAACGGCGTTTTCGATGAACATCGGCGAATACGTCGCGGTCGAGTACGGTCTGCCGGTCGCCGTGTTTTCGATGGAAATGCCGGGCACGCAACTCACGATGCGTATGCTCGGCTCGGTCGGCCGGCTCGATCAGCACCGGATGCGAACCGGGCGTCTGACCGACGAGGATTGGCCGAAGCTTACGCACGCGGTGCAGAAAATGAGCGAGGCACAGATTTTCATCGACGAAACCGGCGGCCTGAACCCGATGGAATTGCGCTCGCGCGCGCGCCGGCTGTCGCGCCAGTGCGGCAAGCTGGGCCTGATCATCATCGACTATTTGCAGCTGATGAGCGGTTCGTCGTCGGGTGAAAACCGCGCGACCGAAATCTCGGAAATCTCGCGTTCGCTGAAGAGTCTTGCAAAAGAACTCGATGTGCCGGTGATCGCATTGTCGCAGCTGAACCGTGGTCTGGAGCAGCGCCCGAACAAGCGGCCGATCATGTCGGACCTGCGCGAATCCGGTGCTATCGAGCAGGATGCTGACGTGATCCTGTTCATTTACCGCGACGAGGTCTATAACCCGGACAGTCCGGACAAGGGCACGGCGGAAATCATCATCGGTAAGCAGCGGAATGGTCCGATCGGACCGGTTCGGCTCACGTTCCACGGCCAATTCACGAAGTTCGACAACTTTGCTGGCGCGCAGAATTTCTACAGCGAGTAAAGCGATAAGTGGTGCGCTTGTTGTAACGACGCTTTCAAAAATGCGACATCGATCTCGGAACGGTACAATGTGGCGCTTTTATGTCAGCCACATGACCAATTTCCGGGATCCCAATGTTCGGTCGTTTCATGCCCACCGAGGGCAAGTTCTTTGAAATTTTCAATGCGCACGCAAAGTGCATCGTCTCGGCGAGCCACGAACTCGAGCTGCTGATCGACAATCTGCAAGACGCAGAAACCCATAAGCAAAACGTGCAAAAGGCCGAAAAGGCCGCTGACAAGCTTACGCACGAAGCCATCGACCTGCTGCACAAGACGTTCATCACGCCGCTCGACCGTGACGAGATCCACAAGCTGATCACCACGATGGACGACATTCTCGACCTGATGGAGGACGTCGCCACCGCTATTTCACTGTACGACGTGCAGGCGGTGACCTCGGAAGCGAGCCAGTTGGCGCACATCTGCACGACCACCTCCGAGCGCGTGCAATACGCCGTCAGCCTGCTGTCGGACATGAAGCAGGCGAGCCAGATCCTGAAGGCCTGCGAGGACATCGACCGTCTGGAATCGGAAGCCGACCGCGTGCTGCGCTCGGCGATGTCGAAGCTGTTCCGCGAAGAAGACAACGTCAAGACGCTGATCAAGCTGAAAGCGATTTACGAACTGCTCGAAACGATCACCGACAAGTGTGAGGACGTAGCGAACATCATCGAAGGCATCGTGCTGGAAAACGCATAATGCAATCGATACAACTCGCTATCTGGGCGGTCGCCGCCCTGGTCGCCGTCGCACTGATTTTCGACTTCATGAACGGCTTCCACGACGCGGCGAATTCGATCGCCACGGTCGTGTCGACCGGCGTGCTGAAACCTCAGCAGGCCGTGGCGTTCGCGGCGGCATTCAACGTCGTCGCGTATTTCGTGTTCCATCTGAAAGTGGCGCAGACCGTCGGCAAGGGCACGATCGATCCGGGTATCGTCGACCACTACGTGATTTTCGGCGCGTTGGTCGGCGCGATCGGCTGGAACATCATCACGTGGCATTACGGCATTCCGTCCAGTTCGTCGCATGCGCTGATCGGCGGCCTGGTGGGCGCGGCGCTCGCCAAATCGGGCTGGGGCTCGCTCAATGTCGACGGCTTGATGAAGACGGTGGCTTTCATCTTCATCTCGCCGCTGCTCGGTTTCGTGCTCGGCTCGTTCTTCATGCTGGCTGTGTCGTGGATCTACTTTCGCACGCCACCGAGCAAGGTCGACCGGCGTTTCCGGCGCTTGCAATTGATCTCTGCAGGTTTGTATAGCCTCGGCCACGGCGGCAACGACGCGCAGAAAACCATCGGCATCATCTGGATGCTGCTGATCGCGACCGGCTATGCGTCGTCGATCGCGGATGCGCCGCCAATGTGGGTGATCGGCGGCTGTTATCTGTCGATGGGTATCGGTACGCTGTTCGGCGGCTGGCGGATCGTTCGCACGATGGGGCAGAAGATCACCAGGCTGAAGCCGGTTGGCGGTTTTTGCGCGGAGTCGGGCGGGGCGATCACGCTGTTTACCGCGTCGTGGCTCGGTATTCCGGTGTCCACCACGCATACGATCACCGGCGCGATTGTCGGGGTCGGCGCCACGCAGAAGCTGAGCGCGGTGCGCTGGGGCGTGGCCGGCAATATCGTCTGGGCGTGGATTCTGACGATTCCGGCCTCCGCGGCGCTCGCCGCGGCTGCCTGGTGGCTCGGCCACCGCTTCCTGTAAGCGTGGCAAGCACAGTCGTTCGCGCTATAAAAGCTGCAAAGCTGTAAAGCACGCCGTTCAGATCAGCGGCGTGCTGCCTCCATCCATCGGGACGATTGCGCCCGTCACATAGCTCGCGCGGCGGCTCGCCAGAAACAGCGCAACGTCGGCAATTTCCTCCGGTTTCGCATAGCGTCCGAGCGGCACTTTCGCCTGGCCGCGCGCCAGCGCGTCCGCGCCGTCGATGCCTTGCTGCGACGCTTCCAGCTTGACCGCTTCCTCGACGCGCTCAGTCAGCGTCGAACCCGGATTGATCGCGTTGATGCGGATACCGTAGCGCGCGTAGTAATGCGCAAGGCCGACGGTCGCAAGCATGAGCGCGGCATTCGCGGCGCCGCCGGCGATGTGGATATCGCTTGCGATCTTGCCGCCCATGCCGATGATATTGACGATGGTGCCGGGCTCAGTGCTTTCCCCGGTTTTTATCCGCTCGGCCATGCGGCGCAGCACTTCCTGCTGCGGATAGATGTACGGGAAATATTTCGCTTCCATGGTCGCCCGGAAGGCTTCGGCATCGAGTGTTTCCGGGTCGTAGCGGCGGGCCGCACCGGCACTGTTGATCAGCACGTCGATCGGGCCGACCGCAGTCGTGACTTCCTCGACAATATCGGCGGCGCTGTGCGGTTCGTGCAGGTCGGCGCGCGTCCGATGCACGTGCAGGCCTTCCTCGCGCAACTCTTCGTAGGCTCTTGCGAGATTGGCGGGGTCGCGCGAGACGATCGCGACCTTGGCGCCTTCCATCGCGAACGCGCGGGCGCAGGCGAGTCCGATGCCTTTGCTGCCGCCCGTGATCAGCACCACCTTGTCTTTCAGCCCGAGATCCATCGTCACCACCCGCTGTCGGAAGAATATCGAAGACGATAGCAGATCGGAGGCGTTACAGCAGGGCCGGGCGCGGACAGACGATATCTGTAGTGCGTTTCTCAGCGGCGTCAGAAATTGCCGTTGGCGAAACGGGCGATGGGGTCGTCGGTGGTTTGCGTGGGCGCGGCGGCGCCGCGCGAGGCGGTGGAGGCTCGCATGATCTGCACACCCTCATTCGCCTCCGCCTGACGCGCTTGCTGCGCCTGGCGCACCGCGACGGAGGCGGGCGGGGGCGGCTCGAACGCATCGGCGGCGGCGTTGATCGGGTCTGGAGCGCGGGCGATGGAGGCGGGCGCGGCGGCCCGCGGCGTCGCAACTTCTTGAGCTAGCGAATTTGTGGGGGCGTTATCCGGTATGGTGAGTTGTTGGGCAGCTTCAACCGGCGTCGGCGACACAGCGCCTGCCGCGCGCGCCTGCATTTGCGCGGCGCTCATGCCGGGCGGCGGCGGTTCAAAAGGATCAGCTTGGGCAGGCAAGGCCGCGTTTGGCGCGACGCTCGGCTGGGTGGCCGCTATCAATGGAGCACGAGCCGTAGCGCGTGTCGCCTGCTGCGGCGCCAATGAGCCTGCTGCATAGGCCGGCGGTTGTTGCGCCGCCGCTTTCGCTGCCGGCGCCGGGTTTGCCGCAGTGCCCGCGTACGCCGGCGCGGCCCGTTCCTGCGGCGCCGAAGCCTGATAACTCGGCGTATCGAACGGTGCCGGTCCTGCAGCCGGCGCCGCCACGCGCCGGATCCCGTCGAAGCGTTTTGCCCAATACGGATTGGTCAAATAATCGAGCCGCACCGTGCCGCCCGTCGACGGCGCATTGACGAAGCGCAGCTTGCCCACGTAGATACCGACGTGCGAATGCGCGCGCCCGGTCGTGTTGAAGAAAATCAGATCGCCAGGCGCGATTTCGTCCGGTTCGATCGATTCGCCGCGCCCGCTCATATCCGCGGTGGTTCGCGGCAGATTCACGGATGCCGCGCGTGACACCACATAGCGAACCAATCCGCTGCAATCGAAGCCACTATCGGGCGTATTGCCACCCCAACGGTATGGAATGCCGACCAGACTCATCGCCTGAATCGAGATTTCCTCACGGCCGATGCTGTGATCGACGAAATTCGGGAAGCCCAGCGGCGACGCTTGATAAGCGCCGTTCGCCACGGTGACTGAGCTATCGGACCCGCGCGACGTCTTCTGCGGCGCGCCGGCACAGGCGGCGAGCAGCGAAACGATCAGCAGCGAAAATGCGAGTCGGCGCATGAAGACCAGGCGAGCGGTAAGCGCTCGTTTAAAGGCAGACGATGACCGGATGGTAGCCGGTCAAACATGGCCCAGGCAAGAACTCTTGACAAATTACTTGAAGTTTGTGCGCTAAGTGTTGTCTGCCACGGACGCGGAGCCAATAAAAAAGCCGCGTCCGGTGTGAACCGGAGGCGGCTTCTAGCCGAAGCTAAGGTGTTGAAACTTAAAGGATCTCCGACGCGTAATCCGCGAGGCGCGAGCGCTCGCCGCGCGCCAACGTCACGTGCCCGCTGTGCGCCCACCCCTTGAAGCGGTCGACCACGTACGTCAGACCCGAACTGCCTTCCGTCAGGTACGGCGTATCGATCTGCGCAATATTGCCGAGACAAATGATCTTCGTGCCAGGACCCGCGCGCGTGACCAGCGTCTTCATCTGCTTCGGCGTCAGGTTTTGCGCCTCGTCGATGATCAGATACTTATCCACGAACGTGCGGCCGCGCATGAAGTTCATGCTCTTGACCTTCAGGCGCGAGCGGATTAGTTCCTGAGTCGCGGCGCGGCCCCATTCGCCGGCGGCATCGTCGGTCTTTTGCAGCACTTCGAGGTTGTCGTCGAATGCACCCATCCACGGCTGCATTTTTTCCTCTTCCGTGCCCGGCAAGAAGCCGATGTCTTCACCGACCGGGACAGTGGCGCGCGTCACGATGATCTCGTTGTAGCGCTTGTCGTCGAGCACCTGCGCGAGACCTGCGGCCAACGCGACCAGGGTCTTGCCGGTGCCGGCCTGACCCAGCAGCGTGACGAAGTCGATTTCCGGATTCATCAACAGGTTCAGCGCAAAATTCTGCTCGCGATTGCGCGCCGTGATACCCCACACGTTGTTCTTGTGGTGGCCGTAGTCGCGCAAGGTTTGCAAGAGCGCGGTCTTGCCGTTCAGCTCGCGAACCAGCGCATGAAACGTCGGCTCGCCGTTCTGCGGCTCCAGATAGACGAACTCGTTGACCAGCATCGACGCGCACAGCGGACCGGTCACGCGGTAATACGTGGTGCCCGTTTTGGTGTCCTGCCAGCTCTCCATGCCCTTCGCGTGCCTGGTCCAGAAATCCTGTGGCAGCGCGCGAATGCCCGAAAACAGCAGATCGCTGTCCTCGAGCACCTGGTCGTTGAAGTAATCCTCGGCTGGCAGGCCGAGCGCATGCGCCTTGATGCGCATGTTGATGTCTTTCGACACCAGCACGACCTGGCGGTCCATCCGGTCGCGCTGCAACGCGCGCACGACACCGAGAATCTGGTTGTCGGCCTTGCCTTCCGGCAGACCTTCGACAGGCTCGATGGCGGTGAGCTTGGTCTGGAAGTACAGACGCCCGGACGCCTCGCGGCTGCCCAGACGCGCAAGCGAAATGCCGTCCGACATGCTGCCGGCGTTCGCCACCAGCGCGTCCAGCGTGCGGCTCACCTGGCGTGCGTTGCGCGCGACTTCCGACATGCCTTTCTTGTGGTTGTCGAGTTCTTCCAACGTCATCATCGGCAGATAGACGTCGTGTTCCTCGAAACGGAACAGGCAGCTTGGATCGTGCATCAGCACGTTGGTGTCGAGCACGAAGAGCTTCTGTGCTTCGACCACGTCGGCGGTTGCGCCGCGTTTCTTGCCGGCGCTGCGCGTGCCGGGTGCTACGGCCGCAGGTGCGCTAGCGGCAGGTTGTTTTGCGCTCGGCGTGCGCGCGACCACTGGCTGCGGCTGTGCGGCAGGCGCAGCTTGGGCGGGTTCCGCTTGCGGACGGGCGGCAGGCACGGGTTGCAGCAAAGCGGCGGTCTGCTTCGTTTTTCGGACGCGCGCCGGTGCGGCTTGCCCGTCAGCAGCAGACGACGCAGCGGGAGCCGACGATACCGGTACGGGCCGCAAGGTGGTTGCGGCATTGGCGGCATGCGCCATCGGCGTGGCGACGTTCGCGCGGCCGTAATCGGCCGACTCTGCGGTTTCCCCTTCGTTCGCCTGTTTCTTCGCGGCGGAGCGCGCCGGCGTGGCGGCTTTGGCCTTGTATTCGTCAGGCGGCAGGAGATTGCCGAGCTTGCTGGGGGGGGTAGGCAAAGGCATGGTTTCCCTCGAAATAATCGGGTCACATATCGTGCGCCGCCTGTCGCATTCTGCCGGTGCCAATGTGTGCGCACGCAGTTTGCGCCCGGAGGCGCGCTTTCGGTCTAGAGATGCCGGTTCGCCTGGTCTTCGATCGGCTCCTTAACGGAAACGCGTGGCCGAGTGAACGAACGGCTGCGCGCAATTAAAAAAGCCGCCGCCCCGGCGTACGGGGCAAGCGGCTCGCCTATGGTCATCGCGTTGCGCCTCACGACTTCGACGGCACCGACAAAACGGCCGTGAAGTCTGGCGCAGCTGCGGAAAGAATGGGGTGGACAGGCACTCATTGCAACCCA
Organism: Paraburkholderia sp. IMGN_8; assembly: GCF_038050405.1. Taxonomy (NCBI): domain Bacteria; kingdom Pseudomonadati; phylum Pseudomonadota; class Betaproteobacteria; order Burkholderiales; family Burkholderiaceae; genus Paraburkholderia; species Paraburkholderia sp. IMGN_8. The sequence goes on along the minus strand of NZ_CP150900.1, from coordinate 2,703,817 downwards.
ATATAACGCGCCTCAAAGCGCTTGTACAGCCTCCAGAATGTCATCGACGTGCCCGGGCACTTTCACGCCACGCCACTCCTGGCGCAGCACGCCTTCGCCGTCGATGAGGAACGTGGAGCGCTCAATTCCCCGTACTTCTTTGCCATACATTTTCTTCATTTTCATGACACCGAAGAGCGCGCACAGTGTTTCTTCCGGATCCGAGATTAACGGGAACGGCAATTCGAGCTTGGCCTTGAAATTGTCATGCGAGCGCAGGCTGTCGCGCGACACGCCGAGAATTTCCGCGCCGGCTTTTTTGAACCTGGGATACAGATCGCGGAACTGCAGACCTTCGGTCGTGCAGCCCGGCGTGTTGTCCTTCGGATAAAAATACAGCACCACCTTCTTGCCCCGCAGCTTGGACAGCATGATCTCGCCACCGGTAGCAGGGGCGGTGAAGTCGGGGATGGGTTGGTCGACTGCGATGGGCACGAGGTTCTCCGGTTGTTATGGCCGGCGCCGGATTGCTGCGGCGTGGGCCTGGCATCTTGGCTTTGGGGAGGTCGGCCACCGGTGCGCGGAACGTCGACACGCGGCGGTCGGTTCGATCAGGGTCGCCTATGAGGGCTGGACAATCAACTCGCCGGAGCGGCCTGGAATTTCACCCCATGTAACAGGGTACGATGGCAGCGTACTGCGGTCTAGCGTGGCGTAGTAATCGCCCATCGTCGCGAAGCTGTGGCCTTGCGCGCGCCAGCCGTCCAGCAACTGTTCGAAAATCGGCGCGAGCTTTTGCCCTTCGAGTTCCGCGTGCAGCGTGAACACCTGGTCATGCGGATTGTTTTCGGTGTGCTTCAACATCCATGCGGCGACGTTGTGCTCATCGACACCATCCACGCCGAGCACTTCGTCGAGTGTGGGCAGCGTGGTGGGCATCTGCACATGCGACAGTTGCCTGCCGCCGACCACCGGCAGATACGGCGAGTGGCCGCGCCCGTCGGACGCGTACCGCATGCCCCACGCGTCGATCTGTTCGAACGCGTGGCCGTTCATCTGCCAGCCGGCCGCGCCGTGCGTGACGGGCGGTGCGCCGAAGATCGCGACGAAGCGGTTGAAGCTCTTCTGCATCTGCTTCTCGGTCCACTCGCGGTCTTGCGAACGCACATTGTCCTGCCAGTAAACGTGGTCCCACGTGTGGATGCCACATTCGAAACCGGCTTCATGAATCGCGCGCATTTCTGCGGCGCTCTTCACCCCGATGTCCGGTCCGGGCAGCAGCACCCCGTACAACAATTGCTTGATGCCGTAATGTTCGACCACCGACGTGCGCGACACCTTCTTCAGGAAGCCCGGCCGCAACACCCGGCGCATCGCCCAACCGGTGTGGTCGGGCCCGAGGCTGAAGAGGAAAGTGGCGCGCGCCTTGAAGCGGTCGAAGATGCGTGCGAGATTCGGCACGCCTTCGCGGGTGCCGCGCAGCGTGTCGACGTCGATCTTCAGAACGATACGAGCCAAGGATCAGCCCTTATTGCTGTTCGACGAGAGCGCGTGCTTCGCCGACATGGCCGCGGTACGCTTCGAAAATCTTGCGCAGCGCTTCGTCGAAGGTCGACTTCGGCGCCCAGCCGAGTTCCTGCATCGTGTTGTCGATCTTCGGCACGCGGTTTTGCACGTCCTGGTAGCCGGTACCGTAGTACGCGCCCGACGACGTTTCGACCAGTTGCACCTGCTTGGCCGTTTCCGCGTATTCCGGGAATTCGGCGGCCAGCGCCAGCATCTTGTGCGCGAGCTCGCGCACCGAGAAGTTGTTGGTCGGGTTGCCGATGTTGTAGATCTTGCCCGTCGCCACGCCGTCCTTGTTCTCGATGATCTTCATCAGCGCGCCAATGCCGTCGTCGATATCCGTGAACGCGCGCTTTTGCGCGCCGCCGTCGACGAGGCTGATGTTCTCGCCGCGCACGATGTGGCCGAGGAACTGCGTGACCACGCGCGAGCTGCCTTCCTTCGGTGTGTAGATCGAGTCGAGGCCCGGGCCGATCCAGTTGAACGGACGGAACAGCGTGAAGTTCAGGCCTTCCATGCCGTAACCCCAGATCACGCGATCCATCAGCTGCTTCGAGCATGCGTAGATCCAGCGCGGCTTGTTGATCGGACCGTACGACAGTTGCGATTCTTCCGGATCGAACTGCTCGTCCGTGCACATGCCGTAGACCTCGGAGGTCGACGGAAACACGAGGTGCTTGCCGTACTTGGCGGCCGAACGCACGATCGGCAGGTTCGCCTCGAAGTCGAGTTCGAACACGCGCAGCGGCTGTTTCACATACGTGGCGGGCGTGGCGATCGCGACCAGCGGCAGGATCACATCGCACTTCTTGACGTGATACTCGACCCACTCCTTGTTGATCGTGATGTCGCCTTCGAAGAAGTGCATCCGCTCATGATTGACGAGGTCGCCGAGACGTTCGGTCTGCATGTCCATTCCGAACACTTCCCAGTCGGTCGTTTCGAGAATGCGTTTGGACAGGTGATGGCCGATGAAGCCGTTCACACCCAGAATCAGGACTTTTTTCATGAATGACGGGGAGTTTGGATGAGCTGGGCGAATTCGGCCGGGGGGACGACGGTTTCGCCGCCGTCGTGCTGGTGCCGCAATTCATGGATGGCGATCGCGCGACCGTCGCCGCATATCGCGAAAACGGCATTATCGCTTACGTGCAGGCCCGGGGGCAAATCCGAGCGAAGCGCGCCGGGCGTGGCCAGACGTGCACGGGCGATGATGAAGCGCTTGCCGCCGATATCGATGAAGGCGCCGGGATAGGGCGGCGCGACCGCGCGGATCAGGTTGTAGACCTGCTGCGCGGGTTGCGTCCAGTCGATGCGGCCGTCCTCGGGCTTGCGCCCGCCGTAGTAACTGCCGTGCGACAGATCGTTCGGCAGATGCGGCGCTTCGCCCGCCAGCAAGGAAGGCAGCACGCGCCACAGGGTTTGCTCGGCGGCCACCGTGACCTTGTCGAACACTTGCGCGGCGGTGTCGTCGGGCAGGATCGGCACCGGCGTTTGCGCGATGATCGCACCCGCGTCGGGTCTGGCGGCCATTTCGTGGAGCGTCGCGCCGGTTTCGGTTTCGCCGTTGATCACCGCCCAGTTGGTCGGCACGCGCCCCCGATACTTGGGCAGGAGCGAACCATGCATGTTGTAAGCGCCCCGTGCGGCAAGCGCCAGCAGGTCGACCGGCAACATATGGCGGTAGTAGAACGAGAAGATGAAGTCCGGCCGCGCGGCGCTTACCGCGGCGCGCAGTTCCGGGCTCTTCGGATCAGCCGGCGTGACGACTGGAATACCGTGCTCGGCGGCCACTGACGCGACGCTGCCGAACCAGATGTTTTCGGTCGGGCTGTCTTCGTGGGTGACGACCAGCGCCACGTCGACGCCGCGCGCGAGCAGCACCTGCAGGCAGCGCACACCGACGTTGTGATACGCGAAGACGACTGCGCGCGGTTTCATGGATTGGGTCCCTGATCGACGAGTGGCGCGGCTTGCACCGCCTGCACGACTGCCTGACGCGGCGCTTCGGTGACGGTGGTGCCGTCGCGCTGTTCGAGAATCGTCTGCACCAGATAGCGCGGACGGGCGCGCACCTGCTGATAGATCCGCCCGATGTATTCGCCGAGCAGGCCGAGCGCGAAGATGATCACGCCGAGCAGGAAGAAGGTGATGGCGAACAGCGTGAACACACCTTGCACTTCCGCGCCGATGATAAAGCGGCGAATCAGCAGCAGCACGAACAGCGCCGCGGAACCGAGCGAAAGAATCACGCCGATGAACGACAGCCATTGCAGCGGCACGACCGAGAAGCCTGTAACGAGATCGAAATTCAGGCGGATCAACGAATACAGCGAGTACTTCGATTCGCCGGCAAAACGCTCCTCGTGCGCGACTTCGATCTCGACCGGATTCTGCGCGAAGGTGTAGGCGAGCGCCGGGATGAAGGTGTTGATCTCACCGCAGCGATTGATCGTGTCGATGATGTGACGGCTGTACGCGCGCAGCATGCAGCCCTGGTCGGTCATCTTGATGCGCGTGATGCGCTCGCGCAGGCGGTTCATCGCACGCGATGCCTTGCGGCGCCACAGGCTGTCCTGGCGCTGCAAGCGAATCGTGCCGACGTAGTCGTAGCCTTCGCGCATCTTCGAGACCAGCTTGCCGATTTCTTCAGGCGGGTTCTGCAAGTCGGCGTCGAGCGTGATGACGATCTCGCCGCGCGATTGCTCGAAGCCAGCCAGAATCGCCATGTGCTGGCCGTAGTTGCCGTTCAGCAGGATCACGCGGGTCGTGTCGGGCCGCGCGCGGAACTGCTCGGCGAGCAGGGCGGCGGATTTGTCGCGGCTGCCGTCGTTGATGAAGATTACTTCATAGCCGGTGCCGAGCGCGTCGAGCGCCGGATAGAGGCGCGCGAACAGCGCGGCCAGCCCGGCTTCCTCGTTGTACACCGGGATGATGATCGACACTTCCGGTGCAACGGCGCGATGTTCCGAATAACTCATTTCCGCTTATTTTCCGTATTGTTCGCAAATTTCATTGACCGCACGGCAGACCCGTTCCACATCGCCTTCGTTCATCAGCGTGAACAAGGGCAGCGTGACGGTGGTCGCGCCGAAGCGCTCCGCGTGCGGGAACATCCCTTCCTTGAAGCCACGCGCCCGATACAGCGAGAACAGGTGAATCGCCGGATAATGCACACCAGAGCCGATGCCGCGCTCTTTCAGCGCGCCCATGAAGCCGGCGCGATCGATCGACAGCTTTTCGAGCGGCAGCGTGATCTGGAACATGTGCCAGTTGCTGTTTTCGAAGTCGGCAAGCGGCAGGCCGATCCCCAGCTTCACCGCCGCACCGCCTTCGAAACCGGCGAAGTACGCGCGCACGAGTTTCTTGCGCTGCGCGATGAAGCGCTCCAGATGCGGCAATTGACCGAGGCCGACGCGCGCGGCGACGTCCGTCAGGTTGTACTTGCCGCCCAGCACGTCGCAGTCCATGCCGTCGAAGCCGGTGCGGGTGATGCCTTGCAGCCGGTACTTCTGCGCGAGGATCGCTTCTTCCTCGTTGTTCAGCACCAGCGCACCGCCTTCGATCGAGGTCAGATTCTTGTTCGCGTGGAAGCTGAACGAGACCATATCGCCGAGCTTGCCGATGCGCTCGCCTTTCCACGTCGAGCCGAACGCCTGCGCGGCGTCTTCGATCACGCGCAGCTTGTGGGTGCGGGCGATTTCATAGAGACGATCCATGTCGACCGGCAGGCCCGACAGATAAACCGGAATAATCGCCTTGGTACGCCGCGTGATGGCCTTTTCGAGCAGATCGAGGTCGATATTGCGGGTGGCTGGATCGATGTCGACGAACACCGGCGTCGCGCCGGTTTCATAGATCACATTGCTGGTCGCGACCCACGAGGCGGGCGTGGTGATGACTTCGTCGCCTTCGCCTACACCGGCGATGCGCAGCCCGATTTCGAGCGTCGCCGTGCCGGAATTGAAGGTGCGCACCGGACGGCCGCCGCAGAACGCCGACAGCGCCGCTTCGAACTTCTGATTCTGCGGGCCGGTGGTGATCCAACCGGAGCGGAGCACGTCGGCGACACCCTGGATCGTTTCTTCATCGATTTCGGGTTTGACAAACGGCAAAAACGGGACTGTTGACTGGCTCATTGAATGCTTCGCTCGATTGAAAGGGGCGCAACCCGAAGGGCACGAAGTAAAGCACACACTACGCGCAAACCCAAGGCCACGGCTAAAAAAGGGCGCAACCGCAAAGCATACCGCGGTCATCCTTACGTTTTACTTAGCCAGCGTCGATGCCCGGCTTACAGCATCTTTTGCCACCGGCGTTCGGCGAGACCCGCGCCGGCAATCGCAATAAACGGTAATAAAGCCTGCCCGGCCAGCCACTACCGGGCCCTGCACCTAGCTGCGCGCCAGGACGACTACGCCGATCAGGATGATGCCGATCCCGATCAGCTTCTGCACCGACATCACTTCACCGAACAGATACCACGCCGCGATCGCATTGACGACGTAGCCGAGCGAGAGCATCGGATAGGCAATCGACACATCCACCCGCGACAGTCCGATCACCCACACAGCGACGCTGATCACATAGCAGGCGAGCCCGCCGATGATCGGCGGCTGGGTTGCGAGCCGCCAGCCGATGGGCAGGATGTTCGCACGGGTGAATTCGAAGTGTCCAACGGCATTCGTTCCGGCTTTGAGCAGCAACTGTGCGCCGGCGTTCAACGTGACGCCGGCGAGAATGCAAAAGAGGGAAATCGGGTTCATCTAACGTTCTGATCCGGATGTGGGGTCATTGTTGGGGTTTTTCTACAGCCACAGGCTTCATCACCACCACCCGGCGCGAGTCGCGCGCGACAACCTGCATCGGCAGGTGCTGCGCAAGCAGCTTGTCGTAAGTGGACGGCGGGATCAGTGCGAGCGCGTAGCGATCGGCCTTCCAGCGTTCGACCCAGGCATCGACCGACGGCACCCATTTCTGCGGTTCGACGGAAATGCCGAACGCCAGCTCGTCCGGATGCTCGACCATGATCATTGGGTGGTCGACATAGAACGGCAGTGTGTGGTCGAGCACGCCGACCGAGTAGAACGGCGTATCCGCCGGCAGTCTCGCGATCTCGGCCTTGATCGCGGGCGCGAGCGGCGCGCCGGAGCTCAGCCGTCCGAACACGTCGTGACCGGTGCCAGCGATCGTGCCGAGCAGCAGCCACGCCGCGCCGAAGGCCGCGACGGCGCCGAGAATGCCTGCCCGGCTGCGGCGGTTCAGCCATAGCGCCGCCAGCGTCAGCGCGAAGGCGACGGCGAGCGCCGCGAGCACCCAGGTGCGGTATTCGACATACAGCTCGGTCGGGTTGCGCGCGCTGCCGAAGCGCGACAGGAACAGCGCGGCGAATGCCGCCACCACCAGAAACAGTGCATAGCCGGCCAGATGGCGGCGCAGCTGGTCGCGCGTGACGAGCGGCAGATACATACCGATCAGCAGCGCGATGGCCGGGGCGATCGGCAGCGTGTAGGACAGCAGCTTCGAGTGCGACGCACTGAAGAACAGGAAGATGAAGACCGTCCACACCAGCAGCAGGATCACCGGTGCGAAGCCGTTCGGCTGGCGCGGCTGGCGCCACGCGTGGCGAACGCTTTGCACGGTAATCGACAGCCACGGCAGGAACCCGACCAGCAGCACCGGCACGAAGTAATAGAACGGCCCGGGGCGGTTCTGTTCAGGCGTCAGATAGCGCTTGAACTGCTGGACGACGAAGAAGAAGTTCAGGAACTCCGGATTGCGCTGTTGCACCAGCGCGAACCAGGGCGTGACGATCGCGAAGAACACGATCAGGCCGCCGATCAGGTGCAGGCGCTTCCAGACCGCCCAGTCGCGCGCAAGCAGCGTGTACAGCACCAGCACCGCGCCCGGCAGGATCACGCCGACCAGGCCTTTGGACAACACCGCCATCGCCATCGACGCCCAGCACAGCCACATCCAGCCGCGCACGTTGGCGCTCGGCAGGTTGGGGCGCTGCGCAAGCAGCAGCGCGCAGAGCGAGAGCTCCATCCAGAACGACAGGCCCATGTCGAGCGTGTTGAAGTGACCCATCAGGTTCCAGTACGGCGAGGTCGCCAGCACGAGCGCCGTGAACACGCCGGTCGCCGCGTTGAACACGCGCGCGCCGGTAAAGCCGATCAGCAGCACGCCGGCAAAGCCCGTCAGGGCGGTGTAAAGCCGTGCCTGCCATTCGCCGACGCCAAACCACGCGAACGTGAGCGCGTTCGCCCAGGTTTGCAGCGGGGGTTTCTCGAAGTACTTGTAGCCGTTGTAGCGCGGCGTGATCCAGTCGCCGGTGACGAACATCTCACGCGCCATTTCGGCGTAGCGGCCTTCGTCGCTGGGCAGCAGATGGCGCCAGCCGAGCGGCACGAACCAGATCACGGCGAGGGCCAGCACGAGCAGCAGGATCGTGGTGCGATTGAGCGGTAGCCGGGACGGCGTATCGTTCATGAATTTCAACCTTTTTGGCGACGCCGCATGGGGCAGCGTTGCGTTGTTGTTCGGAAATGACGGCTGGTGTTTCGGGGGACTGGCCCCCAGCGCCCGCGTGCAGGGCACAAGATGACACTTGCTGCCGGTAGCAATGCACAGGGCGCCGGCACGGCACCGATGGCGCGCAGTGTACGTTATCGGCTGTGACGCGGCCAAGGTGTGCGGTCAGTTCGGCGATGCGGTTGCCGCAGGTGTCATATGCGGCAACGGCTTGCGCCTGCACGACACCCGCGCCGCACCCATGCGGCGCCGTTACGCTTCGATCAGCAACGCGGCCGCGACCTTGCGGCCCTCGGCCATCAGAATGTTGTAGGTGCGGCAGGCGGCCTTGAAGTCCATCGTTTCGACGCCGATACGTTTGGCGGTGAGCGCGGCGGTCAGGCGCGGATGCGGGAAACGCAACCGCTCGCCGCTGCCGAACACGACCACTTCGGGCGCGGACTCCACCAGCATGGCGAAGTGCTCGGCGCTCAGCTGCTCGAACGAGGAAACGGGCCAAGGGATGACGGGCGCGTCCGGCAGCACGAGAATGCTGCCCGAATGGCGTACCAGATTGATTTCGACATAGTCGGCGCCGTAACCGGTGACGGTGTTCAGGGCGCCGCTGGAATCCTGATGTAATTTCAAATTCGTTTTCCGAAGTCGTCGTGAGACATCATGCGTGTTGGCGGCCTGACCGGGCGGAACTGGAGCAGGGCGGTTTGACGCGAGCGAGACACGCGAGTGGGACAGAAGCGGCCGAAAAGGCTTGCCGTTGCGGTTGGTGCATTGCGGAAGTCGGCCAAAATCCGCTAAATTATAGCTTTTTAGCCGGAAAGCGGCGCCCCTCGCTTTATGTGCCGCTCGACGTGCCGCCACCAGCCGCACGCGAGAGCCGGGCGCGGCCGGCTACCCGCCTCCGTTCCGCGCGCTGTTTTACTCGTTGTTTTGCCCGGCTGCTCGCTGTTTCGCCCGGCGTTCGCCAGTTTGGCTGCTTCACCGGCGCGATCCGCCGGGTCCGCGGCAATATGTGTGCGAAGTCGGCCCGAGCCGCGGCACAACCCGCGTCTACCGGCCGTCGCTGACCGCGCCGAGTCAGAATTCCCCTTATCGGCGGACTTGCCCGGCCCGGCGATTGTTTCACCTCCGCTTGTTCGCCCAAGCCTACCAACCAGGATGAAGTGCCCGCCGTGAAACAGATTCTGAAATCCAACAAGTTGTTGAACGTCTGCTACGACATTCGCGGGCCCGTCCTCGAACATGCGAAGCGGCTCGAAGAAGAGGGCCATCGCATCATCAAGCTGAACATCGGCAATCTCGCGCCGTTCGGCTTTGACGCGCCGGATGAAATCATCCAGGACATGATCCTGAATCTGCCGGGTTCGTCCGGCTACTCGGATTCCAAGGGCGTGTTCGCCGCGCGCAAGGCGATCATGCATTACACGCAGCAAAAAGGCGTGCACGGCGTCGAACTCGACGATATCTATATCGGCAACGGCGCATCCGAGCTGATCGTGATGGCAATGCAGGGCCTGCTCAACGACGGCGACGAAGTGCTGCTGCCCGCCCCGGACTACCCGTTGTGGACCGCGGGCGTGAGCCTGTCGGGCGGCACGCCGGTGCATTACATCTGCGACGAAGCAAACCGCTGGATGCCCGATCTCGACGATATCCGCGCGAAAATCACCCCAAACACGCGCGCGCTCGTCGTGATCAACCCGAACAACCCGACTGGCGCGCTGTATTCGGACGAACTGCTGCTCGGCCTGATCGAGATCGCGCGCCAGCACGGCCTCGTCATTTTCGCCGACGAGGTTTATGACAAGATCGTCTACGACGGCAAGAAGCACACGTCGATGGCGGCGTTGTCCGAAGACGTGCTCACCGTCACGTTCAACAGCCTGTCGAAGAGCTACCGTTCATGTGGCTACCGCGCCGGCTGGATGTTCATCTCGGGCCTGACCGGCGAGAACCGCCGGCACGCGAAAGATTACTTCGAAGGGCTCGGCATTCTGGCCTCGATGCGCCTGTGCCCGAACGTGCCCGGCCAGTACGCGATCCAGACCGCGCTCGGCGGCTATCAGAGCATCAACGACCTGATCGTGCCGAGCGGCCGCCTGTACAAACAGCGCGAACTCGCGTATGACATGTTGACGGCCATCCCCGGTGTGAGTTGCGTGAAGCCCGAAGCGGCGCTCTACATGTTCCCGCGCCTCGACCCGAAGATTTATCCGATCCAGGACGACCAGCAGTTCATCCTCGACCTGCTGCTGGAAGAGCGCGTGCTGCTCGTGCAGGGCACCGGTTTCAACTGGAAGACGCCGGATCACTTCCGCGTCGTGTTCCTGCCGAACGTGGACGATCTCGCGGATTCCATCAACCGGATTGCGCGCTTCCTCGACGGCTACCGCAAACGCCACACGGCTTAATGCGGATTCGGCGCGCGCCGCGCGCCATCCCGGCACCCGTTTCCTTTAAATCACTTACTCGAAAACACACGCTGCATGGAACCGATCAAAGTTGGACTGCTGGGCTTCGGCACGGTAGGCAGCGGCACCTTCACGGTACTGCGCCGCAATCAGGAAGAAATCAAACGCCGTGCGGGCCGCGGAATCGAGATTGCGCGCATCGCCGTGCGCAATCCCGCCAAAGCGACCGCGGCGCTCGGTAGTGAAGCCGGCACAGTGGCGCTGACCGATGACTTCAACGCGGTGGTCGACGATCCGTCGATCGATATCATTGCGGAAATGATCGGCGGCACGGGTGTCGCGCGCGATCTCGTCCTGCGCGCGATCAACAACGGCAAGCATGTGGTGACCGCCAACAAGGCGCTGCTCGCGGTGCACGGCACGGAGATTTTCGAAGCGGCGCGCGCCAACGGCGTGATGGTGTCGTTCGAAGCGGCTGTGGCGGGCGGCATTCCGATCATCAAGGCGCTGCGCGAAGGGCTGACGGCCAATCGGATCCAGTACATCGCCGGCATCATCAACGGTACGACGAACTACATCCTGTCGGAGATGCGCGACCGCGGCCTCGACTTCGCGACCGCATTGAAGGCCGCGCAGGAGCTGGGTTACGCCGAAGCCGATCCGACCTTCGATATCGAAGGCGTCGACGCCGCGCACAAGGCGACGATCATGAGCGCGATTGCGTTCGGCGTGCCGGTGCAGTTCGACCGCGCCTACGTCGAAGGCATCAGCAAGCTTGCTGCGATCGACATCAAATACGCCGAGGAACTCGGCTACCGCATCAAGCTGCTCGGCATCGCGCGCCGCACCGACAAGGGCATCGAACTGCGCGTGCACCCGACGCTGATTCCGGAAAAGCGCCTGCTGGCGAACGTGGAAGGCGCGATGAACGCGGTCGTCGTGCACGGCGATGCGGTGGGCACGACGCTGTACTACGGCAAGGGCGCGGGCGCGGAGCCGACGGCATCCGCGGTGGTCGCCGATCTGGTCGACGTGACGCGTTTGCACACGGCCGATCCGGAACATCGCGTGCCGCATCTGGCGTTCCAGCCGGACAGCCTGTCGAGCACGCCGATCCTGCCGATCGACGAAGTGACGAGCGGTTATTACCTGCGTTTGCGCGTGGCTGACGTGACCGGCGTGCTGGCCGACATCACGCGCATTCTCGCGGACACCGGCATTTCGATCGACGCGCTGCTGCAGAAGGAATCTGAGCAGGTCGACGCGAACGGCAAGGGCGAAACAGACATTATTCTGATCACGCACGAGACGGTCGAAAAGAACGTCAACGCCGCGATCAAAACGATCGAAGCGCTGAAGACCGTTGTCTCGCAAGTTACGAAGCTGCGCATGGAAGCGCTCAACTAGGCCGACATATGAACTACCTCTCCACGCGCGGCGCCGGAGCCGGCGAGCGCCATACGTTTTCCGACATCCTGCTGGGCGGTCTCGCGAAAGATGGCGGCCTGTACCTGCCCGCCGAATACCCGCGCGTTTCCGCTGACGAACTGACACGCTGGCGCACGCTGCCTTACGCGGATCTCGCGTTCGAGATTCTGTCGAAATTCAGCGACGACATTCCCGCCGAAGACTTGCGCATGCTGACGCGCCGTACCTACACGGCCGAGACTTACTGCAACGTGCGCGACGACGAAAGCGCAGCACAGATCACGCCGCTCAAGACGCTGGGCGTTGAGAACGGCGCGCCGCTGTCGCTGCTCGAGCTGTCGAATGGACCGACGCTGGCATTCAAGGACATGGCGATGCAGTTGATCGGCAACCTGTTCGAGTACGCGCTGGCCAGGCACGACGAAACACTGAACATTCTCGGCGCGACTTCGGGCGACACCGGCAGCGCTGCTGAGTATGCGATGCGCGGCAAGAAGGGCATTCGCGTGTTCATGCTGTCGCCGCACAAGAAGATGAGCGCGTTCCAGACCGCGCAGATGTACAGCTTGCAGGACCCGAACATTTTCAACCTCGCGGTTGAGGGCGTGTTCGACGACTGCCAGGACATCGTCAAGGCTGTGTCGAACGATCACGCGTTCAAGGCGAAGTACAAGATCGGCACGGTCAACTCGATTAACTGGGCGCGTGTGGTGGCGCAGGTCGTGTACTACTTCAAGGGCTATTTTGCCGCGACGAAGTCGAACGACGAGCGCGTGTCGTTCACGGTACCGTCGGGCAACTTCGGCAATGTTTGCGCGGGCCACATTGCACGGATGATGGGGTTGCCGATCGAGAAGCTGGTGGTGGCGACAAACGAAAACGACGTGCTCGACGAGTTTTTCCGCACGGGCATTTACCGTGTGCGCAAGGCGGCTGAGACGTACCACACGAGCAGCCCCAGCATGGACATTTCGAAGGCATCGAACTTCGAGCGTTTCGTGTTCGACCTGCTGGGCCGCGATCCGGCGCGGGTGCTGCAGCTGTTCCGCGACGTCGAAGAGAAGGGCGGCTTCGACCTGGAGGCGAGCGGCGACTTTGCGCGGGTCAAGGAATTCGGTTTCGTGTCGGGCCGCAGCAGTCACGAGGACCGGGTGGAAGTGATCCGCGACGTATTCGAGCGTTACGACACGATGATCGACACCCACACGGCCGATGGCTTGAAGGTTGCGCGTGAGCATTTGCAGCCAGGCATTCCGATGATCGTGCTGGAGACCGCACAACCGATCAAGTTTGGCGAAACCATCCGGGAAGCGCTGCTGCGCGAGCCGGAACGTCCCGCCGCGTTTTCGGGGTTGGAATCGCTGCCGCAACGTTTCGAAGTGCTGTCGGCGGACGTGCAGCGCGTGAAGGACTTCGTGATGGCGAACACAGGCGAGTAAAACCATGAGCATCGAGCGCGACGGAGTCGCGCTCGATGCGGCGGGTGAAGTAGTGCAGTGCAATAAAGCGGCAATGAATAGACGCGACTGCCGAACACGGCGCGAGAAGGGACACTAAGTGTGACCAGCGCCCTTGGCACTACGGAACACTGCTGCGGCAGGGCAACGCCGTTGGTTATAGAAGTACCGCTGCGGCGCGCGCAGCGCCGTTGGTTTTAGAAGTGCCGCTGTGGCAGGGCAACGCCGTTGGTTATGGAAGTACCGCTACGGCGCGCGCAGCGCCGCCGGAGGAATGACTGCCTTGTCACCAGCGCGGAGTGCGCGAGAATACCGATTCCAGATGCTCCACTGCCCCCTCCAAGCCAGGGACCCGCTTAAGAATTAGCGGTTTGAGCCGCTTTCTTTTGCCTACTTTTCTTTGCGGCAGGCAAAGAAAAGTAGGTGCCGCCCCGCACAGGGGCAACGCTAATAAACCAATAACAAAAGAAAAAGCCAACGCCGTAGGCACAACAACCAATACCGCCGCCAAAGGCAAAAAACCCCTATAACACAAGGCCGCCAGCGGCCGCCCCTATCGACCGCTACAATATTCCTTTAACCCGCGGCTTCGAAACCAGAAGATGTCCACCCCAACGCCCCGCGCTCCGATGCTCTCAACTGCCGACGCCTTGGCGACACTGCTCAGCGCCGCGAGCCCAATCGCCGGAACAGAATCAGCCCCCACGCTGGAAGCGCTAAACCGCGTGCTATCGGCAGACGTGATCTCGCCACTAGACGTTCCCCCCATGAACACAAGTTCAATGGACGGCTTCGCGGTAAGCACCGCCGACCTGACGCATGGCAACCGCCGCCTGCCAGTGTCCCAACGCATCCCGGCCGGCCACGCGCCAAGCCCGCTGGAAGCAAACACAGCAGCCCGCATCTTCACAGGCGCAACGGTGCCGCCAGGCGCCGACGCAATCGTGATGCAGGAGCAAACCGAAACCACCGGCGACGAAGTCACGATCCTGCACAGCCCCAAACCGGGCGAATGGGTCACCGCCCAAGGCGCGGACATCCGCAGCGGTTCGATCATCCTGCCCGCGGGCACACGCCTGACACCACAAGCCCTGGGACTCGCCGCCTCTGTCGGCTGCGCCGAATTAAAAGTGCGCCGCCGCGTAAAAGTCGCCGTTTTCTTCACAGGAGACGAACTGACCGTGCCCGGTGAGCCGCTGAAACCCGGCGCGATCTACAACTCGAACCGTTTCACGCTGCGCGGACTGCTGGAAAACCTCGGATGCGAGGTCACGGATTACGGAATCGTTCCGGACAAACTCGACGCAACGCGCGTAACGTTACGCGAAGCCGCACAAGCGCACGATCTGATTCTGACCTGCGGCGGCGTGTCGGTGGGCGAGGAAGATCACGTGAAGCCGGCGGTCGAGGCCGAAGGGCGCCTGTCGATGTGGCAGATCGCGATGAAACCCGGCAAGCCGCTCGCCTTCGGCGCGGTGCGCCGCACGCCATTGCAGGCGGATGCCGCCGCGTCCGGCGAGACGTTTTTTATCGGTCTGCCGGGCAATCCGGTGTCGAGTTTCGTCACTTTCCTGCTGTTCGTTCGGCCATTCGTCCTGCGTCTGGCCGGTGTGCAGACGGTCGCGCCGCGCGCACTGTCGCTGCGTGCCGACTTTACGCAGAACAAAGCCGACCGCCGCAACGAATTCCTGCGCGCGCGTGTCAATCCAGCCGGCGGCCTCGATCTGTTTCCGAACCAGAGTTCAGCCGTGCTGACCTCCACAGTATGGGGCGACGGCCTGATCGACAATCCGCCGAATCACACGATCAGCGCCGGCGAGACCGTGCGCTTCATTCCCTTTTCCGAATTGCTGAACTAAGGCCGGCAACGGCCGCTGGCGTCCCGATGAAGATCCAACTCAGATATTTTGCAAGTGTGCGCGAAGCGCTCGAGATCGCCGATGAGACGGTCGAACTGCCCGACGGCATCGCGACGGTCGGCGACGTGCGCGCGTGGCTGCGCGTGCGCGGCGGCATTTGGGCCAACACCCTCGCCGAGGGCCGCGCGTTACGCATGGCGTGCAATCACGTGATGACCGACGCCGACGCGCGCATCACGGAAGGTTGCGAAGTCGCATTCTTTCCGCCCGTCACCGGCGGCTGAGGCCCAAACCGCACAGGAGCCAGAGATGCCCGTTCGCGTCCAGACAGAAGACTTCGACCTCACCGCCGAGGTTGCCGGGTTGCGCGCGCGCAACCCGAAGATCGGCGCGGTAGCCTGTTTCGTCGGCACCGTGCGCGATCTGAACGAAGGCAGCACGGTCGAAACGATGGAACTCGAGCACTATCCGGGCATGACGGAAAAGTCGTTGGAGGCGATCGTCGTGAGCGCGCGCGAGCGTTGGCCGGGGATCGAGGTGCTGATCGTGCATCGGGTCGGCAAGCTCAATCCGCTCGACCAGATCGTGCTGGTGGCTACAACGGCAGCGCATCGCGGCGACGCCTTCGCATCATGTGAATTCGTGATGGATTATCTGAAGACCCAGGCGCCGTTCTGGAAGAAAGAGAAGACGGAGGCAGGCGAACGCTGGGTCGATGCGCGCGTCACCGACGATGCCGCGCTCGCCCGTTGGGGCATCGAATCGGGCAACCGGACCGCTGAGTAGCCCGCGCGCCTTTCGGGCCCGCCGAGGGGCGCGCCTTATACGCCTCATGCACTTCACGCGCCTCGTTCAATCGTCCTGCGATTTGCCGATGATCCGGGTCGGAAACGGCTCGCCACGCGGCCGCGCCGAGGCGTGCGGGTCAGGTGAATCATGCGACTCGTCGTCGCGCGGACGCCGCCTTGGCGCAACGCGTTCCAGCAACGCCTGCTGCTCCGCCGGAATCGTGTAATCCCAGCCGAAGCGGCTCAACTGCAAACTTTGCGCGATGCGCAGCGCCGGTTCCATGAAGCGGATCGCCGCAGCCGGTTCGTAGCGCGATTCCACCGTGTCCAGGAACAGATACAGCCAGCGGCTGAAATGCCGTGGCTCGACGCCCTCGAGCGGTTGATGCGCCTGCTGCACATTGCCTCGGTATTGCTTCGCGCCCAGCACGAGGCTCGCCCAGAACGTGCACATCTTCGGCAGATGGTCGTCCCAACGGCCCGCCAGCGTCGCTTCGAACACGGGACCCAGCAGCGGATCGGCGCGCACGCGGTCGTAAAAACCGTAGACGAGGTCGCGGATATTCGCGTCGGTGGGTTCGGCGGCGCGCTCGACAACGGGCGCCGCAGGGAAGGACGGATTCATGCATTTTCCTAAGGTGCAGCCGTTCGTCGCGGATCGCCACAGTGCGCTACGAGGAGCCACAGAGCGTCACGAATGGCCTCAAATTGCGTCGAAACGGAAGGAAGTAGGTCGCGAATGGCCCGCTTTTCGTACGAATGGCCCAAGCGGGAAACGTTACCATTACTGCCGGAAGACAAATACCGCCAGTGAACGCGCAATAATAAGATGTGCAAAGTCTGCATCTTATGGCGAAGCGACGGCCCCCGGCAACCCTTGCATCGACGCGGTTATCCCCGGATCGCGGCTTGCGCTCATCGTGGTACCTGCACTTATGAGACTGACCGACTATACGGACTATTCGCTGCGCGTCCTGTTGTATCTCGCCGTCCGTGGCGAGGGGTTATCGACTATCCAGGACATCTCGGACGCGTACGGGATCTCCAAGAACCATTTGATGAAGGTCGTGCAGCAACTCGGCGAACTCGGCTGGGTCGAGACCGTGCGCGGGCGCAATGGCGGCTTGCGTCTGGCCGAGCAGACCAACGCGCTGACGCTCGGCGAAATTGTGCGCGCCACCGAAAGCGACTTTGCGCTGGTCGGCTGCTTCCCGGATGAGCGCGGCGAGCGTCGCGACTGTGTCATTACGCCGCATTGTCGTGTGAGAGGTGCGCTCGAAGCAGCCCGCAATGCATTCCTTGCGGAGCTCGACCGCCATACCATCGGCGATGTCGCACAGCCGCACGGTCCGCTGGCCGCGTTGCTCGGCTTGAGCAGCGTGATTCCGATCGTGCCGATCGCACCGGCCACGCCCGCCGGTGGCAGCGCGGCGCCGGCGGCCTGAAACCTGCGAGGCAGTTCTCGCGCATCAAATGTTAAATAGTTGTCGCCCGGTGCAAAAAAGCGCTTGAAACCTGCGTAAAACGCCTCATTTTGGTGGTAATCGAAATTGGAGGTCTCTTGATGAGAATCGACAAACTCACCACTAAATTCCAGGAAGCGCTGGCTGACGCGCAGAGTCTGGCCGTCGGCCACGACAATCAATACATCGAACCGGTCCATGTCCTCTCGGCGCTCGTCGCCCAGCAGGACGGTTCGGCACGCTCGCTGCTCTCGCGGGCCGGTGTGCATGTCCAGGCGCTGCAAACCGCGTTGAACGACGCGATGACGCGCTTGCCGCAGGTGCAGGGCACCGACGGCAACGTGCAGATCGGCCGCGAACTGACCGGCTTGCTGAACCAGGCCGACAAGGAAGCGCAAAAGCTCAACGACACGTTCATCGCGAGCGAAATGTTCCTGCTTGCCGTCGCCGACGATAAGGGCGAGGCGGGTCGCCTCGCGCGTCAGCACGGCCTGTCGCGCAAGTCGCTGGAAAGCGCGATTGCCGCGGTGCGCGGCGGTTCGCAAGTGCATAGCCAGGACGCCGAAAGCCAGCGCGAAGCACTGAAGAAGTACACCATCGATCTGACCGAACGTGCACGTGCCGGCAAGCTCGATCCGGTGATCGGCCGCGACGACGAAATTCGCCGTTCGATCCAGATCCTGCAACGCCGCACCAAGAACAATCCGGTGCTGATCGGCGAGCCGGGCGTGGGTAAGACCGCGATCGTCGAAGGCCTCGCGCAACGGATCGTCAACGGTGAGGTGCCGGAAACGCTCAAGGGCAAGCGCGTGCTGTCTTTGGACATGGCCGCCTTGCTGGCAGGCGCCAAATACCGCGGCGAGTTCGAAGAACGCCTGAAGGCCGTGCTGAACGACATCGCGAAAGACGAAGGCCAGACCATCGTCTTCATCGACGAAATTCACACGATGGTCGGCGCTGGCAAGGCCGAAGGCGCGATGGACGCGGGCAATATGCTCAAGCCTGCGCTCTCGCGCGGCGAACTGCATTGCGTGGGCGCCACCACGCTCGATGAATATCGCAAGTACATCGAAAAGGATGCCGCGCTCGAGCGCCGCTTCCAGAAGGTGCTGGTCGACGAACCGACAGTGGAAGCCACCATCGCGATCCTGCGCGGGTTGCAGGAGAAGTACGAACTGCATCACGGCGTCGACATCACCGACCCGGCGATCGTCGCGGCCGCCGAACTGTCGCATCGCTACATCACGGATCGTTTCCTGCCGGATAAGGCGATCGACCTGATCGACGAAGCGGCTTCGAAGATCAAGATGGAAATCGACTCGAAGCCGGAGGAGATGGATCGGCTCGACCGTCGTTTGATCCAGTTGAAGATCGAACGCGAAGCCGTCAAGAAGGAAAAGGACGAAGCGTCGCAAAAGCGTCTGCAATTGATCGAGGAAGAAATCGAGCGGCTGGACCGCGAATATTCGGACCTCGAAGAAATCTGGACCGCGGAAAAAGCGGCGGTGCAGGGCAGTGCGCAACTGAAGGAAGAGATCGAGAAAACGCGTGCGGAAATCACCCGATTGCAGCGTGAGGGCAAGCTGGAGAAGGTCGCCGAATTGCAATACGGCAAGCTGCCGGGTCTCGAAGCGCAGTTGAAGGAAGTAACACAGGCCGAAGCGAAGGAGCAGAACAATCCGACCCGGCCGCGTCTGTTACGCACACAAGTGGGCGCAGAGGAAATCGCTGAGGTCGTGTCGCGTTCGACCGGCATTCCGGTGTCGCGCATGATGCAGGGCGAGCGCGAAAAGCTGCTGCAGATCGAGGAGAAACTGCATGACCGTGTAGTCGGTCAGGACGAAGCGATCAGCGCGGTGGCCGATGCGATCCGCCGTTCGCGTGCGGGTCTGGCGGATCCGAACCGGCCGTATGGTTCGTTCCTGTTCCTCGGGCCGACCGGTGTGGGCAAAACCGAGCTGTGCAAGGCGCTGGCGTCGTTCCTGTTCGATTCGGAAGATCATCTGATCCGCATCGACATGAGCGAATTCATGGAGAAGCATAGCGTCGCGCGGTTGATCGGCGCGCCGCCGGGCTACGTCGGTTACGAGGAAGGCGGATATCTGACTGAAGCCGTGCGCCGTAAGCCGTACAGCGTGATCCTGCTCGACGAAATCGAGAAGGCGCATCCGGACGTGTTCAACGTGCTGCTGCAAGTGCTCGACGACGGCCGCATGACCGATGGCCAGGGCCGTACCGTGGACTTCAAGAACACGGTGATCGTGATGACGTCGAACCTCGGTTCGCAGGTCATCCAGTCGATGGTCGGCGAACCGCAGGAAGCGGTGAAGGACGCGGTCTGGGAAGAAGTGAAGCTGCATTTCCGGCCCGAATTCCTCAACCGGATCGACGACGTCGTGGTGTTCCATGCACTCGACCGCTCGAATATCCAGTCGATCGCACGGATCCAGCTGCAACGTCTGCATGAACGGCTCGCCAGGCTCGACATGCAACTGGTGGTGTCGGACGCGGCGCTCGAGCACGTCGGCAAGGTCGGCTACGATCCGCTGTTCGGTGCGCGGCCGTTGAAGCGCGCGATCCAGCAGGAGATCGAGAACCCGGTCGCGAAGCTGATTCTGGCCGGCAAGTTCGGTCCGAAGGATGTGATTCCGGTCGAAATGGAAGACGGCAAGCTGGTGTTCGAACGCGTCGTGCATTAAGCGACAGGCGTTCGGTAGACGTTAGGCAGGAAATGGCCGAGGTATGAGCCGAACCTGCCAAACGCGTCTGTCAAACGCATCTGCCAAAAATCAAAAGCGGCAACGAAGGTGACTTCGCTGCCGCTTTTTTTCGCCTATTGACGGGCGGTCAGGACATCTGACGAGACACCTTACGCGTTGCCCTTGCCGAACAGCGCCGACAGGCCGCCAAGCGCGCCGAGCACAGTCGTCGAATTCAGTTGGCCTTCGGCGGGCACTTCGCCTTCCGGCGTCGCTGCGTTGACGACGTGCGGCAGAATCTGCGACAGGAGGCCCGTGACCTGATCCGGCTGCACGCCGGCTTTCGCTGCGAGGCTGGCGACAGCATCTGAGCCGAGCACGCTATGTAGCGCATCCGGTGCGATCGGCTGGTTCTCGCCGTTACCGACCCACGACGAAACGACGTCGCCGAGGCCCTTTTCCTTGAAGCTGCTGATCAGGCCGTTCAGGCCGCCCGGCTGGCTGTTGACGAATTCGAGTGCGGCGGAAATCAAGGCTTGCTGGCCGCCGCCCTCGGGCGATTTGCCAACCAGGGAACCGATAGTGTCGAGTAGGCTCATGACGGACTCTCTTGAATGCCGACACGTGGTTGACGGGTCGGCTGGTGAAAACGCCGCGCGGTTGCGCGGCGCTGGGGGGGCGAGGCGGGCGGCAGCGGGGCGGCTTATACACGCCATCGCGCGACCATCGCGCTGCCCATGCTCAAGCCACGATATTACGCGCCGGAGGCTGCGGCGGCCGATGCAGCCTTGCTCTTCTTAGCCTTTTTCTTCGAGGCCTTGGTGCCGGACGCGTCAGCCGGCGCGCTTGCTGCGGCCGCCGTAGCCGGCGCCGAAGCAGCCGCCGCATCGGACGCCGCGGTCTTGCTCTTCTTCTTCGACTTCGATGCCTTCGTGCCCGATGCTTCGGCCGGCGCTGCGGTCGTCGTCGGGGCCGGTGTCGCGGCCGGTGTCGCGGCCGGCGTGGTGGCCGCAGGTGCAGCCGCCGGTGCCGCCTTGGTGCTCGTGGCGCTGGTCGACTTCGCGGCTGCCTTGGCGCCGGTCGGCGGCGTGGACGAGCCGTTGACGGTCAAACCTGCCGCTTCGAGATTGGTCACCGATTTGGTGCCGAGGCCTTTGACGCGGGAGGCGAGATCGTCAGCATCCTTGAACGGGCCGTTCTTGGTGCGTTCGTCGATAATCGCTTTCGCGTGGACCGGGCCGATGCCCTTTACCGATTCGAGCGCGGCCTGATCGGCGGAATTTACTTCGACGGCCGCCGCAAATCCGGCCGACAGCGACAAAGCCAAAGCAACGCAAAGCATTAGAAGCTTCTTCAGCATGGCAAGCACTCCATTGAGGGCAAAAAAGTTAGCCGGGAACGGACGACGCATCCTGTCAGCAGGCGCTGCGCTCAAGCATAGAACAAATTGCGCGCCCTTATTTGTGAACGCCGACGATTTATACCGATCGATTCATGACAAGTAAATCTATCTGGACAATATTTAAACCTTTTGCCTCGCGAATAAGCCGTATTGCGCTTATCGATCAACGCGTCGCTGAATGACATCGCGATCCGCTTGACTTAGAGTGCACTCGAAGTCCTAACCTGAGTTCCGTCATGTCAACAATGTCGAAAGCACTCACCATCGGCCAGGTCGCGGAGACGATCGGCGTCTCTACGCATACGCTGCGCTACTACGAACAGGCCGGCCTGATTCGGGCGGTTGGGCGGACGCAGGCGGGGCATCGTCTGTATTCGCCTGCCGACCTCGACTGGCTGCAGTTCCTTATGCGGCTGAAGGCGACCGGCATGCCGATCGCCGGGATGCAGGCATTCGCCGCGCTGCGGGCAGAAGGTCAGCCGACGGTGGGCGAGCGCCGCGAGATGCTGGTGGCGCATCGGGATGCGGTTCTGGCGAGGATCGCCGAGTTGCAGAGCAATCTCGGCGCGATTATCGACAAGATCGCGTACTACGAAGTCGCTGAGCGGGATTCCGTTGGGCGGCATCCCGCTGAGAGCAATTCGACACGACAGATCGACAAAACTCAATCGCACCCGGAAAAGGACTCACCATGGAACACGCACAAAACGATCGCTACACCCAAGGCTGGAACAAACTGAAGGAAATCGACGGCGCCGCGGGCGAGCAGGTGATTGCAGCGCTCGCGCCGATCGCGCCGGATTTCGGGCGCCTGTTGATCGAATTCGGCTTCGGCGACATTTACAGCCGGCCGCAACTCGATTTGCGCGCGCGGGAGATCGCGACGATTGCGTCGCTGGCGACGCTCGGCTGCGCGCAGCCGCAGTTGAAGGTGCATATCGAGGCGGCGCTGAACGTCGGTTGCACGCGCGAAGAGATCGTCGAGGTGTTCATGCAGATGGCGCTCTACGCGGGATTCCCGGCGGCGCTGAACGCGCTGTTCGCAGCGCGGGAGATTTTCGAACGGCACGATTTGGCGCTGAGCGAAGCGCAAGCGGTTTGACGATGGCGGAGTAGGGCAGAGCGGCTGCCAGGTGCGGCCGCCTTTTTATTCGGCCTGAAATGCAACTAACGGTCGGATTCAGCGAACAACTTGGACAACGCGTGCGTGGTGCGCCTAAAAGCTCGGTTTTCCACGAAGGGGCGTTTCCACAATCTTGAAGCAATCCGCTTTGCGTCAAGCTGCCGAATCCGCCCTGACCACCGCCTCGGCACGCAAATACCGCTTACTAACAACTCGCCAGAACAGCAGCAAGCCGATGCCGGCAATCGCCAGACTTGCCGTATTCGCGACCCAGAACCCTCGTGCGCCGGTCAGCCACTCGGGGATGGCGCCGCTCACATTGAAGCCGAGCAGATAGCCGCCGCCTAGCCCCACACCCCACAACGCGATCGCATAGATTACGGTCGGCACGATCGCC
This sequence comes from Paraburkholderia sp. IMGN_8, assembly GCF_038050405.1. Classification (NCBI taxonomy): domain Bacteria; kingdom Pseudomonadati; phylum Pseudomonadota; class Betaproteobacteria; order Burkholderiales; family Burkholderiaceae; genus Paraburkholderia; species Paraburkholderia sp. IMGN_8. Next base: position 2,680,714 of record NZ_CP150900.1, on the reverse strand, counting down.
ACCTTGTAGGCGCGCAGCACGAACGCGGTGGTGATCTGCAACGCATCGAACAGGTGGTAGCACGCGACGATCAGCACCAGCGGCATCGCAGCGGCGGCCACCTGCGCGTTCGGCGTATAGCCTTCGACCAAGTAAGGTCGCAGCACCAGCACAATCGCGCCGTAACAGAAAGCAATCGTTACGGCCATCATGATGCCGTGCCGCGACAGCGTGCGCGCCGCTTCGTGACGATGCGCGCCGAGCGCCTGGGCGACCAGCGTCGACGAGGCGATGCCGATCGACAGCGGCGTCATATACAGCACCGCGCCGATGTTGCCGGCGATCTGGTGGCCGGCGAGCGTCGTGGTGCCGAAGCGCGCGATGAAGAGCGCCATGAACGTGTACGAGGTGACTTCGATCAGATACGAAAGGCCCATCGGAATGCCGAGCCGCAACTGCGCCGCCTGGCGCCGCCAGACCGGCCAGCAGAAGCGCGCGAAGATCGCAAACGGCTCGAACACGTAGACGCGCGTCAACAGCCGCATGCCGACCAGCGCGAGCCCCCAGTTGATGGCGATGCTGGCGAGTGCGCACCCCGGGCCGCCCATTGCCGGCACGCCGAGCCCGCCGAAGATGAACCACGTGTTGAGCGGAAACTTGAGCAGCAACGCGCCGATTTGCAGGATCATCACCAGTCGCGGCTCGCCAACGGCATTGGTGAGCGAACTGTAGACGCGAAACGCGAGGCTCGCCGGCAAGCCGAACGACAGAATCCGCAGATAAGCGACCGTGCGCTCATGCAGCGCCTCAGGTACGCGCGCCAGACGCAGCACCGGCCCCGGAAAATAGAGGATCAGAAAGCCGATCACGGTCAACACGAGCGCGAGCCAAAGCGCCTGGCGCACTTCCTCGCCGATCTCGATGTAGCGGCGCGCGCCGTAGAGCTGCGCGGTGATGGGTTGCAGCGCGGTCAGAATACCCGTCAGGCCGATGTAGACGGAAATGTAGATCGATGAGCCGAGGCCTAGCGCGGCGAGATCGACGGCCGAATAGCGGCCGACCATCGCCGTGTCGATCACCCCGAAGGCGATGATCGCCAGTTGGCCGATCAGCACGGGCCATGCGAGTCCGGCGATTTTTCCTACGTCGGCGAACATGCTCAGTCCGGCTTCTTGCGCCAGTTGCGGCGTTTGACGACCGGCGGCTTCGGACGGTCGATGCGCACGTACAAACGGAAGCGCTCGTCACGGTCGGCCACGCGTCGGCCTTCCCATACCAGCTTCCAGACGAAGTCCGACATCGCGCTCGGCTCGCCGAAATCCTGGGTGTCCTGGCGCAGGATCACGTCGCAATCCTGGTCGAACGAGAAGTGCATGTCGCCGAAATAGGCGAAGGTCGCGATCTGCGCATTGCCGAGGCGCACCGGCGAGATGCAGGTGTAGTCCTCCGGCAGGTGGCTCGAGATCTGTTCGGCGACGTCTTTATAGGTCCGGCTGTAGTTGACGACCGGTAGCCACAGCGTCATCAGCAGCACCCACATCAGCGTCGTGCCGGCACTCGAGAGCACCACGCTGCGCCACAAGACTTTCGGATGACGCGCGAGACGCCATTGCACCAACACGAACCAGCATATTGTTACGGCGACCGCGCACACGAACGACAGAATTTTGAATTGCGGCGCAAAACCCGGCGCGAGCCGCGCGAGATTGCGTGCGAGCGGATGCGGGAAGCCGGTCAGCCCGGCCACGTACACCAGCCAGACGAAACTGCCGAGTATCGTGAAGCTCAACAGTGCGAACCAGTCGATCGCGTTGATCGCACCGCGTTTGAGCGTGGGCAGCGCGAACGTGGCCAGTACCGCGAGCGGCGGCAGCAGCAGCATGTAAAGCCGGTTCGACTGATGGCTCTGCAGCACGACGAGCACCAGTAGCGGCCCGATCACCGACAGCGGAATCGCCACGTGCGGCGCGCGCCGCAGGCCCGACCAGCTGAACCACGCCCAGATCGCCAGCGGCCACGCCGGCCACGTGAACAGCGGCAGGTTTTTCAGCGCGTATTTCGCCACTGAGCCGGGCGGCCCGGCGAACGCGCTCACGCTCACATGCACCCACTGATTCAGGTACCAGACGGCGTCATCGGGAAATGCAGCGAGCGCGGCGATCGGCCATGCGACCGACAGCGCCAGCGCGATCGGCAAGCCGGCCAGCAGCAGCCAGCGCGAACGCGCCTCGCGCACGATCAACGTCATCGCCAGCGTGCCGAGCAGCAAGGCGCCCACCAGGACCGGACTGCTTGCGAGCGTCACCAGTCCGAGCGCCAGCCCCCAGATCAGCGCGCCCTGAATCGGCTTGTCGATCATCCGCACAAGCCCGTACACGAGCATCGCGATGCCGACGAACTGCGCCAGCTGCGGGGTGGTTTCGTGGCCGCGTTCGGCGAGGCCGAAGCATGCGAGAAGAATCAGCAGTGCGCCGTCGGCGAGGGTGCGGCCGTAGTCGCGCGGTTCCGGCTCGCCGCCGAACGCGTACTTGAACGGCTGGACCTCGGCGCGCCGCCCGAGCAGGTAGGCGGCATACCAGACGAACGCGCAGCCTGCGCAGAACAGCAGGCCGGTGAATACGCGCGACGCGTTGCTCGCGTCGACCCATGGCGCCAGCACGCGGATTGCACTTGCGCCGAGCCAGTAGCCGAGCGGGCCGTCTTCCGTGAGGTATTTGCCGACCAGGTTCGGCAGCAACCAATCGTGGGCGCCGCCGTTGGCCATCGTCCACATGACGCCGAAGCCGGCTGCGTCCTCGTTCTTCCACGGATCGCGGCCGAAGAGGCCAAACGACGCGTAGACGATACAGATGGTCAGCAGCAGCCAGCGCGGCAACGCACTGGTCGCAGAGGCTGTGAGGCGAACGGCAGGTCTCATGCGGTGTGTGTGGATATCGGATAAGCGGTGCAGCCGGGACCGGACGGAATGTCCGGCAGAATGGCCGATTCGGAGCATCCGGCATTGTAGTCGTGCCGTGCGATGTGCGTCACGGCCGGTAACGGCGCGCAACGTCGTCGGGGTGCTGGTAACAATGCCGCCTGCACTGGCGGCAGCGTTCGTTATAGATAAGCGCCCGGCATGAGGTGACAAAAAAAGGCAGCTCGCGCTGCCCTTTTTTGCTGCTGCTTCGTGGCTGGCCTATAGTCGGCCACGAGGCGCGTATTACTTCGCTGCTGCCTTGCCGGTAGCGCGCGAGCCGAACTTCTTGTTGAACTTCTCGACGCGGCCAGCCGTGTCCATGATCTTTTGTTGGCCGGTGTAGAACGGATGCGATTCCGACGACACTTCGATCTTGGCGAGCGGGTAGGTCTTGCCGTTGAATTCGGCGGTTTCACGCGTCTGGATGGTCGAGCGCGTCACAAACTTGAAGTCGTTCGACATATCGATGAACAGGACTTCGCGGTAATCCGGGTGAATACCTTCTTTCATGGTCTTTCCTTTAATCTGGCGGTAGCCAACCCGCGTGCAGTCGCGAAGAATCACGAGCGGCATCTTGGCGCGAGCCACTTGCCTAGGGTCGAAAAACGGCGATTATGCCAGAAAATCAGTCGCTTGACGACCTTTCTGCCAGCTTTTTGCCAGTTTGCTCTTATTGCCTGGATTGCCCTGCGGCCGTTATTGGACGGGCTTGGGCGGATGTCAGGCAGGCGTCAGGCGGGCGTGAACGCCACGCCGACCCGCGCCGGATCCTGCCGGTAATAACGGGCCAACAGCCGGTACAGTTCCGGGTACTTTGCCTCGAACGCCTGCGGCTTGACGAACAGCGCCTCGCTGCAAACCGCAAAAAATTCCGACGGATGATCGGCCGCGTAAGGATCGATCAGTGAATCGCGCTCGAATCGCGCCCAGCGGCGCTCCGGCACCGCGTCGATTTTGGCGCAGAAGTGGTCGTATGCATGGTCGAAGACGTCCGCCCATGCCTGTGTGTCGAGCGGCGCGTGCCAGCGGCGCACCAGCGGAGGATGGCCGTCCGCTTCGCCGGTCAACATGTCGATCTTGTGCGCGAATTCGTGAATCACGACGTTATAGGCGTCCGCGCTGTCGGTCATCTGCGCGTCCTCCCACGACAGCACCACCGGCCCGCCTTCCCACGCTTCGCCGCTCGCGTCCTGTTCGACTTCGTGTACCACGCCGTCTTCGTCCTCGACCGTTTTACGGATCACGAACTCGCCCGGATAGACGATCACGCCGACCCAGCCGCGGTACAGGTCGAGGCTCAGATTCAGCACGGGCAAACAGGCTTGCGCGGCGATCGCAACGGTCATTGCTTCCGTCAGCGCGAGTTCATGCGCGGTAGAGAATTCCTTTTGCGCAATGAACAGGCTCGTCAGTTCGCGCAGGCGCACGAGATCCGGCGCGTCGAGGTACGCGAGGAACGGCAGGCCGTCGAGCGTGGCTTGCCAGAGCGCGTCGTCGATTGCGTACTCGCGCAGCGCGCGGTCGCGGCGGCGCGTGCCGAACCATTGAGTGAGTTTCGAAAGCATGGCCTGATGAAACCCTTAGTCGATCTGTTTTTGCCACGCGGCAAAAATGCCGCCGCATATCGCTATGCCGATCAGGAAGTAAAAACCGTCCAGCGACGTCAAAAAGCTTGCCTGCTGCATGACCGTCCGGCTGATTTCCACCACCGCGAGCGAGTGCGCTTCGGACGGCGAGCGGCCGCCGGCGGCAAAGCTGTTGGTCAGCGCGGCAAGCGAACCCTGAAAGGCCGGATTGTACGGATTCACGAACTCCGCGAGCCGCGTTTGATGCAGCGCCTGCCGATGCTGCTCGACGATGATCACCGAGGCCGTTGCAAACGAGATCGTCAGCTGCCGCACGATGTTTTTCAACCGGTAGCCGTGCGTGAATTCTTCGATAGCGAAGATTCTAAACGTCAGATTGGCGACCGGCAGCACGATGAACAGCAGCAGTAGGCCGCGCAGCAACAGCGGCACGATCAGCGCCGCTTCGCCGACGCCCGGCGACATGCGTGTCATCCACGCCGCGGCGAACGCGGCCACCGCGAAGCCCGGCACGATGATCCACTTCTTGCGTGGCAACAGTTTCGCATAGCGCAGGTAGATGAACAGCGCGCTCGCCGAAATCAGCGACGTGATGCCCACCAGTTGCCCGGTGTTTTCGACCGGATAGCCGAGACCGCTTTCGAGAAAGCGCGAGATCAGATAGCTGAAAACGGTCGAGACGTAGTAGTAGAACATGTACAGCACGAGCCCAACCTGGAAGACTTTTTCGCACAGCGCATGCAGACGCACGAGCGGCGTCGGGTGATGCCATTGATGGTATGCAAACCAGGCCAGCGCGACGATCCCGGCGACCGTTAGAAGAATCAGCCCCGGTGACGCGCTGAACAACTGGAAGCGCACTTGCTGCATCACGATTTGCAGCGCGCCTTGCGCAAACGCAAAGATGATGTACGGCCAGAAATGCGCCGAACCGCGTTCCTCCGGCAGGCGATTGCCCGAGTCGGGCAGGGCGAGCATCGCCAACACGGCGAACAGCATGCCCACCGGTGCGGTGCAGGCGAACAGCGCGCGCCAGTCGAAATGCGCGACCAGCTGTCCGCCGATCAATGGCGCGAACGCACTGCTCAGCACGATCAGTATGAGAAACGCGCGCGTCGCAGCCGGCCGTTGCTGTGGCGTAAAGCTCATCTGGATCAGGATGCGGCAGGTGCCCATCATCGGGCCGATAAAGTAGCCTTGAAAGCCGCGCGCAAACGCAAGCTCGATCGACGACTCACACAGCGCAGCGGCGACCGCGCCGGCGGAATAGAGCAGCATGCAGCCGGCCACGTAGCGCCGGTAACCGAAGCGTTCGACCCACCATTGCTGCTGAAGGATGCCGAGCACCGCCGCAATCGCGTACGCGCTTGACGCCCACACGAGTTCATCGGGCGACGCATTGATGCCGCCGGCGATGTAGCTGGTGAAGAAGGAAAAGGTCGCGTTGTCGAAGTAGTCGAGGCCGGTGACGACGGCCAGAACCCAGGGGAAAAAATCGCTGCGCAGTTTTTCGACGCTAAATAAAGGTGCGCGGGGCGACGTTGCACTCATGTGGGTTCGCCCGGCTTTCTGCTGCGCTTCGCGGACGGCGGCGTGTTCGTCCTCCCGGCCTTGGCGAGCGCGTTGCGGCGCTGCTCCAGCAGTGCGTCGGCATTCTCGCCGGCGAGGCGTCGTTCGAGATAGTCCAGATCGGGGCTCAGTTCGGCCCTAAGCCTTTGCGCTTCCTTGAATTCACGGCGCATCGCTTCAATGCGCGCGTCGAGAGCGTCGACCTGTTGCGCAATGGCGTCACGAATCTGCTGCAGCGATTCGGTGGAGTAGCGGTGGCCGCCGTCGACCGCTTCGAGCGGACGTTTGAGCATTTCCGTGATGCCGTGCAGCGAGAAACCGAGCGAACGCAGACGCAGAATCCGACCGAAGCGCTTGAGGTCTTCCTCGTCGTAAAGCCGGTAGCGGCCCGCGCTGCGCGTGGGCGAAACGAGGCCGCGTTCCTCGTAATATTTCAGCGTGCGCGGCGTGACGCCAAGGCGTTCAGCGGCGTCGCGTACGGTCAGCGCGGCGGGTGAGTCCTTCGACATAAGCGGTGAGGAGCATGGCAGACTGCTCGCATTATAGTGCAACGTGTACGTTCACGTACATCTTGCCGTGCTGTTGCACCGCTGTTGCACATTTCTTTCAGGCGAAAAAAAGCCGCTCGTTTGTGGCGAGCGGCTTTCTTGTGCGATACGGCTTTTGGGGCGAGGCCTTAGCTGCCGCCGCCACGACGCATCATGTCGAAGAACTCGGAGTTGCTCTTCGTCTGGCGAATCTTGTCGAGCAGGAATTCCATCGACTCGACTTCGTCCATGTCGTGAATGAACTTGCGCAACACCCAGATCTTTTGCAGAACCTCGGGCTTGATCAGCAGTTCTTCGCGGCGCGTGCCGGACTTGTTCAGGTTGATCGACGGGTACACGCGCTTTTCAGCAAGACGACGCTCCAGGTGCACTTCCATGTTGCCGGTGCCCTTGAATTCTTCGTAGATCACGTCGTCCATGCGGCTGCCGGTTTCGATCAGCGCAGTGCCGATGATAGTGAGCGAGCCGCCTTCTTCGATATTGCGCGCGGCGCCGAAGAAACGCTTCGGACGTTGCAGTGCGTTCGCGTCGACACCGCCCGTCAGCACCTTGCCCGAGGCCGGCACGACGGTGTTGTACGCACGCGCGAGACGCGTGATCGAGTCGAGCAGAATCACCACGTCGTTCTTCATTTCGACGAGGCGCTTGGCTTTTTCGATCACCATTTCGGCGACTTGCACGTGACGCGCAGCCGGTTCGTCGAAGGTGGAGGCGATCACTTCGCCGGCCACCGAACGCTGCATTTCGGTCACTTCTTCCGGGCGCTCGTCGATCAGCAGCACGAAGAGCACGACATCCGGATGGTTCTGCTTAATCGCGTGAGCGATGTGCTGCAGCATCACGGTCTTGCCCGACTTTGGCGAGGCGACCAGCAGGCCGCGCTGGCCTTTGCCGATCGGCGCGATCATATCGATGATGCGGCCCGTGACGTTTTCTTCGCCACGCATTTCGCGCTCGAGCAGCAGCACCTTGTTCGGGTGCAGCGGCGTCAGGTTTTCGAACATGATCTTGTGCTTCGAGGCTTCCGGCGGCTGGCCGTTGACCTTGTCCACCTTCACCAGCGCGAAATAGCGTTCGCCGTCTTTCGGCGTGCGCACTTCGCCTTCGATCGTGTCGCCCGTATGTAGATTGAAGCGGCGGATTTGCGACGGGCTGATGTAAATATCGTCCGTGCTCGCGAGATAGGAGGTTTCCGGCGAACGCAGGAAGCCGAAGCCGTCCGGCAGCACTTCGAGCGTGCCGTCGCCGAAGATCGTGTCGCCCGTTTTGGCTCGTTTTTTTAGAATGGCGAACATCAATTCCTGCTTGCGCAGGCGGTTCGCACTTTCGATCTCGAGGCCATTGGCCATCTCGATCAATTCGGACACGTGCAGAGTCTTAAGCTCGGATAAATGCATACGGAGAACCCGCAGGAGAAGGTGCGACGAAATGAAATCTGGGAGGAGAGTGAGCGGAACCGCTCAAGGACTTACACGTCTTTTCGACGTTTTGCGGATTCTAGCATAGCACACGCCAATTTCCGCCAGTGCGACGGCATGGCATCTTTCTTATTGAGCGTGTTGCCGGCTGACAACACGCTCAAGACAGCGCGCCCGAGGTCTCGGGACGCGCCGATGCGACCGCTTTACAGGTTGCCGTCGAGGAACGCGGTGAGCTGCGACTTCGACAATGCGCCGACCTTCTGCGCGGCGACCGCGCCGTTCTTGAAGAGGATCAGCGTCGGGATGCCGCGCACGCCGAACTTGACCGGCGTCGATTGATGTTCGTCGACGTTGATCTTGGCGATTTGAAGGCGATCGGCGTAATCCTTCGCGACTTCGTCGAGGATCGGCGCGATCATCTTGCACGGACCGCACCATTCAGCCCAGAAATCGAGCAGCACGGGTTTATCGGATTTAACGACGTCCTGTTCGAACGATGCGTCGCTAATATGCTTGATTTGTTCGCTCATTGTATGAATACCTCTATCGGTTCGAGGCCCGCCTGAATTGCTCGCCACGATACACCAAAACCTAAGGAAACTTCTGTTCGCTTTGCCGCAATCGGCGCCTTGCCGGCACATGCCTGAAAAGTCGTGGGACTATTTCCGGAATGTGCGGAAGGCTCGCGTTCGCGGGTCATCCGTACGGCAGTTTAGCTTAATTCGCTATGCGTTGCCGGTGGTGATAGTACTCGTCAAGGGCAGTGGGGCCAACGGCTGCCGGTGAAGTGCCACGCTGTTTCATTCACTGCTACGCACCTTATCTGGTGGCTCGGAGCGCAAACACAAGTGCCTCGGACAGGTGTTGCCGGCGGTGCTGCCTATATGGTACGAAGGTCCTGATTCGACGCGCCGAACGTGCTTTGGTCGTATTAACAGTCGCGCGGCGGGCCAAGCGGTGATAGAATGTTTCGTGACGGGCCTCCTCGCATGGAGGGATGGTCAACCTGGTCAGGTCGGGAACGAAGCAGCCACAGCCGTTTTCCACCAGTGCCGAGGGTCGGGCTCGTCACCTTCCTTTTCTTCCGTTTCACTTTCGCTTTATTTCCGTTTTACTCCCTGTCGTTCTTCCCAGCCCCTCTGTTGTCTGTCGGCGTGAATTTCGCGTGGCGCATCTATTTTTTTCTATCAGTTCGTTAGCCAATTTCAATGACGCGGCAACATGCGTTCGCGCGCCGTCGATTCGGTTTGGCGCGCCATCGTTACTGATACAATTTCCGGATGACCTATCAAGTTCTCGCACGCAAATGGCGGCCGAAGGATTTTGCTTCGCTCGTCGGACAGGAGCACGTGGTGCGCGCGCTCACGCACGCGCTCGACGGCGGCCGTCTGCATCATGCCTATCTGTTTACCGGCACTCGCGGCGTCGGCAAAACCACGCTGTCGCGCATCTTCGCCAAGGCGCTGAATTGCGAAACCGGCGTGACCTCGACGCCGTGCGGCGTGTGCCGCGCGTGTCGCGAGATCGACGAAGGCCGCTTTGTCGATTATGTCGAGATGGACGCGGCGAGTAATCGCGGCGTCGACGAAATGGCCGCACTGCTGGAGCGCGCGGTGTATGCGCCGGTCGACGCACGCTTCAAGGTCTACATGATCGACGAAGTGCATATGCTGACCAACCACGCGTTCAACGCGATGTTGAAGACGCTGGAAGAGCCGCCGTCGCACGTCAAGTTCATCCTCGCCACCACCGACCCGCAGAAGATTCCAGTCACGGTGTTGTCGCGCTGTCTGCAGTTCAACCTGAAGCAGATGCCGGCCGGGCATATCGTCTCGCACCTCGAGCATATTCTCGGCGAAGAGCGCGTGCCGTTCGACGCCCAGGCGTTGCGCCTGCTCGCGCGCGCGGCTGACGGTTCGATGCGCGACGCGCTCTCGCTAACCGATCAGGCGATTGCCTATTCGGCCAATCAGGTCAATGAAGATGCGGTGCGCGGCATGCTCGGCGCGCTCGATCAAAGCTATCTGATCCGTCTGCTCGATGCGCTTGCCGATGGCGACGGCGCCGCGGTGCTGGCGGTCGCGGACGAGATGGCGTTGCGCAGCCTGTCGTTTTCGACGGCGTTGCAGGATCTGGCGAGCTTGCTGCACCGGATTGCGTGGGCGCAGTTCGCGCCGTCGTCGGTGCTGGACGAGTGGCCGGAAGCGGGCGATCTGCGTCGCTTTGCCGAAGCGCTGAGCGCCGAGCAGGTGCAGTTGTTCTATCAGATCGCGACGATCGGCCGAAGCGAACTGGGTCTCGCTCCTGACGAATACGCCGGCTTCACCATGACGCTGTTGCGCATGCTGGCGTTCGAGCCGGCGCCTACCGGTGGCGGTGGGGCGGCGGGTTCGGGCCGTTCAGCGGGACCGTCGAATTCGAGCGGAGCGAAACGCGCCGGCACGCCGGCGGTGGCTGCGTCTCAGGCTGCAGCGTCCGCGCGTGCGCCGGCGGCGCGTCCGATAGAAGCGGTTGCGCAGCAAGCTGGGTCGATTTCCGCGACGCCAGTGGCGAATGCTGCCTCGCCGGTGGTGCGCGAGCCGCACGCTAACGAGGCGACAGCAGCGAAGAGCGCCGAGCCTGCGGTGGCTGTTGCGTCGGAAAAGCCCACGGCGGAAAACGCGAGCGTAGCCGAAGCGCAGAAGGCAGCGGCTGATGTCCGGCCTGTTGAGGCCGAAGCCAACAATCAGCAGCAACCGGAAGCCGCTACTGCAACGGCTTCGATGGAGTCAGCGCCAGCCGCAAGCGAGTCCGCTTCCCCGGCGCCGCAAAGCGTCGCGCCCGTGCTCGAAGCATCATCCGGCGTAGCGCCGGAATCGCCCGCCCAGGCGGCCGCCGAACGGAGCGAGAGCCCGCTGCCGAGCGCGATCGAAACGGCCGCGGCGACGACCGAAGCTCCGGCGCCAGCCGTTGGTGAAGCAGCAACCGCGCAAGACGAACGAGCCGCTGCGCCCGTCGTCGACGAATCGCCCGTATCGGATGGTGAAGCTTACGAACCATCCGCCGCGGCCAGCCGCGTCGACGCAGCGCCCGCAAAATCGCAAGCCGCACTGGCCGATGCCGCGACGGCACGCTTTGAGGAAGTCCCGGCGGCCGCACCGCCGCCCGCGGCGGACGCCCCGTCGCGCCGCGCAGGCGGCGCCAGCGACGCGCTCAACGTATTGCGCAGCGCCGGCCTGAAAGTTTCGTCGGACCGTGGCCGTGCCACCGCCGCGTCAGCCGCCAGGCCCGCTGCTTCGGCCGCACCGAAACCTGCCGCGCCGCGCGTCGTCGTGCCCGTGCCTACGCCGGGCGCCCCGCGCCGCGCGCAGCAGGACGCCGCACCCGCCGCGCGCGTGTCTTCACCGCAGGCGCAACGCAGCGACGCGGAGCAGAACGGCTCGTCGATCCCGCCGTGGGACGACATCCCGCCCGACGAGTACATGCCGCTCTCGGCTGCGGACGAAGGCTATTACGGACTGCCCGAAGACAATTACGTGCCCGTGTTCGACAGCGGCCCGGACGACGTCCGCGTCAACGCTGCGACTCCGTCTGCGCCCGCGCCGGTCGTGGACAAACGCCCGCTGCCGCCCGCCGTGCCGCTCGACCCGCTGGGCTTCAAGGGCGACTGGCCCGCGCTCGCCGTCGATTTGCCGCTCAAAGGCATTTCGTATCAGCTTGCGTTCAACAGCGAACTGATGGCGCTCGAAGGCAGCACGCTCAAGCTGAACGTGCCGGTGCCGCAATACGCGGAAACCTCGCAGGTCGCTAAACTGAAAACCGCGCTCGCCGAAAAGCTCGGCCAGAACGTCGAAGTGCTGGTCGAAGTCGGTCCGGCACGCCGTACCGCCGCCGCGCACGATGCCGCAATGCGCGCCCAGCGTCAGCAGCAAGCGGAGCGCGAGATCGGCGCCGATCCGTTCGTGCAATCGCTGATCCGCGAGTTCGGCGCGAGCATCGTGCCAGGCTCCATCCGCCCGATTACGCAGGACGCCGGCCCGAACGGCGCGCCGTCCGCCCACTGATTCGCCGCGCCTTGTGGCGCACCCGATTTCCGGATTTCACGCTATCAAGAAGGAGCATGTCCATGATGAAAGGCCAACTCGCCGGGCTGATGAAGCAAGCCCAGCAGATGCAGGAAAACATGAAGAAGATGCAGGAGCAACTCGCGCAGATCGAAGTCGAGGGGCAGTCGGGCGCGGGTCTCGTCAAGGTGACGATGACCTGCAAGAACGACGTGCGCCGCGTTTCGATCGATCCGAGCTTGCTCGCCGACGACAAGGACATGCTGGAAGACCTCGTCGCCGCTGCATTCAACGACGCCGTGCGCAAGGCCGAGGCCACCGCCCAGGAAAAGATGGGCGGCATGACCTCGGGCCTGCCGCTGCCGCCGGGCTTCAAACTGCCGTTCTGAGCGCTGCCGCTGCAATAAGGACCGAGTGCCGCGGCTGCCGTTGCCGCGGCGTCCGTGGAACGCGCGAGTCATGTTCGTTCCATGCTTGTTCCGGTTCGACACTGCGCGTCCCAGTTCGTCAGTCAAGCGCACTTGCCTGATCCGCTTGCGCGCTGATAGAACCGCATAGCTACCCGCCTACAGGGCAACCCCCACTTCGACGCCGCCGATCAGCATGAAACAACCTTCCGCCTTGTCGGCGCTCGTCGAAGCGCTGCGCGCGCTGCCCGGTGTCGGGCCGAAGTCCGCGCAACGCATGGCGTACCACCTGATGCAGCACGACCGCGACGGCGCCGAAAAGCTCGGCCGCTCGCTGCTGTTCGCGACTGAGCATCTGCAGCACTGCGAGAAGTGCAACACCTTTACCGAAGCGCAGATCTGCGAGGTCTGCCTCGATCCTGAGCGCGATCCTACGCTGCTGTGCGTCGTCGAGACGCCTGCCGACCAGATCATGCTCGAACAGACGATGACCTATCGCGGCCTCTATTTCGTGCTGATGGGGCGGCTCAGTCCGCTCGACGGCATCGGCCCGAAGGAGATCCACTTCGACCGGCTCGTGAAGCGCGCGTCGGATGGCGTCGTCAAGGAAGTCGTGCTTGCAACCAATTTCACCAACGAAGGCGAGGCCACCGCGCATTACCTCGGGCAGACGCTCAAGGCACGCGGGCTTGCCGTGACGCGCCTCGCGCGCGGCGTGCCGGTGGGCGGCGAACTCGAATACGTCGACGCCGGCACGATCGCCCGCGCGATGCTCGACCGGCGCTCGATGTAGCGCGAAGCGCTTGCCGCGCTCGCCGCGTCGACGAACTGCACGCGGCCCTGCGCGGCGCCGCCAGAACAGAAGAAAGGAGACACATGAGCGCCACCCCCGACCCAAGCGCAACTGCAGCCGTGCCCAAAGGCCCGCTCGCAGGCGTCAAGGTGCTCGAACTTGGCACGCTGATCGCCGGCCCGTTCGCCGCGCGCTTTCTCGGCGAATTCGGCGCCGACGTCATCAAGATCGAAGATCCCAAAGGCGGCGATCCGCTGCGCAAATGGCGCAAGCTCTATCCGGAAGTCGGCGGCACGTCGCTGTGGTGGGCCGTGCAGGCGCGTAACAAGAAATCCGTCACGATCAATCTGAAAGCCGAAGAGGGTAAGGAGATCGTGCGGCGTCTCGCGAAAGAAGCCGATATCGTCGTCGAAAATTTCCGGCCGGGTTTGCTCGAGAAGCTCGGGCTCGGCTATGACGTTTTGTCCGCGGAGAATCCCGGGCTCGTGATGGTGCGTCTGTCCGGCTACGGCCAGACCGGGCCGTATCGCGACCGGCCCGGCTTCGGCGCGATTGCCGAATCGATGGGCGGCTTGCGCCACATCACTGGATATCCGGATTTGCCGCCGCCGCGCATCGGCATTTCGATCGGCGACTCGATCGCGGCGCTGCATGGCGTGATCGGCGCGTTGATGGCGCTGCATCACAAGCAGGTGAACGGCGGCAAGGGGCAGGTCGTCGACGTCGCGTTGTACGAGGCCGTGTTCAACATGATGGAAAGCGTGGTGCCCGAATACGGCGTGTATGGCATGGTGCGTGAGCGCACCGGCGCGTCGCTGCCGGGCATCGTGCCGTCGAACACCTATCCGTGCCGCGACGGCAGCATCGTGATCGGCGGCAATAGCGATCCGATTTTCAAGCGGCTGATGCTGGCAATCGAGCGTGAAGATCTGGCGAACGATCCCGCGTTGGCGCACAACGACGGCCGCGTGCCGCGTACCCAGGAAATCGACGGCGCGATTGCCGCGTGGCTCGCCACGCGCACCATCGACGAAGCGCTCGCCGTGCTGAATGCCGCCGACGTGCCGGTCGGCCGCATCTATAGCGTCGCGGACATGTTCACCGATCCGCAGTTTATGGCGCGTCAGATGATCCAGCGCTTCAAATGGCAGGACGGTCAGGAAATCGCGCTGCCGTCGGTCACGCCGAAGCTTTCGGAAACGCCCGGCGAAACCCGCTGGCTCGGCCCGGAACTGGGTGAACATACCGATGAAGTCCTGCAATCGCTAGGTTATGATGCAGACCACATTGCACGGTTGCATGCGCAACAGATAGTCTGAGAGCACGCGCGGTTCGGGAACTTGCGCCGTGCATGATTCACGACTGTTTCCCGCGCACCGCACCGCAGAGACGCAAACAGACGCAAACGCGGTGCCCACGAGCGCCGCGGCAAAAGACAAAAAAGCCGGACAACAAAAGTCGGAGACTACGGACCATGCAACGCAGAACCTTCCTTGCTGGAACTGCAGCGCTCGCGGGCGCCACTTTCACCGCTAGCCCGCTCGCTTTCGCGCAGGGCAAACCCGAAACCGCGAAGGTGGCGATCGCCGTCGGCGGCAAGAATCTGTTCTATTACTTGCCGCTCACCATTGCCGAGCGCCGCAATTACTTCAAGGACGAAGGACTTGAAGTCGAAATCTCCGATTTCGCCGGCGGCTCGCAAGCGCTGAAGGCGGCAGTCGGCGGCAGCGCGGATGTGGTCTCCGGTGCGTTCGAACACACCTTGCTGCTGCAAGCGCAGAAGCAGTTGTTCCGCGAATTCGTGCTGCAAGGACGCGCGCCGCAGATCGTGCTCGCCGTGTCGAAGAAGGCGCTGCCGAACTACAAGTCGATCGCCGATCTGAAGGGCAAGAAAATCGGCGTGACCGCGCCGGGTTCGTCGACCGCGATCATGGCGAGCTTTGTGCTGGCGAAAGCCGGGCTGACCGCGAAAGACGTTGCGTTCATCGGGGTAGGCGCAGGCGCGGGCGCGATCGCCGCACTGCAGTCGGGCCAGATCGACGCGATCGCCAATCTCGACCCCGTCATGACCAAGCTCGAGCGGACCGGCGACATTCGCATCGTGTCGGACACGCGTACGCTGGCCGATACGCGCAGCGTGTTCGGCGGCGACATGCCGGCAGGGTGCCTGTACGCGTCGCAGAGCTTCATCACGAAGAATCCGAACACCACCCAGGCGCTGACCAACGCGATGGTGCGTGCGCTCAAATGGCTGCAAACGGCCACCGGCAGCGAGCTGATCAACACGGTGCCGGAAGGCTATCTGCTCGGCGACCGCGCGGTGTATCTGGACGCATGGCAGCACGTGAAGGAGGCGATGTCGCCGGATGGCCTGATGCCCGCCGACGGCCCGGCTACCTCGCTGAAAACTTTGCAGGCATTCGACCCGGCGGTGCAGGGCAAGCCGATCGATCTGTCGAAGGCGTGGACCAACGACTTCGTCAAGAAAGCGCTGGCCACCGTCAAGGCGTAGTGTATGCCTGCCGGGTCGAAGGCCGGGTCAAGAGCGGCCGCGCCGCCTTGATCACCGCAGCCACGACAACAGGCAAACTCAGACAAACCGAAACCGATCTTCGAAGCGAGTCGAACGATGACCGTTGCCGCGCTGGCGCTCGAGAACATCACCTGCACGTTTGCCGCGCGCGATAACCGCGCGCAGCGCTACACGGCGGTCAAGGACACCACCTTGCGGATCGCGCCGGGCGAATTCGTCTCCGTCGTCGGCCCGACCGGCTGCGGCAAGTCGACCCTGCTGAATGTCGGCGCTGGCTTGCTGGACCCGTCCTCAGGCACGGTCAACGTGTTCGGCGAGCCGCTCAAAGGCATCAACCGGCGTGCCGGCTACATGTTCCAGGCCGATGCGCTCATGCCATGGCGCTCGGCGATCGACAACGTGGTGGCCGGCCTCGCATTCCAGGGCGCACCGCCGGCGGAAGCGCGCGGCAAAGCTGACGAGTGGCTCAAACGTGTCGGCCTCGGCGGTTTCGGCGACCGCTATCCGCATCAACTGTCCGGCGGTATGCGCAAGCGCGTCGCGATGGCGCAGACGCTGATTCTCGACCCCGACATCATCCTGATGGACGAGCCGTTTTCCGCGCTCGATATCCAGACGCGTCAGTTGATGGAAAACGAATTGCTCGACTTGTGGGCGGCCAAACGCAAAGCGGTGCTGTTCATCACGCACGATCTGGATGAGGCGATTGCGATGTCCGATCGCGTGGTGGTGCTCTCTGCCGGGCCGGGCACGCATCCGATCGGCGAATTCACGATCGACTTGCCGCGTCCGCGCGACGTCGCCGAAATTCGCGCGCATCCGCGTTTCGTCGAATTGCACGCGCAAATCTGGAGCGTGTTGCGCGATGAAGTGCTCAAGGGCTATCAGCAGCAACTCACGGCCGTCTAACTGCGTCCGCAGGGTTGTGGCCGCAGTTGCGTCTTGCAGTTGAGTCTTGCAGTTGAGTCCATTAACCGTGTAAGGCAATCGACCCATGTGGAAGACGTTGCGCCCGAACCGGGCGAACCTGGTGATCTGGCAGTGGCTGCTGCTCGTGCTGTGCTTCGTGCTCTGGTACGTGCTGACCAGTCCGACGCTGCTGCCGGCGTTCTATTTCGACGATCCGAATAAAGCCGCGTTCTTCTTCGGCGAGCCGCAGAAGGTACTGCAGCGAATCTGGGAATGGTTCGCGGGCGGCGAGATCTATCTGCATCTGTGGATCACGTTGGTCGAAACCGTGCTGGCGTTTGCGCTCGGTACCGCGCTGGGGCTGGGCGTCGGCCTGTGGCTCGCGCTGTCGCCGCTCGCGAGTGCGCTGTTCGACCCGTATATCAAGGCTGCCAACTCGATGCCGCGTGTGATTCTCGCGCCGATCTTCGGGGTGTGGTTTGGCTTGGGGATCTGGTCGAAGGTCGCGCTGGGCGTCACGCTGGTGTTCTTTATTGTGTTCTTCAATGTCTATCAGGGCGTGAAGGAAGTCAGCCCAGTCGTGCTCGCCAACGCGCGCATGCTCGGCGCGAACCGCAAGCAGTTGCTGCGCTTCGTGTATCTGCCGAGCGCGATGAGCTGGGTGTTTTCGAGCTTGCATACCTCGGTGGGGCTGGCGTTCGTCGGCTCGGTGGTCGGCGAGTACCTCGGCTCGGCGCGCGGCGTCGGTTATCTGATTTTGCAGGCCGAAGGCACGTTCGATATCAATACCGTGTTCGCCGGGATTCTGGTGCTGACCGCGTTCGCGCTGATTCTCGACGGCATCGTCGGCATCGGCGAACGGCGTTTGATGAAATGGCAGCCGAAAACGGGTGAGACGGAGAAGCTCTAACGCAAGCCTATGGCCCAGAAAAAAGCGCGCGGTCCGATAACCGCGCGCTTTTTCATTTGACGCTTCCGCAAGCGCTTCGTGAGCGTGCCGCGGCTAAGGCGTAATCACCACCTTGCCGATCACCCGGCGCTCCGCCATATCGCGCAAGGCGCGGCCGGTGTCTTCGAGCGAATAGCGCGCCGACACATACGGCTTGAGCTTGCCTTCGCCGATCCAGCCGACCATCTGCTCGAACGCGGCGTGATTGTGTTGCGGCTCGCGCTTCGCGAAGTCGCCCCAGAACACGCCGACGATGCTCGCACCTTTGAGCAGCGTCAGATTGAGCGGCAGCCTCGGAATCTCGCCGTTGGCGAAGC
Organism: Paraburkholderia sp. IMGN_8; assembly: GCF_038050405.1. Classification (NCBI taxonomy): domain Bacteria; kingdom Pseudomonadati; phylum Pseudomonadota; class Betaproteobacteria; order Burkholderiales; family Burkholderiaceae; genus Paraburkholderia; species Paraburkholderia sp. IMGN_8. The sequence goes on along the minus strand of NZ_CP150900.1, from coordinate 2,662,701 downwards.
CCACCACCAGATAGCGCCCACGCCAGCCGATGCTGCGAAACGCCGGTTCCGCATACACGCCGCCAACCGGGTCGTAGATCACGTCCGGACCTTTGCCGTCGGTGAGCGCCTTGATGCGTTCGCGCAGGTCTTCGGTGCTGTAGTTGATGGTGGCGTCGGCGCCGTGCTTCACACAGATGGCGAGTTTTTCGTCGCTCGATGCCGCCGCGATCACGCGCGCGCCGAGCGCCTTGCCGATTTCGACTGCCGCTAAACCAACGCCGCCTGCCGCGCCTAAAACCAGCATCGTGTCGCCAGCCTTCAGTGCGCCGCGATCGACCACCGCATGGTGCGACGTGCCATAGGCCAGCGTGAACGCCGCAGCCAGTTCGAATTCGACGCCGTCGGCAAGCGGCACGCACGCCGCAGCGGGCGCCACCGCCTGCTCGGCAAACCCGCCCGAGCCGGTGAACGCGACCACGCGCGAACCCGGCTTGAACTGGGTGACATCCGCGCCGACCGCGCGCACGACGCCCGCGACTTCGGAGCCAGGCGTAAAGGGCAGGGGTGGTTTGAACTGGTATTTGTTCTCGATGATCAACACATCGGGAAAATTGACGGCCGCGGCTTTGACGTCGATCACGACGTGACCGGGCGGCGGCTCGAGGTCCGGCAGATTTTCGACGACCAGGCTCTCCGGTGGCCCGTACTGATTGCAGCGAATCGCGCGCATCGTGTCTCCATATCGATCAGGGTCTCCCAAGGGGACTTCCCTCGGGGCGTCGCAAATATTCTGAGTGTAAAGCAAGTCGCACGACCGTGCGTTTTTATTGTTTCTTGCGTCTCCGATACTGACCCGCCGGGTGCTCGACGTGTGCGCCGCACGCGCCACCCGCCGTGTCGTTCGCGCGTCTTCTTTCCTCGGTTACAATCGCCGCATGCGAATCCTAATCAGCAATGACGACGGTTATCTGGCGCCTGGTCTTGCCGCGCTTTACGAAGCGCTCAAGCCGATCGCGGACGTCACCGTGATGGCCCCCGAGCAGAACTGCAGCGGCGCGTCGAATTCATTGACGCTGTCGCGGCCGCTCTCGGTGCTGCGCTCGGCGAACGGTTTCTATTATGTGAACGGCACGCCCACCGATTCGGTGCACATCGCGCTGACCGGCATGCTGGACCACACGCCGGACCTCGTCGTATCGGGCATCAACAACGGCCAGAACATGGGCGAGGACACGCTCTATTCGGGCACCGTGGCCGCCGCCACCGAAGGCATCATGTTTGGCGTGCCCGCCATCGCGTTCTCGCTGGTCGACAAGGACTGGGTGCATCTCGAAGATGCGGCTCGCGTTGCGGCGGAAATCGTTGCGCATTACCTCGACCATCCGCTGCCGGGGCATCCGTTGCTGAACGTCAATATTCCGAACCTGCCATACGAGCAGCTCGGCGGCTGGCAGATCACGCGCCTGGGCAAGCGCCATCCTTCGCAGCCGGTGATCCGCCAGACCAACCCGCGCGGCGAACCGATCTACTGGATCGGCCCCTCGGGCAGCGCGCGCGACGCCAGCGAAGGCACCGATTTTCACGCCGTCGCCAACGGCCATGTGTCGATCACGCCGTTGCAGCTCGACCTGACCCACACGCAAATGCTGCCCGCTGCGCGCGATTGGGCGCGTGCCGGCAGCGACGCTTCATGACTGGCGAGCGCGCAAAGCGCTTTCCGCTCGGCCTCGAGGACCTGGTGCGCGAACCGCGCCGGCCCGAAGGGCGTCCGGGCGACGTGCGCGCGGCGGCACTCGCCGCGAGCGCGGCGCTGAATGCACGCCAGCAACCGGCGAAGAGCTCGCCGTCCGGCTCCGTGGTCAAGCCTCAAACAAAACCTCAGGCGAAGCTGCAGACTAGAGCGCAGGCTCAGCCGCAAGCGAAGCCCCAGGTAAAAACCCCGGCAGCAGCCCAGCTAACGACCCAAGTTAAGCCCCAGGCCCAGCCACAACCCAAACCCCAGGCCCAGCCACAACCCAAACCCCAGGCCCAGCCACAACCCAAACCCCAGGCGAAAACCGCCGCGCCGACATTGACTGCGCGCGCCGCGCCCAAATCGGCGTCGCCGGGCAAGCCCGTTGCCAGATCCAGCGAGCGCGCTGCCGCACCGAACGTCGCTTTGAACGGCGCGTTGGCGCTGACTTCGGAACGGGTTCGCGAACGGATGGTCGAACGCCTGCGAGCGAATGGCGTGACCGATCAGCGCGTGTTGAATGCGATGTCGGTGGTGCCGCGCCACATGTTCGTCGACCCGGGCCTCGCGGCCCAGGCCTATGAAGATGCCGCGTTGCCGATCGGTCATCACCAGACGATTTCCAAGCCTTCGGTAGTGGCCCGGATGATCGAGCTGGCCGCGGCGGGTCGCGCGCTGAACAACGTGCTCGAAATCGGCACCGGTTGCGGTTATCAGGCGGCGGTGCTGAGCCAGGTCGCACGGGACGTCTATTCGATCGAACGCATCAAACCGCTGTCCGAACGCGCGAAGACGAACTTGCGTCCGCTGCGTATTCCGAACATCCGGCTGCACTATGGCGATGGTCGCCTTGGGCTGCCGTCGGCGGCGCCGTTCGATGCGATCGTGATCGCCGCGGCCGGGCTCGACGTACCGCAAGCATTACTTGAACAACTCGCGATCGGCGGCCGTCTGGTCGCGCCGGTCGGCTCGCAGGACGGCCAGAACCAGGTGCTGACTCTGGTCGAGCGCCTCGGACCCGCGCAATGGCGCGAGTCGCGGCTTGATCGCGTTTTCTTTGTACCCTTAAAATCCGGAGTGATTTGACACCGATGAGTATGTTGCGCGCGATGCAAAGAGCCAGAATGAATGCCCCTATGACCGTAACCCAGCGTAGCGTGTGCGTGCTCGCCTTGTCCCTGTTGATGACGGCCTGTGCTTCCCGGCTCGATCAGGCACCCGTCGTCGATCGCTCTGGTGGCGGCACGCTCAGCACGCAAGCGGCGCAGCAGCCGGCCGTGCCGCTTGGACCGCCGCCGCCCGGTTACTACCGTGTGAAGCCGGGCGATACGCTGTATCGGATTGCGCTCGAGAACGGCCAGAACTACCGCGATATTTCGGCGTGGAACAATCTCACCAACCCGAACCAGATCGAAGTCGATCAGTTGCTGCGCGTGGTGCCGCCGGGCGCTAACACTGCCGCACTGACGCCGGGCGTCGCGACCGCGCCGATCGGCGGCGGCGCGGTGCAGAGTGCGCCGCTCAACAGCGCGGCGCCGTCGACGGGCGCAGCGGCAGGCGTCGCAGCAGCGCCGCCTATATATGGTTCAGGTTCGAATACCGCTTCGCTGACGCCGCCGGCCAACGCAGGCGCCGCGAGCGACTCGACGGCCGGCGCGTCCGGCAACGTCGCGTTCGCCTGGCCGGTGCGTGGTCCGTTGCTCGGCACCTTCAACGACTCGACCAACAAGGGCGTCAATATCGGCGGCGCGTCGGGCGACACGGTCAAGGCTTCGGCGGATGGCCGCGTGGTTTATGCCGGAAATGGGCTGCGTGGTTACGGCAATCTCATTATCATCAAACATGACGCAACTTATCTCACCGCGTATGCACACAACCGTGCTTTGATGGTAAAAGAGGGGGATGCGGTGACCAAAGGGCAGAAGATCGCTGAGATGGGCAATAGCGATGCCGACCGCGTGATGTTGCATTTCGAAGTTCGCCGGCAGGGTAAACCTGTCGACCCACTGAAGTACTTGCCGCCGCAATAAGCGATACGACCATGCCGAAATCGAAGCGCCGTCCGCAGCAAGCCGAGTCTGAGACGATCAGCCGTGCCACGTCCGCGTTGGTGGAGGAAGGCGGCGCTTCGGAAGTCGAAGAAGAGATCGTGGAAGAGCGCGATCTCGACGAACGCCAGGGCAGTGCGGAAGAAGCCGGTGACACGCGCGAAAGCGTGGGCGAAGCCGTGCCGGACGCGGACGATTTCCGCGCGCTGTTGCAAGCCGAGTTGACGGCCGATACGATTCAGCACTACCTGAACCGCATCAGCGTCAAGCCGCTTCTGACTGTCGAAGAAGAGCAGAAGTATTCGCGCCTCGCCAAGGCGGGCGAGTTCGAGGCGAGGCAGGTGATGATCGAGCGTAATTTGCGGCTCGTGGTCAGTATCGCGAAGGGCTACCTCAATCGCGGCGTGCCGCTGCTCGATCTGATTGAAGAGGGCAACCTCGGCCTGATGCACGCGATCGAGAAATTCGATCCCACACGCGGCTTCCGTTTTTCGACGTATGCCACGTGGTGGATTCGTCAGAGCATCGAGCGCGCGATCATGAACCAGGCGCGCACCGTGCGTCTGCCAGTGCATGTGATCCGCGAACTGAACCAGGTGCTGCGCGCCAAGCGCCACCTGGAAAAAAATTCGATGAATTCGGGCGAAGCGGCCGAGCGCCGGGACGCCAGCATCGACGACATTGCCTATCTGACCGGCAAGACCACCGACGAAGTGACCGACATCCTCGCGCTGAACGAGCACACCGCATCGCTCGACGCGCCGCTCGACCTGGACCCGGCGAGCAGCCTGCTCGATCTGCTGTCCGACGATCAGAGCCAGTCGCCGGATGCCGAGGTGCAGCACCGCGAGCTGGAAACGCTGACGCGCGCCTGGCTCGCGCGGCTGTCGGATAAGCATCGTCATGTGATCGAGCGCCGGTTCGGGTTGAACCATATCGAGCCGGCCACGCTCGAAGAGCTGGCCGATGAAATGGGCCTCACGCGCGAGCGTGTGCGCCAGATCCAGCAGGAAGCGCTGGTGCGGTTGAAGCGCTTCTTCGCCTCTAACGGTGTGCGCAAGGACGCCGTTCTCTAATTCAATGACACCGATCCTGGTTTTCGACATCGAGACGATTCCCGATGTCGCCGGCATTCGCCGCCTCGAAGATTTGCCCGCCACGCTGAGCGACGCCGAAGTCGCCGAGCACGCGTTTGCCGCGCGCCGCGAGAAGACCGGCAGCGATTTCCTGCCGCACCACCTGCAACGGATCGCGGCGATTTCCTGCGTATTTCGCGACAACAACGGTTTCCGGGTGCGCTCGCTCGGCACGCTGGAAGACGGTGAGGCCGCGCTGGTGCAGTCGTTTTATCGCGTGATCGAGAAGTACACGCCGCAACTGGTGTCGTGGAACGGCGGCGGTTTCGACTTGCCGGTGCTGAATTACCGTGCGCTGGTCAACGGCATTCCGGCCTCCCGTTTCTGGGATCTCGGTGAGGACGATCGCGAGTTCAAGTGGAACAACTACATCAGCCGCTACCACGCGCGTCACACGGATCTGATGGACGTACTGGCGATGTATCAGGCGCGCGCCAATGCGCCGCTCGACGCGCTCGCCAAGATGTGCGGCTTTCCCGGCAAGATGGGCATGGACGGCAGCCAGGTGTGGCACGCGTATCAGGAAGGCCGCATCGAGGAAATCCGTAATTATTGCGAGACCGACGTCGTCAATACGTATCTGCTGTATTGCCGCTTCCAGTTGATCCGCGGCGCGTTTTCCGCCGAAGAGTATGCTGACGAGATCATGCTGGTTAAAAACGCGCTTGCGCTGGAAGCGGCGCCACAATGGGCCGAGTATCTGGCCGCGTTCGATAACTAGGGTTACGGCGAAGCGGTTCGCCGTACGCTAACTGGGAGCGAGGCGCTCAGCACACGCTTTGGCGATTGCGGCCGCGCCAAATCGTTGGCAAGAGCGGAGGTTCGTCTACAATCTCGCCTTTCCCCCAAGTTTGTCAGGAAGTTGCAGGTGTCCCGAACTGCCCCCCATCGTCGCTCGCCGAAGCGCCAGAAGGCGCCCGCTCCGGTGCGAGCACCCGTTGTTACCGGCCATGAGCCGATCATCGAAATTGTCTCGCTCGATATGGAAGCGCGCGGCGTCGGCCGTATCGAGAGCGAAGACGGCACGCCGGGCAAGGTTATTTTCGTCGAAGGCGCATTGCCCGGTGAGCGCGTCAGCTACTCGACTCACCGCAGCAAGCCGAAATTCGAGCAGGCTGAGGTCGTCGAGGTGCTGCGCGAAAGCGTGATCCGCACCACGCCCAAATGCACGTACTTCAGCATCTGTGGCGGCTGTTCAATGCAGCATCTCGACATCCGCGCACAGGTGGCGGTCAAGCAGCGCGTACTCGAAGACAATCTCCAACATCTTGCGAAGCTACGTCCGGAGACCGTGTTCCGGCCGATTCACGGGCCGGCGTGGGGATACCGGTATCGCGCGCGTCTGGCGGTGCGCTACCTGCCGGAAAAAGGTGGCATGCGCATTGGTTTTCACGAGAAGAAAAGCAGCTACATCGCCGATATGAAGACCTGCGAGGTGTTGCCGCCGCATGTGTCGGCAATGCTGATGCCGTTGCGCTTCATGGTCCGAAAGCTGTCGATCTACGATCGCATGCCGCAGCTCGAACTCGCGGTCGGCTCGTCGGTCACGGCGCTGGTGGTGCGCAATCTGGAACCGATCACGGAAGCCGACGAACAGGTGCTGCGCGAGTTCGCCGACGAGCACAAGGTGCAGTTCTGGTTGCAGCCGGGCGGCCCGGATACGGTTACGCCGTTCTATCCGCTCGACGTGCAGCTCGACTACACGCTGCCGGAATACAACATTCGGATGCCGTTCAAGCCGACCGATTTCACCCAGGTGAACCACCAGATCAACCGCGTGCTGGTGAGCCGCGCGCTGCGTCTGCTGGCGCCGGCGCGTACGGATCGCGTGCTCGACCTGTTCTGCGGGATCGGTAACTTCACGCTGCCCCTCGCGCGAATTTCGAAGGAAGTGGTTGGCATTGAAGGCAGCGACGTGCTGACCTCGCGCGCACTGGCCAATGCTGAGCTGAACGGCGTCGCGGGGCACACGTCGTTTGCGTGCCGCAATCTGTTCGAAGTCACCGCCGACGACATGCGCGCGCTCGGCCACTTCGACAAATTCCTCGTCGACCCGCCGCGCGAAGGCGCGCTGGCGGTGGCGAAGGCGCTGGCCGAGATCGCGCAGAGCGGCAATGGACCGCTGCCCACGCGGATCGTCTACGTGTCGTGCAATCCGGCGACGCTCGCACGCGATGCCGGTCTGCTGGTTCACGAGGCAGGCTATCGGCTGGTGGGGGCGGGCGTGGTGAACATGTTCCCGCACACGTCGCATGTGGAGTCGATTGCATTGTTCGAGCGGGCTTGAAGCGAGGGGCTTCAAGCCAAAGCGCTATCTGCACACTCAGTCTGCACAAACAGAAACGCCACGACCGAAGTCGTGGCGTTTTTGTTTTCAGAGCGTTGCGTGACTTAGAACTGCCACCACGACTTTTCCTTACCCGGCCTTGCATGCCCAGTGATATACGGGCTGTCGGGGAAGGTGCCGGCCAGCACGCGCTTGGTGTCGTCAGCCAGTTGCGGCTGATTCAGCTTCTCGTACGACAGCATCATGATGTGCAGTGCGTCTTCGATCGCCGGTGCGTTCTTGTATTCCTTCAATGCCAGTTGCGCGCGGTTGATCGCGGCGACATAGGCGCCACGGCGGTAGTAGTAGTCCGCCGCGTGGACTTCGTGCGACGCCAGCGCGTTCACGATGTAACGCATGCGTTGCGCGGCGTCCGGCGCGTACTTGCTGTTCGGATACCGGTCGACCACGACCTTGAACGCGTCATACGACTCGCGCAGCGACTTCGGATCGCGCTCGCTCATGTCCTGGCCGGAGAAGCGGCCGAACAGACCGAGGTCGTCATTGAAGTGGATCATGCCCTTCAGGTAGTACGCGTAGGCGATGTCCGGGTGATCCGGGTGCAGCTGGATGAAGCGGTCGATCGCCTGGTCCGCGGCGGCGTTTTCGTTGTCTTTCCAGTTGCAATACGCGACGTTGATCTGCGCTTGCTGTGCGAAGTGACCGAACGGATCGCGGCCCTCCAGCATCTCGAAATACTTGGCGCACTTGCCGAAGTCACCACCGGACAGAGCGTCGTTCGCCTCCGTATATAATTTGTTGTTGTTCCACGTAGCCGTTTCGTCGGTCTTTTCCGGCAGGCCGTGACAAGCCGCAACAATGGCGACGGCTGCGGCACACGCAATGTATCCGGCCACTTTCCGGGCCGCCTTCTTGATGGCCGCCAAATTGATCGCCGCTTTAGTGATGGTGTTCAAGGCTCGCATTTTCCAGTCTAGCTTTACGTCCAGGTGACCCAGACTCAATGACCCGCTCAAATACTCCAGGTACCGCTACCGGTGCCGGGAATAGCAACGAAGATTATAGCGTAAGCGCTGACCCCTCCGACGCGTTGGGCGTCGATTCGCTCGACGACGATCTCGGCAGCGACGCGCTCGCCGCCGCCGGCGCGCCAGGCTTGGTGCCGACCGTGGCCAGCCGCGTGGCGGACGAATCGCCGCGCAGCGTCACCGTGCCCGACGAACTGGCCGGCGAACGCCTCGACAAGGTGCTCGCCCGAGTGTTTCCCGAGTTCTCGCGCAACCGGCTGCAAAGCTGGATCGAGGCCGAGCGTGTGCGCATCGACGGCAAGCCGGCGAAGATCCGTCAACCGGTGCCGCTCGGCGCGACCATCGAGCTCGTGCCAGATCTGCTGCCTGAACAACTCGCGTTCACGCCCGAGCCGGTGCCGCTCGAGATCGTCTATGAGGACGACACGCTGGTGGTCATCAACAAGCCGGCTGGCATGGTCGTGCATCCGGCCGCCGGCAACTGGAGCGGCACTGTGCTGAACGGTCTGCTGTACCGCTATGGCGACGCCGCCGCAGGCCTGCCGCGCGCCGGCATCGTGCACCGGCTCGACAAGGAAACCTCCGGCTTGATGGTGGTCGCGCGCACACTCGAGGCGCAGACCGATCTGGTCCGTCAACTGCAGGCGCGTACGGTCAAGCGCCGTTATCTCGCGCTGGTGTGGGGCAACATGCCTGAAGAGGGCACGATCGACGCGCCGATCGGCCGCGACCCGCGCGAACGCACGCGCATGGCGGTGGTCACGAGCGCATCGGGCAAGCCCGCGCGCACGCATTTCCGGCGCGTCGATACTGCGATCTGGCAGCGTCAGCCGGTCACCGCGATTCATTGCGACCTGGAAACCGGCCGCACCCATCAGATTCGTGTGCATTGCGCGCACATCGGCCATCCGCTGCTCGGCGACCCGGTGTATGGACGCGCGCGCGGCAAGCGCTCGGTCACGCCGCTGCCCGACGGCTTCGCGCGCCAGGCGCTGCATGCGTGGCGCCTCGGCCTGATCCATCCCCAAACCGGCCGGACGATGCAATGGCGCGCGGATGTGCCGGAAGACATGGCGGTGCTGTCGGCCGCGCTCGGTTTGGGACGCGACGACGCCGGCGAGTTCGACGAGACGTACTATGAGGACGAAGACTACGTCGTGTCGCTTGACGAAGACGCTGAAGAAGGCGATGCACCCGGCCACGACGACGAAGCCGATGAACACGACGGGGACGACCACGCATGAGCTTGCCCGAGCTGACGTTTGCCGATGTTGTGCAACCCGCATGGAATGTATCGCCGCGCGTGCGCGCGCTCGTCACGACGCGCAATGGCGGCATGAGCCAGCCGCCGTTCGGCCGTTGGGTTGACGGCGTGGATCAGCCCGGCGGTTTGAACCTCGGCATGAAGGCCGGCGACGATCCGGCCGCGGTCGCAACCAACCGCGCGCGTCTTCTGGCGTTGGCGGGTGTCGGCGAGGCCGCCTGGCTCGAGCAGATTCACGGTGCCGGTATTGTGCGAGCAGAAGATGTACTCGCGCAAGCTCGCGCGAGCGGCGCGCCGACGCGGGCCGATGCCAGCGTGACCGACCGGCCCGGCACGGTATGCGTCGTGATGGTTGCCGATTGCATGCCGGTGTTGTTGTGCGATGAAGCGGGCCGCGCGGTCGGCGCGGCTCATGCGGGGTGGCGAGGCCTCGCGGCAGGCATCGTCGAACAGACGGCGCAGCGCGTCGCCGATCTCGCGGGCGTCGAGGCAGCATCGCTCTATGCCTACCTCGGTCCGGCGATTGGACCCGATGCTTTCGAGGTCGGCGCAGACGTGCGTGACGCCTTCATGAACGGTGTTGACGGTACACAACGCGACGCCACTGCCGATGCGTTCGTTCCGCATCCGCAAAATGCAGGCAAGTATTTGGCCAATCTCGCGGCGCTCGCGCGCTTGCGTTTGCAGCGGCTCGGCGTAACCCGGATTGTCGGCGGCGACCTTTGTACGGTCACGCAACGTGAGCGTTTCTATTCCTATCGCCGCGATCGCGAAACAGGCCGCATGGCCGCGCTGATCTGGCTGGACGATCAGGCGCAGACGATCGCGGACTAGCGGGTGCACCGCCTGGCAGGCGTGGCAGTCTCCAGTGCAGTCACGTGTGCGTTAGCGAACGCAGCGCATGCCTACGGGGACGCGTATGAGGGTTTGTTCGGAGGCGCAGCAGGCTTTTTTGCTGCGCTGCCGGAATTCGTCGGATATGCGTAAATCTGCCGCGAAAAGCATTGGCACACGAACGGATAAACGCACTTAAACCTATGCCGTATGGGAGCTTGTTTCCTTGGCGAATCTGTTTTTCGAGGCGCGTGCCGAAAGCGCGATCTGCTACACAGGGAAAACGATAATTAAAAAAGTATCGCACTGCGGCAAAATCGGGAACAAGCATTGACATGCCTTGCGATGGGGAGCAAGAATGTTCCTCCTAGCTCCTCGTACAAGGGACAGGGCGTGACGAGGTCGCGAGCAATCGCCCACGTGCGCAAAACCTGCCTCTCAACCCGTCCGCAAGGACTTATCGGTCAAAAGCAGGTATGGCAGCATCACATTCCTCAGCTTCCCCTAGCACGGACTCCTCGACGGAGCATACGCAGCAGGCCGGTACGAGCGGCGCACCTTCAGCCGCCGGCATGCAGCAGTTATTCGACGCCTGGATGAACGCATGGCGTTCGCTCGGCGCACCGCCCGGCGGCAATGGCGCGCCTTTCTCAATGCCGCAAATGTCGATGCAGATACCGCAGATGCCATCGTTTCCCGGCATGCCGGACTTCAGCAAGGCGGCCGCGGCATCCATGTCGTCGATGCCGCCGCTGCCGTCATTCGCCGGGCTCAATGTCCCAAGCGCGGCGATCCCATCGGAGCGTCTGCAAAAGCTGCAAGCCGATTATTCCCGCGAGGCGATGGAGTTGATCCAGCAGGCAGCCGCTTCCACGACGAAGATCCCCGAACTCAACGACCGCCGCTTCAGTTCCGACGCGTGGAGTTCGACGCCGGCCTACGCGTTCACCGCCGCATGGTATCTGTTGAACGCGCGCTATCTGCAGGAAATGGTCGACGCGCTCGAAACCGAACCGAAGGTGCGCGAGCGCATTCGCTTTGCGGTGCAGCAGTGGACCGCGGCGGCGTCGCCGAGCAATTTCTTCGCCTTGAATCCCGAAGCGCAAAAAACCTTGCTCGATAGTCAGGGCGAGAGCTTGCGGCAGGGCGTGATGAACCTGCTCAGCGACTTGCAGCGCGGCAAAATTTCGCAGACTGACGAATCGCGTTTCGTGGTCGGCGAGAATCTAGCGAACACCGAAGGCTCGGTGGTGTTCGAAAGCGACCTGATCCAGTTGATCCAGTACAAGCCGCGTACGGCCACCGTGCGCGAACGGCCACTGTTGATCGTGCCGCCTTGCATCAACAAGTTCTACATTCTCGATCTGCAGCCGGAGAACTCGCTGGTCGCGCACGGACTCGATTCGGGTCATCAGGTGTTTCTGATTTCGTGGCGCAACGCGGATGCATCCATTGCGCATAAAACGTGGGACGATTACATCGGCGAGGGCGTGCTCACTGCGATCGATACGGTGCGCAATATCAGCGGCCGCGAGCAGATCAACACGCTCGGTTTTTGTGTGGGCGGTACGATGCTGGCTACGGCGCTGGCGGTGGCGGCCGCGCGCGGCGAACATCCGGCTGCGTCGATGACCTTGCTCACCGCGATGCTCGACTTCTCGGACACGGGCGTACTCGACATTTTCGTCGACGAAGCGCATGTGCAGATGCGCGAGCAGACCATCGGCGGCAAGAATGGCAGCGCGCCGGGGCTGATGCGCGGCATCGAGTTCGCCAACACGTTCTCGTTCCTGCGGCCGAACGATCTGGTGTGGAACTACGTCGTCGACAACTACCTCAAAGGGCGCACGCCGGTGCCGTTCGATCTGCTGTACTGGAACAGCGATTCGACCAGTCTGCCGGGTCCGATGTACGTCTGGTATCTGCGCAATACGTATCTCGAGAATCGCCTGCGTGAGCCGGGTGCGTTGACCACGTGCGGCGAGCCGATCGACCTGTCGAAGATCGACGTGCCGACTTTCATCTACGGTTCGCGCGAAGACCATATCGTGCCGTGGCAAACTGCGTATGCGTCAGTGCCGTTGCTGACCGGGCCGCTGAAGTTCGTGCTCGGCGCGTCCGGCCATATCGCGGGCGTGATCAATCCGCCGGCGAAGAAAAAACGCAATTACTGGGTGCTGGAAGGCGACGCCAGGACGCTGCCTGAAAGCCCGGACGAGTGGCTGGGTCAGGCCGCCGAGGTACCCGGCAGCTGGTGGCCCGAATGGACCAACTGGCTCGATCAGTACGGCGGCAAGAAAGTGAAGCCGCGCGCCAAACCTGGCTCGGCCGAATTCCCGGTCATCGAGCCGGCGCCGGGGCGTTATGTGCGGCAGCGCGAGTAGTGGTGTGTAATGAGATTTCACAGCGGAGGTCTCACGGCGGAAATTTCATGGCGCGCTTCGCTGGATGGTCTGAACGAGCGCCTGATTGAGTAAGAGCGGAAGATCAACGAGATTTTTAACTTGACGGGCTGCGGCGCAACTGGCCGACATGCCCGGAGGATATGGAAATGACTGATGTTGTGATCGTATCGGCCGCCCGTACGGCAGTAGGTAAATTCGGTGGATCGCTGGCGAAGATCGCCGCGCCCGATCTCGGAGCCACGGTGATTCGCGCCGTTCTCGAGCGGGCCGGTCTGAAGCCCGAGCAGGTGAGCGAAGTCATCCTGGGCCAGGTGTTGACGGCCGGCTCCGGTCAGAACCCGGCGCGTCAGTCGCTGATCAAGGCAGGGCTACCCTCGTCCATACCAGGCATGACGATCAACAAGGTGTGCGGCTCGGGTCTGAAGGCCGTGATGCTGGCAGCCAACGCGATCATCGCGGGCGACGCCGACATCGTGATCGCCGGCGGTCAGGAAAACATGAGCGCGGCGCCGCACGTGCTACCGGGTTCGCGCGACGGTTTCCGCATGGGCGATGCGAAGCTGATCGACTCGATGATCGTCGACGGCCTCTGGGATGTGTACAACCAGTACCACATGGGCGTGACGGCGGAAAACGTCGCCAAGGAATACGGCATCACGCGCGAGCAACAGGACGCGTTCGCGGCGCTGTCGCAGAACAAGGCGGAAGCCGCGCAGAAGTCGGGCCGCTTCAATGACGAAATCGTGCCGGTCGAAATTCCGCAACGTAAGGGCGAGCCGCTGCGTTTCGCAACGGATGAATTCGTGCGTCATGGCGTGACGGCCGAATCGCTTGCGGGCCTGAAGCCGGCGTTCTCGAAGGAAGGCACTGTGACGGCGGCGAATGCGTCGGGTCTGAACGACGGCGCGGCGGCGGTGATCGTGATGTCGGCGAAGAAAGCCGAAGCGCTCGGCCTCACGCCGCTCGCGCGCATCAAGGCCTACGCCAACGCAGGCGTCGATCCGAAGGTGATGGGCATGGGCCCGGTGCCGGCTTCGCGCCGTTGCCTGGAACGCGCCGGCTGGACTCCGGCCGATCTCGACCTGATGGAAATCAACGAAGCGTTTGCCGCGCAGGCGCTCGCCGTGCACAAACAGATGGGCTGGGACACGTCGAAGGTCAACGTGAACGGCGGCGCGATTGCGATCGGCCATCCGATCGGCGCGTCCGGTTGCCGGATTCTCGTCACGCTGCTGCACGAAATGCAGAAACGCGATGCGAAGAGGGGTTTGGCGTCGCTGTGTATCGGCGGCGGCATGGGTGTGGCGCTGGCGGTCGAGCGCGCTTAAGGCGGTAAAGCATGGTTGCCGCGCGCCTCGTTACAGCAGGCGGCGCGCGGTGAGCAGTGGCCTCGCCGGCCGGTCGCCCGGCGGCAGCGGAGATGAAGTACAAGGCGAGGAATGGGGCAGCCGGTCGGCGCCTCGAAAACGACAACGGAGTCTAGTTTATGACACAGCGAATTGCTTACGTAACGGGCGGGATGGGCGGCATCGGCACGAGCATTTGCCAGCGGCTACACAAAGAAGGCTTCAAGGTGGTCGCAGGCTGCGGCCCGAACTCGCCGCGCCGCGTGAAGTGGCTTGAAGAGCAGAAGGCGCTGGGCTTCGACTTCATCGCGTCCGAAGGCAACGTCGGTGACTGGGAGTCGACCAAAGCCGCGTTCGACAAGGTCAAGGCCGAAGTCGGCGAAATCGACGTGCTGGTGAACAATGCCGGCATCACGCGCGACGTCGTGTTCCGCAAGATGACGCACGAAGACTGGACGGCGGTGATCGACACCAACCTGACTAGCCTCTTCAACGTCACCAAGCAGGTGATCGACGGCATGGTCGAGCGTGGTTTTGGCCGGGTTATCAACATTTCGTCGGTGAACGGGCAGAAAGGCCAGTTCGGCCAGACCAACTACTCGACCGCGAAAGCCGGGATTCACGGCTTCACGATGTCGCTGGCGCAGGAAGTGGCCACCAAGGGCGTGACGGTGAACACCGTGTCGCCGGGCTACATCGGCACCGATATGGTCAAGTCGATCCGCCCGGACGTGCTGGAAAAGATTGTCGCAACGATTCCGGTGCGCCGTCTCGGCCAGCCGGACGAAATCGGCTCGATCGTGGCATGGCTCGCGTCGGACGAATCGGGTTTCTCCACGGGCGCTGATTTTTCGCTGAATGGCGGTTTGCATATGGGCTGAGTCACGAGCGCGCCGCTCACAAGGCGGCGTGCTTTAGCTCAGATGGTTCCGGCGGCGTCTCGATTGCGCAATAACCCGATTGCGCAGTCGACAGGGCGCCGTTTTCGCGCTCAACTCGCGCTCAAAGGCGTCACATGACCACTACTACAAAGAAAACAGCCGAACGACTGATCAAGAAATATCCGAATCGTCGGCTCTACGACACCGAGACAAGCACGTACATCACGCTGACGGACGTCAAACAGCTCGTGCTGGATCAGGAGGATTTCAAGGTCATCGATGCGAAGAGCAACGAGGATCTGACGCGCGCCATCCTGTTGCAGATCATTCTCGAAGAGGAGAGCGGCGGCTTGCCGATGTTCTCGTCGTCGATGCTGTCGCAGATCATCCGTTTCTACGGTCATGCGATGCAGGGCATGATGGGCACGTATCTGGAAAAGAACATCCAGGCGTTCATCGACATTCAGGCGAAACTCGCCGACCAGTCGAAGAACCTGTACGAAGGCAAAGCGATGAATCCCGAAGTCTGGTCGCAATTCATGAACATGCAGGCGCCGATGATGCAGGGCATGATGACCAGCTACATCGAGCAGTCGAAGAACATGTTCGTGCAGATGCAGGAGCAAATGCAGAACCAGGCGAAGTCCATGTTCAGCACCTTCCCGTTTACGCCGGGTGGCCCGGTGAATGCGGCTAATGCGCCGGCAAATCCGTCTGAAAATCCGCAAAGCAATCCGGAGCCGGAGAAGAAGTAACGGCGCAAGCAGCGTTGGCGGCGGGGGCGCAAGCGGAGGACCGCCGGCGCGGTACAATGGCGGGTTGCGTGCGCGGGGCGTTTTGCCGGGGTAGGGCCTTTGTGACCCTTTAACTCCGTAGTTCCTGCCGCACGGTCCCCATTTGTCGCCATCGTCACCGCTATACGCCGGACCCACCCTATGTCGCAGACCTCTACCCCCGCCGTGCCGACGCCTTCCGTTCCGAAGGTCGGTTTCGTCAGCCTCGGCTGCCCTAAAGCGCTTGTCGACTCCGAGCAGATCATCACGCAGTTGCGTGCCGAGGGCTATGAGATCTCCGGCACGTATGATGGCGCGGACCTCGTGGTCGTCAACACCTGCGGTTTCATCGACGAAGCCGTGCAGGAAAGCCTCGACGCGATCGGCGAAGCGCTCCACGAAAACGGCAAGGTGATCGTCACCGGCTGTCTCGGCGCGAAGAAGAGCGCGAGCGGCACGGGGCTGATCGAAGAAGTGCATCCGAAGGTGCTGGCCGTGACCGGCCCGCACGCGGTCGGCGAAGTGATGCAGGCAGTGCACAACCATCTGCCGAAGCCGCACGATCCGTTCGTCGATCTGGTACCGGCTGCGGGCGTGAAGCTCACGCCGCGCCACTACGCGTACCTGAAAATTTCCGAAGGCTGCAACCACCGCTGCACGTTCTGCATCATCCCGTCGATGCGCGGCGATCTCGTGTCGCGTCCGGTCGCTGAAGTGATGCTCGAAGCGGAGAACCTGTTCAAGTCGGGCGTGAAGGAGTTGCTGGTCATTTCGCAGGACACCAGCGCTTACGGCGTCGACGTCAAATACCGTACGGGTTTCTGGAACGGCAAGCCGATCAAGACGCGCATGACCGATCTCGTCGGCGCGCTGGGCGAGCTGGCCGCGCAATATGGCGCGTGGGTGCGTTTGCATTACGTGTATCCGTATCCGAGCGTCGACGAAGTGATCCCGATGATGGCCGAAGGTCCGTACAAGGGCCATGTGCTGCCGTATCTCGACGTGCCGTTCCAGCACGCCCATCCGGAAGTGCTGAAGCGCATGAAGCGTCCGGCCAACGCCGAGAAGGTGATGGAGCGCGTGAAGGCGTGGCGCGAAATGTGCCCCGATCTGACGATTCGCAGCACCTTCATCGCCGGTTTCCCGGGCGAGACCGAAGAGCAGTTCCAGACGCTGCTCGATTTCATCCGCGAGGCGGAACTGGATCGGGTCGGCTGTTTTGCATACTCGCCGGTCGAAGGCGCCACGGCCAATGAACTGGACGGCGCGTTGCCCGACGAAGTGCGTGAGGAACGCCGTGCGCGTTTCATGGAAGTGGCCGAAGAAGTGTCGGCCAGGCGCATCGCGAAGAAGGTCGGTAAGACGTTGAAGGTGCTGGTCGACGAGATCAACGCCGACGGCGGCATCGGCCGTACCGCGGCGGACGCGCCGGAGATCGACGGCGTCGTGTATATCGCGCCCGCCACCAAGGCGTCAAAGCGTTACAAGGTCGGCGATTTCGTGTCGGTGAAGATCACCGGCGCCGACGGCCACGATCTGTGGGGCGAGGTTTAAGCGATGGCCGCGAGCACGACTCATATGCCGGAAGGCCTGCCCCCGGATGGCCGGCCCCCGGAAGGCCGGCCCCCGGAAGGCCGGCCCCCGGAAATCCTCGCGCTCGGCGAGGCGATGATCGAATTCAACCAGTCGGCGAAGGATCAACCGAACTACCTGCAAGGCTTCGGCGGCGATACGTCGAACTTCTGTATCGCGGCGGCGCGGCAAGGTGCGAAGACCGGTTTCGTCTCGGCGGTCGGCAGCGATCATTTCGGGCGTTTGCTGATCGATCTGTGGGAGCGCGAGCAGGTCGATACGTCGCTCGTGCGTGTCGATGAGTACGCATCGACCGGCGTGTATTTCGTCTCGCACGGTCCGGGCGGCCACGCGTTCGACTATTTGCGCGCCGGCTCTGCCGCGAGCCGCTACGCGCCGCACGATCTGCCGCTCGATGCGATTGCCGCTGCCAAGGTCCTGCATCTGTCCGGCATCAGCCTCGCAATCAGCCTGAGCGCCTGCGATGCGGCGCTCGCCGCGATCGAACATGCGCGTGCCAACGGCGTGCGCGTGAGCTTCGATACCAACCTGCGCTTGAAGCTGTGGCCGCTCGGCCGGGCGCGCGCGGTGATGCTCGAAGCGATCCGCCAGACCGACATCTGTTTGCCGAGCTGGGACGACGTGACCGAACTCACCGGTCTGACCGGCCGCGACGAGATCGTCGATTTCCTGCTGTCGCGCGGTCCGCGTGTGGTCGCGCTCAAGCTAGGGAAGGAAGGCTCGTACATCGCGACGCCCAATGAGCGGCGCGTCGTGCCGGGCCACGCCGTCAACGCGGTCGATGCGACCGGCGCGGGCGACTGCTTCGGCGGCGCGTTCATCGCGCGCATCGTGGCCGGCGACGATCCTTTCGAGGCGGCGCGTTATGCGAACGTCGCCGCCGCGCTGTCGACGCAAGGTTACGGCGCCGTCGCGCCGATCCCTTCGCGGGCGACGGTCGAGCACATCCTGGCTGGCTGATCACGACGCGCTGCGACGCGCGGCCCGCCAAGGCGAGATCATCTTGAGAGACTAAAGAGGAGCGAGCGATGCAACGGGACGTAGTGGTGGTAAGCGGTGTGCGTACGGCAATCGGCGACTTTGGCGGCAGCCTGAAGGATTTTCCGCCGACCGATCTCGGTGCCCGCGTGGTGCGTGGAGCGTTGGCGCGTGCGAACGTGTCGGGCGACGAAGTCGGCCATGTGGTGTTCGGCAACGTCGTCCATACCGAACCGAAGGACATGTATCTGGCGCGCGTGGCCGCGATCAACGGCGGCGTCGCACAACACGCGCCCGCGTTGACCGTGAACCGCCTGTGCGGCTCGGGTCTGCAGGCGATCGTGTCGGCCGCGCAAAGCGTGCTGCTAGGCGACGCCGATATCGCGATCGGCGGCGGCGCGGAAAGCATGAGCCGCGCGCCGTATTCGATGCCCGCCGCGCGCTTCGGTCAGCGCATGGGCGATGCGCGTCTCGTCGACATGATGATGGGTGCGCTGAACGACCCGTTCCAGTCGATCCATATGGGTGTGACCGCCGAGAACGTCGCGCACAAATACGACATCTCGCGTGAAGCGCAGGACGCGCTCGCGCTCGAATCGCATCGTCGCGCGGCTAATGCGATCACCAGCGGCTTTTTCAAGGAACAGATCCTGCCGATCACGATCCCGTCGAAGAAGGGCGACGTCGTGTTCGATACGGACGAACACGCACGCATGAATGCGACGGCGGAAGATTTCTCGAAGCTCAAGCCAGTGTTCGCGAAGGAAAATGGCACGGTGACGGCCGGGAACGCGTCGGGCATCAACGACGCCGCCGCGGCGGTCGTGCTGATGGAGCGCGGCGTCGCCGAACAGCGCGGCATCAAGCCGCTGGCGCGGCTGGTTTCGTACGCGCATGCCGGCGTCGATCCGGCATACATGGGCATCGGCCCGGTGCCGGCGACGCGCAAGGCGCTCGAGCGCGCCGGCCTGGCGGTCGCCGATCTCGACGTGATCGAAGCGAACGAAGCGTTTGCCGCTCAGGCGTGCGCGGTCAGCAAGGAACTCGGCCTCGATCCCGCGAAGGTCAATCCGAACGGCTCGGGCATTTCGCTCGGTCACCCGATCGGCGCGACCGGCGCGCTGATTACCGTCAAGGCGCTGTATGAGTTACAGCGGGTTGGCGGCCGGTATGCGCTGGTGACGATGTGTATCGGCGGCGGCCAGGGCATTGCGGCGATCTTCGAACGGATTTGAGGCCGGCAGCGAACTCGTACCAGGCAGGAAAGCAGGTATCAGGCACCAAGGAAGGAAACGGATGCAGGAATTGAAAGCGATGAAGGGCGCGGTGCGTCGGCGTGGTTGGGCAGGTTGTTCAGTCCCCCAGGGGGACTTCCTTCGGGGCGTAGTGAGCGTCGCCGCATTGCTGTGTGCCGGTGCAGCGGCGTTGATGCCGGCGCAGGCATGGGCGGAAAGCGACGCGGTGAAGGAATTGGCGGCGCCGCCGCCGATTCAGTTGCCGCTCAAACCAAGCCCCGAATTCGCGAAGTTCCCGCGCTACGCCGGTATGCTGGGTTCGCGTCAGATCGTGCTGCGGCTCGGCGCGAAAACCGACGATCCGGCCGGCGTGCACGGCGAGTATCAATACACCGATACCGGCGAAGTGATCCTGATCGCCGGCGACCGCGACGGCGATGTGCTCGAAGTCGAGGAGTCGAACGACGGCACGCATATCACCGGGAACTGGGTCGGCAAGTTCGCCGCCGATGGTTCGGTCACTGGCGAACGGATGAACGTCGACGATTCCAGTCCGCTGGCGTTCGATCTGAAGCCGCTGGCAGCGGGGCAGGCAGTGCCGGCTGCTACGGCTGCTGGCGCTGCCGCGAACAAGGCGGCGCCGCCGCCGCCGTCCGCAGGCGCCACCGCCGCCGCTGCACCGGCCTCGGCGGCAGGCGGTGGTCACGCGGTGGGCGGGGTCAGCAACCTGCAAACCGGCGAGTAAAGTTGGCTGCCCCACGGGCCTGATGGCTCGCGCGCCGTCAGCCAGGCGAAATCCCGCCGGCTCGTCTACTCTTGCGTGTGCGGCGCGTGGCAGATCCGCGCGCGATCTGCGTCTTGATTCGTCTCCGTCTGGTTCTTACCTACATTCACCATGACCCAATCCAAACTCAAACGCGGTCTGCAAACCCGCATCGTGCGCGCCGAGGATCAGCTCACGCCGGGCTTCGAGTCGTTCTCGATGCCGGTCATGCGGGCTTCGACGGTCGTGTTCCCCGATCTCGCGACGATGCGCGCGCTCGACTGGAAAAACGACGCGCAATGGCGCTACGGCCTGCACGCCACGCCGACTTCGCTCGCGCTGGCGCAGCGGCTCGCCACCATCGAAGGCGGCAATCATGCGTTGTTGCAACCGTCGGGGCTGTCGTCGATTTCGAACGTGTACTTCGGCCTCGTCAAGGCCGGCGACGACGTGTTGATTCCCGATAACGTCTACTCGCCGAACCGCGATCATGGCGACTGGCTGGCGCGCGATTTCGGCATCACGGTGCGTTACTACGATCCGATGATCGGCGCGGGCATCGCCGATCTGATCCAGCCGAATACGCGTTTGGTCTGGCTGGAAGCGCCCGGCTCGGTCACGATGGAAGTGGCCGACGTGCCCGCCATCACCGCGGCGGCGCGAGCGCGCAACGTCGTCACGGCCATTGACAACACGTGGTCGGCGGGGCTCGGGTTCCGGCCGTTCAATCACGGCGTCGATATCTCGGTGCAGGCGCTGACCAAGTACCAGTCGGGCGGCGGAGACGTGCTGATGGGCGCGACCATTACCGTCGACCGCGAGTTGCATCTGAAGCTGAAGGCTGCACGTATGCGCATGGGCATCGGCGTGTCCTCGGACGACTGTTCGCTGATCCTGCGCAGTCTGCCGACCATGCAACTGCGCTTCGAACAGCACGACCGCGCGGCGCTTGGCCTTGCCAAATGGCTGAAGGCGCGGCCGGAAATCGCTGCGGTATTGCACCCGGCGCTGCCCGATTGTCCAGGGCATGAATTCTTCAAGCGCGACTTCACGGGCGCGGGTGGCCTGTTTTCCGTCGTGTTCGATGGACGTTACAGCGCGGCGCAAATCGATACGTTCTGCGAGTCGCTGGAACTGTTTTCGCTCGGCTGGAGTTGGGGCGGCGCGCACAGTCTCGCGATGCCGTACGACGTCGCGTCGATGCGCACCGCAGCGCAGTGGCCGCACCGCGGCACGCTGGTACGGTTTTATATCGGACTGGAAGAGGAGGCCGATTTGCGCGCGGATATCGAGCACAGCCTGGCGGCGCTGGGTTGAACGCCTGAGCGTTTCGGCAATCTGTCATGCAAGCCCATCGGGACGCGGTTCCGATGGGTTTTTATTTTGTCAATATAAACAGCAGGCCTAACCATTCGACCGAATGGTCGACGCCGGATCTCGACGCTACGACGGTGTGCATAAGGCTTCGATCGGATGTGCTGGTGGGCGGGCGGCGTGTTTTTCTCCTGCCTGGTCTTCATGACCGCAGCGCTTGTCATAGCGTCGCACAACAAGTGAGTCCGAGGCGTGCGCCGGCTGTCGCGCTCTGCCGGCCGGCGCATCGCCAGCGCATTAAAACAACCGCAACAACCCATCCAGCCCAACATGGTTGAAGGCCACGCTAGCGGCTTCGCGCACCACCGGCTTCGCACGGAACGCGACGGATAGGCCTGCTGCGGCCATCATCTTCAGATCGTTCGAACCGTCGCCCATTGCGATCGCGCGGGCCGGTTCGATGCCCAGTTGAGCGCACGTGTCGCGCAGCGTGCGTGCCTTCACGTCAGCGTTGACGATCTCGCCGCTCACCTTGCCAGTCAACTTCCCGTCCACGATTTCGAGCGTGTTGGCGTGCGTGAAATCCAGACCAAGCCGAGCCTTCAGTTTTTCGGTAAAGAACGTGAATCCGCCAGACACCAGCAGCGTTTTCAAACCCGCAGCCTTCGCACCGGCCAGCATCCGTTCCGCGCCTGGCGAGAGCTGCAGCCGCTCTTCATAAACGCGTTCGAGCGCGCTGGCGTCGAGTCCTTTGAGCAGTGCCACGCGGCGTGTCAGGCTTTCATTGAAGTCCTTGATTTCGCCGCGCATCGACGCTTCGGTGATAGCGGCCACTTCGGCCTTCAGCCCGCAGAAGTCGGCGATTTCGTCGATACATTCGATCGTGATCAGCGTCGAATCCATGTCCATCGCGACCAGCCCGAAATCGCGCAACTGGCGGCCTGCTTCGACAAACGCGTAGTCCAGTTGATGGGTGCCGCAATAGACCTCGAGATCGGCGCGCTGCGAAACGGCGGCGTCGGCGATGCGAATCGCGTTCGCGTCGATGACGCTGGCGTGCGAGCCGCGCGCGAGCGCAATGAGCGTTTTATGATGGTCGGCGGACAGGGGCGCGGGGCTTTGGATGACGAGGTTCATTGACGGCGCAGTGACGCAGGAAGGGACGGGCGCGCGGCGCGCGCGGAAAATCCCGCTATTGTAACGGTTCGGCGCCATGCAGCCCGCGTGCAACCGTCAGGCGCCCGGTTCATACTGGCGCATCGAACGACGCCCCTGCATCCATTGCGCTCATCGAACCGATTGCGTCCACCCGGCGGCGCATGGCATACCGCGTGCATTGGACCAGCCACGAGGCGCACCACACGGAGACAACCGATGACCCCGGCGACCGCTACCGACGCGCTCACCCTTGCGCGCGACTTCGATCTGCGCCACCTGAGCCCGGCTTTCTACGCCAACCCGTACCCGATCTACCACGCGCTGCGTATGCATGAGCCCATCAAGCGCATGCCGGACGGATCGCTCTTTCTGACGCGTTTTCGCGACGTGCAGGCGGTCTACCGCGACCCCAAAACCTTCAGTTCCGACAAGACGGTCGAATTCAGGCCGAAGTATGGCGATTCGCCGCTCTACACGCATCACACAACCAGTCTCGTCTTTAACGATCCGCCGCGGCATACGCGGGTGCGCAAACTGATCGCCGGCGCGCTGACGGCGCGCGCGATCGCGGCGATGGAGCCGGGCTTGGTCCGCCTCGTCGACGGCTTGCTCGATGCCGCCGCGGGGCGCGGCCGGATCGACCTGATCGGCGAATTCGCGTCGGCGATTCCGGTCGAGATCATCGGCAATCTGCTGGATGTACCGCACGCGGAGCGCGAGCCGTTGCGCGGCTGGTCGCTGGCGATTCTCGGCGCGCTCGAGCCGTCGCTGAGCGACGCGCAGCTCCAACGCGGCAACCGTGCGGTTGGCGAGTTCGTCGGCTATTTGCAGGATCTGGTGGCGCGGCGCCGGCGCGAACCCGGCGATCCGCAGCATGACGTGCTGACGCGCCTGATCCAGGGCGAAGGGGACGGCGAGCAATTGTCGGAAGTGGAGTTGCTGCAAAACTGCATCTTCATTCTGAATGCCGGTCATGAGACGACCACCAATCTGATCGGCAACGGCCTCGTCACGCTGACTGACTGGCCGGAGCAACGCGCGGCGCTGCTGCGCGAACCGTCGCTGATCGACACGGCGGTCGAAGAATGTCTGCGGTTCGAGAGTTCGAATCAACTCGGCAACCGGATGACTACCGTCGATACGGAGATCGGCGGCGTCGCGGTGGCGGGCGGCACGCCCGTCACGCTATGCATCGGCGCGGCCAATCGCGACCCGGAGCAGTTCGCCGAGCCGGATCGCTTCGACATCCGCCGCGATCCGAACCGGCATCTGGCGTTTGGCTTCGGCATTCATCAATGCGCGGGGCTGTCGCTTGCGCGCCTCGAGGCACGGATCGCGATCGGGCGCTTTGTGCAGCGTTTTCCGGCGTATCGTCTCGACGGCGCGCCGACTCGCGGTGGGCGCGTGCGGTTTCGCGGTTTCGCCGCGGTGCCGGTTGAGCTCGAACCGGCGGACCGTGCCTGACGCTGAAGCGCATTAGTCGAACCGGCGACGCTCGATTCCGTGTTTGCCCCGCGATCCGCTGCGCCTCAGTCAGGCTCTGCGTCCCAATACGGCGGATCGCCGAAATGCGCGGAAAGGAACTCGATGAACGCCAATGTCTTGGGCGGCACGAACGCCCGGCTCGGATAGACCGCCCAGATTGCGACCTTCTCCGCGAGCGGATAGGTGTCGAGCACGCTGACCAGTTCACCGCTGCGCAGATACGGGGCAACGTCCCATGTCGATTTGAGCGCGATGCCGAAACCGGCCAGGAGCGCGTCGCGAATCACTTCGCCGTTGTCGGTGACGAGGCGCCCGCTCACACGCACATCGAGCGGACCGGCGGGCGTCACGAACGCCCAGTCGCGCTGGTCCGAGAGGATCACGCATTCGTGCTGTGTCAGGTCCGAAGGATGATGCGGCGTGCCGTGAGCGGCGAAATAGGCGGGCGCTGCGCAGATCACGCGGCGGTTTGCCGCGAGACGCCGCGCCACCAGCGACGAATCCTTCAACACGCCGACCCGGATCGCCACGTCGATGCCCGCATCGACCAGATCGACCAGTTGATCGGTCAACCGCAAATCGACGCTCACGCCGGGATAGCGACGCAGAAACTCGCTGATCACTGGTGACACGTGCTGCCGCCCGAACGACGACGGCATCGACACCCGCAAGCGGCCCTGCGGTTCGGCCTGGGCGCGACCGACCGAGGCGCGCGCTGCAGCGGCCGCATCGAGCAGCGTCTGGGCGCGCGTCATGAACACTTCGCCGTCCTGCGTGAGACTGATATGGCGCGTGGTCCGGTGCAGCAGGCGCGCGCCGAGCAGCTTTTCCAGTTGCGCGATCCGCGAGCTCGCCACCGCCGCCGACAAGCCGAATTCGCGGCCGGCCGCCGACAGATTGGCCAGCAAGGCCGCCCGGACGAACAACGCGACGTCGAGCAGATCGAGGCGCTCCCGGTCGCGGGGCCTAGGTGGCGCGGGATGAGCAGGGTGATCCATTCTTCTGAAATTCAAAAAGATGTTTCAGTCATTATGGCTGTTTTATGAGAATAAGAACCGGCTTACGATGACGTCAAGGCGATCGGAGGCGGCGTCGGCGGTGAGGAGCACCAGACGCCACCCGCAAAGTTCGCCAGTCCTTCAACCCCATCTGAACGAACAGGAGTTGTGATGAAAGCAGTCGGTCTCTATCGTTATTTGCCGATCGATCAAGCCGAAGCGTTGATCGATGTCGAAATCCAGAAACCCGAAGCCACCGGCCGTGACCTGCTGGTGAAGGTCGAAGCGATCTCGGTCAATCCGGTCGATGCCAAAGTACGCGCCCCGAAAGACACCGTCGAGAAAGAGCCGCGCATACTCGGCTGGGACGCCGCCGGTACGGTGGCGGCGGTCGGGCCGGATGTCACGCTCTTCAAGGTCGGCGATCCGGTGTTTTATGCCGGCAGCATCACACGGCCGGGCGCCAATAGTGAGTTCCATCTGGTCGACGAGCGCATTGTCGGGCGCATGCCGGCGTCGCTCGATTTCACCCACGCGGCCGCTTTGCCATTGACCGCGATCACCGCGTGGGAAGCGCTGTTCGATCGCCTTGGCGTATCGCCGCAAGGCGCGGACGAGGGCCGCACGGTGCTGATCATCGGCGGTGCGGGCGGGGTCGGCTCGATCGGTATCCAACTGGCCAGGCAACTCGCGAAGCTGAACGTGATCGCGACCGCCTCGCGTCCCGAATCGGCGAAGTGGGCGACGGAGTTGGGCGCGGATCACATCATCGATCACTTCGGCGATATGCCGGCGCAGTTGAAGAAGATCGGCATCGACCAGGTCGATTACGTGCTGGTGTTCAACGACACCGACAAGCACTTCCCGGCGGCGGCCGAAGTCGTCAAACCGCAGGGCGGCATTTGCACGATCGTCGAAAACGGCAAGCCGGTCCCTGTCGAACTGTTGAAGGCGAAAAGCGCCGCGTTCCATTGGGAGTTCATGTTTACGCGTTCGATGTTCGGCACGCCCGACATGATCGAGCAGCATAAGCTGCTGACCGAAGTCGCGCGTCTGGTCGATGCGGGCACGTTACGCACGACGGTCGGTCAGGATCTCGGCAAGATCAACGCCGAAAACCTGCGCCGCGCGCATCAACTGCTCGAACAGGGGCGTGCGATCGGCAAGCTGGTGCTGACGGGTTTCTAAGCCGCGCGTAGTCCGATAACCGAGCATGGCCGGCCTCGCAAATGCGTCGCCGGCCATGTGTCTTTCGGAGAGGACCCAACGGGAGGTCGGGGCAGGGTGTAAGGGGCGAATCGTTGCAATCAGCCGCGAATCGCACACGCAGAAAACGCGTCACCGCAAGCGGGTTAACACCCGATTCGTATGAAGCGCGCGCATGGCCGCTTGGCGTTAGACTGGTAGGGCATCATGCTAAAACAGTTGCGTGTCTCGTGGTTCGCCCGGCCGGTCGCCATCAGGCTGGAGTCAGGCAGTAGCGCTTAAGCGAGCGCGCAGCGGCACAACAACGAGGTGACAGTATGAGCTCGAGCTTCAGATTTTCCGCCGTTTCGCTTGTTGCTTCTCTCGCCTGCGCTTTGGCGCCCGGCGCGCTCGTGCCGGTGGCCCATGCGGCCACGCCGATCACGGTCACGTCGCAGGCCGCTACCGATGGTCCGATCCGCTATACAGTCCGCGTCACGTCGAAACAGTTCGGCAATTCACAGGAAACGCGCACGATCCGCTCCGGCGAATCGGATGACTTCACGTGGAAGACCGTGCCGCCGGGTGGGCCGGTCCCTGCGGCTGACACCTGTCCGAATTACGCATCGCTGCCGGTCGATACCAACGGCGCGATGATTCGTCAGACGCAGATCCGCTTTGCGCCCGTGGTCGCCAGTGACGGCACCGCGACCGTGCAACTGAGCTTCCAGGCGCAGACGCCGCACGGCGTCAAGACGGTGACGAGCGCCGGCAAAACGCTCAAGTGTCCGAACGACGTGAGCATCAGCCAGATTCTGCGCTTTACGATGCCGACCAACGGCAGCACGAAGACGCTGACGCTCACCGATGGCACCCAGGTGGCCGTATCGGCGAAGCGTTGAGTCGTGCGCGGCGAAGGTAGTCAACGCTGCGTCGCCGGCCGCTCCACCAGCCGCGCGGCCAGAAACCGATGCTCGGCCGAGAAGAGCCGCCGGTAGGTCAGCAGCACCGCGCCCACCGTCCCCAAAGCCGACGATGCCGCGATCAGAAACATGATCACAATCTGATAGCGCACCGCCTGCAACGGCGACTGACCGGCCAGCACCTGGCCGGTCATCATGCCGGGCAAACTCACCACGCCGACCACCGCCATCTGATTCAGCGTCGGCATCATGCCCGCGCGCACGGCCTGCCGCGCCGGCGCCTGCGCCGCTTCCCAACGCGTCGCGCCGAGTGCGAGCACCATGTCGACGCGGTCGCGCCGCGCGGTCAATTCCTCGGTCATCCGTTCGATGCCGAGCGACACGCCGGTCAACGTATTGCCGAGGATCATGCCGAGGATCGGGATCGCATATTGCGGCTCGTACCACGGATGAATGCGAATCACGACGAAGAGTCCGACCGCCGCCACCAGCCACGAACTGACCCAGATCGACAACACGCTGTCCACACGTTGCCCGGCATAGGTGCGGTTGCCGCGGTGTGCGCCCGCGAAGCCGGCGATCAGCGTCATCACGATCATCAACGGCAGCACCACGAACCAGTGGTCATAGCGGAACACCCAGCCGAGCACATAGCCAATTGCCAGCAACTGCAGCACGGTGCGCGCTGCCGCCCACGCCAGCGTGCGTTCGAGGTCCAGCTTGAGGGCCACCGAGACCACGCCGTTCACGACAATCAATAACGCAGCAATCGCCACGTCCCAGAGGCTCAGGTTTTGCAATGTCATTGGTCGAACTCCTGATGAGCCTGCGTCACGGCTGATTCGTCGAGCACACCGGCGCGCATCGTCAGATGCCGCTCGCTCATGCGTACAGCCTGCGCCGGATCGTGCGACACCCACACCGATGCATGCCCGCCTGGATCGGCATCGAACCACGCGTGCACCAGGCCCTCGATCGCACGCGACGATTCCGGGTCGAGCGATGCGGTCGGCTCGTCGAGCAGCAGGACTTCGGGCGCCAGTTGCAAGACACGGATCAGCGCGGCGATCTGCGCCTCGCCGCCGGAGAGTTCGCTCGCGCGCTTGTCGAGGAAATCGCCGCCGCGCCCGGCCTGAGCGGCGAGGTTCGCAGCACGCGCCTGGTCGAAGCGGACATCGCGATACGTACGCAGCTCAAACGGATAGCGCAGATTGTCTTCGACGCTGCCGTCGAGGAGCGCGGGCCGTTGCCGGATATACGCGACGTTGCGCCGGTAACGGGGAATCGCGGCGCGCTCGACCGGCGCGCCGTGCCACATGACGCGTCCTGCATCCAGCGGATCGAGCAGGGCCAGTGCGCGCAGAAACACGCTTTTGCCAGACCCCGACGGCCCGGTGACCGCGACTCGGTCGCCCGCCTGCAAGGCGAAATGGGTCGGCTGCAGGAGGCTTTGCCCGCGCAGCGCATCGCGCCGGGCGATGCCGTCGGCAAGGACTAAAGGAACATCGTTCATGAGCGGATTTGTTGTGGGGTTTTGCATTTTCTCGGGCGTGGCCGTGACGTCGCTGTGACATTCCCATCACACGCGACGTGCACTTGAGCTGTGCGGCATGATAAAACGGCAACTATCAGGCACGATACGTGCTGTCAGTTGCATAACCAAGAAGAAACCGCGGAGCCTTCAATGGCAGTGTCGAGCACAATCGGAAGACGGATCGGGAAAATCATCGCATGGCTGATGGGGATCATCGTCGTTCTGATTGCTGCGCTGGCGATTTTTATTCTGACCTTTGACTGGAACCGGGCTCGACCGTGGGTCAACGACAAAGTCACGCAGGCGATCGGCCGGCCGTTCGCGATCACCGGCGATCTGAAAGTAGGGTGGCGGCAGCCGGCGGGCGAGGCCGGTTGGCGTGGCTGGGTGCCCTCGCCGCGTTTCTCGGCGGCCAACATCACGGTGGGCAATCCGGAGTGGAGCAAACAGCCGCACTTCGCGACGCTCGACGAGATCGACTTCGAGGTCAAGGTCTTGCCGCTGCTCGCGCACGACATCGTGATTCCCGCGATTAACCTCGTGAATCCTTCGGTCGACCTCGAGCGCCTGCTCGACGGAAGCAATAACTGGACCTTCAAGTTGCCCGCTTCGACCGGGCCTTCGGAATGGAAGCTCGATCTGCACGACATCGCGTTTGCGAAGGGCAATGTCGCGCTGTCGGACCAGCAGAAGAAGATCGAGATGCAGACCGTCATCGATACGCTCGGCCAGCCGATTCCGATCGGCGAGGCGATGAAACAGCAGGAAGAGGCGTCGCGCAACGCGTCGGCGGAGGCGGTCGGCAAGGCGGGCGCGAGCAAGCTTGCCGCGCAGGCGAGCGCCGCGGCGGCGTCCGAGGCAGCAGCGGCTTCGGCGGCGGCAGCTTCCGGCGCCGCGTCGACGGACGTTCATGCTTCGGCTGCGACAGCGGGCGCAGGCGCCTCGGGTGCGCTGGTCGCCGGCGGTTCAAAGGAGCCAGGCAAAGCGGCAAGCGAGGGCGCGAGCGGTGCAGCGGCCGCATCGGCATCGACCGCTGGCGGGACGAGCACGGCGGGCAGCGCCAAGCCGGCGATTCCGCCGTATGCGATTGGCTGGACCATCAAGGGCACCTACAACAAGACGCCGCTGTCGGGCAGCGGCAAGGTTGGCGGCGTGCTGGCGTTGCAGGATGCCAACCGGCCATTCCCGGTGCAGGCCGATGTCAAGGCCGGCGATCTGCATGTCGGACTGGTTGGCACGATTACCGATCCGGCGCATCTCGCCGCGGTCGACCTGCGGCTCTGGCTGCAAGGCGACAGCATGGCGCGGCTCTATGCGCTGACCGGCGTGACCTTGCCCGACACGCCGCCGTATGTGACCGAGGGCCGTTTTGTCGGTCAGTTCAGGGCCGGCGGCAGCATCTTCAAGTATGAAAATTTTACGGGCCGGGTAGGTGCCAGCGATCTGAATGGTTCGCTGATCTATACGGCGCGCGAGCCGCGTCCGCTGCTGGAGGGTGAACTGGTGTCGCACCTGTTGCAATTCGCCGATCTGGCGCCGGTGATCGGCGCGGACTCGAACGCGAGCAAGGCGAGGCGCGGCGACACGACGCGACAGCCCGGCAACAAGGCGCTGCCGGTCGAAGAATTCCGCACCGACCGCTGGAAGGCGATCGACGCCGACGTGAAGTTCACCGGCCGCCGCATCGTCAAGGACGTGAGCTTGCCGATCACCGATCTGTACACGCACGTCATCCTGACTGACGGCGTGCTGTCGCTGGAGCCGTTGAAGTTCGGCGTGGCCGGCGGCACGCTGGCATCCGACATTCGTCTGGACGGCAGCACGGCGCCGCTCAAGGGGCGCTTCTCCACATCGGCGCGCCATCTGAAGCTCAAGCAACTGTTCCCGAACTTCAAGACCATGCAAAACGCGCTTGGCGAGATCAACGGCGACGCGGCGCTGAGCGCAACCGGCAATTCGCCTGCAGCGTTGGCTGCGACTTCGAACGGCGAGGTGAAGGCGCTGATTACCGACGGTACGGTGAGCCGCCTGTTGATGGAGGCGGCCGGCCTGAACGTGGCGAACGTCGTCTACGAAAAGCTGTTTGGCAATCGCGACGTGAAGATCAACTGCGCCGCGGCCGATTTTGTCGCGACCAACGGCGTGCTTGATACGCGCGTCTTCGCGCTCGATACGGACGATGCGGTGATCGACATCGACGGTAACGTGAATTTGCGCGACGAATCGATGGACCTTGGCGTGCATCCGCATACCAAGGGTTTCCGGGTGTTTTCGCTGCGCTCGCCGTTGTATGTGAAGGGGACTTTCAAGGATCCCCATGTCGGGGTTGATGCTGCCGCGTTGGCATTGCGAGGCGGTGCTGTTATCGGACTTGGGTTGATCAATCCGTTTGCAGCGTTGATTCCATTGCTCGCGCCTAGCAATAGTAAGCCGTTGGCTTGTAATCAGTTGCTGTCGCAGGTGAGGCAGGCGCCGACCGCGCCGCCGCCGGGGCAGAAGCAGCTGCCTAAAGCTGCTATTTCATTAGACGGTGTGGTGGGTAATAAGTCTGGTTCTTCGCCTGCTGTGAGTGGTAAGAGGCCGGCTGTTGGGGCGCCGGCTAATGCGGCTGAATATAAAGGGAGTTGATTTTTTTGTTTGCCTTCGTGGTGAAGTTTTTTTGCCTTTGGCGGCGGCATTGTCTGTGCGCCTGCGGTGTTGGCCTTTCCTTGATTTCTTAGTGGTCTATTAGCGTCGCCCCTGTGCGGGGCAGGCACTTACTTTCTTTGCGCCGCAAAGAAAGTAAGCAAAGAAAGCGGCTTCACACCGCCAATTCTTAAGCGGGTCCCCTGGCTTGGAGGAGGCAGTGGAGCATCTGGAATCGGTGCCCTCGCACACTCCGCCCTGGTGACAAGGCAGTCATTCTTCCCGCCTCGCACTGCGTGCTCGCCGGAACGGTCTGCCAGGCAAACCAGGGGCTTCGTTTGCGCGCGGTGGGTGCCATCGGCTTCGCCTCGGCGAGCCGCCGAATGACTTACGGTTTGGAAGTGCCGCTAGTACGCTAGAGAAGACTCGCGGTTTTATGAAGTACCGCAGGGCGTCAGACGTGGCGGGCGGTTTGATGAAGTAGCGTAGCGTGCCAAAAATGGCAGGCGGTTTGATGAAGTACCGCTGCGGCGCGCGTAGCGCCGCCGGAAGTATGACGGCCTTGTCACTCACGCCGAATGCGCGAGAACACAGATTCCAGATGCTCCACTGCCTCCTCCAAGCCAGGGGACCCGCTTAAGAGTTAGCGGTGTGAAGCCGCTTTCTTTTGCCTACTTTTCTTTGCGGCCGGCAAAGAAAAGTAGGTGCCCCCCGCACAGGGGGAACGCTAATAAACCAATATCAAATCAAGAAAAGGCCAACGCCGCAGGCACACAGAAGAATGCCGCCGCCAAAGGCAAAGAAAAAAAAGTCACCACCCCAGGCAGACAGAACAAAATCCGCCTGAAAGGCAAAAAACCTTACCTCAAAGACCGCGGAGCGGCATCCCCAGCGGCATCCTGCCGCCGAACCCCCCTACGGGCGCCACCAACCCGGGTGGCTCCAAACTCCGTCAGGATCTTCCCCCTGGCCCGGCTGGCAAAGACCAAAAACCCAAACCCATCGGCCTCATACCAATACCCGCCGTTCTCCAGCCCATCGAGCGGCTGTTCCAACGCATTGGTAATGGACTCAATACAACGCCGCCGCAACTCAGCCGGCGCCGGATAAGGCGGCTGCGCCCCTCGCACGCTGCACAAAAGGACATCGAGCCCTGGCAGCACATGCGCATAGAGCACCGGTTCATCCTGCGCGCGAGCGCGCGCAATCTTGGTGTCGAGCTGACCGAATGGTTTGAAATGCCGCAGCACCGCGAGGAACGACTCATCGCCGTCCACCTTCGCGCGTCTACGCTTTTTCGGGAAGGACATAAAAATTCGCCTGAAAAAGAATTGCAAGAAACGCAGCGTCCTCATGCGACCACTCCCGGCTTCGCGCGCCGCACGTCGATCTTTTATAGCATACGACAAGGCCGGATTCACGGTGATTCGACGACTGCGCCGTCACACCGCCTCCCGCACGAATCATGCCGAATCGCCTCGCCGCGCGCTTTCGCTTCCCAACACATCTGTTTCCATCATAGACGCACGCGCCGCCGAAAAAACACATGTGATCAATAAAAAAGTCATTTTTATGTGGGCGAGCCCATCTTGCCTCTACGTTGAAATATCTCACATTCGCGTCGATAATGGCCCGTCCGGCTGCGCCGCGCCGTGCTCGCCGTCCGGCACCGCGGCCCGGCAGCATGGTCAGGCGGCAAGCTGTCCTCGCGTGCCGCCGGGGCCTGAGTGACCCATTGGGCGAACATGAAACTTTTCACCAAGGGTCTGCTGCTGATTGCAGTGCCGAGCGTGGTCGAGCTGGCGCTCCTGGGCGTCGTCTTCGATACCCAGGAGCAAACGGCGCAGGCCGCGCAGTGGGTCGCCAACAGCAAGCAGATCCTCTATCAGTCGTCGGCCATTGTCGATCCGCTGCTGCGTCAGGCCGCGCGGGTGCGCACGGGTATGGTCGTCGGCGATCCATTGTTTATTGACCGTCATACAGTGTGGGTTGAGCTCGGCGACCGGCTTGCGCACCTCGAGGCGCTAGTCGCCGATACGCCGCAGCAAGTCCGGCGCGTGCGCAAGATGCAACAGGCGATCGAAGCGTATCGCGCGCAGACCGCCGCGATCTCGCAGGCGCTACATGCGCGGCGCAGTCTGAATTCGTTCGCCGCGCTGGAAGGCGGTGCGCTGCCTCAGCAGATCGCGCTGTTCCGCGACGAACTCGCTGCGTTCGACAAAGAGGCGTCGCGGCTCGACGCCGAGCGCGACGCGTCTCTCGCGCGGCGGCGCGAGCGCCAGCAATATGCGCTGATCGCCGCGGTGATCGGCTCGATGCTGATCTGGGCAGCCACCGCCGTGGTGTTTGCGCGCAGCATCGGCCGGCGGCTGGAAGTGTTGACCGATAACGCTGAACGTCTGGGCAACGGGCGGCCGCTCGCGGCGCCGCTTTCCGGCAACGACGAAATCGCCGCACTCGACGCGGTGCTTCATCAGACTGGCGCCCGTTTGCGCGAGGCGGAAGGCAAGCAGGCCATGCTGAAAGCGCGGCTCCAGGCGCGTGCACAGGAGCTCGCGGGCGTCAACGAGGAGTTGCGCCAGGAAACGCAAGACAACGAAATGTTCATCTATAGCGTGTCGCACGATCTACGCTCGCCGCTGGTGAATCTGCAAGGTTTTTCGAAAGAGTTACAGGTGTCGTGCGACGAACTGCACAGGACCGTCGAGGCGGCCAACTTGCCGCAAGCCGAGCATCGACGCATGGTGCATATCCTCGACGGCGACGTGCGGGAGTCATTGCAATATCTGCGTACCGCGGTGACGCGGGCCGCGGCGATCATCGACGCGCTGCTGCGCATTTCGCGTGCCGGCCGGCTCGAATATCAGTGGCAGCGCGTGAGCGTCGGGCGAGTGGTGGGCCGGGTGGTCGATGCGCTGCAGGGCGCGATCAAGCAGCGCGCGGCGGTGGTCACCGTGCGCGAGTTGCCGCCCGCGTGGGGCGACCCGGGCGCGATCGAACAGATTTTCAGTAACCTGATCGGCAACGCGCTCAACTATCTCGACCCGGTGCGTCACGGGCGCATCGAGATCGGCGCGCTGGAGCCGGAACCGGTGGACGAAAAGGAGCCGGGCGTGCTGCGCACCCGCACCTATTACGTGCGCGACAATGGACTCGGGATTCCGGCCGCGTATATGTCGAAGGTGTTCCGCGCGTTTCAGCGTCTGCACGGCGACGTCGCGAGCGGCGAGGGCATCGGGCTTGCGGTGGTGCGGCGCATGGTGGAGCGGCACGGCGGCCGGGTTTGGGTGGAGTCGGCGGAAGGCGCGGGGTCGACCTTTTTCGTCGTGCTGCCGGAGCAACCGGCGCGCCATTGAAGTGCTATCGAATTGAGATCGGCAGCCGGGGCAATAGTGGGGATACTTAGAAACAATATGCGTAAACGAATCGCCGGTACGGAGGGCATATGAGTCACGGGGAGACGGTCAGCATCGTGCTGATCGAAGACGACGACGGCCACGCAACGCTCGTCGAGCGCAATTTGCGCCGCGCCGGTATTTCGAACGGTTTCGTGCGTTTTCGCGACGGTCAGCAAGCACTCGATTATTTTTTCGGCCCCGCGCCGGCCGACGCCGCCGCGAGTCCCTATCCGCCACGCGAAGATCTGACGAATTTCGTCGTGCTGCTGGATCTGAAGATGCCGCGCGTCGATGGTTTCGAAGTGTTGCGGCGTTTGAAGGATTCGCCGCAGACCGCCGCGGTGCCGGTTATCGTCCTGACCACGACCGACGATCCGCGCGAAATCGCGCGCTGCTATGAACTCGGCTGCAACGTCTACATCACCAAGCCGGTCGAGTACGATGCGTTCATCGAAGCGGTGCGGCGTCTCGGCTTTTTTCTGCAGGTGGTCAAGCTGCCGCCCGGTCATCGGCTGGCGGCGCCATGACGGGCGCCTCTTGGCAGACGCCCGAAAGCCGCCCGTTACAAACATAGCTACACCAGACCTAGCCAAAGAAGATTGCGCATGACCCCAGAAGTATCCACGCTGCCCGCCGCGTATGTGCTGGTCGTCGACGACGACGAAGGTATTCTGCGGCTCGCGCGCAAGTCGCTCGAGCGCGCCGGCTGCCGGGTGGCGATCTGCGCCGGTGTCGAGGCGGCCCGCGAGCGGCTCGCCGCGAGCTCTCCCGACCTGCTGGTGCTCGATTACCAGCTCAGCGGGCCGGAGACCGGCCTCGACTTCTTTCGCCGCTTGCGCGCTGAGGGCGTGCGGATTCCCGCCATTCTCGTGACTGGTTTCACTGACGAATCCCGCGTGATCGAAGCGTTGCGCGCGGGCGTGTCCGACGTGGTGCCGAAATCCGGCGATTACCTCGATTACCTGCCCGAAGCCGTCGAGCGGGTGCTGTCGCAAGTGCGCTTGCAGAAAGCCTCGGACGAAGCCTTGCTGCTGCGCGATCGCGAACAGCATTACCGGACCTTGTCGGAAGCGTTGCCGCACCTTGTGCTGACCTGCAACGCCGAGGGCGATTGCGATTTTCTGTCGAAGCAGTGGTTCGACTACACGGGGCTGGCCGAAAGCAGTTCATACGGCCTCGCATGGCTCGACGCCGTGCATGCAGACGACCGCGAGGAAATCCGCAGCACCTGGCTCAGGGCGGTGAAGAGCGGTGCCGGCGACTATCGGCACGAACTGCGGATTCGCCGCCACGACGGCGAATATCGCTGGTTCGACGCCCGCGTGGTCGCCATGCGCGACGCCGACGGCAACGTCAGCAAATGGTTCGGCAGTTGCACGGACATTCATCCGCAGCGTGAAGCGATCGAGGAGCGCGAACGCCTGCTCGCGTCGGAGCAGGCCGCCCGCCAGACCGCCGAAGAGGCCAACCGCGCGAAAGACCGCTTTCTGGCGATGCTGTCGCATGAATTGCGCACGCCGCTTACGCCGGTACTGGCCGGCGCCAGCGTGCTGGAGATGATTGCGGATCTGCCCGAGCAGGCGCGCGCGAGTGTGCGCATGATCCGTCGCAACGTCGAACTCGAAGCGCGGCTGATCGACGACTTGCTCGACCTCACGCGGGTGGCGAACGGCAAGCTGCGCCTATCGCTGGAAACCGTCGACGTGCACGACGTGCTCGACAGCGTGCTCGAACTGTTTCGCAGCGAGATCCAGGTCAAGCAGCAGGACGTGCACGTGCACAAGAACGCGCAGCACCATTACGTGCTGGCCGACCGTGCACGGCTGCAACAGATGTTGTGGAACCTGATTCGCAACGCCGCCAAGTTCACGCCGGACGGCGGCCATATCTACGTGCGCACGCGCGACGAACGCATGCACGTGCAGATCTCGGTTGAAGACACGGGTATCGGCATCGAACCGGAGCAGATCGGCAAGCTGTTCAACGCGTTCGAGCAGGGCAACCAGAACATGACGCGGCAGTTCGGCGGGCTCGGCCTCGGCCTTGCGATCACCAAGGCGCTGACCGACGTGCATGGCGGCACGGTGATCGCGCAAAGCCCGGGCGCGCATTGCGGCGCGACTTTCACGATCACGCTGCCGACCGCCGCGAAACCTGCCGAAGCGCCCCTCGTGAGCGCACCGGCCGAAGTGCATGCGGCAGGTCTCCTGACCATTCTGTTAATTGAGGACCACCTCGATACCGCGGAGGTGATGGCGCAGCTGATTCGCGGCCTCGGACATGACGTGACGGTGGTCGGGCGCGTGGACGATGCGCTGGCCGCTACTCAGGCGCGCACCTTTGAGCTGGTGATCAGCGACGTGGGTTTGCCCGACGGCACAGGCCTCGATTTCATCAGGGCGTTCCGCGAGCATTCGGACGTGCCCGCGGTTGCGTTGACAGGCTTCGGCACCGACGAAGACGTGCGCCGTTGTCTGAGCGCCGGTTTCACTTCGCATTTGACCAAACCGGTCAATTTCGGCCAGCTTGAAACGATGATCGAAAGCGTGGCGAATCGGAAGGCGCAGCAGGACGAATAGTGCACCGGATGGACATTTTCGCGCTGCGTGCGGGTATGTTGAGCGCACGATAAAAAAGGCCTGCTGCGAGTCAATCGCAGCAGGCCTTTTTATTGGACCCGGCTGATGTGCCGGGTCCAATGCTTAATGCGCCGGGTTCTTCAGGGAATCGCGGATTTCGCGCAGCAGCAGCACATCTTCCGGCGGCTCGGCCGGCGCGGCCTCAGCCGGCTTGCGCAGATTGTTGATGAACTTGACCATCAGGAAGATGATGAACGCGAGGATGATGAAGTTGATCAGGACGGTGATAAACGAGC
The DNA here is from genome assembly GCF_038050405.1 of Paraburkholderia sp. IMGN_8. Taxonomy (NCBI): domain Bacteria; kingdom Pseudomonadati; phylum Pseudomonadota; class Betaproteobacteria; order Burkholderiales; family Burkholderiaceae; genus Paraburkholderia; species Paraburkholderia sp. IMGN_8. Next base: position 2,624,921 of record NZ_CP150900.1, on the reverse strand, counting down.
CATAACCGAATACGGCAACGCCTGCCGTCTGCAAGTCTTTATACGACTCTGGGCTACCTTTGAAGCTGGCCGGAATATCGCCCAGACGGACGAATTTATTGGAGAAATCGAGGCCGCCGGTAGCAAGTCCGACAACGGGCATGATCAGGTCTTTAACAATCGAATTGACGATGGTGGAAAAAGCACCGCCGATAATCACACCGACGGCGAGATCCATCACGTTGCCCTTGAGGGCAAATTCCTTGAATTCCTTGATCATGCTCATAGAGGTTCCCCCTGAAAATTGATACCCGAATGATACCAAGCTCAGAAGGATAGACTAGTCCCTTAGCCGGGAAAGGCGTTATGGATTGTTAAATGGGATTAAACCGGAGACTCCGGCGTCAGCGAGCGAGCCCGTTCGATGTGTGCGGCAAAACTGACCGGGTCAGTGTTGGTGCCGCATAGCAGAACGCCGACACGCTTGCCTTGCAGCTTTTCGCGCAACGGTCCGAGCAGCGCCGCCGTTGCGGCGGCGCAGGCCGGTTCGACCGCTAGCTTAAGTTGTCCGAACAAGATCAGCATGGCCGAGCGCAGTTGATCGTCCGATACGGTGACGAGCTGGTCGATGTGCCGGCGGCATAGTTCGTAGCTGTATTCCTCGGTGTGCGGCGCCATCAGCGAATCGGCGATGCTGTGCATGGGGCCCATCTTGACCGTGTGATTGGCGGCGAAGCTCTTGCCCATCGCATCCGATCCTTCGGGTTCGACGCCGTACACATGCACACGTGGATTCGCGAGCCTCATTGCCGTGGCGACGCCGGCGGCGAGGCCGCCGCCGCCGATCGGCACGATCACCGCTTCGAGGTCGGGCGTTTGCGTGGTCCATTCGTAGCCGAGTGTGGCCGAGCCCAGCACCGTGCGATAGCCGTTGAACGGATGCACGAAGTAGCGGCCTTCCTCCGCCTCGATACGGCGCACCAGTTCGAACGCTTCGGCGAGGTTTTCCGCGAACACGATCTCGGCACGGTACTGCCGGCACAACGCGACACGCGCCGGATTGGCCGCGCGGAACAACACCACCTTCGCGCTGATGCCAAGACGCATCGCCGCATAGGCGATCGCCACTGCATGATTGCCGCCCGATACGCAGGTGACGCCCGCGCTGCGTTGCGCTTCGTCGAGCGCCAGCAGGTTGGTGAACGCGCCACGGGCCTTGAAGCTGCCGCCCGCTTGCAGCAGTTCGAACTTGAAGTTCACCACCGTGCCTTCCAGCGACGGAAAGTCGAGCCGGTCGAACACCGGCGTTCGCGTGACCCACGGCGCCAACGCAAAATGCTGCGTGGCGATGTCGTCGAGCGTAGGGATCGGCTCGCCGTCGATCGTATGGTCGGTGTGCTGCGGCGTGGCGGTTGACATGGCGTGGGCGTAGTTTTTGTCGATATGCGTAGGACTCTTGTCGAGCCGCTCAGTTTCAGTGCGCGTGTGCGTCCCCCAAGAGGACTTCCTTCGAGGCGTCGACCGACATGCTGTGAATGAATTTTTGCAGGAAGCGCTCGCAAGCGACAAGCTGATCGAGCGCGACGAATTCGTTCGCTTTGTGCGCCTGCTGGATGTCGCCAGGCCCGCACACGATACTGGGAATTCCCGCCAGCGAGAACAGCCCCGCCTCCGTGCCGTATGCCACCTTGCGTTTGTCCTGGTCGGCGGTCAACGCCCGCACGAGTTGCGTGATGGCCGCCTGTTCCGACGAATCGAGCCCGGGCGCCGCGGCGATTTTAGTGATCTCGATGGCCGCCAACGGATGCTCGCGCAACATTTTCGGCAGCAGCGTTTCGCGCGCGTATTGTTCGATGCGCGCGAAGATCGGTTCGGGATCGAGCGTGGGCAGATTGCGGAATTCGAACTGGAAGCGGCATTCGGCCGGCACCGTGTTGATCGCATTGCCGCCGGTGATGGTGCTGGTTTGCGCGGTGGTGAAGGGCACGTCGTACAGCTCGTCGAACGGACCTTGCTCGCGGAACTGGTCGGCCATATCGCGGATGTAGCAGATCAGGCGCGCGGCGTATTCGATTGCGTTCAAGCCCTTTGGCGTCAGCGACGAATGGGCGGCCTGGCCGCGCACGCAGCATTGATACGCGTTGATGCCCTTGTGCGCGACGATCGGGCGCATGCTGGTCGGCTCGCCGACGATGCAGCCGTCCGGCTTCACGCCGCGCTTCATCAGGTCTGCAATCAGCAGCGGGGCGCCCGCGCAACCCACTTCTTCATCGAACGAAAGCGCGAAGTGAATCGGCTTCGCGAGCCTCGCGCGCTGCATCTCGGGTACTAGCGCAAGCGCCGCGCCGATGAAGCCTTTCATGTCGCAGGTGCCGCGCCCGTATAGTTTGTCGCCGCGAATTTCCGGCTTGAATGGATCGCTGTCCCATTGCTGGCCGTCGACCGGCACGACATCCGTGTGACCCGATAGCACCACGCCGCCGTTGGTCTCGCCATCGTGCGCGGGAATCGTCGCGAAAAGGTTGGCCCATTTGCCGCTGTCGTCGTGGGTGAGCGTCGCTTCGATACCGACGGCGCGCAGTTCGTCGCGCACGGTTTCGATCAGGCCGAGATTCGGATTGCGGCTCACCGTGTCCATTGACACGAGGCGGGTGACCCAGGGAAGCGAGGCAGGGACCGAAGCAGGCGAGGAGGAGTTTGATGCGGAGGCGGGCGTTTGCGAGGACTGCGCTGATTCAGCGACGTGAGACATGGCGAGACTCCAGCATTTGAGTCTTTCGATCATACCCAAAAAAAACACGGCCGTATGCTGCGGCGCGCGTTTTGCGCACCGCAGCATGAACGTAAAACGGCTAGACGTGGCGCGTTTTTTTTAATCGCGCGCTATCGAACGCTATGGCACCCTATCGCGCGGCAGCAGCGGCGGCCGTGCCGCGGCTGGGCGCTCCGAGCGCGCGCAAGGTTTCTTTCACCGTCGCGACCCGAACGGCCAGATCCGGGCTGCGCGTTTCGATACGCAACTTGTCCTGGCCGGCGAGCTTGATGTGCTTATGCTTCTGGACCATCTCGATGATCCGCATCGCGTCGATCGGCGGATTGGGGATGAATTGCAAACCGATCACGGCTTCGCCCGCATCGATCTTCGAAATCCCCAGCGGCTTCGCCGCCAGCCGCAGACGATGCGTTTCCACCAGCGCATGCGCTTGCGGCGGCAACTTGCCGAAGCGGTCGATCAACTCTTCGTGAATGCCGTCGATCGAATCGTTGTGTTCGCAGTTCGCGAGGCGCTTGTAGAGCGACAGACGTTCTTGCACGTCGCCGCAATAGTCCGCGGGCAGAATCGCCGGTGCGTGCAAGTTGATCTCGGTGGTCGCGGCAAGCGGCGCGGTGAGGTCGGGCTCCTTGCCTTCCTTGAGCGCCTTCACGGCGTCGTTCAGCATGTCGGTATAGAGCTGGAAACCGATTTCGTGAATCTCGCCCGATTGCTTGTCGCCGAGCACTTCGCCCGTGCCGCGAATTTCGAGGTCGTGCATCGCCAGATAGAAACCCGAACCGAGTTCCTCCATTTGCTGGATCGCTTCGAGCCGGCGCTGCGCCTGCTTCGTCAAACCTTGCGGATCGTGCACCAGCAGATACGAATACGCCTGGTGATGCGAGCGGCCCACGCGGCCACGCAGCTGATGCAGCTGCGCAAGACCGAATTTGTCGGAGCGATGAATCAGAATCGTGTTGGCGCTCGGCACGTCGATACCGGTTTCGATAATCGTCGTGCACAAGAGCACGTTGGCGCGTTGCGCGACGAAGTCGCGCATCACGCGTTCGAGTTCGCGCTCATGCATCTGTCCATGCGCGACCGCGATACGTGCTTCGGGCACCAGCGCTTCGAGCATCTGCCGGCGATTCTCGATCGTCTCGACTTCGTTATGCAGGAAGTACACCTGGCCGCCGCGCTTCAGTTCGCGCAGCATCGCTTCGCGGATCACGCTCTCTTCCTCGCGACGCACGAAGGTCTTGATCGCGAGGCGCTTTTGCGGCGCGGTAGCGATCACTGAGAAATCGCGCAAGCCTTCGAGCGCCATGCCGAGGGTACGCGGAATCGGCGTGGCGGTGAGCGTCAGCACGTCCACTTCGGCTCTGAGTGCCTTCAACGCCTCTTTCTGACGCACGCCGAAGCGGTGTTCCTCGTCGATGATCACGAGCCCGAGGCGCTTGAACTGCACATCCGACGACAGCAGCTTGTGCGTGCCGATCACGATATCGACACTGCCTTCGTTGATCTGCTGGATCGCCGCGTTGACTTCCTTGGTCGACTTGAAGCGCGACAGTTCGGCGATACGCACCGGCCAATCGGAGAAGCGATCGCTGAAGGTTTGCGTGTGCTGTTCGGCGAGCAGCGTGGTCGGCGAGAGCAGCGCGACCTGCTTGCCGCCCATCACCGCGATGAATGCCGCTCGCAACGCCACTTCGGTCTTGCCGAAGCCGACGTCACCGCAAACGAGGCGATCCATCGGCTTGCCGCTCGTCATGTCGCCGATCACGGCGGCGATGGCCGCGGCCTGGTCCGGTGTTTCCTCGAAGCCGAAGCTCTCGGCGAACTTCACGTAATCTTTCGGTTCGAGCGCGAACGCGTGGCCTTCGCGTGCGGCGCGACGGGCGTACAGGTTCAGCAGTTCGGCTGCGGTGTCGCGAATCTGCTGCGCGGCTTTGCGTTTGGCCTTTTCCCACTGCCCGGAGCCGAGCGAGTGCAAGGGCGCGCTTTCCGGATCGGCGCCGCTATAGCGCGAGATTACGTGCAGTTGCGCGACCGGCACGTACAGTTTGCTTTCCCCGGAATATTCGAGGTGCAGGAACTCGGTTTCGCCTTCGCCGAGATCCATGGTGACGAGGCCCATATAGCGGCCGATGCCGTGCTGCGCATGCACGACCGGATCGCCGACCTTCAGCTCGGACAGGTCGCGCACCATCGAATCGACGTTGCTCGCCTGTTCCTGGCGACGGCGTCCCGCGCGGCGCGCGAGCGGTCCGTATAGCTCGGTTTCGGTGATGATCGCGATGCCGTCGAGCGGCACGGCAAAACCGTTGGCGAGCGGCGCGACGCCTAGCGAAAAACGCGCGTCGCTGATGAGCCAGTCCTGGAAGCTGTCGCTCGATGCGGGCTTCAGATGATTGTCGGCGAGCAGTTGCAGCAGCGTTTCGCGACGGCCTGCGGATTCGGCCGCGAACAGCACGCGGTTCGGCGTGGTGTCGAGATAGGCGCGCAATGCCGACACCGGATCGTCGGCGTGACGATCGATCGCGAGGTTCGGTAACGGCAAGGACCAGCCGCCGCCCGCGTTGGTGGGCAGCACGAGCCGCGCGAACGGCTTGGCGAACGTGAAGAAATCTTCGTCCGACAGAAACAGGCGCTGTGGCTCCAGAATCGGCCGGTCGCGATCGTGCGACAGGAAGTTGTAGCGCTGCTTCGTGTCGTTGGTGAAGCGCTTGATTGCCGCGTCCAGATCGCCGACGAACGCCAGTTGCGCGCCCTCGGGCAGGTAATGGAACAGCGTGGCGGTGTCGTCGAAGAAGAGCGGCAGATAATATTCGATGCCGGCCGACGGCACGCCGTTGCCGATGTCCTTATAGATCGACGCGCGGCTCGGGTCGCCTTCGAAGGTTTCGCGCCAGCGGCTGCGGAAGGCGGTGCGGGCGGCTTCGTCGAACGGGAATTCGCGGCCCGGCAGCAGACGCACGTCTTTCACCGGATAGAGGCTGCGCTGCGTGTCAGGGTCGAACGCGCGAATCGAGTCGACCTGGTCGTCGAACAGGTCGATCCGGTACGGCAGCGGCGAGCCCATCGGATAGAGATCGAGCAGCGAGCCGCGCACGCAGTATTCGCCGGGACGCACCACCTGGCTTACGTGTTCGTAGCCCGCGAGCGTCAATTGCGCTTTGAGTTTGGCTTCGTCGAGGCGCTCGCCTTGCGAGAACGAGAACGTGTAGCCGGCCATGAACGACGCGGGCGGCATCCGGTACAGCGCGGTGGTGGCGGGTACCAGCAGGATGTCGCAGCGGCTCTCGCCGAGATCGTGCAGCGTGGCGAGGCGCTCGGACACCAGGTCCTGGTGAGGCGAGAAGGTGTCGTAAGGCAGCGTTTCCCAGTCGGGCAGCAAACGCACGCGTGCCTCGGGCGCAAAAAAGCCGATTTCCTGCGACAGACGCTGCGCATCGACGGCGCTTTCGCAGACGACCGCCAATAGCGGCATCTTCTCGCGGTAGGCGAGATGGTAGCGGGCGATCAGCAGCGCATCGGACGAGCCGTGCGTGCCGTCGAAGGCGAAACGCTGGCCGGCCTTGACGGGCGCGACGGGCGGAGAGTACTGCGATGATGCGGCGATGTCTGGCATAGAAGAGAAAAGGCGGCCTCAGGCTCACACGTGATCGGCAAGTTTACGCGTGTCGGGGCGTGGATGCGAAGGACCTATTATAAAATCCGTCCTTTACTTTGACTTCGCGGCATCCGCACTCGTGACTTCCCGCCTATTTGCCCTGATTCCGTGCGCAGGCACCGGCAGCCGTTCCGGCGCCGCGATGCCCAAACAGTATCGCACCGTTGCCGGCCGCGACATGTTGCATTACTCGCTGGCCGCGTTCGACGCGTGCAGTGAGTTTGCGCAGACGCTGGTCGTGATTGCACCTGACGACCAGCACTTCGACGCTCGCCGTTTCAGCGGCTTGCGTTTCGCCGTGCGCCGTTCCGGCGGGGCTTCGCGCCAGGCGTCGGTGCTGAACGGATTGCATGCGCTGGCCGAATTCGGCGCCCACGACGACGATTGGGTGCTGGTGCACGATGCGGCACGGCCGGGCATTACGCCTTCCCTGATTCGCACGCTGATTGGCGCGCTGAAGGACGATGCAGTGGGCGGCATCATGGCGCTGCCGGTGGCGGATACGTTGAAGCGTATCGATGCGGGGTCTTCCGATGGACGGATTGCCCGGACCGAGGCACGCGATGGTTTATGGCAAGCGCAGACGCCGCAGATGTTCCGTATCGGCATGTTGCGTGAAGCAATTCTGCGGGCGCAGGCGGACGGTCACGATTTGACCGATGAGGCGAGCGCGATCGAGTGGCTTGGGTACGCACCGAAGCTGGTGCAGGGTAGCTTGCGCAACTTCAAGGTCACTTATCCGGAAGACTTTGATCTGGCCGAGGCGATTCTTTGCCGGCCGCCGGCTTCCTGATTGACGGTTTCAATTTTTATTAGCGGACTTGACGCATATGGATTTCAGGATTGGGCAGGGGTATGACGTGCATGCGCTGGTGCCGGGGCGTCCGTTGATTATCGGCGGCGTGACGATTCCTTATGAGCGCGGGCTGCTCGGGCATTCGGATGCGGATGTGCTGTTGCATGCTATTACTGATGCTATTTTTGGCGCTGCTGCGATGGGGGATATCGGGCGGCATTTCTCCGATACTGATGCTAAGTTCGCTGGCGCGGATAGTCGGGTTTTGCTTCGGGAGTGCTTTGCTCGCGTGGCGGCGGCTGGGTTTTCTATTGCCAATGTTGATAGCAGTGTTGTGGCTCAGGCGCCTAAGCTTGCTCCTCATATTGAAGGGATGCGGGCTAATATTGCTGCGGATCTTAACCTGCCGGTTGAGCGGGTTAATGTTAAGGCCAAGACTAATGAGAAGCTGGGTTACCTCGGGCGGGGGGAGGGCATTGAAGCCCAAGCTGTTGTTTTGTTAATCAAGAATTGAATTTGTTTTTTTGCCTTTGGCGGCGGCATTTGGTTGTACGTCTGCGGCGTTGGCATTTTCTTTTCTTATTGGTTTATTAGCGTTGCCCCTGTGCGGGGCGGCACCTACTTTTCTTTGCCGGCCGCAAAGAAAAGTAGGCAAAAGAAAGCGGCTCAAACCGCTAATTCTTAAGCGGGTCCCCTGGCTTGGAGGGGTGGTGGTGCATCTGGAATCTGTGCCCTCGCGCACTCCGCGCTGGTGACAAGGCAGTCATACTTCCGGCGGCGCTACGCGCGCCGTAGCGGTACTTCACCAAACCGTCTCGGGCGCTTCCGGCGCCAGCGGTCGTTCAAGCGCAACTCTTGGCTGCGTTTTGTTCGGCGAAATGGCTCGCACTTCCACTATTCAGCGCCTCGCCGAGGCAAAGCCGATGGCCCCAACGACGCACAAACGAAGCCCCTAGTTTCCCTGGCAGACCGTTCCGGCGAGCGCGCAGTGCGAGGCGGGGCGAATGACGCGGGAAGCGCGTACGTCCCATCGGTTTCAAGAAGTACCGCTACGGCGCGCGTAGCGCCGCCGGAAGAATGACTGCCTTGTCACCAGCGCGGAGTGTGCGAGGGCACGGATTCCAGATGTTCCACTACCGTGACTGCGCGAGGAACCCGCTTAGCATTAGCGGTTTGAGCCGCTTTCTTTTGCCTACTTTTCTTTGCGGCCGGCAAAGAAAAGTAGGTGCCGCCCCGCACAGGGGCGACGCTAATAAACCAATAAGAAAAGAAAATGCCAACGCCGCAGGCGTACAACCAAATGCCGCCGCCAAAGGCAAAAAAAGCCAACTATTTACCTTCAGCAGCAATAACCTGCGCAGCAGCGTTAACCACCGCCGCGATGCGGCCCACATCCCGCAATTGAGTAGAACTCATCCCCTCAGCGACCAGCGTATCAAAGTGTGATTTCACACAAAAATGGCATTTACCAATAATAGAAGCTGCCAGCGCATACATCTCAAACCGCCGCTTATCAACCCCGCCATGCGAAGCATAAGCATTCATCCTCAACTGCGCCGGCTGAGATTTCAAATCAGCGCTATCCGTCATCTCGACATAGGGATACCAGACATTATTCATCCCCATCAGCGCAGCGGCAGTCAACGCGCCATTCGTCTCCTCAGGAGACAAAACTCCCGCGTTACGAATCGCATCGGCAATAACCGTACTTTTCGCGGCAAACGCAGCCGCCAGCGCGACCCCAACCGCGTCATTCCCCTCGAGCGACGACCGCGCAATCGTCCCATCCAGATTAAGCCGAATGTCCTTGGCATAATCAGGCACGAGCGCCTTAATCGAAGACAAGAATTCCATTGATATCTCCTATCGGGTTGTCGATAAAAAAGCCCGCTGGCTCTTTCAAGCTTAGCGGGCTTTTCACCTGCAATGCTTACAGCGTTGCGCCGCCGACTGCGCGGTTGCATGGACACAGTTCGTCCGTTTGCAGGCCGTCCAGAATGCGCAGCACTTCTTCCGGGTTACGGCCGACGTTCAGGTTGTTCACCGACACGTGCTGAATCGTGTTGTCCGGATCGACGATGAACGTTGCGCGCAACGCCACGCCCGCTTCCTTGTCGCGCACGCCGAGTTGGTCGATCAACTCGCCCTTGACGTCGCCGAACGAGTAGTGGTTCAACTTGCTCAGGTCCTTGTGCTCACGGCGCCATGCCAGTTTCACGAATTCGTTGTCCACGCTGCCGCCCAACAACACCGTATCGCGCTCGTCGAAATCCTTGACCAGCTTGCCGAACTCGACGATTTCCGTCGGACACACGAACGTGAAGTCCTTCGGGTAGAAGTAGATGACTTTCCATTTGCCCGGGAACGACTGTTCCGTGATCTCTTCGAATGCCGACACGCCGTTTTCTTCGTGAGTGTTGAAGCCCGGCTTCGCAGCAGTGATGGTGAACGCTTCGACTTTATCGCCAACGGTTTTCATTCCGATACTCCTAGGTGTGTTGGAAAAACAGCCTGTTCAACCTACCAGCTCATCGTAACGAGCGCGTTACATGATTTTTGACTGTATCTCTATTGAAATATTCTATCAATAGTTTTTTTCTAACGTCTGGATAGTTATTATTCAAGGCGTCGCAAGGTCGCAGGAGCCGATCGGCAGCCCTTCTGATCAGGCGCCTTTTGCCAGCGGAAACTCGATCGTGACCTCGAGACCCGGGCCTGGCGTGCGATTGCGCAAGCGCAGCGCCCCTCGATATCGGCCCACTAGCCGCTGCACAATTGCCATGCCAAGGCCTGTGCCGTTCGCCTGGGTGCGCGCCGAATTCACACGATAGAACGGCCGTGTGACAAGTGCCAGTTGGTCTTCCGGAATTCCCGGCCCTTCGTCGACGACAGACAGCTCGACCCGCGAGTGCGACACCCGCGTTTCCAGAATCACATGCGGGATGCCGTCGCCGTCGCTGAGCCCGTACTTGCGTGCGTTCTCCAGCAGATTGCCAACCACGCGCCGCATATCGGTCTCGTCGGCCTCGATCACCGCGGAGGGCGCGAGGCGCGTGATCAGCCGCATGCTGTCCTCGCCGGCCATACGCGCGGCCAGTTCTCCTGCGATCACGGAAAGGTCGACAGGTTCCGGCACACGCTGCACCGGACGCGCGTAATCCAGGAATCGGCCGATGATCATGTCCATCTGTTCGATGTCGTCGACCATCGCGTCCTTGGTCTGCTGGTCGGACGGGCTCATTTCGGTTTCGAGTCGCAGCCGCGCGAGCGGGGTGCGCAGGTCGTGCGAAATACCGGCGAGCATCAGCGCGCGGTCGGCCTCGAGCTGTTCGAGGTCCTGCACCATCTGGTTGAAACTGCGATTGGTTTCGGCGGCCACGCCCATGCCGCGCTCCGGCAGCGGCTCCGGCGATTGTCCGGAACCAACCTTGCGCGCGGCCATCGCGAGCCGGGCAAACGGCCTATTCACAAGACTCGTGATGAACGCCGCGCCGAACAGCGACAGTGCCAGCGCGAACACCCCCCAGCCGGCCCATTGCAAACCGGTGGCGTTGTCCAGCTGATCGCGATCGAGCGCCACCCAGTAATCGTCGTCGTCGATCTTGAAGCTGATCCAGACGCCGGGGATATCGTTGACGGTCTGCGCGATCACCGTGTCGTCGCCGAGACGGCCGCGAATGTCGTGTTCGATCAGCCGGTTCAGCGACTCGTCGGGTTGCAGTTTGTACTTATCGGAGGTTTCCCGCGGATACACGCGCACCCCTTCATTGCTCTCGAGATCCTGCAGCAGCGCGCGCCGCAGGTCGGGATCGGAATAGAGGAGTGCGGTGCGCGTGAGCTTCACGATGGCAACCAGCTGCAGAGCCACGCGCTGTGCGCGCGGCTCGCGTTCGATCACCCGGAAACTCTGGAACCACGCGGCGAGACTGACTGCGATCAACAGCGCGATCAACAGAAAGGTCCGCCAGAAAAGGCCGCCGAACGCGAGCGTCAGGAGGCGCCGGTCGATCCGCATGGGCCCTTCTTATCTGAAATCAAAAACGGGAGGCGGGAACAAACTCAGGCTGCACCGTCGGGAATGAATACGTAGCCAAGCCCCCAGACGGTCTGAATGAAGCGCGGGCTGCCTGGATCGGGTTCGATCAACTTGCGCAGACGCGAAATTTGCACGTCGAGGCTGCGGTCGAAGACTTCATATTCACGGCCGCGCGCCAGTTCCATCAGCTTTTCACGCGATAACGGCTGACGCGGATGACGGGCAAACACCTTCAGCACCGAGAATTCGCCGGTGGTCAGTGGGATTTCCTGGCCGGCCTTGGTCAGCGTGCGGGTGGCGAGATTCAGCGCGAACTCGCCGAACTCGAACACTTCAGTGGTCTCGGACGGCGCGCCGGGCAGCTCGGAAGGCGACTGGCGGCGCAGCACCGCGTGAATCCGCGCGACCAGTTCGCGCGGGTTGAACGGCTTGGGCAGATAGTCGTCGGCGCCCATTTCGAGGCCGACAATGCGATCGACGTCTTCGCCCTTGGCCGTCAGCATGATGATCGGCGTGCGGTCGTTGCTGCCGCGCAAGCGGCGGCAGATCGACAGGCCGTCCTCGCCGGGCAGCATCAGGTCGAGCACCAGCAAATCGAAGCGCTCACGCACCCAGAGCTTGTTCATGGACGGCGCGTTCTCGGCAACATAGACATTGAAGCCCTGTTCACCAAGGTAACGGCGCAGCAGATCGCGCAAGCGCGGATCGTCGTCGACGACGAGGATTTTCGAAGGGTTTTTGGTTTCCATGGTCGGCATCTTAGCGCGATTAGAAAGGGGTGCGCGGTTGCACCATTTATCGGGTTACAGTCAGTTACAAAATTTACCCGCACTGTGGCACGACGTAAAGCATGCACAGGTAGACTGCTTTACTGAATGCGGCTGTTCGGTGGATACTTCACTCGACAAAACTCTCGTACCCGGCTCGTTACCGGGGTTTGTATACGCATTTGAGGTAGCCGGTTGCCGCGCCACGAAGGGAACAACATGAAGGGAGGGGTTTGGCCGAATGTGCGCCTAAGCGTGATTGCACTGGCGGCTGCCGGTACGCTTGCAGGCACACTGGGACCAACGCTTGCCCACGCCCAGCCTTCCGCCGACAGAGCTGCGAGCGAGCGTGCGCCCCGATCAGGCAATGGCAAAGCCAATCGCCACAACCTGAACACCGACCGCCCTGCATCAGACGCCATGTTGCGCACCGCAGTTCCCCCGGATCTGGATCAACGTCGTCGTGATGGCCATATGACGCCCGACGAACGGCGTCTGTTACGTCAGCACATCGAAGACGCTGTCCGCGAACTCTATAAGCGGTAGCTTTTGCCGTGCCTGAGCGCGGCGCGTCGATTGCGCGTTCTCAGCATGTGAAAGATTTCGTTGCACTTCCCCCGTCAACTTTCCCGTCCAATCTGCCGTTGAGTCGCCAGAGGGCATAGCGCATTGAATGTGCGGATGCCTTTCCATGACGTCCCGCCAACCTGGATGATCGACGATGAAATTGCTGACAGACGGTAATCTTGCGCGATGGCCGGCGGTCGCTGCCATCGTAGCGGCGGTGGCGTGCACGGCGGTTACGTACAGTTTGCCTGCGTTTGCCGTGCAGCAAGGTGTGTCTCATGCGCCGCGTCTGAAGCATCACCCGCAAGCGGCCGCCCCCGCAGCCTCCCCATCCGAGCAGGACTTCCTCGACGCCGATGACGCGCGTTTCTTCCTCACGCGCGTAGGTTTCGCGCCGGATAATGCCGAGCTCGCGCAATACGTCGGACTGACACGAGAGCAGGCAGTCGACAAAGTGCTGGCGGCAACCCGGACCGAAGCCATCACGCCGATGCCCGCGTGGGTGCTCGAACCGATCCCGACACGCGAAACACGCAAGGCATGGACAGCCGACCAGCGCCGCGACGAACAGCGTTTGCGCGGCGAGCGTTACGAAATATTGCGTGCGTGGTGGGTGCGTGAGATGGCGAGCACACCGTCGCCGCTGACCGAGCGGATGACGCTCTTCTGGCACAACCATTTCACGTCGGGTCAGGACAAAGTCCAGTATCCGCAGCAAATGGCGCAGCAGAACATCCTGTTGCGCCGCGACGCGCTCGGCAATTTCGGCGAGCTGTTGCACGACGTCGCGAAAGACCCGGCGATGCTGCACTACCTCGATGGCGAGAACAGTCGCAAAGGCAAGCCCAACGAAAACTTCGCGCGGGAGGTGATGGAACTGTTCACGCTCGGCGAAGGGCACTACACGCAGCAAGACGTATCGGAAGCCGCGCGTGCCTACACAGGCTGGAGTCTCGATCCCGACACCGAGGCATACGTATGGCGCCCCAACCAGCACGACGACGGCAACAAGACCGTGCTCGGTCGAAGCGGTCCGTTCGACGGCGATCAGGTGCTCGACATCCTGCTCGCGCGACCGGAAACCGCCACCTTCGTCACAAGCAAACTCTGGCGCGAGTTCGTCTCCGACACGCCCGACCAGGCTCGCATCGCGCCGATCGCCGCGCAGTTTCGCGCAAGTCACTACGACATCAAGGTGGCGCTGCGCGGCCTCTTCCTGAGCGACGCATTCTGGGACGACGACGATCGCGGCGTGCTCGTGAAATCGCCGGTGGAATTCGTGGTCGGGACATTGCGTGCGTTCGATATCGGTTACGACAACACCGCACCGTTCGCCGCGCAGATTCGCACGCTCGGCGAGAACCTGTTCTATCCGCCGAACGTCAAAGGGTGGCCGGGCGGCACGAACTGGATCAACAGTTCGACGTTGCTCGCGCGCAAGCAATTCGTCGAGCAGTTGTTTCGCGCGACCGAGGCTGCAGGTCCGCGGCGCACGAAGAACGCGATGGACGCGATGAGCGGTGCGTCGGGCGGCGTCCAGACGAATGCGCCGATGCAGCGGGCAGTGGCGCGCGTCGGCCAGGGCGGCGTACGATTTGACATCGACACGTGGCTGACGCATTACAACACCACGCCGGCGGCGAAGCCCGGGTTGTCGGCGGAGCTTCAGTTGCAGCATGCTGTCTTGCCGCTAGCGCCGGTCGATGCAATCGAAACGGATTCGACCGCCAGCGCCTATCTGGAAGCGTTGCTGATGGACCCGGCGTATCAACTCAAATGAGCAACTCAATTGCGCAGTTGAAATGACATGGCCATCGACTTAGGCGTGACGCGCGCCCTGACAAGCGAACGAGGTGCAGGATGAAACGACGCAGCTTTCTCTCGATGGGCGCGGCCGCGAGCGCGACGCTCTGGTTGCCGCGCGCGTTCGGCGCACAAGCAACGGCGCCTGGCGCGCCAATGAAGCGCGGCTACGGCAATCTGCTGATCCTCGTCGAGTTGAAGGGCGGCAACGACGGTTTGAATACCGTGATTCCGTTTGCCGATCCAACTTACCATCAGTTGCGCAAGAGCATCGGCATCAAACGCGAGCAGGCGATTCAACTCGATGATCGGACTGCGTTGCATCCATCGTTGCAGCCATTGATGCCGCTCTGGCAGAGCCAGCAACTGGCGATCGTGCAGGGCGTCAGTTACGCACAGCCGAACCTGTCGCATTTCCGCTCGATCGAGATCTGGGACACCGCATCGCGTTCGGATCAATATCTGCGCGAGGGCTGGCTCACGCGTGCGTTCGCGCAGGCGCCGGTTCCACCCGGCTTTGTCGCGGATGGCGTGGTGATCGGCAGTGCCGAAATGGGACCGCTCGCGAACGGCGCACGCGCGATCGCGCTGGTCAATCCCGCTCAGTTCGTCAAGGCCTCGCGTCTCGCCACGCCGGTGTCGCTTCACGAGCGCAATCCCGAGTTGGCGCACATTCTCGACGTCGAGAACGACATCGTGAAGGCGGCCGATCGTCTGCGTCCCACGCAAGGCCAGGCGCAGTTGAAGACGGTATTTCCCGGCGGAGCATTTGGCGCTTCGATCAAGACCGCGATGCAGGTGCTCGCCGCCGGCGACTCCCCGAAGGAAGTCCCCTTGCGGGACGCTCCGCAAGGACAGCCGCGCAGCGGGCAGGGCGTCGCGGTGATCCGGTTGACGCTGAACGGTTTCGATACGCACCAGAACCAGCCCGGCCAGCAGGCGGCGCTACTCAAGCAGTTGGCGGAAGGTTTCGCGTCGATGAAGTCCGCGCTGCTAGAGCTTGGCCGCTGGGACGATACGCTGGTGATGACCTATGCCGAGTTCGGCCGGCGCCCGCGCGAGAATCAAAGCAACGGCACCGATCATGGCACCGTTGCACCGCACTTCGTGATGGGCGGCCGCGTGCGAGGCGGATTGTATGGCGTGCCGCCGGTGCTCGCGCGCCTCGACGGCAACGGCAATCTGCCGGTCGGCGTCGATTTCCGGCAGCTCTACGCCACCGTGCTTGGACCGTGGTGGGGGTTGGACGCGTCCACGATCTTGCAGCAGCGGTTCGAGCCGCTACCTTTGCTGCGCGTTTGATATGGGCCAGTGAGCGAAGCGGTGAGGATGACCCCGCTCGCTTACCTGGCGCGCCACGCAATCCACAGCTTGCGAATCGGCGTCAACGCGATGCGCTGATGCAGCACGTGAAAGCCGTCGCGTTCGATTTCATCCAGCAGCGCCAACGCCAGCGCCGTCTGCGCGGCCAAGGTGCGCTGTGCGCGGCGCTCTTTGGCGGGCAGCGCGGCGAGAGCCGCGTGCAACGCATCGCGGGCGCGCTTTGTCTCGAAGCGCATCAACGCCGTAAAGGCGTCGCTGTACTTGCGATTGATCAGATCGGCAGCCGTGACGTTAAAGCGCTGCATTTCGTCGATCGGAATATAGATGCGGCCGTGCCGCGCATCGTTGCCGGTTTCGACGACGAACTGCGCAAGCAGCAGGGCCTCGCCGAGCGGTGCGGACCAGTTCGCCGCCTGCGCCGTGTCCCTTGCCGTCGCGCGCGCCACCAGAGACGCGAACGTGCCGCCGACGCCTTGCAGATAGCGCCGCAGATTCGGGTAGTCGAGATAACGCGCCTGGTCGAGGTCCATTTCAAAACCGGCGAGCAATGCCTGCAACGCCGGAAACTCGGCCTTCGTATCGGGCAGATAAGCCGCCAGCGCTTTTGAAACCGGATGCGACGGCGCACCCGAAGCCAGTGAGGCGATCTCGTTTTGCCACCACGCGAGTTTGGTCCGGCCGATGGCGGGATCGCTGATCTCCTGAACGGTTTCCTCGAACTCGCGGCGCAGCGCGAACAACGCGGTCAAGAGCGGCTGGCTTGCTGTGGGCGCCTGCCGAAGCGCATAGTAAGTGCTCGATCCGGGCGGCGCCGCTTTCTGCTGGCAATATTCGTCGAAATTCACTGGATTGGAATGTGGGGAAGGGCACGCGAAGAGGGGCACGGCATGCGTGCGTCTAGCCAAAAATTGTAGCATCGACGCCCTTCAGACAGATGCAGACAAGCGCGAATCAATCGGTTAGAATCTCGCGCTTACGCTTTCGGACGCACGTTTTTGACGCGGCCGCGGGCATGCAGGACATCGGGTGGGACGCACGGCGTCTTGCCCGGCTGCGAGGGTGGCGAAATTGGTAGACGCACCAGGTTTAGGTCCTGACGCCAGCAATGGTGTAGGGGTTCGAGTCCCCTCCCTCGCACCATTCATGTAGCAGAGAACCCCGTTAAGTCTTGGGACTGACGGGGTTTTTTGTTTTTGGCGCGTTGTGTGCCCGGGGTGTCCCGGGCTCGACAGTGCTCAGGCGCTCGGCGCTTGAGGGGGCGTACCGGGCAACTCGGCTTGCGTAGCGCCCTCGAGAAAGCGGCGGGTCGACTCGAACGCTTGCAGCATCTGATCGGGCCAAGGCGTTTGCAGCATGACCGCCTGGTGGTTCTCGAATGCCGATGACAGCAATTTTGCCAGTTCAGGCGAGCGCAGATGGCGCAGCAGCACGCTGACCGCAATCGCCGTCGCCTGGCTCGCACCGGCGGTCTGGAGTTCCGAAGCGGTGAGGGCCGCGACCTGTTTGTTGATGTCCACTGAAAAGCTTCCTTGGATGAAATGTGGGAGATTGAAGGCTCGGTGGCCGATCCCGAATTTTGACATGGTTGGTGCTGTTGCAGCGCGGGCAGTCGCGTGTCGGATTGCTTGCCGCGCTCGCGCGGCAACGGTTTTCACCGCATTTAATCCCTGCTGCAATGCTCATCCGGCCAATTAATAATTCGCTGCCGATAGGTTAAGCCGCAAATGGGTAGCGCCAAGGATCAGACGATATCCTCTTCAGGTGATATTGCGCGGTCACTTATCTCCGCATCGCGCTCGGCGCGGACTTTCTAATTAAGCGTTCGCTTTTCCCGGTCTGATGTCTATGGCGACGGTATGCGTAGCGTACCGGCTAACGCGCCCGCGCAAGCAAGGCTTCCCTATCCCTGTGCGTGCGTGGAGAAACCGTGCGGATATCGGCAATTATCTGACAGTAAAAAACAACGATGCATCGCCGGATATCTGCCGTTATTCGATTTCGTTTGCCGGAGGGTTCGATCGCTCGGATAACATGGTATTCTGCGCGCCGATTTTCGCCGTATTGTTAGCGCAATATTGGCGCATTAATCCGTGCGACTAAACGGATCTCGATAGAAGACTATAAGAGGGATGCGATGAGCTGGATATTCGTGGTGTTCGGCGCGGTGATCGGTATCGGGATCGCCTTGTCGTACGACTTTTCGATCACTAACGGTACTGTGGTGGGTGCGCTCGTCGGCTTTGCGCTTGCGCGCATGGTGATGAAAAAGCCTCGCGACGCGGCGACCGAACCCACGGCTAAGCCGGCCGCGACCGATAGCTGGAATCCGCCCAATGAACTGGCCGCGCGTGTCGAGCGGCTCGAGCGGGAGATTGTCGTACTGCGCGGTGAAATCCTGCAACTGCGCGGCGGCGCTGCCACGGGCGCGTCCGTCGGCGAAGCAGCAAGCGCTCCACCTCCGATGTTCAAACTGCGGCCGCCCGCGGCTGTGCCGCGTCCGTACGCGATGCCTCCTGCAACGGTCCGGAAGCAGCGCCGCGCGGCGGAGGTCGCGCCGGCGCAGTCCGCGGCCGTGAGTCCTGCGGCGAGCGTCGGTGCAGTCACGCCGCCGGCGTCGACAGGCGCCGCTGCGGCTGTGCCGGTCGCGCCGCTCGTGTCGGCATCGATCCCGACTCCGCCGCCGCTGCCCCAAACACCGCCTGCATCGCCGCGCGGGCCAGATCTCGCCGAACGCCTCTTCAAAGCCGGTCGCGACTGGCTGTTCGGCGGCAACACGGTGGTGCGGGTCGGCATCATCGTGCTGTTCTTCGGCATCGCCTTCCTGCTCAAGTACGCGGCCGACAACAGCCTGTTGCCGATCGAATTCCGCCTTGCCGGCGTCGCGCTTGCCGCGACCGCGTTGCTCGCCGTCGGTTGGCGCATCGGCGAGCGCCGTGGCGCATATGGGCTGATCTTGCAGGGCGGCGGCGTCGGCGCGCTGTACCTGACGGTGTTTGCCGCTACCAGGCTCTATCATCTGCTGCCGGCCGGCGCGGCACTGCCGCTGATGATCGCGATCTGCGCGTTGAGTGCGTTTCTGGCGGTGCGGCAGAATGCGTCCTCGCTCGCCTTCATGGGCAGCGCGGGTGGTTTTCTCGCGCCGGTGCTGCTCTCGACCGGCGGCGGCAGTCACGTGATGCTGTTCAGCTACTACGCGCTGCTCAACGCCGGCATCTTCGCGATTGCGTGGTTCAAGGCGTGGCGTCCGCTGAATCTGCTCGGTTTCGTGTTCACGTTTTCGATCGGCGCCGCGTGGGGCATGACGGCCTACCGGCCCGAGCTGCTCTCCAGCACCGAACCGTTCCTGATTCTGTTCTTCCTGATGTACGTCGGCATTGCGCTGCTGTACGCGGTGCGCCGCGAGCTTGCGCTCAAGCATTACGTCGACGGTACGCTGGTATTCGGCACCCCGTTGGTCGCCATCGGCCTGCAAGCCGCATTGATGAAAAGCACCGAGTTCGGTCTGGCGTGGAGCGCGGTGGCGCTGGCCGCGTTCTACCTCGCGATCGCGGCCTGGCTGGCGCGACGCCGCGAGCGCCTGGGCATGCTGTTCGAGGCCATGCTGGCGCTGGCTGTGATTTTCGCGACGCTGGCCGTACCGCTCGCTTTCAGCGGCCCGACGACGAGCGCCACGTGGGCCATCGAAGGCGCCGCGATCACCTGGCTCGGCGTGCGCCAGCGGCGTCTGACCGCGTTCGGTTTCGGCTTGCTGATGCAACTGGCCGCGGCCTGCGCGTTTATCGCCGGCACTGGACTGCAGATCGATTACAGGGAGGTTTGGCCGGTCCTGAATGGCGCCTATATCGCCACGGCGCTGATTGCCCTCGCCGCTATTTTCACGGGATGGCGTCTGCATGGCCGCAGCGAAGCGAGCGCGTGGCACGCGTGGATGCCGCAGATCGGTCTTGTCGCCGCAATCTGGGGGCTGCTGTGGTGGGTTCTGGGCGGCATCCACGAAATCTTCGAATATGCGCATGCCCATCTTTCCTATGACAGCGCTCGCTTCGAGGACGCGTTCGTCGCACTGCTCGCCACGCTGACCGCCTGGCTTGCGCATGGCGCGCGCCGCAAGCTGAGCTGGCCGCTCGCCGAGTGGCCGGCGCTGACGCTGGTGCCATCCCTCGCGTTGCTGGTGGCGAGCCTGTTCATGTACAGCATAACGCCGGTTAGCGGCTACGGCTGGCTGGTTTGCGCGATCGTTGCGGCATTCACCTACGTGTTGTTGTGGCGTCAGCAGCGCGATGTCGGCGACCGCGTGCTCGCACCGCTGCATACGCTGATGTTCTGGGCGGTCGGCGTGCTCTTCGCGCTCGAAGGCTACTGGGGTTTGCGCGCGTATGTGCCCGAAGGAGCGTGGAGCTGGAGCGCGTGGGCCTATGGTTTCGGCATTCTGCTGCTGTTGGTGGCAGCCGTCGGGCACCGTCTGCGCTGGCCGGTTGCGCGCTACACGCAGGCTTATCAGGTGTGGGGCGCGGCGCCTCTCGCGGCTTTGCTGTGGGGGTGGAGTATCGCGAGCGTTATCAGCGACGGCAGCGCCGCACCGCTTTTCTGGCTGCCGATCGTGAATCCGCTCGACGTCGCGCAGATACTCGCGTTCATCGCTTTCGCCGTGTGGTTGCGGCGCCTGCGCGAGCTGGGTCTGACATGGCATCCGCGCGCTTTCGACTACGCCGTGCTCGCCACGCTGTTCCTGTGGTTCAACGCGTTGCTGCTGCGCACGCTGCACCATCATTTTCATGCCGCGTACGATGTCGATGCAGTGCTGGCGTCGTTCAATCTGCAGCAGGTGTTCCTCGTCGGCTGGAGCGCGTTTGCTTTCGCCGGCCTATGGCTCGCGCGGCGCGACAGCATCGTGCGGCTGTGCGCGATCGCGTCGACACCGCTCGTGCTGGTGATGTGGGTGTGGACCTTCTTTGCGAACCTCACCCAGGACGGCGGCGCGTGGGCGCGCCTGCCGCTCTTCAATCCGCTCGATCTGGTGCAGGCGGTGATTTTCGCGCTGGCGGCGCTGTGGCTCGTGCGCATCAGCCGCCTTGGCGTGCCGATCGGCGAATATCGTGTGCCGTTGCAGGCGGTGGTCGGTGTGACCGGGTTCATCTGGCTCAATGCGATGCTGCTGCGTACGCTGCATCATTGGACCGGCGTGCCGTACCAGTTCGACGACATGTCGCACTCGATGCTCGTGCAAGCCTCCGTGTCGGTATTCTGGACGGTCTGCGCGCTCGCTATGATGATCTGGGCGACGCGCCGCGCGAGCCGCCTGTTCTGGTTCGTCGGCGGCGCTTTGCTGGCGGCGACCGTCGTCAAGCTGTTCCTGTTCGACCTGTCGCATGTGACGGGTATCGAGCGGATCGTGTCGTTCATCGGTATCGGCGTGATGTTGCTGCTGATCGGCTACTTCTCGCCGTTGCCGCCAAAAGCTGTCGTGATGGAAACTGAGCAATGAAGCGTTTCTTGATTGTGACCGGTTGGTGCGTTGCGATTTCGTTCATGGCGACGCCGCCGGTGGCGGCTGCGGCCGATTATTTTGCGCGGCGCTTTGCGCTCGAACTCGACAGTGGCGCCGCGTACTACAGCATCAAGCTGCCGGCTGCCGCGTACGCGGCGAGCCGGCGCGGCGATCTCGGCGACGTGCGCGTGTTCAACGGCGCCGGCGAGCCGGTGCCGTATTCGCTCGATGCGCCGCGCGATGCGGCCCGCACGCCGCCCACGCTGCGCACGGTGCGCTGGTTTCCGTTGCCGGTTACCGCTGCGGACAGCGCCGGCGCGCCGCTGGGCGTGACGATCGCGGCCGACGGGTCGCTGCGTACCACCGCGGCGCCGCCGGCACGCGCGCAACACGATACGGATCTGGTCGATCTCGGCCATGTGGCGGGCGAGGCGGGCGCCTTGGTCGTGCATCTGCGCAACGACAACTATCAAGGACGCGTGACGGTCGAATCGAGCAACGATTTGCGCAGCTGGCAACCCGCCGGCGATGCACAACTGCTCAAGGTCACCTATAACGGCAGCACGTTGAGTCAGGACCGCATTGCGCTGGATGCGGTGCGGGCGCGTTACGTGCGGCTGCGTTGGCTCGACGGCGCGCCGTACATCGAATCGATCGACCTCGAGGTGCAGACCGCCAGCGCGGACCGCGCGCAGCGCGCGGATACCCAGCGGGAATGGCGCGAAGGCATTGTTGCTCACGCGGGGCCGACGGCCGGCGAGTATTTCTTCGAGACCGGCGGCCCTTATCCCGTCGACCGTTTGCGCTTGAATTTGCCGCAGCCCAATACAGTGGCGCCGGCCATCGTCTATTCGCGCCCAAGTCTGCAGACGCCGTGGCGCGAGGTCTCGAACGCGACGCTGTACCGGTTGCACAATGGTCCGGTGGAGCAGAGCAATCCATCGATCGAGGTGGCGGCGGATACGGACCGTCAATGGCGCGTGGTGGTCGACACGCGCAACGGCGGCTTGGGGAGCGGTGCGTTGACTATCGCGGCGGGCTGGCGTCCGGCGACGCTCACGTTCGTCGCGCGCGGATCGGCTCCGTTTACGCTGGAGGTGGGCAGTGAAGCGGTTGTGTCATCGGCGGTGAGCCGCGAGGATTTGCTGATGGGCGCGTCTTCGGTTGCCGTCGCGGCGCGGCTGGGAGAAGCGCTGCCCGTCGCGCCGGACGATGCCGATGCGCAGTCGGCGAACAAGGACAAGGATGCGATGCGCCGCTATGTTTTGTGGGCGGCTCTGCTGCTGGCCGTCGGCTCGCTTGGTGTGATCGCCTGGCGGCTCGCGCGTGGTGCTCGGGTCGCAGCGGATGCGGCCGGCAATGCGCCGGGTGCGACGGCTGACAAGGCGGGCAATGCGGGCAGAGCCGACGGCACCGGTCAAAGCAACCGCAAGGCCTGATTACAGCAGGGGCGGGTCGCAATTCCTGGGGCCCGCATCCGCGCCCGCTCACGCTTCTTCGCTCACTCCTCGCGCGCGGTCATCGTATGGATGATCTTGTCGAGCGCATCGCCGAACGCGATTTTTTCCTGTTCGTCGAGGCACTCGAACAGATCGTCATTCCACTTGCGCGCGATCGGCATTACTTTGCGATACAGCGCGCGGCCTTCAGTGGTTAGCGACACCAGCACCACACGACCGTCTTCGGCGCTCGGCTCGCGCTTCACGAGCCCTTGCCTGATCAACGCCTCGGCAGCACGGCTCGCCTGGCTCTTGTCGAGATTCGCGTGCCGCGCCAGCTCCATGATCGAAAACGGTCCGAACGATCCCACCGACGCAATCACTCGCGCTTCCGGCAACGTCACCCCCAGCTTGTCCTGATAGCGTTCGCTGATGCCACGCTCAGTGAGTTTGTTCAACACGTGCAGACGGTACGTAAGGAGTTGTTCCAGTCCAGTTTTGGCGGAGGCCTTCATGGTCTTCCCGTGATAAGTGGAGCGGTCGTGGCGCTGTGATTGTTGCCGCAACCGTCCCGCCGGTCAACGCGCGCCGTATTTCAGGCGCGTCAGCTGCTCGGCCGCGTCGGCGAGCAGGCGCGCTGCGTCGCGAATCGCCACCTCCAGCGTGATCGGCCCGGGGGCGGGCGAGAAGCAGCCGCTGAAATATTCGGCGAGGCGCGGCAGCGCCGCGGAGTCGACCGCGCCCGATAGCAGCGTGGCCGGCACGCCCACTGCCTGCGCGTGACGGCAGGCGATGAAGGGCGCCTTGCCGTGCAGCGTTTGGACATCCGAACGGCCTTCGCCTGTGATCAGCCAGTTGGCGCCCTTGAGCGCGGCGTCGAGGCCGATTTGCCGCGCGACGGTTTCCGCGCCCGGCTCGAACTGCGCACCCAGCATATGCAGCGCGAAGCCCAGACCGCCAGCCGCGCCCGCGCCGGGTTGATCGCGCGCGGTTCGCCCGAGCGCCGCTTCGAGCAGATCGGCAAAGTGGCCGAGGGCGGCGTCGATCGCGGCAATCTGCTCCGGCTTCACGCCTTTTTGCGGACCGAACACCGCGGTTGCGCCGTGATCGCCGGTAAGCGGGTTGTCTACGTCCGACATGCCGACGAACGACACGTCCGCCAGCCGGGCGTCGAGTTGCGACACATCGAGGCGCGCCACGCGCGCGAGGTGTTCGGGCGTCGCGTCGAGTTCCTTGTCCTGCGCGTCGAAAAGCTTCAGGCCGAGACCAGCGAGCAGACCCGCGCCGCCGTCATTCGTGCTGCTGCCGCCGAGCGCGACGAAAAAGCGCCGCACGCCCGCGTCGAGCAGTGCGCGGATTGCTTCGCCCATGCCGCGCGTGCTGCGCGCCTCGACCGGCACGCCCATGCCGACCGGATCCGTGATGCCGACGATTTCCGCGGTTTCGATGATCGCGCTGCCGTCCGCGAGCAGTCCGGTGAGCGCTTCGCGCACCGGCCCGGCCGCGCCGCGCACGCTCAGCTTGCGGCGCTCGCCGCCGCTCGTGAGCATGGCGTCGAGCGTCCCTTCGCCGCCGTCGGCCATCGGACAGATGCGCACGTCGGCGTCGGGCCGGGCGCGCTGGATGCCGGACGCAATCGCCTGCGCGACCTGCTCGGCGCTGAGCGAGCCTTTGAAGGAATCGGGAGCAATAACGACGACAGGCGAGGACGGCAGATTCGGCATGGTGTCTCTGAATGGTTGGAATCGTTGCGAGGGCGACAATAATGAAGGAAAAGAGGCGCGGCCCCGAGCGCGTCCGTTAGCTTAGCAGCATGGCGCCGCCGACTGAATATGTCGAACGGCATAGCGGGAATCGTCTGGTGAAAGAGGTCGCAAGCGAGGCCACCCGCGGGGCCTCAAGCCGGCGCGCCTCACGCGAGGCGGCTCGATCGAACGGCCGCAAAGCCGGCGAAAACACGCCGGAAAACGCCCGGAAAGCCGATAAAAACGTGCGCAATCATCGAATCCCGGTTAGGCGCGCAAATAGTTTGCTAAAATATTCGGCTCTTTAGACCCAAACCGTGCTGCCGGCGGCCTGCAAGCCCGCGGCGCAGGCGCGCAATCGATGCGAAGCGACATCGAAAAGCGGCACGGAGAAGATAACTGATTCGCTCGAATAATTTTAGGACGATTGAAGCCATGGCTAACGTTGTTGAAAACCTCGGCAAGCTCGAACGCCGCGTAACGATTTCCCTGCCGAAGGACGCCGTGCAGAAGGAAGTGGACTCGCGTATCCGTCAACTCGCGAAGAACGTGCGCATGCCGGGTTTTCGCCCGGGCAAGGTGCCGCTCAAGATGGTGACGCAACAGTATTCGGGCCAGGTGGAAGCCGAAGTGCTGAGCGACAAGGTCGGCAAGGAATTCTTCGACATCAGCCGCGCCGAAAACCTGCGCGTTGCCGGCCAGCCGAGCTTCGCGCCGAAGGCCGACGCTGCTGAAAACGACTACGCGTTCGACGCGACCTTCGAGGTGTATCCGGAAGTGAAGCTGGGCGACGTCGCCACGGCTGAAATCGAACGCACCACGACCACGATCAGCGAAGCGGAAATCGACCGCACGCTGGACATCCTGCGCAAGCAACGCGTTCACTTCCACGCTCGCGGCGAAGCCGGCGAGCACGGTGACGGCGGCGCGGACACGGCAGCGAAAGAAGGCGATCGCGTGACGGTCGACTTCGTCGGCAAGATCGACGGCGAAGTGTTCCAGGGCGGCAGCGCGGAAGATTTCGCGTTCGTGCTGGGCGAAGGCCGCATGCTGCCGGAATTCGAAAAGGCAGCGCTGGGTCTCGCGGTCGGCGCGTCGAAGGAATTCGATCTGACGTTCCCGGCCGACTACCACGGTAAGGAAGTGGCAGGCAAAACGGCGCAATTCACGATCACGATGAAGAAGATCGAGTGGCCGCACCTGCCGGAAATCGACGCTGAATTCGCGAAGTCGCTCGGCATCGAAGACGGCGATCTGACCAAGATGCGCGCTGAGATCAAGGACAACCTCGAACGCGAAGCGAAGCGCCGCACGCAAGCCATCGTCAAGAATCAGGTGATGGACGCGCTGCTGAAGATTTCGGAGCTCGACGTGCCGAACGCGCTGATCGAGCAGGATCAGGAACGCCTCGTCGCCATGGCCCGTCAGGATCTGGAGCAACGTGGCGTGCCCAACGCCGCTGACGCACCGATCCCGGCTGAAATGTTCAAGGAACAGGCAGAGCGCCGCGTGAAGCTGGGCCTCGTGTTGGCCGAGCTGGTCAAGGCCAACGAACTGCAGGCAAAGCCGGAGCAGATTCGTGCCGAAGTCGACGAATTCGCGAAAAGCTACGAAGACCCGAAGGAAGTCGTCCGCTGGTATTATTCCAATCAGCAACGTCTTGCCGAAATGGAAGCGTACGTCGTTGAAGCCAACGTCGTCGATTTCGTCCTCAGCAAGGCCAAGGTGACGGACAAGGAAGTGAGCTTCGAAGAACTGGCAAGCGCAACGGCGCAGGCGTAAGCGTCGCTGCAACGGCGTGCCGGCTGTCGGAGCGACGGCTCGCACGCCGTTTTTTTGTGCTGTGAATGTGCTCTGCTTTAAGTACAAACTTCAGCACGCGGATCGCGCACTTGAATATGGACTCGTCGTACACACCTGTCTAGCATCTGATATTTAGAATATTTCCAGACAAGGATCCATTGCATGACCTTTCGCGCCCAAATGCTGGACACGTTGACCTCCCAGTCGTCGCGGGATCTCGAAGCGCAGGCGCTCGGACTGGTGCCGATCGTCGTGGAAACGAGCGGCCGCGGCGAGCGCTCGTATGACATCTACTCGCGCCTGCTGAAAGAGCGCATTGTGTTCATGGTCGGCGAAGTGAACGACCAGACGGCCAATCTCGTTGTCGCGCAGATGCTGTTCCTCGAGAGCGAGAACCCGGACAAGGACATCAGCTTCTACATCAACAGCCCGGGCGGTTCGGTTTCGGCCGGCATGGCAATCTACGATACGATGCAGTTCATTAAGCCGGACGTGTCGACGCTGTGCATGGGTCTCGCGGCCAGCATGGGTGCGTTCCTGCTGGCGGCCGGTGCGAAGGGCAAGCGCTTTGCGCTGCCGAATTCGCGTGTGATGATTCACCAGCCCCTGGGCGGCGCGCGCGGTCAGGCATCGGACATTGAAATTCAGGCGCGTGAAATTCTGTATTTGAAGGAACGGCTGAATCATCTGCTCGCGCACCACACCGGCCAGCCGGTGGAACGTATCGCGCGCGACACCGACCGCGACAATTTCATGTCCGGCGATGACGCGCAAGCGTACGGGCTTGTCGATCAGGTGGCCCACAAGCGTCCTTGATCTGGTGCGTCTTCGCCCCATGATTGGGCAAAGACGTCATCGGATCGGTTGTGAAATAATCAAGACTCGTCCGAGCGCCTGCGGCAAACGCCGTTATCCTGGCTCAAGCCCCGCCGCGCCCAACTGTGAGGCAGGGGCAAACGGCGTATCATGTAATCGAGTGTCCGGAGGCTCACACATCTATGGCGGACAAGAAAGGTTCTAACAGCGAAAAGCTGTTGTATTGCTCGTTCTGCGGCAAGAGCCAGCATGAAGTCAAAAAACTGATTGCGGGCCCGTCGGTGTTCATCTGCGATGAATGTATCGACCTGTGCAACGAAATCATCCGCGATGAGGCTGCAGGCGCGGGCATCGAGGCGGGCTTGTCCAAGTCCGATCTGCCGAGTCCGCAGGAAATCCGTGAAATCCTCGATCAGTACGTGATCGGTCAAGAACGCGCGAAGAAGATTCTCGCGGTCGCGGTGTACAACCACTACAAGCGCCTCAAGCATCTCGACAAGAAGGACGAGATCGAGCTGTCCAAGAGCAACATCCTGCTGATCGGCCCGACTGGTTCCGGCAAGACTTTGCTCGCGCAGACGCTCGCGCGCCTTCTGAACGTCCCGTTCGTCATTGCCGACGCAACGACGCTGACGGAAGCCGGCTACGTCGGCGAAGACGTCGAGAACATCATCCAGAAGCTGCTGCAGAACTGCAATTACGAAGTCGACAAGGCCCAGC
The DNA here is from genome assembly GCF_038050405.1 of Paraburkholderia sp. IMGN_8. NCBI lineage: Bacteria > Pseudomonadati > Pseudomonadota > Betaproteobacteria > Burkholderiales > Burkholderiaceae > Paraburkholderia > Paraburkholderia sp. IMGN_8. The sequence goes on along the minus strand of NZ_CP150900.1, from coordinate 2,597,211 downwards.
GCGGCATTGTTTACATCGACGAAATCGACAAGATCAGCCGCAAGTCCGACAACCCGTCGATTACCCGCGATGTGTCGGGTGAAGGCGTGCAGCAGGCCTTGCTGAAGCTGGTTGAGGGTACGATGGCGTCGGTGCCGCCGCAGGGTGGCCGTAAGCATCCGAATCAGGACTTCATCCAGGTCGACACGACCAATATCCTGTTTATTTGTGGCGGCGCGTTTGATGGCTTGGAAAAGGTCATCGTCGACCGTACCGAAAAGACCGGAATTGGCTTCGGCGCGAGCGTGAAGAGCAAGCAGGACCGCGACGCGGGCGAAGTACTGCGCGAAGTGGAGCCGGAAGATCTGATCAAGTTCGGTCTGATTCCTGAGCTGATCGGCCGTCTGCCGGTGGTGGCTACGCTCGGCAAGCTCGACGAAGCGGCGCTGATGAAGATCCTCGTCGAACCGAAGAACGCGCTGGTAAAGCAATACCACAAGCTGTTCAATATGGAACGCGTCGAACTCGAGATTCGTCCGGCGGCGTTGCAGGCTGTGGCGCGTAAGGCGATCCGCCGCAAGACGGGCGCACGAGGTTTGCGTTCGATCCTGGAACAGGCGTTGCTTGACGTGATGTACGACCTGCCGGCTATGAAAGGCGTTAGCAAGGTTATCATCGACGACAACGTAATTGACGGCGACGGCAAACCGCTACTGATCTACGAAGACGCGCCCAAGGTTGCGGGTTCGAACTGATCGGCTTTCGGGTTCTGCAAACAAGCCGTTCATGGCGACGTGAACGGCTTTTTCGTTTATCGTGTGGTCAGGATGGTTGTTTTCACTATGGAGTCACTGAACCTTCGGAGTCACTGAACTTTTCCCACACGCGGAGGCTTGCAATCTTTTCTGCTGGCCTCACCTATCGAACGAACTGATTCCACTCATGGGGAAATGAAATGTCAGGAACCCAACTCCTTCCGCCGGAACGCATTACGCTCCCGCTGCTCCCGCTGCGTGACGTAGTCGTCTTCCCGCACATGGTGATTCCGCTCTTCGTAGGCCGCCCGAAGTCGATCAAGGCTCTCGAAGCAGCGATGGAAGGCGGCAAGCACATCATGCTCGTCGCCCAAAAAACGGCTGCGAAAGATGAGCCGACCGAAAAGGACATGTACGAAGTAGGGTGTGTTGCCAACATCCTGCAAATGCTGAAGCTGCCCGACGGCACCGTTAAGGTGCTCGTCGAAGGCTTGCAGCGCGCGAAAACGCTTTCCATCGAAGAGCAGGAAACGCAGTTCTCGTGCGAAGTGATGCCGCTCGAACCCGACCACGCCGACAGCGCTGAAACTGAAGCGCTGCGCCGCGCGATCGTGTCGCAGTTCGACCAGTATGTGAAGCTGAACAAGAAGATCCCGCCGGAGATCCTGACGTCGCTGTCGGGTATCGACGAGGCCGGGCGTCTGGCCGACACGATCGCGGCGCATTTGCCGCTCAAGCTCGACCAGAAGCAGCATATCCTCGAAATGTTCCCGGTCATCGAGCGCCTCGAGCATCTGCTCGCGCAACTCGAAGCCGAGATCGACATCCTGCAGGTTGAAAAGCGCATCCGTGGGCGTGTCAAACGCCAGATGGAGAAGAGCCAGCGCGAGTACTACCTGAACGAACAGGTCAAGGCGATCCAGAAGGAACTCGGCGAAGGCGAAGAAGGTGCGGATCTCGAAGAACTCGAGAAGCGCATCACGGCTGCCCGCATGCCGAAGGAAGCCAAGAAGAAGGCCGACGCAGAGCTGAAGAAGCTTAAGCTGATGTCGCCGATGTCGGCTGAAGCGACGGTCGTGCGCAACTACATCGATACGCTGATCGGCTTGCCGTGGCGCAAGAAGAGCAAGGTCAACAACGACCTCTCGAATGCGGAACGCGTGCTCGACGAAGACCACTTCGGTCTCGAGAAAGTGAAGGAACGCATTCTCGAGTATCTCGCGGTCCAGCAACGTGTCGACAAGGTGAAGGCGCCGATCCTGTGCCTCGTTGGGCCTCCGGGTGTCGGTAAGACGTCGCTGGGCCAGTCGATCGCTCGCGCCACGAACCGCAAGTTCGTGCGCATGGCGCTCGGCGGCGTGCGCGACGAAGCCGAGATTCGCGGTCACCGTCGTACGTATATCGGTTCGATGCCCGGCAAGATTCTGCAAAGCCTGACCAAGGTCGGCGTGCGCAATCCACTCTTCCTGCTCGACGAAGTCGACAAGATGGGGCAGGATTTCCGCGGCGATCCGTCGTCAGCCTTGCTGGAAGTGCTCGATCCGGAACAGAACCATACGTTCGCCGATCACTATGTCGAAGTCGACTTCGATCTGTCGGACGTGATGTTCGTGGCGACGTCGAACTCGCTGAACATTCCGCCGCCGTTGCTCGACCGGATGGAAGTGATCCGTCTGTCGGGTTACACGGAAGACGAGAAGGTCAGCATCGCGCAACGTTATCTTTTGCCCAAGCAGAAGAAGAATAACGGCCTCAAGGATGGCGAGGTCGAGGTAGCGGAAACCGCGATCCGCGACATCATTCGTTACTACACGCGCGAAGCGGGCGTCCGTTCGCTAGAGCGTGAAATTTCGAAAATCTGCCGCAAGGTCGTGAAGATGCTTCTGCTGAAGAAGGCGGAAGGCGCGGTGAAGGTCGACGGCAGCAATATCGATACTTTCCTCGGCGTGCGCAAGTACGACTTCGGTCTGGCAGCGAAGGAAAATCAGGTTGGCCAGGTCACGGGTCTTGCGTGGACGGAAGTCGGCGGCGATCTGCTGACGATCGAAGCCGCGGTCATGCCGGGTAAGGGCAATGTGATCCGCACCGGTTCGCTCGGCGACGTGATGAAGGAATCTGTCGAAGCCGCGCGCTCGGTGGTCCGCTCGCGTTCGCGCCGTCTGGGTGTCAAGGACGAAGCGTTCGAGAAGCAGGACATTCACATCCACGTGCCGGAAGGCGCGACGCCGAAGGACGGTCCTTCGGCCGGAATCGCGATGACGACCGCGCTGGTGTCGGTGCTGACCGGTATCCCAGTGCGCGCGGATGTAGCGATGACGGGCGAAATCACGCTGCGTGGCGAGGTATTGCCGATCGGTGGCCTGAAGGAGAAGCTGCTGGCGGCGCATCGCGGCGGTATCAAGCTGGTGCTGATTCCGGAAGAAAACGTCAAGGATCTGACGGAAATTCCAGACAACGTGAAGAACGCGATCGAAATCATGCCGGTCCGTTGGATCGACAGGGTGCTCGAACTGGCGCTCGAACGTGTGCCTGCAGCGCTGTCGGAAGAAGAGCTGAAGCCTGCTACGCCTGTCGCAGCAGAGCCGGCGAAAGACACCGGCGCTACGGAAGTCGTGAAGCACTAAGGCAGCTGGTAGCGAAAGTAGGTTGCTGTACGAAAACCCGCGGCTTGGTCCGCGGGTTTTTTATTGCCCACGATTTTCCGAAAGGATTCGCCGGCACACGAACGCGCGCCGTCCCACCTTTTGAGCAAACACGGCTGCAATCGCTCAACTGGTTGTGCGCACATCGATCGGCGGCAAGATTCGGTGATCAAAAGACCGCCCGGGAACCTGCGCAATCAGGCTCAATCCCGCTTGACACAAGGGTTTCGGCCAATTCTAATGAGTCGGCTCGGCGCTGCCCGCCGGCCGCGTGATGCCAGGTGCTACAGAGCGCCGTCACGATTGCCATAACATTCTCGGGGGTTGGAATGAATAAAACGGAATTGATCGATCACATTGCACAGCAGGCCGACATTTCGAAGGCTGCGGCCGGCCGTGCACTCGATGCCGTGATCGGTGGCGTCAAAGGTACGTTGAAGAAGGGCGGTTCGGTGACGCTGGTCGGCTTCGGCACGTTTGCCGTTGGTAAGCGTACGGCGCGTACGGGCCGCAATCCGCGCACCGGCGCTGCCATCAAGATCAAGGCAGCGAAGGTCCCTAAATTTAGGCCTGGCAAAGCTCTGAAGGATGCGTTAAACTAATGGACTTGCTGCTTGATGACCTGCAGGTTTCGTTAGAAAGAAGTGCAACGAAAATGCAGCGACTTGGTGTTACCACGGGTTATTGCGTCAGGCAGCAGAATAGAAGTACGCTAATCCGCGAAGCGGGTGCTTAGCTCAGTTGGTAGAGCGGCGCCCTTACAAGGCGTAGGTCGGGAGTTCGAGCCTCTCAGCACCCACCATTCCGTTTCACGATTGGCGTCCGAGCAGGTCCGAAGAGATCTGCTGCAGTACTCTAAAACCCGCGTGGCTATTGGCTCCGCGGGTTTTTTATTGCCCGCTGGCTGGGTAGATATGTCCAGTGCCGTCCAGCCGAATCCGAACTTTTTTTCGTTGTATTTTTTGTTGTATCTTGGGTTTTGACCCGTTCGCGACGACCCCATCGTAAACCGCATTGACGGTGCGATGGCTTCGCATTGTTCAGTGGTAGTCGTTTCCAATACGTTTGGTACAGTTCAGCCCTGCTCGCGACTAGTTCGATTAACTGGATAATGCGAATTATCGAGTGCACTTGAAACCGGCAAAGAGCGCGCATGCAGATCAAATGGCTGGAAGATTTCAGGGAACTGGCGAAGACGCGCAGTTTCAGCCGCGCCGCCGAAAATCGTAGCGTTACACATCCTGCCTTCGGTCGACGCATCAGGGCGTTGGAGGAATGGGTGGGCACAGCGTTGGTCGACCGCGGAGTGCAGCCGGTCGCCTTGACGCCAGCTGGGCGGCTATTTTTGGATGCTGCGTCCAATGCCATTGATGACTTGAATGAAGCACGCTGGCTACTGCGTGAAGTCCAACTCCCGGTCGCGCTCAAAATCGGTACGGGCAGGACCCTCGCGCGCACGTTCGTGCCGGGCTGGTATCAGGATCTGTATGAGCAGCGCGGCCCTTTTCCGATTAGCGTGACGACCGGTGGCACGCAGGGAGGCGTGCTGGAACTCGCCGATGGCACGACCGACCTGCTCATATCCTACGCGAGTCCGCAGGCCGATGCATTGCTCGACCCGCGGAAATACGACCACTGCCGGCTAGACAGCGAGACGCTTGTACCGGTCAGTATTCCCGATAAGCGCGGACACCCGCGTTTCAGGCTGCCCGGTTCGGCCGGCTCGCCGTTGCCATGGCTTGCGTTCTCCCGCGGCCTGACGCTTCGGCAAATCCTCGACAGTCATCTCGCAGCGACTGACCAGAAAGCCTTTCTAACGCCCGTGTTTCAGGCTGATTTCTATGAGGCTGTGGAGGAAATGGCCCTGCGGGGTTTTGGCATGGCGTGGCTGCCGCACCGGCTGGTAAAGAACGACCTCGGTGCTGGCGCGTTGTGTCTTGCGGGCGTCAAGGAATGGAACATCCGCGTTGACATCAGCATGTACCGCGTACGCAGCAATCAGAACGCGTTGCTGGACGAGGTCTGGAAGCTTGCCATCGCCAACGCACAGCGGCTGGGCTAGCAACAAGCGCTCGCCACCCGTACGCAACGGCGGTTGCTCAAAGTAGCCCGACCTAGTGCCAAAACGGCACAGACGGTCTTTTTGCGCTCCATAGACTCCTTCGAATTCCTCGCCGACTAGACGGACAAACCTGGCGGGGAGACTTTGAGGAGAGAACTATGCTCGCGAGAACGCTCGGCATGAAAGATGGCGACAGCGCGGATCGTCCAGAGGACGCGTTGCTTAACACCACCGCGACGCCGCGGCGACCAGCCGCCTGGCGCGCAGTACTGGCGGCGAGCGTCGGAAACGCGCTCGAATACTACGATCTGCTGATCTATGGCTATTTCGCCATCACCATCGGCAAGCTTTTTTTCCCGACCGGCGACGACTGGACTTCACTGATGCTGTCCGTCGGCACCTTCGGCATCTCGTTCGTCATGCGGCCGCTAGGCTCCATTGTGCTGGGTAGCTATGCAGACCGCGCAGGGCGCAAGGCTGCACTCACCTGGTCCATCCTGCTGATGATGATCGGCACGGCGATGCTCGCTCTCGCACCTACCTATGCGCGTATCGGACTGTGGTCTCCCGCGCTCGTGATCGTCGCGCGATTGCTGCAGGGATTTTCGACTGGCGGCGAATTCGGCGCCGCGACGGCCTTCATGGTCGAGCACGCCGATGGCAAGCGGCTGGGTTACAACGGCAGTTGGCAAGCATCGACGCAAGGTCTCGCGACCGTCCTTGCCGCCGGTCTTAGTACGGTGCTGACCTATACCCTCAGCACGCAGCAGATCGATGCCTGGGGATGGCGAGCAGCCTTCCTGTTCGGTTTGCTGATCGGGCCGATCGGCCTCTACATCCGTCGCTATACACCGGAAACGCCAGAGTTCCTTGCGCTGCAGGCGACTAGCCGAAGCGATCAACGCGAGGTTTCCCCGTTACGCGATACGCTGACGATCGGCTTGCCCGGCCTTTTGCTTGGCGCGGGCGTAGTGGTGGCGGTGACGGCGTTCAGCTACGTGCAAAAGGTGTATATGCCCACCTATGCCGTTAAGCAGTTGCATATCGCAACGAGTGCGTCGCTCGTCTGTACGATGGTAACTGGCGTCATGCTGATGGTGATGGCCCCGTTTTTTGGTTTGCTGTCGGACAGATACGGGCGCATCCGCGTGATTGCCATCGCGATGATCGTGATCGCCGTATCCACGTATCCGATGTTTTCCACCATGGTCGCGTATCCGACCTTTGCGACGCTGCTGGCGACCCAGGCTATCGTTGGTGTGCTGCTTGCGGCGATTCTCGCGCCCTTGCCTGCGCTGCTCTCCGAGATATTCCCAACCCGTACCCGAGGCACGGGACTGGCGCTGAGCTACAACTTGTCCGTGACGATTTTCGGCGGCTTTTCGCCACTGATCGTGACCTGGCTGATCGGAACGACACACAACAAGACATCGCCCAGTTTCTATGTACTGGCTACAACGTTGATCAGCCTCACCGCGTTGTGGCTGCTGCGCCGCCGCAGCGCACGGCACCGACTGATGCGACGACACGTTCTTTTGGAAAACTAAAAATGACGACACTAGAAGCGCTTCGCGCCACATTGCCGAGCTATCCGATCGAGCTGGACAAGCCTGATATTCGCCGCTGGCGGACCGGTCAGGACGGTATCGACTATGTCCAAAGTTTCGACAGTGGGGTGGCCGGCCCACACGTGATGATCAACGCACTCACTCATGGCAACGAGATGTGCGGCGCGATAGCGCTCGACATCTTGCTGGCTTCGGGCCTGCGACCGAGCAGGGGGCGATTGACACTGTCGTTCGCGAACGTGGCGGCGTATGACCGATTCGATCCGACCGATCCAGACGCCACGCGTTATATCGATGAAGACATGAACCGCCTGTGGGCGCCTGAAAAGCTGGACGGACCGGACGACAGTCTTGAGTTGCGCCGGGCGCGTGAACTGCGTCCGCTCATCGATACCGTGGACTTTCTGTTCGACATTCATTCGATGCATGAGAAGTCGGAGCCCCTGATTCTCACTGGCCCGCTCGCGAAGGGCGTAGCGCTAGCGCGGCAGATGGCCGCGCCGGCTCATCTGATGATTGACGAAGGCCATGCCGCAGGGCGACGCTTGCGCGACTATGGCGGCTTCGGCGATCCGAACAGCTCCAAAAACGCGCTGCTGATCGAATGCGGACAGCATTTTGAGCAAGCGGGTCGGGACGTTGCGCTTGATGCTGTATGCCGGTTCCTGACAAGCACCGGCGTGATCGATTCGGCGTCTGTCGCACCATGGATGAAGTCGGCTTCACCACTACGGCCACAATGCATCCGCGTGACTCACGCGGTCACGGCGGACTCGACGGACTTCCGCTTCACCGATGACTTCCGCGGCATGGAAGTGATTGCCGAGGCAGGAACGCTGATCGCCGTCGACGGCGCGCGCCGGATCGTCACTCCTTACGACAACTGCGTGTTGTTGCAACCGTCTCTGCGCCATCTCGGCAAGGGAGTCACCGTGGTCAGGCTCGGCAAGTTGGACTACTCGGGGTGATTTCAGAGAGGCCCTTGTGTTGCGGGCGAGGCTGATAAGCGCGATCTATGGCAATGAAGAGAACTAGCGGAACACACCGCGCGCAATCTCGCAGCCTTATTCACTCGAAGAAACATTCCTTCAACGGCACAAGCGCGGCACCGATTACGGCCGCGTTGCCGTTCGCTTCGCCGAGCACGAGCTTCGGCCTTGGGGGGGCGACGCCATATCGATGCTTTTCCCAAAAGCGGGCCCGCTCAATCAGCATCCTGCCCAATTGAACGGGCAACTGGCCGCCGAATACGATAGCTTCAGGATCGAATAAACCAGCCACGGTGTTGATAACCCGATCCAGTGCGGGAAGGGTGCGCTCGATCCAGCTCTCCACGCCGGACCATGTCGGATCAAAGCGGAAGCGCAAGTCCTCGACCGAGTCGATGTCGACGCCGTTTGCCCGTAATTCCTTGATCAGGTACTGCAGCGCCGGACGACGACCGGTCTCGTCCTCGTCATAAATCATCATCTCGCCCGCGTTGCCATGTGAACCAAAATAGGGCTTACCGTCGATGACAATGCCGCCGCCAAACCCATAGTTAAATGACAGATAGACGAAACTGCGCGCCCACAGTCCTGCCCCGAGCAGGCTCTCACCGATAGCTGCCATCGTGGCATTGTTTTCGATCCATACCGGTAGTTCGAAGCAATTTTCAAGAATCGGTTCAAGGTCGATCAATGACCAGTCCTGTAGCGGCTCCGGTGCATTCACCTGGCGCCGGTCGGCGACAAAGAAGCCGGAAATCGCAAAACCCACACCGATAAGGCGCTCGGCGTCGCGAGTCGACAAGCAGATCCTCGAGCTGGCGAAGGAACTCGGCATCAGCGAAGAAGACGTCGTGAAGAAGATCATGCTCGACGACACGGTGGACGGCGTGTTCACGACTGTCGAGGACGTCGCGCGGACGGTGCTGTTCCTGTCGTCGTTCCCGAGCGCCGCACTGACCGGCCAGTCGTTCGTGGTCAGCCACGGCTGGTACACGCAATAAAGGCCCACGCCTGCACCGAAAAGCCGACGGTCGATCCGACAGGCAGCGCGAGGTTGACCGGCGGGCCGCGAGGATCTGCCTTCCTTACATTCATTCATGGCTTGCGCTATTCACCGGTGGGGGACGCTCAGTCCATTCTCTTAGGCAAGGGAGATGTCAATTGAAAGCAGCCGCATATTAAGTATGTACCAGACAGTCCGCGGATCCGCTTTGTCGAACGAAACACGCACGGACGAACGCGTGCCGGGCACGACGCGGCTCCGGCCCGGCACGATCGCTCATGGCCTGCCGGCGGCATCGACACCCATACTCACACGCCGCTTTCATCAATCTGTGTACGCGATTGTCTTCAAAACGTGCTAGAAATAACCGAATAAGGGCACGTCGATGCGGCCTTCAAAAAACGGGAGAAGAAATGAAAGCCGTTGCCTTTTCGAATAACGACATCGCGGTGTTTGCCTGGACCTTCGGCGGCAAACTGAAGGGCTGTCTGGGCTTCGCGATCTACCGGATCGACGTGCTGGCTGGCACGGAAACGCCATTGCCGGCGATGGCGACCTTCGACGGACAGTCGGCGGATCCCGGGCGCACGACGGTCGTGGACCCTATCCAGAAGTTCTTCTGGAAAGACGTCTATGCGATCCGCGGGAAAACCTACAAGTACAAGATAGTCCCGATGGGCGGCACGCCGGGCAATCTCGCGCCGATGCCGTATGGACCGCTGATCACCAATCAGATCCAGCTGACGCCGCATTACGGCACGCTGTCCGCTTACTTCAATCGCGGCATCCTCGCGACGCAGGCGACCGCGAAAGCGCTGAACGACACGTCCGGTGGCGGCCCGATGGCCGACGCGCTCACACAGCACATCTACACCATCGGCGATCCGCTTCGCAACGACCTCGCGGGTGACATGATCGACGCGCTGACCTCGCTGCCGAAGGAAGCGGCGCAGAGCGGCGCGACGCTCAAATGCGCGTTCTACGAGCTGGACGATCCCGAAGTCATCGGTACGCTCAAGCCTTTGCAGGGTTCGCTGAACCTGATCCTGACCAACATGCCGGGCCAGGATGGCACGGGCCAGCCGACGAACGACGTGTATGAGCCCGAACGCGAAGCGATGAAGGCGGCCGGCGCGGACGTGACCGACCGGTTCATGGCGGCGAACCACATCGGCCACAACAAGTTCCAGGTACTGGTGCAGGGCGATAAGCCGCAGGCGGCGCTGTTCGGTTCGACCAACGTGACCGCGCACGGGCTCTGCGCGCAGACGAACAACACGATCATCGCACGCTCGGCGGCGGTCGCGGTGGCGTACGACGACTACTGGATCCGCCTGAGGCAGGACACGCTGCCGCCTGGCCCGAAGGTCACCGGCCCACAGGATGAGCCGCTGCGGTCGGCCGACGCGAAAGGCCCCGTCAGCGTGGACCTCGAGGACGGCAGCGGGAAAATCGACATCTGGTTCTCGCCGAACACGCCGAAGCAGCGGGCCAGCAAGCCGAAACCGGACGAACCGACGCCACCGGATCTGCAGGCGCTGTTCGACCTGATCGGCAAGGCGCAGCAGTCGATCCTTTTCCTGGTGTTCGAGCCGGGCTATCCGAGCATCGTCGACGCGATCGGGCAGGCGCAGAAGGTCAACCCGGCGCTGTTCGTGCGAGGTGCGGTGACGGACGCGACGGCGGCCGGCGAGTTCTACACCGCGATCCACGACGGGCAGGTTCCGGTCGCACGGCCGAAGAAGGGGGACGCGCCGCTGCCGGAGGATTTTCGCGTGATCCACACACGTGGCGTCACGAAGGGGGACGCGTTCGGCCAGTGGACGCAGGAGCTGAATCAGGCCGGCCACGCAGTGATCCACGACAAGATCGTCGTCATCGATCCGTTCTCCGACAACTGCGTCGTCGCGATGGGTAGCCACAACGACGGCTATAAGGCGTCGTACAACAACGACGAGAATCTCAACCTCATCAAGGGGCACCGTGCGGTGGCCGAGGCCTACGCCGCGCATTGCCTGGACGTCTACGACCATTACGCGTGGCGCTACTGGCTTGAATCGGAAAAGGACAAGGCGTGGCATTTCCTGAAGGCGGACGACAGCTGGCAGGACGCGTATTTCGCGGCCGACAACTCTGTGAAGTCGTCCGAGCTGAACTTCTGGCTGGCCGCGGTTCCGAAGACCGACGCGCTGCCGACGATGCACGCGACCGGCTCGACGAGAGTGCGGCCGGCGCTGCAGGAACAGACGGGCGGGCTGTCGCCCGCGGTGGGGCCGCATGCGGCGAAGGCGAAATCCGCAAAGACACCGAAATCGGCGAAATCGCCGAAGCCCGAGAAAACGACGAAGGCGACGAAGCCGGCTTTGCAGCGCAAAACCAAGTCAAAGTGAGGGCATCGCGATGAACAGTTTGGCTACTCGACACATTCTGGTGATGCGGCATGCGGAAAAGCCCGACGACGCCGGCGATCCGAATCTGTCGCCCGCAGGCTATGCGCGCGCGAAGCAGCTCGCGACCTATATTCCCGACACGTTCGGCAAACCGGACGTGATCATCGCGGCCGCGAACTCGGCGGAGAGCTTGCGGCCCGATGAAACCGCGACGCCGCTCGCGCAGCAGTGCGGACTCGACGTGCAGATGCCGTACCCGGACGACCAGTTCGTCGACGCGGCGCAACTGATGCTCACCGGCACCGGTTACAAGAACCAGCCGCTGATCGTGTGCTGCTGGCATCACGGAAAGCTTCCGAAGCCGATGCATGCACTGGGATGTGAGAAGGGCTCGTACCCGGACCCGTGGGACGAGACCGTGTTCAATCTGATCCTGAAGGTCGGGATTCGTGCCGACGGAACGATCAAGGTCGATCAGATGCCAGAACCGTTCTAGCGGCCGCTTAAGTTTTCGCCGGCGGTACGAAGAAGGGTCACGCAGGCGATACGGACTCGAGATGGCCGCCGCGCGGCCACGCTCGTGCACCAGGCAGGACTCGAACGCACACAGCGAAAATCAACAGGACCCACAGAGAGCACTTCGATGAACGAATACTGTATGTTCAAGGGCAAGCTGATCAACGCCGCGCCCTTCGTGTCGACCTACGTCGGTAGTCCTCACTACGTGATCAATGTCCAGGGTTCGGACGAGGCGATCTTCAAGATCGTCGTCAATTCGGCATCGACCCAGGTCGGCGAAGACGGTAACGACGAGGTCTACTCCTACGTGGACCTGAATTTCGCGGACCCGGTCACCGACAAGCTCGCCGGCCTGGGTCTCGGGCTTTACACGTCGGGTTTCCCGCTGCTGGACTACTGGCAGGACCGGAGCCTGCTCGACCTGCACCGGATGCGGCCGATTCCGTATGCGGACGTCGATGGCAAGCGGGCCGACGTCAACGACATCATCAACGGGATTCTGTCGATCGATACCAGTCAGGCGCCAGAATCCATTCCGTACGACAGCGGCAAAGGCGAGCCGCAGCCCCGCGATTTCTACCCGCCGCGCGAACAGGGCGTTGTCGTTTACGGGTTCGGCTTTCTGTTCCAGCCGCAGCAGGACGGACTGCATGAAACGCACATGAACCAGGGCAATCCGCGTGGCCCGCACTGGAAGGAGAACGGAGCTTTTCAGGACGGCGCTGTCATCGTGCAACGAGCAAGCGGGTTCGCCGCAATCTTCACCGCGTTTCAGACGCAGTATCTGCCCACGGATTCGAAAGGCTTCCCGGTGAAGGGTGCGCGTCCGCTTCCTGAGTTCGTCCTCGGATCGAACTAATCGCTCGCGGTGACGCAGGCGAGAGGATAGGCTATCCGGCGGCCGTAGCGCCTAGGCCCGCACGAGATGAATGGTCGCGGCGCGCGATGCGTCGCGTCCCGACCTTGTGGAAGCGGCGGCTGTCGTGGAGGAACTCATGGCCATCGCCATCGCACGAATGAGGGTGCGATATCGAGCAGCATACCCGCGCGAAGTGGTCCACGATACGTCCGTAGGGCCGCGATTTCTCACGGTGACTGAATTGCGAGTTTGTTGCTGACAGATGTCGCGCCTGCGCCCCCTTTGCAACATCTTGTGCTTGGTCAATCTGACTGGCGTCTGGAACGGTTCCGGAAAGCGTGACGGCGCCACCGTGCACACGGACCTTGCATTCTGGCGACGATTCCGGCTAGAATTGCGGACTGCTATTGTTATTGTTGTATTAGGTTGTATCAGGAGTGGTAGTTCAGTCGGTTAGAATACCGGCCTGTCACGCCGGGGGTCGCGGGTTCGAGTCCCGTCCACTCCGCCAGTATCCTCGAAAGGCGAACTCCGGTTCGCCTTTTTTATTGCCCGCTGTTGTAATATCGGGCGTTCTGTTTTCGGCACTCCTCACGCATGCTCGATTTTTTCCGCAATCACAAACGCCTGATGATGTTCATGCTCATCCTCGTCATTGTGCCGGGGTTGGGTTTTGTGGGTATCCAGGGCTTCCGCGGCTTCTTTGACGAAAGTGCAAACGTCGCCAGCGTCAACGGTCATAAGATCACCCGCGCTGAGTATGACAACGCAATGCGTCAGCAGCTCGATCGCGCCCGCCAGATGCTGGGCGCGCAATTCGACATGAAGTCGTTCGACACGCCCGAGCGCCGTAGCGAAATGCTCGACGGTCTGATCGAGCAGCGCGTGCTGGCCGACGAAACGCAGCGCCTGCATCTGACCGCTTCCGACGACGCCGTGCGGCGCGTCTTGCTGAACGATCCGGTGATCTCGTCGCTGAAGAATCCCGACGGTTCGATCGACGTCGATCGTTACAAGCAATTACTCGCGATGCAGGGCATGACGCCCGACCAGTACGACGAACGCGTGCGTTACAGCATCGCCACGCAGCAATTGCCGGCCAGCATTCAAGGCAGCGCCTTCACGTCGAAGACCCTCGCACAACATCTGACCGAGCTCGCCGAACAGAAGCGCGAAGTGCAGGGTATCGCGTTCCATCCGCGTGACTATGCTGCGAAGGTGCAGCCAACCGACGCGCAACTGCAAGCCTATTACGACGCGCATCGCAACGACTTCGCTACACCGGCCACGGCGACGATCCAGTACCTCGTGTTGTCGCCGGCAACGCTCGCCGCCGCCGTGCAGCCGAGCGACGCCGATCTGAAAAAGTATTACGACGACAACATCGCGAAGTACCGCACCGATGGCCAGGTGCGCGCGAGCCACATCCTGATCGCCGCGCCGAAAGACGCGAGCGCGGCTGACAAGGCCAAGGCGAAGCAGAAGGCCGACGAGCTGCTCGCGCAGATCAAGGCGCATCCGGACCAGTTTGCGCAGATCGCGCAGCAGAATTCGCAGGATCCGGGTTCCGCATCGAAAGGCGGCGATCTGGGTTACTTCGGTCGCGGCATGATCGCAGGCGGTCAGGCATTCGACGACGCCGTGTTCGCTCTCAAGAAAGACGAAGTCAGCGGCATCGTGCAGACCGACTTCGGCTATCACATCGTCAAGGTCACGGACGTGAAGCCGTCGGTCACGAAGCCGTTCGACGAAGTGAAGGATGCGATCGCGAAAGAGGTCAGGACGCAGCAGGCGAGCAAGACCTTCAGCGACGAGTCGGAAGGCTTCACGTCGATCGTCTACGAAAAGGCCAAGAGCCTCCAACCGGCCGCCGACAAGTACAAACTGCCGTTGCAAACGGCCACGGTCACGCCGCAGCCGGACGCGAAGCTGCCGCCGGATAGTCCGCTGAACAACGCGAAATTCCTCGCCGCTGTGTTTGCAAGCGACGCGGTGACGGCGCGCAACAACACGCAAGCGATCGACGTCGGCGGCAATACGCTGGTTGCCGCACGCGTGACCGACTACAAGGCCGCTGCCGTACCGGCGCTCGACACCATCAAGGACGCAGTGCGTCAAAAGGTGATCGCGGCTCAGTCGAACGAGGCGGCGCACAAGGATGGCATCGCGAAGCTGGCTGAATTCCAGAAGTCGAATGCCACGGCGGGCTTCTCGTCGCCGGTGAAGGTCTCGCGTAACGACGCGCAAGGCATGCCGCCTGCTGCGCTGAGCGCAATTTACAAAGCGGATGCGCAAAAACTGCCGGCCTACGTCGGTGTCGATCTCGGCAACGACGGCTACGCGATCTATCGCGTGAACTCGGTGGTGGCAAGTGCGCCGACCGATCCGCAGCGTCTCGCCGCGGCCCAGCAGCAGATCGCGCAAGTCGACGCGCAGTCCGAAGCACAGGCTTATGTTGAAGCGCTGCGTGCCCGTTCCAAGGTCAAGTTCTACGGAGCGCTGGACAGCAGCAGTGCCCAGGCGAACGGCGAATAAGCTTCGGCTCTAGCGCGTCTGTAAAACGCGCAGATGCAAAAAAGCCCCGCAATTGAATTGCGGGGCTTTTTTATTTGACGAATGAAAGCGCGTCAAACGGTTTGCTTCGGCGCGCTGCATGCGGATGCATGCAGTCAGTTGTTAAAGGCAAGCGCTGATCGCACTGGTGGTGGTGGCGTCGCTGCCCGCAGCGCCATTCGAGCGGAAGCCGACCCACGTACCCTTACCAGTGTACGACGGGCGTACCACGGCGGCTGCGCCATTAGGCGGTTGTTGGCCCGGGACGTAGACGTCGAGCGCCTGATCGTTGGCCAGCGTGTCCTGCGACACGACTCGCTGTTGCGAGCCATCCGCCCACTTCTGCGCAATGCAGGTAGCGACAGCCTTGGGTGGTTGCTGACTTTGCCCAACGGACTGAACGCCCGCTGGCGGTTGAGCGGCGCTGGCAGAAAATGCTGCGATCAAAGCGATTAGCGGCAAGTATTTCACGTTATCTCCTCAAAATTCGCTCAGAATTGAGCCGGATCACACGGATTGCGAAATAGTCCGATCGACCTTACGGATCCATGTTCCCCAATTTTCGGAAACAAGTTGTTAGCGAACTTTTCAGTGCGGCGAACTTGTGCGCAGCAGCGGCTTCACAGCCGGCCACACATTGTTGAGCAGCACGGGCTGTGCCTGCTGCGTCGGATGAATCTGATCGGCCTGAAACATCTCCGGTTTGTCGGCGATACCGGCGAGCAGGAAAGGCACCAGCGGCACGCGCAGCTGCTTCGACAGTTCGCCGTACAAGCCGTGGAACTTTTGCGTGTAGTCGAGGCCGTAATTAGGCGGTACGTACATGCCGACCAGCACGACCTTCGCGTGGCCCTGCTGAGCCTCTTCGATGATCGTGCGCAGATTGTCTTCGGTGGTGGCGAGCGGTACGCCGCGCAACGCGTCGTTGGCGCCGAGTTCGACGATCACGATGCTCGGCTTGAGTCTTTGCAGGAGCGCTGGCAAGCGGGCGCGGCCGCCGCTCGTGGTGTCGCCGCTGATGCTGGCATTGGCGACGCTATAATCGATTCGCTCGTCGGTGAGGCGCTGGCGCATCAAGGCAACCCAGCCGGTGTCGCGGGGCAGGCCGTATTCGGCGGAGATGCTGTCGCCGAGCACGACGATCACCGGCTTGGCCTCTTCAGGCGCATTGGCGGCCTGAGCCGCGAAGGGCATCGAAAACATGGCTGCAGCCAGTACGGCCGAGCCGAATACCGTAGCCAGCGCCGCAGCGCGAGGCGCTACAGCGCGCACTTTCAACCTACGCTTCACCATGCTAAACAGAACTGATCCAGTCATTGAAGTGCGGGGTTTGAGCAAGAGGGTTAAGGATGCGACCGGCGAGTTGACGATTCTCGACGATATCGATCTTGCCATCGATGCCGGCAGCAGTGTGGCGATCGTCGGTGCATCCGGGTCGGGTAAGTCTACGCTGCTTGGCTTGCTTGCAGGATTGGACAGCGCAAGTTCGGGCTCGGTTCGGCTGCTGGGGCGCGAACTCACCGAACTGAACGAAGACGAGCGCGCTGCGTTGCGCAGCGGCTCGGTCGGTTTCGTGTTTCAGTCGTTTCAACTGATGCCGCATTTGACGGCGCTCGAAAACGTCACCTTGCCACTCGAACTGCAAGGCGGCATCGGCACGCGCGAGGCCGCGGCGCGTGCGCGCGGCTTGCTGCAGCAGGTGGGTCTCGGGCAGCGTACCGGCCATTATCCGAAGCTGCTCTCGGGCGGCGAACAGCAACGCGTCGCGTTGGCGCGCGCGTTCGTCACGCATCCGGCGATCCTGTTCGCAGATGAGCCAACCGGCAGTCTCGATGCGGCTACGGGCCATGCGGTGATCGACCTGATGTTCGAGATGAATCGCGCGAACGGCGCCACGTTGATTCTTGTCACGCACGACGTCGAACTTGCGCGCCGCTGCGATACGACGGTGACGATCGAAGCAGGGCGCTTGGCCTGAGCGTGCCAGCCACACGCTACTCGTTCGTACAAAGCAAAGCGGGCCGCAAGGGCCCGTTTTGCATTCCATCTCATGCAACTCGATAACGCAACGCCGCTAACCGGGCGCGCGTGAACAATCGGCGCATGCGGCACGAGCAAGCGCGCCGCTCACGCTCAGCGCTTTAATGCGGCGCGTGCCCGGGCGATCAGCGCCGACGTCGACGAGTCATGCTTCTTTTCATCGACGCTTGCCGCCGTCAGATCCGCCTCGACTACCTTGCCGAGAATCTTGCCCAACTCGACGCCCCACTGATCGAACGGATTGATGTTCCATACCGACGCCTGCACCAGCACCTTGTGCTCGTAAAGCGCGATCAATGCGCCGAGCGAACGCGCGGTCAGTGCCTCGACCAGCAGCGTGCTGGTCGGACGGTTGCCCGGAAACACCAGATGCGGCGCGAGTTCCGGCTTGTCCGCGCCGGCGACCTTCTTCGCTTCTTCCAATGTGCGGCCGAGCATCAGCGCTTCGCTTTGCGCGAAGCAGTTCGCCAGCAGCTTCGGATGGTGGCTGACGAGCGGATGCTCCGGCGTGAGCACGGCGACGAAGTCGATCGGCACAATGGTTGGGCCCTGGTGCAGCATCTGGAAGAACGCGTGCTGACCGTTGGTGCCCGGTTCGCCCCACGTCACGGCGGAGGTCGGATAGTCGACCATCGCGCCGTCGAGACGCGCGGACTTGCCGTTGCTCTCCATCTCCAACTGTTGCAGATACGACGGCAGGAAATGCAGCGCTTCCGAATACGGCGCGACCAGGTAGCTTTGCGAGCCGAAGAAGTTGCGATACCAGATCCCGATCATGCCGAGCAGCACCGGCAGATTCTCTTCGAGCGGCGCGTCGCGGAAATGCTGGTCCATTTCGTTGGCGCCGGCCAGCAGTTCGCCGAACTGCTGAGGGCCGATCGCGATCATGATCGACAGACCGACCGCCGACCACAGCGAATAGCGGCCGCCGACCCAGTCCCACATCTCGAACACGTTCTCTTTCGCGATGCCGAACCTGACCACTTCCGAGGGATTGGCCGACACGCCGACGAAGTGTTTCGCCAGCGCGCTTTCCGGACAGCCTTTCTCGACGAACCAGTCGCGCAGCGAGCGCGCGTTGGTCATCGTTTCGAGCGTGGTGAAGGTCTTGGAGACGATGATCGCGAGCGTTTCTTCCGGATCGATCTTCTGCATTACGTTGTACAGATCGGCGCCGTCGACGTTCGAGACGAAGTGCGTCGTGATCTCCGGGCTCGCCAGATGGTGCAGCGCATGCACGACCATCTTCGGCCCGAGGTCCGAGCCGCCGATACCGATGTTCACGATATGGCGGATGCGCTTGCCGGTGTAGCCGGTCCAGGCGCCGCTGCGCACCTGATCGGCGAACGCGGCCATCCTGGCGCGCTCGGCCTGCACTTGCGCGTAGAACGGCGCTTTCGGGTCGCTTGCGCGCAGCGCGGTGTGCAGCGCGGCGCGGCCTTCGGTCGGGTTGACGACTTCGCCCGCGAACATTGCGTCGCGGCGCTTTTCGACGCCGGCTTCGCGGGCGAGTTGCACCAGCAGTTGCAGGGTTTCGTCGGTGATGCGGTTCTTCGAGAAATCGGCCGCGAGACCGCCGCCCGCGAACGCAAAGCGTTCAGCACGGGTAGGGGCGGGATCGTTCTCGGGAGCGAACCAGTCGCGCATGTGCGCATCGCGAATCTTCTCGTAATGCGTTTGCAGCGAGGACCAGGAGGGGAGCGAGTTCTGCGTCATAGCGTCCGTCTAACGAATGGGCACGAAGAAAGGCGCGCGCATGAAGCGCTGCCGAGGATGATGCAACGATGCTGTTAGAGCGATGCCGCGCGGCCGGGTTCGCGGCGGGTCGCGGTGCAACTTCGCGATCAGGTTTCGTGATGAAAATTATCGCTGAAGTTTCGCCGCAAACCGCGGTGGCCGGTCGCGCGGCTTGGTCGATCAGTATAACGGTGTTGCATGACAGGTGGCAGCGGTTTGGGCATCCAGTGCGCACGGCGAGACATGCGGCGTCATCGAACCAGTGTCGGATAGAACATCCGGTTCATCAAGGTCCGCACCATCGGTGCCAGTTCGCCCGCCGTCAAGCCGGCCGGGCCGTGGCCTTGCGCGCTCAGGGAGTCGGCGGCGAGACCGTGCAGGTAGACGCCTGCCAACGCCGCTTCGTAACGCGGCAAGTGCTGTGCGAGCAGGGCGCCGATGATGCCGCCGAGCACGTCGCCGGTGCCGCCTGTCGCGAGCGCGGCATTGCCGGTCGGATTGATCGCGAGGCGGCCGTCCGGCGCCGCGATTACCGTGCCGGTGCCTTTCAGCACGACGACGCTGGCAAAGCGCGCCGCCAGCGCACGCGCCGCGGCCAGCCGGTCGCGCTGCACGGTGGACGCGTCGGTGCCGAGCAGGCGCGCGGCTTCGAGCGGATGCGGCGTCAGCACGCACGGATCGCCTTGCACGCCGCGCGCGGTGAGCTCTGCCGCGAGCGACGGGTCTTTCGCAATCAGATTCAGCGCGTCGGCGTCGAGCAGCTTGGGCATGTCGAGTGGCAGGACGTCGTGCAGGACCTGCGTCGCACGCTCGCGATGGCCCATGCCGCAGCCGACGGCGAGCGCGTCCATCGTGTCGAGCGGCAGATCGTCGATCGCGTGCAGCATTAGTTCGGGATGCGGCGGGTCGTAGGGTGGTGCGCCGACGCCCAGCAGGGCGACGTGCACTTTGCCCGCGCCGGAGTAGAGCGCCGCGCGCGCCGCGAGGATCGGCGCGCCGCACATGCCGGTGTCGCCGCCGACCACCGCGAGGCTGCCGAAAGTGCCCTTGTGGGTCGCGAAGTCGCGTGGCGGCAGGAAGGCGGCGAATAGTTCAGGCGCGTTGAGTTGCACGGCCGCGCGGGTGGTGCTGTCGACGCCGATCGGCGCCACCGTTACCGCGCCGGCGAGGTCGCGGCCTTGTGCGGTGAAGAGACCCGGTTTGGCGCCGATGAAGGTGATGGTGTGGGTGGCGTGGACCGCATTGCCCTCGGCAATGACCGTGCCGGTGTCGCTGTCCAGGCCACTTGGGGTGTCTAGTGCCAGTACGCCGCCTTTTGCTTTTGTTTTTGCTTTGGTGCGTTGCGAGAGTTGGCGGGCGGTTGTCGCGAAGATGCCCTCCAACGGGCGCGTCAGACCTATGCCGAACATGCCGTCCACCAGCCAGGTGTAGTTTTCCAGCGAGGCTGGAGGTGTCGAGGTGATTGCAATGCCTGCGGCACGGGCGTTGTTTAGGGCCCAGCGGGCATCGTCCGGTTTTACTTCGATCGGCATGCAGAGTTCTACCGCGATGCCTGCTTTGTGGAGTTCTGTCGCCATGACCAGGGCGTCGCCGCCGTTGTTGCCCGGGCCTGCTATTAGCCACACTTTGTGCTTCGTTTTGTCGACTGACGTGTCGCGGGTTATTTGCTCGCTCAGGAAGCTGGCGGCGGCTTTGCCTGCGCGGGCCATTAGCGTATGTGCCGGCAACGCTGCCGATGCCTGGTTTTCCAGTATCCGAAGGTCCGTCAGGGTGAGGAGGGGCAGTGCACGGTTGTGCGGGTTGATCAGATCCGGGAGCGCGGTTTCGGGTTCTGTCATGGCAGTGGTTTGGGGTTCACCTTTTTGCAAGGTGAGGAAGCGGTTGAAAGCACTATGGTAGTGCGGATAGGGATAAGGTGGTTTTTTTGCCTGTGCGGCGCTTATGGTCTGTGCGCCTGTGGCGTTGGCCTTTTCTTGGTTTTTTTGCGTGCTCGGCGCTTATTTCTGTTTGCCTACGGCGTTGCCTTTCCTTGTTTTCTTTTTGGTTTATTAGCGTTCCCCCTGTGCGGGGGGCACCTACTTTTCTTTGCCTGCCGCAAAGAAAAGTAGGCAAAAGAAAGCGGCTCAAACCGCTAATTTTTAAGCGGGTCCCCTAGCTTGGAGGAGGTAGTGGAGCATCTGGAATCGGTGTTCTCGCACACTCCGCGCTGGTGACAAGGCAGTCATACTTCCGGCGGCGCTGCGCGCGCCGTAGCGGTACTTCATAAAACCGTCGGGTCTGTCGGGTGCTTCCGATGCCTACGGTCGTTCAAGCGTAATGGCTTGCTTTTGTTGCGCTAGCGTAACTCGTGGCTGCGTTCCTTAGCCACGCTGACGTAACGCGCGCCTGCGTGTCGTTTGGCAAAGTGGCTCGCACTTCCACAATTCAGGCGCCTCGCCGAGGCGAAGCCGATGGCTCCCGCCGCGCAAAGAGTACCCACTGGTTTCCCTTGCAGACCGTTCCGGCGAGCACGTAGTGCGAGGCGGGAAGAATGATGCCGGAGGTGCCAATCTGCGATCGGTGTTGGGAAGTACCGCCGCGGCGCGCGCAGCGCCGCCGGAAGTATGACGGCCTTGTCACTCACGTCGAATGTGCGAGAACACCGATTCCAGATGCTCCACTACCTCCTCCAAGCCAGGGGACCCGCTTTAGAACTGGCGGTGTGAAGCCGCTTTCTTTGCTTACTTTCTTTGCGGCGGCAAAGAAAGTAAGTGCCTGCCCCGCACAGGGGCGAAGCTAATAGACCACTAACAAATCAAGGAAAGGCCAACACCGCAGGCGCACAGACCATAAGCGCCGCGAAGGCAAAAAAACCAAAAAAGGACCAACACCGTAGGCACACAACCCATGCCGCCGCAAAAGGCAAAAAACCCTTCAAAACCGATCCGGCCGAAGCGCCGCCAACGTCTCCACCGGCAGATCCGGCGCCGTGCCAGTAACCATATCGGTCACAAGCTTTCCAGCACCGCATGCCAGCCCCCATCCCGCCGGACCATGCCCAACATTCACAAACAGCCGAGGATGCACAGTATTGCCAATCACCGGCAAACCATCCTGCGACAGCAGTTTCACCCCCTCCCATGGCAACGCCGCGGAAATCCGCGCGGCCCCCGGGATCCAGTCGTGCGTCGCCTGACCCAATAGCGCAAGCGCTTCCTTGGTCAACGCCTCGCCGAGCGGTTTGTCGATCTGGCCGGCACTCTGCAATACCGCGCCACCCGCAATCCGCAACCGGTGGTTCATCCGCGTAATCGCAATCCGCTTCACCGCGTCGACAATCGCGACGTGCGGCGCGCATTCCTCATGCGCAATCGGTGCAACCAGCGTGTGCAGGCGCAGCGGATGCAGCGGCAGTCGCAGCCCAAGGCGTTCGAGCAGCGGCAAGCTGCCGTAACCCGCGGCCACAACAATCGCGTCAGCGCTGATCACGTCGACTTCGCGTGAACGGGACGTCTCGCCCGGACGCGCCGCCAGTTCCACCGCGGGGCGCTGGCCGTCGAGGCGGATCGCCGACACTTCGCAACCAGGCATGAATTGCACGCCGCCCTGCGTATCGAGGGTCTGTTTGATCAGCTTCGCAAATAGCGGGCAGTTCGCCGTGCGCTCCTGGTCGAACAGCACGCCGCCAGCGAATTCCGGATCGGTCGGCACGGAATGCTCGAACGTGGCGCATTCGGCAGGCGTCAGCACGTGATGCGGCACTTCGTATTGACGCAGCAGGTCGAGCGCAGTCTGGGTCTGCTGCCATTCCTGCGCGGAACGCACCAGATAAAGGACGCCGCTCGCCTGTTCGTATTCCAGGCCGAAGCGCGCTTCCATGTCGGCCATCGCGTCACGCGACAATTCGATCAGCGGGCGCAGCCGCCCGTATTGCCGGCTGAACGCCTCCGGCGCCTGCAAAATGGCAAGCTGCTTGACGAACTGACGCGCTGCCCCGTTGAAGCCGGTCTTGCTGATGACGCCATTCTTCGCGCCCTGACGGTTCGCCATGAAAGTCGGGCCGAACCAGACGTCGAGCGGGGTCGGGAGGACGGTGCCGCCGTGTCCATAGGTCGCGCCCTGCGCGACGGTCGCGTGGCGCTCGACGACGCAAACCCTGTGGCCGGCCGCGCGCAGTTGATAAGCGGTGGCGACGCCAACTATCCCGCCGCCAATGACGATGACATCCATGTTCTGATTCGATTTGCCGGCGGGATGCTAGAACCCTGCGTTCCGCTTAAGCGTGACATGCGGCGCGAAACCCGGCATTGCTCAGGCCGCTCGCGCCGATCTGGTGAAAGGGCGAATGATAGCAGCCAAACGGACGGCCCTGGCACGCGAGCGCCACCGCGGACGCCGCAGGCCAGCGCCTGGCGTGGCGACCCAAACCGCACCGCCGAGCCCGCTGGAAGCCCGTTCCCGGGGTATAATCCCGGACTTCCTTTCCGCCTCACGTCGCCCGCACGCGCGACTCTTCGGCATCATTGAGCGACGCAACGTCAAGTCCATGGCCCACTTCTCGTGTTTCCCCGGCGCTTCGGCCCTTTCCGATTTCCGTCAAACCCGCCTGCTCGAAACGCTCACGCGCATCGACGCCAACATCACCGGCGTGCGCGGACAGTATCTGCATTTCGTCAATGCCCAGACGCCGCTCTCCGCGGAAGACAACGCGAAGATCGAAGCGCTGATGCACTACGGCGATCCGCTCGAAGAAACCAAAGAGCGCGGCACCGCCGAAACCTTCCTCGTGGTGCCGCGCTTCGGCACGGTGTCGCCGTGGGCGAGCAAGGCAACGGATATCGCCCATCTGTGCGGCCTCACGCAGGTACGCCGCATCGAGCGTGGCGTCGAGTACACGGTCACGCTGAAAAGCGGCCTGCTCAGCGGCAAGAAGGCGCTCTCCGACGAAGCCCGCGCGGCCGTCGCCGCGGCGCTGCATGACCGCATGACCGAAAGCGTCGCGCCGTCGCGTGACCACGCGATGCATCTGTTCGACGAACTGCCGGCCAAGCCGCTGCAAACCGTCGACGTTTTGAGCCACGGCCGTAGCGCGCTGGAAGCGGCGAACACGGAACTGGGCCTCGCGCTTGCCGACGACGAAATCGACTATCTGGTCGACGCATTCACGAAACTCGCCCGCAACCCGACCGACGTCGAACTGATGATGTTCGCGCAGGCCAACAGCGAGCACTGCCGCCACAAGATTTTCAACGCGCAATGGACCATCGACGGCGAGCCGCAGGACATCTCGCTGTTCAACATGATCCGCAACACCGAGAAGCTGAACCCCCAAGGCACGATCGTCGCGTATTCGGACAACTCCGCGATCATGGCGGGCGGCATCGCCGAGCGCTGGTTCCCGCGCACGCCGGCTGAACTCGGCGAAAACGAGTTGCCCGAGCACTATCGCCGTAACGTCGAACTGACGCACACCTTGATGAAGGTGGAAACGCACAATCACCCGACCGCGATCTCGCCGTTCCCGGGCGCCTCGACCGGCGCAGGCGGCGAAATCCGCGACGAAGGCGCGACCGGCCGCGGCGCGCGTCCGAAGGCGGGTCTGGCGGGCTTCACGGTGTCGAACCTCGAATTGCCGGACGGCGTCGAAGCGTGGGAAAACGCCCGCGACGCCGCGCAGCCGCTCGCGCACCGCAACCCGAACGACAGGCACGAAGCGTACGGCCGGCCCGATCGCATCGCTTCGCCGCTGCAGATCATGATCGATGGCCCGCTGGGCGGCGCCGCGTTCAACAATGAATTCGGCCGACCGAATCTGGGCGGCTATTTCCGTACTTACGAGCAGAACGTCGCCGGTCTGGTGCGCGGCTATCACAAGCCGATCATGATCGCCGGCGGCATCGGCAATATTTCGGACCAACACACGCACAAGCACGATCTGCCGGAAGGGTCGCTGCTGATCCAGATCGGCGGCCCGGGCATGCGCATCGGCATGGGCGGCGGCGCGGCCAGCTCGATGGCGACCGGCACCAACACCGCCGAACTCGACTTCGACTCAGTCCAGCGCGGCAACCCGGAAATCGAGCGGCGCGCACAGGAAGTCATCAACGCGTGCTGGCAACTCGGCGAGAAGAATCCGATCCTGAGCATCCACGACGTCGGCGCGGGCGGTCTGTCGAACGCGTTCCCGGAAGTGGTGGACGGCGCGAGCAAGGGCGCGATTTTCGAACTGCGCAAGATCCAGCTGGAAGAAAGCGGTCTGTCGCCGCGTGAAATCTGGTCGAACGAAGCGCAGGAGCGCTATGTGCTGGCGATTGCGCCTGCCGATCTGCCGGCCTTCGAAGCGATGTGCCAGCGCGAGCGCTGCCCGTTCGCGGTGATCGGTACGGCCACCGCCGAGCGTCAGTTGAAGCTGATCGACACCGAACTGAAAGACGACGCCGCGCACCAGCCGGTCGATATGCCGATGGAAGTGCTGCTCGGCAAGGCGCCGCGCATGCATCGCGACGTCAAGCGCGTCGAAACGAAGCTCGAGCCGGTGGATGTCACCAGCACCGCGTTGTCGGAAGTGGCGGTCAGCGTGCTGCGTCACCCGACGGTCGCAAGCAAGTCGTTCCTGATCACGATCGGCGACCGCTCGGTGGGCGGCACGACCGCGCGTGACCAGATGGTCGGCCCGTGGCAAGTGCCGGTCGCCGACGTCGCGATCACGACGATGGACTACGCGGGCTTCCGCGGCGAAGCGATGACGATGGCCGAGCGCACGCCGCTCGCCGTGATCAACGCGCCGGCTTCGGGCCGCATGGCGGTCGGCGAGGCGGTCACCAACATCGCGGCGGCGCCGATCGCGTCGCTCGATAAGCTCAAGCTGTCGGCGAACTGGATGGCCGCCTGCGGCGCACCGGGCGAAGACGCCGCGCTGTTCGACACGGTCAAGGCGATCGGCATGGAGTTGTGCCCGGCGCTCGGCATCAGCATTCCGGTCGGCAAGGATTCGCTGTCGATGCGCACCAAATGGGAAGACCGTGGTGTCGCGAAGGAAGTGGTCGCACCGGTCTCACTGATCATCTCGGCGTTCGCGCCGGTTGAAGACGTGCGCAAGCACCTCACACCGCAACTGCGCCGCGTAAGCGAGGCGGGCGACTCCGTGCTGATCGCGATCGACCTCGGCCGCGGCAAGCATCGTCTCGGCGGCAGCATCCTCGCGCAGGTCACGCAGCAGGTCGGCGACACGGTGCCGGACGTCGACGATGCGGAAGATCTGAAACGCTTCTTCACCGCGATCCAGGCGCTCAACAGCGACGGCAAGCTGCTCGCTTACCACGACCGCTCTGACGGCGGCCTGTGGGCGACGGTCTGTGAAATGGCGTTTGCGGGTCACGTCGGCGTGTCGCTGAATGTCGACATGCTGGTGCTCGATCCGGATCACGAATCCGACTACGGCGACGCGAAAGACTGGGCCAAGCAGACCAGCGGCCGCCGCGAAGACCGCACGATCCGCGCGCTTTTCACTGAGGAGCTCGGCGCTGTGATCCAGGTGCGCGCGCAGGAGCGCGACGCGGTGCTGGCTGCATTGCGTGAGCATGGTCTGTCGGCATGTTCGCACGTGATCGGCAAGATCAACGAGCGCGACACGATCGAAATCTATCGCGACGCGAAGAAGATCTACGAAGCGCCGCGCACCGAATTGCATCGCGCGTGGAGCGAAGTGAGCTGGCGCATTTCGCGTCTGCGCGACAACCCGGCATGCGCCGACGCCGAATACGACGCGCTGCTCGACGCCGCCGATCCGGGCATCACGCCGGTTCTCAGCTTCGATCCGGCTGAAGACGTCGCCGCACCGTTCGTCCCCCAAGGGGACTTCCTTCGGGGCGTTCACAAGGGCGCGCGTCCGCGTGTCGCGATTCTGCGCGAGCAGGGCGTGAACTCGCACCTCGAAACGGCCTATGCATTCGACCGCGCCGGTTTCGACGCGCACGACGTGCATATGAGCGACCTGTTGTCGGGCCGCGCCACGCTGGCGGATTTCGCCGGTGCGGTGGCGTGCGGCGGTTTCTCGTACGGCGACACGCTGGGTGCCGGCGAAGGCTGGGCGAAGGCGATCCGCTTCAACTCGCAACTGGCCGACATGTTCGCCGCCTTCTTCGGCCGCGAAGACACGTTCGCGCTGGGCATCTGCAACGGCTGCCAGATGATGAGCAGCCTCGCGTCGATGATTCCGGGCGCTGAAGCCTGGCCGAAGTTCACGCGCAACAAGTCAGAGAAATTCGAAGCGCGCTTCTCGCTGGTCGAAGTGCAAGCGTCGCCGTCGATCTTCTTCGCCGGCATGGAAGGCTCGCGCATTCCGGTGGCGATCGCGCACGGTGAAGGCTTTGCTGACTTCTCGCAGCAGGGCGATGCGTCGAAGGTCGCGGTGGCGATGCGTTATGTCGATCACCGTGGTCAGGCGACCGAGCAATATCCGTTCAACCCGAACGGCTCGCCGAACGGCATCACGTCGGTGACCACGCCGGATGGCCGCTTCACCGTGCTGATGCCGCACACCGAGCGCGTGCATCGCGCGGTGCAGATGAGCTGGCATCCGGAGAGCTGGGGCGAAGGCGGCAACGACGGCAGTCCGTGGATGCGCGTGTTCCAGAACGCACGCCGCTGGCTGGGTTGATGCGGGGAAGGCCGCTGCGGCTGCATTGCGCGGGGGCCTTCGAAGCGAAAGCCGAACCGCAGAAACGAAAAAGCCGCCCCTGGGCGGCTTTTTCGTGCTCAAGCGGCAGGTAAAAGAGCCGCTTACTGAATCTTCGCGTTCTTACGCAGACCTTCTTCGAACGCTTGCAGCTTTTCCTGCTGGATCTGCTGCACGATCTGCGGACGCACTTGCTCGAGCGGCGGCGGCGTGGTGTTGCGCACGTCGTCGACACGGATGATGTGCCAGCCGAATTGCGTATGCACCGGCGTGTCGGTCATCCGGCCTTTCTGCAGATGCGTGGCCGCGTCCGCGAATTCAGGCACGTAAGCCTTCGGGTCCGACCAGTCCAGGTCGCCGCCGTTCTTGCCCGATCCCGGGTCCTTCGAGAACTGCTTGGCGAGATCCTCGAAGCTCGCGCCGCCCTTGATCTTGACGATCAGATCCTTGGCTTGCTGTTCGTTGTCGACGAGGATGTGGTGCAGGTGATATTCCTTGCCGCCCGCATCCTTGACCAGTGCGTTGTAACGCGCGGTCACTTCGGCGTCGCTCGGCTGGTTGTTCTTGACAAAGTCTTCGATCAGCGCGCGCAGCACGACGGTTTGTTGTGCGACGGCGATTTGCGCCTTGATGTCCGGACGATTCGGCAGGCCGCGGCGCAGCGCTTCCTGCATCAGGATTTCGCGGTTCACCAGCTCTTCGCGTACGGCCATCTGCAGTTGCGGCGTGTTTTGCTGGCCTTGATGAACCAGTTGATCGATCAGCGCATCGGCGCGCGCTTTCGGAATCGGCGTACCGTTCACGACGGCGATGTTCTGTGCGAATGCAGGTGCGGCCGCGAACGCAGCCAGCAATACCCAAAGGCGGGTTTTCTTCAAGGTCATCGAAAATTTTCCTAGCGGGGCAACAAAGCGAATTCTTCGGGCGTATACGCCGTGATTGCAAGGGCGTGAATGCCGCGCTGCATGGCATCGGCCAGCGCATCATACACCATGCGATGCCGCGCTACGCGGGCCTTACCGGCGAATGCGGCGGCCACAATCGTGACACTGAAATGACCGCCGGCGGACGCGCCGGCGTGGCCCGCATGCTGCGCGCTATCGTCGGTGATCTGGATCGACGTGACCGGCGCAAGCGCAGCTGTGAGACGCGCTTCGATCAGCGCGGCGCGCTCGGCGGTGGTGGCGTGCATAAACACATCGCTCGTCATGTCATTCTTCCTTCATATACCTGGACAACCACAAACTCTGTCCGACGATGAACACCACGAGGCACCCCGTCGCGCCGAACAGCTTGAAATTGACCCATTGGTCGGTCGTGTAGTTGTACGCGACGAACAGATTGACGAGCCCGAGCAGCACGAAGAATATCGCCCAGACGATATTCAGCTTGCCCCAGATCGCGTGCGGCAGCGTGATCTGCTTGCCCATCATCGCTTCGATCAGGTTCTTGTTGAACGCCAGCTGCGAGACGATCAGCGCGACCGAGAACGCCCAGTACAGCACCGTCGGCTTCCATTTGATGAAGGTGTCGTTGTGCAGCACGAGCGTTGCGCCGCCGAACACCGTGACGACGCCGAGGCTGACCCACAGCATCGGATCGACTTTGCGGTGGCGGAACGCCACCCAGGCGATCTGCACCAGCGTGGCGACGATCGCCACTGCCGTCGCCGTGAAAATGCCCCATACCTTGAAGGTGACGAAGAACAGGATGATCGGGAACAGATCGAACAGGAATTTCATTATCTGGTCGGGGATTCGGAGAGTGAGTCGGGGAATTGAAAGGCGCTATGCGCGGCGCCGGCGACGATTGGCGGGTTGAACCCGGCGCGGCGGCCGGTACGCGGCGCTAGCCGTTCGTGCCGCGACTGCCGGCGCCGGATTGTCCGCTTCGCAAGCCGGATGAAGGGTGTCGCGGCCGGCGGGCGCTTGATGACAAACGGGCATACGCCGGCCGGCAACGCGCCGGACTCCGCGCTGCGTTACTTGGGCTCGAATTGTAACGCAGCCGAATTGATGCAGTAGCGCAGACCGGTTGGCGCCGGTCCGTCTTCGAACACGTGGCCCAGATGCGCGCCGCAATTCTTGCACTGCACCTCGATGCGCAGCATGCCGTGCGAGCGGTCGGTTTTCTCGGCGATCACTTCGCCGTTGATCGGCTTGAAGTAGCTCGGCCAGCCGCAACCGGCGTCGAATTTGGTGTCCGATTCGAACAGCGGCGTGCCGCAACACACGCAGTCGTAAATACCGCGATCCCAGTGGTCGTGGTAGCGGCCGGTGAACGGCCGCTCGGTGGCCGCGTGGCGCGTCACCTGATATTCGATGTCCGACAGTTGCTTGCGCCATTCGGCGTCGTCCTTTTGTACGGCAGGGGCGTCGGTCTTGAGGTCGTCGGGGTTGTTCATGGTCGGGGTTCCTGTCTCGGGTTTGTTTTTGGGGCGTGCTTACGACTTGCAGTGGCGCTTCACGAAGAGCAACTGACTTCCAGCGAGCTGGCCCAGTCCGGCGGCAGTCCCGCATACGCCTCGTGTTCCGGCTGCTCGTCGAATGGACGGCGCAGCACCGCCGCCAAACGCTCCACTTCGGAGAAATCTTTCTCTTTCGCGCGGCGGATCGCCGTTTCCGCCAGGTGATTGCGAAGTACGAATTTGGGGTTCACACGGTTCATTGCAATGACGCGCGCGGCGTCGTCGCGTGTTTCTTCGGACAGGCGCGCGCGGTAGTCGTTCACCCACGTATCAAACGCGGCGCGGTCGAGGAACAGGTCACGCGTCGGCGCGTCGCCGCTCGCGTCGTGTTTCGAAATACGCGCCAGATTGCGGAACGTCAGCGTGAAATCGGCCCGGTTTGCGTGCATGACTTCGAACAGGCGATTGACCAGAGCATCGTCGCCTTCGCGCTCGATCTCGAGGCCGAGCTTCGCGCGCATACGACGCTCCAGCGCCGGTGCGAAGCGTTCCTTGAAGCCACCGAGCACACGTTGCGCATCTTCGATGGCCTTCTCGCCGCGTACGCTTTCCTCGTGTTTTTCGCCGAGCAGCGGCAGCAGGCCTTGCGCGAGGCAAAAGAGATTCCAGTACGCGATCTGCGGTTGCATCCGGTACGCGTAGCGGCCCTGCGAGTCCGAGTGATTGCAGATGTAGCCGGCGTCGAAGCCGTCCATGAAACCGAACGGGCCGTAGTCGATCGTGAGACCGAGGATCGACATGTTGTCGGTGTTCATCACGCCATGACAGAAGCCGACTGCCTGCCATTCGACCGTCAGATCGGCGGTCGACAACACCGCTTCGTTCAGCAGCGCGAGATACGGATCGTCGGCTTCACGGCAATGCGGATAGAAACGCTCGATCACGTGATCGGCAAGTGCACGGAGTGCATCGACGCGATCGTTCGAATAGAAGTGTTCGAAGTGCCCGAAGCGCACGAAGCTCGGCGCCACACGCGTGACGACCGCCGCGGTTTCGATTTCCTCGCGCCGCACCGGCTGGTCGGAGCCGATCACGCACAGCGCGCGGGTGGTTGGAATGCCGAGGTGATGCATTGCCTCGGAACACAGATATTCGCGAATCGACGAGCGCAGCACCGCGCGGCCGTCGCCCATGCGCGAATAGGGCGTGCGGCCGGCGCCTTTGAGCTGCAGCTCGAAGCGTTGGCCGTCGTGCTCGACTTCGCCGAGACTGAGCGCGCGGCCGTCGCCGAGCTGGCCGGCCCACACCCCGAACTGATGGCCCGAATACACCGATGCGTACGGCAACGCGTGCGCCGGCCACTCGCGCGTGGCGTTGCCGGAGAAGAGTTCGGCGAAACCGGGATCATGCTGGAGCCCGGGTGCTAAACCAAGCAACGCGGCCGTCTCTTCGGAGAAGCCGACTATGTACGGCGCATTGAGCGGCGCCGCGGGCAGCCGTGTCAGAAACGTGCTGCCGAGCCGCGCAAACGCGCCTTCGGGCGAGGTGGCAAGAGCGTCGGAAAGAGCCGATAAAGGCACGGATAACCCTGCAATGCTTGGGGAAAACGACATATTGAGCGCCTCTGGATTAACCGATATTGTAAGTCCGCGCCCGCGGCGCTGCTGGCAGGCCGTTTGCCCGACGCCTCCCGCGTACTGGGCGCCTCCCGCCAAAGCCCGCGCGGCACACGAAACGCCACCCCATCGCAACGCCCATTGACGAAAACAAGGCGAGGAGACCTCTCTTTATGACGACGCCGCTGCTTGGCCAGATGATGGACGTGCCGCTCACCGTGTCCTCGTTGCTCGCGCATGCCGCGCGGCATTTCGGCGACACCGAAATCGTGTCGCGGCGTATCGAAGGCGACGTGCATCGCTACACCTACCGCGACTGCGAAAAGCGCGCGAAGCAACTGGCGCAGGCGCTGATCGCGCTGGGCGTCGAGCCCGGCGAGCGGGTCGCCACGCTGGCCTGGAACGGCTACCGGCACCTTGAAGCGTATTACGGCGTCACCGGCTTCGGCGCCGTGTGCCACACGATCAATCCGCGCCTTTTTCCCGACCAGATCGCCTACATCGTCAATCATGCGGGCGACGCGTACGTGCTGTTCGATACCACGTTCGCACCGCTCGTCGATTGTCTCGCGCCGCAGTGTCCGAAAGTGCGCGGGTGGATCGCACTTGCCGACGAAGCGCATCTGCCGAAGATGCAAACGCCCGTGCTCAGCTACGAGGCGCACGTCACCGCGCAGGACGGCAACTACGCATGGCCGCCGCTCGACGAACGCCAGGCGTCGTACCTTTGCTATACGTCCGGCACCACCGGCAATCCAAAGGGCGCGCTGTATTCGCATCGCTCGACCGTGCTGCATGCGCTCGGCGCGTCACTGCCCGACGCGATGGGTCTGTCCGCGCGCGATTCCGTGTTGCCCGTCGTGCCGATGTTTCATGTGAACGCATGGGGCATTCCGCATGCCGCGCCGCTGACCGGCGCGAAGCTGGTGTTTCCGGGCAAGGATCTCGACGGCAAATCGCTGTACGAACTGATGGAAAACGAACGCGTCACGTATTCGGCCGGCGTGCCGACGGTGTGGCTCGGCTTGCTGAACTACCTGCGCGAAGCAGGCGTGCGTTTCTCGTCGCTGAACCGCACGGTGATAGGCGGCTCCGCATGTCCGCCGGCGATGCTGCGCGCGTTCCAGGACGAATACGGCGTCGAAGTGATTCATGCATGGGGCATGACAGAAATGTCGCCGCTCGGCACCTTGTCGAAACTGACGTGGGAGCAGAGCCAGCGCTCGCCGGACGAGCAGCGCAAATTGCGTGAAAAGCAGGGCCATGCGATCTACGGCGTCGATATGAAAATCGTCGGCGCCGATGGGCGCGACCTGCCGTGGGACGGCGTTGCGTTCGGCGATCTGCACGTGCGCGGCCCGTGGGTGATCGACCGGTATTTCCGCACGGACGACTCGCCGCTGGTGGACGGCTGGTTCCCGACCGGCGACGTCGCCACCATCGACCGCGACAGTTTCCTGCACATCACGGATCGCTCGAAAGACGTGATCAAGTCTGGCGGCGAGTGGATCAGCTCGATCGATATCGAGAACGTCGCGATCGCGCATCCGGCGGTGGCCGAAGCGGCGTGCATCGCCTGCGCGCATCCGAAATGGACCGAGCGGCCGCTGCTGGTGGTCGTCAAGCGGCCGGGTTTCGACGTGACGCGCGAAGAACTGCTTGCGTTCTACGACGGCAAGGTCGCCAAATGGTGGATTCCCGACGACGTCGCGTTCGTCGACGAACTGCCGCACACGGCCACCGGCAAGCTGCAAAAACTCAAGCTGCGCGACACCTTCCGCGATCACGTGCTGCCGTCCGCACTCGAAGACGAAAAAAACTGTCCCGTTGCCAGGGGAAACCCCGTCTAACGATAAATTGAACGAGCGTGCTTTTTTGTGTATTCTGCCTGCTGACCCCGGGGAAAGTCGGAGAATGAGTCGGCTCACGAATTGATTCACTCTTCGGCTCGGTGAACTGGGACGGGCGGCGCGTCATGTGCCGCCTCATCGCATGGAGACAGGCAGATGGCAGTGGACTACACAACCCATGACGGCGTGGCCGTCATCACGCTGAACAATCCTCCCGTGAACGGGCTCGGTCTGTCGACGCGAGCCGGCATCGTCGAAGGAATCGAGCGCGCGCAGAACGATCAGGCCATCAAGGCGATCGTGCTGACGGGCGCGGGCAAAGCCTTCTCGGGCGGCGCCGACATCACCGAATTCAATACGCCTAAAGCCACTCAGGAGCCGACGCTCGCCACGGTCATCAAGACCGTCGAAGGCAGCGCGAAGCCGGTGGTCGCGGCGATTCACAGCGTCGCGATGGGCGGCGGCCTCGAACTGGCGCTTGGCGCGCATTACCGGATCGCCGCACCCGGCGCGCAGATCGCGCTGCCGGAAGTGAAGCTCGGCATCCTGCCGGGCGCGGGCGGCACGCAGCGTCTGCCGCGCGCAATCGGCCTCGAAGCCGCGCTCAACATGATCGTCTCCGGTACGCCGGTGATGTCGGAGAAGCTGGCCGACTCGGGCCTGTTCGACGCAGTCGTGGAAGGCGATCTGGCCGAAGCCGCGCTCGCGTTTGCCCGCAAGGTCGGCACGAAAGAAGGCCCGCATCCCAAGGTGCGCGACCGCAAGATTGAGCATCCGAATGCAGCCGGTTTCATCCAGTTCGCGCGCAATAGCGTAGCGGCGATGGCGAAGAATTTCCCGGCGCCGCACAAGTGTATCGACGCGGTCGAAGCGGGCGTCCAGAACGGTTTCGACAAGGGCCTCGCGTTCGAACGCGAATGCTTTATCGCGCTCGTGCAGACGCCGGAAAGCCACGCGCTGCGTCATGCGTTTTTCGGCGAACGTGCGGCGAGCAAGATTCCCGATGTGCCGTCCGATACGCCGGTGCGTGACATCGAACAGGTGGCCGTGATCGGCGCCGGCACGATGGGCGGCGGCATCGCGATGAACTTCATCAACGCGGGCATTCCGGTCACGCTGCTTGAAACGAAACAGGAAGCGCTCGATCGCGGCCTCGCTACGATCCGCAAGAACTACGAAGCCACCGTCAAGAAGGGCAAGCTCAAGCCCGAAGCGCTCGAACAACGCATGGCACTGATCACGCCGACGCTTTCTTACGACGACCTCAAGAACGCCGATCTGATCGTCGAAGCCGTGTTCGAAGAACTCGGCGTGAAAGAGCAAGTGTTCAGGCGTCTCGACGAAGTGGCCAAGTCCGGCGCGATCCTCGCATCGAACACGTCGACTTTGGACGTGGACAAGATCGCCGCCTTCACGACGCGTCCGCAAGACGTGGTCGGCATGCATTTCTTCAGCCCGGCCAACGTGATGAAGCTGCTCGAAGTCGTGCGCGGCAAGCAAACGGCGAAAGACGTGCTCGCCACCGTCATGAAGCTGGCGAAGAAGATCAGGAAAACCGCGGTGGTGTCGGGCGTGTGTGACGGCTTCATCGGCAACCGGATGATCGAGCAGTACATCCGTCAGGCGCTCTTCATGCTCGAAGAAGGCGCGCTGCCTGCGCAAGTGGATAAAGCGATCGAGAAGTTCGGCTTCGCGATGGGGCCGTTCCGCATGAGCGATCTGGCCGGTAACGACATCGGCTGGGCGATCCGCAAGCGCCGCTATCAGGAACATCCGGACATGCATTACTCGAAGATCGCCGACCGTCTGTGCGAGACGGGGCGCTTCGGGCAGAAGACCGGCGGCGGCTGGTACGACTACAAGGCGGGCGACCGCACCGCATATCCGTCGAAAGCGGTCGACGAGATGATCGCGGCGTTTTCGAAGGAAACCAACGCCGAGCGCCGCAAGATCAGCGACGAGGAAATCGTCGAACGGCTGGTGTTCGCGCTGGTGAACGAAGGCGCGAAGATTCTCGAAGAAGGCATCGCGTCGAAGGCATCGGACATCGACATGGTCTATCTGACCGGCTACGGCTTCCCGCTCTATCGCGGCGGCCCGATGCTGTACGCGGATACGGTCGGCCTCTACAACGTCGAGCGCGCGATTTGCCGCTACGCGTCGCGGCCGAACGGCGATGCGTGGCAGCTCGCGCCGAGCATCGCGGAGTTGGCGGCGAAGGGCCGTGGGTTTAACGGCTGACCCGCCGCTTGAGTGAAATGAGTTGGGATGGCGCGGTTGAGCGATCCGCCGGCGCGCCACCATCGACATCTGGAAGCAACAACCAACTTGTATGGGACCAGAGTAAGCGCTAAAGCGCTAACTCTGGTCGACCGCAACGTATTGCATGGGACCGGAGTAAGCGCTAAAGCGCTAACTCTGGTCGACCGCAACGTATTGCATGGGACCGGAGTAAGCGCTAAAGCGCTAACTCTGGTCGACCGCAACGTATTGCATGGGACCGGAGTAAGCGCTAAAGCGCTAACTCTGGTCGACACAGGAGACTTGCATGACTGACGCCGTAATCGTATCGACCGCCCGTACGGGTCTCGCCAAATCATGGCGCGGCGGTTTCAACATGACGCACGGCGCAACGCTCGGCGGACATGTGACGCAAGCCGCCGTCGAGCGCGCGAAGCTCGACCCGGCCCGCGTCGAAGACATGATCATGGGCTGCGCGAATCCGGAAGGCGCGACGGGCATGAACATCGCGCGCCAGATCGCACTGCGCGCCGGTTTGCCGGTCAGCGTGCCGGGCATGACGGTGAACCGTTTCTGCTCGTCCGGTTTGCAGACGATCGCGCTGGCCGCGCAACGCGTGATCGCCGGTGAAGGCGACGTGTTCGTCGCGGGCGGCGTGGAGTCGATCTCGTGCGTGCAGAACGAGATGAACCGCCACATGGTGGCCGAAGGCTGGCTCAGCAAGAACAAGCCGGAAATCTACTGGTCGATGTTGCAGACGGCCGAGAACGTCGCGAAGCGCTACTCGATCTCGAAGGAGCGTCAGGACGAATACGGCGTGCGCTCGCAACAGCGCGCCGCGGCCGCGCTCGAAGCCGGCATGTTCAAGGACGAGATCGTGCCGCTGACAGTGCTCGCCGGTGTCGCCGACAAAGCCAGCGGGCGCCTCTTCACGAAGGAAGTGACGGTCCGCGCCGACGAAGGCATCCGCGCCGACACGACGCTCGAAGGCGTGTCGAAGATTCGCACCGCGATGCCGGGCGGCGTGATCACCGCGGGTAATGCGAGCCAGTTCTCGGACGGTGCGTCGGCTTGCGTCGTGATGAACGCGAAGATTGCCGAACGCGAAGGTTTGCAGCCGCTCGGCATTTTCCGCGGCTTCGCGGTGGCCGGTTGCGAACCGGACGAGATGGGTATCGGCCCGGTGTTCGCGGTGCCGAAGTTGCTCAGGCAAGCCGGCCTGAAGGTCGAGGACATCGACCTGTGGGAATTGAACGAAGCGTTCGCGGTGCAGGTGCTGTATTGCGCGGACAAGCTCGGTATTCCGCACGACCGTCTGAACGTGAACGGCGGCGCGATTGCGGTGGGCCATCCGTATGGCGTGTCGGGCGCGCGTTTGACCGGCCATGCGCTGATCGAAGGCAAGCGGCGCGGCGCGAAGCTGGTCGTCGTGACGATGTGTATCGGCGGCGGGCAGGGCGCGGCGGGTTTGTTCGAAGTGGTTTGATTCGGCTTGTTATGCGGTGGAAAGCGGGTGTCGTGTGGTTCGGTGCGAGTTGACGTACAGGTGTTGAATTCGCGCCACCCGTTTTTTATCTGCGAGCGTGGATCGTCTGAATCAAGGCAAAGCCATACCGGGCGCCGGCAGGCTCAGCGTACCCTGGTCGACAAAACGCGTGCCGCCTGTGAAACCGCCGGCGAGCCGGCCCCGCAGGACGTACGGAATCTGCCCGGATTGCGCGGCGCCGGCGAACGCGAAGGCCTGGCGAACGGCAGCGAAGGCGGGCACCGTCAGCGGCACGTCGACCACGGTTTCGCCGAAGCGCGGCACGGTGCCGCTCTGATCGGTGACGCCGCTTGCGAACGGCTTGCCGTTCAGTTCGAGGTCGAGCGAGACGCCGTTATAGGTGACGGCGGATTCGTTGGGATTCTGGACGCGCAGCTTGACGTTAAAGCGCATCTCAAGGCCCTGGCTGTCGATCGGTTCGATGCCTGCCACGTTCACGCGCAGCGGGTCGCCGCCGAACAGGCCGGCGCAGCCGTTGAGCGTCAGCGCGGCGAAGGCGATGATCGCGGCCAGCCGCGTGGACCGGCCGGACAGCAGCGCGCGAAAGAAGGGCATGACCGGCACCTCGAAGGAAGCGGGTTGGGTCATGCATTGTACCGGCCGGTTTTGCGGCCGAAGAGCAGGGTTAAGCCGGGCTGCGCAGCAGGATTCTGACAAGGCTGGACAGATGGCGCGCGGCTTGACGGATGAGGCCATTGTTTTCGGGCCGCAGTTGTTGGACAAGGAATACCGCCGCGCGTGCATGCGCTGCGCTGATCGACACGAAGCCGCGCTGTGGCGTGACATATTGCGCGCCTTCAGGCACTGTGATCCACGCAGGCATGACGGCGTCGCCTAGCCAAGCCAGCGAATAATCGCGAAAGGCGATTTGCAGATTGCCTTCAACGGCCACGATCGAGGTTTGCGTGCGCAGGTCGAGCGCGGTGACCTGACCGGGGTGAAGGCGTGAACTGGCGGCACGGTGAGGCAAAGAGGCGTGGGGTTGGCTGGCAAGCATGATCGATTCCTTTAAACCGTTTTCATGCCATCAAGCTTATGGAGTCCATCGACGTGAAAACAGCCGCAGCCATCGACAATGTGAACCGGTACAGCCGAAGCTTTTCGCGCGCTGTATCGGTCGCAATCGCGGTGATGTGTATCTGTTGCAGCGCGCGAACAGTCAGCACCATCGGCTCATGACCCCTTCGATCCTGGCGGCTGAAGCGCCGCAAGACTGCCCGTCGCCGCACGGCCGCCCCCTGTACCGCCAACTGGCTGACCAATACCGTCGCGCGATCGATAACGGCGTGCTGCGCCCGGGCGACCGCATGCCGTCGATGCGCGCATTCATGCAGCGGCACGGCGTGAGCCTGTCGACGGCGACCGAGAGCTATCGCGCGCTGGAACGCGACGCGTTGATCGACGCCCGCCCGCGTGCCGGTTATTTCGTGCGCGCCCGTCTGACGGCAGCCTTGCCCGCGGCGAGCGAGCCCGACCTCGCGGTTGCGCCCGGTGCCGCGCAGTTCGTCGGCATCCACTCGGCTATCTCGGCGATCGTTTCGAAATTCCAGCGCTATCCCGACGCCTTGAATCTCGGCGGCGCCACCGCTTCGCCCGATCTCTATCCCACCGACGCGTTGCAGAAAGCGGCACTGCGCGCACTACGCCGCCGCCCAACCTTGCTGACCGCCGCCGGCCACGACCAGGGCGATCCGGCGTTGCGCGCGATCATCGCGCGCCGGGCGCTCGAGGTCGGCATCCAGATCGGCGCCGACGACGTGATCATGACCCACGGCGGCATCGAAGCCGTGAACCTCGCGTTGCGCGCGGTGACGCAGCCGGGCGACACCGTCGCGGTCGAGTCGCCGTGTTTTTTCGGCTTGCTTCAGGCGCTCGAAAGCCTCGGTTTGCGCGCGCTGGAAATCCCGGCGAGTCCGACCACGGGCCTCGCTGTTGAAGCCCTGGCATTCGCGCTGCAAACGCATCCCGACATCAAGGCCGTAGTGGTCGTGCCGAATCTGCAAAACCCGCTCGGCAGCGTGATGCCCGATGCACACAAGGCGCGGCTCGTCGAGCTGTGCGCGCGCGCCGGCATCCCGCTGATCGAAGACGATCCGTATCGCGAACTCGCCGACACTGCGCAGCCGCCCAAATCGTTAAAGGCGTGGGACACCGACGGCACGGTGATCCATTGCACGTCTTTCAACAAGACGCTGGCGCCGGGGATGCGAGTCGGCTGGATCAATGGCGGACGCTGGCATCCGCGCATCGGCATGCTGAAGTTCGCGCAGTCGCGCCATAACGAGCAGTTGTCGCAAGTCGTGCTCGCCGAGTTTCTCGAAACGAACGCGTATGAACGGCATCTGCGGCGTTTGCGCGACCGTCTGCGGATTCAGCGCGAACGGATGGCGGCGGCTATCGCTGCATCGTTTCCGGAGGGAACGCGATTTACGCCGCCTGGCGGTGGGATGTTTTTCTGGATCGAGTTGCCGACTGAAGTGTCGTCCGCGGTTTATTTCGATGCGGCTCTGGATGAAGGCATACGCGTCATGCCGGGGACGGTGTTTTCGAACGCAGGGCGCTTCGATCATTTCATCCGCTTGAGTTGTCCGAGCGCGGACCTCGATCTGGCTGACGAAGCGGTGCGTCGGCTAGGGCATTTGGCTGCGCGGATGGTGACGCATGCAACGTGATCTGACCGACCTGCGAGCGCGGCGCCCGCGCATGGGCAAACGCCATACCGGTTATCATTTCCTACTGCGCGCGCAGCATTCGGCGCACGTTTGAGCAGTGCAAAACCTGCGGACTTTCGCGCGACACGTGAAAAAACGTCGAGCGCTGACGCAAAGTTCCAGCCCAACGAATTGAATCGAAGAAGGTGACCCCGTGATCCGTCATATTGTGATGTGGAAGCTCAAAGAAACCGCAGAGGGCGCAACCCGCGCGGAAAACGCGCTGAAGCTGAAAGAAAAGCTCGAAGGCTGCCGCGACATCGTGCCGGGCATCCTGAAGCTCGAAGTCGGCATTGCCCAGCCGGGCCTCGAATCGACCTACGACATCGTGCTGATCTCCGATTTCACCGACAAAGCCGCGCTCGACGCGTATCAGGTTCATCCGACGCATGAAGCGCTCAAGGGCTTCGTCGGCGCCGTGCGTGAAGCGCGTCAGTGTGTCGATTACGAAATCTGACGCAGCGCAATGACCGATTCGCCCTCATCTAAAGCGAGCAGCGCGGCGCTGCCCGAGAGCCCGTTCGTCGACCGGCTTGGCGTGCAGCTCGTGTCGGCTGCCGACGGCGTCAGCGAAGTCGTGCTGCCACTCGAGCCGGATCACATGAACACGTGGAACGTCGCGCATGGCGGCGTGACGATGACGCTGGCCGACGTCGCGCTCGCGATGGCCGCGCGCAGTCTGGCCGGCGACGGCATCGGCGTGGTCACCGTCGAGATGAAGGTCAACTTCATGCAGCCGGGCCGCGGCGAGTTGCGCGCCACCGGCCGCGTGCTGCACCGCTCCACCACGATGGCCTATTGCGAAGGCGAGATCCGCGATAGCGAAGACCATTTCGTCGCCAAAGCGCTCGGCACCTTCAAATACATGCGGCGCCTCGCCGTGGGCCGCGACGTGACGCAACAGCGACTGCGCAGCGACCCGTCTGCCAAACCCGGCCCAAGCGACGGCTGATTTCCCGTGGACGGCGCGCGTGTCGAGAGCCGCGCGCGCCGTCCTTGCCTTCGCAGATGCTGTTCGCAGCATTTGCCGTTCGCATCATCCGCTGTTCACAACATCGACTCATGGAGACGCTCGTCATGCCCCAGATCAACCGTCAATTCGTGCTGGCTTCGCGTCCGCAAGGCGCTGTTACGCCCGACAACTTCAAGCTGGTCGAAACGCCGCTCGCACCGCTCGCCGATGGCGAATTCCGCGTGCGCAATCATTACCTCTCGCTCGATCCGTACATGCGCGGCCGGATGAATGACAGCAAGTCGTACGCGGCGCCGCAGCCGCTGAACGAAGTGATGATCGGCGGGACGGTGGGCGAAGTGGTCGAGTCGAAAAATCCGAAGTTCGCGGTCGGCGACAAGGTCGTCGCGATGTTCGGCTGGCAGGAGTACGGCACCTCGAACGGGGCGGGCGTGCAGAAAGTCGACGACACGCACGTGCCGCTGTCGGCGTATCTCGGTCCGGTCGGCATGCCTGGCGTCACCGCCTGGTACGGCCTGAACAGGATCATCGCGCCGAAGGCCGGCGAGACGGTGGTGGTCAGCGCGGCGAGCGGCGCGGTGGGTAGCGTGGTCGGGCAACTGGCGAAGCTGGCCGGCGCGCGCGCGGTCGGCATTGCGGGCGGCGCGGACAAGTGCCGCTATGTGGTCGAGACGCTCGGCTTCGATGCCTGCGTCGATTACAAGGCCGGCAATCTGTATCAGGACCTGAAAGCGGTGACGCCGAATGGCGTTGACGGCTACTTCGAGAACGTCGGCGGCGAAGTGCTCGACGTGACGCTTGCCCGGATGAACGCATTCGGCCGCATCGCGCTGTGCGGGTTCATCGCGGGTTACGACGGCCAGCCGATGCCGCTCAAGCATCCGTCGTTGATGCTCACGCAGCGTTTGCTGGTGCAAGGGTTCATCGTCAGCGAGCATATGGAAGTGTGGCCCGAAGCGCTCACGCAACTCGGCACGCTGGTCGCGCAGAAGAAGCTGCAGTATCGCGAGACCATCGCGCAAGGGCTCGACCAGGCGCCGGAGGCGTTCATCGGTCTGCTGAAGGGTAAGAACTTCGGCAAGCAGCTCGTCAAGCTGATCTGAGCGATCTGCGTCTGGCCGAAATAAACGGCCGATAAAAACGGCCGATAAAAACGGCCGATAAAAACGGCTGAAAAAACCGCTCAACCCAGGAGATACACGATGTTCGAATTCGAAGGCAAGGTGGCGGTGATCACCGGCGCGGCCAGCGGCTTTGGCCGTGCGTTCGCGGAGAAGGGCGCGTCGCTCGGCATGAAGCTCGTGCTGGCCGACGTCGATCCCGGCGCGCTCGCGCAAACCGTCGACGCGTTGCGCGCCGGCGGCGCGCAAGTGCTCGGCGTGCCCACCGACGTGTCCAACGTCACCCAGGTCGAAGCGCTCGCGCAAGCGGCGCTCGACGCCTTCGGCAAGGTTCATCTGCTCTTCAACAATGCAGGCGTGGGCTCGGGCGGCTTCCTGTGGGAAAGCTCGGCGAACGACTGGGCCTGGGTGTTCGGCGTCAACGTGATGGGCGTCGCGCACGGCGTGCGCGTCTTCACGCCGATCATGTTGCGGCAGAACGAGCCGGCGCATATCGTCAATACGGCGTCGGTGGCCGGCTTGTTGTCGCCGCCCGCGATGGGCGTTTACAACGCGTCGAAACATGCCGTTGTGTCGCTGACGGAGACGCTCTATCACGACCTGCAACTGGCACAAGCGGCAAAATCGGCACAAGCGGCAGCGGGTGGCGAGGTCGGTTGTTCGCTGCTGTGTCCGGCCTTCGTGCCGACCGGCATCGCCAATGCGGAGCGCGCGCGGCCCGAGGCACTGCGCAACGACACCGCGCCGACGCGCTCGCAAATCGCCGCCGGCAAGCAACTGCAACGCGCGGTGCAATCGGGCAAGCTGACGGCGGCCGACGTCGCCGCGCTCACGTTCGAGGCGATCAAGACGCGGCGTTTCTACATCGTCACGCATCCAGGCATCATGGAGACGGTGAAGCTGCGTCACGAGGACATCGAACAGCAGCGCAATCCCACCGATCCACTGTCGCTGAAGCCCGAGGTGAACAGACCCTAGCGCTCATGGCATCATACGGCGCTCTTCCCGCTAACCCTCGGCGCACCCGCGCCGCCTGACGCACAATGCCGCTGAATCCGAAGCTCGAGCAGGTGCTCGACATGATCGCGCGCGCCAAGCGCCCGCAGTATCACGAACTGACTGCGCAACAGGCACGCGCCGCCTACGAAAAAAGCGCGCCGATCCTGGAGATCGCGAGCGCGCCGATGTTCGCGCTCGAAGACCTGCAAGTGCCGACGCGCGACGGCGCGACGATTCGCGTGCGCCATTATCACCCTGTCGAGCCGAGTTGGGCCGAGCCTGCGCCGGCGCTGGTCTATTTTCACGGCGGCGGCTTCACGGTCGGCAGCGTCGATACGCACGATGCGCTGTGCCGGATGTTCGCACGCGACGGTCGCTGCGCGGTGCTGTCGGTCGATTACCGGCTCGCGCCGGAGTACAAATTCCCCACTGCGGTTGAAGACGCCTTCGATGCACTGACCTGGCTGCACGCGCACGCCGCGGAATACGGCGTGGATGCCGGGCGGCTGGCTGTCGGCGGCGATAGTGCGGGCGGTACGCTGGCAACGGTCTGCGCGGTGCTGGCGCGCGACGCCGGCATCGAGCTTGCGCTGCAATTGCTGATCTATCCAGGCACGACTGCTTATCAGCAAACCGATTCGCACTCGCGCCTCGCCGACGGCTTCCTGCTGTCGGGCGATACGATCCAATGGTTCTTCGAGCAATACGTGCGCGACACCGGCGATCGCGACGACTGGCGTTTCGCGCCGCTCGACGGCAAGCGCGGCGCGCCCGATTTCAGCAGCCTCGCGCCGGCGTGGATCGCGACCGCCGAATACGATCCTTTAAGCGACGAAGGCGATGCATACGCGGAGAAATTGCGCGCGGCGGGCAACGAGGTGACGCTCAAACGGTACCAGGGCATGATCCACGAGTTCTTCAAGATGGGCGGCTTCGTGCCCGACGTCGCGCAGGCGCATGCGGACGCCGCGGCGGCATTGCGCGCGGCATTCGGCGTCGACTAATTTCTCTTAAGCGTCAGGCTTCAGGCGATCGCGCGTTCGACGTTGAACGCGAAGCTGCGCTCGAAGTCGCCGGGCCGCACGATCCGGTGCGAGCCGTTGTCGTCGCTGCGCTCGGCGACCGCTACGCTGACCACGTCGCCATGCGCGACCACCCGCAACGCGGTGGTGCCGC
This sequence comes from Paraburkholderia sp. IMGN_8, assembly GCF_038050405.1. Classification (NCBI taxonomy): domain Bacteria; kingdom Pseudomonadati; phylum Pseudomonadota; class Betaproteobacteria; order Burkholderiales; family Burkholderiaceae; genus Paraburkholderia; species Paraburkholderia sp. IMGN_8. The sequence goes on along the minus strand of NZ_CP150900.1, from coordinate 2,552,819 downwards.
GCGTGCCGTACTCCGGCGTCTCGATAAACGCCGCCGACAGCGCCCGTTCGCGTTCGAGCGGAATGCCGGTGGCCGGCAATTCGTCGTCGCGGGCGAGGCGCGGATCGCGCAACAGATCGATCAGGCGTTCGAGCGGCGGCATCGGGTCGCGCGCGAGCAGGGCGCCCAATTCCGCGCGCTTGTTGACCAGCTTCGGCCAGGCGGTATCGAGCACCGCGTTCGAGATGCCGTGCGTGCCGGGCGCAAGCAGCATTGGCGCGATATCCGAGCGGTTGCAATACCAGCCGAGTTCGCGGCGCGTCCAGTCGCCGATCAGCAGGTTGAAGCCGTTGTACATGTCGCCGGTTTGCGCGACGTGTTGCAGATATTCGAGCGGGGTGGCGTGCGTTCCGTTGATTCCGCTGATTCCGTTGGCCGGGCCGCTGAGCCAGGCGCTGACGAGCGTGCCGCGGGTCGGCGCATCGGCGCGCATTTCATGTGGCGCGCGGTAGTTGGTCAGCGCGGCGAAACGGCCGTCGCGCGACATCCCCAGCCAGGTGCCGCCGCCCACCAGATCGCGGCCGGCCAGCACGGTCGGCGCGTCATGCCACCAGTTGATCGGTTCCGCCGTGCGGCGAAAGAATTCGTCGCGATTCGCGGCGAGCGTGAAGAGCGGGCCGTCGGCCTCGTCAGGTCGCCAGTCGAAGACGATCAGGCACATCGGGTGGGTCTCCCGGTGGGAATGGAATGGCGTGCAAACGTGGGGAGAAAGCGGCGCGAAGTCGCGCCGCTTCAGTCCAGCAGATCAAACCTCAGTCGGCAACCCATACGGCAACGCGAGGAACCTCAACCCCGGGCCATCGGCCGCGCCAAGATGCACCGAGCCGTTTTCCAGCGCGGCGAGCTTGATCTCCACCAGCACATCGATGCCACCTTCCGGCGCCGACGCCGCGTTCACCACCATGCCGCACGGCTGGCCCGGATCGTCCGAGTGGAAAAGTTCCGCGCCTGCCCTGACCGTGTCCAGTTCGCCCGCCACGTTCGCGAGCGACGTGCGCCGCTTGATCGTGCCGCGATACTGGCTACGCGCGACCACTTCCTGGCCCGGATAGCAGCCTTTGCGGAAATTTACCGCGCCGAGCACGTCGAAATTGACCATTTGCGGCACGAACTGCTCGACCACCGGTTGCGTGATGCGCGGTTCGCCCGCGCGAATGTCGAGCCAATCCCACACCGCCGGCGATACGCGCTTGAGCTTGCCATCGAGCAAGGGCAGGCGCGCCTCGATCTCGGCCTTCGGCCCGATCCACAGATAACGCAACCGGTCGAGCGCATCGGGCACGCGAATCAGCGAACCCGCCGCACCGTCCACCTGCACATGCACGCCGTCCGGCAGCGCGTCGAATACATTCGAGAGCGCGCGGCGCACGTCGCCCGCGAGGCCGACCACTGCCAGTTCGCCGCTCGCATCCACGAGTTTGGCCTTGGCGCGCAGCACGAACATCGACAGCCGTTTCTGCACCGCGGCATGCACGTCTTTCGACACCAGCAGGCGGATCGTCTCGCCGCTGCGCCACGTCAGGAACGACGCCAGCAGACGGCCCTTGGCCGAGCAGTAGCCGGCGAGGCGGGCGTTGGCGGCATCGAGATGCTGGGTGTCGTTGGTGAGCTGGCTGTGCAGGAAGCTCGCCGCATCGTCGCCGGTGACGTCGATCACGCCGAACTGCGTGAGCGGCATGTAGGCGCCTTGTTGGGCCACGGCGTCGAATTCATCGGACGCCGGGCGCGGCAGCGCAGGGAGCCCGGCAGGTGAAGAAGGTGCCGTGGCAACAGTGCCTGAGGTGGTGCCTGAAGCGGTAGCGAGCGGTGTGTTCATGGATTCGGAGAACAGTCAATTCTGACTTTAGCTAAGGCAAGCAAGTATTATATGGGCTTCACCCCAGCCACGTTTCGCATGTCCCTCCTGAAGAAATGTCTCGTCGCCGGCTCAATCGTCGTTGTGCTGGCCGCCGCCGCCATTGCCGGCGGATATCACTGGGCCAACAGCCCGCTGGATTTGACCCCCGCGCAACTCGATGTCACCGTCAAACCGCATAGCAGCCTGCGCAGCGTCACGACGCAACTTAACCGCGGCGGCGTGCCGGTCGAGCCGGAACTGTTCGTCATGATGACGCGGCTGCTCGGGTTGCAGAGCGAACTGAAATCCGGCAACTACGAGTTCAAGACGGGCGTGACGCCCTATGAAGTGCTGCAAAAGATCGCCCGCGGCGATGTTAACGAATACGTCGCGACGATTATCGAAGGCTGGACCTTCAAGCGCATGCGCGCCGAACTGGACGCCAATCCCGCGCTCAAGCACGACACGGCCGGCATGAGCGACGCCGATCTGATGAACGCGATCGGGGCGCCGGAAGCGTCGATCGGCAACGGCGAGGGGTTGTTTTTTCCGGACACGTATCTGTTCGACAAGAACACCAGCGATCTCGACGTATACCGCCGCGCTTATCGCCTGATGCGCCTGCGGCTGGACGAAGCATGGACCGCGCGCGCGGCCAATCTGCCGTACAAGACGCCGTACGATGCGTTGACGATGGCGTCGATCATCGAAAAGGAAACCGGCAAGAAGTCGGACCGGCCGATGGTCGCGGCGGTGTTCGCGAACCGTCTGCGGGTGGGCATGCCGCTGCAAACCGATCCGACCGTGATCTACGGGATGGGCGAGAGCTACACCGGCCGGATCAGGAAGAAAGACCTGCAGACCGACACTCCCTACAATACCTACACCCGGATGGGTCTGCCGCCGACGCCCATCTCGCTGCCCGGTGTCGCGTCGCTGCAGGCTGCGCTGAACCCGGCGCAAACGACCGCGCTGTACTTCGTATCGCGCGGCGACGGCAGCAGTATCTTTTCCGACACCCTCGGCGATCACAACAAGGCCGTGGACAAATACATTCGAGGGCAATGATGGCGCGGGGCAAATTCATCACGTTTGAGGGCATCGACGGTGCCGGCAAGACCACCCATCTTGCCTGGTTCCGCGAGCGCCTCGAACAGAAAGTCGCGGCCGGCGGCCGCTCGGTCGTCATGACGCGCGAACCGGGCGGCACGCCGCTCGGCGAGCAGATCCGCGAAATCGTGCTGCATCAGAAGATGGACCTCGAAACCGAGGCCTTGCTGATGTTCGCGCTGCGCCGCCAGCATCTGGCAGATGTGATCGAGCCGGCCTTGGCGCGCGGCGACTGGGTGCTGTCCGACCGTTTCACCGACGCGACTTTCGCCTATCAGGGCGGCGGCCGCGGCCTGCCGCGCGACAAGCTCGAAACGCTGGAGCGGTGGGTGCAGGGCGGTTTTCAGCCGGATCTGACCGTATTGTTCGACCTGCCGCCCGAGATCGCCAGCGAACGGCGCAGCGCGGCGCGCGACCCGGATCGGTTCGAGAACGAATCCGAGGCGTTTTTTAACCGCACCCGCACTGAGTACCTGCGCCGCGCGGAAGAAGCGCCGTACCGGTTCGCTATCATTGACTCTTCGCAGAGCATCGCGCGCATTCAGAAGCAGCTTGAAGAATTGATTGCAAGTCTTTGATTTTAAATTAATATAATTCTGCATTATAACGGCGCCAGTCATTTGTGTAATGTCTCATCAAGCGCCGTCAACCGATTGAATTAAAAAGAGAAACGATGATGTATCCGTGGCAAGCCGATGACTGGAATCGCCTGCAACAGTTGCGCGGTCACTGGCCGCACGCCTTGTTGCTGCATGGGCAGGCTGGCATCGGCAAGCTGCGCTTTGCCCAGCATCTGGCGCAGGGTCTCCTGTGCGAGGCACAGCAGGCCAATGGCGAACCGTGCGGCGCCTGTGTGGCATGCAACTGGTTCACGCAAGGCAATCATCCGGACTATCGGATCGTCGTGCCCGAAGCGCTGGCCGCCGAAGCGGGCCTCGCCAACAATGCCGACGAAAAAGCCGACAAAGCCGACGCCGACGAAGGCAAGAAAACCCGCGCGCCCAGCAAGGAAATCAAGATCGAGCAGATCCGTGGCTTGCTCGATTTCGTCGGCGTTGGGTCGCATCGCGGCGGCGCGCGCGTGGTCGTGCTGTATCCGGCCGAAGGGCTGAACATCGCGGCGGCCAATGCGCTTTTGAAAACGCTGGAAGAACCGCCGGCGGGCGTCGTGTTTCTGATGGTATCGGCGCGCATCGACCGCTTGCTGCCGACCATCATCAGCCGCTGCCGCCAATGGCCGATGACCACGCCCGCCCCGGACGTCGCGGCCCAGTGGCTGGCCGCGCAAGGCGTGGCCGAAGCCCCCGCGTTGCTGGCCGAAGCCGGCGGCGCGCCGCTCACCGCGCTCGCGCTCGCCAGCGACGAGAACCGCGCGCTGCGCGACTGGACCCTGAAGCAACTGGCCGCCGGTCCGGATTGCGACGCCTTCGCCTGCGGCGAGACGCTGCAGAAGCTGCCGGTGCCGCTGGTGCTCGGCTGGCTGCAACGCTGGATGTACGACTTGCTGGCGCAGCGCACGGCCGGCGCGCCGCGCTATTTTCCGCAGGCATCGGCGGCGTTGACGCGCTGCGCGTCGCAGGCCGACGCCAGCGCGTTCGCGCGTTTCATGCGAACCGTGACGCGCCAGCGCGCCGTGGAGAACCATCCGCTGAACGCGCGGCTGGTGTTCGAAGAACTGTTTATCGGCTATCGCGAGCTATTCGCGCAAGCCTGCTGATTTTGCCGCCCGGCCTTGGTGGCGCGCCGCTTCGCCTGGCCGGCCCGGTGTTTGCCTTCCATCTCAAGTTCACATAGCGCCATGAGCCTTTCTTACCGCGATGCCACACTCGACGATCTGCCCGCGATCGTCGCCATCTACAACTCGACTGTGCCGTCGCGGCAAGTCACTGCCGACCTGGAACCGGTCAGCGTCGAAAGCCGGGTGGCCTGGTTTCACGCGCACGGTCCGCAAAAGCGCCCGCTGTGGGTGGTGGAAGATCCGCAAAATGGTAGCGTGATCGCGTGGCTGAGTTTTTCGGACTTCTACGGCCGCCCGGCCTATCAGCGCAGCGCCGAAGTCAGCATCTATCTGGACGAACGCGCACGCGGCAAGGGCCTGGGCAAGCAGTTGCTGGCCGCCTCGCTCGCGGCGGCGCCGGCGCTCGGCATCGATACGGTGCTCGGCTTCATCTTCGGCCACAATGAAGCGAGCCTGCGCCTGTTCCGCGGCTTCGGTTTCGACACGTGGGGCTCGCTCCCGCGCGTCGCGGTGCTGGACGGCGTGGAGCGCGATCTGGTGATTCTCGGCAAGCGGCTCGACACGGCAGCTGCCTGATTCACCTCAAGCTATTTATCAGCAGGACATCACCATGTTTGTCGACTCGCACTGTCATATCAACTTCGAAGGACTCGCCGACCGCCTGCCGCAGGTGCTCGAGAACATGCGCAGTCATTCGGTCACGCATGCGCTGTGCGTGTCGGTGGATCTCGAAACGCTGCCGTCCGTGCTGGAGATTGCCAATCGGTATGAGAACGTGTATGCGTCGGTCGGCGTGCATCCGGATCACGAGGATATGCGCGAGCCGAGCCTCGCCGAACTGATCGAACTCGCCAGGCATCCGAAGGTGGTCGCGATCGGCGAGACGGGACTTGACTACTACCGTCTGGAAGGCCGCACGATCGCCGATATGGAATGGCAGCGCCAGCGCTTTCGCACCCATATCCGCGCGGCGCACGCCACGCAAAAGCCGCTGATCATCCACACGCGCGCGTCGGCGCAAGACACGCTGCGCATCATGGCCGAGGAGCGCGCGAGCGAACCGGGCGGCGTGATGCATTGCTTCACGGAGCCATGGGCGGTCGCCGAACAGGCGCTGGCGCAGAATTTTTACATTTCGCTGTCGGGCATCGTCACGTTCAAGAGCGCGACCGACGTGCAGGACGTCGCGCGCCGCGTGCCGCTCGAGCGGCTCCTGATCGAAACCGACTCGCCGTACCTCGCGCCGGTGCCGCATCGCGGCAAGCCTAATGAACCTGCGTACGTCAGTTATGTCGGACGGTTCATCGCGCAACAACGCGAGATGCCGGATACGGCGCTGGCCGCCGCGACCACGCAAAACTTCTTCCGGCTCTTCAAGATCCCCGCGTCGGCCGGCGTGTGATTCATAAAATTTAAAGATATCAAAAGGATAGGGAAGTTTCCTAAAGTAAAATATGAGAATTAATTCGACTTCGATCGCAGCGTTTGAACAGACTTCGGCGGCGCGAAACGCTTTCGGTTCGGCGCGCCGCGGCGCGTCCCGCGTAGTGCTCGCCGCCACGCTGGCTTGCGCCGCGCTGAGTTCGGTGATCGCCTCGCCGGCTCAGGCGGCGCCGATCGACTCGTTGATCAAGTCGGTCAAGTTCGACGACGTCGACGGCGTCAACAAGCTGCTTGCCAAGGGCATGGACCCGAACAGCGTCGACAACCAGGGCATTCCGCTGCTCGTGCTGGCCGCGCGTGAGAAATCGGACAAGGTCGGCGCCGCACTGATCGCCAATCCGAAGACCGACATCGAGATCCTCGACAAGGCCGGCGAAAACGCGATGATGATGGCGGCGCTCAACGGCGACATCGACTTCGTCAAGCTGCTGATCGCGAAGGACGCCGAGGTCAACAAGAAGGGCTGGGCGCCGCTGCACTATGCGGCGGCGAACGGCCACGACGACATCGTCAAGCTGCTGCTCGACCATTCGGCCTATGTCGACGCCGGTTCGCCGAACGGCACCACGCCGCTGATGATGGCCGCGCGCGGCGGCCATGTGTCGACCGTCAAGCTGCTGCTCGACAACGGTGCTGACCTGACTGTGAAGAACCAGATCGGCCTGACCGCGCTCGATTTCGCGAAGACCTATAAAGAACCGGACGTGGTCGAAGGACTGACCGCGCGCCTGCAACAAATGCAGAAGAAATAAAGCGCGCGGAAAAACCGGCGCACCGGAGCGCCGGCCGCCGGATCGCCGGACCGCGCAAATTAGCCTGAAGATAGCGGCCGTCGGCACGCCTGCCGCTTCGCAAAACAGTGCAGAATAACGACTTCGGCGCGCCCCATGGCGCGCCGTTTCGATGCGGCACGAGACCGCCTGATAAACGACCCTGGAAGGAACACCATGCTGCGGGCTTTGATTTTCGCCAGCGCGCTTGCCGTACCGCTATCGGCAGCAGCGTTTACGGGAGGCGACCTCAACAAGCTGTGCACGAAGACCGATGTGGCGTCGCGTAGCGCGTGTGCCGCGTATATCGAAGGCGCCGCGGACGGCATCTTCAACACGATCGACGCGATCGGCGGCACCACTGGGCCGCGCGTCGGCCAGTACTTCTGCTTGCCGCAAGACGCGCGCTCGGCGCAGCTCACCGACGCGGTGCGCAAGTACATCGCGGATAATCCGATCGTTGCGGGCTATAACGCCAGTACGGCGATCTCGTTGGGGCTCGGCAAGGCGTTTCCTTGCAAGAGCGGCAGTTGATCGATTTGAATCACGGTTGACGCTTACGTGCTCGCAGAGGGCACGTCCGGCGGTTCGGCCGGCTTGACCTGTACTGTTTCAACCCGGCTCGATGCCGGTTAAAAACCCCCGGCCGCGCGCTTTCAGGAGCAGCCCGGCACGGACACCTTTCCCAGTCCGGACGGACGAACGCCTTAAACTTGCACAGGCCCTCCGCGCGGGCGCGGCAGACGCATCAATGCATAGGCGCGCCGCTGTTGCGGGCGCGTCAGTGTCATCCGCCGGGCGGAGCCTCGACGCTCGCGCCCGCTCCAGGGGCTGCTTGCCGCCTGTTCGCTGCCTGCCTACCCGGTGGCTTGTCCCGCGCGGCGCGCATCGTGTAACAACGCTGACGCCGGTTCCGTTTCCACTCACCACGAGGAAAGCGCCCTTCATGCCCACTTTCGACGAATTGAGCCGTATCGCGGAAGCGCCGCTGCATACGTGGCTCGGCGCCTTGTTCGTCTCGGTGATCGCGGTGCTGCTGGCCAGCGGCGTCCATCGAATCGGCGCGCGCATCGTCAAGCGGATCGCGCGGCCGTATCCGCTCACCAGCGTCGTACTGCGCTATATCGACAAACCGTCGCTGTTCGTCCTCGTGATTCTCGTGCTGGAAGCCGTCTGCTGGGAGGCGCCCGACACGCTCATCTTCATCACGCCGCTGCGCGACGCCGCCGCGATGGCGCTGATCGGCGCGCTCACGTGGCTGTCGGTGCGCTCGGCGGCGGCGATCGGCGAGGCGATCATCCAGGCCCATCCGCTCGATACCGCCGATAACCTGCAGGCGCGCCGCATCCATACGCAGGCGCGGGTGCTGGCGCGCTCGGTGATGCTGGTGATCGTGATCGTCGGCGTGGGCGGCGCGCTGATGACGTTTCCGAATGTGCGGCAGATCGGCGCTAGTTTGCTGGCGTCCGCAGGTGTCGCCGGCCTGGTCGCCGGTATTGCCGCGCGGCCGGTGCTCGGCAATCTGATCGCGGGCTTGCAGATCGCGCTCTCGCAACCGATCCGGCTCGACGACGTCGTGGTGATCCAGGGCGAGTGGGGGCGTATCGAGGAAATTACCGGCACGTATGTGTCGGTGCGTTTGTGGGATCAGCGGCGGCTAATCGTGCCGCTGCAATGGTTCATCGAGAACCCGTTCTCGAACTGGACGCGCAGCAGTTCGCAGATCATCGGCACGGTGTTTCTGTACGTCGATTACCGGATGCCGCTCGCGCCGCTGCGCGAAGAGCTCGCACGCATCGTCGAGGGCGCGCCAGAGTGGGATCGCCGCGTGCAGGTGCTGCAAGTCACCGACGGCACGGAGCGCTCGATGCAACTGCGCGCGCTGGTCAGTTCGCTCGATTCCGGCCTGAACTGGGACTTGCGCTGCCGGGTCCGCGAGGGGCTGCTCGACTTCATCCAGAAGCACTATCCGCAGTACTTGCCGAGGGCGCGTGCCGACGTATCGGCCGAGCTGGAAACCGGCAAAGGCGAGCCGCTCGGCTGGATGCCGCGCGGCTCGCAGACGCCCGCCGGCAGTACCGTGGCGCATACGGAAGCCGATCCGGTAGCGAGTCGCGCCGGCCATTCGCGGACGGGCGGTCCGCAGTACCAGCCCAAGGAAAAGGCATAGCTGAAGATGGTCGCAGTGCAGCTGCGGGCCGGGGTGCCACTGCGGTGTCGGCGCATGTGCCAGCGCGTGTCTTAGCCCATGTGCTAGCGCGTGTGCCAAATGAGTGCAACCGATCGGGCACCCAGGTGGTCGAACAGTCCATCTGATCCACGAATCTGGCGCGGCTTCGCGTGCCTGGTCGGCTTTAGGTCAGCAAAGTGTTGCAGTGACTGAAGCTCCCGAAGCGAAGCACCCGAAGCGCGCATGCCGCGCCGCGCGAACCAAGGAGGATAACCTGCATGGGCCGACTGATCGTCGTGTCGAATCGCGTTGCAACGCCGACGGAAACCAAAGGATCGGCGGGCGGCCTTGCCGTCGGCGTGTTCGGCGCGCTGAAGGACGCGGGGGGCGTGTGGTTCGGCTGGAGCGGCGAGGTGGTGAGCGAAACCGTCGCCAATGCCGGTCCGAATTTGGAGCAGGACGGCGCGGTGACGTTCGCGACAGTCGGCCTCACGCGCAAGGACTACGACCAGTACTATCGCGGCTTTTCGAACGCGACGCTGTGGCCGGTGTTCCACTACCGCAACGATCTTGCGCGCTACGAGCGCGACGAGTATGCGGGCTACCGGCGCGTGAACGCGTGGCTCGCGCACAAGCTGATCAAGCTGCTCGAACCTGACGATGTGATCTGGGTCCACGACTACCATCTGATCCCGTTCGCCGAAGCGCTGCGCGCTGAAGGCATCACGAACCGGATCGGTTTCTTTCTGCACATTCCGTTTCCCTCGCCGCAGATTCTGCTCAACATTCCGCCACACGAAGAGCTGGTGAAGTCGCTGTCGTGCTACGACCTGCTGGGCTTCCAGACTTCGACCGATCAACTCGCTTTTCATGACTACGTGACGCGCCATGCGCGCGGCACCATGAGCGCGGACGGTCACGTCGAGGCATTCGGCCGCAAGCTGCGCACCGGCGTCTATCGGATCGGCGTGTTCCCGGACGAAATCGCCGAGCAGGCGAAACGCTATGAAAGCCGTCAGCACGTGCTCGACCTGAAACAGAGTCTGGAGGGGCGCAAGCTGATCATGAGCGTCGACCGGCTCGATTATTCGAAGGGGCTGGTCGAACGATTTCGCGCGTTCGAGCATCTGCTGGAACGCTCGCCCGAATGGCGCGGCAACGTCACGCTGGTGCAGATCGCGCCGCCGACCCGCTCGGACGTCGCCACTTATCAGAAGATCCGTCAGGATCTGGAATACGAAGCGGGGCGCATCAACGGTCGTTACTCGGGCCTCGACTACACGCCGATCCGCTATCTGAATCAGCAGTACGACCGCTGGAAGCTGATGTCGCTGTTTCGCGAGTCGCAGATCGGCTTTGTCACGCCGTTGCACGACGGGATGAATCTGGTCGCCAAGGAGTATGTCGCCGCGCAGAATCCGGACGATCCGGGCGTGTTAGTTTTGTCGATTTTCGCCGGCGCGGCGGCGGAGCTGACCGGCGCGCTGCTGGTCAATCCGCATGACGCGATCGGCATGTGCGAGGCCTTGCAGCGTGCCTTGCAGATGCCGCTCGATGCGCGCCAGCGGCGTCACGAGATCAACATGGCGGCGCTGCGCAAGAACGATCTCGGCGTATGGCGCGATACGTTCCTGAACGATTTGCGCAGCGTGCCGGTGCAACAACCGGGTAAGGGAGGCGGGCATAACTGATGGTGCGTATGAACGAAGTTGCGTTACTGGACGTGCCGCGGCGCGCGTCTGACCGATGGGCGGCGGCATGTTGACCACTTTAGCCATCGCGGGGTATCGGTCGCTGCGCGAGTTGATCGTGCCGCTCGGCCGCCTGAATGTGATCACGGGCGCGAATGGCAGCGGCAAATCGAGCGTGTATCGCGCGCTGCGGCTGCTGGCCGAGACTGCGCGCGGCGGCGTGATCACGTCGCTGGCGCGCGAGGGCGGCTTGCAATCGACTTTATGGGCCGGGCCCGAACGCTTCTCGCGCGCGATGCTGGCGGGTGAGTCTGCTGTCGAGGGCACGCGCCGCAAAGAGCCAGTGAGTCTGCGGCTCGGTTTTTCCGGCGATGAATTCGGTTATGCGATCGATCTGGGCTTGCCGCCACTCGATCAGGCCACACGGTTCCCGCTCGATCCAACGATCAAGCGCGAGTGCATCTGGAGCGGCCCCGTGTTGCGGCCGTCGGCGCTGCTGGTCGACCGGCGCGGTCCGGCGATTCATACGCGCGATGACGAACGCGACTGGCAGACTATTGCGCAACCCGTCGCGAGCTTCGACAGCATGATGACGGAGTTCTCCGACCCGCGCACCGCCCCGGAGATGATCACGGTGCGCGAGCAGATCCGCTCGTGGCGTTTCTACGACCATTTCCGCACGGATGCCGAAGCGGCGGTGCGCCTGCCGCAGATCGGCACGCACACCCCGGTGCTGTCCAACGACGGCGCGGACCTCGCCGCTGCGTTGCAAACCATTCGCGAGATCGGCGATCCGGCCGCGCTGGATGCCGCCATCGACGACGCTTTCCCTGGTTCGCGCCTCGACATCGCCACCCAGGACGGCCGCTTCGAAGTGACGATGCAGCAGCACGGCCTGCTGCGACCGCTGAAAGGCGCCGAGCTGTCGGACGGCACCTTGCGCTATCTGCTGCTGGTCGCGGCGCTGTTGACGCCGCGTCCGCCCACGCTGCTGGTGCTCAATGAACCGGAGACGAGTCTGCATCCGGATCTGCTGCCGGCGCTCGCGCGTCTGATCGCACGGGCTTCCGCACATTCGCAGGTGCTGGTGGTGTCGCACGCGGCGCGGTTGATCGCGGCGCTCGAGCGGGAGGACGAGAGTCAATCGATCGTGCTCGAAAAACACTTTGGCGCCACACGTATTGCGGATGTGGACGATCGCGACCTGCCGGCGTGGAAATGGCCGGTACGATAAAGGGCGCGGCGCCGGATGTAAGTTGAATGTAACAGCGCCGAGGAATTGAAAGGCCAAGGGCTTTTTGTTCCGTCCTGGTGAATAATGCTTTGATGCGGATGGTGCAGGCGGACGCGCGGCGTCCGTTGCATTGACAGGAGGTAGGCGCTGCCATACTCAGCGCCGCTAATGTGCCCGTCACGCGCACCGCTGCAGGCCAAAAAGCGGCCAAAGCCGCCAGTTCACGGAGACAAAAAATGAAGATTGCGCAGATCGCCCCATTGACCGAATCAGTGCCGCCGAAGCTATACGGCGGCACCGAGCGCGTCGTGTCGTACATCACCGAGGCGCTCGTCGATCTCGGCCATGACGTGACGCTGTTCGCGAGCGGCGACTCCGTCACCAGCGCGAAGCTCGAGCCGGTATGGCCGCGCGCGCTGCGTCTGGACCCGGGTATTCGCGACCGCATCGCGCCCCATATGCTGTTGATGGAACTGGTGCGCCGTCAGGCCGAAGATTTCGACGTGCTGCATTTCCACCTCGATTACTACTCGTTTTCGGTCTTCAAGCGCCAGGACACGCCGTTCGTCACGACGATGCACGGCCGCCTCGATTTGCCCGAGCAGCAGCCGGTGTTCGACACTTTCAACACCGCGCCGGTGATCTCGATTTCGAACGCGCAGCGTCATCCGTTGCCGCAGGCCAAGTGGCTTACCACCGTCTATCACGGCTTGCCGGAGCAGCTCTACACGCCGCAACCGGTCGAGCAGAAGTACCTCGCGTTTCTCGGCCGGATCTCGCCGGAAAAGCGTGTCGACACGGCGATCCGGATTGCCGGCCGCTGTGGGATGCAGATTCGCATCGCCGCGAAAGTCGATGCCGCCGACCGCGAGTACTTCGAACGCGACATCCGGCCTTTGCTGGATCTGCCGTACGTCGAGTTCATCGGCGAAATCGCGGATAACCAGAAGGCCGAATTCCTGTCCGGCGCGCAAGCGTTGCTATTCCCGATCGACTGGCCGGAGCCGTTCGGTCTGGTGATGATCGAGGCGATGGCGTGCGGCACGCCGGTGATCGCGTTCAATCGCGGCTCGGTGCCCGAAGTGCTGGACGACGGCGTGACGGGCTTCATCGTCGAAGACGAGATCGGCGCGGTGGCGGCGGTGAATCGCCTGCATAAGGTGCCGCGGGCGGGCGTTCGGCAACGCTTCGAGGAACGCTTCACGTCGCACCGGATGGCCCAGCAGTATGTGGATGCGTATCAATCGGTGATTCGTGCGCAGAAACGCTCGCGCTTCAAGGTGATCGATACGTCGGGGAGCTGAGTTGCGTTGAGGCGAGGCGGCAGCGTAAAAAAGAACGGCGGTGCAGTGCGCATCGCCGTTTTTTTATTGCCAATGTACGCATCAGGCCCGCAGCCCCGGTGCCTGCCTGATGGAACGTGGGTTGCGTCTGCCCCCGCCACCGCCGCGTGCAAAACCGGCGGATGGAACACAGACCCGCAGACGCTGCGGACCGGCAGCGCGCTTAAATCTTCAGGCGCGATACCTTGGTGCCCTGGAGCGACACATCGGCCATCAGGCCGGCATTGGTCAGCACGAACACTTCGACCGGCGCCGTCGCCGTGGTTGTGTCGATCGCGCCGTTCGCGCCCACCTTCACCAGCGCGACGGATGCGTCGGCGCCCACCGCCCAGCCGTCCGAATTGCGGAATTTGTCGAGCGAGTCCTGCGTCATGAACAGGAAGATGATGGCCTTCGACTGCGCACCGGCCTGCAAACCGAACGAACCGGAAACCGTGCTGTAGTAGCCGACCGTGCCGCCGCCCACGCGCAGCGCGCCTTCGCCATACTGGCCGCCGACGATGAAGCCCGCTTGCAGCACCGACGGGAACACGAGCACGCCGCGCGCTTTCGACACGAGTTCGCGCGAACCCGTCACTGTGGTAAACAGCCGCGACATGGTGCCGTCGACGCTGGCGTCGATCGACTTGCGTTTGGATGCATCAGTGGAGGGTGTGTCATGGCTGCTCCCGCTCGTCGTACAACCGGCGAGTGCAAGGCCTCCGAAAGCGAGCGCAGCGGTAGTTTTCAGCATGAAGTTTCGTCTTTGCATCGTTTTTCTCCATCATGGTTCCTGGGCGCAACCTCGTATGTGTTGCCGGGTTGCCTTTCGGTTATAGCACAGGCAAGCGTAAAGGGTGCGCGACGAGCGTGTCGCCAAAAGCCTTGTGCGGCGGGGCTTTGCGCCGAATTGCAAGGCTTTGTGCTGTAAATTTGACCGACCGTAAGCGAACGTTTAAATCCGCTTGGACAGCGCGTTCGAGTGGGGCCCTGCAGAAACATGCCGGGTATGAATTCGCACAACGAGACGGGCGCTCCGGCTGCGCGAAACGCCCGTTTTTACCGATTTTTGCGCTGTGCGATTTGCGCTGAAACTGAATTGAAAGTGTTGCCTGGATACCGCAACAGGCTGCTTTTTCAGCCAGCCTGTCAGCCATTGTTCGCCGGACTTTTCACCGATGGCCGCCGCAACGCCCGGCGGACGACACCGATCACGGCGCCGATCAGGAACAACGTGATGGCCGGCACGATCCAGTAGCCGACGAAGGCGTGCCAGAGGTAAGCGAAGAGGGTGGAGCGGCGCACGCTGTATTCGTTGCGGGCGTCCTGCTGGCGCGGCGCATTGGCGGCCAGCACGTCGGCCGGGCAGCCGGCTGCCTGCGCTTCGTCGGGCTTGCCGTGGCAGCGCGCGGGCGCGCCGGCGGCGCGTTGTGCGTCGGTGAAATTCCAGGTGGTCAGCGCGCGCTCGAGGTCGACGGCGTTATACGCCATTTCCTCCCTGATCTCGCTGACCGCGACGATCGCTACCGGCACTGCCCAGAATATGATGACGACCAGCCACCGCCTCAACCAGCGGTTTTTACGCTTCGATACCATCCTTGCCTCCGATCGATGCTCTGCGGCATCAACGACAAGATGGCGGCCCGTCTAATGTTGTGTGGGGGTGGGCCGTCTCCGCAGCCATCATAGAAGAAAAACGGTACGTTCGTGCGGATGGACAGCGAGAGGGGCGGGGCAGGAAGAAGGATGCGGGAAAAGGCAGGGGGCCGCGCCGAAAACGGAGCGGCCCTGTTCATGCGAGAAGTGGCGAAGCGCCTTCTCGCTTAATTAGCCGGCGCGGACGACAGGCACGACTTCATGAACGCCTTGCGGTCGTCGCCTTTCTTGCCGGTGGCTTGCGTGTTGCATGCCTTCATCTTGTCCTGCTGGCTCATCGGCGCGGCGGCGGCTGCCGGCTTTGCCGACAGGCAGGTCTTCATGAAGGCCTTGCGGTCGTCGCCTTTCTTGTCGCCGGCCTGCTTGTTACAGTCGGCCATTTTCGTTTGCTGGCTGTTCTGTGCGAACGCCGGCGAAACGAGAACCGCGCCCAACACCAGCGTAGCGATTGCGGATTGGATCTTCATGTGACACTCCCTTCGGTGATGAAAACGTTTTTGATTGTCATGAGCATGGGCGTCAACGGCATTCAGGGCCCATCGGCATGCACGTTATTGCAATTGCTGTCTGCCAGAACGGACAAACGCGCATTCCGGTTGACAAGCCGTGACGCTGGTTTTCCCTACCGGGCCTTCCCTGCCCGGCGGGCAGGGCTGCCCGCAGCGCGCGAACGGATGGATCGTCGCAGTGTCAAATTATGCTATGCATTCCAGAGTTAATTGACCGGGCGAATTCAAACGGATGACATCGTTGTCATTCACGATGAATGCGGAAAGATTTAGCAATGCAATCCGCATTTTGCGTGCGGACAATTGAATAAGAAATACGCGGAAAATCCCGCCGTCGATCACGGCGTAATATTGACTCGAATTCTGTGCGAGGAGGGGCTGTCGTCCCGTCTGTCACGCACGCCAAGGAGGCTTCGCCATGCACTACCTGTTGATGTACGACCTCGTATCCGACTACCTCGAACGTCGCGGCGCGTATCGCGATGAACATCTCAAGCATGCGTGGGCGGCGGTCGAACGCGGCGAATTGCAACTCGCCGGCGCGCTGACCGAACCGGTCGACACCGCCGTGCTGCTCTTCGAAGGCGACTCGCCCGCTGCCGCCAAAGCCTTTGCCGAAGCCGATCCGTATGTGCTTGCGGGGCTCGTGACGCGCTGGCGCGTGCGGCCATGGACGACCGTGGTGGGTACGCACGCGTCGCAACCGGTGCGCTAGAAGCCATGCAGCGAGCATCTTTCGCGCAACCTGAACCCTGATGCGAAAGCACGCGTGAGCGCAGCCGTTCGCTCGTCCCATCGCATCGCGCCGGTCACGTGGCGGTACCGTTGGCGCGATGCCCGGGTGAGCTGCATCATCCGCCGAAAATCGTTGCAGGCGCCTCAAATGAATCACCGCGCATTTCGCCGATTTCATAAAGCCTATTCGCGGCTGATTTTTTGCCGTTTCGCCGTCCAATAGCCGGTTTCGTCGCCAGAACCAACCGCCTTTCTGTTACGGCAATTCGAGAAATGACGCAGCAAAAAGGACAAGATTGTTTCCATCCGTAACACTTGTCTCGACGATATTCACGCAAACCCTGGTGGTGGTATGCTTCGTGCACAAATTCTCCCATGCACGAGTGAGACCACGTTTTGTGCTTCGCAATAGGGACAAACCGCACTACGCCAGTGCGGCGGTGACCGACAGACAGAACGTACAAAACAAATTTGTGCAACCGCGGGCTGCACACGGATCGTGAAAGTTGAATCCGTGGTGGTCCAAAGCCGCGGCCCGGCCAGGCTGCGTGGAGAACCCAATGTTTTTCGATGAGCTAAGCAATGAAGAATGGGCGCTGCTGGCAGCGCTTGTCTCCGATGAGCCGGCCGTCCGTCTGAACCGACGCGGCCGGCCGCGCGCCGAACCACGCATCGTGGCGAATGCCGTCCTGTGGATTCTGACAACTGGCGAACCCTGGTCGAAGCTGCCAGGCCGCTATCCGTCGGGTCCCACTTGCCGGCGCCGTTTTGAAGAATGGCAATTGAACGGCACACTTCTCGAGATGGTTCGGCTCCTGTCCCAAACCGGGCGCACCTTCGCGTACGTCCCGCAACCGGCGCCGCCCGTCGCGGCCAAACCTGCAGCACCGGTAGCAGAACCCCCCAGCGCGCGCGACGACAACGTGCGTGGCGTGTCCTGGAAGAGCCCCGAGTCGTGGCAGGCGCCTGGTATGTCGAGCAGCCTGAGCAACTGGCGTTCGGCCGACCCGATCGCCGACATCACGCGCCAGTTGTCCGGCGTGGGGTATGCGCCGCCCGCGCCGTCCGCCCCGGCGGCGCGTGCCGGGCTGTCCAGCATGGCTGAAGCGGACGCGGCGGAAGTGGCAATGGGCGATTTGACCTCTGCCGCTACAGCCGGGGGCCGCACGCATCGGTTCGAAGATCAGCGCAGTCCGCTGTCGATGAGCCTCGCGCCACGCGGCACGCAGGTCGCCGACCGGCGCGGCTATCTGATCTATGTGGTGGCGGAACGGGTGCCCAACGCCATGTATCGCGCATGGGCGGAGATCATGAAGGACGGCAAACGCGTCGAGCGTTCCGGTCTGGTCGGTCCGCGTTTTGCGGATGCGGATGCAGCGGAGCAATACGCGCTCGACTGGGCGCGGCAGTGGATCGACCGTGAATGCCGCACGCTGGCGGCTGCGGGTACTGCGCCGGCCGTCCATGCCGCAGCACCGGTTGCGCGTACGTTGCCGACAATGCGCCACGTGCCGGAGCCGGTCACGGTGAATCACGGCGGACCTTTGCACGGTCCTATCGGTGGGTTCCGCGGTCCGCTACGCCGTTATCCCGGCGAACCGGCTGCACCTGTTACACCAGCGACAGAAAGCAGTGCATCAGATCGTTTTCCGGCGTTCACAGAACTCATCTCCCACGCGGGATGAGCACCAGCAGCACCCCGCGGCCGGTAGGAGCAACCGCCGCAGGATCCCGCTTCATCCGTTGTGAATCACTGGTGTGGCTTCATTGACGTCCATAAGTGTCGTCAAAGCGCACGATGTCGTCTTCGCCGAGATACGAACCGGACTGCACCTCGATCATTTCGAGCGGCATCTTGCCCGGGTTCTCGAGACGGTGGGTGACGCCCAGCGGAATATAAGCAGACTCGTTTTCGGAGACGATAAAGCGCTCTTCACCCCGTGTGACGAGCGCAGTGCCGCGCACGACGATCCAATGTTCCGCGCGGTGATGATGCATTTGCAGCGAGAGCCGCGCACCCGGCTTCACGACGATGCGTTTGACCTGGAAGCGCTCGCCGGTGTCGACGGAGTCGTAGTTGCCCCACGGCCGGTGCACCTTGCGATGGTTGGCCGCTTCCAGGCCGCCATCGTTGCGAATCCGCCCGACGATCTTCTTGACGTCCTGCACGCGCGATTTGTCGGCAACCAGAATGGCGTCCGCCGTTTCGACCACCACCAGATCCTGGGTGCCCACGCAGGCAATCAGGCGTCCTTCCGAATGCGCGAAGGTCGAGCTCGAACCTTCGAACATCACGCGGCCGCGGCCGACGTTCTGATCGACGTCTTTGTCCGAGATATCCCAGATCGCGTCCCACGAACCCACGTCCGACCAGCCTGCCTGCAGCGGCACGACCACGCCGGAGGCGGCGGTCTGATCGTTGCCCAGTTGTTCCATCACGGCGTAATCGATCGAATTCGACGGCGAGGTGCTAAACGCGTCGCGTTGCAGACGGAAGAAGTCGCCGTCCGCTTTGCCGCCGGCAAACGCGGCTTCGCAGGCCTCGAAAATCGCCGGCTGGAAGTGGCGGATCGCCTTCAGCCAGGTCGACGCGCGCATGATGAAAATGCCGCTGTTCCACCAGTATTCCTGCGATTCGATGTAGCGCTGCGCCAGTTCCAGATGCGGCTTCTCGACGAAGCGGTCGAGCCGGTGAGCGCCGGGCCTGCCGGCGGTGTTCTCCGACGTTTCGTCAGGCATGCCTGGCTGTGTACCGAGCGCCGCGCCGATACGGATATAGCCGTAACCGGTTTCCGCGCGCGTCGGCACGATGCCCATCGTCACGATATGACCGGCCGCGGCATGCTGCACACCGGCGGCCACCGCCGCATGAAAACCGTCGATGTCGGTCACCGCATGATCGGCGGGCATCACGACCATGATGCCGTCCTCGTCCTGCGCGGCGACCGACAGCGCGGCCACCGTGAGCGCCGGCGCGGTGTCGCGGCCGGCGGGCTCGAGAATCAGCCGGCTCGGCTTGCCGCTCGTGCGCAACTGCTCGGCGGTCGTGAAGCGATGCTCTTCGTTGGCCACCACGACGAGTTGCTCGGATAGAAGATAACCGGCTTCGAGCCCATCGAGACGGCGCGTCGTGGATTGCAGCAGCG
Organism: Paraburkholderia sp. IMGN_8; assembly: GCF_038050405.1. NCBI lineage: Bacteria > Pseudomonadati > Pseudomonadota > Betaproteobacteria > Burkholderiales > Burkholderiaceae > Paraburkholderia > Paraburkholderia sp. IMGN_8. The sequence goes on along the minus strand of NZ_CP150900.1, from coordinate 2,533,419 downwards.
AATCTTCGCCCAGCAAACCAATCAGTTGTTTCGGGTATTGCTCGCGCGACATCGGCCACAGGCGTGTGCCGGAGCCGCCCGCAAGAATCACGGGATGGACCTTGAGCTTGACGTTCAGGAACATAGCTTGCGTGGACCGGGTGTCGGCGGGAGTGGCCGTAACCGGAGCTGTCATGATGGACTCCTCGAGGCTGGGTGAATGCATCGAGTTTTATCACGAAGTAAAGAATCAATAAAAGCGAGTTAAATAGAAACTATATAAATCGCCTAATAAAATTGGCCGTTCCGTGACGCAAAAATGTCCGTTTAATTTTTAAAAAAAGAAAAAATACACGAAAAAAATCATGGCCAATTTTTTTACGTGAGCGGATGCCGCAGAATAGAGCCGAAAGGCGGTGTGTAAGCTTCGTAGGCAAACATGAAAGAACGGCGAGCATGGCTTCCTGCAAGGCACTCAAACCGTTTTTCGAACGCCAAAACCGGTAACAATTGCCGAAGAAATTCCGAAAAAATATCGAAATTTTGACCGATACATTTTGAGATTTTTTGCTGTCTTGCAGTTCGAATTTTAATACCGCTTTATCTATACCTGTACAAGGGTATTCACTCACTCCGACACGCGTTTTCCGGCTCGGCCACCTGGTAGGCAACTTGGTTTTTTTAGAGCGGACAACGGCTGGGCAATAGCACAGGCCAATTAGTTTCGCGTCGCGCAATCAGTTGCACGGCGCGAATATCGGCGTTGTGTGTCCGGGCTGATGTGCATAACCGGGTACCGAGTTCAACCAACTGACGGATGGCACTTGACTGACGAACTGAGGTGCAGCGCATGCTGAGCGTTCTATCGAGAATCATCGACATTGCGATGGTCGCCTTTGGCGCCTGGATCGCGACGGCCGTGCACAGCGGGAAATTTGCGTGGCTGGACGACATGCAAAGCATTTCGCTCGCATTCGACTGCCTGCTGGTGGTGGTGTTTTTCCCCGCGCTCGGCATCTATCAGTCGTGGCGCGGCAAGCCGCTCTACGACCTGCTGTGCCGCGTGGCCGGCGGCTGGCTGATGGTGGAAGTCACCGGCATTCTGATCAGCTTCAGCCTGCATCGATCGGACATGCTGTCGCGCTTGTGGCTGGTGTACTGGGCGGTGGCCACCATCGTGCTTCTGATCGTCAACAAGATGATCGTCTATTCGATCCTGAAGGGACTGCGCCGCGAGGGTTTCAATCAGCGCGCGGTGGCGATCGTTGGCGGTGCGCCGTACGGCCGCTTTCTGATCGAGCAGATGCGCAGCCGTCCGGAAGCGGGCTTTAGCCCAGTCGTCGTGTTCGATGAAGACGGCACGATCAATCCCTACGAGGACCCGGACACCTCGGACGCGATCGACGGCGTGCCGGTCGAGCGCGACTACGCACGGATGCTTCAGCTGGTGCGTCAGCGGGCGATTCGCGAACTGTGGCTGGCGCTGCCGATCTCGAAGGAAAAGGCGATTCACCGCTTCGTGATGGATTTGCGCAACGACTTCGTGAACATCCGTTTCATTCCGGATGTGCGCAGCCTCACGCTCTTCAATCAGCCGATGGTCGATCTGCTCGGCGTGCCCGCGATCAACCTGGCCGCCTCGCCGATCACCGATCTGCGCGTGCTGCCCAAGCGCATCTTCGACCGCCTGTTCGCGCTTGCCGCGTTGACCGCGCTGGCGCCGGTGATGCTGGTGATCGCGGCGATGGTGAAGCTGAGCTCGCCGGGTCCGGTGTTCTTCCGCCAGAAACGCAAGGGCATCGACGGCAATCAGTTCGAGATCTACAAGTTCCGCTCGATGAAAGTGCACAAGGAGGAGTCCGGCAAGATCACCCAGGCCACGCGCCGCGACCCGCGCATCACCGCGGTCGGCGCGTTCCTGCGGCGCACCAGCCTCGACGAATTGCCGCAATTCATCAACGTGCTGCGCGGCGAGATGTCGGTGGTCGGCCCGCGTCCGCACGCGCTCGAACACGACGACATCTACAAGGATCTGGTGAAGGGCTACATGCACCGTTACCGGATCAAACCGGGCATCACCGGATGGGCGCAGATCAACGGCTATCGCGGCGAAACCGACCGCATCGAAAAGATGATGGGCCGCGTCAAGCTGGATCTGTACTACATGCAGCACTGGACCTTCTGGCTCGACATCAAGATCGTCGTGCTGACGCTGTGGAAGGGCTTTGTGGGCAGTAACGCTTATTGAGCGCATATCGAGTAGCAGGGGCGCAACGCAGCGCGTGCCTGCTCTCCCGAATCAACTCACAATCCGAGGTAATACATGAACCTGACGATCATCGGTAGTGGCTACGTAGGCCTCGTGACGGGCGCATGTCTGGCCGACATTGGCCACGACGTGTTCTGTCTCGACGTCGATCAGCGCAAGATCGACGTGCTCAACAACGGCGGCGTGCCGATCCATGAACCGGGTCTGCAGGAGATCATCGCGCGCAATCGCCGCGCAGGCCGCCTGAAGTTCTCGACCGACGTCGAAGCCGCGGTCGCGCACGGCGATATCCAGTTCATCGCCGTGGGCACGCCGTCCGACGAAGACGGTTCCGCCGACCTGCAATACGTGCTGGCCGCCGCGCGCAACATCGGCCGCCACATGACGGGCTTCAAGGTGATCGTCGACAAATCGACGGTGCCGGTCGGCACGGCATCGCGCGTGCGCGACGTGATCGCCGAGGAACTGGCCGCGCGCAACGCGCAGCATATGTTCTCGGTGGTGTCGAACCCGGAGTTCCTGAAAGAGGGCGCGGCCGTTGAGGACTTCACGCGGCCTGACCGCATCGTGCTCGGCTGCGATGAAGACGTGCCGGGTGAGAAAGCGCGCGAATTGATGAAGCGCCTGTACGCGCCGTTCAACCGCAACCGCGAACGCACGCTTTACATGGACGTGCGTTCGGCCGAATTCACCAAGTACGCGGCCAACGCGATGCTCGCCACGCGCATTTCGTACATGAACGAGCTCGCCAATCTCGCCGACCGCGTCGGCGCGGATATCGAAGCAGTGCGCCGCGGCATCGGCTCCGATCCGCGTATCGGCTACGACTTCCTGTACGCCGGTTGCGGCTACGGCGGCTCGTGCTTCCCGAAGGACGTGCAGGCGCTGATCCGCATCGCCGCCGACCACAAGGCGAACCTGCGCATTCTCGAAGCGGTGGAAGCCGTCAACGATACGCAGAAGAAGATCCTCGCGCACAAGATCGTTGCGCGTCTGGGTGAAGACCTGTCGGACCGCACCTTCGGCGTGTGGGGCCTCGCATTCAAGCCGAATACCGACGACATGCGCGAAGCGCCGAGCCGTCCGCTGATCGCGGAACTGCTGCGCCGTGGTGCGCGCGTGAAGGCCTACGACCCGGTCGCAATCGACGAATCGAAGCGCGTGTTCGCACTCGATCTGAAGGACGTGCCGCAGCAGCATGCGCGCCTGTCGTTCGTGAAGGAAGAAATGGAAGCGGCCGAGGGCGCCGACGCACTGGTGATCCTCACCGAATGGAAGGTCTTCAAGAGCCCGGACTTCGATTCGCTCAAGGAAATACTGGCGACGCCGCTGATTTTCGACGGCCGTAACCTGTACGAACCGGACGCGCTGCTCGAACTCGGCATCGAGTATCACGCGATCGGCCGTCAGCACGCGCTGCGCAATGCGCCGGCACGGGTCGGCGCGAACAGCCTGCCGGTGACCGCCGAGACGGCTGCGGCTACAGCTGCGGCTGGAGGCTAAGTCACCGCGCCGCTGAACCACCAAGCCACGTTAGGGAGCCCGCCTATGTTCGCCAACGTTCTGATCGTCTGTCACGCCAACGTGTGCCGTTCGCCTGCCGCCGAAATGCTGTTCAAGGCACGGCAGCGCGCGGCCTCGCGGACGTCCTCGGCGCCGATCGCGTTTCATTCGGCGGGTATCCGTGCCGTGGAGGGTCACGGCATGGATCCGGTGATGCGGCGTCTGCTCGACGAGCAGGGCGTCGCCTCCGGGATCCATTACTCGCGGCGTCTCGACCGCAAGCTGGTGCGCTCCGCCGATCTGGTGCTGGTCAGCGAGCGCGCGCAGGTGAGCGAAGTCGAAGCGCTCGATCCGGCGTCGCGCGGCAAGGTCTATCCGCTCGGCAAGTGGGAACACGATTCCGACGTCGCCGATCCGCACGGCGGCGCGGAAGACACTTATCGAGAGAGTCTCGTGCTCATCGAACACCTGGTCATGGGATGGCTGAAGAAAATATGCTGATGAAGAAACTCACTGCGAAGCTCAAAGCGAACTCACCGGCGAATCTCCGCACGAAATTCGCCGCCACTTTTTTGCTGACGTCCTTTCTGTCGGCTTGCGCTACAGCGCCGGGGAATTACCTCGACACCTCCCGTCTGAAAGACGACGGACAGCACCAGAACCAACCAGCGGAGACCTATCCGGTCCATCTGATCGATGCCAGCGTCGTGGCCGCGCAGTCGCAAGCTGCCGCCACGCCGCAGGCGTTGCCGACCTCGAGCGTGAGCGACCCGTCGCAGTACGTGTACCGGCTCTCGCCGCAGGACATTATCGGCATCACCGTGTGGGATCATCCTGAGTTGACTACGCCGCAGGGCAGCACGCTGTCGTCGGGCGGCAACACCACGCAGTCGTTCGGCGGCGCGTTGCAGCAGCCGTACACGGCCGCGTTGCCGGGCCAGGCCGATCCGTACGGCCAGACGGTTGCCGCCGACGGCACGATCTATTTCCCGTTTGTCGGGCGGATCCGGGCCGCGGGCAAGACGGTCGGCGAGGTGCGCGATCAATTGGCCGCCGGCCTCGTGCGCTATATCCGCAACCCGCAGGTCGACGTGCGCGTGCTGTCGTATCGCGGCCAGAAAATCCAGGTGACCGGCGAAGTGAAGACGCCTGGGCCGCTCGCTGTCAGCGACGTGCCGCTCACGCTGGTCGACGCGATCACCCGCTCGGGCGGCACGACCGGCGAAGCCGACATCCAGCGTGTGCGTCTGACGCGCAACAAGCAGCTCTACGTGCTCGACGCGAACCGCATGCTCGATAGCGGCGACACCACGCAGAACGTCATGCTGCAAGGCGGCGACGTGATCAACATACCGGATCGCAGCGCCAGCCGCGTGTTCGTGATGGGCGAGGTGAAGACGCCGATGCAGATGCCGATGCTCAAGGGGCGTCTGTCGATCGCCGATGCGCTGACGCAAGCGGGCGGCATCCTCGATACCGACGCCAATCCGCGCCAGATCTACGTGATGCGCGGCATGCGCGAGAAGCCGACCACGCCGGACGTCTACCGCCTCGACATGACGCAGCCGGACGCGATCATGCTGTCGACGCAGTTCCAGTTGCAGCCGATGGATGTCGTGTATGTCAGTACCGCCGCGTCGACCACGTTCAACCGTGTGTTGCAGCAGATCCTGCCGAGCGTACAGACGCTGTTCTACCTGAAGCAGCTGACGCGCTAATAGTCTGAGCCGTCGACAGGCCCGCGCCGCTCTCACAGGGCGCGGGACCGAAGCAAACGCCGAAGCAAACGCCGAAGCAACCGATACGGGATCGAATTGTGAGCAATCAAATCTCTCCACACATGGCCGCACCGGCCAGGACCGAAGAAGAGGACATCGTCCTCGGCCAACTGGTGCAGGTGATCCTCGACGACATCTGGTGGCTGATCGCCATCGCCGCGGCGATCTTCGGGATCGCCTGCGCGTACTGTTTCCTCGCCAAGCCGATTTATTCGGCCGACGCGCACGTACGGGTCGAGCAGTCCGACAACACGTCGCAGGCGCTCACGCAGACGCAAACCGGCGCGGCGATCACCACCGGCTCGACCTCGCTGCCGACCGACGCCGAAATCGAAATCATCAAGAGCCGCGGCGTGGTCGGCCCGGTGGTGCAGCAACTGAAGCTGAACTTCAGCGTCGCGCCGAAGACCATCCCGCTGCTCGGCAGCATCGCCGCGCGCATGGCGACGCCGGGCCAGCCGGCGCGGCCGTGGCTGGGTCTCTCGTCCTATGCATGGGGCGGTGAAGAAGTCGACGTCGACGCGATCGACGTGGTGCCCGCGCTCGAAGGCGAGAAGCTGACGCTGAAGGTGCTGGACGACCAGCACTACGAACTGTACGCAAAGAACGGCTCGCTGCTGGTGCGCGGCCAGGTCGGCCAGCAGGCGCAGGGCGGCGGCGTGACGATCGTCGTCAACAAGCTGGTGGCCCGTCCGGGTCAGGAATTCACGGTGGTGCGCGCCAACGACCTCGACGCGATCACCGCGTTCCAGTCGGCGATCACCGTGCAGGAACAGGGCAAGCAGACCGGCGTGATCCAGATCTCGCTGGAAGACAAGAGCCCGGAGCATGCCGCTGAAGTGGCCAATGCGCTCGCGCAGTCGTATGTGCGTCAGCACGTGTCGAACAAGCAGGTCGACGCGAGCAAGATGCTCGAGTTCCTGAAGAGCGAAGAGCCGCGTCTGAAGAGCGATCTCGAACGCGCCGAGGCCGCCTTGACCGCGTATCAGCGCCAGTCCGGCTCGATCAACGCGAGCGACGAAGCCAAGGTGTACCTGGAAGGCAGCGTGCAGTACGAGCAGCAGATCGCCGGTTTGCGTCTGCAAATGGCACAGCTGACCGAGCGTTACGGCGACGACCATCCGATGCTCAAGGCCGCGCGCCAGCAGATGGCCGAGCTGGAGGCGCAGCGCGCCAAATACGCCGACCGCTTCCGCGATCTGCCGGCTACCGAAGTGAAGGCCGTGCAGCTGCAACGCGATGCGAAGGTGGCCGAGGACATTTACGTGCTGCTGCTCAACCGTGTGCAGGAGTTGTCGGTGCAGAAGGCCGGCACCGGCGGCAACGTGCATATCGTCGACGCCGCGCTGCGCCCGGGCGTGCCGGTCAAGCCGAAGAAGGTGCTGATCCTGTCGGCGGCGGTGATTCTCGGGCTGATCGCCGGCACGGGTTTCGTGTTCCTGCGCCGCAATATGTTCAAGGGCATCGACGACCCCGAGCACATCGAACGCGCGTTCCATCTCCCGGTGTTCGGTCTCGTGCCGCTCAGCGCCGAACAGGCGTTGCTCGAAAGCCGCTTCGAACGCGGCGGCGAACGCCTGCGTTCGGTGCTGTCCGATGCGCGGCCCAAGGACTTCACGGTCGAGAGCCTGCGCAGTCTGCGCACCTCGATGCAGTTCACGATGATGGACGCGAAGAACCGCATCGTCATGCTGACCGGCCCGATGGCCGGCGTCGGCAAGAGCTTCCTGACGGTCAATCTGGCGGTGCTGCTCGCGCATTCCGGCAAGCGCGTGCTGATGATCGACGGCGATCTGCGCCGCGGCGCGCTCGAACGCTATCTGGGCGGCGCGCAGGAGAACGGCCTGTCGGAATTGCTGAGCGGACAGATCTCGCTCGAAGAGGCGATCCGCAGCTCGAACATCGAGAACCTGAGCTTCATTTCGTGCGGCCGCCGTCCGCCGAATCCGTCGGAGCTGCTGATGTCGCCGCGTCTGCCGCAATACCTCGACGGCCTCGCCAAACGCTACGACGTGATCCTGATCGACACGCCGCCGGTGCTGGCCGTGACCGATGCGTCGATCATGGGCGCGTACGCCGGTTCGACCTTCTTCGTGATGCGCTCGGGCGTGCACAACGAAGGCGAGATCGCCGACGCGCTGAAGCGCCTGCGGGCGGCCGGCGTGCACGTGCAGGGCGGCATCTTCAACGGTATGCCGGCACGCTCGCGCGGCGGCTACGACCGCGGCTATGCGGCGGTCCAGGAATACCTGAGTACCTGAAGAGGCGCCAGGGCGATCCCTTTGCGCCGCATTCAGTGCAACTGCTCAGCGCAACTACGAAAAAAGGACATCACGATGAAAGTGACGGTACTGGTTCCGACTTTCCGCCGCCCGGCTGATCTCGCGCGCTGCCTCGCGGCGCTGCAACAGCAGTCGCGCGCGCCGGACGAGGTCGTGGTGGTCGCGCGCGCCGACGACGAGGCGACCCACGCGTGCCTGCGCGATCCGGCGGTGCCGGGCAAGCTGCCGCTTTCAGTGGCGCTGGTCGACGTGCCCGGCCAGGTCGCGGCCTTGAATCGCGGGCTCGACGCGGCCAGCGGCGACGTGATCGCGATCACCGACGACGACGCCGCGCCGCACATCGACTGGGTCGAACGGATCGCGGCTGCGTTCGAGAGCGATGCGCGGCTGGGCGCGCTGGGCGGGCGCGACTGGGTGCACGAAAAAGGCCGCGTGCTGGACGGCGAGCGGCCGCTGGTCGGCAAGGTCACCGCGCACGGCAAGATCATCGGCAATCATCACCTCGGGGTAGGCGGCGCGCGTGAAGTCGACATCCTGAAGGGCGCCAATATGAGCTACCGCAGCGATGCGGTCCGCACGATCCGTTTCGACGCTCGCCTGCGCGGCGCGGGCGCGCAAGTCCACAACGACATGGCCTTCAGCCTGAGCGTGAAGAACGCCGGCTGGAAGCTGATGTACGACCCGCGCGTGGCGGTCGATCATTTCCCGGCCGAACGTTTCGACGACGACCGGCGCGACGCGCAGACCATGGCGGCCTTGCGCAATGCCGCCTTCAACTTTCATCTGATCCTGCGCGACCAACTGCCGCCGCTGCGCCGTGAAACCGCCTGGTGGTGGTGGACGCTGGTCGGCACGCGCGTCTATCCGGGGCTCACGCACGCCGCGCTCGCGCTGCTCTCGAAGCAGGCGGGCCTGAAGCTGTCGCGCTGGCGCGCGGTGCGTACCGGCGCGCATGAGGCGCGGCGCGCGCTGTCCTGATCGTCGTGATCTACCGCGTGACCCATCGCGCGACCTATACGTTCGTGCATCGGCGCCTGCCTTGCTTCATGGCCGCCGGTGCTCCTTTCCACCGGCAGAGCGGAGTGTCTGCATGAGTACGAAAGTTCACGTTCATCTGTTTTACGGCGCCGACCCGCGCTTTTATCGACCGGGCGACAACATCGGTTGTCTGTATGGCTATCACCACGCCGAATCCGACGCGTTCGCGCTGACCTATTCGCAGGACGCGCGTGAAAGCAAGCCGGTGCGGCTGCTTCGCCGCGCACTGAAGGCGGCGCTCGGTTTCGATTTCATCCATACGTGGCGCAACCGCGCCGAGATGCTGCGCTCCGACGTGATCTGGACGCATACCGAGCAGGAACACCTGTCGGCCGCGCTGATGCTGCTGCTGAGCGGCCGCAAGGCGGGCGCCGACGGCGGACCGTTGTTGCTCGCGCAGAGCGTGTGGCTGCTCGATAAATGGCCAGGCTACGGGATTCTGCGCAGCTGGCTGTATCGGAAGCTGCTTGCCCGTGCCGATCAGCTGACCACGCTCGCCAGCGAAAACGCCGAGCTGTGCCAGCGCTATCTCAACCGCGACGCAAAGCATGTCTACTACGGCCTGAATACCCAGGACTTCCCGGTGCAGGCGCCGACCGAATGGACGCCGCACACGCCGCTTCGCATCGCCGCGATCGGCAACGATCGCGACCGCGATTGGGAAACCCTCATCAAGGCGTTCGGCAACGACGCGCGCTACACCGTGAAGCTCGCGACACGTCGCCGGATTCCCGCGTCGCTGCGTGCGCCCAACGTGGAAATCGCATTGTTCTCGGGCATCAGGAAGCAGCGCGAACTGTACGACTGGGCCGATGTGATCGTCGTGCCGCTGCGGCCGAATTCGCATGCCTCCGGCATCACCGTGATGCTCGAAGCGGCGGCGGTCGGCAAGCCGATGGTGGTCACCAGGGTCGGCACGTTAGAGGATTATTTCCCTGCGGGCGAAGCGGCTTATGTGCCGCCGTTCGACCCGCAGGCGCTGCGCGAAGCGGTCGACCGGCTCGCCGCGTCGCCGGCGGATGCGTTGCATCAGGCGCAGGCGGCGGCGGCCGGTTTGCTGTCGCGTGACCTGACGACGCAGCACTACGCCATGCAGCACGTGCGCATCACCCAGGAGATGCTGCGCGCCCGAAGCGCGGCGCGGGCCCCGGCGGTGGGGCAAGGGCAGCGTCCCAGCCCGCGCGAATCACGCGGAGGCCTCTAAACGATGTCGACGATTACGCGAGCCGGCGAGAGCGGCGCTGGACGTTTCCTGTCCGGCGGTCCGCAGGAATGGCTGCCGCCGGCGTTACTGTGGCTGATCACGGCGGTGCTGATCGCCGCGCATCAGGGCACGGTGCTCACGCTCGCGTTTCCAGTGCTGGCGATCCTGACGGGCCTGTGGCTCTACTTCAAAAGTCCGGCGCGCTACATCGGTTTCATGTGGTGGCTGTGGTTCCTGAGCCCGGAAGTGCGGCGTCTCGCCGACTGGTCCAAAGGCTCGTTCACGCCCACCAGCCTGATTCAGGTCGCGCCGCTCGCGGTGACGATGATCAGCGCGCTCTCGCTATTGCGCTACTACAGGCTGCTCGCCCAGCGGCGCGGGCTGCCGGTGCTGCTGATCCTGCTGGGGCTGGCCTACGCGTTCATGGTCGGCGTGATGTCGAGCGGGCCGCTCGCCGCGACCTATGACCTCGCGAACTGGCTCTATCCGATCCTGATCGGCTTTCACATCATGGCGCACACGCGCCAATACCCGCAGTACCGCGCCACCATCGTCAATACGTTCATCTGGGGCATGCTCGTGATGGGCGGCTACGGGCTGATCCAGTTCTTCATCATGCCGCAGTGGGACGCGCTGTGGATGCTCGGCTCGCAGATGAACTCGCAAGGCGATCCGGTGCCGATGGGCGTGCGCGTGTTCAGCACGATGAACTCGTCGGGGCCGTTCGCCTTCGCGATGATGGGCGCGATGGTCTACGTGATGGCGGCCAGCCACCGGGTGCGCTGGATCGCGGCGGCGCTGGGTTTTTTCGCGTTCGCGCTGAGCCTCGTGCGCTCGACGTGGGGTGGCTGGGTGATCGCGCTGCTGATCCAGCTCGTCAAATCGAACAACAAGGTGCGGGTGCGGATCGTCGCGAGTGCGATCCTGCTGGCCGGCCTGTGCGTGCCGCTGCTGGCGGTCGGCCCGGTGGCCGAGCGGATGCAGGCGCGCCTGAACACCATCGTCAACCTCAGCGACGACCAGAGCTACGCCGCGCGTAACGAGTTCTACGCGACCTTCGCGAAGACCGCGTTCACCGACGTCTCCGGCGAAGGGATGGGCGCGACCGGCACCTCGACCAAGCTCTCGAACGACGGCGGCCAGCTCGGCCAGTACGGCAACTTCGACAGCGGCGTGATGAACATCCCGTTCGTGCTCGGCTGGCCCGGCACGCTGCTGTACATGTCCGGCATCGTCTGGCTGGTGGTGCGCGCGGTGCTCGCGTCGTTCAAGCTGCGCAACGACAAATACGTTTCGGCGTGCCTGAGCCTCAGTCTCGCAACCTTCGCGATGCTGGTGTTCACCAATTCGCTGGTCGGCACGGGTGGGCTGCTGCTTTTCATGAGTGTTTTTTCGATCCTTTCTGCGGTGCATTACGAAAAGATGCACCGCGGACGCACGCTATTTCTCCACGGAGGCACTGATTGAGAGTCGCCATTGTCACGCACGTCGTGCGCCATAACGACGGCCAGGGGCGCGTCAACCACGAGATTGCGCGCGCCGCCCTCGACGAGAACATCGGCGTGACGCTGGTTGCGTCGCACGTCGCGCCGGATTTGCTCGCCCATCCGAATGTCCGCTGGGTGCCGGTGAAAATCGGCCGCTGGTGGCCGACCAATCTGCTGCGCCAGCAGGTGTTCGCGTTCAAAAGCGCGATGTGGCTGCGCGCGCATCGAAGCGAATACGACGTGCTGCACGTGAACGGCTTCATCACGTGGATGCCGGCCGACGTCAACACCTCGCACTTCGTGCATAGCGGCTGGTTCGGCAGCAAGTACTACCCGTTCGGGCTGACGAAGGGCGTGTGGTCCGCGTATCAGTCGGTCTATACGCGCTGCAACGCGTGGCTCGAGCGTTGGGCCTACCGGCGCTCGAAGGTGATTACGGCGGTGTCGCAAAAGGTCGCCGACGAAATCCGCGCGATCGGCCTCACGCCTGACAATCGGGTCGATGTGATCTACAACGGCGTCGATACGCAAGGTTTCGCCGCGGCCCAAGGCGACCGCGCGCGCTTCGGCCTGCCGGCCGACGCGTTCCTGCTGCTGTTCGTCGGCGATCTGCGCACGCCGCGCAAGAACCTCGGCACGGTGCTGGCGGCGCTCAAGCACCTGCCCGGGCACGTGCAGATCGCGGTAGCCGGGTTCCTGCCGGGGAGCCCCTATCCGGAGCAGGCGAAGGCGCTCGGCATTGCGCATCGGGTGCATTTTCTCGGCCTGGTGAAGGAAATGCCGGTGCTGATGCACTCGGTCGATGCGTTCGTGTTTCCGTCGCGCTATGAGGCAATGAGCCTGTCGCTGCTCGAAGCGATGGCGGCGGGTCTGCCGGTGGTCACGGCGCGCACGGCGGGCGGCGCGGAAATCATCACGCCGGAATGCGGCATCGTGCTCGAAGACCCGGACGATCCCAAGGCGCTGGCAGGCGCGGTCGCGCGGCTGGCTGCGAACGACGACGCGCGCCGCGCGATGGGCGTCGCCGCCAACGAACTCGCTACCGGCTTCGGCTGGGCGCGGATGGCCGAGCAGTACATCGCGCTGTACCGGCAACTGGAAGGGCAGCAGAAGGACCGCCGGCGCAGCGGAGCCGAAGCCGCGGCGGTCGCCAAGACCGACGCGCTGACGCTGAACACGCTGGCCGGCCAGGAGAGCGCGAAATGAAGCAGTGGGTATTGGCAAACAAGCGGGCAACCCGGCGCACGACCCATCGCGCAACTCAACACAACTCTCAGAACGCACAGGGGCAACAACCATGACGACGAGCTCAATCAAATCGCTGCAGATCGGGATGCACTGGTTTCCCGAGCGCGCGGGCGGCCTCGACCGCATGTACTACTCGCTGGTCGGCGCGCTGCCGGGCGCGGGCGTCGCGGTGCGCGGCGTGGTGGCAGGCTCGCCCAAGGTAGCCGCGGACACCGGCGGCGCGATCAACGGCTTCGGCTCCGCCGCCCAATCGCTGCCGTTGCGGCTGATGGCGGCACGCCGCGCGCTGCGCCACGAGATCAGCACCGCGCGTCCCGACGTGATTTCGTCGCACTTCGCGCTGTACACCTTCCCGGGCCTCGACGTGACGCGTGGGATTCCGCAGGTGTCGCATTTCCAGGGACCGTGGGCCGACGAGAGCCACGTGGAAGGCGCCGATTCGTTCGGCCAGCGCGCCAAGCGTTATCTGGAGCAATCGGTGTATGCGCGCTCGTCGCGGCTGATCGTGTTGTCCGAAGCCTTCGGCAAGATTCTGACTTCGCGCTACCGCATCTCGCCGGAGCGCGTGCGTGTGGTGCCGGGCTGCGTGGATGTCGAGCAGTTCAATCTGCCGATCACCCCGGCCGAGGCGCGCCTGAAGCTGCAATTGCCGCAAGACCGGCCGATCGTGCTGGCGGTGCGGCGGCTGGTGCGCCGCATGGGCCTCGAGGATCTGATCGACGCGGTGAAGCTGCTCAAGCGCCGCGAACCCGACGTGCTGCTGCTGATCGCGGGCAAAGGGCGGCTCGAAGGCGAGTTGCAGGCGCGTATCACCGAGGCGGGCCTCGAGAACAACGTCAAGCTGCTGGGTTTCGTGCCCGACCAGCATCTGGCGGCGCTGTATCGTGCGGCGAATATCAGCGTGGTGCCGACGGTCGCGCTCGAAGGTTTCGGCCTGATTACGGTCGAATCGCTGGCCTCGGGCACGCCCGTGCTGGTGACGCCGGTGGGCGGCTTACCGGAAGCGGTGGCGGGCTTGTCGCCGAATCTGGTGCTGCCGGCAACCGGCGCTCAGGCGATTGCGGAAGGCCTGGCTGGGGCGTTGAACGGCTCGCTGAAGTTGCCGGATGCGGACGCTTGCCGTCGCTACGCGCGCGATAACTTCGATAATTCGGTTATCGCAAGGCGCGTGGCGTCGGTGTATAGCGAGGCGATTGCGGCGGGCGGGGTGCACTGAACGCACTGACGCTCAGCGTGAACGCGGCGCATGGCTCGCCGCATTCACGCCGGCAAGCGGCAAAAACTAACGCCGCTTGATCGCGTAAAAGCAGACGAGGCCTGAATCATTGCGATCAGGCCTCGTCTGCTTTTGCATCGGGTGAAATGTCGGCGGTGCGTGTCCGGCGGCCGCTCGCGCGACCGCCGTCCCGCCTAGAACGTCTCGTGATGCAGATTGCGGCCGAGATCCGCATGAACCATCATGTTGCACAACTGTTCGAGCGTGGTCTCCGGCTTCCAGCCGAGTTTGTCGCGGGCCTTGTCGGCGCAGCCGATCAGCAGATCGACTTCCGCCGGCCGGTAGAACTTCGGGTTCACGCGCACCAGCGTCTTGCCGGTCGCGACGTCGATGCCGACTTCGCGCTCGTCCTTGCCCGACCATTCGATCTGATAATCCGCGGCGGCGAACGCCATGCGCACGAAGTCGCGTACCGTCTCGGTGCGGTTGGTGGCGAGCACGAAGGTATCGGGTTCGTCGGCCTGCAGCATGCGCCACATGCCTTCCACGTATTCGAGCGCGAAGCCCCAGTCGCGCTTCGCGCTCAGGTTGCCGAGTTCCAGCGTGTCCTGCTTGCCGAGCTTGATCTTCGCGACGGTGTCGGTGATCTTGCGGGTGACGAACTCGCGGCCGCGCAGCGGCGATTCGTGATTGAACAGAATCCCACTGCTCGCAAACAGGTTGTACGACTCGCGATAGTTGATGGTCGTCCAGTGCGCGAACAGCTTGGCGACGCCGTACGGGCTGCGCGGATAGAACGGCGTGTCCTCGCGTTGCGGCACTGCTTGCACGAGGCCGAACATCTCCGAGGTCGACGCCTGGTAGTAACGGGTCTTCGGACTCAGGATGCGAATGCCTTCGAGCAGATTCAGCGCGCCGATACCGGTCACTTCGGCGGTCGTCACCGGCTGGTCGAACGAGACGCCCACAAAGCTCTGCGCGGCGAGGTTGTACAACTCGTCGGCTTGCGCGCCTTCGAGCAGGCGCAGCGTCGAGCCCAGATCGGTCAGATCGTGTTCGACCAGACGCAGATTCGGATGATCGATCACGCCGAGCTCGCGAATGCGCCAGAAGTTGACGGAGCTGGTGCGCCGGTAGGTGCCGGTCACGTGGTAGCCCTTGTCGAGCAGCAGTTTGGTCAGGTAGGCGCCGTCCTGTCCGGATACGCCGGTGATGATCGCTTTGCGTGGTTGGCTCATAGCTTGCCTTCGATATTGGTAAAAGAGAAAAAGAAGAAGCATCCGCGCCGCAACGGCGCATTTCATCGGCACATTCAGAAGCGCATTTCAGAAGCACGTTTCAAAAGCAGAGCTTGGGAAGCAAACCCGGAAACGCACTTGAAAAAACGCTTCAAGAGGTGCCGTCCAGCAGCCGTCGCACCAGCGGATCGACGACCCGAAAATCCTGCTCGGCCTTGAGCCGGTACAAGTCCGGCTTCGGATGCGCGCCGTCGGACATCAGCGTCTTCCAGTCGGGCAGGCCGCTGATGTAGGCGAACTGGTCGACGAGCGGCACCTGCTGTTCGGCGGCAACCCGGCGTGTCATCGCGACCATCGCGGCGAGCCGCGCATTGAGCCGGTTGTCGGGCATCGGATTCGAGGTCTGCAAAACCGGCAGCTTGCCGAGCGCACGGGCGGTTTTCACGAGCGTCGTTTCGGCCTCGTAGAACTGCTCGGGCGTCTGGTTCCGCATCACTTCGTTGATGCCGTAGTTGATCAGCACAATCTGCGCGCGCGAGGCCGCGAGCCGTTCCTGCCAAGGCAAGGTCGCTGTGCGGCCGCGCTGCGCGCCGTCGCGCAGCTGGGTGGCCATCGTGCCGCCCACGCCATAGTTCGCGACCTGCACCCGCTCGCCGTGCGTGGCCTGCAACGCATCCTGCAGATACATCACGGCGTTTTGCGCCTGCGGTCCGCAGTGGCCGCCGCTGCATGAAATGCCGAGCGTGGTCGAATCTCCGTAGGCTTCGATCAGCACCTGCGCTTGCCGCGTTTGCGTTGCGCCGGTGCTGCCGGCATGCGCGTCGAGTGCGAGCGCAACCACGGCCGAGGCAGCGGCCCATACGCTCGCGGCGAGCCACGTGCGGCGCTTCATGCGCGGCTTTGCGGCGCTTGCGACGCGGCCTGCGTGACACCCGCGGCGCCGGCCAGCGCATGAGCGTTGCCCGCCGAGCCGAAGATCAAACGCCGCTCGAAAGCGAACCACGTGATGCTGGCGTAGGCGAGGGTGATCGCAAGCGCCAGCGCCGCGGTCAGAAAACGGTTCAGATGCAGCGGCCACAGCGTGTACAGCACGCTCAGGTGAATCAGGTAAATCGTGTAGCTGATGGTGCCGATGTAGACCAGCACGGGATTGCACAGCAGCCGTTTGACGATGCCCTTGCTTTGCAGGGCGATGACCACGACGGAAGTACAAAGCACCAGGGAAATGCTGTAGAGCCCCGCATTCGAGAGCGGCGTATTCGCCGCGCGAAAACGCGGGTAATGCAGATGCAGCCACGCGAGCACGGCCAGCGCGGCGAAAAAGCCGAGCACCGCCAGCCCCTTGAACGGCTCCAGCGCATTGCGATCGCGCCGCACCGCCACCGCGAGCAACGCGCCGGCCGCGAGCAGGTCCATGCGGAACGGCGTCAGATAGTAGATCGGCCAGAACGAGTCGAACCAGGGCGTGGCGACGGCGCGCAGCACCGGCACCGCGAAGATCAGCGCGGCTGCCACGTAGCCGAGCACGCGCTCGGGCACGAGCAGAATCACGAACGGCCAGAAAATATAGAACTGCTCTTCGACGGCCAGCGACCACAGCACATTCAGGCTGTCGTGACCGCTCTGATTGAGCGCGTCGCCGATATTGGTCGCAAAAAACGCATACCACTGCCAGTGCTGGGCCCAGCCGAACCCGAACAGAATCGACGACACCACCATCAGCAATAGATACGGCGGCAGGATGCGGCGCGCCCGGCGTGCGTAGAAATAGCCGAAATACGACTGCTGGCGCGCTTTGCGTTCGAGCAGGATGCCCGTAATCAAAAAGCCGCTCAGGACGAAAAACAGATCGACGCCCATCCACAGCGGCGCTTTCAGCGCGTGCTGCGCGAACACCGCGAGCACGGCGATGGCGCGCAAGCCGTCGAGCTGCACGATGCGGCGTGAATGAGAAGGCGCTGAGGGCAATGCGCTAGCTGTCATGAACCGTCCATGGTGTGAAGCGGATGGGCCGCGCGAAGGACCGGGCGAGGGTTCGGACGAACAGCCGGACGAACAGGCACGGTCGCTTCGCGTCGTAACGGAAGTGCAATCGATTCTAGGGAAAATAAATTGATGAAAAAACGGGAATGAAATGGATAAGTGAATCAGATTGCAACAGGGTGTTTCGTTATCCATTCCAGATGAATTTTCATGCTTGCATCGAGGTGGCGCGAGGCGGCGGCGCTCATGCGTAAGAAATGCAGCACGCGCGCGGCGGCATCGGTAAAGATGGGTGTAAAGGCGCTGCGGCAGGCGGTTTTTCAAGTCCATTACGCATTAATCGATTTTTAAATCGATTTCTTTCACTACGGTTAAAGCAGCGAATATTTTTGAATTATTTTCGATTTTCGTTGCGGTGTTTTTTCCGCGTAATGTGAGCTGTGCGGATTGGGCGGGCAAGGACGGCGCGTGGGTCGCGCGTTCTGCGGTCCGGTCTTTGTCCATGGATCACAGCCGGATCGTGCCTGTCGGGGTTCACGCAAACCAGTCTCACCGTTCTTACGCCGCTTCTTCGTTCCTTAGCTCATCTCATTCGATTGTTCTACGCTCGCGCGGGGCCTTTTCCCTGACCGCGGCACGACCCTGATTGGAGGAAATACTTTGTCCCGTTTCACGTTCAAGACTTCGATCGCCATGCTCGCCTGTGCGGCCGGCATGACGGCGGCATCGATCAGCTTCACGGCATCCGCGGAAACCGTGTTGAACGCGAAGACTTCATGGATCGGCAACACCTCCGGTTTCGGCGACGGCACGTGGACGCAGATCAACATCACCGCGATCGCGGTCGCGCCGGACGGCAAGGTCTATACGAACGCGCCATGGGACGAAAGCGGCGCCGAGGCGAGCGTCTACCAGAACGGCAAGATGCTCGGCTTCGCGGGCGGCACGCACGGCTGGGGCAACGGCGGCGGCAGCGCGATCGCAGTGAATCGCCGCTATGCCTTCGTCGCGATCGCGGTCGGCAACGAGAAGGGACATCTGGTCGAGCAAGGCGTCTGGCCGGAGAAGGGCAAGCAATGGTTCGGCATTTCGCGTCGCCAGATCGCCGACCCGAAGCGTGCCGCACCGTTCCAGCCGGCCGCTAAAAATGCCGATCCGCATGCGCAACTGGCCGCCGGCTTTCTGATGATGAACGAGGTGCCGACCGGCACCAGCGCCGAAATCGGCGGCCTCGCGGCGAACGACACCACACTGTATGCGGCCAACACCGCGCGCGATCGCATCGAAGTCTACGACGCCGAATCGATGCAGCAGAAGACCACCTGGAGCGTCCACGAGCCGGGCCGCATCGCGCTCGCCCCTGACGGCACGCTGTGGGTGCTGAGCGGCACGCGCAACGATAAAGCGCCGCACGTCGAGCATTACACGAGCACCGGCAAGCGCATCGACGAGACGTTCGCGGTGCCCGCCGACACGGTCGCCGTCGATATCGCCGTCGACACGCAGGGGCGCGTATTGATCGCCGATAACGGCCCGCGTCAGCAGGTGCTGTTCTTCAGCAAGAGCAACGGCCGTTATGCGGAGTCGGGCACGCTCGGCGAGCGCGGCGGCATTTTCAGCGGCGTCGCGGGCAAGCCCGGACCGCTGCGCTTTAACGGCCTGACCGGCGTGGGCGTGGATGCGCGCGGCAATGTCTACGTGTCGACCAACGGCATCGGTTCGCGCTACGAGCCGATCGGCGCGGGCCTCGGCGCAACGCTCGAAAGCTATACGCCGGATGGCAAGCAGAACTGGCAAGTGCAAGGGCTGCTGTTCGTCGACGGCGCGTGGATCGACCCGTCGCGGCCCGACAGCGTCTACACCGGCAACAAGCGCTTCGAACTCGATCTCTCGAAGCCCGCCGGACAGGACTGGAAATACGCGGGCTTTCTGTCGAACCGCTTCAAATACCCCGACGATCCCGTCTTTCACGTCGATCAATATCCCGGCTTGCCGATCGCCCGCAAGCTCAAGGGCCGCACGTTCCTGTACCTGACGGACATGTACGCGGACCACCTGAAGATCTATCGCTTCGACCCGCAGCATGACGGCGAAACGGCGATTCCTTCGGGCTTCATCGCCGGGCGTGAACGCGCGGTCGCCAGGGTGCCGAATGCGCCGCCGGGCGGCGACTGGATCTGGCGTGACGTGAACGGCGACGGCAAGTTCAACACCGACGAATTCACGCTCAACACCAGCGGTACGAAGCTCGCGGGCGGCTGGGGCTGGTGGGTCGATAGTGCCGGCGACATCTGGCGCACGCGCGATAACAAGGGCGTCTACCGCTTCCGTTTCGGCGGCCTCGACGCAAAGGGTAATCCGGTCTACGCGTACTCGAACATGACGCAGTACCCGGTGCCCCAGCCGTTCACCGAACTGCATCGCGCGATCTACGAACCGGAGACCGACACGATGTACGTGACCGGCTATACGCCCGACACGCCATTCGATCGCGGCTTCTGGAAAGAAGTGGGCCGCGTGCTGGTGCGCTACGACAAATGGTCGAGCGGCACACCGGTGCAGCGCTATTCGATCACGCTGCCGTGGCAGACGAGCAAACCCATCGCGACGATCATCGGCCTCACCGTCGAAGGGCAGTACATCTTCGGCGTCGAGCCGGTCGGCGCGGTGCATGTGTGGGACAAGGACAGCGGCAAGGAGGTCGGCGTGATCCGGCCGGGCCCGGAAGTGGGCAGCGCGTCGGGCTGGGTCGACGTGCCCAACGGCATCAGCGCCGCGAAGCGCGGCAATGGCGAGTACCTCGTGTTCGTCGAAGAAGACGCGCGCGGCAAAGTGATGATGTATCGCTGGAAACCTTGATGAAACGCGCATCGTGACGGCTTTTTTCGCCATACCAGGCAATACCAGGCAAACGTAGTCAAACCCAGGGCATCCGATGGACAAAGGCATTCTCAAGAACGTAGCGATCAATTTTTTCGGGCTGGTTCTGCCGACCTTCGTATCGCTCGTGACCGTGCCGTCGTATATCAAGTTGCTCGGCGTCGAGCGCTACGGCGTGATCAGTCTCGTGTGGACCTTGATCGGCTACTTCGGGATTCTCGATCTCGGCATGAGCATGGCCGCGCAGAATCACATATCGAAGGCGCGCGCATCGGGCGACAAGGACGAGAGCGCCCGCGTGTTCTGGAGCGCGACGTGGCTGAATCTCGCGACCGGTGTGATCGGCGGTTTGATCATCTATTTCGGCGCGTTTCTGTACACCGCGTATTTCACCAAGGTGTCGCCGGAGTTGCAGCACGAAGTCTATATGGCGCTGCCGTGGCTTGCGGTGGCGATCCCGATTGCCAACGTGTCGTGGGTGTTCGCGGGCGCGATCAACGGCGCTGAGCGCTTCGGCGTCTACAACACCAATCAGACGATCGGCACGTTCCTGTTCCAGTTGCTGCCGCTCGGCGCCGCGTTGTGGCTCGGCGCGACCTTGCAGAACGTGCTGGCCGCCGCGGTGTTCGCGCGGATTCTGGCGGCGATCCTGCTGGGCCGTTCCGCGCTGAAGGTGCTGGAGATTCGCAACATTCTTCCGCCGCAGCTCGGTGTGGCCAAGGGGCTGTTCAACTTCGGCGGCTGGATGCTGATTGCGAGCGTCACCAACATGATCGCGGAATCGCTCGACCGCGTGATGCTCGGCACGAGTCTCGGCGCGCGTTTCGTCACGTATTACACCGTGCCGCAGAACCTCGTCACACGTTTGAACATCGTGCCGACCGCGCTGGTGCGCACGCTGTTTCCGCGGCTTTCGGCGGTCGGCCGTGCCGATGCCGACACCATCACGCAGCAGTCGCTTGAATTTCTCAATGGTGTGTTCACGCCGGTTGCGCTCGTGGCGATGCTGGTGCTGGAGCCGTTCCTGCATCTATGGGTCGGCAATGAAATCGCGACGGTGGCGGCCCCGGTGGGCCGGATCATGATCGTCGCCGTGTGGCTCGTCGGTCAGGCGAACGTCACGCGGATTCTGATCCAGTCGCAGGTCAATCCGGCCACCGCCGCGCGTGTCGGTTTGTTCGAATTGCCCTTGTTTGCAGGGGCATTGTGGCTGGGTATCGCCCATTTCGGTCTGACCGGCGCGGCAATGGCCGTGGCCGGCCGGGCGCTCTTCGATTATGCGGTGCTGCTGCGCCTGTCGGCGATTCGCGCCCGGCAGATCGCGCTCGACATGCTCGCGCACCTCGCTTTCCTGCTGGCTAGCCTGTGGCTCGCCAGTTTCCTGCCGAGTCTCGCTTTGGCGATCGTCGCCGGTGTATTGATGGTGGGCGCGAATCTCGCCTGGTCCATCACGATGACGCCCGCCTTGCGCGATCTTGCGCGTTCACTGCTGTTGCGACTGAATCCGAGGAAAAGCGCATGAATAACGAAGTCCTTGAAGAAGCCGTGCTGCAACCCACGACGCGCAGCGCTCTGGCTGAACTCACGACCGTCCCCGGCGTTCAGGCGCCGCCGCGCCGCGCGCCGCGCGCCGCCGGCAAAGCGGTGCGCGTCGCGATCGTGCATGACTGGCTCGTCACCTATGCGGGCGCCGAGAAGGTGCTCGAGCAGATCGTCGCGTGCTTTCCGGACGCGGACCTGTTCAGCCTCGTCGATTTTCTTGACGACCGCAGCTTCCTGCGCGGCAAACCGGTCACGACCTCGTTCATCCAGAAGCTGCCGCTCGCGCGCACCAAGTACCGCACCTACCTGCCGCTGATGCCGCTCGCGATCGAGCAGCTCGATGTGTCGGCGTACGACGTGGTGATTTCCAGCAGCCACGCGGTCGCCAAAGGGATTCTCACCGGCCCCGACCAGGTGCATATCAGCTACGTGCATTCGCCGATCCGTTATGCGTGGGATTTGCAGCATCAGTACCTGCAGCAGTCGAAGCTGACCGCCGGTCCGAAATCGGCGATGGCGCGGCTGATTCTTCACTACATCCGCAACTGGGATATCCGCACGTCGAACTCGGTGGATGGCTTTGTCGCGAACTCCGACTTCATCGCGCGGCGCATCAAGAAGGTTTATCAGCGTGATGCACAGGTGATCTTTCCGCCGGTCGACGTCGAGGCCTTTTCGCTCTGCATGGAGAAGGACGATTTCTATCTGACCGCCTCGCGGATGGTGCCGTACAAGAAGATCGATCTGATCGTCGAAGCCTTCGCGCGGATGCCGGAGCGCAAGCTGGTGGTGATCGGCGACGGCCCCGACATGCAGAAGATCCGCGCGAAGGCGGCGCCGAATGTCGAGATCATGGGCTATCAGCCGTTCAAGGTGCTGAAGGACCGGATGAGCCGCGCCAAGGCCTTCGTGTTCGCCGCCGAAGAAGACTTCGGCATCTCGGTGGTCGAAGCGCAGGCTTGCGGCACGCCGGTGATTGCCTACGGCAAGGGCGGGGCGCTCGAAACCGTGCGCGATCTGTCCGAAACGCGGCCCACGGGCATGTTCTTCGACGAGCAGAGCGCGGAGTCGATCATCGCCGCGGTCGAGAGTTTCGATCACCACGTCAAGCGTTTTTCGCCGCAGGATTGCCGGGCCAATGCCGAGCAGTTTTCGGCCGCGAATTTCCGCGAACGTTTCTTCGCGCATGTGCGGGCCGCGGTGCCGGCGCTGCGTTCGGCGACGCTGCCGCCCTACGTTCCGTATAAAGCTGAGCCGGCCGCCAATGCGCCGCGCATCCTGGCTGTCGATCAGAGCGGCGTGCTCGGCGGCGCCGAGCTGTCCTTGCTGGAAATCGTCAAGGCATTGCGTGAGCGCGTCGAAGTCGTGCTGTTCGACGACGGCCCGTTCCGCACCGCGCTGGCCAAAGCCGGCGTGACCGTCAACGTGCTGGACGCGGGCGCGTTACGCCATGTTCGCAAGCAAGGCGGTTCATTGCCGAAGGGGCAGGCGCTCAAGGGCCTGATATCGCTCGTGCGCGCGACCGCGAAACGCGCGCGCAACGCCGAGGTGATCTACGCCAACACGCAACGCGCGATGGTGATCGGCGCGATCGCCGGCAAGCTCGCGCGGCGGCCGGTGGTGTGGCATCTGCGCGATATCGTCAGCCCCGAGCATTTCGGCGGCAAGCAACTGGCGATCATCAAGTGGTGCGCGCGCCTGGGCCTCACGCACGTGATCGCCAATTCGGCGGCGTCGGCGCGCGCGTTCGCGGATCTGACGCGCTTCGACGAAAAGCGGATCGACGTGGTGTTCAACGGCATTTCCGCGACGCCGTTCGACGCCTTGCGCACGGTCCCGCAAGCGGCGTTGCGCCGGCGTCTGAACTTGCCGCAGGACGCGTTTCTGGTCGGCTCGTTCAGCCGCCTCGCGCGCTGGAAAGGGCAGCACGTGCTGCTCGAAGCGATGGTGCTGAATCCGCAGATGCATGCAGTGCTGGTCGGTGCGCCGTTGTTCGGCGAAGACGCTTACGAGATCGAATTGCATGCCTTCGTCGCCGCGCACAACCTGGGCGACCGGGTGCATTTCCTCGGCTTCCAGCACGACATTCCCGCTTGCATGTGCGCGGTCGACGCGGTCGTCCATACGTCGATCACGCCGGAGCCGTTCGGCCGCGTGATCGTCGAAGGGATGCTGGCGCAGCGGCCGGTGGTGGCGGCACGCGCGGGCGGCGTGCTGGAGATTATCGACGACTACGAGAACGGCGTGCTGTGCACGCCTGGCGATGCGCACGGTCTGGCCGATACGCTGGCCGAACTGCGCTCGAACGACGAACTGCGTAACAAGCTGGTCAACAACGGCTATCAGACGGCGCTGAGCCGGTTTGGGACCGGCACCTATGTGGAAGGCGTCGAGCGGATTCTGAAACGCGTGGCGGGGTGCTAAGACGGCTCAGGCAGGCAGCTGAGGCAGATTGGATTACACGCAGGGGTAGGCAGGGGCTGGCCGGCTCCTGTCGTTAGCGCAGCGGAGCGAAAGTCTTGACGACCTTCGCTCCGTTTTTTTACCGCGCTTTTTATCGCACTGCTGTCAGGTCCGTTTCAACGCGGCTTTAGGCTTGAAACTCGCCGACCACTTCATCGCCGGCAATTCGACCAGCCGGTAGAACACGTAAGCGACCGGCACGGCCACCAGCATGTAGCCGAACGACGGCCAGATCGACATTTGCAGCGACGAGCGGAACAGCAGCGACGACAGCAGCACGAAGATCGGCAGATGGATCAGGTACAGCGAGAAGCTGAAATCGCCGAAACGCGACAGCAGGCGCAATCCGGCCGAGTCGGCCTTGCCGGTTCGAGGGCGCTCCAGCGCCTTGTACAGATAGAACGCGAAGCCGAGCGCCCAGAGCTGGAACGCGCCGTATTGGCCATAACGGAACGCCACGCAGCCGAGCACGATGAACGCCGCGGCGAGCCCGTAGAGCCAGATCGGCGAGCGCGCATCCGGCGTGCTACGGGCCTTCGCGTCGGCGATCCACGCACCGAGCGTCCACGAAAACCAGTAGGACGGGAAGAACTGGATATCGTGGCGTTCGAGCACATAGGCGGACACCACGTTGATCACGGCGACGATCGCCAGCACGGAAGTCATGCCCAGGCGCCGGCGCAGCGCGAACAGCAGCGGGTAGATCACGTAGAACTGGACTTCGAGGGAGAGCGTCCAGAGCGCGCCGTTCGATCCGTAGGTCTTCCCAGCCACGCCTTGCAGCGAAAACAGATTGACCAGGAACGCGTGCAAGCCGATCTCGCGGATCTTGTGGTTGACCGGCGGCAGCTGCAGGCTGATCCAGTCGAGCGCGAAGGTCAGCACCAGCGCCGCGAGCAGCACCGGATAAATGCGCGCGAACCGGCGCAGCCAGAAATTGCCGGTGTCGAGGCGGTAATCGGGATTTTTTGCCAGACGCAGCGCGGCGCTGCGATGAATGCAGTAGCCGCTGATCACGAAGAAAATCGGCACGCCGGCCGAGCCCCAGGCGATCGGGAACGTCAGGTACGCGGCAATCGCGTTCAGATTCAGTGCATGGCCGGCGCTTTGATGGAACGTCTGCATGCCGACCCATTCGACCTGGCGGCAGTGAAAATACGCGACCAGCAGCGCAGCGAAGCCCCGCATGGCGTCGATTACATGTTCCTTACCGGCGCTGTCCGCGCGTGCTTCGCTCTGGGCACGCGGCGGTGCCGCGGGGCGCGGCGGGGAGAGGGGCAGGGATGAGCCGGCGGCATCCAGTGCTGAGTCGCTCATGCGCGGTCCTTATTCTGACGGAGGAAAAAGCTTATTCCCGGGCGCGCCACGCGCGCCTGCGGTGCATCACATCGTAGTGCACGGCGGACGCAAAAAATCGATAAAAAATTGCCCACCGGTTCTAATTAAATGGCGGTTTTGTGACGAATAGTAACTGCGCTTAACGATGTGCAACGGTGAATTATTTGTCGATTTTGTTGTGCTAATTTAAGACACGGATTCTCTGACCAGAGGTGAAGTCATGAACCTGCATTTACTCGCCGGCATTGCCGTGCTGCTGATTCTCGTTGCCGCCTCCGCGTACCGCGAGGCACTGCGCAACGAGCCGATCCGTCGTTTTCGCATCAACCCGGGCAATCTGCCGCAACTCGAAGAAAACGAGTAAGCGGCACCGACGTGGTCACCTCCATTCGCGCCCGGACCCGGTTCACCCGGTCCGGGCCGGATCGTCGGCCGCCGGACCGCGGATGCGTAAAATTTTCGGCATTCGCACGAGAATTCGATTTCAATACGTAATTATTTCCTGATGTTTAACTCGATTCAGCATATCGGTAACGAATTGATTTATTTATTCGAATCGAGAATATTTCACGCGTGAATTGGAATAATTTTTTTGTTAGCCTTTTCGGCGACAGCGAGTGGCCGACAGGCCCGCGAACACACTAATTTCTAACCGATGTGGGAATGCCAACCATGCTGAAAGTCACCAAAGCCGTGTTTCCCGTGGCGGGCCTCGGAACACGCTTCCTGCCGGCCACCAAGGCAAGCCCGAAGGAAATGCTGCCGATCGTCGACAAGCCGCTGATTCAATACGCGGTGGAAGAAGCGATTGCCGCCGGCATCACCGAGATGATCTTCGTGACGGGCCGCAGCAAGCGCGCCATCGAAGATCATTTCGACAAGTCCTACGAAATCGAAGCCGAACTCGAGGCGCGCAACAAACAGAAACTGCTCGATCTCGTGCGCAGCATCAAGCCGGCCAACGTCGACTGCTTCTATGTGCGTCAGGCCGAAGCGCTCGGCCTCGGCCATGCGGTGCTGTGCGCCGAAAAACTGGTGGGCGACAGCCCGTTCGCCGTGATTCTTGCCGACGACTTGCTGCACAGCACGAAACCGGTGATGAGCCAGTTGGTCGACACGTTCAACCACTATCACAGCTCGGTCATCGGCGTCGAAACCATCGCGCGCGAAGACAGCCGTTCGTACGGTGTCGTGGATGGCAAGGAGTGGGAAGACAACGTGATCAAGCTGTCGGGCATCGTCGAGAAACCGGCGCCGGACCAGGCGCCGTCGAACCTCGGCGTGGTGGGCCGCTATGTGCTGATGCCGACCATCTTCAAGCATATCCGGGCGCTGAAGCCCGGCGCGGGCGGCGAATTTCAATTGACCGATGCGGTGCAATCGCTGCTGACGGAAGAGCAGGTGCTCGCGTATCGCTACTTCGGCACGCGCTTCGATTGCGGCAGCAAGCTCGGCTATCTGAAGGCGACGGTGGAATTCGCGCTGCGTCATCCGGAAGTGAAGGCGGAGTTCGAAGCGTATTTGCAAACGTATATGCAGGCCAATCTGCCGGCTCAGTACACGGCTGAAGCGGCTTAACAGGATTGAGAGGCTTGAGCGGCTTGAGAGACTCAAGCGCTCGCGCCGCAACCGTTCCACGTAGCAGCGACGTGCGGCAGCAACGCTGCACATTAAAAAACGGGCGCCGCAAACCACGCGGCGCCCGCCTTTCTTTTCAGCCGGACTCAAGCATCGCTCGAGCGGCGGCTAAATAAACCTTCAGCCCTTCTTCACTTCCAGCCGGAACTTGTGCAGCAACGGTTCCGTGTAGCCGCTCGGCTGTGCGCGTCCTTCGAACACCAGCGCGTGCGCGGCCTTGAACGCCAGCGAGTCGAAGTTCGGCGCGATCGGCTTGTAGTGAGGATCGCCCGCGTTCTGCCCGTCGACCACCTTCGCCATGCGCTTGAAGGTTTCTTCGACCAGCTCGCGCGTCACCACGCCGTGATGCAGCCAGTTGGCGATGTGCTGGCTGGAAATGCGCAGCGTTGCACGGTCTTCCATCAGGCCGACGTTGTGAATGTCCGGCACCTTCGAGCAGCCCACGCCCTGATCGATCCAGCGTACCACGTAGCCGAGAATGCCTTGCACGTTGTTGTCGAGTTCGCTGCGGATCTCGGCATCGCTCCACTTCGCCGTTTCGACGACCGGAATCGCCAACAGGCCGTCGAGCAGTTCGTCGCGCACTTTCGAATAGTCCGTGCGTTCCAGTTCCTGCTGAACCGCTTGCACGTCGACCTGGTGATAGTGCAGCGCGTGCAGCGTCGCGGCGGTCGGCGAGGGCACCCATGCGGTGTTCGCGCCGGATTTCGGATGGGCGATCTTCTGTTCGAGCATCGCGTGCATCAGGTCCGGCATCGCCCACATGCCCTTGCCGATCTGCGAGCGGCCCCGCAGGCCCGCGCTCAAACCGGCCAGCACGTTGCTGCGCTCGTATGCGGTAATCCACGCGCTCGACTTCATGTCGCCCTTGCGGATCATCGGGCCGGCTTCCATCGCCGTGTGCATTTCGTCGCCGGTGCGGTCGAGGAACCCCGTGTTGATGAACGCAACGCGCTCCGACGCTTCGGCGATACAGGCGAGCAGGTTGACGCTGGTGCGGCGCTCCTCGTCCATGATGCCCATCTTGATTGTGTTGCGCGGCAGCTTCAGCAGGTCTTCGACGCGTGCGAACAGTTCGCACGCGAACGCGACTTCAGCCGGGCCGTGCATTTTCGGCTTCACGATATAGATCGAGCCGGTGCGCGAGTTCAGTTTGTGCTGACGGTCGTGCAGTGCGCACAGCGTGGTGATCACCGCATCGAGAATGCCTTCCGGAATCTCTTTGCCGTCCTGGGTCAGCACGGCCGGATTCGTCATCAAATGACCGACGTTGCGGATGAACAGCAGCGAGCGGCCATGCAGTTTCAGCGACGACGAACCGTCCGCGGTTTTATATTCACGATCCGCATTCAGACGGCGCGTGAAGGTCTTGCCGTTCTTCGTGACCGCTTCGGTCAGATCGCCGTTCATCAGGCCGAGCCAGTTGCGATAGAGCTGGACCTTGTCGTCGGCGTCGACGGCGGCCACCGAGTCTTCGCAGTCGATGATCGTGCTCACCGCCGCTTCGACCAGCACGTCCTTCACATGTGCCGAATCGGTCTTGCCGATCGGATCGTTCGCGTCGATCTGGATCTCGAAGTGCAGGCCGTTGTGCTTGAGCAGCACAGCGGACGGCGCGCCGGCTTCGCCCTGATAGCCGATGAACTGCGCCGGCGTTTTCAGTTCGGTCGTGCCGCTCTTCAATGCGACAACCAGTTTGCCGCCTTCGACGCCATAACGCGTTGCATTGGCATGCGAGCCGTTCGCGAGCGGGGCGGCCTGATCGAGAAACGTGCGCGCATAAGCGATCACCGCGGCGCCGCGCACCGGGTTGAAGGCCTTCTGCTTTTCGGCGCCGTGGGTCTCGGGGATCGCATCGGTGCCGTACAGCGCGTCATACAGGCTGCCCCAGCGCGCGTTCGCGGCGTTCAGCGCGTAGCGCTGGTTGGACAGCGGCACCACGAGTTGCGGGCCGGCCTGTTCGGCGATTTCGGTGTCCACGTGGTCGGTCGTGGCTTTGACGCTCGCGGGTACCGGCACGATATAGCCGATGCCTTCGAGAAAGGCGCGATACGCGCGCAGATCGCGCACCGGACCCGGATTGGCGCGATGCCAGTTATCGAGTTCCGTTTGCAGGCGGTCGCGTTCGGCCAGCAGCGCACGGTTTTTGGGCGCCAGCTCGTGCACGAGGGCGTCGAAACCCGACCAGAATGCGGCGCTGTCGATACCGGTGCCGGGCAGGGCTTCCGTTTCGACGAACTGGTCGAGGTTGGCGGCGACTTGCAGTCCACCGCGCGGGTTCATCTGAGTCATCGACTGCTCCATCTGAATGGGGCCGATGTGGGGGCATCGGCCCGCGTTGTGTTTCTGTTTAGCTTCTTCTATTGTTGCCGCGAAAAAAATCAGGCGGCGATGCTTTGAATACCCGCGCGAGCGATCTGCGCGTCCTGATCCGACTTGACGCCCGACACGCCCACCGCTCCGACCACCTGGCCGTCGACGATCACCGGCACGCCGCCTTCCAGCGTGCCTTGCAGCGGCGCGCTCAGGAATGCAGTGCGGCCGTTGTTGATCATGTCTTCATATACCTTGGTTTCGCGGCGGCCAATCGCCGAAGTGCGGGCTTTTTCCGTCGCGATGTAGGCGCTGGCCGGGGCGCTGCCGTCCAGACGCAGCAGCCCGAGCGGATGGCCGCCGTCGTCGACCACCACGATAGCGACGGCCCACTGGTTCTTCTCGGCCTCCGCACGGGCGGCTTCGAGGATTCGGGTCGTTTCGGCAACGGTCAACACGGGTTTGCTCAGCATAGTGAATTTCCTGTCTCGTTTAATGGTAGGGATGCTTCTACAAGTGCTATCCGGTGGCGCACCGGAGTACGCCGCGCGCCGTCCAGATGCGTCTGGCGAGGATTTTACGTCCATTATCCGCGTGACCGGCTCTCGCCGCGCAGAGCTTTACAATCGACCCCTACGACAGAAAATATCGCAGGTCCCCACACCATGCCTACTATCAGCGAGCTTTACGTTTATCCGATCAAATCGTGCGCCGGCATTGCGCTGAACAAAGCGCGCCTGCTCGCCACCGGCTTCGAATACGATCGAAGCTGGATGGTGACCGACCCGAGCGGCGCGATGCTCACACAGCGTGCGTATCCGCGCATGGCGTTGATCAAGGTCGCGCTCGCCGAGCATGAGTTGGTGATCAGCGCGCCGGGCATGAACGAACTGCGTACACCGCTCGACGCGGCCGAACTCGCCGCGCCGCAACCGGTGCAAACCACCGTCTGGAATGACGCGGCCCACGGGCTCGACACCGGCGACGCCAGTGCCGCATGGTTTTCGACGTTTCTCGGCGTGCCGGCGCGGCTGTTGCGCTTCGATCCGCGGCACGAGCGCGTCGTCGATCCGGAATACACCGGCGAGATCGGCGCAACCACGCATTTCGCCGACGGCTTTCCGTTGCTGGTGATCGGCCAGTCGTCGCTCGACGATCTGAATACCCGCCTGAACCGCAAGGGCGCGCCGTCGATTCCGATTGACCGGTTCCGGCCGAACGTCGTGTTGACGGGGCTCGATCCGTACGAAGAGGACTATGTGGAAAGTCTGAGTGTCGGCAGCGAAGCCCAGGCCGTGCAGTTCGTGCAATTGCAACTGGTCAAACTGTGCTCGCGTTGTCCGATGCCGACCATCGATCAGACCAAAGGCGCGCCCGACCCCGACTGGCCGAACGAACCGACCGACACGATGAGCGTCTACCGCGCGAATGCGCAGCGCGGCGGGGCGTTGACGTTCGGCAACAATGCGATCGTCGCGCGTGGAGCGGGGGCATGGCTGCGCGTCGGGCAAGAAGTCGAAGCCGAGTTGGGGTTCGGCGACTAGGTTTTGGCCGATGAGTTGACAGACGAGTTTACGTGCGTCCGCGGTTCATGCCGCTTGCGCAATCGCTTCGCCCGCAACCTGGCCGTTGGCCACATCCGCCGACTCGTTGTTCGATTCATTGCCCCACTCAGCCCCGCGCTCGACGCTCTCGCTGACCGCGCTCCCCACCAGAATCACTGCAGGACTGCTGAACCCCGCGCGCGCGGCATCGGCGGCGAGTCTATCCAGGCGGGTCAGCAAACGCCGCTCGTTCACTGCGCCCGCCCATTGGACGACGGCGGCCGGCGTATCGGCAGGCAGACTCGCCAGTAACGCTGCGGCGAGACTCTCGATGCGCCGCATCCCCATATAGATCGCCAGCGTGGTGCGGGTCGCGGCCAGCGCGGCCCAATCCGGTTCGCCGTGATCTTCCGTGTGCGCGGTGACGAAGCTCACGCCGTGGCAATGGCGGCGATGCGTCAGCGAAATGCCGAGGCTTGCCGCCGCGGCAAAACCGGACGAGATTCCGTTGACGATCTCCACCGGAATCCGCGCGCCGCGCAGTGCCGCGAGTTCTTCGCCGGCGCGGCCGAACAGCAGCGCTTCGCCGCCTTTGACGCGCACTACATGCAAGCCCTTGAGCGCATAGCGCTGCATCAGGCGTTCGATGAACGCTTGCGGCGTCGAACGGCAACCGCCGCGCTTGCCGACGCGAATCACGCGCGCCTGCGGCGCCAGCGAGACGATCTCGGGATTGGCGAGGTCGTCGAGCAGCACGACGTCGGCGGCCGCCAGCGCTTTGGCGGCCTTGAGCGTGAGCAGGTCGAGGTCGCCCGGGCCGGCGCTCAATAAGGTGACCTTGCCTGTGGTTGTCTTCATCGCGATGTCCTTAGCTTCTGTGTGGGCCGACGGTAGCCGTACTTACTGTCAGCGCCCAATAAAAAACGGCGCCCGCTCGTGATGGTCACGAGGGGACGCCGTTGTCCGTTTGCTGCTCACTATATTTAAGCGGAGCGAAACACTGCGCTGTGTTTCGCTCGGGTTACATGCGGGTTTCATGCACTCGCGGGGGCATTGCCGGAAGGCTCGGCACCCACTCATGCAAGTACTACGCCATCACGCGACAACGCGCGCCCAACCCTTGCCACGCTTCGCCGGCAGGCCGGGAAATGCATCGGAAACGCACCGCTCGCGTGCGTGCCCCTCGCACGTCCACAGTGCTGCGTCGCACCACCCGCGTGCCTGGCTGCATCAAAACGCGTCGCGTGCCGCGTTCGCCGCACGTGCGTGCCATTCGCCACAACGCCCCGCGCCACGGCCTTGCAGCGGGCATTTCACACAATTGGCACGACCTTTGCTGTAAGCCTTGCCATCGGATCAACGTGGATCCGGCGCGAGCGCAACAACACAGTGCTCGCTGCATCACAGGTTTGGACAACGGCGTCCCCCGAATTCAGTCATCGACTGGGTTCGCGGGACGCCGTTTTTTATTTCCAGAATCGCTTTCGCACACCAGCCAGCCGGCAGCGATTCAAGCCCAGCGCACATTGAGGAAACCGCGGTCATGAAAATCATCGTTATCGGTCACGGGATGGTCGGCCACAAACTGGTCGAATGCCTGGCGCAAGACGCCGCGCATGGCCTCGATATCACCGTGCTGTGCGAAGAATCGCGCCCCGCGTACGACCGCGTGCACCTGTCCGAATT
Source organism: Paraburkholderia sp. IMGN_8 (assembly GCF_038050405.1). NCBI lineage: Bacteria > Pseudomonadati > Pseudomonadota > Betaproteobacteria > Burkholderiales > Burkholderiaceae > Paraburkholderia > Paraburkholderia sp. IMGN_8. Next base: position 2,500,790 of record NZ_CP150900.1, on the reverse strand, counting down.
TTTCGCGGGCAAGTCGGCGGACGATCTCTCGCTGGTCGAGCCGGGTTTCTTCGAACGCCAGAACGTGTTGCTCAGGCTGAACGCGAAGGCGGTCGCGATCGACCGTGACGGGCGCACCGTGACGGTGTCGACCGGCGAGACGCTGCCGTACGACAAGCTGGTATTCGCCACCGGCTCGTATCCGTTCGTGCCGCCGGTGCAGGGCCGCGAACGCGCCGACTGCTTTGTCTACCGCACCATCGACGACCTCGAAGCGATGCAGGAATGCGGCGCGCGCTCGAAGACGGGCACGGTGGTCGGCGGCGGTCTGCTCGGCCTCGAATGCGCGAAAGCATTGCGCGACATGGGCCTGCAAACCCACGTGGTCGAATTCGCGCCGCGCCTGATGGCGGTGCAGGTCGACGACGGCGGCGGCCGCGTGCTGCGCACCAAGATCGAAGAACTCGGCGTGACGGTCCACACGCAGAAGAACACCACGGCGATCGTCGACGGCGAGGATGGCACGCACCGCATGCAGTTTGCCGACGGCAGCCATCTCGACACCGACATGATCGTGTTCTCCGCCGGTATCCGTCCGCGCGACGACCTCGCACGCGAGAGCGGGCTGACGCTCGGCGCGCGCGGCGGCATCGTGATCGACAACGCGTGCCGCACGAGCGATCCGCACATCTACGCGATCGGCGAGTGCGCGCTGTGGAACGGTCAACTGTTCGGCCTCGTCGCGCCGGGTTATGAAATGGCGCGCGCGGTGGCGAAGCAACTGCTCGGCGACTCGGCGGAATTTGCCGGCGCCGACATGAGCACCAAGCTCAAGCTGATGGGCGTGGACGTCGCGAGCATCGGCGATGCGCACGGCAACACGCCGGGCAGCCGCACGTACCAGTTCAGCGATGAACGCAAGCAGGTCTACAAGAAGCTGGTGGTGTCGGAGTGCGGCAAGCAACTGCTCGGCGCGGTGATGGTGGGCGATGCGAGCGAATACGGCACGCTGCTGCAGATGATGCTGAACCGTATCGAATTGCCGGAAGCGCCGGAATTCCTGATCCTGCCGCAAAGCGACGGCAAGGCCAGGCCCGGACTTGGGGTTGACGCGCTGCCCGAGGCCGCGCAGATCTGCTCGTGCAACAACGTTTCCAAAGGCGAAATCTGCGCGGCGGTGTGCGCGGGCGCGACCAGTATCGGCGCTGTAAAGAGCGCGACATGCGCCGGCACGTCGTGCGGCGGCTGCGTGCCGCTCGTCACCCAGGTGATGAAGGCCGAGATGAAGAAGCAGGGGCTCGCCGTCAACAACCACCTGTGCGAGCACTTCCCGTATTCGCGCCAGGAGCTGTATCACATCGTGCGTGTCGAGGGCGTGCGCAGCTTCGGCGAATTGCTGGCGAAACACGGTCACGGCCTCGGCTGCGATATCTGCAAACCGGCGGTGGCGAGCATCCTCGCGTCGTGCTGGAACGAATTCGTGCTGAAGAAAGAGCACGCGTCGCTGCAGGACACCAACGATTACTACCTCGCCAACATCCAGCGCGACGGCACCTATTCGGTCGTGCCGCGCATGCCGGGCGGCGAAGTGACACCCGACGGCCTGATCGCAGTCGGCCAGGTCGCGAAGAAATACGGCCTCTACACCAAGATCACCGGCGGTCAGCGGGTCGATATGTTCGGCGCGCGCGTCGAGCAGCTGCCGTTCATCTGGGAAGAACTGATCGCCGCCGGTTTCGAATCGGGCCATGCGTACGGCAAGTCGCTGCGCACCGTGAAATCGTGCGTCGGTTCGACGTGGTGCCGCTACGGCGTCGGCGATTCGGTGGGCCTCGCGGTCGAGATCGAGAACCGCTACAAGGGCCTGCGCACACCGCACAAGATCAAGTTCGGCGTGTCGGGCTGCACTCGCGAATGCGCGGAAGCACAGGGCAAGGACGTCGGCATCATCGCGACCGAGAAGGGCTGGAATCTCTACGTATGCGGCAACGGCGGCATGAAGCCGCGTCACGCCGAACTGCTCGCGTCGGACCTCGATAAAGACACGCTGGTGCGCTACATCGACCGCTTCCTGATGTTCTACGTGCGCACCGCCGACCGGCTGCAACGCACCAGCGTGTGGCGCGACAACCTCGAAGGCGGCCTCGGGTATCTGATCGACGTGGTCGTCAACGACCGGCTCGGTGTCGCGGCGGAACTCGAAGTCGAAATGCAGCACGTGGTCGACACCTACGAAGACGAGTGGAAAAAGGCCGTCACCGATCCTGAAACGCGCAAGCGCTTCCGTCACTTCGTCAACAGCGATCAGGCCGACAGCACCGTTACGTTCGTCGAAGAGCGCGGCCAGATCCGGCCCGCGACGCCTGTTGAGCGGCAATCGAAGCTGGCGGCGATTCCCGTCGTTGTCGAGACCGTCTGATTCTTTTTTCGCCATTTACCGAGGACTTCCGACATGAACATCGACCGCCTGCCGCGCACCTGGACGCCGATTTGCCCGCTCGACGACATCGTTCCGAACACGGGCGTTTGCGCGCTCGTCAACGGCGAACAGGTGGCGGTATTTCATGTGAGCGACGGCGACGCGAACAACAGCGTGTTCGCGATCGAAAACTTCGATCCGGGTTCGCAAGCCGCCGTGCTCTCTCGCGGGCTGATCGGCAGCCTTGGCGAGCGCCTCGTGGTGGCCTCGCCGATCTACAAGCATCATTTCGATCTGCGCACCGGCGAGTGCCTTGAAACACCGGAATATGCCGTCAGCGCGTTTGCCGCGCGGGTGGAAGACGGCCAGGTGTGGGTCGCGGTCTGAGCTGCTGATTATTCCCTTTTCTTCGAACGATCTCACGCGACATGGCGAGCAATAGCGTAAAAACCGTGTGCCCTTACTGCGGCGTTGGCTGCGGAATGGTGCTGCACGTCGAGGACGGCCAGGTCGTCAAGATTTCCGGTGACAAGGAGCATCCGGCCAACCTCGGGCGGCTGTGCACGAAGGGCCAGTCGGCACACGTCGCGTTGCGCAAGTCGGGACGTCTGGAAGGCGCGTTCGTGCGCCACACGCGCGACCAGGACCCGGCGCCGCTGCCGATGGCGCAGGCGATCAGCAGCACGGCGGCACGCTTGCGCGGCCTGCTCGACGAGCACGGGCCAAACGCGCTGTCGTTCTATGTGTCCGGTCAGATGTCGATCGAAGCGCAGTATCTCGTCAACAAGCTCGCGAAGGGTTTTGTCGGCACCAACAACATCGAATCGAATTCGCGGCTGTGCATGGCGAGCGCGGGCAGCGGCTATAAGCTTTCGCTCGGCGCGGACGGCCCGCCGGGATCGTATGAAGACATCGACCACGCCGATCTGTTCTTCGTGATCGGCGCGAATATGGCGGACTGCCACCCGATTCTGTTCCTGCGGATGATGGATCGCGTGAAGGCGGGCGCCAAACTGATCGTCGTCGATCCGCGCCGCAACACGACTGCCGACAAGGCCGACCTGTTCATGCAGATCAAGGCGGGCACCGACCTCGCGTTGCTTAACGGCTTGCTACATCTGCTGCATCAGAACGGTCATACGGATGCGAGCTTTATCGCCGAGGCCACCGAAGGCTGGGACGAGATGCCCGCGTTCCTCGCCGACTACACGCCGGAGAAGGTCTCCGGGATCACGGGCCTGGCCGTCGAGGACATCCACAAAGCCGCGCAATGGATCGGCGCGGCGCCCGAGTGGATGAGCTGCTGGACGATGGGCCTCAATCAAAGCACGCACGGCACGTGGCATACGAACGCGATCTGCAATCTGCATCTGGCGACAGGCAAGATCTGCCGTCGCGGCAGCGGACCGTTTTCGCTGACCGGCCAGCCGAATGCGATGGGCGGCCGCGAAATGGGCTACATGGGTCCCGGTTTGCCGGGCCAGCGTTCGGTGCTCGTCGAAGAAGACCGCGCGTTCATCGAGGAGCTGTGGGGTATTCCGAAGGGCACACTGAAGCGCGAGACCGGCAACGGCACGATCGATATGTTTGCCCGCATGGCCGCGGGCGAGATCAAGGCGTGCTGGATCATCTGCACCAATCCGGTGGCGAGCGTCGCGAACCGTCAGAACGCCATCGGCGGTTTGCGGGCGGCGGAACTGGTGATCGCCCAGGACGCGTTCCTCGACACCGAGACCAACCGTTACGCCGACGTGCTGTTACCCGGCGCGCTGTGGGCCGAAGCCGAAGGTGTGATGATCAACTCGGAGCGCAATCTGACGCTGATGCAAAAGGGCATCGAGCCGCCGGGTGCCGCGTTGCCGGATTGGCAGATCATCGCGCGCATCGCCTGCGAAATGGGTTTCGCCGACGCGTTCAGCTACACGAGCGCCGAAGAAGTGTTCGCGGAAATCACCCGCGCGTCGAATCCGAAAACCGGCTACGACTTGCGCGGTGCGAGCCATCGCCGTCTGAAGGAAACGCCGCTGCAATGGCCGTTTGCGTCGGAAGACTCGGGCGAGCGCAACCCGGTTCGCTATCTCAACGACGGCGTCAGTCAGACGCTGAAGGAACTGCCCGACGGCAGCCGTCCGCGGCTCGTGTTTCCGACCGCAAGCGGCAAGGCGGTGTTCTTCGCGCGTGCTTATGCGGCCCCCGCCGAATTGCCCGATGCGGAATTTCCGATCGTGTTGAACACTGGCCGCTTGCAGCATCAATGGCACACGATGACCAAGACCGGCAAGGTTGCGATGCTCAACAAGCTGAACCCGGGGCCGTTCGTCGAGATTCATCCCGAAGACGCCGCCACGCTCGGCATCAAGCCAAAAGACCCGGTCGAGATTCGCTCACGCCGTGGCCGTGCGGTGTTGCCCGCGGTCGTCACCGAACGGGTGAGCGCCGGCAACTGCTTCGCGCCGATGCACTGGAACGACGTATTCGGCGACGACCTGTGCATCAACGCCGTGACGAGCGATGCAATCGATCCGGTCTCGCAGCAACCTGAACTCAAGTTCTGCGCGGTCGCGCTGAGCCCGGTTGCGCTCGACACGATCGAGCCGACGACATTCGACACCCACGACGAGACGCTCGCCGATGCTTCTCGCGCATTGGCAAACGCAACGCCTGCGAGCGCCGAGGAGCCGGACATGCCCCGTATCAATGCACTCACAAGTTTGCTGCAGATTCCGCAGACACCCCCGCCGTCGTTCAACGAGGCCGAGCATGCCTATCTCGCCGGTTTTGTCGGCGGGCTGCGCTCGGCTGAAGCACAGGGCCTCGACAGCGTGCCGGTCCTGCCGCCCAGCGCACCGTTCAATGCTGCGACGCGCCTCTATGTGGACGGATTGCTCGGCGGGTTGTATAGCCGCAGCGGTCTGAACGCGGCGTCGCGCGCCGCGCCTGCGCCGCAGACGGACGAGGCGCAGGCGTCCGCGGTGCGCATCGTGCGTGTGCGGCCCAAGGTGACGTTGTTGTGGGCCTCGCAAACCGGCAATACCGAATCGCTCACCGAACGTTACGCCACGCGCCTGATGGAATCGGGCTTCGAGATCCGCACATCGTGCATGGAGGACTACCCGGTCTCGGCGCTCGCCAAAGCGCAATACGTGCTGCTGATGACGAGCACCTACGGCGACGGCGATCCGCCGGATAACGCGCAAAGCTTCTGGACGCAACTGGCGAGCGACGCCGTGCCTCGTCTCGAAGGCGTGCACTACGCCGTGCTGGCGCTTGGCGACCGCAACTACGACCAGTTTTGCGGTCATGGCCGCCGCCTGGATGAACGCCTGATGGCTCAAGGCGCGCTGCGTCTTCTCGATCGCACCGATTGCGATAGCGAGTACCAGGAGATCGCCGACGCGTGGCTCGAACGGATCATCGTCCGCATCAAGGAAGAAGATGCCGCGCTGTATGCGGTGCCGCGAGACGGCATGATCAATGCCGTGGTGCCGGGCGTCGTGCCGACTAAAACGCGACCGGCAGCGTCGCGTCTGGTGAAGAACCTGAAATTGAATAAGCAGGGCGCCGTGAAGGATACGCGCTACTTCTCGCTGAACACCGGCGACTCGGGTCTCGAATATGAAGTCGGCGATGCATTGGGCGTATGGCCGAGCAATTGCCCCGAATTGGTCGATGAATTGATCAGCCTGAGCGGGCTGAGCGCCGACGCCGCCGTGAACGTGTCCGGTGCGGGTGAAATGCGCCTCGCCGATGCACTCGGCAAGCACTACGAAATTGCCCGTCCGAACCCTGACGCACTCGCATTCGTCGCCTCGCGCAGCCGCAACGGCGCGCTGCGCGATCTGCTGGCGCCTGAGCGCAAGGCCGACCTCAAGCAGTGGCTGTGGGGGCAACAGCTCGCCGATGTGCTGCATGAATTTCCGGTGGACCTGACGGCGTCCGAATTGACCGGCATGCTCAAGCGCCTGCAGCCGCGCCTGTACTCGATCGCATCGAGCCCCAAAGCGCATCCGGGCGAAGTCCATCTGACCGTTGCCGCGGTTCGCTATAGCAATGGCCGCCGCAATCGCAAGGGCGTCTCGTCGACGTTTCTCGCCGACCGCGCGGGCGACGTGAACGTGCCGGTGTTCGTGCAGAAATCCGCGCACTTTCGTCCACCTCGCGGTTCGGACACGCCGACGATCATGGTCGGTCCCGGCACCGGCGTTGCACCGTTTCGCGGCTTTCTGCACGAGCGGCGTGCACGCGGCGATAAGGGGCGCAACTGGTTGTTCTTCGGCGAGCAACATGCCGCGACCGATTTCTACTATCGCGACGAACTCGAAGCGCTGCGCGACAGCGGCGTGTTGACCCGGCTCGATGTCGCGTTCTCACGCGATCAGACGGAAAAGATCTACGTGCAGGACCGCATGCGCGAGCAGGGCGCGCAACTCTGGTCATGGCTCGAAGACGGTGCGCATTTCTATGTATGCGGCGACGCAGGCCGGATGGCGAGAGATGTCGACGCGATGCTCAAGGATGTGGTCGCCCGCCACGGCGGCATGAGCGAGGAAAAAGCGCTCGAGTATGTGAGCCGACTCGCGCAGGAAAAGCGCTACGTACGTGACGTTTACTGATGTTTATCGACGTTTCGGCGTGCCGGAACAAGCACGGTTTCAGGTTTCAAAAAAGTAGGCAGGAAAGTATCAGCAGACGGCTTCGGATGGCATGAACGTTGCATGACCAGACCGGTGTTCAACATCGCGACCATTCCGGTGCGCAGTGCGCCAGCGCTGTGTGCCAGGTAAGCGAACAATCAGCATATGTGAGGATGTCTAATGAAAAACTTGTTGAGCTCCCTGAAAAGCGGGGACTGGCGCGCGCTAGTGGCGTGTTTCCTCTATTTCGACACCGGCTTCACCGTCTGGGTGCTGTACGGGCCGCTCGCGCCGTTCATCAGCAAGAGCATTACCATGACGCCCGCGCAACAGGGCTTGCTGGTCGCGGTGCCGGTGCTGTCGGCGGCGATTCTGCGCGTGACGCTCGGTAACCTGTATCAATCGGCGCATGGCAAGCGCATCGCGCTGATGGGCGTGCTGCTGTCGGCGGTGCCGACGATCGTGCTGCCGCTGTTGCCCTCGGTGCCGTCGTACACGTTGCTGCTGGTGCTCGGGGTGTTTCTCGGCGTGGGCGGCGCGAGCTTCGCGGTGGCGCTGCCGATGGCCGGCAGCAACTATCCGCCGAAAGTGCAGGGCCTGGTCCTGGGTCTTGCCGCCGCAGGCAACATCGGCGCGGTGCTGGACGGCTTCCTGTTCCCGCAGCTGGCAACCCATTTGGGCTGGCAGGTGGCGGCCGGCGGCGCACTGCCGTTGCTCGCGATCTCAGCTATCACGCTGTACTTCTGGGCTAACGATTCCGGCGTGAAATCGGGCAGCGTACTGCGCGCGTTCGGCAGTTTCGCGGTGACGCTTGCTGGTTTGATCGTGCTGGTGCTGCTGGTCGAAGCGGGCATGTTCGGCTCCGGCAAGACCGGTGTGCTGCTGTTGCCGGTGATCGGCGCGCTGCTGGCGATCGCGGTGCTGCCGCACCGTTATCGCACGGTGCTGGCCGAGCGCGATACGTGGGTCATCATGCTGGTGTACAGCATCACGTTTGGTGGTTTTGTCGGCATGTCGTCGTACGTGACGCTGCTGTTGACCAACCTGTATCAGCTGTCGAAGATCGACGCAGGTTTGTTCATGGCGCTGCTTGCCGCGACCGGCGCGATCGTGCGGCCGCTCGGCGGGCTGATTGCCGACAAGGTGTCCGGCGTGCGCGCGCTGACGTTCCTGCTTGCAGTCATTTCGCTGGCCGACTTCGTGTTCGCCGCCGCGATGCCGTCGCTGACCGGCGGGATTGCGTTGCTGCTGTTGCTGTACGTGGCGTTCGGTCTCGGCAACGGCGCGACGTTCCAGCTCGTGCCGCATCGCTGGGCGGGGCGCACCGGGCTGATGTCGGGCATCGTGGGCGCCGCGGGCGGTATCGGCGGCTTCTATCTGCCGGTCGTGATGGGTATCGCGAAGGAGAGCACGGGCAGCTATCAGATGGGCTTTGCGACCTTCGGCGTGCTGGCCGCTTGTGCGTTCCTCGCGATCGTCGCGTTGCGCCGTCCGTGGATGGCGTGGTCGATGCAGACCAGCGTGATTCACGCGCACGCAACGGAGTAAGGCAACCTTGAACATCTGCGCTGTGCGACTGCCTTCAAAGCTCGCACAGCGCGGATGCCGGGCACAGCGCCGGGGCTAACCGAATCATAAGAACAAACATGAGTATCACGAGAGAACGGGTTCAAACGCCGTCGTCCGAAGCGGACGTTTCCAGCGAGGTATTGAGCTCGTTGATCAACATGGCAGGGCGTCAACGCATGCTTTCCCAGCGCATCGTGTTGCAGGCGATGCTGGCGTTCCAGCAGTTCGACGGCGCGCTCGCAATCGCACGCGATACGTTGCGCACGTTTGCGGACAGCCACGCGGCGCTCGTGCAAGGCCGCGACGATTTGCCCGGACTTTTCTCGCCGGCGCTCCGTGACGCATTTCACGGCAGAGAGAATGTCGCGAAGAAGATCGCGGACTTTATCGCGCTGGCGTCGGTGGTGCTCGAGGAGATCGAGCGCTCTTCACCGCGCGCGGATGAGGCGCTGAGGGCGCTGATCGAAACGGTCGATCCGTTGCTGACACATTTGCATGGCGTGACCGCCGTCTATGAGCAGGAAAGCCGGCGGATTGCGCGAGCGCAGAAAAAAGGCCAACAGGATCTGATCGACCGGATCAAGGCGATTGCGAAGGAAGCGCATATCGTGTCGTTCAACGGCCAGATCGTGGCGAGCCGCGCGAATGTGACCGGCCGCGAGTTCGCGGTGGTGGCCGGTGTGATGACCTCCATCACGCGTGAACTGGAAGCTGTGGTGAGCGCGTTTGTGAAGAAGACTTCGGCGGGGTGAGACTCCGGATGAACAGCGGCGGGTGGGAACATCAGTTGCTCAACATCGAAAAGCATGTCGACAAGGGCTAAACCGGCGGTCAGCCACGCACGTTTGAAGACGGCGGTGTTGCGCAGTTCCGCGCAGATTTTCGCGGCGCTCGGCGACGAGACGCGGCTGCGCCTGATCGCCGTATTGTGCGCGGGCAGTGCGATGTCGATCGCGCAACTGACCGCTGGAACGGCGATCACGCGGCAATCCGTGACCCAGCATTTGCAGGTGCTGGCCAATGCGGGCCTGGTGCGCGACGTCAAGGTCGGCCGTGAGCGCTTGTGGACGTTCGAGCCGGCACACCTCGAAGAAGCGCGGCGCGCGCTCGACGCGATCTCGCAGCAGTGGGATCACGCATTGCTGAAACTGAAGGCGGCGGTGGAGGAATGAGGGCGGGGTTGACGGGGTTAAGTAAGCGCGCGTTGAGAGTCAGCCGGCGTTGCCGAAAAAGCCCTCGCGAAACGCATTGAACACGGACTCGATGAACGACGGTGTTTGCTCGAGAAGCCGCGCACGGTGTCCCATCATGTGTTCGAGGATACGTGGATAGTCTTCGCCGAATGCCAGTACCTGCGCAATCAATTTGCCGGTTTCCGCCGAGGCGATCGCCGCGGTGTCGTGGCCGAGCAGCGCGGCACCCGCGATTTCCAGTTGATGATCGTAACGCTCGACGAGATCGTAAGTCTCGTCGTACAGACGCGCATGGTTGCCTGCCGCGGCATAGTTGCCAAGCAGAAAGAGCAGATCGGTGGCATCTTTTCTGTCGACTGCATGACGGTCATGCCAGGCGACGATTTTCAGCATCGTCTGGCCCGGCAGCGAGGCCACAGGTACAGCCAGATCCGCCGCCACCTGCACCATGATGGCGTCGGTCAGCGCTTCAGCGAAACCGGCTACGTTCATCCGTACCGCCTGATCGGGCGGCCAGGCGATTTCGCCTGCATTGCCGGCATGACCCTCCACGCCGCCGAAAGGAACAATGTCCAGCCACATCAGCTCGCCGCTGCCGGGATCCCGGTAATACAACCGATGCGCCTCGCCGCGTTGTTCGAAGGCGCCGCCGGCGATCAGCGCCTGCTTGAGCGCGGTGTGGCCAGTCCAGCTTTCGACGCTCACGCCGATATCGACGTCGGCGGTGGCACGCGTGGCCTCAATGCCGTGCACGTGGGTCAGCATGATGTCGCGCGCGGTAGCGCCGCCGACGAACCATTCGACATTCGATACGCGTGCCGCCTCTGCGACATGCCGCAGCAGTTCGACGACGAGCGCCGGCAGCGGCCGGCTGCCGGGCAGCTCAAGTGGAGAGGAATTGCTCACGTAGCATCCGCGCGGTTTCGATGTTGCGAGAATCGCCTGTCGCGATCAGGTCGGCATAAATCAGTACCGGATGCACGACCGATGGCGGCACGTTCGGCGTCCCGCTGGGCACAACCGGCGGAATGGGTGCATTCAATACTTCCACCTCGCCGTCCGGATCGAGCCGCAGGCGGGCGTCGATCAGCCATTTGCGCGGTATCGCCTGCTGGCAATAGAGCGTCACGGTTGCCGGCTTCAGATAACCGGTGAGAAGCGCTGCGGCCACTTCACCACCGAACTGGCATTGCTCGCGCTGCGGATCGATGTTGCGCCACCATGCCGGATCTTCGGCGCGGTAGCGGTTCACCAGCAACTGGCTGCGAAGGCGGGAAGGGTACAGTGCAGCCCATTCGTCGAGCGAGCGGGCCGCGTCGGCAAACACGAAACCATCTTTGCGTTCGATGATATCGCCCCGTTCGACGAGATCGCGGAACGTCGACTGCGCGGTGCCCAGACTGACCTTCGCGCGCTGGGCGATGGCACGTTGCCCCGCATTGATGAGCGTTCGATCGCAAAGCAGGGCCAGCACCACTTTCATGCCCTTGGTGGTCCATGCGCGGTCTTTTATGCGGCTTGCCATGCCGGTGCGTTTTTCGCCCGAGATCATGATCAGGTTGCCGTCGCTTTGTATGACGGCGTTGCCGGACATATCCAGCGCATCGAGGCCCAACTCGCGGCAATGTCGAAGCAGATTGGGCGACAGGTAGGGCGTCACGACCACGAAGGGATCGTCGGCGCGGATGTGGGCGGTCGATTTGATCGCCGCGAGCGTGGCGAAGCGGTCGACATTGTCCACCAGCAGCACGGGCCGCGCCCAGATCCTATCCGGCGACGCCTGGAACTGTATCTTCGCCGCATAGTGGGCGCGAAGCGGCGGCCGGAGGATTTTGGTGGCCACGCCCGTTGCAGCGGAAAACGCGGCGGCGGCGGCCTGAACCGTTGGGTCGGGCACGAACGGCGGCGAGGATTTGCGTGGCATGGTCCACCCTTTGTTCAATTTTTATGAGTGTATACGTAACGTGAACAGGCTGCAAAATTGAACGCCGGCGCAGCGTTGCTCTGGTGTTCAGAAAAATATCATGTATACGTAACGTGAACATCGGGAAAAATTGAACACTGCGCCCGGCCGTACCACAATCTGAAGTGGGAAACGCGTATGAGGCTCAACCCTGGATAAACGTGACTTTTCCGAATGTTTGTCCCGCAAATTATTCGCTTGTGGCGCGCTGTGCCGAGGAGAAAAATTCGCTCCATGCGCCATCGGCATGAAGCTCATAGCCGGAGGTCATGCGTTTTTGCACCACGCCTTTCAGGAGACGACCATGCGACTCGATCGCAATTTTGCTAACGGCCGGTTTATTGAACCTGGCGCCGAATCCGCTAGCGACGAGCTCATCGCCGTCTACAACCCGGCAACCGAAGTCGAAATTGCCCACGTCACGGGCGCTTCGAAGGCCGAAGTGATCGCCGCGGTCGACGCCGCAGCAGCCGCGCAAAAAGCGTGGCGCAAGCTGCCTTCGGCCGAGCGCGCGGTCTATCTGCACAAGCTCGCCGATGCATTGACCGAATGCGCGCCCGCCATCGGCGCGGCGCTGGCGCTGGAGTCGGGCAAGAGCGTCGCCGACGCCACCAACGAAGCGATCTACGCCGGCCAGATCACTCGCTATCACGCCGAATGGGCGCGCCGTATCGAAGGCGAAGTGATTCCGAGCGATACGCCCGACGAAAACCTCGTGCTGCACCGCGAGCCGATCGGCGTGGTCGCCTGTCTGATTCCGTTCAACTATCCGGTCTATACGTTCATGCGCAAGGTGGCGCCCGCGCTGATCGCCGGCAATACGGTGGTGGTCCGCCCGAGCAACAACACGCCGACCTCCGCGTTCGAGATTGCCCGCGCGGTCGAACGTGCAGGCTTGCCCGCAGGCGTGGTCAACATTCTCGCCATGAATCATGCAACCGCCGAAGCGCTCTGCACGCATCCGAAGGTCGGCATGATCACGCTGACAGGCAGTGTCGGCGCGGGCCGCAAGGTGCTCGAATACTGCAAGGCGAACATCGCCAGGCCGTCGCTGGAACTGGGCGGGAAGACGCCCGCGATCATCGAGGCGGATGCCGATCTGGAGAAAGCCGCGCGCGATCTGGTCGCCTCCAAGACCACGCATTGCGGCCAGCTTTGTACGGCGATCGAGCGCGTCTACGTTCACGAAAGCGTGCATGACCACTTCGTCGCGCTGCTGAAGAAACACATGAGCGCAGTGGAGATCGGCGACCGCAGCGAGCAGCCCTCGCTGATGGGTCCGCTCGTCAACGAAGCGTCGCGCCAGTCGATTCACGCGATGGTCGAGCGTGCGCTCGCCGCGGGCGCCACACTCGAAACCGGCGGCAAGCTGCCGCAAGGCAAGGGCTTCTTCTATCCGCCTACCTTGCTGTCGAACTGCCGGCAGGACATGGAAATCATCCAGGAAGAAACCTTCGGTCCGATCATGCCGGTCGTCAAATACCGCACGCTCGACGAAGCGCTGGAGATGGCCAACGACCATCAATTCGGTTTGTCGTCGGTGCTCTATACCGAGAACTATCGCAGCGCCATGAAGATCGCCAACGGCATCGAAGCGGGCGAACTGTATGTGAACCGCACGCCGGCCGATCCGTATCAAGGATTCCACGCGGGCTGGAAGCGTTCGGGCCTCGGCGGCGACGACGGCAAGCACGGCATGCTCGAATTCACGCAGACCCGTCTCGTGGTGATGAAGTACTGATGGACCGGCGCGTGCCGGGACAGCAATCAACGGTACGCGTCTTTCCTGAAACCCGCAGCTAAACCCATAACAAAACCATATTGGAGACCCGGCAAACCGGTAGACCGGCGCTGTGTCTCTCAGGAGCGCTCAAGTGTCATCTCAACCCGTTCGAACTACCGCGTCGCTCGCTTTAAGCGAGCACGAAGCCGCACTGCAAAACAGCAAGGCGCAACGCTACCTGCAGCTCATGTTGCTGGTGCTGGCAGCCGGTGCAATTTACCCGATTCTGTATCTGCGGCAGGTCTATCAGCCGACGATGCTCGACGTGTTTCACATCACCGATAGTCAGCTTGGCTATCTGTATTCGTCGCTGGGCACGATTTTTCTGTTGAGTTATCTGCCGAGCGGCTGGCTCGCCGATCGCATCGCGCCGCGCCTGTTGATCTGCTTTTCGCTGATCGCAACCGGCGTGCTGGGCTTGTGGTATTCGACCGCGCCGTCGTTCCAGGTGCTGATGGTGATCTTCGGCGGCTGGGGTTTGTCGACCGGATTGACGTTCTGGGCCGCCGTCATCAAGCGCGTGACGATGATCGCCGGCACGCATGAGCAGGGCCGCTTCTTCGGCTTGCTCGACGGCGGGCGAGGCCTGATCGAAGCGATGCTCGCGACCGTCGCGATCACGCTGTTCGCATGGTTCACGCAAACCAGGGGCGAGCCGGTTGCGGCCGGTTTCAAGCTGGTCGTCTATATGTACGCGTTTCTTTGCATCGCGCTCGGTGTGGTACTCGCGCTGATCAAAGACCCGCAAGGCGCCGCCGTGACCCATCGCGCCGCGCGCAAACGCAGCAACGTGCTGGTCGATCTGAAAACGCTCGCGACGATTCCCGAGTTATGGCTCGTCGCCGCAATCGTGTTCTGCGGCTATCAGGTGTTCTGGGCCACCTACAGTTTCTCCGCGTATCTGCATGAAGGCGAGATCGGTTTGACGGTGGTGATGGCCGGCACGATCACCACGCTCAAGCTGTGGATGCGGCCGATCGGCGGCATCGGCGGCGGCTTTCTCGGCGACCGTTATTCGAAGGTGTCGGTGCTGGTGATTGCGCTCTTTCTCGCGGCGTTGTCGCTGCTTGGCCTGATGGCGGCGCCGCGCATTTCCAGCCACGTGCTGCTGGTGTTCCTCGTGCTGTTCATCGGCATTCTGACGTACGCGATTCGCGGCCTGTACTGGTCGCTGCTGGATCGCTGCAACATTCCCGTCGAAACGATGGGGCTCGCGATCGGCCTGATATCCGTGCTCGGTTATTCGCCGGACGTGTTCCTGCCGCTGATCAACGGCTATCTGACGCAGAACTTCCCGGGCGTCTTCGGTTACCAGCTTTACTTCGGCTATGTGGCCGGAATGGCGGCGCTCGGCGGCTTCGCCGGCCTTGCGCTGAGAAACATGCATGGGTTCGGAGTAAGCGCTAAAGCGCTAACTCCGATCGACAGCTTTGCATGGGATCGGAGTAAGCGCTAAAGCGCTAACTCCGATCGACACAGGAAAGGAGGGTGCGTAAATGAAAGTTGTCTCGCTTGAAACGCATGTCGTTGCCGTACCGCCGCCGCATCTCGGCGGCATGTACTGGATTTTCGTCAAACTGAAGACCGACTGCGGTATTGAAGGCGTCGGCGAAATCTATTCGGCGACATTCCATCCGAACGCGATGACCCACATCATCGACGATGTATTCGGCCGCTATCTGCTCGATAAGGATCCGCACCATATCGAGCGGCTCTGGCGCGAAGCGTATTCGAGCGGCTTCACGCAACGCCCCGATCTGACGATGATGGGTGTGGTGAGCGGGCTGGAAATGGCGTGCTGGGACATCGTCGGCAAGGCCGCGAACAAGCCGGTCTATGAACTGCTCGGCGGGATGGTGAACGAGCGTCTGCGCTCGTACACCTATCTCTATCCGAAGAACAGCCGCGGCGAATACGACTACGACGATCCCGACCTCGCCGCCGAATGCGCGGCCGAGAACGTGAAGCGTGGCTTCACGGCGGTCAAGTTCGATCCGGCCGGGCCGTACACGGCGTACTCGGGGCATCAACTGTCGATGGAAGTGCTCGACCGCTGCGAAACCTTCTGCCGCAAGGTGCGTGAAGCGGTCGGCAGCAAGGCCGATCTGCTGTTCGGCACGCATGGGCAGATGGTGCCGTCGTCCGCGATCCGGCTTGCCAGGCGCCTCGAAAAATACGATCCGCTGTGGTTCGAAGAGCCGGTGCCGCCGGGCCAGGAAGGCGCGATGGCGCAAGTCGCGCAGCACACCAGCATTCCGATTGCCGCCGGCGAGCGCCTTACTACCAAGTACGAATTCTTCAAGCTGCTCGAAGCGGGCGCGGCGTCGATTTTGCAATTGAACGTGGCGCGCGTGGGCGGTTTGCTCGAAGCGAAGAAAGTGGCGACGCTCGCCGAGGTGTATTACGCGCAGATCGCGCCGCACCTGTACAACGGGCCGATCGGCGCGGCGGCCAGCATTCAGCTGGCGACCTGCACGCCGAACTTCCTGATTCAGGAAAGCATCGGGACGTGGGACGGTTTCCATGCGGCGGTATTGAGGAAACCGATTCAATGGGAAGACGGCTACATCATTCCGCCGCAGGAACCGGGCCTTGGCGTCGAACTGAACATGGAAGTGGTCAGGCAACACACGCCATACACCGGCGAGCGTCTGCATCTGCAAATGGCAGCTCTTCCGGCCGACGTGAAAGATCTCGCGCCGGCCAGGGGTTGAACCCGGGTTGGGCCTGGGTTCAATCTTTTGTACGCATTCACTGGATTGAGCGCCGTCTGGCGACATAGAGCATGAACTACGATTACATTATCGTCGGCGCGGGTTCGGCGGGCTGCATTCTTGCCAATCGCCTGTCGGCGTCGGGCCAATATTCGGTACTGCTGCTTGAAGCGGGCGGCAAGGACAGTTCCTTCTGGTTCAAGATTCCGGTCGGTTTCACCAGGACGTACTACAACGAAACCTATAACTGGATGTACTACAGCGAGCCCGAAAAGGAACTCGACAACCGGCCGATCTATTGCCCGCGCGGCAAGGTGCAGGGCGGTTCGGGCTCGATCAACGCGATGATCTACGTGCGCGGCCAGCCGCACGATTTCGACGACTGGGCCGCCGCGGGCAATAAGGGTTGGGCGTTTCGCGACGTGCTGCCGTATTTCCGCAAGCTCGAATCGCATCCGCTCGGCAACACCGACTATCACGGCGCTGACGGCCCGATCCGCATCTCGCCGATGAAAGACGCGGTACATCCGATCTGCCACGTGTTCCTCAAAGGCTGCGACCAGGCCGGCTACAAACGCAGCGACGACTTCAACGGCGCGCAATTCGAAGGCGCGGGCATTTACGACGTGAATACGCGCAACGGGCAACGTTCGTCGAGCAGCTTCGAGTATCTGCATCCGGTGCTCACGCGCAAGAACCTGACCGTCGAGCGCGAAGTACTGGCAAGCCGCGTGCTATTCGACGGCAACCAGCGGGCGATCGGCGTGAGCGTCACGCAGAACGGCGCCACGCGGCAGTTCATGGCCAATCGCGAGGTGATCCTGTCGGCGGGCGCCGTGGATACGCCGAAGCTGCTGCAACTCTCGGGTGTAGGCGACAGCGCCTTGCTGGCGAAGCATCGCATTACGCTGGTCAAGGAACTGCCCGCCGTCGGCCAGAATCTGCAAGACCATTTGTGCGTGAGCTTCTACTATCGCGCCAACATGAAGACGCTGAACGACGAGATGTGGCCATTGCTCGGCAAGCTCAAGCTCGGCTTGCAGTATCTGCTGACACGCAAGGGACCGCTGGCGATGAGCGTGAACCAGTCGGGCGGTTTCTTCAAAGGCAACGAGCGCGAGACGCAGCCGAATTTGCAGTTGTACTTCAATCCGCTGTCGTACCGGATTCCGAAGAGCAACAAGGCGAGTCTCGAACCCGAGCCCTATTCGGGCTTTCTGCTGGCGTTCAATCCATGCCGGCCGACCAGCCGCGGCTCGATCGAGATCGCGTCGAATCGCGCGGAAGACGCCGCGAAAATCCGCATCAACGCGCTGACCACCGAAAAAGACATCGACGAAGTGATCCAGGGTTGCGAACTGGTGCGCAAGGTAATGAGTTCGCCGGCGTTGAAGGAGATCACGGTGGAGGAAATCTCGCCCGGGCCGCAGGTGAATACCCGCGAAGGCTTCCTGCAATACTTCCGCGAGCAGTCGGGCTCGATCTATCACCTGTGCGGCTCATGTGCGATGGGCGACGATCCGCGTACTTCGGTGGTCGATGCACGCTTGCGGGTGCATGGCATCGCCGGGCTGCGCGTGGTCGATGCGTCGATCTTTCCGAACATCACGTCCGGCAACATCAACGCGCCGACGATGATGGTGGCCGAGAAGGGCGCCGAGATGATTCTCGAAGACGCGCAAAGCACTGCGGCTATTAAACCTGAAGCGTCGGAGCTGACCGCCGCGGCTTGACAGCGGCGCGCTGCGGCCTCAAATCAACGCACATCGACGCAACTCAAAGCGCGTCGCCCAACTGCGCTGACTCCGACGAATCGAGTGCCCGCTCGCTGAGCCAGATCTCCTGCTGCAACCAGTCGCGAAACAGCGCGACGTGCGGCAGTTCGTCCTGTCCGGCGCGCGTGACGAGCCAGTACGACTGATGCCCGTCGACATGCACGTTTAGCACCTGCACCAGCTGTCCCTCCGCCAGTTCGCGCGCGATCATGTGACGATCGGCGATCGTCACGCCGAGCCCGTCGGTCGCGGCGCGAATCGCATGATCGAGCAGGTCGAATTCGTAACCGCCACGTGTGTCGACATTTTCGATGCCGGCGGCCTTCAGCCAATGTTGCCACGTCAGGTAGCGCTGATCGGCGCTCGCGAGCACGTGCAACAGCGTGAACTGATTCAGATCGATCGCCGCGCGGCCGGCCTGGCGCGCCAGCAACGCGGGCGCGCAAACCGCGATGTGCCGCTCGTTCATCAGCAGACGGTTGTCGAAACCTTCCCACTCGCCATTGCCGAAACGGATCGCGCAGTCGAGCACGCCCGACTCGGCCAGATTGTCGTCGACACGGGTCGACAGGCTCAATTCCAGATGCGGATACGCGTCACGCAGACGCCCCAGCCGCGGCATCAGCCAGCGGCTCGTAAAAGTGGGCGGCGCGTTGATGCGCAATCGATTGCGGTGGGTCTTTTCCTGCAGGCTGCGCACCGTCAGTTCGATCCGGTCGAACGATTGCTGCAGGGCCTGCAACAGGACACGCCCGGCGGCGGACAGTTCCAGGTGGTGATGGTGACGCAGCAATAGCGTCTCGCCGAGCTGCGCCTCCAGTTGCCGGACCTGCCGGCTGACGGCGCTTTGCGTCACGTTCAGCAACTCGGCGGCGCGCGTGAAGCTGCCTGTGCGGCCGGCGACTTCGAAGGCTTTGAGCGCGTTCAGCGCGGGCATTTTACGTTTCAAGGCTGTCTCGACTCGATTGCGCGATTGCAGAAAAGCAGAAAACCGCTGGCTATTCTACGTGCTCGCCGCGCCGGCGCCGCATCGGTGTCGTGAAATTTGGTCGTGGCCTCGCGCAAGTCGCGGGACGCCGCCGCGTGCCGTTCGTACGATGTCGCACAGAGTTAAAAGAGGTCAACTACTAGGCTCCGGTACTAGAGAAAGACTCGGCAAGACCGCTTGCCCAGGTAGCGCCGGGCAGGGGTTCGTCCGGTTGGATTTCTCTCGACAAAACGAAATTTGTGCGGCGGGTCCCGGCCGGGATGGTGCTCGCCCGCGCAAAACGTGGAGCTTTTAATGGATCGATCGGATTTGCTCGACGCTTCTTCCAGCGCCGCACCGCGCCTACCCATCTACGGCATCCAGCCGGATCGTGCCGCGGCATCGCAAATGACGGCGCTCACGCGCGCGCTCGAGGCTCATACCGGCCACATCTTCGCAAACTATGAGGCGCTGCACGATTTCTCGGTGCGGGACTACCGGACCTTCTGGTCATTCCTGTTGCAGTGGTCGCAAGGCGTGGACTGGTCGGGCAGCACCGAGCCTGCATGCGTGGGCGATGAGTGCGAGCATGCGCGTTTCTTCCCGCAGGTGCGCCTGAATTATGCGGACGCGCTGCTGAGCCTCGCGGTCGCGCCGGCGCAAGCACCGGCACTCACGGCCTGTCACGCGGATGGCCGCAAGCTGCGCCTGAACCGCGGCGAATTGCGCGAACGCGTTGCGCGTCTGGCCGATGCGTTGTCGGCGTTGGGATTGAGCGAGGGCGACCGGGTGATCGCCGTGATGCGCAACGACGCCGCCGCGATCGTGACCGCGCTGGCCGTCACCGCGCTGGGCGCCACGCTATCGACCGTTGCGCCGGAAATGAGCGTCGAGACCATGCTTGACCGTTTCGCGCCGCTCGAACCACGACTCCTGTTCGCGCACACCGCCGCACAACCGTTCGACACCGGCACGCCGGTGCAGACGAACGTCGCCGCGCTGGCCGCTGCGTTGCCGTCGCTACAAGGCATTGTCGCGCTCGATGGCGGCAGCTTGCCGGGCACCGTCGAGCCGGCTGTGTATGCGGTGGATGAACTGATCGCGAGCGGCGACGCAACCCGCTTCGTGTGGCGGCAATTTCCGTTCAACCAGCCGCTTTTCATCATGTTTTCGTCGGGGACCACGGGCAAGCCGAAATGCATCATGCACGGCGCCGGCGGCGTGTTGCTCGAACATCTGAAGGAACACCGCTTGCACAGCGACCTGCGGCCAGGCGACCGGCTGTTCTTCCACACCAGTTGCGCGTGGATGATGTGGAACTGGCAATTGTCGGCGTTGGCGTCGGGCGTCGAGATCGTCACATACGACGGTCCGATTTCGACGGTCGACACACTTTGGCGCCTCGTGGCCGACGAGCGCGTCAGCGTATTCGGCACCAGCCCCGCGTACCTGAAAATGAGCGAGGAGGCCGGACTCGCGCCAGGCAAGCAGTTCGATCTGGGCGCATTGCGGGCGATGATGTCGACCGGCGCGGTGCTGTACGACGCGCAATTCGCGTGGGTGCGCGATCACGTCAAGCCGCTGCCGTTGCAATCGATCTCAGGCGGCACCGACATTCTCGGTTGCTTTGTGCTGGGCAACCCGAACCTGCCGGTCTACGCGGGCGAAGCGCAATGCAAGAGTCTCGGGCTGGACATTCAGTCATGGGAGCGGGGTAAGCGCACGGACGGTGCCGGCCAACTGGTCTGTACGAATCCGTTTCCGTCGCGTCCGCTCGGTTTCTTCGGCGACGCCGACGGCACGCGCTTTCACGCGGCCTATTTCGCCGACAACCCGGGCGTCTGGACTCACGGCGACCTTGTCGAGTTTTTACGGGACGGCTCCGTGCGTCTGCACGGCCGCTCGGATGGCTTGTTGAATGTGCGCGGCATCAACGTCGGCCCGGGGGAGATTTACCGCGTACTGAACGACATCCCCGAGATTCGCGAGGCAATGGTTGTGCAGCAGCAAGCGCGCGCCGCGCCGGCAGGCGACTCCGCTGCTGCGACCGTTGAGCCGCGCGTGGTGTTGTTACTGGTGTTGCGCGACGGCTGCGTGCTGAACGGCGCATTGGCCGCGCGCGTGCGACGCGACCTCGCGCGGCGCGCATCGCCCGCGCATGTGCCGGACCGCATCATTGCCGTGGACGCATTGCCCGTCACGCACAACGGCAAGCCGTCCGAGGCGGCGGCGCGCCAGGCGGTCAACGGCTTACCGGCCGGCAACGCCGCTGCGCTGCGCAACCCGGCCTGCCTCGACGCGATCCGCAATCATCCTGCACTGAACCTTGCCACACGTGAGATTCCGCCGCCGGGCGAGACGCGCGAATTGCTGGAACGGCATTTACAGGCGCATTGGGAGCGACTATTCGACTTCGCGCCAATCGACCGCGACGACAACTTCTTCGACCTGGGCGGCCACTCGCTGCTTGCCGCGCGGATGTTCGCGGAGATACGCCAGACGACGGGCCGCGCGATACCGCTGGCGACATTGATGGTCGCGCCGACGATCGCGAGCCTTGCTGCTGCCATCGACGCCAGTGCGCAGCAACCCGCCGCATCGCCGACCCTTGTGCAGGTGCGCGCCGGGGAGGGCACACCGATCTTTCTCGCGCACAGCGTGAGCGGTTCGGTGATGGAGTGTTTGACGCTGGTGAATGCGCTGCGCAGTCCGCGTCCGGTGTATGGCTTGCAGGCACGCGGCCTGGACGGCGAACGGCCGGCTCATCGACGCGTCGAGGACATGGCTGCCAGCTACGTCGAACAGATGCGCCGCGCGCAGCCGGCCGGCCCGTACGCGATAGCGGGCTTCTCATTCGGCGGCCTGGTGGCGTTTGAGATTGCGCAGCAACTGCGGCGCGCGGGCGAACGAATCGAGTTGCTGTGTTTGCTCGACACCTACGTGCACGAGGATTTTCTGCCACTGAGCGTGCGAGTGCGGCACCGCTGGCGCATGGCTGGCGGCCAATGGCGCAAGCTCCGCGAGGTACCGGCCCCCCAACTACCGGGCTATCTAGCCGCCAAACTGATGGGTGTAACTGACATCATGCGCCGCCGAACGGGGCGCAGCGTGCGCCGTCCCGACCCATTCACGGCGACGTTGCCACCGACATTGCGGCGCATCCGCGAGACGATGGGTGCGGCGATGATGACTTACCGCCCGCGTCCATACGATGCCGGTCCGATCATTTATCTACGCGCGGCGATAGCCGAGCGGGAGCGAGGCGACCCTATGCCGCTATGGCGAAGGATTGCGCGCGCCGGCCTGGTGGTAGCGGACGTCTCGGGTGGTCATGGAGACATGATCGTGGAGCCGAACGTCCAACGAGTCGCGGCACTGCTGGACGAAAGACTGGAGAACTTGTGAAAAACGGGCGAACAAGAAAGTCCCGCCCAGCATGCCTGAATGGTTGAACGCCGAACACCCTTTGGTTTCCGAGGTAAACCCATCCGCGGAGCACGTAGTGCGAGGCGGGAGGAATGATTCCAGAGGCGTTTATCTGCCATCGGTTTTGAGAAGTACCGCTACGGCGCGCGTAGCGCCGCCGGAAGAATGACTGCGTTGTCACAAGCGCGGAGTGCGCGAGGGCACCGACTCCAGATGCTCCACTGCCTCCTCCAAGCCAGGGGACCCGCTTAAGAACTAGCGGTTTGAGCCGCTTTCTTTTGCCTACTTTTCTTTGCGGCCGGCAAAGAAAAGTAGGTGCCGCCCCGCACAGGGGCGACGCTAATAAACCAATATCAATTCAAGGAAAGGCCAACGCCGCAGGCGTACAGACCATAAGCGCCGCGCAGACAAAAAACCAATCAATAAGCAATACAAACCGACTTACATTCAGTATAAGCATCCACAATAGCCCTCCCGTGTTCGCGTCCGATCCCGGACGCCTTAAACCCTCCAAACGGCATAGCAGGATCAACCATATTATGGGTATTGACCCAAACCGTTCCGGCCTCGATCCCATCGACCAACCTCAGGGCCTTATCGAGCTGATTAGTCCAGACACTGGCCCCAAGCCCATATTCAGAATCATTAGCCTGAGCTAAAACCTCCTCAAGATCGTCATAAGGCATAGCCACAAGCACAGGTCCAAAAACCTCTTCCTTAACGACAGAAAGCGGCTTACACGCCCGATTAGCAATCACAGTAGGCCGAACAAAGTACCCATCACCATCAGCAGAAGCAGAATCACGAGACAAAACCTCGCCCCCTTCATCCTTGCCTTGCGCAATCATGCCCACAACCTTATCCCGATGCCGCGACGAAACCATCGGCCCCATCTGCGCCGCAGCATCGAATCCCGAGCCTAGGGCAATTCCATCCGCCACAGCGGCGATACCTTGCACCACTTCGTCGTAGATCGACCGCGCGACATACAAGCGCGAACCCGCGGTACAAACCTGGCCATGATTGAAGAAAATCGCCCCAGCGGCGCCTTCAATCGCTGTGCGCGGATCGCAATCGTCGAGCACGATAACGGGGCTCTTGCCGCCCAATTCCAGCGACGCGCGTTTCAGATCGTCAGCGCATTGGCGGCCGATGATGCGGCCCACCTCAGTCGAACCTGTGAAGGTTACCTTGTTCACCAAAGGATGCTTGACCAGTGCCGCACCAGCCGTTTCACCGCGGCCAGTGACGACGTTGAATACGCCAGGTGGGAAGCCTGCTTCATAAGCCAGTTCGGCGAGACGAATCGCGGTCAAAGGCGTTTCTTCAGCAGGTTTCAGCACGACAGTGCAGCCACAAGCGAGCGCCGGCGCGATTTTCCATACCGCCATGAGGAGCGGGAAATTCCATGGGACGATGGCTGCCACTACGCCTGCCGGCACGCGTTTGGTCGAGGCGTTGTAGCGGGTGCCCGGCGGGAAGGCGATCGAGAGGTCGAGGGTCGTGCCCTCGATTTTGGTGGCCCAGCCGGCCATGTAACGCAGCCATTGCACGCTGCCTGCTACTTCCAGCATCTTTGAGAAGGCTAGTAGCTTGCCCTGGTTTAGGGTTTCTAGTGTCGCTAGTTCGTCTGTGTGTTTTTCTACGAGGTCGGCCAGGGTTAGTAGCAACCGCTCGCGGGTGGAGGGCGGCATTCTGCGCCATGTGTCGGATTCGAAGGCCTGTTTTGATGTTCTTACCGCGTGGTCTATGTCTTCCGCTGTGGCGTCGGGGATTTGGGCTAGTTCTTTTGATGTGGCGGGGTTGAAGATCGGGAAGGTTTTGCCTGCGGCGCTTGGTGTGGGTTCGCCGTTGATGAACATTTTTGTGTGAAGGGTCTCTGTTCTGACTTGGTCGTTCATTTGGTTTGTCTCCAGCAGGGTTGGGTCGGAGTTGCGCTTTTGATTTGCATTTGGATTTCTCTTCTGTGTGCCTACGGCGTTGCCTTTCCTTGCTTTCTTATTGGTTTATTAGCGTTGCCCCTGTGCGGGGCACACCTACTTTTCTTTGCCGCCGCAAAGAAAAGTAGGCAAAAGAAAGCGGCTCAAACCGCTAGCTCTTAAGCGGGACCCTCGCGCAGTTGCGGTAGTGGTGCGAGTGGAATCTGTGTCCTCGCGCACTCCGCGTCAGTGACAAGGCAGTCATTCTTCCCACTTCGCACTCCGTGCTCCGCGGAACGGTCTGCCTGGCGGTGGTCCACGTTTCGGTGCTGTTGGTTCGTTCCTTTGCTGCGCCCTTTCTTTGTCAACGTCGCCGCGCATAGCATGTTCACCACCGCGCTCAGCGCATATAGCACGATGAATCCGTCGCCGAAGAAGTAGGGTGTCGTCGATAGCGCTGCACCCAGCACCATTCCCATGTGGTGTGCCGCACCGGAGCAGCCCGCGCTGAATACGCTGCTCGATTTGCCACCCACGTTCATTAGCGCTGGTATCGTCAGGCAGTCGAGAACCAGAAAGATCTTCGCTGCCAGCGGGGCCAGCGCCGGAGTGTCTGCGGCAGCTAGCGCTCCTATTAGCGCTGCACGTATCATGTATAACGCCGTCAGCATTCTGTGTTGGCTAGACCGATCGGCGGCTAACGCCAGCACGCATACGGCAATCACCGAAAGCATTCCCTGCCAGATCGGTTGAGTACCGCCCACGCCGCAAATCGCGTAAAGCTGAAAACGCGCCAGACTGCCGCTCGAAACGCCCGCAAGTAATGCGAGTAACGTCGCCGTGCCCGGCGCGTGAAGCGCCTTCGGCGATTCGTCCTCGGTTCGCTTCGAATCGTTCAGTGGCTCGTTGGCTCGGCCAATAAGACGCAGCCAGTAAAACAATAACGTGATGCCCATTGCCATGATTAGAGACGCAAGCGCGCCACCATGCCCTGACCCAGTCAGGTACGGCGGAACGACGCTCATTGCGATCATCGTTACGATCAGCGTCGCGGCAGTCGGCAACGAAGAGCGACGAACGGATGAACGCGCCGTCAGCGTCGGCACGATCATCATCGTTGCCAACGTCAGCGCACTCATCCACAGCGCGCTCGCGTGCTGGCCGAGGCCGGCACGCGTCACCAGCGCGGCGGCGCCGCTCGCAAGGAGCGCACATGCCGTTCCGGCAACGTAGCCGCCATGCCGCACGCCGTGCATCGTCGGGTCAGTGCTTGCAGCAGGCACGATCCGCGGGTTTGCCGTCTTCGACGCTGTTCTGATCGCGCTCGGACGGTAAGTCCATCGTGGGGTTGGCGGAGAAGAAGTTGTTCGGCTTGAGCATGAAGCCGGCATACTCGACCGGCATCACCGGGAAGTCCTCGGGCTTGCACACATGCGTGTGGCCGAAGCTGTGCCACAACACCAGATCTTCATTCTCGATGTTGCGGTTCGCCTCGATATAGCGCGGCAAGCCGTCGCCGCCGGAGTGCTGGTTCGGATAGTCGCCGCTCGCATAACGCTCGGCCGGATCGAACGGCGTGACCCACACGTGACGGGTCGCAAAGCCGCCGCGTTGGCGCACTTTCGAACGTTCGTCGGCAAGCATCAGCGGCGAGTCGTTGACGATCAGCTTGTAGCCCGGGTTCGCGCCGACGGCGTTCTTCACATTCGGGTTGATCACCTTCCAGTAACGTCCCGTGCTGCCGTTCGCGAGGCGCGCGGCTTCGCTCTCGGTCTTGAAGACGCGCCTGGTGGTGTCGAAGACGTTGCCGTACGGATTGGTTTCGCCCATTGGACGCGGGACGAATTCGTGTTCGGTCACGGAGTTGCGCTCGCCGTCCACCATCATGTGCAGCCGCGCGTTGAAGAAGTGTTGGTGAGTCGGACCGCCGAGGTTCCCGGTGATCATGCCGCCCCACGGATACGTGTCGCCGTCCGCCACGGCCGAGGTCTGCACGATGCCGGTCAGCTTGCATTCGAGCTGGATCGTGCCGTCCTGGTACAGATACCAGTAAAAACCGTAGTCGTAGTTGCCGACGGTCGCGAAGAACGAAATCACGAGGCGTCGCGAGCGGCGCATTTCGAATACGCCGGTGCGGAATTCGTAGTGCTTCCACAGCGTGCCGTAATCTTCTTCATGCATGCACACGGCGTTCTTCATCAGGAATGCATTGCCGAAATCGTCGGCGGACGGAATGTCGAAGTAGCGGATCGTGCCGAGGCAGTCGCAGCCGAGTTCGAGTTGGTTCGCGAGTTTGCCGAGGCCGTATTCACCCGCGTCGAAGGCGCTCTTCCAGTAGTGGTTCGTACTCGGATCGGAATAGGGCACGCACATCTCGGTGACGCTCGCACGGTAGATGATGGGGCGCGCGTTCTTGCCGTCGTCCCATGAGAGCTGATGCAACACCAGTCCCTCGCGCGGCGTGAAGCCGACGCGGAAGGTCCAGTTCTGCCAGCTCACGTGCCAGCCGTCGATCTTGAAGCTCGGACCTTCAGGCTGGCTGATCGACAGCGGCTTGAGCGTGTCGCGCGGCTCGCCGAGGCTCGGCGTGTCGTAGTTGTGCTTCGCGCGCGGAATTGGAATGATGCGGCCGTCGTCCACCAGTTCGATGACTCTCTTCTCGAGCAGATCGACCACCGCGACCACGCCCTCGATCGGATGCGCGTAGCCGTTATCGGTCACGGTCTCGCGGTAATAGCTCACGCAACGCACGAGGCGCCGGCCGTTTTCGTTCTCGCGATCGAAGCAACCGGCGGAAAACGGATCGACCTGCACACGCTCAAGATCTTTCTCGGTCAGGCCGCGTTTCATCACCGCGACGCGCCACGCGTCGTCGTTCTTGACGATCTGTTCGGCGTTCATGAAGTCGTCGATCATCACCGGCGGCTGGCCGTAGGGTGCCTGATCGAATGGCAACACCTTGCGCGAGGCGACTTTCTTTTCGCCGAGGTCGACGAGAAATTCAATGGTCGCGCCGTTCGTGCGATCGATTGCCAGCACAAAAGCCGTGCGCGAAAAGTATTCGCCGGCTTTGAACGCAACCACTTCGGCCTTCGGCGGCTCGCGCAATTCGACGACCGGAAAACGCGCATGCGCGTCGAGTTTTTCAGCGGCTTTCACGAGGTCGCAGGCAAGCTGCATTTCGTCCGGCCGCAGCGGATCGAGCGGATGAACGGGGACGTGAGCGGCTTTCGTGGTATTCGTGTTCATAGGATTCCCGTAAGGAGTGTGCTGGACCGGACAGCGTGTTCGCGTGGACGGATGGCGCGCGGCAAACGCTGAGTCGATGGCAAATCGTAGGAACCCAATAATATTTTCGCGCTTGCTTATCGCGCCAAATGAGCGATAAAGTGCGCCAGGAGGGAAGACCCCGGTAAGACTGAGGAGGAGACACTCAGGATGAAAAAAGTCACGCTCAACGGCACTTTCCCGATGATTCGTGCCGCCGTGATGGGGCCGGTTGTGCGCGCGCTCGATGCATCGGGCGCCGATTGCGATGCGCTGCTCGCGGCGTTCGGCATGAGCCGGCGGCTCCTGTCCAATCCGTATGAGATGCTGCCGCTCACGCGCTACGTGGCGGCTTTCGAGCGCGCGGCCGAGGTGCTCGGCGAGCCGTCGCTCGGCTTGCGGCTGGGCAGCGAATTGCAAGTGACCGAACTGGGGCCGGCGGGCCTGGTGTTTCTATCTTCGCCGACCTTGAACGCGGCGATGCGCAAGTTCACGGCCGCATTGGAATCGTGGCAAAACACGACGACCTGCGAGTTGCTGCGCGACGACGAATGGCCGATATGGACCTATCAGATCGCCGATCCGCAAATCTGGCCACGCCGCCAGGACGCCGAGTACAGCCTGTCGACGATGTGCCACATGATCCGGGTCGTGCGCGGCGCCGCGTGGAATCCGGTCGAAGTGCATTTCGAACATGCCGCGCCCGCGGATCTCAAACCGTACGCACGCAATTTTCGCGTGCCAGTGCGCTTTCAGCAGCCTTTCAATGGCGTGATCCTGCGTCCGCAAGATCTCGACGCATCGCTTAAAAGCGCCGATACGCAGATGGCGCGCATGATGGAACGCCACGCCACCGATCTGATCTCGCGCGATGCGGTGCCGCACAGCATCGTCGAACAGGTACGCGATCTGGTGACGCGGCGGCTCGCGCATGAAAAGCTGATCGTCGCCGACATCGCGAAAGATCTCGGTCTCTCGCATCGCTCGTTACAACGGCATCTCGCGCAAGAGGGGACTTCCGTGCGGCAGATCGTGCGCGAAGAACGGCAGCGCAGTGTCGAAGGCCTGCTCGAACGCGAAGGGCTTACTAATGCCGCGATTGCACGCGCCGTAGGTTATGCGGATGCGACGGTGTTGTGGCGCGCCACGCGCAACTGGAAAAAACAATAGACGCGGCGGCACAGCATCTGCTTTCAATCTGAAAGCACGGCGCAACACCTAACAATCCGCACAAAAAAACTTCAGGTTCCTAAGCATTCACTGCGAACCGCGGCCCTCGGAACTATTGCTGGCATTGGCGCGAATTATCGAAAATTTGGCGTAGTTGGCGAAGTCCGTTTATTTTTTAGCTACCTACCATGCGCTCACACCGAACCATCGAACGTCGGTAAAGCGAGCGCCTGGACCAGCGGTTCAAGGGTTGAGGCGAGTTCCGGACTAGCCAACAAACACAGAGGCAGCGATGAATGAACCCTACTCTCCGACCCGTCTGGTGGACGCGGAGAATCCCGTGGAACTGAAAGGCAATACGCTGGGCCTATGGCAGATCGTGTTCCTCGTGATCTCCGCGGCTGCGCCCCTCACGGGCATGCTCGGCGCAGTGCCGCCGGCGATCAGTCTGGGCAATGGCGCGGGCATTCCGGGTGCGTTTGTGATTGCCGGCGTGATCCTGCTGATTTTCAGCGTGGGCTTCGCGTCGATGAGCCGGCATGTGGTGCGCGCCGGCGCGTTCTACGCGTACATTACCGCGGGACTCGGACGGCCGTTGGGCATGGCTGGCGCACTGGTCGCATTGATGTCGTACACGTTTATCCAGATCGCGCTGTATGGCCTCTTTGGGTTCTTCTGTACGGTCATCCTCTCGCCGTTGTTGCATAGTTCGCTACCGTGGTACGGCTATTCCCTGATTTGCGTAGCAGTGGTGCAATTCACCGGCATCCGCGGTATCGATCTGAATAGCCGCCTGCTCGGCATTCTGATGTGTCTCGAGCTGGGCATTCTGTTGCTGCTCGCCATTGCGATCGTCGTGCATGGCGGCGGCCCGAACGGGCTCACGCCGGCGCCGTTCACGCCGCAGCATGTGTTCAGCGGCCACCTCGGCATTGCGGTGATGTTCGCCTTCGCATCGTTTATCGGTTTCGAAGCGACCGCGATTTACGGCAAGGAATGCCGCGATCCGAAAGTGACGGTGCCGCGCGCGACTTATGTGTCGGTGATGCTGATCCTCGTGTTCTTCGCCTTCGTCACGTGGACGATAGTCTGCGCATACGGCCTCGCCGACGTGGTCGCGGTGGCGACCAAACAGCCGGGTGACTTCTGGTTCATTCAGTCTGGTAAATACCTGGGCGGTGCGGTGACGACCGTGATGAGCTTCCTGTTGCTCAGCAGTATCTTCGCGAGCCTGTTGTCGTTCCATAACACGCTGGTGCGCTATATCCACGCGTTGAGCCTCGAAGGCATCCTGCCGCAAGCGCTCAACCGGGTGCATGCCAGGTATCGGTCGCCGTATGTCGCGAGCTATCTGCAAACGCTGTCGGTGTGCGTGTTGCTGGGGCTCTTTATCGCAGCGGGCAGCGATGCGTTCAACATCGTGTTCAGCTGGAGTTCGGCGCTCGGCACGATCGGCATTGTGATGCTGCAAGCGGTGACGAGTTTTTCGGTGATCGCGTTCTTCCGCAAGACTCGCAAGGACACACGCGTATGGCACTCGTTTATCGCGCCGCTGGTGGGCGGCATCGGCCTGCTGTATATCGGCGTGATTCTGGTGCGCAATCTCGATGCGCTCAGCGGCTCCGATAGCCCGATCGTCAAGTCATTCCCATGGATCGTATTCGCGGTGGCGCTGATCGGCGTCGTGATCGGTCTCATTCTGCGCCGGACGCGGCCCGATATTTACGCGCGCTTCGGCCAGTGATCGAACGGCGCGCTGCGCTAAGGGCGCGCCGTCTCCGCCGTTTTTTCCGTTTCCGACGTTACCGACGTTTCGTCAAGCAGCAATGGCTGCCGTTCATCCTCGACCGGCAGCGGGGCGCTGTTGTTCTTCTTCGTTGAACACTCTCACTTCTCGATAAAACTATGGCACACACATTCGTCAAGCGCTCGGCGCTTGCGCTGGCCGCGTGCGGCCTCGCGATGGGCGCGTATGCGCAATCTTCGGTGACGCTCTTTGGCACGATCGACGCCGGCGTCGTCTACACGACCAACCAGCAGACGACGCTCGCCGACGGCAGCACCAACGGCCACGCGAACTACCAGCTGGCGGGCGGCAACCTGGTGCCATCGCGCTGGGGTCTGACGGGGGCCGAGGACATCGGCGGCGGCACTACCGTCAATTTCACGCTGGAGAACAGTTTTCTGATCGGCAACGGCGCGATGTTGCAATCGAATACGCTGTTCAACCGCAACGCATGGGTCGGATTGAACAACGGCACGTATGGCGCGCTGACTTTCGGCCGTCAATACGATCCGTTCTCCGATTACATGGGTGCGTATGCGTCGAGCAATAACTGGGCGACGCTGTACGGTTCGCATTTCGGCGACGTCGACAATCTCAACGAAGCGTTCAATTTCAACAACTCGATCAAGTACCTGAGCCCGAGCTTCGGTGGTTTGACGGTTGGCGGGTTGTTCAGCCTTGGTGGCGTGGCGGGCAATTTCTCGCAGAACAAGGGCTGGGCGCTGGCGGCGAATTACGCGCAAGGGCCGTTGTCGCTGAGCGCGGGTTATCTGGAGTTGAATCAGCCGTTGCAGGCGGCTTTGGGTGGTACGGCCGGGTATATCGGAGACTTCAGTTGCACTAATGCCGATGCGTCGTATTGCCTGTTGCAGAATGCCAGCAAGGTGAGGATCTTTGGGGCAGGGGGTTCGTATGCCTTCGGCAAGGCGAATGTCGCAGTGAGTTATACGCATACGCGGTTGTCGCAAAGTCAGTATTTCGTTACTGCGGCGAGGCCTGCCGGCTCGGATATTTCGTTCGACATTGCTGAGTTGAACACTACCTATATGCTTGCGCCTGATTTGCAGCTGGGTCTTGCTTATATTTTCAACGATGCCAAGCCGAGTGGAAGTGCTTCGACGCGGGTGCATCAGGTCAACCTTGGGGCGGTTTATAGTTTGTCCAAGCGGACGGCTGTTTATGCGGTGGCGATTGGGCAGAAATCGTCGGGTGCGGGGCTTGGGATTGATCCGTCGACAGGGCAGACGGAGAATCTCGCTCAGATTCCGAATATCGTGAACTCTAATACCGATAAGCAACTCTCTGTGATCGTTGGGGTTCGGCATAATTTTTGAGTGGCTATGGGGGTGGTTTTTTTTGCCTACGGCGTTGGGTTTTTTTGCCTGCTCGGCGCTTCTTGGCTGTTTGCCTGCGGCGTTGGCCTTTCCTTGTTTTTTTAGTGGTTTATTAGCGTCGCCCCTGTGCGGGGCGGGCACTTACTTTCTTTGCCGCCGCAAAGAAAGTAAGCAAAGAAAGCGGCTTCACACCACTAATTCTTAAGCGGGTCCCCTGGCTTGGAGGAGGTAGTGGAGCATCTGGAATCGGTGTTCTCGCGCATTCGGCGCTGGTGACAAGGCAGTCATACTTCCGGCGGCGCTGCGCGGGCCGTAGCGGTACTTCATCAAACCGCCTGGCGGTTTTGGCGCATGCGCCTGGTTCGGCGCAGGGGCTTGCCCTCGAGTCTCCAATCCTCGAGTCCCCAATGCTCCGCCGAGTCGCTAGCGGCTCACTTGGAGTAATGCCCCTCATGTCTCCAATGCCTTGCCAAGGCGCTGATGTTTTACTCGGAGTGGTGGCTTGCACTCGCACCTGGGCGCCACGCCGAGGCGAAGCCGATGGCACCCGCTACGCACAATCGAAGCCAAGGATTTCCCTTGCAGACCGTTCCGGCGAGCACGCAGTGCGAGGCGGGAAGAATGATGCCGGAGGCGTACACGCCCCATCGGTTTTGGGAAGCACCGCTGCGGCGCGCGCAGCGCCGCCGGAAGTATGACTGCCTTGTCACCAGCGCGGAGTGTGCGAGAGCACGGATTCCAGATGCTCCACTGCCTCCTCCAAGCCAGGGGACCCGCTTAAGAGCTAGCGGTTTGAGCCGCTTTCTTTTGCCTACTTTTCTTTGCGGCCGGCAAAGAAAAGTAGGTGCCCCCCCGCACAGGGGGAACGCCAATAAACCAATATAAAAAGAAAAAACCACCGCCGCAGGCACACAAAACATAAAGCGCCGCGCAGGCGCACAGACCGTGATGTGATCGACCGTTTCGTCGAAACCGTCACGGCGGTCCCGCAGTTTCAGTTCGACACGGACAGCGCGGGCATGCTTTGAGCAGGCTTCGGACGGGGCCTCACGCTGCAGATACGCTCCATACTAAGCCGAGCGCTTGATGCGATGAAAATTGCGGTCGAAGTAGATCAGTCCATCGCCATCGGTGCGCACGCAAATGCGCGCAGTCTTGACGAACATCACCGAGTGCGAGCCGACTTCCTTCATTTCGACGATTTCGCCTTGCAGGCTGGCTAATGCATCGCGCAGCACAGGCACGCCGTGCGTGCCGTCGTCCCAGATCGGCCAGCCGAAACGTTCTGCCATCGGCACCTGGGTCATGCCTGCGAAGTGGCGCGCGAGTAGCTCGTGCTCGCCGGGCAGCACGTTGATGCACAGATGGCGATTGCCTTCGAAGGTCGCGTGCATGGCGCTGGAGCGGTTCAGGCAGACCAGCAGCGTCGGCGGCGTATCGGTCACGGAGCACACGGCGCTCGCGGTGACGCCGCAGCGTCCGTGCGGGCCGGCCGTCGTGACGACATTGACGGCCGCGCACAGATGCGCCATGGCCTGACGAAACTGCTGCTTCGCATCGGCGTCCGGGTTGGGATGTGGGGTCGACGTCATATGTGGTTCCAGGATTCGAAGTGAGGAGCTGGTTCCAAGCGTAATCAATCCGCACACGGAAAAAAATCCGCGCGAGCGCCGTATAGGCGGGCGTCTTTCCCAACGTGTCTAAAGCTTTCCCTAACTCACGCACAAAGGCCCGCGTATCCGCGCGGAATAATCGGTACCACAGGGTAACTATCGCTTTTCAGGCCTTTTTCCACTGGTTATCATGAGCCGTCGATGCGCTTCGCACATCGCACACTTCAGAACCATCCAGATTGATTCCATGCTCCGCCAATCGCCACCTGCAGCAACCCTCACACCGATCGTCTATATCGTCGACGACGACAGCGGCATGCGTACGTCGCTTGCATGGTTGCTCGAATCGGTAGGCGTGAAATCGGTGGGATTCGCCAGCGCGAGCGAGTTTCTCAATGCGTTCGACCCCAGCGTGCCCGCCTGTCTGGTGCTCGACGTGCGCATGCCGGAGCAAAGCGGTTTCGACGTGCAAGTCGAATTGAACCGCCAGGACGCGAGCCTGCCAATCATTTTCGTCAGCGGTCACGGCGACATTCCAATGTCGGTGCGCGCCATGCAGAACGGCGCGATCGATTTCGTCGAGAAGCCCTACAACTCGCAGCAGATGCTCGACCGCGTGCAGCGCGCGTTGAAGCTCGCCACGCAACGCCATGCCGTCGATCAGAAGCGGCGCGAGTTGCGCAAGCGTATCGAGTCGCTGACGGCGCGCGAGAAGGAAGTGCTGCGTGGTGTGATCGATGGCAAGGGCAGCAAGCGTATTGCCACCGATCTGTCGATCAGCGTGAAGACCGTCGACGTGCACCGCGCGAGCATCAAGGACAAGCTCGGCGCGGCGTCGATTGCGATGCTGGTGCGCGAGGTGATGGCGGTGTGGGATCACGATGCGCCCGCGAGCTGAAGCGGCTCAGCCCGCTGATCCGGGCGCGCGCCGGCGCTTATTTGGCGCCTGGTTGACGTTTAGCGCATGAACAAACCGCCGTTCACATCCCAGCATGCGCCGTTCGCGAAGTACGCATTCTCGGCGGCAAGCATCACCGCGACGTCGGCGACATAATCCGCCGATCCCAGACGTCCCGCGGGAATGTTGGCGATCACCGCCTTCAGCTTGTCGGCCGCGACGCTCTCATGAACGATCGGCAAATCCATCGGTCCGGGTGAAATCGCGTTGACGGTCACGCCTGCCGCGCCGAGGTCGCGCGCAAACACCTTGGTCAGCGTGATCACGCCGCCTTTCGCCGCCGCATAGTGCGCGCCGGTGGCCGAGCCGCCGTTTTGCCCCGCGAGCGATGCGATATTGACGATGCGGCCCGCGCCCGTTTCGGTGAAATGCCGGCCGAACACCTGGCAGCCGAACAGCACGCTGCGCAGATTGACGTTGATGACCTGATCGAATTGCTCGGCGGTGATCTCCATCACAGGCACGACTTTCGATGCGCCCGCATTGTTGACCAGCGCGTCGATGCGGCCCCAGCGCTGCAGGATTGCATCGCGTGCGGTTTCGAAAGAGGTTTTCGAGGTCACGTCGAGATTCAACGCGAAGGCGCTGGAACCGTCGGCGCTCAGGTCGCGGGCAAAGGCTTGTGCTGCATCGAACGCGATGTCGCCGATCGCGACCGCATAACCCGCCGCGTGAAAGCGCGTGGCGATAGCGGCGCCGAGACCGCGCGCGGCGCCGGTGACGAGTACAACTCTGTTCTGCATTGCTTCAACTCCATGAGAAAACTGCCGCTTTTATAGCGGTTTTATGGTCCGTTCAAGCGGCGAGGGCGGTTTCAAAACGCGCCGCGATCGCGCACACCTGCTCATCCGCGCCTTTGCGCCCAACGATCTGCAAGCCGGCCTTGAGCGAAGAACCGTCGATCGGCAACGGCAGACTCAAAGCCGGATGCCCGCTCAGATTGAACGGCCGGATCAGCGACGACATCGCGATCACCGACGTGCCGCCGCGTGCTTCGTCGAGCGTAATCGGCAGTGCGGGCAGCGTGGGCAGGATCAGCACATCGACGCCGGCGAGCGCATGATCGACCGCCGCGGTGAATCGCCGGCGTATTTGTTCCGCTATAGCGAGTTGCGCGGCGGTCGTCTTTGCCGCGGCGCGCAGCCGCGCGTCGAGATCGGCGCCGAGCTTGCCGGTCTCCACCAGATGACCGAACGCACGCGAGGTTTCCACGTTGATGACCGAGAGTCCCGCATCGAAAGCGTCGCTGAGGCCGTCGAGTTCGATCGAACGCGAAGAGAATCCCGCTTGATCCGCGGCGCGCGCAACGGCGCTGCTGATCTCAGGCATTGCATCGACCTGCACGATGCCGACGTTGCACGAGCCTGGCAAAGGCCGCGCGGCATGCGCGTCGAAGTCCGCTGAGATAGCCTGCATCGCCGCGACGATCATGTGCATCTCGCGCGCGAACGGTCCGACGCAATCGAGCGTCGATTCACGCGGCGCGACGCCGCGGCGCGAGACACGGCCGTACGTCGGCTTCAAGCCGATCACGCCGCAACATGCAGCAGGGCCGCGAATCGAGCCGCCGGTGTCGGTGCCGAGCGCGGCGTCGGCGAGCTTCAAACCGACGGCCGCCGCCGAGCCGCTCGACGAACCGCCAGGAATGCGCGTGGTGTCTTGCGGATTGAGAGGCGTGCCGGTGTAGTCGTTGATACCCGTCATGCCGAACGCAAGCTCATGCATGTTCGCTTTGCCGACGATATGCCAGCCGGCCGCGAGCAGCCGTTCGACTACTTCCGCGTGCCGCTGCGCGGGCGCGGCATCGGCAAGCGCGCGGCTCGCGGCGGTGGTTGCGAAGCCGGCGATATCGATGGTGTCCTTGATCGCAATGCTCGGACCCGTGCCGCCTAACGACAAGATCTGGATAAACTCGTTCATGGGCCTGGTTTCCTTGTATTCACTTCCCACGGCGCATCGAAAAGACGTTCGGTGCGAAAGTACGTGATAAGCCAGTCGCGGCCATTGGCTGCGGGCGCGAAGTCCACTTCGAGGCGCGCCGAGATCAGTTCCGCTTGCGCGTCGACGTAATCCGACGCTTGCAGCATGATCCAACGGCCTCTTGCGGTCGCGCCATGCACCTCGATCGTTTCCGACGTGAGGAAGTGGACATTCATCGAGAAATGCGGCGACGGCGGCAAGTAACGCATGAGCATCGCGAGAATGTCCGCGTGGCCCGTGAGGCGGCCGAACTGATGGGCGTACTGCGGGCCGATGCCTTCCCAGATCGCGTCCGTGGCGAACAGACCTGCGAGCGTCTCGCCGTGGAGCGCGCCGGACGGCACGTCGCACAGCGCCATGTAGCGCGCCATCGTGCGGCGCACCGCGGTTTCGGCTTCGAGCGCGGCGAGCCGGTCGGTCAACGCGGCGAGCGTAGCGGCGGTATCGTTCATCGCATCACGCTCAAGCCGCGTTGGCGTGCTGCGGCGGCACCGCCAGCGCGCGGCCCACGCGCGCCTCGATCTTGCCGTAGCGCCACAGGTTGTACTCGCCGACCGGCGTCGTGCGATAGAGGTTGCAGACCGCGACGGCGGTGTCGAAGTCCGCCACGTCGGCCATGATGTAGAAAGTCCACGGCGAGTTGTCGGCGTTGCCGACGCTCAGGCGGTCGTCGTCCATGATGCCGAGCACCTTGACGCCTTCCATCGATTCGACCGCGCTCAGCATCTTGCCGTAAGCCTGCCAGACTTCGCCGATTTTCTCGCGCGGCAAGTCGAAGAAATTCTGCGTTACGCCGCAGCAGAACAGAACGCGCAGCGGCAACGCTTCTTGATCGGACATAGGGTGGTTCTCCTTGAAATCGTATGGGCATCGAAAACGGAAAGTGGCTTACAGGTAGCCCGGAATCGGCGGCACGCCGACGAACACCGCGCCGGCGCCGTCGAAGTTGCCTTCGCCGAGAAACGCGTGCTGGGTGACCACCATCGAGTCGCGCAACAGACGCTGCAATGGATGCGTGCGATAGATCGCCATCGTGCCGCCGAGGCGATAGGCGCGCTGCACGACCTCGGCGCCTTCGCGGGCGATCTGCGTCGCGGCGAGGCGCAGCAGGCTGACCTGATCCGGCGTGACCGGCCGGCCCGCGAGGATCGATTGCCAGACTTCGTCGGTGGTGTCGTAGAAAAAGGCGCGGGCGGAGCGCAGTTGCGCTTCGGCTTTCGCCAACTCGATCCGGTAATACGCGCGGTCTGCGAGTTGCGGCGCGCCGGTGGTGGTCTTGCGGCCGCCGGCCATCTGGTTGGCGACATCGAGCGCGGCGCGGGCGAGGCCGAGGTTGACCACTGCCAGCACTTGCGCCGCGTAGGCGATGGTCGGATAGCGATACAACGGTTCGTCGACGTTCGCTTCGCCGCCGCGCACGAAGGTCCATTCGTCCGCAACGAATTGATCGCTCACACGCAGATCGTGGCTGCCCGTGCCTTGCATGCCGACCACGTCCCAGTTATCGACGATCTCGACCTGATGCGGGCGGAACACGGCCGTGCGCGGCTTGCCGGGTGTGCCGCCGTTGCCCACGCCTGTGTTGATCCCGACGCCGAGCCAATCCGCGCCCTTGCAGCCGCTCGCGAATTTCCACGTGCCGTTTACGCGCCAACCACCTTCAGCGGGCTGCGCCGGTTGCACCGGAAACAGACCGCCCGCGAACACCTGATCGGGACCATCGGCGTAGATCTGCGCCTGGGTCGCGAGAGGCAATGCCGCAAGATAGACGTTCGCCGAGCCGAAGCTCGCGACCCACGCAGCGGAGCCGTCCGCCGTTGCGATGCGTTCGATCATGGCGAGAAAAGCGGTGGGCGCGAGCGCATCGCCGCCGAAGCGCTGCGGCGTGGCTGCGCGATACACGCCCGCGCGCTTGAGCCTGGCGATCACGTCGCGCGGCACATGCGACAGGCGGTCGAATTCATCGCGACGCGCGGCAATTTCGGCGATCACGTCGTCGAGCGGCAAGCGCGTGGGCGTTGGCGCGCTCAGGTTTTCCGCGGCGACGGCGGTAGCGTTATCGGACATTGCGGAGGTTCTCCTTGATTCGTTGGCGACTGAAACACGAGGCACGATTCGGATGGGTCATGAATCGTGCAAGCTTGTGCCAGTCTAGAAATGCAAAAAGAACGCTTCAATTGGGGCGTGGGACGCGCTTTTAGGTAGCGCGCCGGGGGCATCTAAAGAAATCTTCAGGCGCGTATGCCTGGCTGGCCGCGGGTCAATCGCGCGTGGCGTTCGTATCTTTGGGAATGGTCGCGAGGGTGATCGCGGTGATCAGTCCGAAGCCGATCAACATCAACGCCACCGGCCACGGTGCGCGCACCTTCGCATACAACGCGGTAGCCACCAAAGGCGCGAGTCCGCCGGAAAACACCGAGGCGATCTCGTGGCCGAGCGCCATGCCCGAATAGCGGACTTCGGTGGGGAACAGTTCACCCATCAACGCGGGCTGCGTGCCGATCATTGCCGCATGACAGAACGGCAAGCCTAAAGCGAGCGACGCGAACACCAGCAACGGCTGATGCGTGTCGATCAGCCAGAAGGCGGGAAACGCGATCACCACCAGGCCTAGCGCGCCGATCATATACACCGGCCGTCGCCCGATGACATCCGATAGACGTCCCCATAGCACAATCGTCACGAGTTCGATCAGCATCGCGATCATCACGCCGCCGAGCATCACCGAAACCGGCACGCCAATTGTCTTGCCGTACACCAGCACGAATGACAAAAAGATATACGTGCCGCCGTTTTCCGCGATGCGCAAACCCATCGCCTGCAAGACCTGCTTCGGGTGATTGCGCAGCACGGTGAGCACCGGCATATGCCTGGGCTTTGCGGCAGTGAAGTCTCGGCTCTCCGGCAGACGCCTGCGGATATAAACGCCGACGCCGAAGATCAGCACGCTCGCGAGAAACGGCACGCGCCAGCCCCACGACATGAAGCTCTCCACCGGCAGCCGCTGCACGAGATAGAACGCGGCGGCCGACAACACGAAGCCGCCCGCCACGCCCAACTGGCTGAACGATGCGTAATAGCCGCGCCGATTCGCCGGGGCACTCTCGCTGATCAGCAGCACGCCGCCGCCCCATTCACCGCCTGAGGCGATGCCTTGCACGACTCGCAGACACACGAGCGCCGCGGGCGCGAGAAAGCCGATCTGCGAGAACGTCGGCAACAGACCGATGCCGAAGGTCGCGACGCCCATCATCATCAGCGTGATGACGAGCGCGCGTTTGCGGCCATGCCGGTCGCCGATGTGACCGAACACGATGCCGCCCAGCGGTCGCGCCAGAAAGCCGATCGCAAAGCCCGCGAAAGCGGCGAGCGTGCCCATCAGCGGGTCGCCGTGCAGCGGGAAGAACAGCGGTCCGAAGATCAGCGCGGCAGCGGTGCCGTACAGGAAGAAGTCGTACCACTCGAGCGCATTGCCGAGCACGGAGGCGACGATGATACGGCGCAGTGTTCGCGAGGTGGCCGGCGC
Source organism: Paraburkholderia sp. IMGN_8 (assembly GCF_038050405.1). Classification (NCBI taxonomy): domain Bacteria; kingdom Pseudomonadati; phylum Pseudomonadota; class Betaproteobacteria; order Burkholderiales; family Burkholderiaceae; genus Paraburkholderia; species Paraburkholderia sp. IMGN_8. The sequence goes on along the minus strand of NZ_CP150900.1, from coordinate 2,460,815 downwards.
CGTCGGCGTGGCTAGCGTTCCGGCGGTGGAGGAGAGCGTGTCGTTGGGCATCGTCGTACTCGCATGGAGGGAAAAGGAACGCTACCGGCCGGGCGACTTCGCGGTCTGCCCGCCGATCTGGTGTGGGCATCGTGCCGGTCCGCTCGCGTCGTCAAGGCTTACAGGGGTTCACAGCAGGAAACCGATTGCGCTGAGCGTCTCGGTCGAATCGATCAGGCGGATCACCTTCTGCACGATGCGCGGTTCGCCGCTCGCGAAGCTGATGCGATGCGTGAGGTCCGCCGCGAATAGCGTCGACGTGCCGCGTTTATACGCGACGACGATCTGCGCCGAGCTGACTTCGACTTCATCGCTCGTGTCGCTCGTCAGCGTGAAACGCGAAACCGTGCGCACGGTGCGTGCGGCGTCGCTGGCCGAGGCCGAATAGCCGGAGGTCATCCGTTGCACGCGTTTTTCGCGCATGTCCTGATCGTCGTACGCGTAGTTCAGCGTGGCGGCGAAGTCGGTGGCCTGCGGATCGATCGGCACGACGTAGAAGCCTGCCGCGTCCCACAGCGAAAGCCACTGGCGATAGTCCTTGCGGTCCAGCAGTTCGGCTTCGCGCCAGATCAGCTCGATCGCGCCGGCGAAGGTTTGCTGCGAGAAAAGCGTGTTCCTGTCGTCCATCATGCTTGCTCCATCATCGTGCGCCATTGCGCGTACGCTTCGCGCATGCCGGTTTCGTCGGTGGCGTGCGCCGTCTTTTCGCCGTTCGGCGCAGTGCTCTCGCGATTCAGGCCGCGGTTCACGAGGATCGGCAGATCGGGGCCGGCATGCGAGCCGCGCTGCACGCGCTCCCATGCTTCGGCGTCGTCGGGGCTGCCGAAACCGAACGGACCCTGGAAGTGTTCGTGAATGCGCAGGCGCACGCGGTTGGCTTCTTCCGGGCCGCCGTCCATCGCAAGCGCCACGTGGCGGATTTCAGTCTCGTTTGCCGAAATCGGCCGCAGCACGCGGAAAAATGCCATCGACAATGCGAGGTTCGGAAACAGATTCAGGTTGAAGCCGACCCCCATCAGCGAACGCACGACGCGGCGTACTTCGTCGGGCGCGTGATCTTTCGCGAGCGACGCGGCCAGCGCTTCGAAGCGTTCGGGAATCGGCGCACCGTCGTCCTTGTCGAGATCGACGAGTTCCGGTACCAGCACGGCAAGGCTATGACCCTTGCCGAGCGAGCGGCAGAACGCCTGATCGCTCGTCATGAAGCTCGTGATCGCGGCGGCGGTTTCGTCGTCGATCGATTTCATCCACGACTTGTGAACGACCGGGAAGTGATACAGGTCGGTGGTGTTTTCGAGCTGGATTTTCCAGTTACCGTTGAAGCGGAAGCGATGCTCGCCGTTGGCCTTGATCGGATAGCCCGCGCCTTGCTTCATGAACAGATCGATCCACGGTTTCGCACCGCCGAGAAAATCGTCGAGCGGTTCGATCTCCTGATTGAAGCTCGCGAAGATCAGCCCCTGATAGATACCCACGCGCAGACTCGCGAGCGGCAGCTCGGTCTTGTCGATCACGCCTTCGTAACCGTCGCCGTAGGGCAGCGCGCGCAATGTGCCGTCGAGCCCATAGGTCCAGCTGTGGTACGGGCAGGTGAAGCCTTTCGCGTTGCCCTTGTGCTGTTCGCAGACCGTCGCGCCGCGATGGCGGCAGCGGTTTTGCAGCACGTTCACGGCACCGGTCTTGTCGCGCACCACGATCACCGGCTGACGGCCGATCGTGGTGGTGCGGAAGTCGCCCGGATTCGGCAGTTCGCTTTCGTGCGCGACCCAGATCCAGGTCTTGTAGAAAATGCGCTCGAGTTCGGTTTCGAAAACCGCCGGGTCGTGGTACAGCGATGGGGCGACGCGGTCGGCCTGCGCGCGCTGGTACAACGCGCTGGCGTCGACGGTCTGATATGAGGATTCGCTCATGGCTGTGTAGGTGGGTTGGTCGATGGAACAAAGTCTCACCCACCGCCTGATATGCGTCAAATTGATCTAAAATAAAATATCAAATCAATTTCATGGATATCTGGATGAATTCGCTCGACCACGTCGACCTCAATCTGCTGCGCGTTTTCCAGGCGATTGTCGAAGAGCACAGCCTGACGCGCGCGGGAGAGCGGCTCGCGCTGTCGCAGCCGGCGATCAGCTACTCGTTGGGGCGTTTGCGGACCTTGTTCGACGATCCGCTATTCATTCGCACCCGCGCCGGCATGCAGCCCACGCCGATTGCGCTCGAACTGTCGGGCATCGTCGCGCGGGCGCTGGATACGGTGCGTGAAGCACTGCGTTATGCGGAGCATTTCGACCCGGCGGTGAGCACGCGCACATTCCGGCTGTCGTTGTCCGACGCGGGCGAACTGGCCTATTTGCCGCCGATCTGCGAGGCATTGCACCGGCAGGCGCCGCGCGTGAGATTACGCATCGAGCCGTTGCCTGTCGAAGAAATCGAAGACGCGCTGCGCGCAAGCCGGCTCGATTTCGCCATCGGCAATCTGCCGACGTTGACCGCGCGCACGCTTCATCAGCCGCTGTTCGAGGAGACCTACGTTTGCATGACGAGGAAGCGCCGTGGCTTGCCGCGCACGAAGGAGCTGAGCCTGAAGGCGTTTCTGGACGCGTCGCATGTGCAGATTACGTCGGTCGAGCACAGCCATCACGCGCTCGACGATGCGTTTCGCTCGCAAGGCGTGGGCCGGCATATCGCGCTGGAATTGCCGCATTTCGTGGCATTGCCGAGCGTGCTGGCGGTGACCGATCTGTTCGCGACACTGCCGCGGCGCCTCGCGCAGATTTTCAATCGTGACGGCGGGTTTCAGATCTATGAACTGCCGGTTACGTTGCCGATCGCCGCGGTCACGATGCACTGGCACGAGCACTTCGATCAGGACGAAGGTAACGTGTGGCTGCGCAATCTGATGGCGGGCATCGTGCGGCGTTTCGACGAGCGTTGAACGGGCCGCTGCGGGTCGAGTCAGGGTCGCTTCAGGGCCGCGCTCAAATCCACTTCAAGCCCGCTTGAACAGCTCGCGCGCCAGCGAACAGAGCAGCGTGGTCGTCGGCGATTCGTCCTGCAGGCGTCGGCTCATGATGATCGGCGACGCGACATTGGCGCCCGGAATCGGCCGGTACACCACGCCATGCGCGCGCAAACCTTCCACGCTTTCCGGCACGAGGCACACACCGACCTGCGCGGCGACGAGTCCAAGCGCCGTCTGCAACTCCCGCACTTCGTGAATCGCCTTCGGCTCGAGCGCGTGATCGTGCATCGCCGAGAGTTGCTGGTCCGCATAGCTCGGGCGCGGCGTGCTCGGATAGACGATCAGTGTTTCCTGTGCGAGCGCCGCGAGCGTGAGCGGCTTCTTTTGCCGCGCGAGCGGATGATCTTGCGGCAGCGCGGCAATCATCCGCTCTTCGACCAGCACCTCGCGCGCCAACTGTGCATCGTCGAAACGCAGGCGGCCGAAACCGACGTCGATACGGCCGCCTTTGAGCGCGCCCAATTGCTCGATCGTGAACATCTCAATCAGCGACAACTCGATATGCGGCGCGGCCTCGCGAAACGCGCGGATCACCGCGGGCAGCGCGCCGTACAACGTGGACGGCACGAAGCCGATCACGACGCGCTCGGCCAGCTGCGCGAGGCGCCGCGTGAGCGGCGCGAGTTCGTCGGCTTCGTCGATCAGACGTTTTGCCTGCGCATAAAAGATGCGGCCGGCTTCAGTCAGGCGCAGCGGGCGCGAGCCGCGCTCGAACAGCGGCAGGCCGACGCTTTCCTCGATCTGCTGGATCTGGCGGCTGAGCGGCGGTTGCGTCATATGCAGACGATGGGCGGCCCGCGTGATGTTCATTTCTTCCGCGACGGCGATGAAGTAGCGGAGTTGGCGAAGTTCCATGCATACCTCTAAGGTATGGAAGTAGTCGGAATCGGTGTTGGACTGCTTCGCGGGTTTGTTTCTAATATGGTCCCCTCGGAAAGCAGCGCAGGAGGGCAACGAATGATAGCAACACCCGTGAAGATCGAGAGCGTGGAAACGATCCTCGTCGACGTGCCGACGATCCGTCCACACAAGCTTTCGGTCGCGACGATGAACTGCCAGACGCTCGTGCTGGTGCGCATTCGTTGCGCCGACGGCGTGGTCGGCGTGGGCGAGGGCACCACCATCGGCGGCCTCGCGTACGGCGAGGAAAGCCCGGAAAGTATCAAGGTCAACATCGATACGTACTTCGCGCCGCTGTTGAAAGACATGGACGCAACCCGTCCAGGCGCCGCGATGGCTAAGCTGCGCGCGCTGTTTCAGGGCAACCGCTTTGCCAGATCGGCGGTTGAAACCGCGTTGTTCGATGCCCAGGCGCAGCGCCTCGGCGTGCCGCTGTCCGAGTTGTTCGGCGGCCGCGTGCGCGATTCGGTCGAGGTCGCATGGACGCTCGCGAGCGGCGACACGCAGCGCGATATCGACGAAGCCGAGCGCGTGTTCGAAGCGAAGCGGCATCGCGTGTTCAAGCTGAAGATCGGCTCGCGAGCGGTGGCCGACGACGTCGCGCATGTCCTGGCGATCAGGATGGCGCTGGACGGACGCGGCGAAGTGCGCGTCGACGTGAACCAGGCATGGAGCGAATCCGAAGCGATCTGGGCCGGCAGGCGTTTCGCCGAAGCGGGCGTCACGCTGATCGAGCAGCCGATCGCCGCGGAGAATCGCGCCGGTCTCAAACGTCTGACGGATCTCGCGCAAGTGCCGATCATGGCCGACGAAGCGCTGCATGGCGCGGCTGACGCGTTCGCGCTCGGCAGCGCTCGCGCTGCCGATGTGTTCGCCGTGAAGATCGCGCAATCGGGCGGCCTGAGCGGCGCGGCGAATGTGGCGGCGATCGCCTTGGCCGCGAATATCGACCTCTACGGCGGCACCATGCTCGAAGGCGCGGTGGGCACGATCGCTTCGGCGCAACTCTTCAGCACCTTCGGCGAACTGAAATGGGGCACGGAGTTGTTCGGGCCGTTGCTGCTGACCGAAGAAATCCTCACCGAGCCGCTGCGCTACGAGAATTTTGCCTTGCATCTGCCTCAAGGCCCGGGCCTCGGCATCGAACTCGACTGGAACAGGATCGACCGCTTGCGGCGCGATACGCGAAAGGGCCCAAGCGTCACCACGAACTGACGGTTCACACGTTAGCCGTCAACAAACATTAAACGAAGGAGATACCCCATGAACAGGCAAGTTATCGACGCGCTGCTGCAAAAGATCAACGACAGCGCTACCCGTGAAGGCAATCCGCGCACCAGGCAGATCGTCAACCGCATCGTGCGCGATCTGTTCTATACGATCGAAGATCTCGACGTGCAGCCGGCCGAGTTCTGGACCGCGCTGAACTATCTCGGCGAAGCGGGCAAGAGCGGCGAGCTGGGTCTGCTGGCCGCCGGCCTCGGCTTTGAGCACTTTCTCGATCTGCGTCTGGACGAAGCGGAAGCGAAGGCCGGTATCGAAGGCGGCACGCCGCGCACGATCGAAGGGCCGCTGTATGTGGCCGGCGCACCGCTCTCGGAAGGGCATGCGCGCCTCGACGACGGCACCGATCCCGGTCAGACGCTGGTGATGCGCGGCCGGGTGCTCGGCGAAGACGGCAAGCCGCTTGCCCATGCGCTCGTTGAAGTCTGGCACGCGAATCATCTCGGCAATTACTCGTACTTCGACAAATCGCAACCGGCCTTCAATCTGCGCCGCTCGATTCGCACGGATGCCGAAGGCAAATACAGTTTCCGCAGCGTGGTGCCGGTCGGTTATAGCGTGCCGCCGCAAGGCCAGACGCAATTGCTGCTCGATCAGCTCGGCCGACATGGACATCGTCCGGCGCATATCCACTTCTTCGTTTCGGCACCGGGTTTTCGCAAGCTGACCACGCAGATCAACATCGACGGCGATCCGTACCTGTGGGACGACTTCGCGTTCGCCACGCGTGACGGCCTCGTGCCGGCCGTCAAGCAGGCCGAGGGCGCCGAAGGCAAACCGTATGGTGTGGAAGGCAACTTCGCGCTGATCGATTTCGACTTCACGCTGTTCAAGGACCGCGACAACCTGCCGGGCGCCGAAGTCGAACGCGTACGCGCCGAAGCCTGAAAACGCACGAATTGCACGAATCGCATAGACGTAGCGCCTGAATCTATCAACCCCGGCTGCGCGGCGTGGTTTGCCGGGCAGCCGGGGGCTTTTGTCATTTGATCATTGATCGGAGAGGGAGAGTAAGCATGCTGTTTCACGTCGAGATGACCGTCAATCTGCCGCCCGACATGGACGCCGAACGCTCGGCGCGTCTGAAGGCCGATGAGAAAGCGATGTCGCAGAAGCTGCAGCAGGACGGCGTATGGCGGCACCTGTGGCGCATTGCCGGGCGCTACGCGAATATCAGCGTATTCGAAGTCGACAGCCCGGCGCATCTGCACGACGTGCTGAGCCAGTTGCCGCTGTTTCCGTATATGGATGTCGAAGTGCGCGCGCTGTGCCGGCATGCATCGTCGATTCGCGACGACGACCGGTAAGCGCTGAAAGTAGCAAGGTGCTGCGCTCGCAGCACCTGTATGAACTCGTACGCGTTAAAGATCCAGCACCAGCAACGGCGACGTGGAGCGCGAGACGCAGCAGCAGATCACCTTGCCGCTCGCCCGTTCTGCTTGACTCAGGCAGTGATCGCGATGCTCGGGTGCGCCGCTCACCACGTCGACCATGCAGGTGCCGCACACGCCTTCGCCGCACGAGGTATCCACTTCGATTCCGATCGACGCGAGCGCCGCGACGATCGTCGTGTGTTTATCGACGCGTACGGTTTCGCCGCTGCTGGCGATCTGCACCTCGAATGAGTCGAGCGTGTTGGCGTCGCCGGTAGTCGCGGACGAAGGCTCGGCGGCGAATCGTTCGAGGTGAATCGCGTCGGACCCAACACGTGTTTCGCCGATCGCCACCACGCGCTCCATGAAGGGCGCCGGGCCGCAGGTGTAAATGTGCGTGCCTCCGCGCGCGGTGGCGACACATTCGGCCAGCACCGTATCCAGTTGCGTGCGCTCGACACCGTAATGAAACCGCACATGATCGCTGAACGGCGCCCGCGAGAGCAGCGGCAAGAACGCCGCATGTTCCGCGCTGCGCGCGAAATAGTGCAGCACGAAGCGCTGCTTCTGCCTGAGCAGACGGTACGCCATGCTCAGAAGCGGCGTCACGCCGATACCCGCGGCGATCAGCACGTGTTCGCTTGCCCCTGGCGCAAGCTGGAATAGATTGCGCGGCGCGCCGATCGTTAATTCACTTCCCACCGTGACGTCGTCATGCAGCGAACGCGAGCCGCCACGCGACGCGTCTTCTCGCTTCACGGCGAACAGATGCGCGTCACGATGATCCGGATCGCCGCACAGCGAGTATTGGCGCGTGACGCCCGAGGGACCCGTGACGTCGATGTGCGCGCCGGGTTCGTAGTGGTCGAACGGTTTGCCGTCCAGACGCGAAACGCTGAATGAGCGCACGCCGTGCGCTTCGTCGCATACGGCGTCGACGCGGACGTTGAGGGTGGTTCTTTCCATGATCTTGCCAGCATGAGAATAAGCAGAGCGGACGGCGCATGCAGTCAGCCGCATACGGTTGTGTATCAAGGATAAGAACCGAAGATGAATCAGGCAAATCGATTAAAAATGGCTTATTAAATAAATTGTACTGATGTTACGGCGACTCAAACGCCCACAGGATGCCGGATCAATGCCTTTATTTGCTGGGCCTGGGGATTCAGTTGCTGGCACGCGTATTCGTTTGAGGAGTGGGGCAACGAGCTGCGGCAGCAGGGGCGAACGAACGGAGGGCCATATCATGTGGTCGGGTATTCTGGAAACAGTGGGGGCTTTGGCCGTGCTGGCGAGCGTGGCGGTGCAGATTTCAGCGTGGTGCGAGCCGTTCAGGCAGCGCATAACGTTGCATCGTGCGCTCCATGCCGTCGGGAAACGCCTGCTCGGCCGCATTCATTTTGCGCGAACGAAGCCACAGAAGATGGACATCGACGAGTAAAACATCCCGTAAATAAACTGTGGCTGGCACGCTACACGTGCCCGGTGTTGCGCCATGCCAGCTTTACCCACCAAACCGGCGTTCGTTGAATCCCTGCCAAGGAGGCTCGTTCAAATGGACAACGTTGCTCTTGCATGCGTGGTAGTTCTAGGGCTACTACTGTTCGGCCTCGGATTGTCCGTCTCGGTGATGCGTTTTCGCGAAGGCACCGGCTCAGGCTGCGAGTCAGACCCGGCGAACCGGCTACACAGGCTCGTCCGGGCTCATGCCAACACGGCCGAATACGCGCCGTTTCTCGCGTTGCTGTTTCTCTATCTTGGCGCGCGATCGCCCTCGACAGCGACAGTGTCGCTGATCGTCGCGGCAACCATGTGCCGCTGTTTGCTCGTCGTCGGACTGATCGCATGGCCGACGATGGCAAAACCCAACCCTTTCCGGTTCGTCGGCGCACTTGGAACCTACCTGACCGGTTTGGCGCTATGTGCGATGCTGCTGCGTTGAGATGCGCCAGGCTATCCGCTGCAAACCCGTGCATCGTAATCGAGAGCGCTGGTGATTGCGCCTGGCTTTGACGTCTACAAAGACGATCCGCAATCGATGGTGGCCGTTACAACCGAAGGACTCGGCACACTCGGCGGCAAGCTTGGTGCGTTGAAGCTACCAACGTTGATCGTGCAGGAAGGCAAACAAAATCCGATTGTTCGGCTCACCCGACGTATCTATTCGTCCTCAGCCGCTTTATCCATCCGGCTTACCTGCCTACATTGTGTCCTGTGACAGCGCCACTGCATGTCCCGCTTTATCGACGTCGGCCCCGCGAATCTTCGCGGCAGCACGTCGGCGCGAACCCACTTCACAGGAAACGATCATGAGCAAGCTCGCAGGTAAGGTTGCAGTAGTGACAGGCGCATCGAAAGGTATCGGTGCCGCTATCGCCAAGGCGCTTGCGGCGCAAGGCGCCTCGGTGGTGGTCAACTATGCGTCCAGCAAGACCGGCGCGGATGCGGTGGTCGACGCAATCACCGCTGCGGGCGGCAAGGCAGTTGCCGTAGCGGGCGATGTGTCGAAAGCAGCGGATGCGCAAAGCATCATCGATGCGGCGGTCGAAACGTACGGCCGCCTCGATATCCTCGTCAACAACTCCGGCGTCTATGAATTCGCGCCGATCGAAGCGATCACTGAAGAACACTTCCATAAGCACTTCAATGTGAACGTGCTGGGATTGCTATTGGTCACGCAAGCAGCGGCGAAACATCTCGGCGAAGGCGGCAGCATCGTCAATGTCGGCTCGCTGGTCAGCCGCATCACGCCGGCGGGCAGCGCGGTTTACACTGCCACAAAGGCAGCGGTCGACGGTATTACCGGCGTGCTCGCCCGTGAACTCGGGCCGAGGAAGATTCGCGTCAACTCGGTGAATCCGGGCATGGTCGCCACCGAAGGCACGCATAGCGCAGGCTTTATTGGTTCCGACTTCGAGGCGTGGGCCGTCAGCCAGACACCGCTCGGACGCATCGGGCAGCCTGAAGATATCGCGGGCGTCGCCGTGTTCCTGGCATCGGACGACTCGCGCTGGATGACCGGCGAGAGCCTGCTGGCCAGCGGTGGATCGCGTTAAGAGTTTTGCGCGAAGGCGTTTGTTAGCCTCAGGCGAGGCCGCGTCGTCGCGCATGCTGCATCGTTAAAGCATGAAAGCCGCCCGGCGAGGTTTGTCGGGCGGCTTGCCGTTTAATCGCGCCGTTGACTTAACGGAGGCGCGAGCGGCATCGCGCTCGTCAACTCCACCGCAAACAACGCGTCGAGCAAATTCGATCCCGGCCGCTCGGCGAGCCGCGTCAGCGACTCGATCATCTGCACCTGGCAATCCTGTAGCGGAATCATCCTGATCCGCCGCGATTCGTTGAATTCGGCGCGCGCGATCACGCCCACGCCCATCCCTTGCGCAACCGCTTCTTCCAGCGCTTCGCGGCCGTCCACATACATCACCGGTTCGACCTGCAACGACTCGCGCACCAGCTCGATTTCGAGCAACTGCTGCGTGACGGATTGCGGCTCGCGGAAAATCATTGGTTGCTGCACCAGTTCCGCGTAAGTCAGCTTGCGCTTCTTCGCCACCGGATAGCTCGCCGGCACCATCGCCACCAGCGGATCGCGCCTCAGCACGCGCGCTTCGAGCCGGCTGTGCACTTGCGGCGCGGCGGTAATCGCGGCGTCGACCGCGCTCGACAGCACACGCTGCATGCAATCCGCGGCATTGGCGATCGACAGCGTCACGACAATCCCTGGATGCAGCTTGCGAAACGCGCCGATCAGCGCGACGGCGAGATCGGGTGCGTCCGCGACCAGCGACAACGACCCGGATTCGAGGCCGCCCGCCGACTCCAGCAGTTGCCGCGCATCGCGCTCGCAACTGAGCATCTGCCGCGTGACGCTGAACAGGCGCAGGCCGAGTTCGGTGGTTTCGACGCCGCGCGGCCCGCGCTCGAACAATTTGACTCCGAAATCCTGTTCGAGCCGCCGCACGTGGTCCGACACGGCCGGCTGCGTGAGCGACAGCGCCTGCGCCGCTTTGGAAAACCCGCCATGTTCCGCGACCGCATGAAATGCCCGCAATTGCGCGTATTGCATCTGTGCCTCGCCGTGCAATAAGTTTTTACGATATCCGCATCGATTATATCGATTTTACCGATGCCAAATCTTTCTGTACCGTGCTTTCCGTGCTGTGTGCTCACTGAAACAGCGATATCGGAGATTCCGAACATGGAAAGCGCGCTCGACAATTCCTCGGCAACGTCCGCAGTAACGTGTGTTCCGCCCGCTAAGGGCGAGCCGTATCTGTTGACCCCCGGACCGCTCACCACGGCGTTCTCGACCAAGGAAGCGATGCTGCGCGACTGGGGCTCGTGGGACGGCGACTTCCGCGCGATGACCGCTTTGCTGCGCAGCAGCTTGCTGGAGATCGCCGGCGACATGGCTGGCGACTTCGACTGCGTGCCCCTGCAAGGCAGCGGCAGCTATTGCGTCGAAGCGATGCTCGGCAGCCTGATTCCACGCGACGGCCACGCGCTGGTGCTGTCCAATGGCGCCTACGGCAAGCGCATCGCGACCACGCTCGGTTATCTGGGCCGCGCCTGTACGGTGCTCGACAAGGGCGACTATCTGCCGCCGCGCGGCGCGGAAGTCGAACGCATGCTGGACGCCGACCCGCGCATTTCGCACGTGGTCGCGGTGCATTGCGAAACCAGCTCGGGGATTCTCAATCCGATCGAAGAAATTGCCGCGGCGACCGCGAAGAAGGGCCGCAAGCTGCTGATCGACTCGATGAGCGCGTTCGGCGCGGTGCCGCTCGACGTGACCCGGGTGCCTTGCGAAGCTTTCGTTTCGTCGGCGAACAAATGCATTGAAGGCGTGCCGGGCTTTGGTGTCGTGATTGCCCGCAAGCGCGCGTTGCAGGAAGCCAGGGGCCGCAGCCACTCGCTTTCCCTCGACGTGTACGACCAGTGGGACGTGATGAACCGCACCGGTCAATGGCGCTTCACGCCGCCGACGCACACGGTTGCCGCGTTTATCGAAGCGCTGCGTCTGCACAAGCTCGAAGGCGGCCAGGCCGGGCGCCTCGCGCGTTACGCGAACAATCGCGACGTGCTGGTCGCGGGCATGCGTGAACTCGGGTTCGAGCCGCTGCTCAACGCGCGCTGGCGCTCGCCGATCATCGTGACGTTTTTTGCGCCGGCGCATCCGTTGTTCAAGTTCGAACGCTTTTATGACTTGATGAAGCAGCAGGGTTTCATCATCTATCCGGGCAAGTTGACGGTGGTGGACAGTTTCCGCATCGGCTGCATCGGCCAGGTGGATGCGCAGGTGATGCGCCGCGTGGTTCAGGCGTGCGCCCGATCGCTGCAATCGATGGGGGTCGGGGATGCGGCGCCGTCGGTGCTTGCGGTTGAAGCGCGTAAGGCGTTGAAGGAAGCCGCCTGAGGAAGGTTGCTTGAGACGTCTGTTTGATGCTGGCCTGCGTGGCGCTTATCTCTCTGTGCCTACGGCGTTGGCCTTTCCTTGATTTGATATTGGTTTATTAGCGTTGCCCCTGTGCGGGGCGGCACCTACTTTTCTTTGCCGGCCGCAAAGAAAAGTAGGCAAAAGAAAGCGGCTCAAACCGCCAATGCTAAGCGGGTCCCCCGCGCAGTCACGGTAGTGGTGCATCTGGAATCAGTGTTCTCGCGCATTCCGCCCTGGTGACAAGGCAGTCATACTTCCGGCGGCGCTGCGCGCGCCGTGGCGGTACTTCATCGGGCATTCCGTTTCTTGCTGTTTTATTGCTGAAAACTGAAGAGCAAGAAACGGCATGCGGCTCACGACTCGTGTCGATATCGTTCAGGCAAAGAGCGGCAATCGCGCTGCTCTTTCAACCAGGAGGTATTGACCATGTCCAAAGAGGACGACAACAAGGCCATCGTAGGCCGCTGGTTCACCGATTTCTGGGGCAAGACCTGCAAACTCGATATCGTCGACGAGCTTGCCGCTCCCGAGATGCTTCTGCATTACTCGCTGCACGAGCCGCGCCGGGGCCGCGAGGACATCAAGGCATTCATGACCGATTTCCGTGCAGCGTTTCCGGACCTCAACTTCTGGGGCGCGGCGGATCTCATCGCGGAGGGCGACTATGTGGTTGGTCGCTGGGAAGGCGGCGGTACGCATACCGGTCCCGCTTTCGGCGATTTCCTCGTTGGCTCGCTGCCGGCGGCCACGGGCCGGAAGATGCGCTTTACCGGTACAACCGTGCTTCGTCTGAAGGACGGGAAGATCGTGGAGGAGATCGGCCTCGACGATGGCGTGACCGCACTGCAGCAGCTCGGATTGATCAGCGTGGCCTGAGCGGAAACAAGCGGCGCTATCGATATTGTTCGCTAGCGCCACTTGCTATCCCTCAACTCGCGATCAGCTTCAATCCCGCAGGCAACGACTCGCCGAACACGCGGCCTTCGTCGGCGTTATCGAGCTCGACCGTCTCGCCGACCATGGTGATCCACGCGCGCGGCGCGTTGAGCGCTTCGAGCCTGCGCACCACCGTGCTGCGCAATGCCTCAGGCAGGTCGCGCGAGCGGTCGCCGGTCATGCGGGCGATCTGCACGGCGGCGAATGCAGCGGGATCGATCTTCTTCCAGTCGAGCGCAAGAATCGTGTTCAGCCATTGCGCTGCGATGTCGGGCGGCACGACGCTATGCGCGCTGCCGTAGAACGGCCGCCGTGCACCGATGCGGCCGACCGCCCACCAGCTCTGATGGTTTTCAGCGGGTTTCTTCAGCCGCGTCAGCACGGATTCGCCGAGTTCGATCTTGCGCTCCACCGGGATGCGTTCGAGCGACGCGCTCAGACGGACCATGTCGGTGAAGCCCGTTTTCGACACGTCGAACGGCAGCTTGTGACGCGATTGAGCAGCTTTCTGCAAATACGCCATAGCATCGAGCACGCGAAGCTGTGCGCCCTCGTCGAGGCCGCCCGCCGCGCGGCGCCATAGCGTCCACCATTCCGACCAGACCTGGCTGTCGTTGACGTATTGAATGCCATCGTCGAAGAGCGACCAGAGTTGCTCGACACGCCATTCGTCGAGCGGGTAGCCGAAGCCCGGCCGCACGCAGTAGCCGGCGAGATTCAGCCACAGGCGTTCGTGATCCGCCGAACGCCGCCGGCGGCGCGCGCGTGCCCACAGCGCGCCGAACAGTTCGCGCAGCAGCGCGCTGTTCCAGCTCTCGCGTGGTCCGAGCAGTTGTTCGAGTTGCGCGCGCAGCCGTTTGACTTCCTTCGGGCCGACGTCTTGAGAACGGGCGCCAAAGGTGCGGTCGATCTGTTCGATCGCTTCGCCGAGCGCCGCATGCGGGGTCTGTGCAGGATCGGACGGCAACATTACCCGCGCGTCTTCGCGGCGTAACTGGAATTCGAGCAGCCAGCGCTGCGCGGGGTTGTCGATCTCGATGCAGTGCACTTCGAGCGTGCCGACTTCGGTCAGCGACGTAGCAATCTGCACCGGCGTTTCGCGCGCGGTGCTGGCGCCACGCGGCTGCACGATCGTCGCGATCGGCGGCAGACGAACGAAGTCGCCGCTTGCGAGATCGGCGAGTTCGCCTGGCCGATACACCGTGTCCGCGATTGAAGAGACCAGATGGAAGCGCACCGGATGCCCCAGGCGCAGCGCGAAAGTGCGGTCCTCGATCAGGATCTCGTGGCCTTCTTCCGTGCCGCGCGGCAGCAGGCAGATGCCGCGCGGCGCGGGCTCTCCGTTGCCATTGCCATCGCCGGTTTCATCGAGCACGAGAAAGTAGCTGCGTGGCGAGCCGCCGCCGATTTTTGGCGCCTGACCCGCGCGGGCGAGCGCATATGCAACCGCGCCACGGGCGACGGCCACGTCAGGGTTGTCGTTATGCAGCACGTTGAGCGGCTCGCCGCGCCAGTTGCCCAAGGTGCTCGCGAGACGTTGCGACAAGGCTTCGGCGCGGAACACGCCGCCGTTCAGCAACAGCGTGTCGGGCACCGGCAAAGGACCGCTGTCTGTAACGGCACCTTCGGCCGTAGAAGGCGAACCCAGCGCTTTGCGCGACTGCGCAGCGAAGCGGCTCAGGAACGCCGCGATATGCCGCGTGATCGCGGCGTCGGTCGCATAGGGCAGGCCGAACTCGACGATCGCGCCGCGTGGACGTCCCGGCCGTTCGTTCGACGCCACCGCCGGAAAGAAGCCGTCGACGATGATCTGCTCGACCTCTGCGCGCGTCACCTGCGCCGTGCGCGCACCGCCGATCAGCTTCGAGCCGGCGCCGAGCAGCGTGATGGACGCCGAGTCGGGCGCTTCCCGGTCGAGCAGCTGCTCTTTCGCGCCGCGGCACCGCTCGACCAGTTGCGACAGACTGGCCGCCGACAGACGCGTGCGCTCGCTGCCGGCGTGAGGCAAACGCGCCTCGACCAGATGCGCGAGCGCGAGGTCCATATTGTCGCCGCCGAGCATCAGATGATTGCCCACGCCGATGCGCGTCAGGCCAGGCTCACCGTCGCGCGTTTGCACGTTTCGCACTTCGATCAGCGTGAGGTCGGTCGTACCACCGCCTACGTCGCAGATCAGCACGAGGCGTGTGTCCGCCAGTTCAGTCGACAGGCTCTCACGATGATGAAACAGCCAGTCGTAGAACGCCGCCTGCGGCTCTTCGAGCAACCGCAACGCGGGCAGGCCGGCGAGACGCGCTGCTTCCACCGTCAACGCTCGCGCGCCTTCGTCGAACGAAGCGGGCACGGTGAGCACGACGTCCTGATCCTCGAGACGCGCGTCCGGAAAGCGCTGGTTCCAGGCCGCGCGCACATGCGCCAGGTAGCTCGCGCTGGCTTCGACCGGCGAGACCTTGCGGACGTCGTCGGTGGCGCCCCAAGGCAGAATCGGCGCGACCCGGTCGACCGACGCGTGCGACAACCAGCTCTTCGCGCTCGCCACCAGCCGCCCCGGCGCCTGGCCGCCGAGCGTGCGCGCGAGCCGACCTATCACGACTGGCTGAGTGGGTGAATCGTCGGCGGCACGCGTTGCCTCATGCCAGGGCAATTGCAAGTCGCCCGCGCTCAGTTCGCCAGCCGCCGCGTGATACCGCACCGACGGCAGCAGCGGCCGCGCGGCGACCTCGCCGAGACTCACCAGCTGATCGATCTCGAAGACGCGAATGTCCGAGGTGCCCGCCTCGGCGTAGGCGAGCACGGTGTTGCTTGTGCCGAGATCAATCCCGACGCTGTAACGCTTCATCGCACTCATGCATTGGCGTTGCCGCGCACGTCGAACTCGACTTTCCAGCGCTCATCCGTGCCGCGCGGCATGGCTTCCAGTTCGAGCGTGCCGGCTTCGGTGACGCGCGCATGCAGTTTCACCGGCACGACTTCACCGGCGGTGCGGCCGGCGGCCGGCAGCAACGCCTCTATTTCCTCCAGTTCCTGCAATTCCTCGGGACCCCAGAAGTCGAGCAGCGTGCCGACCTGATCCTGACGACGCACCGACGATCCGAAGAAGCGGAAGTGCACCGGCTCGCCGACCACGAGGCCGAACTCCTGCGCCGGCAACTCGGCTTCGGTGCCTTCTTCCATGCCGAACGGCGCGACGCACAGCGCCTGGATGGGCGGCTCGAGGCCGGGCACGGCGGGCATCGCCGATTCGATCGCGATGTAGTACGCGCGCGCCGTGCCGCCACGAATGCGCACGCCCTTGCCACGTCGCACATAGCCGTAATACGCGGCGCCGCGTGCAACGGCGAGATCGAGATCCGCGCCTTCGAGCAGCCGCGCCGGGGCTGCGCCTTCAGCCGCAAGCCAGCCATTGAGCGTGGCGAGGATGCGCTCCACCAGCAACGGCGACTTGAACACGCCGCCGTTGAACAGTACGGCGGTGGGATGCAGGAAGCTCGCGCCTTGCGCCGTTGCGTTGGCGTCCATCTCGCGCAAGCCTTCGAGTTCGGCAAGCGCGCCGACCTGACGGCCGAGAAAAGCCGCGAGATGCCGCGTGATGCCCGCGTCCTGCGCATACGGCAGACCGAGTTGCGTCAGACCGGCGCGCGCGCGGCTCACCGGACGGGCCGCGCTGTCCACCTGCGGGAAGAAGCCTTCGAGGATCGTCTGGGTCAATTCATCCCGCGTCAGCTCCGTGCGGATCGAACCGCCGATCAGCTTCGAGCCGCGGCTCGGCACGACGAGCGGTACGGTGTCGGTCGACGGGTCGCTGAGCAGCGTTTCCTTCGCCGCGCGGCACGCGTAGGTGAGGGCGCGCAGTTGCCACGCGTCGGCCTGGGTGCCAAGCGCTGCGAGCTTGCGCGCGACCCCGTGCGCGAGCGCGAGATCCATGTTGTCGCCGCCGAGCAGAATGTGTTCGCCGACCGCGACGCGATGCAGTTCGAGGTTGCCTTCGCGCTCGATCACGGCGATCAGCGAGAGGTCGGTGGTGCCGCCGCCGACGTCCACCACGAGGATGATGTCGCCGAGTTTGACCTGCTTGCGCCACTGGCCGCCGCTTTTCTGAATCCAGCTATACAAAGCGGCCTGCGGTTCTTCCAGCAACGTCATGCGGCCGTAGCCGGCGGCTTCGGCGGCTTCGGCGGTCAGTTCGCGCGCGGCCGGGTCGAACGACGCAGGAATGGTCACCGTGATGTCCTGCTGGCTGAACGGCGCGTCCGGGTGAGCGTGGTCCCAGGCTTCGCGCAGATGCGTCAGGTAACGCATCGAGCTTTCGAGCGGCGAAACGCGCGCGACTTCAGGCGGCGCATCGTTGGGCAGAATCGCCGCGCGCCGGTCGACGCCCGGATGGCACAGCCAGCTTTTCGCGCTCGACACGAGCCGGATCGGCGTGGCCGCGCCGCGGCTGCGCGCGAACTCGCCGACCGCGAATTCGCGCTGGCCGGTCCACGGCAGATACAGGTCGCCCGAGGCAAGCTCGTCCGGGTGCGGCAGGTAGAGAAACGAGGGCAGCAGATCGAGGTTGTCGATCGCGCCCGGCCCGGTGAGTTGCGCGATCGGCAGAACGCCTTGAGCGGTTTTCTCGCCGTCGCTGGCAGTGCAATCGACGTAGGACAGCGCGCAATGCGTGGTGCCCAGGTCGATACCGATCGAGTAGCGTGCGTCGCTCATAGCTCCACCTCGGCCGGCGCGATCACGCGGGCGTTATGGCTGTCGGTCAGCTTCGGCAGACGTACTTCGTCGACGCGCCAGCCACGGTGGCTGACGCTGCCATTGAACGGCGCCTTGCCGACGACATTGCCGGTCAGCCGGATTGCTGTGGCGTCAAAGCCCTCAGCCAGCGTCACGCGGCTGCCTTCGGCTTCGTCACGTACCGGACGGATCGTGAAATGCTCGCGCAGCGTCGCGCGGCAGCCGTCGTGCACGAGGCGGGCGGCAGCGCCGATGTCGGCGTCGCTATAGCCCTTGATGTCTTCTTCGACGAAATCGATGAAGCGCGCGTCGCGTTGCAGCAGGCCGAGGAGCTGGAGCGCGGCGTCCGGGCTCGCTTCCTTCAGCGTGGGCGCGGCAGGCTGCGGCGCGGGCGCAGGCGCAGTTGCAGATGCGGGCGCTGCACTAGCGGCAACTCCGCCGCCGTTACGCAGGCGCAGGACCCCGGCGGCGAACTCGCCATCGCCGAGGATGCTGAAAAAGGTGCTGACGGCAAGTGAAATCCTGCCAAGGAAAGATGGGTTCGAATCGGTCATAAATGCTCCTCATGGGCTCTGTTAAAGGACGAGCCATCCTGTTGCTGCGTCGCACGCGACGGGCCTTGGGCCGTCGTCATGCGTCTTGCGAAGGGCGACGGCATGGGTTCCGCCGACGTCTGATTCTGCAGATTTTGCAGCGCCGTTGGGGCGCGCAAACCCGTATTTTGCCTTGTGCGGCGCGGGAAGCGAATTCTAGCGGTGAATGGGTGGCAATCAGGTGGCGATTGGGTGGCGCGCGTCTTACACGCTACCCGGCCCGAACTCAGCCACGACCTGATCGATGAACGCGCGCAACTTCGGCGTGGCGCGGCTCGCCGGAAACACCAGATGCATGGGCCGCGCGGGCGCCTCGTAGTCGGCGAGCACACGCACCAGCCGGCCTGCGGCGAGGTCGTCCTTGACGGCCACCTCGGGCCCGAGAATTACGCCGCCGCCGTTGAGCGCGGCGGCTTGCAACGCCTTCATATCGTTGGCCTGAAAACGGCCGGAGATCGGCACGGCCTGCTCGCCGTGCGCGTCGCTGAAACGCCATTCGGTGTCGACCGGCAACGCCGTATAGACAAAGCTCAGACACTCGTGGTCCGCGAGCGCCTGCGGCGTTTGCGGCACGCCGCACTCGGCCAGATAAGCGGGCGCCGCGCATGCCACCAGCCGATAGGGCATCAGCGGCCGCGCGATCAGCGACGAATCCGGCAACGCGCCCAGACGAATCGCGGCCTCATACCCCTCATCGATCAGATCGACAAAGCGGTCGGTCAGCGACAACTCGACCCGCACCTCGGGATTGGCCTTCAGATAGCGCGTAATCAACGGCGCAAGGCAGCAGGCGCCGAACGTGACCGGCGCCGTGATGCGCAAGCGGCCGCGCGGCGACGACGACAGATCCTGCGCGACCGACTCGGCAGCTTCCACATCGGCGAGTAACGCCTTGCAGCGCTCGTAGAAGATCTGGCCGATCTCGGTGAGACTCTGGCGCCGCGTCGTGCGGTTCAGCAAGCGCGCGCCGACGCGCTCTTCCAGCGTGCTCACATGCTTGCCCGCCATCTGTGACGAGATGCCGAACGCGAGCGCCGCCGCGGCGAATGAGCCGCTATCGGCGGTTTTCACGAACACAGCCATGCTGGTCAAACGGTCCATCATTCCCCACCTGTAGTTTCGACAGTCGGTGAATTATGCGCGTTTATCTTGCTGAGGTTTTGAATCATAGTGTTTCCAGACGCTCGACGCAGCGACCCTCAGCCCCCTCAGACCCTGAGGACTCTTTAGACAAGCATGGAGTGTGAGCAATGAAGATAGGCATTCTCGGCGCGGGTTTTATCGGCCGCGCATTGGCGACCCTGGCAACGAACTGCGGTCACGAGGTGATGATCAGCAATTCCCGCGATCCGCAGACCCTGACCAACACGGCCGCCGCGATCGGCTGCACGCCCGGCACCGCGGAAGAGGCCGCGAAGTTCGGCGACGTCGTGGTGGTCGCCGTGCCGTTCAGGAACATTCAGGCGCTGCCGGCCGCGGCGCTCGACGGCAAGATCGTCATCGATACCTGCAACTACTATCCGGAGCGTGACGGCCACATCGAAGCGCTCGACAATCGTACGATCACCACCAGTCAGATGATGGCCGCCGCGTTGCCGGGCGCCAAAGTGGTCAAAGCCTTCAACGCGATCCTCGCGAAGGATCTGGAAACGGACGGCAAGCCGGCCGGTACGCCGAACCGCCGCGCGCTCCCGCTCGCCGGCGACGATCAGGAGGCGAGGCGCGTGGTGAGCGCGCTTCTCGATCAGTTCGGTTTCGATCCGCTCGATACGGGCACGCTCGCCGGCAGCTGGCGCTTCGAGCGCGCCAAGCCGGTGTACTGCATTGCGCTGGACCGCGCGGGCCTCGCCGCCGGGCTGACCGCCGCCACGCGGGATGGCGAGTTACCACATGGGTCGTGGCGACGGTGATTGGCGAACGAGGCAAGCGTCACACCGAATTTGCAATGTACTCACGCAGCCACTGATGCGCGGGGTCGCGATGGGAGCGCTCATGCCAGAGCATGGCCATCTCGTAGCCAGGTACCTCGACGGGTGGCTCGACCACCCGCAGCACGCTGGTGTCGCGAGCCAGGCGCGAAGGCAACATCGCCACGAGGTCCGTGCTCGCGAGGACCGACATCATGAACAGGAAGTGCGGAACGGAGAGGACAACGCGGCGCGCGAGACCCGCCTGGGCGAGCACTTCATCCGTGATGCCGCGAAATCCCCCACCATCCGGCGAGACGATCACGTGATCGAGTGCGCAGAATTGCGCGAGCGTGGGCCGGCGCTTCAAGCGTGGGTGACCTGCGCGGCCGGCTAGAACATACCGCTCCTTAAAGAGCACCCGCCGATGCATTCCGGAAGGCGCCCCCTCGCTGGTATGGAGGGCAAGATCGATCTCCCCCTGTTCCGCTTGCCTGGCTACGCGCGACGGAAAAAGTTCCAGAACCGCCAACCGGCTAGCTGGCGCCACCGAGCGCAAGCCTGCCAACGCCGGCAGCAGAACCGTCAATTCGCCGTAGTCGGCAGCGGCAACGCGCCACGTATGACTGGCCTCGGCTGGATCAAAAGGACTGGCAGACGACACCGCGCGCTCAAGTGCATCGAGTGCCTGCCGCAACGGTTCGCGCAGTTCCTCGGCTCTCGCAGTGGGCCGCATTCCTCGTGGCCCGGGTAGCAACAGCGGGTCTCCAAAGACATCCCTCAGCTTGGCGAGATGAACGCTTACCGATGGTTGAGAGAAGTTCAGCCGTTGTGCCGCGCGGGTCACATTATGTTCGGAGAGCAAAACATCAAGTGTGACCAGCAGGTTGAGGTCCAGCCTTCGAAGATTATTCATCTTAATACCTGAGATATCAGAAATTCATTTCCAATATACCTGATGAAAACCTATCCTGCCTTCATCTAACAATGGAGGCTCTGCCATGAATGTACTTCTCGTCTACGCTCATCCCGAACCCAGGTCATTGAATGGCTCGCTCAAGGACTTTTCGGTCAAACGCCTTGAGGATGCGGGGCACGTGGTCCAGGTTTCAGACTTGTATGCAATGAATTGGAAAGCATCGCTCGACGCGGACGACAGTATGGATCGGCCGACCCGGCAGTCCGGTATGCGCTTTGATCCAGCCCTCGACTCCAGGCATGCGTTCGAAAATGGTCTGCAGAGCCGCGACATCGCACTCGAACAGGAGAAGCTGATATGGGCGGATGCGCTCATCCTGCAGTTTCCCCTGTGGTGGTTCTCGATGCCGGCGATTCTCAAAGGCTGGGTGGAACGCGTCTATGCGTATGGCTTCGCGTATGGGGTAGGGGAACACTCCGACGCGCGCTGGGGCGACCGCTATGGAGAAGGCACGTTGGCAGGAAAACGGGCGATGCTGATCGTCACGGCGGGCGGATGGGAGTCTCATTACGGCCCGCGGGGTATCAATGGCCCTATGGACGATATTTTGTTCCCCATCCAGCATGGGATTCTGTATTACCCCGGTTTCGACGTCTTGCCACCGTACGTGGTCTATCGAACAGGCCGAATTGACGAAGCAAAATTTTCAGGGATCTGCGACTCGCTCGGCCAGCGCCTTGACGCGCTTTGGAAGACCGCGCCGATACCCTTTCGTCCGCAAAATGCCGGCGAGTATGAGATCCCGGAACTCACGTTGCGCGCTGATATTTCTCCGGAGCAGTCCGGCTTCGCTGCACACATCGCATAGCAATTGCGGAGCGGGGGGACTTTCAGCCGGTTTATTCTGCGCTCGATATGAGTTTGCGGATCAGCGCAACTCGAGCCACAGCGGCTGATGATCGGACGAGCGGCTATTCTGGTCCACATCGCAACCTGCAATGTGCGGCTTCAGATCCTCGGTGACAAAAATAAAATCGCATGCGAACGGTCCATCGGGCCATTGCTCGTGATCGTACAGACCGACCGTCGCGGCGCGCGGGGCATCCGGGTGCGCACAGGTCCACGCGTCCGCGAATGTGGGTGCGCCCGCAATCGGCTCGAGCATCCTGCAATAAGCAGAATCTCCGAACGCGCTGTTGAAATCACCGCATACGATGGCGCTCATCGGGCGGGCAGTGTCGGCGAACGGACTGTTCGTTTTTTCCGCTTTTGCCGGGCGACGGGCGTGGTCGCATGCTTCCTCGTGCAACTCGCGCAGCCTCGTCACTTGCGCCAGCCGTTGAACTTCAGAGTAGAACTCAAGATGCGTGCTGACGACACGCAACGGACCAACATCGGTTTCGATTACCGCTTCGAGCGCGACGCGCAGCATCGACGGCTTGGCGGGGGCGGCCAGCCAGGGTAGCGAATGACGCAGCACCTGTTTGACAGGCAACCGGCTCACGATGGCATTGCCGAATTGACGCCGCTGTTGCGCGGCCCCGACACCCGGAAGATCGGAGCCGATCGCGTCGATCACGGTCGTGCCCGGCAGCAAGGCGGCAAGCTCGGCGAACTGATCGGCTGACGGGCCGCCTGCCAATCCGCCGTTCGCCTGTCCCTCATGGAAGCCGCGCGTGACCTCCTGGAGACACAGGATATCGAAATCGCATAGCGCCCGTGCCTCGCGCACGATGCGAATCAAATCGACGCGGCCATCCACACCGCGGCCCCACTGGATGTTCCAGTCGACGAGACGCATGACATTCTCCTTTCCGAAGCCATGTTCCCAGTTTACTGCCGCGATGCAGGGTGGATAGGTCCGTGAATGGCGAAGAAATAACAAATGGTTTGCCTGCCGCGAGCAAGTCAGCCGTTATTAAGCTGAAGATAAGCTTTTGCTGTCTATCCTGACGATGCGCGCAAACAGTCCACTCACTCCCGTTTTCCATTGGAGGTCCAGCATGTTGCGTCACTTCACTGTCACTACCGGTACCGTCCTCGCCATCACCACACTGAGTGGCCTCGCTGCCATCAATCAGGCGGTCACCTCGCATTATCGTGTCGTCAGTACGACCGTGCAGGCGCAGACGGCGCTGATGAACGACACGGTCGAATCAACGGTGGACGCCGGAAATGTGCCGCTGTCGCCAAGTCAGCTCGCGGTGTTGCTCGAAGGGTTCGATCGGCAGGCGCTTCTGGTTGCCGCGCAATCTCTTTGACCCGTCGCGGCCATCACCATTCGCCCGGTAGCGGTGAACAGCGCGACAGCCATCCGGGCCGGTCGCCCGAATCCTCGCGGCGCCACCGACAAGAGCCGCCGCGATGACCGAGCCGGCTATCGTCGCGCGGCCCCTTACTTCACCCTGAACGAATAGTCGCCATGCGTGCGGTGTCCATCGGAAGCTACCGCTATCCAGTGCACGGTGTACTTGTCAGGTGGCAACGGGGGCAGCGCGACATGGATCGACTTCTTGTCGTTCGGATCGATTTGCGCTTTCTCGGTATTGACCTGCTTACCAGTCGAATTGCTGATAGTAAGGGAGCTGAATGCAGGCTCGAGCGGACCATCGAACACGACCGTCACGTTCTCCGGCGCGGATACTTGGGCCATGAACAAGGTAAGCGCAAATTCCTATCATAAGCCTCGTAGTTATAAAGATTGGGCTGATTATTACGATTTGGTGCAGTAACGTCCGATTTTTCTTGCGTTAATCTGAGCGGCCCTCTGCGATCCGGACGATCCGCAATGGCTACCCTCGAACGCACCGCGTACCCGCGCTTCCCCGAGGTTCTGGCACCCCGGGAATTGCAAGCCTGCTACACACCACTGCCCGACGAACTCGAATGGGCACGCCGGTCAACGCGCGGGGAGCGACCTCGATTGGGCCTACTGGTGCTGCTGAAGGTCTTTCAGCAACTGCACTATTTCCCGCCGCTCGACACTGTACCGCCCGTCATCGCTGATCACGTGCGTGCCGCCGCCGACATCGGCGACACCGTGCAATTCGGCTACGACACCGAGTCGTCTCCAACGCTCTTCCGGCATTACACCGCGGTACGCACCTGGCTCGACGTGAAGCCGTATTATGGCACCGACGCGAACGCGATCGCGACACGGGCGGCGCACACGGCGTCGCTGACAATGGACCAGCCGGTGGACATCATCAACGCGACGATCGACGAGTTGATCGCGCGCGATATCGAGCTGCCGGCGTTCTCGACGCTCGACCGGTTGACCGAACAGATCCACGCCCGGGCGCAATCCCGGCTCTTCAAGCGCGTCACGCGACGCCTGACCGATGAACAGAAGCTCGCGCTCGACCGCCTGCTCGCGCGCGACCTGTCGAGCCGGCAGACTGCCTACAACCGGATCAAGCGTCATGCAAAACGCCCATCGCGCCAGCATCTGGAGCTACTGATTGACCAGATTGCCTGGCTCGACGAGCTCGGCGATTTTTCACTGGCCGTTGCCGGGATCCCAGCCTCAAAGCTGCGCTCGCTCGCGAATCAGGCGATGGCGCTCGACGCGTCGGCGCTCAGGAACGACACGCTGCCCGAGAAGCGCTACACACTCATCGTCGCGCTCCTAAACCGCATGCGCGTGCGCGCCCGCGACGATCTCGCCGACATGTTCGTGCGGCGCATGGGTGCCATCCACAAGCGCGCGAGCGACGAGCTGGACACGATCCAGCGCAAACAGCGCGATCAGGTCGAGGACCTCGTGGTCCTGCTGGACGGCGTGGTCGACATCCTCGCCGACGAATCCGACGAGACGGCCATCGCCCGGGCGGTCAGGAAGCTGCTCGCGCCGAAAGGCGATCTGGAGCCGTTGCGCGAGAGCTGTGCGGCGATCCGCGCGTTCAGCGGCCGCAACTATCTGCCGCTGCTCTGGAAGCATTTCAAAGTGCACCGTTCGGTCATGATGCGTCTCGCCCGTACCCTCGAATGGGATTCGACCAGCCCGGTCCGCTCGCTGCTGAACGCACTCGACGCGGTGCTGGAGAACGAGTCACTGCATCGGGAGTGGATCGATGCGGACGTCGACGTCAGTTTCGCCGCGCCGCGGTGGCGCAAACTCGTGCGTCGCTCCCACGGCGATGGATCGCCGACCAATCGACGATACCTCGAACTCTGCGTGTTCTCGTACATGGCCGAGGAGTTGCGGGTTGGCGATCTGTGCGTATCTGGCTCCGACGCCTACGCCGACTATCGCGACCACCTGCTGCCATGGCGGCAGTGCGAGCAGCAGTTGCCGGACTATTGCGACAAGCTCGGCATGCCAACGACCGGTAGTGACTTCGTGCATCATCTCCGTCAATGGCTAACGGATGCCGCCCGCAATCTCGACGACGAATTGCCGCGCAAGCGCGAGCACGTCGTGATCGACCGTCACGGCGAACCGATCTTGCGCAAAACCGTCGCGAAGGAGATCCCGGCGAGCGCAATCGCCCTGCAGGAGCAGCTCAACGCCCGCCTGCCGACGCGGAACATGCTGGATATCCTCGCGAACATCGAGCACTGGACCCATTTCACACGGCACTTCGGACCGCTGTCCGGGAGCGATCCGCAGATTCGCAAGGCCGCCGAGCGCTACCTGCTGACCATTTTCGCGATGGGCTGCAATCTTGGTCCGATTCAGGCGGCCCGCCATCTCGACTCCGATGTCACCGCGCACATGCTGTCGTTCGTCAACCGCCGGCATATGAGCTTGGACAAGCTGGAGACCGCACAACGCGAGCTGATCGAACTGTACCTGCGGCTGGACCTGCCGAAACACTGGGGCGATGGCAAGACGGTGGCGGCCGACGGCACGCAATACGACTTCTACGACAACAACCTGTTGGCCGGCTATCACTTTCGCTACCGGAAAATGGGCGCGGTCGCGTACCGTCACGTCGCCGACAACTATATCGCGGTGTTCCAGCACTTCATTCCACCGGGCGTGTGGGAGGCGATCTATGTGATCGAGGGGCTGCTAAAAGCAGGCCTGTCGGTCAAGGCGGATACCGTTCATGCCGACACGCAGGGGCAGTCGGCCGCCGTTTTCGCGTTCACGTACCTGCTCGGCATCAACCTGATGCCGCGGATTCGCAACTGGAAGGACCTCGTCCTGTACCGGCCGGACAGCAAGGAGAAATACAGGCACATCGACAAGCTGTTCACGGCGACCATCGACTGGGTGCTGATCGAGCAGCACTGGCAGGAGCTGATGCAGGTCGCGCTGTCGATTCAGGCGGGCACGATTTCGTCGCCGCTGCTGCTGCGCCGACTCGGCTCCGAAAGCCGCAAGAACCGACTGTACCTGGCCGCGCGCGAACTCGGCAACGTCGTTCGCACGGTATTCCTGCTCGAGTGGATCGGCAGCCTCGAACTGCGGCAGGAGGTCACCGCGAACACGAACAAGATCGAGTCGTACAATGGTTTCTCCAAATGGCTGTCGTTCGGCGGGGACGTAATCGCTGAGAACGAGCCAGAGGAGCAGCAGAAACGGCTACGCTACAATGACCTGGTCGCGTCGGCCGTGATCTTGCAAAACACAATGGACATGATGCAGGCGCTGCGTGAGATGGCGGCAAACGGCGAGAAAGTACGTGCCGATGACATCGAATTTCTGAGCCCGTACCCGACTCACAACATCCGGCGCTTTGGCCACTATAAACTGCACCTGGATCGTCGGCCGGAAGCCTGGATCAGGGATCCACTGTTCGGCTATGCTGCCGGTACCTACCCATCCCGCTCATGACTGCACGCCCGGCTATCACTACGACCTGTTTCGGCGATGTCGACACAGCCGCGCTCGAGCGGCTCGAATCGAGCTACGACACAACCCGCCTTCTGGCCGCCGTCGACATCGTTGATCGCATCCGCGCGCAGTTGCACGATCCAGAAGGTCTGCGCGATGATCTGCTGGAAATCCATAGCATGGCGCACTCGGTCTTGAACTATATGCCATCGGTGCCGTCGAAACACGATGGCACCTTGCCGGAGCAGGTACAGGATGCGCTCGATCTGATTGACGAATTTGTCATGGAGCTCACCCAGGTGAGGGCGATCCTCGAGCCTCTCGAAGCGCTACATCCGGACGACGGTTTTGGCGAGGGTTGAACGGCGCCCGCCCACTGATCGAGACCATGGGGTGGCCCAGTCCCTACCGGTGTTACGCGGCCGCAGACGGCCAAGAAGAGACATGTACGTCTCTGACATTAACGGCCGCTCACTTCCCGAAACCGGCTCTTCGTTCCTCGCCTCGACGCCATCCATGGCTGGCCCGATAGCCGGTATAGTCCTCGATGGTCGCTTTCCCCCGCATCATGCAGAATATGCGCCTCAATAATCCGGAGAATGGCTCGTGGGCGTTAACTTCGACTTGAATGACCTGCAGGCGTTTCGAGCCGTCGTGGAGCTGGGAACCTTCCGCAAGGCCGCCGATGCGGTCAACATTTCCCAGCCGGCCTTGAGCCGCCGCATCGACAAGCTCGAGGAAGCACTTGGCGTGCGCCTCTTCGAGCGCACCACGCGCAGCGTCACGCTCACCACCGTCGGCCGCGTGTTCGCCCGGAGCGCGGAGCAACTGCTCGACGATCTCGACGTCGCGCTGCTCGGTATCCGCGATGTCTCGTCGAGCCGCCTGGGCCATGTGACCATCGCCTGCGTGCCGTCAGTGGCCTACTATTTCCTGCCGAACGTTGTCGCGAGTTATCACAGCCGCTTTCCGCGCATCAGGGTCAAGCTGCTGGACTCGAGCGCGAACGAGGTGCTTGGCGCTGTCATCAGCGGCGAAGCCGATTTTGGCGTGAGCTTTATGGGCAGCCAGGAGGCCGACGTCGAATTCAAGGTGCTGTTGCAGGAACGCTTCGTTGCCGCATGCCGTCGCGACCATCCGCTCGCGCGCAAGAAGCGCGTGACCTGGAACGAGCTTTACGAGCACGAGTACGTGTCCGTCGACAAGACCTCCGGCAACCGCCTGCTGCTCGATCAGGCGCTCTCTGCAGTGGCACCGCGCGTACCGAGCGTCTGTGAGACGCGCCACGTCACTACCATGCTCGGGCTGATCGAAGCGGGGCTTGGTGTCGCCGCAGTGCCTTCGATGGCCATGCCCGGGCGCGATCATCCCATCCTCACGAGTGTGCCGCTGGTCGATCCTGTGGTGAAAAGGCGCGTGGGGATCGTGAGGCGGCGCGGACGGCCGCTAACGCCGGCCGCGCAGGAGTTTTACCGGACAATCATCGAGATGAAGCGCAGCGGCGTCGTGAACGGCGATGTCAAGGGCGGCGGTGATGTGAACACGAAAGAGAAGACAGGAAGGAAGACGGCATCGTGACGTTCGCAAGGCCGCTTCGGTTGCTTTACGTGCAGGTCTTGCTGGGCATGGTGCTTGGCATGACCCTGGGCCACTTCTGGCCGCAAGCGGGCGCGTCGCTCAAGCCGCTCAGCGACGCTTTCGTCGGCCTGGTGCGGATGATGATCGCGCCGATCGTCTTCTGCACGATCGTTTCGGGCATCACGTCGCTCGCGAGCGGCACGACGATCGGACGAACGATCCTCAAGGCACTGGCGCTCTTCTATTTCCTGACGGCCATCGCGCTCGTGATCGGGCTCGTGACCGCATGCGCGTTGCGCCCCGGCGCGGGCATGCACATTGATATGCATCACCTGGACACGAGCATCCTCGCGCAATATGCCGCACGCTCGCAGCCGCACGGGCTCGTGGAGTTTGCGTTGAACGTGATCCCCGAGACGCTCGCCGGCGCATTCGTGAAAGGCGAAGTGCTGCCAGTGCTCCTGCTTTCTCTGCTCTTCGGCTTCGCACTGAACGCGAATCCGCGTGCAGGACGGCCGGTGCTCGAACTCATCGACGGCGTCGCCAACATACTCTTTCGCAATCTCGCGATGATCATGCGGCTAGCTCCCATCGGCGCGTTCGGCGCGATGGCATTCACCGTGGGCCGTTTCGGCATCCGCTCGGTCGGCTCGCTCGGCATGCTGATGGTGTCGTTCTACCTGGCGTGCCTGCTGTTCGTCGCACTGGCGCTTGCGCCGCTCGCGCGGCTGCATGGCTTCGCGCTCTGGCGGTTGTTGCGTTACATGCGCGAGGAACTCGTGATCGTTCTCGCGACCTCTTCGACGGAGCCCGTCCTGCCCCGCCTGATCGTGAAGCTGGAAGCGCTTGGCTGCGACAAGGGGATCGTCGGGCTCGTGCTGCCCGCAGGCTACTCGTTCAACCTTGACGGCACAGCGATCTATCTGACGCTCGCCTCGGTGTTCATCGCGCAGGCGTGCGACGTGCCGCTTTCCGGGCCGCAGATTGCGACGATGCTCGCCGTCATGCTGCTCACGTCCAAGGGCGCGGCCGGCGTGTCCGGCAGCGGGCTTGTCGCGCTCGTCGCGACGTTGACCGTCATTCCGGATTTGCCCGTCGCCGGGGTGGCGCTGTTGGTGGGGATCGACCGGTTCATGTCTGAGGCGCGCGCCCTGACGAGCGTGATCAGCAATGCCTGCGCGGTGATCTTCGTTTCGCTGTGGGAGGGTGCTTGCGATCGTGTGCGTCTTTCCCGGATGCTGCACGCCCCTGAGTCGCGCGATGCGGACGACACCGACGCCCCCGCCACGAACACGCCTGGCTGACCGGCAGGCGGCTCACCGCACGCCTTCCGGTTCGTCGCATCAATGCGTAGTGACGGAGTCGAGCCCGGTCGATTTCACTTCGGGCTGCACTTCGGGAGAAGCAAGATAGTCGAGCAGGGCTTTGGCTTCCCTCGGATGCTGCGCACCGACGGGGATGCCGGCAGCGAAACGCGTGACGGACTGCAGGGACTCGGGAATCTTCCCGACGAACGCCGCGCCCTTGACGGGCAGCAGTTCGCTCACCTGCTGGAAGCCGATTTCGTAGTCGCCGTTTGCCACCACCGACGCCACCGGAATCCGCGGGATCATCTTCGCCTTCGGCTTGACCTGATCCTCGATGGCGAGCCGCTTGAAGAGCTCGCGCTCGATATAAACGCCGCTCGCGCTGTCCGAGTAGGCGATCGACTTCGCGTGGAGCAGGGTTTGTCTGAACGCCTCGACCGAGCCGATGTCGGGCTTCGCCGCGCCTTCACGCACGACCATGCCGATGCGCGAATCCGCCAGATCGACCCGCGATCCGGGGACGATCTTGCCTTGCCTGATCAGATCGTCTAGTGCGTAACCGACCATGATGACGGCGTCGGCGGGCTCGCCGCGCTCGAGGCGGTTGGGAATCGCCTCGGGCGATTTGCCCATCGACGGGCCGAGTGCAGTGTCGAGCGTGTTGCCGGTCGCGGAGGCGAATCTGGGGCCGAGCAACTTGTACGCGGCGGTAAAGCCGCCCGAGCTCATGATGTGCAGGTCGGCGGCCTGTACGTTCGCTGCGGCGGCCGAGGTTGCCACGAGCGCCACGGTGCAAAGTTTCAGAAGCAGGTTTTTCATGGATGAAGGCGTATCGGGTTTCGTGTTCAGGAGCATGCGGGACGAGAGCCGCTTCAGTGCGCCGGCGTCAGCGTCACTGCGCGGCGGCGGTAGAGCGCGAGCGTCGCACACAGGGCGCAGACAGCGGCGAAGCTCATCCAGTAGCCGGGTGCGGCCTTGTCGCCGGTGACGTGAATGAGGGCCGTCGAGATTGCGGGCGTGAAGCCGCCAAACACCGCCGTCGCGAGGCTATAGGCCAGCGAGAACCCTGCGACGCGCACTTCCACCGGCATCACCTCCGTCAGCGCGACGACCATCGCGCCGTTATAGATGCCGTACATGAACGAGAGCCACAGGAGCACGAGCAGCATGTTGACGAAGCTCGGCGCGTGAGCAAGCAGCGACAGTGCCGGGTATGCGGTCGCGATGGCGAGCATCGTCATGCCGAGCAGCAGCGGCCGGCGGCCGATCCTGTCCGAGAGCGCCCCGCCTATCGGCAGCCACACGAAGTTCGACACGCCGACGCACAGCGTCACGAGCAGGCTGTCCGCGGTGCTCAGGTGCAGGACCGTCTTGCCGAAGGTGGGCGCGTAGATTGTGATGAGGTAGAAGCTCGTGGTGGTCATCGCCACCAGCATCATGCCAGCGATCACGACAGCCCAGTTCTGGACCAGCGTGCGGAACACTTCCTTCATGGTCGGGCGATGCTGGCGCGCCTTGAACTCCTGCGTTTCCTCGAGATTGCGGCGCAGCATGAAGATGAACGGCACGATCATGCAGCCGACGAAGAACGGCGCGCGCCATCCCCACGCCGCGATGGCCGTCGCGTCCAGCCATTGATTGAGCGCGAAGCCGAGGCCCGCGGCCACGACGATCGCCACCTGCTGGCTGGCGGACTGCCAGCTCGTGAAGAAGCCCTTGCGGCCGGGCGTGGCCATCTCGGCGAGATACACCGACACGCCGCCCAGCTCCGCGCCCGCGGAGAAGCCCTGCAGCAGTCGTCCGATCAGCACGAGCGCCGGTGCCAGGAGGCCGATCGTGGCATAGCCCGGCACGAATGCGATCAGGATGGTGCCGCTCGCCATGATGGAGAGGGTGACGATGAGGCCCTTGCGGCGGCCGACGTCGTCGATGTAGGCGCCAAGCACAATCGCGCCTAGCGGCCGCATCAGGAAGCCGGCGCCGAAGACCGCGAAGGTCATCATCAGCGAGGCGAACTCGCTCGCGGCGGGAAAGAAGACGTTGGCGATCTGCGTGGCGTAGAAGCCGAACAGGAAGAAGTCGAACTGCTCGAGGAAATTCCCAGCCGTCACGCGAAAAACCGCAGCGGCCTTCGAATGTCCGGGCGAAAGGGTAGAGGACGAGGGGTGCATCGAGGTGTCTCCTGAAATTCTGCAAATGCGCGGTGATCCGCCGGGTTGTCGTTTCGGGAATGGTCGCCCGGAACCGGCAAAACGATAAGTGCAATGTTCTGAACGATTGATGTCCGTTGGTTATCAATCGATGCCTGGGGGCGCCACGCCTTCCATTGCAGAAGCGCGTGGCGGCGGTCGTCAGGGCCCTTCGGTCAGGCCACGAAACGGCACTGCGCAGCGGCCGTGCGCGTGTCCATGTTGCGTCCGCGGTTGAGGTGATCGTCGATTTCCGCGGCGCAGCCGAGCATGCGCGGATAGAGGAAGATCGTGAACGCGGCGGTTTCGAGGTCCGCCTCGCTGAACTCCCCACGCCGCAGCGGCTGCCACAGCATCTTCAGCAGCAGCGCGGCGATCACCGCATCGACATTGACGCAATAGACATTGCGCGACACGCCCGCGTCGAACAGCGCCTGCACCAGCGCGCGGTAGTACGCGTGAAACGCGTTGTACTCGCCGCGCCCTTCATACAGGTTGGCGATAAACACCTCGCGCGGATCGTGGTTCACCGGCTTGTCCTTGAAGACCGGGTGATTCACCCCCGGAAGCTTGGCGACGTCGAGGCTGCCCGCGTGCTTCTGGCGCGCCTTGTACTGCGCGTAACGCTCGACGGAGCGCCGTGCGAGCGCTTCGAGGTCCACGCCGTGTTGCGTATCGGAGGGATCGTCAAGGCCGCTGTCGCGAAACGCCTCATTGAGGAACGCGATGCCTTCGTAGCCATTGCCGCCGTGCGTATAGCCGGTGTGCGTGAGAAAGCCCGCCAGCGCCTTGTTCAGTTGCACCCGTTCGGGGCTTTCGGGGCCGTCGGCGGATACCGCGCCCTTAGCGCCCTGCGCCGAGATCGCGCCGGGTCCGTTCGTGAGGAGCAGGCCGACGAGGGTCTTGAACGCGAGCAGGTCGTCGGCGGTAGGTCTGAGGTTGAGAAGCGCCGCGAAGGCGATCTCGGTCAGCGTGCGGTCGCCGAGCAGCTCTTCGGTGGCGAAGCCACAGAAGCTGTCGGGGCCGTGGCGCGAAGCGTCCGCCGAGGCGCCGATGAGCGTGCCGAAGAGCTTCGTCCACCACGGCAGGCTTTCCGCCGTCAGACGCGAGATGCGTTTGCGCATGAGCGGACCCCAGGCGAGGGTCGTCGTGATCGCGGCAAGTACCGCGTCGGCACGCGGATGGCCCGGGCCGCCGCACGCAAGCCACCGAACGAACACCGAACTCACGCCGCGTGCAGCGAGACCCGCGAGCATTGCTTCGGCCTTCGGGTCGCGTGCTTCAGAGAAGAGCGCTTCGCTGCCGGTGATATCGACAGCTTCGACATCGACAGTATCGTCGAACGCGTCCGCAAGCTTCGCCGCCGCGAAGCGGTCGATCATCAGCTTTGCTGCCTCGCGCGCTCCGCGCTGGCGATTCGGCCCGACGATCGACGCCGCAGCCGCGAGCACGGCGTTAGGCGCATTGCCCGCCTCGCGCGCGGCCTGCGCCGCTACCAGTTCGGGCGTGCCGTGCAGATTCACCGCTGCGCCGACCGCCACGTCGATGAGCTTCTCGTCCTTCGCGCCGCCGAACTCGTGCAACAGCGCGAGGCAGACGTTCGCTTCGAGCGAATGCGTCGCCGCTTCGAGCATCGACGCGCCATGCAGACTGCTCACCTGCGTCTTCGCGTCCATCTGCGAGGCGCCCGAGGCGTCCTTCAGCGTCTGGCGCGGCGGGATCGCGCCGATCTGGCCGTTCACCCGCGCCACCTGCTCGTTGTAGGGCGCGACCGCTTCCACCACCGGAAGGGCGAGTTCATCGGGCAGTTCGAGCCCCTGGTCCGAGCCGAACCACGGCTTGAGCGCGAGGCTGCCTTCCGGTTCGAAGTCGGGCGTCGTCGCGTTGGCGCGCATCACCGCCGTAAGCGCGGCCGGAATGTGCGCGATGTTCGTCACCACCGCGCCCCTGGCCGAGCAGCACGGATCGTCCGGTGTAAAAAGCCGCTCGACGCCGAACTTCTCCATGAACCAGCGCTCCTTCGCAAGCGCATCGTCGGCGCCGCCCGCCATCGCGCCCGCATGACCCACCGCGCGCGTGAGGCGGCTCTTCCAGCGGCCCACCACGCACGCGACTACCGGCTTGGTAAACGTGGCATCGGCCTCGTAGTAGCCGCCCGGCTCGCAGTACAACACGGCGGCCTTGCTGCGCGCATCGTTGGCGAGAGCGAACGCGAACTCCGGCGCGGCGTAGTGGATGTAGACATCCTTGCCACTGGAGATGACGGTCGTCGTACCCCAGCCGCTCATGCGCAGATACTGCGCGATGGTGGTGCTGAAGCCCCCCGAGTTCGAAAAGATCGCAATCGAACCCCGGCGCAATGTCGCACCCGGATCGTCGCCGCCGAGCGCGCCGCCGATGCGCACGCGCTGCCACGAGTCCGCGACACCCAGTCCGTTCGCACCGAAGATGTCAATGCCCGCCTGCTGGCCCATCGCGCGGATCTCGCGGGCGTCGTGCACGGCGATCTTCTCCGTGATGATGAAGATCTTGCGCAGATCAGGATTGACGCGGATCAGCTCGGCCACGCCGTCGCGCGCGGCCGACGGCGGCAGGTACACGACGCCGCAGTTGAAACGGTGCCCGGCTTCGAGGCCTTCGCGCACGTTGTTGTAGACGGGGATGTCGCCGGCAGGTGTCGCGAGCACCTGTCCGCCCTTGCCGGGCGCGGTGCCGAACACTATATTGGCGCCTGAGAACGCGTGGCTCACCGGTGTGACATCCGACGACTCGCCACCGAGGATATTGAGCACGCACACGCGGTCCTCGCGCGTGGCGATCTGCGCAAGCGACTGGATGCCGACGAAATACTTGAAATGACTGCTGCGTTGCTTGTACATGTCGGCCTCCTTACGCCTGCGCCGTTTCTGCCTGCGCCTCGCGTGCGCCGACGCGCGCCGCGACCTGCGCGCGTCCGCCCGATTGCATCCACGCATCGGCCTTGCGTGCGTACTGAATCACTTCGCTGATGTCTGAGTCGAAGCCGAAGAGGCGATAGGGCAGGCCGAGCGAATCGCAGGTGTCGCGCAGCGCCGACATGCCGCGCACGAGGTTCGGACCGCCGCGTCCGAGGACGACGTAAAGCGGTGTCGGGCCGTGTTCGCTGAAGTGCTCGCGCAGTGCATCGGCCATCGCGCGCAGTGTCTCGTAGATATCAGTGTTGTTGGATTTGCCACCGATGATGAACAGCACGTTCGACTGCTTCAGCCAATGCCTGAAACAGATGCGCGCCACTTCCTTCATCTTCTCGTAGGGGGGATTGCCGCCGAAATCCGACGAGATGATGGCCGCGTCGCCCAGCATCTCCGTGACGAGCGAGTTTGCGCCGCCGCCGAAGGTGGGCGCGAGGATCGTGCCGTGGTCGTTGATCACGTACACGTCGCTTTGCCCCTGGTGCGTGCGAAGCTGGTTGATCTCCTGCTCGAAGTCCGAGTAGTCGGCGGCGAACAGGTGAGAGGGCAGGCCGAGGCGCGAGAAGCGCGGGTCGTCGCGATCGAACCCGCACTTGAAGTCGCAGGCGACCGGCGTGAGGCGCCCCTTCTTGTCCTCGCGCATGCGGATCGGGTTGAGTTCGAGCGTCGTCATGCCGAAGTCGTGAAAGAGCTCCCAAAGCTTCGGCAACTGCTGAACGAGCGGCGAGATGATCTCGCGGGGCGCGCCGATCTCGCTCAGTGCGTTTGCGACGACGAACGCCTTCAGCCCGGTCAATGCATCGAAAGGCACCATCGCGACGTGCTTCGGATCAACTTCCTCGATGTCCACACCGCCCATGTGCGAGAGCGTCATCGTGGGGGCGCGAAAGCGGGTGGAGTCGGTGATCGAGAAATAGACTTCGTGCCCGGCCGGCACACCCGCCTCGAACGTTACGCCGTTCGCCTTCGCCCTCAGATGGCCCACGATATGCTCGGCGAAGTAGAGTCGCTCCTTTTCGGCGAGGGCCGTCTTGAGGCCGGTCGCGCGGCCGAGCAGGCCTGCCTTCCCCTTCTTGCCGACGCCGCCCTTGAACACGGGCTTGATGAAGACCTGGCCGTGGCGGTCGATCATCGACTTGATCTCCTCTTCGCTCGCGCCGGGGCCCAGCACTTCGCTGGCCGGAAATCCGACGAATTGCAGCAGGCGCGCGCCGTGCAACATTCCGGTGATTTGCATGTAAACGTCTCCTGAATTTCGTTGCGATATGAACTGAAAGCGGTCTCGGGTCCGACATGTGACCGGTGCTGCGCTTCGCGCGGCAGGCGCGAAAGGAGCCGCTGCCGTCGATGCGCCTGCGTGCGGCGGCAGGAATCACATGGCGACATGTGTTGTACGAAAGGCGCGTCGGGTACGGATGGCTTCTGTTGATCCGTTTGCCAGGGATCTTGAGGACAGATGGTTGCGCAGGAAGATCAAGACGAGAAGTGCGATTTATGGAAGCATTGATGTTCAAACGTTATCAATGCAAATCCGGCTGCCGCGCGATGGGCAGCTTTATTCGGCTTCCCTTTGTGCCGCGCCCAGCCCATGCAAGGGTCTGGGCGCGGAGGCCCGGGCAGGCGAGCGGGGGGGACCGCTCGGCGCATTATCGTTTGCGGCAACTATGCCCTCGAATGCCGTGCGCTGGAGCTGGCAGTGCCCAACATGTCGTCGGTGGATCTTGCGCGTGCGCGCATGCAACGCGCTGGCCCGCTCAGCGAAACCATCACGCGCTGGTGGCCGTTGCTTCCGCGCGTGCTCGCGCAGGGCAGCGAGGCGATCACTTCGCCCGTCGCAGGGTTATGGACCGGCTCGCAAGAAAATGGCGAGCGACAAATCGATGCTGGACCGATAAACCTCATTATCTGCCCATCACTGTTTTTGATCTAAACTGGCGATCATGAAAACGCGCGAGACCGAACCCGTCACGTTTCCCGACGACGCCGAACTGGCCGCGCTGCGCGCCTGGTACGCCGGGCTCGACGCCCGAGCGGCCGCCGCGCGCTATGTGGGCGACCGCAAGGCGCCAGGGGCATCCGCGCGCAGCGTGCTCGGCCGCATCCGGGGTGCCTTGGTCGCATACGCGGCAAGCCGCCATCGGGACGATCTGGCGGAGGTATTCGGCGAAAGGGGCCCCACGTCGGCCGACACCGTTGCGCGCGCGATCGAAACGTTGCGCGGCCTGCCAGCACCGGTGCCGCACATTGCCGACGACATCGACCGGTGGTTGCCACCGCGGGCGGTGGCCGCCCTGCGGGCGCATGGCATCCGGACGCTGGCCGATCTGACCGTGCGAATTCCGCGCCGGCGCCGCTGGTGGACAGCGATCGCCGGACTCGGCGTCGCTGGCGCACGCCGCGTGGAGGTGTTTTTCGCTGCCCATCCGGCGCTGACCGAACGGGCGCGGGCGTTGATTGTCGCTGCGCCGGCCGGGGGCGTCGTGCCGTGGGAGCAGTTGCGCGTGCCGCACGAAGTCGATGGCTCGCACGGGCAGTTCCGCGCACCGCAGGCCGCCTGCCTGCTGAATGCGTCCAACGATTACGAGGCGATCCAATCCTGGCTGTCGCTGCACGAATCAGCCGCCACGCAGCGCGCGTACCGTAAAGAAGCTGAGCGCCTGATCCTGTGGGCGATCGTCGAGCGCGGCCGCGCGCTGTCGTCGCTCACCACTGACGACGCGATCGCGTACCGGACATTTCTGCGCCGGCCCACACCGCGCGAGCGTTGGGTCGGGCCGTCGCGGCCGCGGCACAGTGCCGAATGGCGGCCGTTCACCGGCGCGCTCTCTGCCCGATCAGCAGCGTACGCACTGAACGTCCTGTCGGCGCTGTTCCGCTGGCTGGTGGAGCAGCGCTACGTGCTCGCGAATCCATTCGCCGGCGTCAAGGTCAAGAGCCATGCGCCGCGCGCGGGATTGGACGTGTCGCGGGGCTTCTCGGAGGGCGAGTGGTTGCTGATCCGCACGCTGGCCGATGGCCTCGAATGGTCTTATGGCTGGAGCGTGCTGGCCGCCCAGCGCTTGCGGTTTCTGCTGGACTTCGGCTATGCAACCGGCCTGCGCGCGAGTGAACTGGTCGGCGCGACGCTCGCGGACATTCGCCGGGACGAGCAAGGCGATCACTGGCTGCACGTGCTCGGCAAGGGTGGCAAGCGCGGCAAGGTGGCATTGCCACCGCTTGCGCGGACGGCACTCGACCAGTACCTCGTACAGCGGGGCCTGCCGGTCACGCCCGCTCGCTGGAACCCAGCGACGCCGCTCGTCGCGAGTCTGGAGGAGGACGGCGCAGGCATCGAAAGCACGCGGCTCTGGCGCGTGCTGCGGCGGTTCTTTGTGCTGGTCGCAGATGCGATCCAGGACGAGCGGCCCGCGACGGCGGAGAAGCTGCGCCGCGCGAGCCCGCATTGGATGCGGCACACGCACGCGTCACACGCGCTGGCCCGGGGAGCCGAGCTGATCATGGTGCGCGACAATCTGCGCCATTCGTCGATCTCGACGACGTCGACCTATCTGCACAGCGACGAAATGCAGCGAGCCCGGCAGTTCGATCAGGCGTTCGCCGCACGCGACCGCAATCGGTAGCTCGTTTATGTCGATTCACGAACAAGCGCAAGAATTTTCATAACTTCAAGGCTTATGATAGGAAATTGCGCTTACCTTGTTCATCCCCCTACTTCGGCACCCGCCGATGGGGATTGCTTTTGCGGGAATACATGCGCGAATGCGGCGGATGGGATCAGGATACCGGTCGCGATGACCGCTATGCCACAGCGTCGACGAAGATCATCGAATACAGTCACGACTAGTCTCCTTTGCCGAACAGCGGTTTGCCTACGGAGTTGGGCAGCACGTCATCCAGGTAAAGATGGGCTTGCAACAGGACACCCACACCCTTGCCGCTTGCACGATTGACCGGTATCACCGCCTCGGCGCCCAACTGGCCCCAACGATTGAGCCAGATTACGCCTGGATTGATGCTCCCGGTCGTATGCCCCGAACAGGGGCCGCCGGTACAGGTATTCATCGGGAATTCGACGACCGGAATCAGGTTGCTGAAGGGCGCCTTGAGTCCCACGTCCTGCACGAAATTCTGCAGATACGGCAGGCTGTATTGCACCGTCACGCCCCAGTTCAGGGAGTCGGGATCGGATGCGTTCATCGTCAGACGCGGGCCGACAACGCCGGTGATCGCAAACGGTCGCAGATATTTCAGGCCGTCCGGCAGATCGCCGAATCCCTTGCCGGCATAAAGCGTCGGCGTGATCGCCGAATGAGGATTGGCGATCGCGGTCGACCCTGTGCCGCCCAGCTCGGCAACAACCCCGGCGGACGCCATGAACTCATGTGCTTCGTTGACGTAGACGTTGGGGCGTATAGCGAAGTCGAGGAAGAACCGGATACGATGCCTGATTGCGGTGCTCGTACGCGAATCTTGTTCCGTGTCCGGTGTCAAAACTTTCATGCAGTCCTGATGCATGGAGCCCGACATGACATCCCGTCGATCGAAAATAATCAACCCCGAGTCGTGTCGGGCCGGTGGCACACGCACCGCGCTGGTATGCGCGGCGTTCATGCTGGGTGCCTGCGTGCAGCCGTGGCAGGGTTTCCATGCGGGCGAACCGGAAACCAGCGTCATCGCCAGGCTGGGGCCGCCGCGCGAGGTCTACAACCTGCCGGACAGTTCGAAGCGGCTGATGTGGCCGACGCAGCCCATGGGTGAAGTCACCACGGCCGCGGACATCGATGCGAAGGGCAAGGTGATCAGCGTCCGGCAAGTACTGCAGCCGAGTGAGTTCTACCGCGCGGAGCCTGGCAAGTGGACGAAGCAAGACGTGCTCGTCAACTTTGGCCGGCCGGAGGAAACCGCTTACTTTCCGTTGATGAAGCGCGAAGTGTGGAGTTATCGCTACCTGGAAGACAACGTGTGGTACCTGCTGTTCCACTTCTATTTCGACGACGCCGGCGTGCTGCGCTCAACCCAGAAGAGTCCTGACCCGCTCCACGAACACAATGACAATGACCGGCCGTTCTGACGGTTCTGATCGGAAGGTGCCTCGGCGCACTGC
Source organism: Paraburkholderia sp. IMGN_8 (assembly GCF_038050405.1). Taxonomy (NCBI): domain Bacteria; kingdom Pseudomonadati; phylum Pseudomonadota; class Betaproteobacteria; order Burkholderiales; family Burkholderiaceae; genus Paraburkholderia; species Paraburkholderia sp. IMGN_8. The sequence continues at coordinate 2,420,766 of NZ_CP150900.1, read as the reverse complement.
GCTGCAGTCGCAGCAGTGCGCACCAGCCTGTCCATGCGTCGAGCGCCAGCAACTAGCCGGTGCCACGAGAGCCGCGCACCGGCGTGTTGCCTGCCCAAGTTCGGCGCCTTGCTTCAGATGGTTCGACGACCTTCGATCGGATATCCAGGGTCCGTATAACCTGGCGTTGACGCATGGCCCGGCGGAACCAGACTGTCGACGAATTTTTCGTCATCGGGTCCAAGTTGCAGTTTCAGCGCTTCGACATAGCTGTCCCAATGCGCTTCTGTACGCGGACCCGCAATCGTGGCGCTGACGAGCGGGTTCCTGAGTACCCAGGCCAATGCGAAGGCGATCGAAGTCGTACTGCGTGCCGCAGCGTGGGCAGCAACCTTTTGCGCGATCGCCAGCGATTCGGGCCGCCATTCGGTCTGCTGGATCCGCTTGTCGCCGCGGCCTGCACGCGAGTCGGCCGGCGGCGGCGCATCCACCGCATACTTGCCGCTGAGCACACCCCGCGCGAGCGGGCTATACGGAACGACGCCGATGCCATAGTGTGCTGCGGCGGGCAACTGCTCGACCTCCGCGGTACGGTCGACCATGTTGTACAGAGGTTCGCTGGCGACCGGCCGATCGATGCCGAGTTGATCGGCAAGACGCACGATTTCGGCGATGCGCCATCCGCGGAAATTCGATACGCCGAAATAGCGGATCTTGCCCTGGCGGATCAGATCGCCGATGGCACGCACGCCTTCTTCCAGCGGAGCATCGATCAATGCACGATGGAAGTAGAGGATGTCGATGTAGTCGATGCCCAGACGCTTCAGGCTCGCTTCGACTGACTGAACGATCCACTTGCGCGACTGCCCCTGTTCATTCGGGCCCTGCGACGTCGGAAAACCGAACTTCGTCGCGACGACCCAACTGTCACGCCGATCCGCAATGGCGCGACCCACGATCTCTTCCGAACGCCCTGCGTGATAGACGTCGGCCGTATCGATGAAATTAACGCCCTGATCGAACGCCTTGTCGATGATGCGTTTCGAGGTCGCCTCGTCGGTCTCTCCGCCGAACATCATTGCACCCAGGCACAAGGGCGAAACCTTGAGGGCGCTTCGACCCAGATATCGATAATCCATTACTTTTCTCCGTGCAGGCTGAGCCTGCGGTTCATCATTTGCGAAGCTGCCGCCCTGAATGTTGAGTCAGGTGAGATGATAGGCAGGCCCTGTCTATTGATAAAGCCCACGAAACCGCAAGCTGTCATGAGCCACATTCATGAATGCGCGCAGGCTGGTTGGTCGCTTCGCGCCGCTCACGCACGGTGACGCAGCGCGTCGATGACGAGGACCATCGCTCGTGAAGACTCACGACGGCTGGCGTAATAAGCGTGCAAACCCGGAAAAGTAGGGCACCAGTCTTCAAGTACCCAGATGAGGCGACCTGACGCGATGTGCGTCTGTACCAGATCCGCGGGGACGTACGCAAGACCGTACCCCGATAACGCCGCATCCAGCATCTGATAGGTTCCGTTGAAGGCGAGCTGACCCTCTACCCGCGCCTGCACTTCACGATTCCCTTTTTTGAGCTCCCACGCGTAGAACGCGCCAAGCGTCGGCAGACGCAGATTAATGCAATTGTGCGTCGTCAGGTCATGCGGAGTCTTTGGCCGTGCCCGCTTTTCCAGATAGGCCGGCGAGCCGACGATCGCCATACGCATATCCGGCGCAATGCGGACCGCGATCATGTCTTTTGCGACCTGATCGCCGTTGCGAACACCGATGTCAAAGCGGTCCGCAACGATATCGGAGAGACCATAGTCCGTGATGATTTCAACCTTGATTTCCGGATACTTGCGAAGGACCTTGGACAATCTGGGCCAAAGGATTGTCTTGGTCGCGTAGTCGGTTGCGGTGATGCGAATGGTGCCAGCGGGTTTATCCCGAAGCTCGGTCACGGCTGTCAGCTCCGCTTCGATCTCCTCGAAGCGGGGCGCGACCGTCTGGAGAAGACGTTCGCCTGTCTCGGTGGGGGACACGCTGCGTGTAGTGCGAGTCAGAAGCCGAAGGCCGAGTCGGGTTTCGAGCGCGCGGATCGTATGGCTCAACGCGGATTGGGACACACCCAATTGCGCGGCCGCGCGAGTGAAGCTGCGCTCGCGCGCAACGGCAATGAAGGCAAGCAGATCGTTAAAGTTTTCGCGCCGCATTGATGAACCCGTCTCATAGGTGTTTGCTGATTTTAGCGTCTAGTCACACGCGATCGCGATGTTTAAATTCATATGAGATGACGCAACTGGCCTTCTATACCGGTTGGCCAAACGTCTTTTCCGCGCTGCCGGTCGTTAAGGATGTGCTGGAGAAGCATCCCAATTAGCGAGCGCATGACGCGGCCCGATCGCCGCTATGGCGGCAACCCAGCCACGTCGAAGATCAACCCCGGCAAGGTCCTTTCCTCGACCATGGCATTCGACGTGGTTTCCTGGGCATCGATTGATCGTGCCTGGAGTCAACGGGCACTCAAGGCGTGCGCAAGCGGTACGTGGCGTGCTCGGAGGCTCGTAGTCCAGACCGGCTGTTCACGTGCCGCTTCAACGGCGCCGTGCGCCGGTCCGTCGCGCGGTAGACTTCCGGGAACAATCTCGCTACCGGCTATTTGACGCGATATGGACCGAATCGACGCAATGAAAGTGTTCGTTGCAACGCTGGACGAAGGCAGTCTGGCTGGCGCGGGGCGCCGGCTTGGGCGCTCACCCGCGGCGGTGAGCCGGGCGATCGCCTTCCTCGAAGAGCATACCGGCACGGCCTTGCTCCATCGCACGACAAGGACCATCAAGCTGAGCGAAGCGGGCGAACGCTACGCGTCTGCCTGCCGACGCATCCTGACCGACCTCGAAGAAGCCGATATGCTGGTCGCGCATGAACGCTCGGCGCCGCGCGGTCTGCTGACGATAACGGCACCGGTTGCCGCCGGCGAGGATCTGCTGCGGCCGATACTCGACGAGTTTATCGAGCGCTTTCCAGCCGTCTCGGTACGCCTGCAACTGCTCGACCGGCCAGTCAGCCTGATCGATGAGGGAATCGACGTGGCGCTGCGCATCGCCCATCTGGCGGATTCGACGCTGATCGCGATACCTGTGGGCGAAGTTCGACGTGTCGTTGCCGCTTCCCCCCAATACCTGGCCAAACATCCCCGCATCGACGAGCCGGCCGATCTCGCCCACCATCCAATCATTTCGATGACGCATTTCGGGCTGGACTCATGGACCTTCCCGACATCGAGCGGCTCACCGATTCCTCAGGTCGTGCAGTTCACGCCGCGTTTCATCGTCAACACGATCCGGGCGGCTGTCGCCTCGACGGTTGCCGGCCACGGCGTCACGCGAATGTTCTCCTATCACATCGCCGATGAGGTCAAGCAAGGATCGCTGAAGATCGTCCTGCGCGATAGCGAGCAGGCGCCGCTGCCGGTCCATCTGCTGACGCCGCATGGACGCCTTTCGGTCCCGAAGGTGCGCGCCTTTGTGGATTTCGCCGCGCCGCGTCTGCGCCGGCACTTCAAGCAACTAGCGCGCATTACCGATACCGATTGAATCGCACATCGGAAGAATGTCTTCCGGGCGGCGGCGATTCTCCCTCAAATCGATTCAATCTAGACTGGCTCCATCAAAGGTGAGGTACCTGACGGGTACACAGTCCAGTGGAGGCAGTATGCGATCCGCAGTCTTGAGTGAATCAGAACGGTCGGCGCTCCAGCCGGCACCGCCCGGTTATGCAGAACGCAACGAGAACTACTGGCGACGCAATCTGGCTGTCTGCGTGTTCGGTTCGTTCACCACGCTGGTCAGCCTGAGCATGCTGTTGCCGTTCCTGCCGCTCTACGTCCGCCAACTCGGTGTCGAATCCCAGTCGGCGGTCATCGAATGGTCGGGGGTCGCGTTCGGCGCGACGTTTCTCGGGACGGCCGTCACCGCGCCGCTCTGGGGACGTCTTGCCGATCGCTACGGTCGCAAGCCTATGCTCGTTCGGGCAGCGGTGGGCATGGCCGTGGTGATGTCGTTGATCGGCGTCGCCCATACGGTTCATCAACTGGTTGCGCTGCGCTTGATCGCGGGGCTGGTGGGTGGCTACGCGTCTGCCTCCACCGTCATGGTCGGCACTCAGGTGCCCCGCGACCGGGCTGGCTGGGCGTTGGGAATCCTCTCGACCGGCGCTCTCGCGGGCAATCTGATTGGACCGTTGGTCGGCGGCCTGTTGCCGGGGTGGATCGGGATTCGCGGCACCTTCTTCGCCGGCGGAGCGATGATCGCAGTGGCGGCCCTGCTCACGATCTTCGTCGTGAAGGAGGATTTCCATCCGGCCGACGCTAGCGGTCGTGCAGCCAACGAGATCGCAGCGGCGGCTCGTCGCACGAATTATGCTGTCGTTGCTGCGCTGCTCGCGACGGCGATGATGGTGCTGCTCGCGAATATGTCGATCGAGCCGATCATCACCGTCTACATCGGGGGCATGGGCGTTCGAGCCGATCACGTGACTCGCATTGCGGGCGTAGTCATGGCGTGTTCCGCGTTAGGCAGCATGTTGACGGCGGCCCGGCTTGGAGCGCTGGCCGACCGCATCGGTAGCTGGAACGTCATCATCGGCTGTCTGGTGCTCACGGGTCTCACGATGATTCCGCAGGCCTTCGTCGCTCAATGGTGGCAACTGGGTGGACTGCGGATGCTGATGGGCATGACCCTCGCCGGGCTCCTGCCTGCTATCTCCAAGCTGGCCAGACATTCTGTAGATGAAAGCAAGACTGGCCAAATGCTCGGCTATCTGCAATCCGCCCAGTTCAGCGGTCAGGTCATCGGTCCTGTGATTGGTGGCCAGATCGGTGTGTATCTTGGACTGCACTCGGTGTTTTTCGTCACGGGCACCTTGCTGATCGCCTGCGCGGGCCTCGCCCAATGGGCGCGGACGCGCTAACCGTCGACGCGCTACGCTCTCAGTCTTTCCACCAGGAAGTCGACAAAGCTGCGTACCCGCGACGACAGATGACGGCCATGCGGATAGAGCAGCACGAAGGGTCGTGAACAACCGCCATACGGGGTGAGCAGCTCCTTGAGCGTGCCTTGTGCGAGGTCTTTCTCGACCACGAACCGATAGGTCTGGAAAATGCCGGCGCCATGGCGCGCCAGCGTCACCCCGGCCAGCACGTCGCCCGATGAACCGTAAGCGCCACGCGTGACGATCTCGACCGGCTCGCCATCACGCTTGAACAGCCAGGGGATGGTGCGGCCGCTACTCGGCAACTCATACTGGATGCAGTCGTGATGGACCAGATCCTCCGGCGTTTTGAGTTTTGCGGCTTTGCGCAGATACGAGGGCGACGCCACCACCACCAGCTCCGCATCTTCGAGCTTGCGCGCGATCAGACCGGAGTCCTGCGGCGCACGACCCCGAATCGCGAGGTCGAAGCCTTCGTCCGCAAAGTCGACGTTGCGGTTGCTCAGATGCGCGTCGACAGTGACAGCGGGGTAACGTTCGCGGAAGTCTGCAAGCAGCGGTAGAACGCGGTAGTGACCATACGGCGTAGGCATGCTGATCCGCAGCACGCCAGCCGGCGTCGTCTGCTGGCCGGTCGCTTCGCGCTCTGCATCGGCAAGCTGAGTCAGCGCCAGCCGGCATTGTTCGAAGTATCGCCTGCCTTCGTCCGTCAGCCTGATCTGTCGGGTTGTCCGAACAAACAGCCGGATACCGAGGCGTTTCTCGAGACGCGCGACCGCACGGCTGACGGCGGCAGGCGTGACGCTTGCGGCAGTTGCGGCGACAGTGAAGCTTTCCGAGTCGGCTGCGAGACAGAACAGCTCGATACTGCCTAGAGCGAGATCTTCAAATTGACGCTGCATAGCGGTCAAATCCTTTCCATGGAGTAGTGACTGTTTTGCTTGTCCGTCGGTTGACCGGTCACGCTCTCGAGACGAACATTGCCACAAACCTTATTTGAAGGGGAATAGATATGACGAACGAGACAGGCAATCGAGCGCTGCTGCGTTTGCTGGGCATCGAAAAGCCGATCATTCAGGCGCCCATGGCCGGCGTCAGTACGCCCGCACTGGCGGCCGCCGTATCCAATGCAGGTGGTCTGGGTTCATTGGGCGTTGGCGCAATGAATGCTGAAGGCGCGCGTAAGGTCATCAAGGAAACACGCGCACTGACCGGGAAGCCCTTCAACATCAACGTTTTCTGTCATCGACCGGCGGCGGCAGACGAAGCGCTCGAGCGGCAATGGCTGAACTGGCTTGGGCCGCAATTCGAAAAATACGGGGCTACGCCGCCTGCGTCGTTGTCGGAGATCTACACCAGTTTTGTGGCAGACCCGGCGATGCTCGAGGTTTTCCTCGACGAGAAGCCGGCGATCGTCAGCTTTCATTTCGGCTTGCCACCTGCCGAAGTTATCGCTGATCTGAAAAAGGCTGGAATCAGGCTGCTGGCCTCCGCAACCAATCTGAACGAAGCGGCGCAGGTCGTGGCGGCGGGTGTCGACGCGATCGTTGCGCAAGGTATCGAGGCGGGCGGACATCGCGGTGTGTTCGACCCGGACGCTCCCGACGATCGCCTGGGCACGTTCGCATTGACGCGCCTGCTCGTGAGGGAATTCGATCTGCCGGTGATCGCTTCCGGCGGCATCATGGACGGCGCCGGGATCGCTGCGGCACTGGCGCTCGGCGCCCATGCCGCTCAGCTCGGCACGGCCTTTGTCGCCTGTCCGGAAACATCGATCGACGAAGGTTACCGTCGTGCGATTCTTGGGGAGTCTGCACGGCACACCACGTTTACCGCGGCAATCTCGGGACGGATTGCGAGAAGCATGGTGAACAGGTTCACCGAACTCGGCGGCGACGCGACGGCACCGAAGCCGCCCGCTTATCCGATTGCATACGATGCCGGAAAAGCGCTTCACGCCGCAGCCAAAGCCAAGGGGGAATTTGGCTACGGCGCGCAGTGGGCAGGGCAGGCTGCTGCTCTCGCGAGGTCGTTGCCTGCGGCTGACCTGTTAGTCGAGCTGGAGAACGAGATGAAGGAGAGCATCGGGCAACTGCAGCAGTTTGGCGGCTGAGGACTTGCTTACGCGCGTGTATTTGGGGCGGCGGCGTAGCGCCCGGGCCATGAATGCCGGCTTCAGCCCGATAAATCTGACGGAGGAAACGGACTGTGCGAGTCCATCCAGTCATACGAGTCGGTGCTGTGCGCCCACGCCCAGTTCGGGGCTGGCGCTCGCTTGCTGTCGTGCGCCTGCGAGGTCCGGCTCGACGGCCAACGCGCGTTGCCTTCAATACTCACACGGCCTTTGTCACCGTTTCCGTGGAAGCTCAAGGATTCGTACTTCATTGCATATTCCTTTGTGATGAATTGCAACGGACTGGCTACCGGGTAGGGCATCAGTCCTGGTGCAGTGACTCGCATTCCAACGACGCCGCAACCAGCGCTGCAAAAGACTCCAACGCTTTAACCGAGCCGTACACCGTCTGGTATTCCTGACGTCCGATTTTTGCGTCGAGAACAATCGTCATACCTGCTTTTCGAGCCATATCGAGGATGTCCATCTCATGCTCCACGCCGAAGAACTGTGTGACTGACCGGGCGCGCTGAAATTAGCGCGCCCTTGATTCTCAGTCTAAGCATTCCGCGGTGGACATCAATGAGGCGCGCCGGAATTCACAGTTCGCGGTTCGGCAACAATCAATCCCGCGCTTCGCGCCGGCACCGCCTCAGTGATCAGCCCGGTTCGAGTCCGCGCTGCTTGCGATACTCGAGTGCCGGCAGTCCGCCCCAGCCCCAGTTTTCCGTTTCGACTTCCTGGATGACGACAAAGGTGGCTTCGAGGGGTTTGTTCAGCACGTCGAGCAGCAGGTGACTCACGCCCTTGATCAGTTGGGCCTTTTCCTCTGCTGTGACCGACGTTGCGCCGGGCCTGGTGCCCTCGCGGGTCACCTGAATTGTGACGATAGGCATGTCGCTCTCCTTGACCGTGATCGATGAAAAGGAGCGCCGGCCAGCGGCGCCCGCAGGTGCTTAGTGGCCAGCGCTCTGACCGCCGTCGACGTGCAGGATCTCGCCTGTCACAAAGGGCGCCGAGTCCAGATACAGCACGGCGTTCACGATATCGCTCATCTCGCCCATGTGACCGATCGGATGGAGTGCGCCGAGCGCCTCGTGCGTTTCCGGTGCGTGCATCGGCGACTTGATGATGCCGGGCGCAACTGCGTTCGCGCGGATGCCGCGCCTGGCGTATTCGATCGCGAGGGACTTCGTGGCTGCGTTCAGACCGCCCTTGGTCAGCGAGGCCAGGACCGAAGGCACGCCATCGATCGCGTGGTCGGCCAGGCTGGTCGTGATGCTGACGACGTGGCCGCTCGACTGCTTCTCCATTTCAGCGATCGCGAGCTGTGTGATGTGGAAGAAACCTGCGAGGTTCACGGCCGTAATCGCTGCGTAGTCTTCAGCCGTGTAGCCCGTAAAAGGCTTGGCGACGAAGATGCCGGCGTTGTTGATCAGCGTGTCGATACGGCCGAAGCGTGCCACGCCTTCGGCGATCACGCGGCGGGCGGTGGACGGGTCGGCGATATCGCCCGCCACCGCGAGAATGTTGGGATCTTCTGACGGCTTGATGCTTCGTGCCGTTGCGACAACGCGGTGACCGCGTTCGCGCAAGGCCTTGACCAACTCCGCACCGATGCCTTGCGATGCGCCAGTAACGACTACGACTTTTTGCGACGTGCTCATGGTGAACCTCCAGATGAATTGATTCGGCTTCCTTGCCGGTTGGACCGGTGGCGCCGATGGAGGTCAATCTAAACGCATTGATGCTGGGTTCGAATACCCGGCATGGACAAACAGTAATGCGTGGTGAGAACAAATCAGGCGCGCGCCTCGATGGATTCTTCTCGTTGCGGAAACCGCGCGAGTGTCTCGCACTTCCGATTAAATCGCGTCCGATGTATAATGTGTTTTTCACGAGACATCCGTCTTGTGCAGACGAGGGCGCCGATGAAAGCTACCACCAAGGAAGACTCCACGAACCCGAAGCTGGCCGATTTCCTGTGCTTTGCCGTCTATTCGGCGAATCTGGCTTTCGGCAAGGCGTACAAGCCGATTCTCGAGGAGCTTGGGCTCACCTATACGCAATACATCACGATCATTGCGCTATGGGAGGAAGACGATCAGACCGTCAGCAGTCTGGGCGAGAAGCTGTTTCTCGAATCGAACACGCTCACGCCGATCCTCAAGAAGCTCGAAGCGATGGGTTATCTGCAACGGCAACGCGACCCTGCCGACGAGCGTCAGGTGCGGGTCAGCTTGACGAAAAGCGGCCGGCGGCTGCGTGAAAAAGCGTTGGACATGAACCTGTTTGAAGCCTGCGGGTTGACATCCGATGAGTTCGCTAAAGTGCAGAAGTCGATCGTCACGCTTCGCAACAATCTCGTCAGGACCGTGCACGAGCAGGAATGATTGTCTGTGCACGAGCCGCGCAGGTCGGAATTGTCCGGAGACAACGCCGTCTGCGTTTCTCCGGAATCGCACGAATAAACGTCGAGCGTCCACGCGTGCGGCGGACGTCGAACGAATAGCCGAACGGTTCGATACCCTGTCCGGCCACAGACGTCATTCCTTCTGCGCGAGCAGCTTCTGGATTGCCGACTCAGTCTGTGCATAATCGCCTTCGCCGAAGTGGCTGTAGACCACCTGTCCTTTCTTGTCGATCAGATAGAACGCCGGCCAGTACTGATTCATGTAGGCGTTCCACGTCGCGTACTGATTGTCCTGCGCGACGGGAAAACGTATGTCGAAACGCTTGATGGCAGTCCTGACGTTGTCGGTGTCGCGTTCGAACGGGTACTCCGGTGTGTGCACGCCGACCACTGCCAGACCTTGGTCCTTGTACTTCTGATACCAGCTCTTGACGTAGGGCAGGGTATGAATGCAGTTGATACACGTGTAGGTCCAGAAATCGACCAGTACCACTTTGCCCCGCAATTGCTGCATGGTCAGCGGGTCGCTGTTGAGCCACTTCTCGACGCCGCTGAATTCCGGGGCGATATTGCCGCTGCCCGGCGTAGCGGCGATTGCGGCACTGCTCGTGGCCGCGATGGCGAGAAACATTGCTGAGGCAGTGAGGGTCTTGATTCGCGAGAGCATGTCAAAGTCCTTTCAGGGAAGGGAAGAAAGTGGAGATCCAGGCGTAGGCGAGGACGTCGTACTGCAGGTAAATCGCAAGCGCGGTCAGCATCACCAGTACGCCGAACAGTTGCTGAAGACGTTGCGCGTGGCGCGCCACCAGCCGGATGTGACGGGTCATGTACTGTCCGCCGTAGATGATGGCGAGCATCGGAATGGCCGCGCCGATGGCATACAACGTCAGCAGCAGGGCGGACCATTTGAGATCCTGCGCCTTGACCACGAGGACCAGGATCGATGCAAGAACTGGCCCCGCGCAGGGCGTCCATACCGCGCCCAGCGACATGCCGAGCACGAAGCCACCCGCATTACCGCCAGGGGGCTGAATGCCGGTTGCGTTGACCAGCTTTTCGTACACGGGCTGCACGATGCGCGCCACTAGCCACTCGTAGGGGCGAGGCCACAGGCGCAGCAGGCCAAACAGTGCCAACAACGCGAGGGCGGTGTCGCGTAGCGCCTCTTGCGCCACGTGAACCGTGCTGGAAACCGCGCCCAGCATCATCGCGAAGGTCGCGAATGTCAGAATGAAGCCGGCCATGATGAAAAGCGGCCGCGTACGGTCGGGACGGTCGACGGAGGTGCCGAGCAGAATCGGCATCACCGGGAGGATGCAGGGCGAAGCAATGGTGAGCAGCCCGGCCAGCAACGAGAGCGGCGTTTCGAGGAGGTTGTGCACGATGGGCGTTCCTGTGATTGGCATGGCTGCATTGGAACGTCCGGACGTATCTGGCTTGTGTCCGTCATGCCGGGCGTGTGCAATGTTTTGTATCTGTACAGCGTCCAGATACATTGCGACACAAACCGACGCAGGCGTTGCGCTATAAAGCGGACGTCACCTCAACGCGGAGAGCCATATGAGCGCCGATACATTGCATGGGTCCTGTCACTGTGGGGCCGTCAAATTCGAAGTCCGCACCGCCGTCGTTCCCGCGGCGCGTTGCAATTGCAGCCTGTGCCGCCGTAAGGGCGCATTGATGAGTCCCACGTTCGCCACGCACGAACTGAAGATTCTGAGCGGCGAAGACGCGCTCACGCTGTATCAGTTCAATACCCGCGTGGCAAAACACTACTTCTGCAAACATTGCGGAATCTATCCGTTCCATCAGACACGCAAGGACCCGAAGCTCTGGCGGGTCAATATCGGTTGCCTGGCAGGTGTCGATCCTTATGCGCTCGACGCTGCCGTGGCCGACGGCGCGAGTCTCTCTGTGGTGGAAGACGCATGAAACGTCTGCTGGCAATTGTTGCGTTCCTCGCGGGCGGGCTGGCGGCGGAAATTGGCCATCCGGTGTACTGTTCGCTCATATCGGCGAGCCGCGTGCAGGCGAAGCGCCGCAAGGAATGAACCCATGTCCGAAAAGACCGACCACATCCTGATCGTGGACGACGACCGCGGCATCCGCGAACTGGTTGCCGCCTACCTGGAGAAAAACGGGATGCGCGTCTCGCTGGCCGCCAACGGCCGCGAGATGCGCAACGCTCTCGAGTACGGGGTGCCCGATCTGATCGTGCTGGACCTGATGCTCCCGGGCGAGGACGGACTCGTGCTCTGCCGCGAGCTGCGTGCAGGCAAATTCCGCTCGGTGCCGGTATTGATGCTGACCGCGCGCAGTGAGGAGACGGACCGCATCGTCGGCCTGGAAATGGGCGCCGACGATTACCTCGCCAAGCCCTTTGCGGTGCGCGAACTGTTCGCGCGCATTCGGGCCGTGCTGCGCCGCGCGCGCATGCTGCCGCCCGGCATGCAGGTCGCGGAGGCGGCTCATATGCTGGCTTTCGGGGACTGGCGGCTCGATACCACGGCGCGCCATCTGCTCGACACGGACGGCACGATGGTCGCGTTAAGCGGGGCAGAGTACCGTCTGCTGCGCGTATTCCTCGACCATCCGCAGCGGGTATTGACGCGGGATCAACTGCTCAATCTGACCCAGGGCCGGCAAGCCGACGCATTCGACCGCTCGATCGACTTGCTGGTCAGCCGGCTACGTCAGCGGCTGCAGGACGTTGCGCGAGAGCCGCGTTACATCAAGACGCTGCGCAACGAAGGATATGTGTTCTCGGCGGCGGTGACCGCCATCGAGGAGCCGCAATGAAGCTGCTTCGGAGATGGCACTGGCCCCGCACGCTGTTCGCGCGCCTCGCGTTGATACTCTGCGTCGGCTTGGCGCTCGCGCAGACGCTGTCGTTCTGGCTCACGATGACCGAACGCGATCAGGCCACCACGAACATGATGATGGGTTACATCGAACGCGAGGTGGTCAGCTCGGTGGCACTGCTCGATCATCTGCCCGCCGGCGAGCGCGCCGAATGGCTGCCGCGGCTCGCGCGGCGCAGCTACCGGTTCATCCTCGGGCCCGGCATTGCCGGCAGCCCGGTCGATGCGCAGCTCTCTGAGCGCGTCGCGCAATCGATCGCGGATGGCGTCGGCAAAGCGTATCCCGTGACGGCGAATACCATTCCCGGCAAACCGGAGCATCTGCAGGCGCATTTGAAACTGAGCGACGGCACGCCGTTGACTATCGACATTCACCCGATGTCCGGTGTGCCATTGTCGGGTTGGCTACCGCTCGTGCTCGCGTTGCAGTTAGCGGTGCTCGCCACGTGCTGCTGGCTCGCGGTGCGGCTCGCAACGCGCCCGCTGCATCAGCTCGCGCAGGCGGCGGATACGCTCGGACCGGACCTGAAGGCTGCGCGCCTGCCCGAAAACGGCCCGTCCGAAGTCGCGCGCGCGGCGAGGGCGTTCAACGCGATGCAGGACCGCATCGCGACGTACACCGCCGAACGCATGCAGATTCTCGCGGCCATTTCGCACGATCTGCAGACGCCGATCACGCGTATGCGGCTGCGGGTCGACGTGATGGACGACAGCACGCAAAGCGCAAAGCTGCGCCAGGATCTGCTGGAAATGGAAGAGCTGGTGAAGGAGGGCGTCGCTTACGCGCGAACGCTGCACGGCACCGCGGAGGCGCCGTGCCGTATCGATCTCGACGCGTTGCTCGATAGCCTCGTTTGCGACTATGTCGATGCCGGCAAGGACGTCGCGTTCGCGAGCCGCCTGCCGATCACCGTGGTCACGCGGCCGCAGGCATTGCGCCGGGTCGTCGGCAACCTGATCGACAACGCGTTGAAGTTCGGCGGATCGGCAGCAATCGAAGTCGCAGGGCTGCCGGACGGCGGCGTCAGCATCGCCGTGCTCGACCACGGCCCCGGCATACCGGCGGAATCGCTCGAAGCGGTATTCGAACCGTTCTACCGGCTGGAAACGTCGCGTAATCGCCATACCGGAGGCACCGGGCTGGGGCTCGCGATCGCGCGCCAGCTGACCCAGGCGATGGACGCAACGCTATCGCTGCATAACCGGGCCGGCGGCGGCCTTGCGGCGACGCTGATACTGAAGGGCGCGCTGAAGGCGCCGGTTGCCTAACCGTTCTGGTCGGGCGGATGACCGAGGCAGGAAAGCGGTGAGCCACGCTCTCGCCGTTGAAATACACTTTCACAAGGAGAAGTTCTCACGTCCGAAATGGTTGACATGCATCGCCGACGCATTCTGGGCACGGCGGCCGTGGGGCTCGGTGTGCTCGAACTGGGTTTTGCCGGCCTCGCGCGTGCGCAAGATGCCGCGAAGAGGCTGCCCGCTACAGTTGCAGCAGCGGGGCGGCCCGACGCGTCTTTCAAAACCATCAAGCAGGTCAATGCTGGGCTGTTGAATATCGGCTATGCGGAAACCGGTCCGCAAAACGGCCCGGTTGTCATCCTGTTGCATGGATGGCCATACGATATTCACAGTTACGTCGACGTTGCGCCGTTGCTCGCAGCTTCCGGCTACAGGGTGATCGTTCCTCATCTGCGCGGTCACGGTACGACGCGCTTTCTCGATGCCAGTACGTTCCGCAACGGTCAGCAGGCGGCCGTTGTACTCGATACGATCGCGTTGATGGATGCGCTGAAAATCGACAAGGCGATCCTCGCCGGCTATGACTGGGGCTCCCGAACGGCCTGCGTCATTGCAGCACTATGGCCTGAACGGTGCAAAGCCATCGTGTCCGCCAACGGTTACATCGTCAACAATCTCGAGTTCAACAGGCACCCGATGCCACCGAAAGCCGAACATGCGAGGTGGTATCAGTTCTATTTCGCGACTGAACGTGGCAGGGCGGGGCTCGAGGCCAACCGGCGCGATCTGGCGAGAGTCATCTGGAAGGAAAATTCGCCGAAGTGGAATTTCGACGATGCGACGTTCGAACGCAGTGCGGCGTCGTTCGACAATCCCGACTACGTGGCCATCGTGATACACAACTATCGTTGGCGATTGAGCCTCGCGGATGGCGAACGGCAATACGATGTGCTTGAGCGGCGCCTGGCCGAAGGTCCCGTCATTACCGTGCCAGCAATCACGCTCGATGGTGACGCGAACGGCGTGGCGCCTGCAACGGACGGCGCCGGCTACGCAAGGAAATTTGCCGGCAGATATGCGCACCGTATTGTCAGCGGTGCGGGCCACAACCTGGCGCAGGAAGCGCCAAAGGCCTTTGCCGACGCGGTCATCGAAGTCGCGAGCTACTGACGCGGCAAGCCTGACTCTGGAAGGACGCAAATGCATGCGATGTAATCGCATGCATTTTGAATGGCAGTTCCGGGTTGTTTGAAGTGCTCGTAGGCAAAGTTATTGGTTTGACAGCCGTTCATATCTCCGCACTGTTCTCGCCTCGAAAGCGGCCCCCACGGTCACAACTGCCTCTTTTCTGGGGCCCGGATCTTGCCGGGATTCGCGCCACCCGGCCCCAACGACGCCACGCTTGCAGCCAACCCGCGCGTCACGGCGGCCATGCGCCCATAGTCGAGCGTCGCTGGGACATCGTGAGCGGTATGGTAGTGCGGGTTGCGCAGGTAGGCGGTGTCGGTCACCATGGCGGCCGGATAGCCGTGGCGCCAGAAGGAAGAATGATCGCTCAACGCGACCCCTGGCACCCACCACGGCAGCGCCGCTGCTTCGAGCGGAAAATCGGACGAGGCCTGGAACGCGTCGACGAACCATCGCAATTGGCGCGCCGAGCGAAGATTGGAGACGAAACCGATAAAGTTGCCGCACGCTGGATAGAAGTAACGCAGCAAAGGCGGATACCTTTGGGTACCCGGCTCGTCCCGGTAGTAACCGAGCATCTCGAGCGAAAGCATCAGGCGAATGCGATCCCCGCGCAGCCGCGCGGCTTTCGCGTACCTCAGACTGCCCATGTCGCCACGGAAGAAGAACGGCGCTTCCTCGTTCACGAACGCAACGCAGCGCACGGTGTACCGAGGCGAGAGGGACTGAAGCATGCCCGCGATCTCGAGGAGCGCGGCGACGCCGCTGGCGTTGTCATCAGCGCCAGGGCTGTTTCGCACGGTGTCGTAATGCGCGCCCAGCACAATGATTTCGTCAGACTGAACGCAGCCTTCGAGCGCAACTTCAATATTGGCACAGGGAACCCCTCGCACCTGGTAGTCCTGATGCGTCACTGTACGGCCAGACCTCGTCCACTGCTGCACGATATAGCCGGCTGCCGCGTGCAGCGCGTCCGGCCGGAACACGTTGCGTTCGCCGATGTCTTCGGCGAGAACCTTCACATGGCGTTCCAATGCCGCAGCGAGGTCCGGGACGTGCGCAGTCAGCATGCGATTCTCTCCACCCGTTCATGAACGAATACCGCCATTGAAGCAGGAAACGGCTACCAGCGAGCGTAACTCCAGGAGCGATTCATGTCTCGAATGTGCGCCGCTTCGAGCGGCGACGACGATATTGCCCGCATTGCAATCGGCGAGTCGCTTGAGCAGGTCCGGGCCGAACGCCACGGCGGCGCCACCGTGGCGTAAGCGCGGACCGGGCACGGCGCTATACTGTGGGCCCGTTCACCGCTCCACAAGCCGGCGTGGCGATACGTCGAAACGGCGTTCCTGTACGGCGCTTGACGAACGTGACCGCTTGCCGGTGCAAGGCCCGAAAATTGGCTGATCACGATCTGGAAAGGCTGAGAATCGACCGGCCGTCGGCCGGCACTGTCCCGCGGCGGCGCAGCTGGATCCGTTACGCGGTCATCGCGCTGCTCATCGCAGCGGTGCTCGGCGTTGCCGCCAGGCTGGCCGGTCCGCCGGCGGTCGAAACGGCGACCGTGACATCCGCTTACCCGTCGCAGAGCTACACGCTGCTCAATGCCACGGGTTACGTCGTGCCGCAGCACAAGGCCGCGGTTGCATCGAAGGCGCAGGGCCGTCTCGAGTGGCTCGGGGTACTGGAGGGCACTCACGTGAAAAAAGGCGAGGTGATTGCCCGGCTCGAAAGCGCGGATGTCGAGGCAGCGCTGGCCCAGGCGTTGGCGCAAGTGAAAGTGGCGCAGGCGAGTCTTGAACTGCAAGTTGCCGAGCAAAAGAACGCCGAAGCCAATCTGCGCCGCTCCGCAATACTGGCGCCCAAGGGGGCTATACCGGCAACACAATACGATGCCGATCTTGCCCGCTACGACAAGGCCAAGGCGTCGATCAACAACAGCAGGGCCACCATCCTGTCGGCGCAGGCCAACGCCCGTGCCGCTCAAGTCGCTGTCGATCAGACGGTGATTCGAGCGCCATTCGATGGCGTGGTGATCGAAAAGCATGCGAACGTGGGCGACAACATCACCCCCTTTTCGCAGGCATCCGACAGCAAGGGTGCGGTCGTGACGATCGCCGACATGGAAACGCTCGAAGTCGAAGCGGACGTGGCGGAGTCCAACATAGCCAGAATCAATGCGGATCAGCCGTGCGAGATCCAGCTCGACGCGCTGCCCTATCTGAGACTGGCAGGCCGGGTCTCGCGCATCGTGCCGACGGTGGACCGCTCGAAAGCGACCGTGCTGGTCAAGGTGCGTTTCGTGGATCGCGATGCGCGCGTGCTTCCGGACATGAGCGCAAAGATTGCGTTCCTCTCCAG
This sequence comes from Paraburkholderia sp. IMGN_8, assembly GCF_038050405.1. Taxonomy (NCBI): domain Bacteria; kingdom Pseudomonadati; phylum Pseudomonadota; class Betaproteobacteria; order Burkholderiales; family Burkholderiaceae; genus Paraburkholderia; species Paraburkholderia sp. IMGN_8. Next base: position 2,403,624 of record NZ_CP150900.1, on the reverse strand, counting down.
ACCGGTTCCGCCGCAAGAAAAGCAGCCCGTTGTCGCGGTGCAGCCCGCCGCGATCGTCGAGCGCGAAGGCAAGAAAGTGGTCTACGTGGTCAAGGACGCCACAGTGCGGGAGGTAGCTGTCACGACGGGCGCCAGGATCGGCGAGCTCGTCGCGGTCAATGGCGTGAACCCGGGCGACACGCTCGTACTGGCTCCGAACGAGAAGATCAGGGACGGCGCCAAAGTGACTTTGGCGAAGAAATAGCGTGAGTACCGCACCGCTCGTCGAAATTTGCAACGTCGCGAAATCCTACCGACGCGGAGCCCAGACCGTGCCAGTCCTGGCCAACATCTCGCTAGGAATCGGAGAGGGCGACTTCGTCGCACTGATGGGCCCGTCGGGATCGGGCAAGAGCACGCTGCTCAATCTGATTGCCGGCATCGACAGGCCGGATAGCGGCGAGCTCCGGGTCGGAGGGCTCGACATCACGCGACTTCCGGAAGCGGCGCTGGCCGAATGGCGCGCGGCCAACGTCGGCTTCATTTTTCAGTTCTACAACCTGATGCCCGTGCTCACCGCTTTCGAGAACATCGAGCTGCCGCTGATGTTGACTCATTTGACCCGGAGAGAGCGGCGTGAGCGCGTTGGGCTGGTGCTCGACATGGTGAACCTGGCCGACCGCATGCACCATTACCCTTCCGAGCTGTCCGGCGGCCAGCAGCAGCGCGTCGCCATCGCTCGCGCGCTCATCACCGATCCGACACTGATCGTGGCAGACGAACCGACCGGCGACCTGGACCGTGCGTCGGCGGAGGACATTCTTTCCATGATGCAACGGCTCAACAGAGAGCTCGGCAAAACCATCATCATGGTGACCCACGACGCTCACGCTGCCGGCGCGGCGAAGGCGCTCGTGCATCTGGAGAAGGGGGAGCTGAGCGATGGAAAGATCCGTTGAACTGGGTTGTGGTGCTGCGCCATGTACCTGCTGAAGCTGATCGCGAGAAACGCGCTGCGACACAAGCTGCGCACCATTCTGACCGTGGTGGGGCTGACCATCGCGGTGCTAGCCTACGGGTTGCTGCACACGGTGGTGGACGCCTGGTATGCGGGGGCCGCCGCAGCCTCGAATGCACGGCTCGTGACACGCAACGCCATCTCGCTCGTCTTCCCCTTGCCTCTGAGCTATGAAAACCGTATCCGGGGCGTCGACGGGGTGACACTGGTGGCTCGTTCCAACTGGTTCGGGGGTATCTATCGCGAGCCCAGGAACTTCTTTGCGCAGTTCGCGGTATCGGACAACTATCTCGACCTGTACCCGGAGTTTGTACTGCCGGCGCAACAGCGCTCCGATTACCAGCGTGATCGCAAGGGGTGCCTCGTAGGACGGCAACTCGCGAGCCAGTTCGGATTCAAGTTGGGCGATGTGATTCCGATTAAAGGCACGATTTACCCCGGCACCTGGGAATTCGTCGTTCGCGGCATTCTGGACGGACGGGACGAAACGACGATCACGCGTCAGTTGCTGTTCCACTGGGAATACCTGAACGAAACCGTGCGCAAGACGACGCGCCGGCAAGCGGATCAAGTCGGTGTTTACGTCCTGGGCATCTCGAACCCGGATGATGCCGCCGCGATTTCGCGCAGTGTGGATAGCGTCTTCAAGAACTCGCTTGCTGAGACCCTCACCGAAACCGAGCAGGCGTTTCAGCTTGGCTTCGTTGCCATGTCGAATCAGATCATTGCGGCGATCCGCGTCGTATCGTATGTGGTGATCGTGATCATCATGGCGGTGATGGCCAATGCTATGGCCATGAGTGCGCGCGAGCGTACGGTCGAGTACGCAACGCTCAAGGCGCTCGGCTTCGGGCCCACGTTTCTGGCATTTCTGGTTTTCGGGGAGTCGATCGCGATCTGCGCGATCGGCGGCAGCCTCGGCATTCTCGCCACGCCGCCGGCGGCGAGCCTTTTCAAGCAAGCTACCGGCGGCGTGTTCCCCGTTTTCAACGTATCCGTCGAAACGATCGAGCTGCAGGCAGCATGCGCGCTCGCCGTCGGATTCGCCGCCGCCATCGTACCGGCGTTGCACGCGGCGCGGGTTCGTATTGTCGAAGGCCTGCGGGCAATCGGTTAGAGGTTCCTGTGGCGATTCCGCTTGCTTACATCGCGCGCAACCTGTGGACACGTCGGCTGACCACGATGCTCACAGCCGGCGGGCTGGCGCTGGTTGTGTTCGTGTTCGCCACGGTGCTGATGCTCGACGCGGGCCTCAAGAAGACCCTCGTGTCCACCGGCGAACACGACAACGTGGTGGTGATCCGCAAGGGTGCGGAAACCGAGGTGCAGAGCGCGATCGACCGCAACCAGGCAAGCATCATGGAAATGCATCCGTCGGTGGCCATCGGCGAGGACGGGCGGCCACTGGCGTCGAAAGAAGCCGTGGTGCTCATCTCGCTCGTGAAGAGCGGCTCGAACAAACCGTCGAACGTGGTCATTCGTGGGGTCTCGCCGACGGGCCTGGGCTTGCGTCCACAGGTGAAGCTGGTGGCGGGACGCATGTTCAAAGCCGGGTCGTCCGAGATCATTGTCGGGAGCAGCGTTGCGAAGGGCTTCAGCGGGACGCAGATCGGCGAGCATTTGCGTTTTGCCCAGCGTGACTGGACCGTTGTCGGAACCTTTGACGCCGGCGGCAGCGGCTTCGACTCGGAAATCTGGGGCGATGTGGACCAGCTCATGCGGTCGTTTCGCCGCACCAGTTACTCGTCGATGGTGGTGCGCCTCGCGCAGACCAATCTCTTCGACCGCTTCAAGGCAGACATCGATGTCGACCCACGGCTTGCCGACGAAGCGAAACGTGAGCAGGCGTTCTATAGCGATCAATCGAAGGCGCTATCGACGTTCATCAACATTCTGGGCTTTACGCTATCGATGATTTTTTCGATCGCTGCGATGATCGGCGCGATGATCACGATGTATGCGTCGGTGGCCAACCGGGTTGCGGAAATCGGCACCTTGCGCGCACTGGGTTTCAAACGCGTCAACGTGCTCGCCGCGTTTCTCGTCGAGGCCATGCTGCTCGGCCTCGTGGGGGGGACGGCCGGGCTTGGCTGCGCGGCGTTGATGCAGTTCGCCTCATTTTCCACCACCAACTTCCAGACCTTTGCCGACCTTTCGTTCCGCTTCATTCTGACCTCGGCAATCGTGGTGAAAACGCTTGCGTTCTCGGTAGCAATGGGTCTCATCGGCGGGTTCCTTCCTGCCATGCGTGCAGCGCGCATGAACATCGTCGATGCGCTGCGTGCACGCTGAAGGCGGGCGCCCCCTGCAACCGGCTCGTGCAGGGCTGCCGTCAGGATGCACAAAGCTCGAGGAGCGCCTTGCCGTCGGTCACCGGTGCGGCGCACGTGCGGTTTCGGCACACGTAGGCCGTTGGGCGGCCCTTGACCGGGTGGCGCTCCCGGCCAATCGGCACGTCTTCGGCAAAGGCCAGCACGCGCGCGGGGAGGTATGCGCGGTGTACGCTTGTTACCAGTGCGGCGGCGCCCGATTTGTCGCCCGCAAAGATGATCTCGAGTGGGTTGCGTTGCGCGAAGTCCCGGGCGGCAAGGAAGTGCGCGAAACCGGCCGGCGCCTTGGCGGCTGCG